>DATNPN010000050.1:0-107690 GCA_036703195.1 Planktothrix sp. | reverse complement strand
GCTACATCGTTCCGGGATTGGGCGATGCCGGCGATCGTATTTTCGGAACCTAGCTCGAGAGTCTGAATGTCGGCACCGGCGGTTCGCTCGAAGCTTAACTCGTGAGGACGGGCCAAATATGCATTGGAAAACGGTTGCGGAGTACTGGGACAAGAACGCCGAGGCATGGACGGAGCTGACACGAGCGGGCTCGGACATCTGTCGAGACAACATCAACACTCCCTGCTTTTTATCGATGCTTCCGGAAGTAAAAGGCTTGCGCGGACTGGACATCGGGTGCGGCGAGGGACACAACACCAGATTAGTGGCGCAGCGTGGCGCCATGATGATCGCTATCGATGTTTCTGAAACCTTCGTATCGCACGCCCAAGCCACAGAGACCGAAAAGCCGCTCAACATCGAGTATGGCATCGCCAGCGCTACGGAATTGCCGTACCCGGATCAGACTTTCGATTTCGTTATGTCGACCATGGCGTTGATGGATATCGCTGAATCTGATCAGGCGCTGGCGGAGGCCTTCAGGGTTTTAAAACGGGGTGGGTTTTTTCAATTTTCCATCTGTCATCCTTGTTTTCAGACGCCGCGATGGGAGTGGGTAGAACGCGATGGTGAAATCATCGGTATCATATGTGGTGACTACTTCAAGAAGCACAACGGCTTCGTGGAAGAGTGGACTTTCAGCGGCGCGCCAGCGGAGCTTGTCGGCAAACATGCCAACTTCCAAGTGCCGCGCTTTGACCGCACCCTCAGCGAGTGGATAAATTCGCTCACCTCGATTGGTTTCAAAATCGATCAGATCGAAGAGCCAATTCCGACAGAAGAAGCAGCCGAAAAACACCCCACCTTGAAGAAGTACAGAAACATCCCGTTCTTCATGCATTTTAGATGTAGCAAGTAGTGTCGCTGCAGTCTTGTGGAGCGCCACCCGCCTGAGTGGCACCGAATTCGTCCCTACATTTCCGAGCCGAGCAGGCGCACGTCTTGTTCCGGCTTTGGAATTGGATAGCCATATGCGTGGGGCGTGTTTGCCGGGACTAGCGTTGCAAAAAACGATCCGACCTGTTTGCTGGAACTATCACGCCTTGAAAAAACGATCGAGCCTATCGAACGACTCGTTCAACTCCGCCTCGGCTCCGCCAAATGAAATGCGGATGTGGTGCTCGCCCGCGGGACCGAATGCGCCGCCGGGGATGGTGATCACTCTCGCTTCGTTTAATATGCGAACGGCGAAATCGACCGACGCATCTTCGCCTTCATACTTGGGAAAGACGTAGTATCCACCTTTCGGTTTGGTGTAGGAGAAAACATGTGCAAGCCGATCGAGTCGTTCGCACACGAGCTCACGCCGGCTCTGCAGTGTTGCAATCAGCTTGGCTACGAATCGATCGCCCTGTCCGTCTTTCCCATTCGTGGCGCGAAGGGCTGCCAACGCCGCATATTGCGAAATTGTCGGAGCGCAGATGGCAAAAGCGTCGTGCACTTTCAAGCCCTGACGAATCACCGCCGGCGGTGCGAGCATATATCCTACGCGCCAACCGGTCATACAGAATCGTTTGGAAAAACTGCCGCACGATATCAAATGTTTCTTCAATTCCGGAATGGAGAGCAGGCTGAAGTACGGAGTTTCATCATAAAGAAGGAAATCGTACGCCTCGTCCAGAATCAGATAGATGTCCTTCTCCACCACCAGTTGTGCGATCGCGCGCATGTCTGATTCAGGAAAAACTGCTCCGGTCGGATTGACCGGATTGCACAGCACTATCGCTTTCGTTTTTGGCGTTATGGCTTTGCGAAAACCATCGATGTCCAGGCGCCAGTTGTCGTGTTCTAATGCGGGCACAAAACGTGGCACGCCCTCGGCGAATAGAATCTGCTCGATGTGAGAGGAATAGGTCGGCGTCGGCAAAATCACTTCGTCGCCGCGCTCCACGATTACAGTCATCGCCGCAGCCAGTGCTTCCATGCCACCACAACTGATGAACAGCTCGGACTGCGGATCATCAATCTGCGCTTTTTTGCTGCGGCGCAAATCTTCAGCGAGAGCTTGAATCAGCGCCGGCACACCTGGCTGGATCGAATATTTGCCGATGGCATCGTTTTCGCTCAGCTCTTTGATGATTGCATCGCGAATAAAATCCGGAGTGCCAAACGACGGAATGCCCTGACCGAGCGAGACGCAGCCGCCCACCTTGCTCGCCAGAATCGGCATCTGCTTTATGGCGGACATGGTGATTTGCTTCACCCGCTGTGAAAAACGCACGGTCTCTTCTGCGTTCTCTTCGAAAACTGAACGGGCTGATGTGGTCATCGTCTTGCGCTACCTTCGCTGGTCGGTACCTGGCAAATTCTACACAGGCAGCGAAAACCCTCACAGATGGATTCGCCAATCTATGAGGGTTTCAAAGCAGGCTGGTAGTGTGCGGCTCGAACTAGTCTTCCAGTTTGAAGCCGATCTTCATTTTGACCTGGTATTCGGAGACCTGACCGTCTTTGATCGCTCCTCTCTCTTCAACGACTTCGAACCAGCTGAGGTTGCGCAGGCTTTTCGCAGCGCGCTTTACCCCTTCGTTGACAGCGTCTGCGAAGCTCTTCGGTGAGGTTCCGACAATTTCGGTCATTTTGTAGGTGCTGCCCATTATTTGCTCCTTGGTTCAGAAATTCTGACAATTGAGGATATTTAATCCGCATGAAAACTGACTGCGAAAAATTCGCTGCCAACCTGGTACAAACGTTTACCCGTTATTGATGGGTTCGAGGGCGCGGATTTAATTTGGGCAAACCTTTGCGGCGGCGGGCGTTTGCGGGCGCAATGCGGGTTACCTATTACAACTTGATAGGCTTTCCATAGACCGCTATTTTGCCGGGACGGGAATGTAGATAGAGCCCACTAATATCGCGCTCTGGCGCAACGGTGCTTATGAAAAATAACGGCAATACGGCGGAATTTCCTTACAGAATGCTCTTGCGCTGGTCATGGCCAGAGCACATCGAGAAGCTCATCCGCAGATCGATGTGGTTGTGGTTGGTCGAAACCGCGAAGGAAAGCAGCGACGGCATGGAGCTCGAGTTGCTCGGCGCACACGTGTGCTGGCTCATCGCCGTGCATCCTGACTCGCCGCCGGCTGTGCTTGACGCTCTTGCACTGCAAGACAGCACCCCGTTCTGTGAGCGCATCGCTGAAAATCCCAACGCATGGCCGACCACGTTGGCTGACTTGTCGCATCATCGATCAGCCAGTGTGCGTGCTGCTGTAGCCGAAAATCCGAATACACCACCAGACATCGTCACTGTGCTCGCGCAAGATGAGAGTGCCGACGTGCGTTTTGCCGTCGCTGACAATCCTAAACATGCTGTCGCGTTGTTGGAGGCGTTGACGCGTGATGAAAACTGTCACGTGGCTGAGCGTTCGAAGCGCACGTTGCAACAATTGTGTCCAGCGGATACCAGAAAACTGGTGGCAAAGAACAGCGGTAGCCCACGAAAAATGGCAAAAGGCTAAATACTCCGAATGCCATGGCAAGGTTTTTTTGCGCTATTGGCGCAGCTAGATGCTGTCGACCTGAAGTTCGAGTTTATGAGTGCTTGAATTTTCCGCCACTCTCAAGTGGACTTGTTGCGCCTTGGCGCGTGTGTTGAATTCGTTCATGAAGCGCGCATGATCCTGCGGGAGCACGTTTTGCGACAACTCTTGCGTTACGTCGCCGATTGATTTTTTGTGTTTCAGCTCGTCGAGAACTTCCGTACAAACGATGCACCATGGGTCGATGGTGACTTTGTTGCCGGTTATATTCACGTCTTCCGGATCCAATCGAGCCAACTCTCGAATGAAAGCGTCGGATGCGCAGTTCTTAGAACCGCCAGCACCGTACTGCGCGAACTCAAGTTTGAATTCGGGGTCGCCCGCTTTGAGGAGTCCGGACAGTCTAGCTGCGTCCTGCTTCGCTTCGGCTGTACTGATTGGGCAACCGTCTGTCATTTTTGCTCCTCCGGATTGTTGATCTTTGCTTTCGCCAGTTGTGGAATTTTGTGCTGTCGCTGCAATTGATAGTTGGAAAATCGTTGCTGCTACAACGGACATGGAATAGAGTGCGCGTGGCAAAAGGCGTCCCTCGATTTCAAGCCTGCAACGCTGTTCAAAGCCAGAATTCGTTGCATGCTGTTGAGTTTAGGGAGCTGATGCACATCCGTAACTGGGGAAAGTACGTATACGGTCGCCTGGCTTTACTTTCGGGACTTTATCAGCCATCGTTGCCGGTTTACGAAAGTTTGCAGCGAATAGACCACAATATCCGACACTCGCATTGCGGCGAGCGCCATCTGTCGGCTTCGCCCATCCCGAAAGTGTTGTCCGATAACACTTTTGAGACTCAAGTGTAAAATCTCGGCTTATTTCGATTTTGTATGTCTGAAGCTGGGCAATAGATATACAAGTATCTATTTTGAACGTTTCTTAGCAGTTGACCTATCTGGTTCGGCAACGGCATCAGTTGCGGGCGGCAGATAGCTCTGCTCGTGAGTTTGGCTAAATGGTTGATGACCGCTTGGGCGCGGTTGATTTCGCGCGCCTGCAAAATGAAACTCAGCCTGGATTGGCGCCCGCTCAAGATGTCGTAGACCACCACCAGTCTACCGATTCTGAGAGCGCACAATCGCTCAACTTGACGGTCGTAGCGACCGGTAGTCCGCGCGCGCTCGTGACTGGCAAATTGGGAACGCCGCGATCGCATGATGCGCTTCCGTATGTGAGTGTGAGCGAACATCCGGCTCTGGACGAAGGCGAGGGTGAAGCTGGTGAAGAGCCGGATGGACAGCTTTTCACGATAACTCCGAAAGAAAAACCGCACGCGTTTGTCGAGCAGCTGCGCAACATAACGGCGGATCCGACCGCATCCTCGAGCAGTACAACGGTTGCGGATCTCGGTGCTGGCCTAAGTAATCGGACATACTTTTCTGACAGATCTTGGCTCAAAGTGAGTTCTCAACCCGATCCGCCGATCGGGCAATTTTCGCTTGCTTCGACGATTGAGCCCTTAAGCATGTCTGCGGCGATTAATGTCGATGCGAATTCTGTATCGCAGACCGAGACGGTGGTGTCGGCGCCGAGCGCGGCTCCTGGCGCTGTTGTCGATCAAGCAACGCCGCCTGCCGGTGCAACCTCAAATACCGGAGACGGCACCGCGCAAGTGGCGTTCGTGCCGCCAGCGGCGTCGACAGAAGCTACGAGTTTGCCCCTGATTTCGACGACACTGACCGCAAGCGGTGGCGGCGCTGGAGACAGTCCGACGCTCGGCAGTGTCACGGACGGAACTTCGGCGACTCCGCCGCCGGCGGCCGCTGAAGCAGCGCTTCCTAAAAAAGCCGTTGAAGACGCAAATGCAAAATCCTTCGTGCCGCCGGCTGCTGCGGATAATAGCGCGGCTCTGCCGGTAATCACGGCGACGCTCTCCCCGGGCGCCGAGAACGGAAATAAAACTGCACAACTCTCGACCGTCGTTGATGGGACCACTGTCACATCGGCATCAAACAAGACTCAAACTGCATCGGTCGACCAGCAAAATGCTCTTGTTAGCGCAAAACCGTTCGTTCCGCCAGCACCAGCAGCAGTAGCAGATGTGTCAAGTTTGCCGTTGATGACCGCAACGATTGGAGTCCCCAATGATGGAAACGGTGTTGCGAAACTAGGAAGCGTGACCGATGCGACAACCATGCAAGGCACAACTGGCACTTTTGAAACGACGGTCGTCGAACAGCCGGTATCGGTCGCGAGCGTGGTGAAACCGTTTGTGCCACCGCCGACTGAGAACGACGGCGCCAATGTACCGCTGATGACTGCGACTCTGACGCCAAGCAATGATGGAAATCATGTAGCGAAACTCAGCACCGTCAATGATTACACGACGATCCCAGCCCAATCGAGCGCGGTCGAAACTCCTGTCGTGGAGCAGCAGCAAGTTCAAGTCGCAGGCAGCGTAGTGAAACCTTTTGTGCCACCACCGGTTGGGAGTGACGGCGTAAACGTGCCGCTGATGACTGCGACGCTGACGCCAAGCAATGAAGGAAGCCATGTCGCGAAACTCAGCACCGTCTGTGATTACACGACGATCCCAGCGCAACCCAGCGCGGTCGAAACTCCTGTCGTGGAACAGCAGCAAGTTCAAGTCGCGAACGTGGTGAAACCGTTTGTGCCACCGACGCCTGGAAACGACGGCGCAAACGTACCGCTGATGACTGCGACTCTGACGCCAAGCGGTGATGGAGGCCATGTAGCGAAACTCAGCACCGTCAGTGATTACACGACGATCCCAGCCCAATCGAGCGCGGTCGAAACTCCTGTCGTGGAACAGCAGCAAGTTCAGGTCGCAAGCAGCGTAGTGAAACCGTTTGTACCACCACCGGTTGGGAGTGACGGCGTAAACGTACCGCTGATGACCGCGACGCTGACGCCAAGCGGTGATGGAGACCATGTAGCGAAACTCAGCACAGTCAGTGATTACACGACGATCCCAGCGCAATCGAGCGCGGTCGAAACTCCTGTCGTGGAACAGCAGCAAGTTCAAGTCGCGAACGTGGTGAAACCGTTTGTGCCACCGACGCCTGGAAACGACGGCGCAAACGTACCGCTGATGACTGCGACGTTGACGCCAAGCGGTGATGGAAACCATGTAGCGAAGCTGAGCACCTTGAGTGATTACACGACGATTCCAGCGCAATCGAGCGCGGTCGAAACTCCTGTCGTGGAACAGCAGCAAGTTCAAGTCGCGAACGTGGTGAAACCGTTTGTGCCACCACCGGCTTCGACTGAGGGAGCAAATTCGCTAATGACTGTGGCGTTCGCAGGGCCCAATGATGGCAGCAACGTATCGCAGTTAGGTACAATCACCGACAAGTTGGCGAAGCCGCCGTCATATAGCAATGCTGAAACGCCAGTCGTCGAACAGCAAGTGCAAGTCGCGAGCGGTAAACCTTTCGTGCCCCCGGCACTTTCTTCCGACGGTTCAGCTCCCACACTGATAACAGCGTCGCTAAATCAGACCTCGCCCGAGAGCCACGCGACGCTTTCGAAGGTTGACATGCCTTCAGAGTTGGCGAGCAACTTCAGTCCCGTAATCAACAGCGACGCGAATTCTCGTCAGACGATCGGTCAGCCGCTTACCGATCAGTCCCAGATTGCGTTCAATAGCTCGGTTCCGGTTTCGAACGCCGAAGCTAGCACAGCGGTCATCACCGTGAAACTTGTCCCGAGCAGTACGGGAGATGGTTCCTCCACGCTAGCAAAAATCAGTGCTCCTTCCGATTTGCTCGCGGCGAATGTCGGTGCAGACGTAAATTCTGCCACCAAACAAGTCGATGGTGTTAGGCAGGAGTCAGGTCTTACATCAATAGCCAGTGCTGCGCCGCAGGACAATGCTGCATCATCCGGCGCCACCGCGGCTGACAAACTGAAACAACTCATAAATCAGCAAAGCACCGATCAGACAGCCGGCAGCGCCGCATCTCAATCGCTCGCCAAGCTGATATCACAGGCTTCTGTTGGTCCCAGCGATAAATCTGTCGTGCCTTCAGATGGTCCATCGATCAGCTATTCCCAAATTACCTCCGATTCGAAGTCGCTAGCCGTTCCGTTAGCCGGGGATAACCGAGCACAGGCGCAAACGGCAGCTGCCAATCTCACGGCTTCAACGGCTGATGCGAAGATCGTCAACCAAAATGTGACCGTTGGCTCTACCGACTCGAAGAGCATAGTCCAAGTCGGCAGCGGCGCAGCCACCGACAAAGTCGGGGCGCAAGTTCCAATCGCTGCAACCACCGACACCAAGGTAGGAGCGCAAGTTCCAATCGCCGCCTCCAGCGACACCAAGGTGGGAGCGCAAGTTCCAATCGCCGCAACCACCGACACCAAGGTGGGGGTGCAAGTTCCAATCGCTGCGTCCACTGATACCAAGGTCGTAGCGCAAGTTCCCATTACCGCGTCCACTGACACCAAGGTCGTAGCGCAAGTTCCAATCGCCGCGTCCACTGAAACAAAGGTCGGGGCGCAAGTTCCAATCGCCGCGTCCACTGATACAAAGGTCGTGGCGCAAGTTCCAATCACTGCGTCCACTGAAACAAAGGTCGGGGCGCAAGTTGCAATCATCGCGCCCACCGACATCAAGGTCGGCACTACGGTGGTAAGCACAACACAGACTGATACAAAGGCTATTATTCAAACTGCAACGGGCGCTGCGAGTGATATCAAAGTTGGCCTTCTACCCGGAGCTATTGCATCAGGAACACACACTGACAGCGCGTTGGTAACTGACATAAGGGGAGCGATCCCGAGTGCTTCAGGCGCGCCGGTCGACGTTAAGGGCATCGTGATTGGAAGTGCTCCTTCTGCCAGTGACATCAAGGCACCGATTTCAGTTGCTACGATAATCGGCGCCGATGGAAAAATCGGAATTGCCACTGCTGGCGGTGCCGTTGCTGATGCAAAGGTTCCGCCTATTGCAACTGCGACCATCGCCGACGTTCGTGTGGTTGGCCCAGGCGCTCCTGATGTTAAGCCCATCACGGCAACAACCGTGCCGGATACCAAAGGGTTCGTACCCGTGCCGGCCAACATTGGCACTGAGCCTCCAATCGACGGTCGGGTAAATTTCGATCCAACCACAGACCGTTTCATTCTCGAAATTAAACGCACCGTTCGGTTGGGCGAAGCAGGCGTTGCTATCGGCAACAGAATTGGCGGTAAATCAGAGAGCCTGACGACAAAACCTATCAAGAAGCGCCAGCCACCAAAAGTAGAACCGGCCGTTGACGAACCTAGCGCTAGCAACAAAGGTGGTGGCACCGGAGGCGGTGCCGCGCCCGCGAATAAATCTTCGGCTTGCGCCGGGGGGCTGGGGCCGTCGGTGGGACCGGTCTCCGCGCTGCCTCAGGCGGCGCCAATGCCGACGCAACCTGCGCCCACCAATAATGTGTCGAGCGATCCGAGTCAGACTGGACAGAATCACAACCAAACAAACGGTGCAGCGCTTCCTAATTTAGAATTGGTCGATGGACATCCCCAGATAGGTTCGCAGCATGCCACGGCTCACACTCATCAAGCGAGCGATCCGGGGATTTTGAGCGAGCTGCGCCGAGATGATGAGACGAAATTGCAAGCCGGTCATGCACGAACCGATCGCACATACCCGCCAATTAAATCAATTCGCCACCTGGACAATGAAACCATCAGTGGTCCGGCAAGCAAGCAGCATTTCGATAACGAGACCATAAGCGGACCCGCATCCAAACAGCATTTCGACAGCGACACTCTGAGCGGTTTCACCTCAAAACAACATTTCGACAATGAATCTCTTAGCGGGACTACATCGCAAGAACACTTCGATGACGCTATCCTCAGTGGCGCAACATCGAAACAGCGGTTTGACGATGAGACCCTCACTGCTGATGAGACTGTCAGCGTCCCATCATCAAATGGACATCCTGACGACGAGACGATCTCAGAAGTCACGTCGAGGCGATTTGAAAACGAGATCGCCCTCAACCAGAATGATGATTCGGTATCCCAACTCGACCATGACAGCAAAAAATTGAGAGACAACGAGGGTGAACTCAGCGAAATTCTTCGCATGTTCGGTGAGGAATCATTTGCCGGAGTGCGCCGCAACAACGAGATAGAACGGTTTGAGCGACGCCGAATATACTCAGTCAAGCAGGGCGATACTTTAGTTGGAATTGCCCGGCGTGAACTCGGTCATGGCGCCTTGGTAGAACTCTTGATTGAGTTGAATCGAGGACTTCTTGAAGTTGATGAGGATGGCAACTTCATCATCAAGCCTGGCGCAAAACTGCGATTGCCCAGCCGTGCAGATAAAATACGATTCTTGGCACAAGCTGAACGAAACGATGCACCTGAAGTGCATCTCCCGGGCAGTAGAGACGATGCGCGTTCTGAATATGCATGCCGGCTTGGCGACAGCTTGCGTTCGATTGCCCGGCGCCATCCGAACATTAAAGATGAGCGATTGCACGAGCTGCTTGCAATCGTCAACAAACTTCCCATCAAACAGTCGAAGAATGGGCAAAAGCTCAAACGCGGGCAGCGTCTCATTATTCCCAGCGTTCGAGAGTGTCAAGAGTATCTGCAACAGCGCGAGCGTGAGTTGGCGGATTCGGCACCGCGCACGCAAACGCAAGTCTCGGCACCGTATGCGCAAGTTGCCGCGCCGCATACGCATGCGCCAACGCAAATCTCCATACCGCTTACGCAGGTTTCCGCCGCGCTAGAGAATGCGGAAGGCGATGATTGCACTCGTTCCGTCGCGCAGATGCCGCGCCCCGACAGTCCCCCCGAGCCAAAGTCCGGACTGGCACTTCACGAGGCTGCAGCACTTACTAACGCAAAACTACAAAGCTCCGACGGACCGATCAAGAGGCGGTTGATAAGCCAGGCTGATTTGGGCGACGGCAGTTCGCCTTTAGCATTGCGTCTGGAATTGGATCATGGTGGTCGGTGGTCGCCGATCATCGAATACGAGATTACCGATACGACAGCGTTTGTCAAAGTCTATACTGCCGCCGGGCGTCAGCGTCAAACAGCGATCGATCTTCCCACGAGAGCCGCGCGTGAGCTGGCGGAAAATGACCTGGCAGCTAACTGCGAAGCATACTGCCATCAGTATCTCAATAACCGCTTCGCGTTTTGAGGTTGGCTTGCAAGACTGGCGCGGACAGTGAATGCCATGACGCGACGATCAAGAAGAGACTCCGCCATCAATCTAGGGAATTCGGATCACGGTCTTGCCGCGGGTGTGACCTTGTTCGGCTGTTGCCTGCGCTTGTGGGCTCTCGTCTAGTGAAACGGTGCTGGAGATGATCGGCTGAATCTCTCCGCTAGCGACAAGCTGGGCTAGTTCTAGCAGCTCAGAACTGACACGGTTGCCGCTCTGTGACATGACTATCTTCGCCTTTGGACCGGGCAATGGTATACCGCTCAGCAAAATAGGCAGGACAGAACTCCGGTCAGGCACGGTAGTTACGTAAACTCCGTCGTGCGCGAGCAAAGGTTTAGCCTGGCTGAACGACATAGTGGCGCTCACGTCGAAGATACCGTCAAACTTTTGGCTGCCGCTTCGCGGATCGAATGTTCCATAATCAAAAACTTCATTGGCGCCCAGAGATTTCACGAAATCTATATTGTTCTTTCCACATGTTGCCACCACATAGGCACCATCGGCCTTAGCGATCTGTACGGCAAATGTTCCAACTCCTCCAGACGCGCCGTTGATCAGAACCCGCATTTGATGCCGTTGGCCGATCAACTGTCGCAGTCCTTTAAGTGCGGCTAAACCTGCCACTGGAAGCGATGCCGCTTGATCCTCGGTTATTGTATCCGGACGATGGGCAATGACCTCGGGCTCAACCAACGTATACTCAGCGTAACTACCAAATTGCGAGCGCACCGGATTGCACATGCCGAAGACGCGATCGCCGGGTTTGAAGCCACCCTTCACCTGCGCTCCCACTGCCTCGATGTCGCCGGCGAAATCGACACCGAGAACGCGGGGGAATTTTTTCACGACGATCAGTCGCAGATCACCGCGCCTTACTTTCCAGTCGATTGGATTGATTGAAGCCGATTTGACTCGCACCAGAATTTGCCGATCGCCGGGCACTGGCTTTTCGATATCGCGTATCTGTACTGCGCCCGCTGGACCGTACTGATCAATAACGACAGCTTTCATGTGTGCACACTCCCGAGTGATTTCAACAACAAACCTTCATCAGTGTTGTCAGCTTTCGATCAATCAGCGGGCTTTGGCGGCCGGCTGTGAATGTTTGTGAAACCATGTCGCCAATCCGTCCAACAATATTTGATTCTGCGTCGGCGTCTCGAAAATGAGATGTTCTGCACCACCGAGAATGATCATTGTTTTGTCGAGGTTCTCCACCTTGTCGAACATCTCATATGTTCCTTTCGGCTTAGCGAGCTTATCGGCCATGCCTTGCACGACCATGGTCGGAGTCGTCGTTATGTTGGCGCATCGCTTTTTGGTGGTTTTCATAAACGCATCGAACTTGATCAGTTCGACCGGAGAGAGATCCATCTTCGCTTTTGGATCACTCATCCACAGCTCGCGTAAGTCTTTGCTGCTCGTCGCTTGCGCAGCAACCTCGGCACCGATATCGAACGGCTGGTTGGGGCGAATTATATGCATTGCCACCATGATTGACTGCTTGCCCGATTTGAAACGATCGGCGGAAGGAACTGATGCGACCGCTCCCGTCATATCGCTGCCAAATTCAGATGCGGCGCGCAATGCAATCGCGCCACCCATTGATTCGCCAACAAGGAAGACCGGTAATCCAGGATGCCTGATCTTGATCAGCCTGATCACTGAAGCAACGTCTTCTAACGTGCTAGTGAAGTTGACAGTGTCTGTTCCATACTCGGTCTGCCAGGCGCCGAAGCCGCGCACATCCATGGCGTACACCGTGAAATGTTTGGCCGTCATCTCCTCGGCGAAAGGACCGAATGCCCTGTTTTCCAAGCCCAAACCGTGCACGCAAAGAATAACGGCGCTGGGATCAGCCCCTTTCGAGGTCCACTCAATTAAAGGCAATGTGCGCATGCGAAACTGAGCACCGAGCCACAAGTAATCTGCCAGGCTGTCCGGATGATTTTCCTCGATGAAGGAGTGCCGCATCTCTCGCTCAAACTGGTCAAAACTTGCCTGCTGCTCTGCCAGGGTCGTTCCGGCTCGCTGCTCACGCAATTTCAAGAGACCATCAATTAAAGGCAGGATTTCCTTCACAATCTTCGCGCGCAGTTCTGTTTGATTCAACTGCTTATAAATTTGCGACAAGCGAAGCTCGGCCCAGAAGAGTGACCCCACGTTTTCTAGATCATCTGATTTGGCGCGTTCTTTGCAGAGTGTGACGAACTGCTCCGCGAAGGGCTGAGCCTGAGCGTATTGCTGGTCCGCAATGAGACAACCGACGATTGGATCCAAAATTGCAATGCGCAGATTAGTACTTCCCACAGGCGCGGCGGAAAAAGCTGACTTCAACGTGTCGATCGCTGCGGAGTTCTTTCGCATACGCAGGTACAGGTCGCCCAGGCGATTGAGGGTGATTGCGCGAGTTTCGGGGGTGACCTCACTTCCTAGTACATCGTGCAAACAGCCCATGGCGTCTTTATACTGGTTGAGCCGCAGGTCTGTGTACGCCAACAGATTCAACAGTTCGGTCTTTTCACTCGCCGACCGGGGTCGACGCAGGTCCTCTTTCAATTTATTTCTGACGGCGAGGTACTGTCTAGACTTCAGCTGTTCCACCACGTCCTGCTCTGATGCTGTGAGCGGAGGCACTTTCGTCTCTTCTGTCGAGTTGCTGTCGGCGGTTGATTGAGCACTGGCAGTCGCTGGTGTGTCACTCACTGCGGGCAACTGTGCTGCCATCGATGTCAAAAATAAAACCGCGGAAATCAAGCTGCATTTCACGGATGTTTTCCGATTGGTCACACAAGCATCCTCATCAATACATGTGCCACTCTACCACTCCAACTCACTTGCCATCCGGGCTGCGGGGCGCAACTGAAGGCGGTTGTCGGCAGACAGGCGACCTGCGAAAGCCTGTGCTTTTCGGCGCGAGAGTACAGAACTGCGCTCATCGTCGTCCTGAATTGTAAATGCGTGTGTCAACTAGATGCGGTTTTCCCCACTGATAGTGATAAATATCAGTTTGCCTCTGGTAGTTTGCATAGCATCGCAACGCAGATTCTCTCTTAGTGATTGATCTATCAGGCCAAGGTCGTTGGTGGAAGCAGCGGAAAACGCCCGAGGAGGCACGAGCATGTCGACATTTTATGCGTACGCCTATTTGAATAATAAGAATGGCTGGCAGAAAACTGAATTTGCCCCACACGACTCTGAGAGCAGTCGACCGGATGCTACGTTGCTGGCTATCCAACTTCGCAAGCGTGAACACGACCTGTCCGCTTCCTCCGTGCGAACTTACGCGCAAGTCCGTTTTCGCGATGAAAATATCGACGAAATTAAAGATGCACTCGTCCGGTTTGCGTTGCCGGAAAATTTGGCGCCTTACAGAGGGCTGACTAAAGGAAATATACTTGCCACCCCTGTCGGTAAGGACATGCCGTTCTAGACGACAATTCCTCGTCAATCCCCGCACCTAGCTAGGCAAGCCAATTTGAAATCAGGTCCAAACAGCATACTTTGAAATCAATCTCGAGCTTCAGTGTTCTTGGGGGGTCGGTAAGTCTTCTCCAAAAAGGACGTACCAATTCCGCTCTGCTGCGCTGCTGAGTGTTGCATCTTTGCGCAAGTCGACCGACGTTGTTTGAGTGCGATGAACTAGCGTGTCCTTAGTTAGTTTTGTTGCCATCTCTCGGATATCGTCCAAGTCCTTTGTTCTATTGCTGAAAAGCTTGCCTACAAAGATATCGTATGGGTCGACTGTGTAAATCTCAATGCGCCCGAATGAGCCGAGAAATTTTCGTCTCTGCTCCCAGCCATTCGGCAAGAAATGAGACTGGAAGTGCGTAAGCATAAGGCGATAACGGTTTTGAAGATTCTCTAACAGCGCGTGCTTACTGCGTATCGCTTCCGGAACTTCATCGACTATATCGATATCATCGGTTCCTCGATCAAGTTTGCCTGCCAATATAAGCGCTATAGAGCCGCCAATCGTCAGAGTTAGCGGTTGATCGATCTGACTGCCTAGATCTCTCAAAAATGTTCTAACAACTTCAGGCTCGGTCTTCTCCACGATTTGATCTCCCAAGAAGTGAAAGCCTGCTTCGCCCAGATTTTCCAACATTATGTCTTTGATGCGCTGTCCGACCTCGCTCTTTCGCAGCCAGGTCTCGAGCTTATCCCCACCCCAGAAGTGGCCCAAAGCTACAGTGCTGTCACGAATCAGAAGTTTTGTACGAAAGTCTGGAGCGGTCGCTTCTAAAAGCTCGCTTTCGATTGCGTCAGCCAACAAGCCCGGATCTACTTGCTGCTTGCCCCAAACTAATTGCCAGAGGTTTGACATTGCCTTTACTGGTTTTATGGCTAGTGTACCGCACGCCTGGACACTTGCAAGGATTAAGCACGAATCCGGATTCCGCCACACTCCAATCTCTTGTTCATATGCGGCACTCCATGTTTCACATCCTGTGCAGCCGACAAAGGCGGGAATGCGTGTTTATCCCATTGATCAGGACCGCAGTAGACGCTATCTTGGAACTCTCTCTACTCAAGCAGATTTTATGGCAGATTTGTCCCCAGCCGGCGATCCAGGAAAGTGTGACACGAAAGACCGTGGCGTCACACCAGCACGACTCGAAGTGCTGAAGAACGAAGCGCATGCCTTCAACGAATTTTTGCGGGTCACCGAGGGCACTCCTTCGAAAACTCGCAACAAAGCCACCATCCAACAAGACGAAAAAGACTTTTACAGCTATCTCCCCGGACATCATGACCTCACTGGCGATTCATTCGATGCCGCCAAAGCGTTTTGGGAGCAAGTGACCGAATTGCCGATTGGGGAAAGACGGCAACTGCTGGCGCTAACGCAGGCCGAGAATGACGAGATACGTAAAACCAATTCGAAAATGCCCCACATGGTCTTGAATATGGACTCATCGGCGTTTATCAACTCGCTGAATTTTGAGATGACCAACGGTTACGAGTACACTTTCGGTGCTCGAGGAATGTGCGCTGAAATCCCGGACTTTGATCCTAACCAGAACTACCAGCAGCGCGGCTGGGGCTTCGACCTGCCCACTCTGAATCTTCGCCGATAAGGTCACTCGCTTGATTCGATACTTCTGCGCTGTGCTAGCCACCCTTTTGCTCAGTAACAGTCCGGTGTGGGCAGAAGGCGCAAGCAATGAGGCGCCGCGGGTTCGAGTGGTCACGGTTGTAACGGTGCCCAAGATGAACGCGATATTCCATAATTCCAAAAGTTGGTTGGGCTCTGACTGTGCTTATTCTTTCAAGCTGGACAACGGAGACAATCTCTGGTGGTTTGGTGATACATTCATTAGTGCCAAGACTGACGGCAAACCGCAAACTATGATCAATAACAGTATCGGTTTTTTGCATGGACCCGTCAGTGATGCTCATTTTGAATTTCACTGGGGCTCGAGAGGTGGTGGTGCTCCCGAGTCACAGTCGCGTTCACCGCACGAACATGAGTGGTATTGGCCAGGTGATGGTGCGGTAATCGGCGAACACCTCTATATGTTTATGAAACGAGTAAGATCGCGCCACGATCCCAAAGCAGGTGCATTCAACTTTGAAGATGCAGGCGATGATCTGGTCCGCTTTGTCTCATCACAGAATGGTTCTCCTCCCATCCTCGAACAATGCACGCCAGTTGCAGCTCCTGACGAGGACATTCTCTTTGGAGCTGCCTGTACCCAGGACGAACATTACTTCTACTCTTATTGCAGCTCAAGAAAAGATGCCACCGGTCTCGATGCACATCCGTGTGTTATTGCGCGGATCGAGAAGTCCCGACTCGACAATTGCACGCTCTCCGATTGGCAATATTGGAATGAGACTGGAAAAACGTGGAGCTCCTCGAGAGATCAAGCTTCGATCTTGTTTGCCGATGCCGCTCCCGAAATGACGGTTTCATTTTTGAAAGGTTGGAACCTCTACATCGCGATCTATATGCCGCCACTCTCGAGCAAAATCATTATGCGTACAGCGGCTCGCCCGGAAGGTCCGTTTTCGCCGCCAACCGAGATATACAAATGCCCAGAAACAGAGACCATCGTCAACGGAAATCGCGTCATGGTATACAGCGCCAAGGCGCATCCTGAGCTCAGTCCTACACCTGATGATCTGTTCGTGACGTATTGCTCAAATCCGGGAGATCTGAAAAATTTCGTTGTGCGCCCCGACTTGTATTCACCGCATTTTCTGCGCTTGCGCCTGTCTCGCGAAGTTCGCTAGGGTGCTTTACTGGATTGAGTGGCGACTGGTTGCGTGGTCGGAAGCTGGCTTGCCGAGCCGTTAAAATAATCCAGATCGACTGTGCCTGTAACACCAGATACGGTGCCCGAGTCTGAATGCTGCCAGAAGTTCCAATTGGTGTAAGTCGGTGGCAAGTTCGGCTGATTATCCGTGGTGTAGTCTGCCACCCACAGTTTATATTTATCGAATTGCGAAGTGCCACCGAGTTCTTGCGACGAGAAATCGGTGCTCATGTACAAAATCGGTTGTTCGCCTGTGTTTTGTTGCACGCCGTCCAGCATCTGTTGAATCATCGATATGCGCTGTGTAACGGTGTAATTCGCGAATTGCGCTGGGTCTTCAACGTCTATCACTGGCGGCAAATTACCGGCGTCGACTTTTGCAACTGTGTTTGTGAAATTGGCTATTTGATCCTGAACCGAAGATGTTGTCGTGAAGTAGTGATACGCCCCGACTTGAAGCCCTGCTGCTTCCGCGCCTTTCCAGTTCTGTTGGAAATCTGCGTCTTGAATCGTCGTGCCATCGGTGGCTCGAATAAATGCGAACTTCATTCCAGCCTGAGCGACTTGTGACCAGTCGACGCTGCCGTTGAATTCGGAGACGTCGATTCCGGGAGTCTCCGGCGTGATGATATGAGGCCCATTGTGGTGTACATGCGTGTAGTTGGCAGCCGCATGCGCCGAGTGTCCTCGGTCACTGCTTTGGCTGGCGGTGGGAGGAGCAGGATTGCCCTCCAGGCTAAGAGTACGCGAAGCCTCGCTGCCCGAAGTATTGGGGCTGGCTGAGTCTGCTGACTCGAGGGCATCTAATTTCGCCATAGCAGTTAAGGTTGGAGAAGGGACTACTACCAGTTTAGGCAGTCCTTCGCCCTTGTGAATCGGGTATATACGAAGTCCCGGATCACCAGGCTGACGCCCTGCTCTATAGTTGGTAAAGTGGAGCGCAGGGGGATCGGACCCTCCAGGGCAGTTTATCGGACCACCTAGCACACCAGTGCTGCGCCCCACATACTTTGGCTTCACTGGCATGAGTCAGCGCATCCCGGATGGGCATCTGCATCCATATAACGTTTGGCGATCGCAAAAAGTTCAACGCATTAGCACAACTTCAATTTCGCGCCTAGGTGCTGCTGATACGAGCCGTAGCTGCTATCAAAATCCTACGAAGCTTCTACAGCCTCGCCGCTCTTGCCCTCAGCCGCCGCCTTGGCGCCCTTTTTGTAGTAGAGGTAGGCGCAGAAGTACAGCGCCAGCGCAATCAAGTTGAGCGCAGAAATTCCCAGAATCATCGAGAGATATTCCAGGGCGCCTCCCACCAGGGTTCCAAGCAAATTCATGCCTAACGCCCGCTGAGGATAGCGCACTGCAAAGAAGGTGATGGCAAAGATCCAGGACGCGAAAAACATCGGCATCGCCAGTATGATCGCACCCAATATGACACGTGTGGCAAAAGGCAACGTATTCAGCAGCGAAAGAGATAGACAGTAGCTGGCAACAAGCGACGCGAACAAGCCGTAATACAGATAATCGACGCGCTTCGCCTGCAACTTCATTTGACCAAGGTTGGCAAACAAGATCATGAGCAGAATCGCGCCGATGACCGCCGCGTTCACCAGCCATGTGGTGCCCACGATCAGTCCCATCTGCGAGATGCTCTTCACTTCAACAAGCATGAACGCCGCGCCCAGAAAAAACATGTTGCGTCCGACAGGGTCGTTTGCATATGCGCCGAAAGATCTTCTCACCAGTCTCCAGCCGATAAACAACGTGAAGAACAATCCTGCGCCGTATGAGAGTGCCAGTCCTCGTTGACGCAAGAATAAAAACGGCCAATCGTCGGTCGTTACGCAGATTCCATCCCAAGTTGCCAGTTCGCCAGCCATGAGCTTCTCTTGTTTTTTTCGATCGAAGAGTTCAAGACCTGCAGCTTGCGCGCGCTGCTTCCAGAGCTCTTGGTCGTTGCCGACGATAAAAGTCAGTCCTCGATTATTTTTCGAAAAGGCGCCTACTGGCGCATAACCGACAGCTTCGCTCAAGGTCTTATATACACGCACTGTTTGCCATGCAGTAATCGGATAGAAAGTAACCGTCAAAATCCCGCCCGGTTTGACTAGCTTCATAGCGTCCTTGAAGCTTTCCACCGTATAAATGTAGTTGTCCAAACGAATGGACGACATCGAGGAAAAGGCTGTGTGACTGTCGAGATACGCGAAATCGACCACATCGTACTGGCGGTTTGCCCGTTTCATAAATGCGCGAGCATCATCAACGTGCGCATGAACGACGGGATTATCGTACGGCTTCTCAGGATGCAACTTTTTGCCTAGCGCCAAAATATCCGGATCGATCTCGACAGCATCGACGTAAGTGGCACCATGCCTGAGTGCAGCGGCCAGGTCGTTGCCGGCACCGGCCGCCAATATCAACATTGACTTGGGCTGGTCGCCGATAATTTGGTAGAGCATGTCATAAAAATCCAGCAACTCTGCCCTTTGTTTCTTCGTCAGTTTTGCGATGGATTCAGGGCGATTATCGTACGCGCCCTCGATTGAATCGTAGTTGACGTTGATGGCATAACCGTAGAAAAACGAGGGCACCGGGTCAGTCGGATTGCCGTTCACATACGTCGGCTGAACACTGACGCGATAGTATGGCGACCACAACACATTAGGAGCCTTAGTGATGAATGCTAATGCCACTGACACTGCTAAGAGCAGATACTGCAGCGGCGCCCGATAAAGATAGACGGTCATGACGCAGCCGACCAACAGCCAAATTTCAGGGCTGGTCGACATTAATGACAGTCCGGTAAAGGTAAGGATCGCCAGAAAGCTGCCGGCGACGTTGATTGTGTAAGCCAGAAGAGGTTTGAAACCTTCGAAAGCGGCGCCTAACTTCTGCCCAAGTCCGACGAACATGAGCACAATGACGTAGAACATTCCCACGAGCACGAAAAGTCCGTAAACGGTCGAGATCAACTTTTGCAGATAGGAAACGTCCAGATAGGCACTGACGTTATTGCCGATCAAATAAAACTCAGCCGCGTTAGTAAATGAGATGTGCACCAAGTGCAGGGGCTCTGCAAAGCAGATCAACGTGCTGATCACCAGCAGGCAGATAGGAAACCACTTGGCGTAGTCACGTTTAGAGGCAACCAGAGCCAGCCCTAGACCAAGCCCGAACACACTGGCCAACAGCGGAATATTTTTGAAGTAGGCGAAAATTCGGATCTGCGAAGACAGCCATCTGATGATCAGCAACTCAAAGTACAGAGAAAGAAAGCTAATGGCGAAAAGATTGAGCGTTCTTTTCAGGGAGGTTTTATCGACTGCCATGCAAACTGCTTTCAAGAACGGCTAACGGGATCTATCTACCCGCTTTTGCTCCTCTTGCTTCTATTTGATATACGAGTTGGCGCAAACGAGGCGCCTAATTTATCGGCACTATGGGAAACGTATGGGAGTTCGGTGCGGAACCAGATTGTCGTCTTAACTAAGACTTTCTCCAAATCAAAAAAACGCGCGAGACCAAGTTCTCGCGCGTTTTCATTTCTTACTGCTCGTCGCTCTACACAGCCGCCGCGGCTAATGCTGTGGAGCTGCCTCTTTGTTGACCGTTGGCGTTGCGAATGCCGAGAGCATCTTGGGCGATTATCAGGCGCTGGATTTCGCGGGTGCCTTCGTAGATGTTGAGCACTTTGGCATCGCGGAAATAGCGCTCGACCGGATATTCATCCGAGAAGCCGTAGCCGCCGAAGATTTGTACGGCATTGTGACCGGCTCTGTTAGCAGCTTCGCCGCAGAACAGTTTGGCGAGCGAAGTCTCCAAGGTGTTGCGCACACCTTTGTTCTTCAAGTGAGCGGCGCGCAGGTAAAGGAGTCTGCCTGCTTCGACATCGACAACCATGTCGGCGATCATCGCCTGCACCTGTTGGTGTTCGCCGATCGGTTTGCCGAAGGTGTGGCGTTGCATGGCGTATTTGGTGCAAGCGTCGATGCAGCCTTGCACCAGTCCGACGGCGCCGGCGGCCACCGAGAATCTGCCGTTGTCCAGGGCGGACATGGCGACCTGGAAGCCTTGACCGACCTGCCCGAGGACATTGCTTGCCGGCACGCGTACTTCGTCGAGGAAGAGCGAAGATGTGTCGGAGGCGCGCAGTCCGAGTTTACCTTTGATCGGCGCGGCGCTGAATCCCTTGCTCTTCGTGTCGACGATGAAGCAGGTGATGCCTTTGTGTCCGAGCGACGAATCGACAGTGGCGAAAACCAGAGCATGAGTGGCGATAGAACCGCACGAGATCCATGTCTTCTGCCCGCTGAGGATGTAATCTTTGCCGTCTTTGACGGCGCGAGTCTGTTGGTTGGCGGCGTCACTGCCGGCTTCCGGCTCGGTCAGACCGTAGCAGCCGATGTATTCGCCGTTGCACAGTTTAGGAAGAAGGGCTTGCTTCTGCTCTTCAGTGCCCCAACGCAAGATGGTCAAGGCGACCAGCGATGTTTGCACCGAGAAGAGTGTTCTCGTCGAGGAGCAGACGCGGTTAACTTCTTCAGTCATGAGACCGTACGCTATGTAGTCCATTCCCAGACCGCCGTACTTCTCAGGAATCGGGCAGCCGAGAAAGCCTTCAGCGAAGATCTTCTTGGCGATATCCCAATCGAATTTGCATTCGCGGTCGTTGAGCGCTGCTTTCGGCGCGATCTCACGCTCTGCAAATTCGCGCATGTGCTTGCGAATAGCAATCTGGTCCGGGGTGAAATCAAAGTCCATAGCGTTATCCTCTAAATGATGTTTGGCGGTGCCTCGTGAGAGGCACCGCCGTACTCTGGCTACTCGTTGTCTTCGGCGGGCTGTGCATGCCCTTCTGTGTGCGTATCGATCTGCGCTTTCTGCAAGCGTCCCGAATAGTCGACGTAGATCGCCTTCCACTCGGTGAATTGATCGATCGCTGTGGTGCCTGCTTCGCGGTGACCGTTGCCGGTTTGCTTGACGCCACCGAAAGGCAGTTGGATCTCCGCTCCGATAGTCGGGGCATTGATGTAGACGATGCCGGACTCGAGCTCTTCCATCGCTGTGAAGGCACGGTTGACGTCACGCGTGTACATGGAGAGCGAAAGACCGTATTCGGTGCCGTTTGCTACTTCCAGCATCTCTTCGAAGGAGTCGACCGGAATGACCGCGACGACTGGTCCGAAGATCTCTTCTTGAGCGATGCGCATCGTCGGCTTTACGTCGGCGAAGATTGTCGGCTCGTGAAACCAACCGTCAGCGTGCTCGCCTTCGCTCAGAATCTCTCCGCCGAATACCAGCTTGGCGCCTTCTTTCTTTCCGATTTCAACGTACTCGTGCACGCTGGTCAACTGGCTCTTGCTCACGACCGGTCCCACCGTGACGTCCGGCTCGAGACCGAAGCCGACCTTGAGCTGCTTCGCTCTTTCAACAAACGCTTTGGTGAACTCTTCGTAGCGGCTGCGATGAACGATGACGCGGCTGGCCGCCGTGCAGCGTTGACCGGTAGTGCCGAAACCGCCCCAGAGAGCGCCTTCTACTGCCAGGTCGAGGTCTGCATCGTCCATGACGCAGATGGCGTTTTTGCCACCCAACTCGCACGAAATCTTCTTCATCAGTTCGCCGCAACGTCCGGCAACGCGCCGACCGACTTCGGTAGAACCGGTGATCGAGATCATGCGCACTCGCGGATCTTCAACCAGGGTCATGCCTACTTTGCTGCCGGAGCCGGTGATGAAGTTGACTACACCTGCCGGCAAGCCGGCTTCTTCCATGATTTCGACCAGGCGCAGCGCGCAAAGCGGTGTGTCTGTAGCAGGCTTGAACACGACTGTGTTGCCGGCTACCAGCGCGGGAAACATCTTCCAGCTCGGGATGGCCATGGGGAAGTTCCACGGTGTGATGATGCCCACTACGCCAATCGGCTGGCGGATTGCCATGGCGAATTTGTTCGGCAACTCCGACGGGACCGTCTGACCAGTGAGGCGGCGTCCTTCGCCGGCCATGAACTTAGCCATGTCGATCGCTTCTTGCACATCACCGCGAGCTTCTTTCAAAACTTTGCCCATCTCGCGCACCATGGTCTGAGCGAGATCTTCTTTTCTCGTCTCGAGCAAGTGAGCGATTTTGAGCAGAATTTCAGCGCGGTGCGGCGCCGGTGTGTGGCGCCAGGCAGGCAGCGCTGCTGCTGCTGCGTCTACTGCTTTTTTGACGTCATTGGGCGTCGATGAAGCAAAGTGACCGATGATCTCTTTGGAATTAGCCGGGTTGACGCTCGTGAATGTCTCGCCGCTTTCCGACTTGACCCAGCGTCCGCCGATGAAATTGTTGTAGACCTGCGGCTTTTCCGTGCGGCCTTTCGCTTCCAGACCTTTAGTTGTCGTGCTCATACCGTCCCCCTACTTCAATGTCGACATGCTCTTCTCGAAAATATCCATCGCCTTCTCCAGGTCCGCCTCAGGAATGTTGAGAGCGGGGATCAGACGGATAACTTGTCCGTGGCTGCCGCACGTAAGGAGAATCATCTTGTTCTCCAGGCATTGCGCCGCCACTTTATCAGCGATTTCTTTGCTCGGGTTGCCGTTGTCGTCGTTAAATTCAACGCCGATCATCATGCCCAAGCCGCGTACTTCGCCGATCTGCTTTTTGCCCTCAGCGAATTTCTTCAGGCGGTTGATCATCTCTCCGCCCAGCTTGGCAGCGCGGTCGGCCAGTTTTTCTTCTTGCATGACTTCAATAGTGGCAAGGGCGGCGGCGCAGGAGACGGGGTTGCCACCGAAGGTGGTGCCGTGTCTGCCGGGCAGCCATTTGCTGGTGAGCTCGCGGCGCGAGATGAACGCCGAAAGTGGCATGCCGCTGGCGATACCTTTCGCCATCAGCAAGATGTCCGGCTCGACGTTTTCATGCTCGCAAGCGAACATTTTGCCTGTGCGGGCGAAGCCCGATTGCACTTCATCGATGATCAAGAGAATGCCGTGCTCGTTTGCCAGTTGGCGCAAGCGCGGGAGAAATCCTTTCGGTGCGGGAATATAACCGCCTTCACCCTGGACAGGCTCGATGATGAACGCTGCCACTTGTTCGGGGTGTACAAACTGACGGAATAACGTGTCGATCTGTTGGAAGGTTTCGTCGATGCAAGCCTTCGTGTCGTTTTTGAAGTGCGAACGATATTGATAAGGGAAAGGCACCGTATAGATCGAGCCCGGCAGTGGCTCGTACTTTTCACGGTAATAAAGTTTGGAGGTGGTGAGCGCCATGGTCATCATGGTGCGACCGTGAAACGATCCTTTAAAGTTGATCAACGCCGGCCGACCGGTGATATAGCGTGCCAGTTTGACGGCGCCTTCTACGGCTTCAGCACCTGAGTTGGCCAGGAAAGAAGAATCGAGGCGGTCAGGCGTGATGTCAGCGAGCTTTTTGCACAGCTCTATGTAGCCTTTGTGGTGCGTGACGACCGACGTGTGAATCAGATTTTCGACTTGCCTTTTGACGGCTTCGACAACTCTGGGGTGGCAGTGACCGAGGTTGTTCACCGCAATACCGCATGCCATGTCGAGATACGCATCACCGTTCATGTCATAGATCCATGAACCACGAGCGCGCTCAGCGACGATTCTGGCAGTTCTGGAAAGAACGGGATTAACCCACCGATCATCGAGCTCCAGATGGGAAAGATTCTTGTTTGTTGGTTCTGCCATGACCATTTTCTATCTCCTTTCAACTGTTAGCTCTGCCGTCGAATCGCTCGAGGGCAGCCGTGCACGCCCTTAATCGACTCTCACAATTGAGTCGATCGCCGTGTCGTGAGACGGAAATAACAGTCAGCCTAACGCCGTGAAAGCGCGGCACAGCCCGGCTACGAGCGTCGCTCAAGTGTTTGTATCATAACAGGCGCAGGGGCTGGAAAGCCCCAAATTTAGGTTTATAGCGGTATTTGCAGAGGCCGTCCGCTGCGCTATTTTACCGTTGTCAACGCGCTTCTTTTGCCCTTCTGTCTCATGTTCGATCGCGACTTCGATGTGCGCGTCGAGCCTTTGGCCTTATCTTTGTCTTTGAAAACGATGGCGTAGACCTCATCGAGATGCGCTACGGGGCGCAGCTCGAGCCGGTTTTTCACATAGTCCGGTATCTCGGCCAGGTCCTTTTCGTTGGCGCGCGGAAAAAACACTGTCTTTGTGCCGGCACGCAGCGCCGCCAGTACTTTCTCCTTCAGCCCGCCGATGGCGAGGATGCGGCCACGCAGGGTAATTTCGCCGGTCATGGCAAAATCGCTGCGAACGGCGCGTTTTGAAACCGCGGAGATGAGCGCGATCGCCATGGCGACGCCGGCTGAGGGCCCATCTTTGGGAATAGCGCCTTCGGGAATATGAATGTGAACGTCGGTAGTATCCTGGAAATCAACGCTGATGCCCAGTTTGTCGGCGTGACTGCGCAAGTATGTGAAAGCAGCATGTGCCGACTCTTTCATCACATCGCCGAGCTGACCGGTGAGCTGCAGTTTTCCTTTGCCGCCCATCGTGTTCACTTCGATCTGCAGCGTTTCGCCGCCGGTCTCCGTCCACGCCAGACCTGTGACGATGCCGACTTGCGGTCCGCGTACTTCACTTTCGCGAATCACTTTCGGCGGCCCGAGATACTCAGTCACCAGATTCGGTGTCATTTTTACCGGCTGATTTCTGTATTTGACAATCTTCGTCGCCACTTTGCGGCAGATCGTCGCCAGGGAGCGTTCGAGCCCGCGCACACCGGCTTCGCGTGTATATTCTTGAATCACCTTACGCAAGCAGGCATCCGGTATCTTCAGCTGTTTCGCCACTAATCCGTGGCGGTCCAACAACTTGGGAATGATGTGCTGATCGGCGATGGCAATCTTCTCTTCTTCCGTATATCCCGACACGCGCAGCACTTCCAAACGGTCGTGCAACGGTCGAGGAATGTAATCGAGGGCGTTGGCCGTGGCAACGAACACTACTTCTTGCAAGCTGAATGGCGCATCGAGATAGTGATCGGTGAAGAATTCGTTTTGATCCGGATCGAGCACTTCCAGCATGGCTGCGGTTGGATCGCCCATGTAGCTGCGCGTCATCTTTTCGATTTCGTCCAGCAAAATGACGGGGTTTTTCGTGCCCGCATGCTTGATCGCTTGAATGATGCGCCCCGGCATGGCTCCGATATAAGTGCGTCTGTGCCCGCGAATTTCGGATTCGTCGTTGATGCCACCTAAGCTGATGCGCGCAAACTCGCGGTTCATCGCTTTTGCGATCGATTTGACCAGACTGGTTTTGCCGACGCCGGGCGGACCAACCAGGCAGAGAATCGTGCCTTGCGGCCTTTTCGACAACTTGCGCACGGCCAGATATTCGAGAATGCGCTCCTTCACCTTATCGAGACCGTAGTGGTCTTCTTCCAAAATCTTCTCCGCGCGATTGAGATCGATAATCTCCTTCGATCGCTTCTGCCACGGCAGGCTGACGAGCGTGTCCAGGTAGGTGCGAATCACGGCCGCTTCAGCACTCTGCGGCATCATCTTCTCGAGCCGTTGCAGCTCTTTCTCCGCTTTCTCCAAGGCCGGTCCGGTGATTTTCGCTTTGGCGATCTTCTGCTTGTACTCGGCCACTTCGCCAGTGGCCTCGCCATCGGCGTTGAGCTCGTCTTGAATGATGCGCATCTTCTCGCGCAGATAGTATTCGCGCTGCGTCTTCTCCAAATTGAAGCGCACGCGATCGTGAATCTGTTGTTCCAAATCCGCCAGCTCCAGCTCTCTTGAGAGCAGTTGGCTGATAAACTCGAGGCGCTGCGAAGAGTCGAGAATCTCGAGACACTTCTGCCTTTCACTTACATCAAGACCGAGATAAGTGGCGATGATGTCGGCAAGGCGCCCGGGCTGTCCGATGCCGGATACTGCCAACAAACTCTCCGGGTTTATCTTCTTCGTTGACTTGACGTACTGCTCGAACTTCTCGACCGCCAACCTGATCAATGTCTTGGTGGGCAGATCGTCAACGACGATCTCGGTCTGCTCGCCTACTGTGGCTGTGAAGAGCTGTGGATCTTCGAACACTTGATTGAGCACGACGCGCGTCGATCCTTCCACCAGGACCTTGACTGTGCCGTCGGGCAATTTCAGCATCTGCATCACTTCTGCCAGCGTGCCGGTCTGGTAAATGTCAGGAATGCGCGGGTCTTCGCACTCCGGATCTTTCTGCGCCACCAGTACGACAAATCGATCGTCGCGCAACAGCGCTTGCTCGAGCGCCGCTATCGACTTGGGACGACTGACGAAGAGCGGCGTCACCATCTGCGGAAAAACGACAACGTCCCGCAAAGGAATCAAAGGAAAAACCGTGTTCGATATATCCGTCATCATTGATGACCGTAGAAGGAAAGTATTCGACTAAGATTACCTGCTCGGCGGAAGCTTGGCTAGGCGATCTCACCCTTCAGCTTTGCTTTTGGCAACTGAAGAAGTTCTGCAGTCGAGCGTTTTTGCACGAGATCTCTAGTGATGTGACATACCTTGATGTCAGATCGTGACGGCACTTCGTACATGATGTCGAGCATGATCTCTTCTACGATCGAACGCAACGCGCGAGCGCCGGTCTTGCGTTTGAGCGCTTCTTCCGCCACTGATTCGATCGCTTCTTGATCGAACTTCAGCTCTACGCCGTCTAGCGCGAGCAGTTGTTGATACTGCTTGAGAATGGCGTTCTTAGGCTCGACGAGAATGCGCACGAGCGCTTCGACATCGAGCGCTTCCAGTACTGCGATGACGGGCATTCTCCCGACAAACTCGGGAATCAAGCCGAACTTGAGCAAGTCGTCCGGAGCGGTGTCCTTGAGAATCTTGCTGGCGCGCTGTTCGCGTTCCCAGGCGGTGGCTGGAGCTTCAGAGCCAAAGCCGATACTGCGGTTGGACGACACACGTGTTTCGACGATCTTATCGAGACCGACGAAGGCGCCGCCGCAGATAAACAGGATATTGGCGGTGTTGATCTGAATGAACTCTTGATGCGGATGTTTGCGACCACCTTGCGGGGGCACGTTGGCCAGGGTTCCTTCAATCATTTTGAGCAACGCTTGCTGTACGCCTTCGCCGCTCACGTCGCGGGTGATGCTGGTGTTTTCCGATTTGCGCGAGATCTTGTCGATTTCATCTATATAGATGATGCCGCGCTCGGCTTTCTTGATGTCGTAGTCGGCAGCCTGATAGAGACGCAGAAGAATGTTCTCCACGTCTTCACCTACGTAGCCGGCTTCTGTCAGTGTAGTGGCGTCGGCCACCGCGAACGGAACATCGAGCAACTTCGCCAGCGTCTGCGCCAAGAGGGTTTTGCCGCATCCGGTCGGACCAATTAAGAGGATGTTCGACTTCTGAATTTCGACTTGATCGGCAAGCTCGGAGTTATGGCTGATCCTCTTATAGTGGTTGTAGACCGCTACCGAAAGGATCTTCTTCGCCGTTGTCTGCCCGATGATGTGCTGATCGAGGAAAGCCTTGATCTCTTGAGGCTTGGGAATGTCGACCAATTGCGGCAAAACGGTCTCTGCCGGCGCCGTGGTCGGGCTACCCTCGAACAGCTCCTCGTCCAGGATTTCGTTGCATAGATCTACGCACTCGTCGCATATGTAGACGCCCGGACCAGCAATGAGTTTCTTAACTTGATCCTGACTCTTGCCGCAAAACGAGCACTTGAGTCGGTTATCTTGCTTTGGCATTGGCGACACCTATCTCTCTGCAACTAATTCTGACAGATTACTGACCATCCCACCGTTTAATGCGGGCGGCAATTAATCTACTTAGACCGCCGCCAGGGGCGCTTGATCCAGACGAACGATGACTTCATCGACGAGGCCGTACTCTTTGGCTTCTTCGGCCGTCATGATGTTGTCTCGATCCGTGTCTTTCTCGATTTGCTTGACGGATTGACCGGTGTGAAGTGCCATAAGCTCGTTTAATTGTCGCTTGATGCGTAAGATTTCGCGAGCTTGAATTTCGATGTCGGTTGCCTGACCCTGTGCGCCGCCCAGCGGTTGGTGGATGAGGATGCGTGAGTGCGGCAGAGCCAATCTCTTGCCTTTTTTACCGGAAGTGAGGAGAAACGCTCCCATACTGGCCGCTTGACCAAGGCAGATGGTAGAGACGTCCGAGCGGATGTGCTGAATCGTGTCGTAAATGGCAAACCCAGCCGTGACCGAGCCACCAGGCGAGTTAATGTACAAGCGAATGTCCTTTTCCGGGTCTTCGCCTTCGAGCAACAGAAGCTGTGCGACGATGAGGTTGGCGATGGTGTCGTCCACGGGCGTGCCCAGGAAGACGATGCGCTCTCTCAACAAACGCGAGAAGATGTCGAACGCCCGTTCACCGCGCGCCGTCGTCTCGATGACTGTGGGCGGATAGTAGTTGGTGGGCGAAGCCAGGGAGGTTTGACTCCAGATTTCGTAAAGTTGGCTTCTGGTGGGGGGCTCAAGCTTCCGTTCTAATGACATTGTCTTCCTTTCGCCTCAGGTGAAATTAACTTATCCCTTAGTCTATCGCTTTGTTGGTTCTTTGAAACTTGTTTTGCTTGAAATTAGCGCGGCAAATCGCTTATTGGGCAACGATACTACCGTGGTGGACAGTGTCAAGTAGATATAACTATCTGACAACGTCCTCCAGCGCACAAGTTTACGACTTAGCCGGCGCTTTCCTCTTGGCCTTGCTTTCAGCCTTTTCGGCTTTGGCTTCGTCCTTCTCTTCCTGCTCATGGTCGCAGTTTTCGCCATGAACATGCTCCGGCACTTCCGGCTCCGGAACGTAGTTGATCTTGGCGTTGCTCATAAGGAAGTAGACGACTTTGTTGGTGAGAACTTCCTCCATCACTTGGCGCCGCAGCTCCTCGTTGCGAGCGATCTGCTCAACCGGGACGTTGTATCGCGCCACCAACTCGGCAAAGTAAGGAGCCATTTCGTCTTCGACGATGCTCATCTGCTCTGCCCGAACGACTGCTCCCAAAACCAGGCTGGTGAGCACTCTTTGACGAGCTTCTTCTTGCTTGCCTGATTTCAGCTGCTCGAATTCGGGACGCTGTTGAAACTCTTCCCAGCTCTGTTTGTTTTGCTCGACATAGCGGCGAACCTGCTGGAGAAGCAGATCGCGCTCACGTTCGATCATCGTCTCGGGAATGTCTACGTGCGACGATGCTACAACAGCTTCTACTACACGACGTTGCGAGCGCATTTCATTCTCTTGCGACACTTCGTCATTGAGCCGCTCCTGGAGAGCTTCTTTCAACTTGTCCAGATTTTCTTGTCCTACTGCTGTCGCCAATTCGTCATTGACGTCAGGCACGGAGCGTTCGCGAATTTCGCGCAACTCCACCTTGAAGTTGGCGTCTTTGTTGGCTAGCTCTTTGTTGCGGTATTCATCAGGAAACTTGACATTGATATCAAACTTTTGCTCCGGCTCTTTGCCCACTAACTGGTCGCAGAAGCCTTCGATGAACGAACCCTCTTTCACCTCGAGAACCAGTCCTTCAGCCTTTCCGCCGTCGACCAGTTTGCCGTCTACCAGGCATTCGAAATCGAGAAGAACCGTGTCGCCCATTTTGACGGGGCGCGCTGGAATCGGTGCCAGACTGGATTTCGACTCTGCAATGCTCTGCAAGGCGCGATCGAGCGCGTCGGCGGGCAGTTTAGCTTCAGGCACTTCTACTTCGATGCCTTTATAGTCGCCAAGCTTGACTTCGGGGCGTACCTCGAATTTGGCTGATAGCTTCAAGGGAGCGCCAAGCTCGTATTCGCACTTGTCAATTTCCGGCTCTGTGATGACATCCAGACTCTCATCGGTAATTGCTTGCCTGAGTAGCTCCGGAACAAGACGCTCTAACGCTTCGCGTTTAATAAAATCGACACCGAGAGTCTTCTCGATGATGTTGCGGGGCGCCTTGCCGCGTCTGAACCCAGGGATGTTGACCTGATGACTCAGCTGCCTGCAAGCAACTTCATACGCCTTCAACGCTTTTTCGGCCTCCAGCTCGAGCCCGAGCTTCACCAAATTTTTGCCTTCTCGGTCCAGGTTGACCTTCATTTGCATGTTCCTATTAATCGGCTGATCAGAACCAGCCGTCCCACCAACGAATGCCGCGCTCTACAGCGCAGACAGCGGCGATTTTAACACGCTTGACACCATCAATATATGGATTCGGCCGATTAGTCTTAATGAACAGGAGATATCAGTCGGAAAAATTAGGTTTTCCGCCACACACTTCTGGGAGCGCCGGCATCTTGCCGGCAGCGAAGCGTGACCGACGAGATCGTCTCCACCAGCCGGTGCGGCACGAACAGTAAAGTGTAAGTGGAAAACCGCCGGAGTCGGGCGCTCCAATAGGGATATCGAGGATGACAGATCTGTCTATACACGTATTCGTGTACGCCAGATCTGATACGCAGTTATGCGGATTTACGAGAGCTGCGGTCGGCGGTAGATTGGAATTATTCGAGTTTTGCGCAGGCACCTTTTTCACGCTATGGAGCCGAGATGATGACTATGAGCGTACGACCCACTAAAGCAGCCATTAACAGCGGGATTTGGCAAGCCGCCCTCTGGCTGTGCTACACGTTTATTGCCATCGAAACCGTGGTGATGACGTTGGCGCTCTACCGCAACGGATGGCTCAGTGAGCTGATTTCGCACATGATGAGCAGCGGCACAATTGTCTCACCACATCATCCGGCTTTCATGGCCTCCGATCGTCCATGGTCGCTGTTCGAGAGCATTCTGGCGGCTCTCATTGTCGCTTGTTATTTCCATTTGAAAATGATGGTGAGCACGAGCGAACGCGATCGGCTGGATAAGCTGAAGAATCGCCCGCAGTCGCCCAATCAAGAAATCGATTTTAACTTGATTCGCAAAGACGATCTCGATTTGATCAAACTGCTGTTGGCTGCGCAAGTTGTGAGCGAGGACGAATTGCAGCCCGTGATCGAACTGACGGCGAAAACGCAGCGATTGTTGAGCGATTGCATCGTCGGTTATGGCTGGATAACCAGCGAAAATCTCCTGCGCGGAGTCGCATTGATGGAAGCGACTCGCAGCGGAAAAATGAACTGGGATGATGCTGTAAAACAGATGCAAGATGCACGCATCTCTCGCGATCTGGCGCACAAAACCTGGAATTATGAGGACGAAGAAGAGATACCGCTGCCCGTAATGTCTAAACGTTCGGCCAAGAAAATTGCCAGCCAATTAGCCAGCGATGCGGCGCCCATCGAGACAACCGTCGAGGCTCCCGCTCCAAGCGCTAACGATGAAGCTTCTCAGGCAACGCAGCCGGAGGCGGCGCCAACTACTGATTCTTCGCTGGGCGTTATTGAGAAAAATCACACTCAAAGTGGCTTAAAACGCGCCAAAGTCGCCGTCGGAAGTTTCGCTCCGGTAGCTCCTGTGAAAGTTGCCGATGAAATGCTCATGCAGATGAAAGAGCGGGTACTCTCCTCGGAAAACCATCTTCGCACCGGACAGCCGATCGCCACAACGGAGCCGGCGCCGAAAAAGGTGGCCAAGAAAAACAAAGAAGCGCGCGTCCCGGTCGTGCAAATGCAAAAGCGCAGCAAAAAATCCCGCAACGTATAAATTTCCCTGGTTTCCACTTGTTCGAGGCGGTCGTCCCCACGGCCGCCTCGCACTATATTCGCGATCGGTGTGAAAAGAAACCTGTTAAACAGTTTCCCCTGTACGGTATCATATACGGTGCCCTATCCAATCGGAACCGTCGCACGGGGCGGTGCAGCCGCCCGTTGAACTGTCTTGTCTTAAGGATGCGGCACGTCGATATTCATCTGCGCGACGATCAGTGCAATGGCGACAGCCAGGTTGATAGTAGCGAAGATGCCTAAAAATCCTGCACCCATCATGAGCTGCCAGCTAAGAAGCGCCTGTCGCGGGCTGAAGGTGTTGAGAATGCCGAATCTGTTGGCAACGTAAAACAACAACATCAATCCGACGAGCGCGTCGCAAATGAGTACCAGAGCCAGCCTGTGTGGAGCAAGCGGGGGAAAGAGCAAGGACAATACTGTCAAAACAGAGGCGATCAATAGTGAAATACTTGTCGCCCGATCACTGTCTCGCACTTTCACATCGTCGTCGCGAGACAAGCTGCTGATGTATTTCAGCGCCGCCAGGCTGCTGTACCAGCGCGAGCGGCGCTGAACTATACTGCCTTCCTCACTTGGCGCTGCGCTCGTCGTGGTCGCTGCCGGGGGGGCGGTTGCTTTAGGCGCGGTCGAGTTTGCATCCGGGGTGACGAGCTTGGGAGTATCGGTGGCAGGCTCGCTCACAGGTGCGGCGCTCGGCTGCTCCGTTTCGGCCGCATCCTTAGCCGTGTTAGGCTCCTCGGTCATTTTTTTGCCTCCACCAGGCATGACAAAATGAAAGCATCCTTCAGCCTAATATACCAGGCGAGGCTGCATCCCATGGGTGATCGGTGCAGGCGCGTTTTTCACCAAAGCGTGTCGGATAAAAACGAAAAAGCGCAGCCTGGCTGCGCTAATCAAGGACAAAATGGAGCGGGAGACGAGGCTCGAACTCGCGACATCCTCCTTGGCAAGGAGGCATTCTACCACTGAATTACTCCCGCAGCAGAACATCAATTATAGAACGGTTTGATGGCGCGGATCTCCAACGTCTACAATTTCGCAAGGTTTCTAAACCAGGTGACCTATCCACGACAAAGCACAGGCAAACAGGCTTTCCGGGTAAACAGAGATCATGGCGCCAAAACCAAGGCGAAAAAATTACGCTTAACGCCTGAAACTGCTTTTATCGCGAGGTGGCGAGCGACTGTCTCGCGGCTGGACGGCTCGATAACCGTTTTTCCACGTCCGCAAGAATGCTCACAACCTGATAGGCATTGTTGGCATCCGTGCGCGGACGCTCACCAGTGATTAAGCACTGCAAGAAATGCTCGCATTCCAAATAAAGAGGTTCTTGATCCGGATACGTCGGATACTCGACAATCATGCGCCCTTCCGCGGTCAGGCTGTGCAGCGCCAGTTTGTCTTCTTTCTGAGTATCATTGAGAACTGCTGTTTTCAAGCTGCCGTTCACAGTCAAACGAACGAGCTTCTGCGGATCGATCCAACTGTTGCGCACCTGTCCGGGGATGGTTTTTTCGCCGAGGTTGAATGCTAGATCGAGATAGGCGACATCGACAAGACCGTCGCGTTGAGTGTCCCAGCCGCCTACACGGCTTACTTCCACGGTCTCTGAGTCGAGCAGATAGCTCATCATCGAGATGTCGTGCGGAGCCAAATCCCAAAGCACGCTCCAGTCGCGGCGACCGGTGTTGAAGTTCATGCGATCCGAGCGGACGAAAAGCAGGTCGCCCAGCTCTCCCGATGCAATCAGCTCTTTCAAGCAATTGACTGCAGGATGGTAAAGCAAAAGGTGCCCTACCATCAGAACCAGATTGCGCTCTGTCGCCAGGGCATCTAACTTTTCTGCGTGCCGAACGTCGCGGGCAAGCGGTTTTTCAACATATACGTGCTTGCCAGCCAGGAGAGCTTTTTCCGCCAGGCTGAAATGAGTATCGGATGGCGTCGCGATCACGATCGCTTCGACAGTCGGAACCTGGAGCAGACCATCGAAGGTATCTACCGTCTCAACGCCTTTATGCTCGCGCCTGACGTGGTCGAGCCTCTTGGAGTCAGCATCGCAGACTGCTGCCAGTGCGCCCAGTTGAGCAAAATTACGGACCAGGTTTTTGCCCCAGTTTCCGCAACCAGCAACTGCTACCTTTGGTAGCCCCAACAGACTCCCTCCCGAACGCTACTTTCTCTTGTTTACGGCTTCGCTAAATTCTTTTCCAACGCGGAATCCAGGCACTCTCTTGGCCGGAATGTGCAGTGGCTCATTGGTCTTCGGATTACGTCCAGTGCGCGCTTTGCGCTGGCGTGCTTCGAAGGTGCCAAAGCCAACCAATGTTACCTTCTCTCCGGAAGCAATGTGCTTGATGATTGTTTCCATCATCTTATTTATTACTTGTTCGGCATCTTTCTTCGTGGTGCCGGCTTCCTTCGCTACGACGTCCACCAATTCAGCTTTATTCAAGGCTAACTCCTCAAGTGAATCACGAATCGATCCAACCCAGGGACTCCAAAAGACTCCTAGCTCACCATCTCTCAATACCCAATTTGCATCCTTGCAAGCCCGACTAAAAAAATATTCGTGCTGGCCGGTGCCACCAGATCGCAGAGCGGAATTTCTCGCCGCGACCGTCAAAGCCAAGATGGTGCTGAGCTTCCAGCAATGCTAGCATAAGTACCAAGCTGCCGAGCTGGCTTGTTTTCAGAGAAATTACTAATGGTTACATCGCGCCAGCTAACGGTTTCATCCACTCGCAGAGATGCCTGGGTAGAAGTGGATCTGGGCGCCATCGAACATAACATCGCTCAAGTCCTCTCCTGGCTTAACCAGCCCGCGTCAAAACACCGCGCCCCTGAGGGTTTGAGAACGCAGGAGAAGACGAAGACGCGCCTGATGGCGGTGGTCAAAAGCGACGCATACGGGCACGGCGCCGTCGGGGTGGTGCAGGTGCTCATCGCCTCGGGCGCCGATTTCCTCGGCGTGGCCTCGGTCGACGAAGGCTGCCAACTACGAAGTGTAGACGGCAAAGTCCCCATACTCCTGCTCAGCCCGCTGCCGGCCTGGGCAATAGCGACTGCTCTGGAGCATAACCTCGAGATGACCGTCACAAGCGCTGGGCAGGTGCGCGAAATTGCCACGGTGGCCAGTCGCAAACAAAGCCAGGCCAGAGTGCACTTAAAAGTCGACACCGGCATGCACCGGCTCGGCGTAGCGCCTCAATATACAAGTACGGTGTTGGATGAAATCAAGAAGAGCGATCACCTCCGGTTGGTTAGTGTGTTCAGTCACCTGGCGAAGGCCGACGATCGCGAGGCGACTACATATCAAAACGATCAATTCGAGAAAATAGTTCAATTAGTGAGAGAAGTTGAACCGGAGTTGCGCAGTAAGGGGCGTGCCTGCGACTCGGAGCCGATTTTTTTCCACCTGGCATCCGGGGATGCTGCTCGGCGTTTTCCCTTTGCTCATCACGACATGGTCCGCGTAGGTTTGCTTCTTTATGGATTGGAGGCTGGCAGCGCCGCCACCGACCTCATGCCGGCCATGTCGGTTCGGGGTCGCATAAACCATCTGCGCCAGATAGAAAATGACGAAGCGGTCGGCTATGGCTGGACTTGGAAGGCCGAGCGACCGACGCGGCTGGCCACGATTCCCATCGGATACGCCGACGGAGTGGATCGCCGCCTCTCCAACCGCATGAGCGCGCTCTTGATGGGCCGCCAAATTCGCCAGGTCGGAACGATCAGCATGGACCAGATGCTCTTTGACATAACCGATGTGCCCGAAGCGCAAGAGGGCGACGTTATTACATTGATAGGCACCGACGGTGCCCACAGCATACAATTGGCGGACTGGGCAGGCATGCTCGATACCATCACCTACGAGTTGGCGTGCCGCATGCGAGTGAGATTGCCGCGCATCTACACGCGACATCGCTCCAGCCGAGCCCAATAGGAGACGGATGCCGCGCCTCGGATTATTTTGTGGCACATTCAATCCCATTCACAATGGGCATCTTCTCATCGCCGAGTGCGCTGCCGATCAGTTCAAACTGGATACGGTCATCTTCGTCACGAGCCCGGTGCCGCCGCATCGCCAGAAAGGGCTTCTGCCTGCCGATCTCAGATATGAGCTGGTGGAGGCCGCAGTGGCGGACAATTCCCGCTTCGAAGCTTCGCGTCTCGAACTCGATCGCTCCGGTCCTTCCTATACCGTCGATACAGTCTTGTCAGTCAAACAGCGATGCGGCGATGATCCGGTCTACCTGGTAATCGGTGGAGACAATTTAAATTCCATCCACGACTGGCACAAATCGGATCTGCTCATAGCCAACTGCCATTTTCTCGTCGCCCCCAGACTCGTTTATCGCACTGTCATGGTCACCAACGCCGGTGACAAGACTGATTCGGCTTTTCTCGAAACAGTCGTCGAGGAAGAGGTGGCGCAAAAGTATCAACTTCCCGGGGCGCAAGTATCAATCATTGATTTCCCCGCTGTTTCTATCTCCAGCTCAATCGTCCGGGCGCGCTTGAGCGCCGGTAAGTCGGTATTGTATATGGTGCCAAAGCCCGTGCACGATATTTTATTGCGCTCTGGCTACGCCTCCGCGGAAGTCCAATCAAATGGCTAATCGGAACGGTATTCCGGCCAAGGTGACTATAGAATCTGCGCGTCAATGGGTGAAACCGCGTGTGACGGAAAAACGATTCAAGCATATTGCGGGAGTTGCCCAAGTGGCGCGCGAATTGGCTGAAGCGGCTGACTGCGATGTGTTCATAGCGGAGCTTGCCGGCTGGTTGCATGACGCATGCAAGGAATTCAAAGACAAAAAATTGGTTGCGCACGCTCGTGAGTTTGGTATGGTGCTGCACCCGATCGAGGAGACGAACGGGCACCTCCTGCACGGTCCGGTCGCCGCTTTAGTGGCTCGAGACGAGTTGGGAATTACCAACAAGGTTCTTTTGAACGCAGTTGCCGAACATACACTCGGTGCGTTGAACATGACGCCGATGTCGCAAATTCTTTTTCTTGCCGACTGCCTTGAATGCAGTAGATCGGACGATTTTACCGTGCCTATCTGGCGCTCTCTCGGATACGATGTCGCTGAGGGAGCTCCGCAAAAACGTAAGTTAAAGCGAAAACTGGATCTCGAAGCCGGCATGCTTACCGCCTGCGATTTGAGTTTGGGTTATTTGCTGGCTGACGGCAAGTCGATTCACCCAAAGACTGTCGACGTGCGCAATTTCTTCTTGCAGAAGCTGAAAGAGCGATCGAAGACACCTTAGTTAGTCTTTTGCTAAACAGGTCAAGATTCCAACTTATAGCCATAACCGCGATCATTCTTGATCACTGACTCGGCGCCGTCGGCATCGATCTTTTTGCGCAACCTAGCCATCGTTGTGCGGACGGTTCCGATGCCGGCGTCACTCTCGGAGTGCCACACGCGTTCGAGGATCGAATCTGTGTCGAAATACTTATTTGGGTTTCTGAAAAACAGCTCGAAGAGCGCATATTCTTTCGGCAACAACTCGAGCGTGCTGCCGTTTTTTCGCACGCGGCGAGAGGCTGTGTCGATTGTCAGGTCGCCAATTATTATGACGCTGCCGATATGGGCGGTCGGACGTCGCAAAAGCGCGCGCACGTGGGCGGCGAGTTCACGCAGATGAAACGGTTTGGTGAGGTAATCATCCGCACCGGAATCAAGACCGAGCTCTTTGTCTTCCAGAGTCTGCCTGCCTGTCAACATCAAAACCGGAATTTTGCCGCCGCCTGCCCTGTACTTGGTAAGAAACGCCAAGCCCGATTGCTGGGGGAGCGACCAATCAAGAATCATCAGGTCATAGGGAAAGCTGGTCATCAACTCGTGAGCTTTTTCCGCTGTGGATGCGATCTCCACAACGTTGCCTTCAGCAGCGAGGAAGTCTTGCACGTTCTCCGCAATGGAGCCATCGTCCTCGACCAGCAAAATCTTGGCCATCAGTTAGTCCCGCCAACGCGAAGCCACTGACAGAATTGTACCCTAGCTCTACATCCATTTATGGCATTGCCGGTGCCTTTGCGAGAGAACTTGTGCGTCAATCGGTGCCCTGTACATATACGCGCACGCTGTTGACAGGAAGGCGCTTAGGCTAGATGATTTTTTCGATGCGGATCCTTTGCTACTCATGCCCGTGAGGCTGGTGGCGAAAAGGTGGGCTGGTGGCAATGCGTCTGAACCTCACACTCTCTCAAAAGGCCATCATTCTAGTTGCTGTGCCTCTTGCCTTTGAGTTGGCATTCGTGTCCGTCTTGGATTCTCTGCGTCTGCAGGTTGAGCAGGAAGAAAAGCAGCAGGTCCATGCGCGAGATATTTACAGGCACGTAGACCGTTTACTGCGCAACGTGATGGATCGCGCCCAGGAGTCGATTGTCTTTTCCATCTGTAAATCGCTGGGAGTGGAAGACAAAGCGGCCGAGCATCGGATAGAGGAGTTGGCAAAAAACACCAATGAAGAAGCCGCAGCGGTAAGAAAATTCACGGCGAGCGATCCGGGAGAGCGGCGGTCGTTTGCTGCATGCGAGAGCCTGCAAGCGGAGTTGAGCCTGGCCTGGAAAAACACCGCTATAGCCATGAATGATGGCGATCGGTTGGCCGCCTTGCGCGAGTTCAAACGCGGCAGAGTGCTGGGACACAAGCTATTCGACCAATGCGATCGAATTAGTGCTATCGAGCACGATGTGGAAGCAAAAGAGTTGGATGCGGAAGTGAAGCACAGAGATCAAACCGATCTATTGATCAAATGTGCTGTTGTGTTCAACGTACTTCTGGCAGTGGCCCTGGCGGCTTACTTTAACGTGGGCACCACGCGACGCCTGAACATCCTCATGGGCAACATCGTGCGTCTTGCCGGCAATGAAAAGCTGCAAGCCCCGTTGCAGGGGCAGGATGAGATCGCTAGACTCGATCGAACGTTTCACGAAATGGCTGATGCGAAGCATGAGATGGAGGAGATGAAGCAAGAGTTCATCACTATGATCAGCCACGATTTACGTTCGCCACTCACATCCGTGCAAACTTTTCTCGATCTGCTGGAGACTGGCATCTGTGGAGAACTGAACGAAAAGGGAAAAACCAAACTGCAATCAGCGGATCGCAACGTACAGCGATTGCTCGATCTCATTCGTGACCTCCTTGATCTCGAACGTTTCGAATCCGGAATCATCATTGTAGATAAAACTGAAGTAGATGTTCGAGCGGTTGTTGACCGATCGGTCGACGCCGTCAAGTTGCAGGCGGAGCAGTTAGGCATCGAGATAGAGACGTCGGTGCCCGATGTGAAAATTTTCGCTGACCAAGGACGACTTTCGCAAGTGCTCGTTAACCTTCTGTCCAATGCCCTCAAGTTCTCACCGTCAGGCAGCAAAGTGACCATCACCGGGCGCCCGGAGCTCACTTGGCTGGAGTTGCGTATCAAGGACCAGGGACGAGGCATCTCTGAAGAAGATCAAGCGCGTATATTCGAGCGGTTTCACCAAGTAAAAGAAGAAGACGCAGACATAAAACGCGGAACCGGGCTGGGACTGCCAATCTGTCAAGCGATCATCGAGCAGCACGGTGGCACTATCAGCGTGGAGAGCGAAAAAGGAAAAGGCAGCACCTTCTTGTTGAGATTGCCGTCAGGCAGTACGGCGCCAACGGTTGCGCCCGCAGGTTGAAACGCGCTGAGATTGGCTGTTTGCCTGAGTGTAGCGGGACGAATAAAATCGTCGCGTCCTGTAACGCTGGTGTAATTTTCGCCCATTAAAGTAACAGTCACAGGCGGTTGGCCATACATTACCAATATTTTTCCGACTCTCTCAACGCCAGGTTTACGGGCTGAGTAGGTCCTTTGAGATTCGTTGATCTGCAAAGGATCTGATTCAGCGCCCGTGAGAGGAGTGCTAAGAGCAACAGCACTGCATGCCTTCACAGTGCATGGCTGCAAACTGAAACAAGATTCGAGCCTTTTGGTGGCCACGCTGCTCGCAGTCGAAAGGTCGTCACCGGTGCGCTAAGGCAAACTGGTGGCGACCTTCGAATTGTTGGTGTCAGTGTCAGGCTTGCTCTCGAAAGCCGCATCGCGGCTGGGTCACGATTTCTTCGCACTCTCATCCTTGAGCCAGTAATTCGACACATCGTTGCCGCGCGCTTTCAGGTCAGCATTGGCTTTATCAGTTTGGCCCAATTTTAAATAAGAGAATGCCCGATCGTTATGCAACTCTTTCATCTCCGACTCACCGACATCAGCAACCTTCATTGCCTCTGAAAATGCATTCACAGCCATCTGATATTTCTCCAGATGGTAGGCGCTGATACCGATTCCCCGATCTGCATAGTACACCATGTACTTTTTCGCAATGCGTTTCAGTTGCTGAAAGTCGAGCAACGCTTTGTCGTACTGTTTGGTGATCAGATAGCATCTTGCTCGAGTTAACAGTGTGAAATCGTCCATACTTTTCGACAACGTGAACGTGAGGTCCGGGATGGCCTTATCGTACATCTCGGCGTCGAAGTAGTTTACGCCGCGGTCTTTGTGGGTCCACGGATTGTCCGGCTCTTTGCTTACCCTTTCGTTCTCTTCCGGAATATCCTCAAGCGCTTTCTCCTTAGAATAAACACTGGTGCGTTCGGGATCACGCGTGTCTAAGCGATGCACGGACATTAAGACGTTAACCGCCGGAAAAGCAAAAATGCAGAGAAGTCCTATCGTCCTGATCACTTGCAGTTGCGGCGAAAGTTGAACTTGAACTCTCGGCTGCGCCGCTCCGGAAGACTGCCAAGATGCCCCCGTTTGCTGTCCTCGACCGCCTCTTCCGGTCGTGGTCCAAGAATTGTCCCTCACTTGTGCCGCACCCCATGTTTGAGACTGAACTCGCACGCCGCCTAGTGAACGGAGTATGCCATGAGCGACAAGACGCATGTATATTACCAATGCTGAGACCAGCAACACGCCTGCAATACCCAGGTAAACCGACCCCGGATACGGTGGCGAGGAGTGCGAGAAAAATGTGGTGAACTGAGAGACACAGAATAAAAACCAGAGCCCGCTGGGTATGTCGAAAAGAAGTTCCAAAACTTGATTCTGTCCCGGTTGGTAACCGGAAGGAGCGAAGGCAACGCATAAGAATCCGCTGCCGACCAGAAGAAAAACACTTATGAGCTGCAGTATTCCGAAGATGCCGAAATCCATGAAGCGTTGCACGACCGCTTCGCCTGGACGGTTTTCATCGACCCAGGCAGTAATTTTTTGCCCTGGTTTGAACTTATCGACATCGGCTTGTACTGCGGCGCGATCGCCTGTCGACGAATTAGTGACGCTCCACAAATCGCTGACGTATGTTGTGCCTTTGTAGTCGTAATTAAACTGTACTTTGGCTGCGTATGTTGTGGTGTTATGCCTTAAACCATGTGAGTCAGTCATGGTCTGCGGCAACTCTTGTAGCGCCGACGAAGTGATGACGGCAGCGACAGGTCGCAAATGTGCTGACATGGCAAGCGCGTGATCTTGTGCGTGCCAGAGCTGCATGAACATGAAGCCGGGAATGCTGGTGAAGAACAGAGCAAAAAGAACTATTGGTAAACGTGCCGCGAGATTCATATCGCAACCTTTCTTTTATGGAGTGAGTGAGCGGGTATTTTAAGGAATCCTCTTGGCAACATAGTACTCCTGTATTTTCTGCCACTGTTGGTCGCTAAGAAGCCGAATGGCGCACTCTATGCGGCTTGAAACCAAGGCAAAACCGGTTTACAAAAGCGTAATGATTGCTTGGATAGCCTGTCGCCAACTAAGTTTTAGGCAACAGCTCGCACCTGGCGGCGCCTGTTGCTACTGCCAGTGTCTTGTTCGCCGGGTCAATCGACCCGGGCAGGTTTTTATCGGTACGAGCCAGGCTTCCTGAGTTGCCAGCCGATTTCAGTTATTCGATTGCATGGGATTCGCTGCCGCCCCGGTCGGATTTGCTGCCCAGCAGGCGCAGACCGGTGGCATGAACATACGGGCGTACGTTTTTGTTGCCGGCATCGTCGGTCCATCGGCTGAAATCGAGGCGACCTTCAATGCCCACTAAACTTCCTTTGTGGACGTACTCACCGGCGACTTCAGCCTGGCGTCCCCAGATTTCGATGTCGAACCAGTCCGTCTCTTTCTCTTTCGTCGGGCGATTGACTGCTACGGAGAATGTAGTTTTTACTCGACCGGACTCAAAGTAGCGCATTTCCGGGTCGCGACCAGCTCTTCCCACCAAGATTACCGAATTCACCATTTCGCTCTCCCGCTGACATGCTGTAATTTGTATTCGTGAACCAATAGATTATCTGATAAAGGCGATCAAGATCCGCAAGCTAAGGCAGTTTAATGGCACTACCAGGCGTAGAAGAAAAAGATATACCGATAGCCGCCCAACCTCAACCGGAGTCGAACAGGCAGCCTGTTTGGCACGTCATCGCGCTGAGCGTGCTCACTATTTTTGTATATCCGTTTTTCTGGTTCTACAAAAATCTGAAGCAGCTGAAAGTTGCCGCCCTTGCCATGGATTCACTGCCAGACGAGCATATATCGCCGCCAGCTAAGAAGGCGCTGACTGCACTCAAACGTTGTCCGGCTGGGCTGTTCACCTTTGCACTATTGATCCCGTTCTTTCACATTTTATTGTGCTGGCAGTTTTTCGCCTGGTGCGCGCAACTTTACCCGCGCAAGAGTTGGATCGGCGGCAAACATCCTGCGCTGGCAGCGGTTGTGCTCACGACATTATTGGTGGCGCTCTTATCTCTGGGGTTCCACAAAGGACCTGGTCTCGAATATCTCTTCGCTCTCAACGCTGCTTTTCCGCTGGCATTCGCGCAACATCTTTTGAACGGATTTTGGAAAGAGATCGAGCCGCAAGACAGAGTCGTGCGTGGAGCATTTAGCGGTATCGAGCTCATCTCTTTGATCTTCGGCGGAGTGCTTCTCGGGCTGGTCGCCGCCGGCGCAAGCATGAAGTAGCGTTGAACGGTTCGAGAGCGAATGCGGGCGAAGAGAGCAGTACTCACCGCTATCTAAAACCCGTGCTTCTTTGCCCACTTGACGAGCTGATCGGGCGATTCTAATTCCAGTTTGGTGGTCAGATGTGACACCAGATCGTCCACTTCTGGTTGTGATAGTCCGAGTCTCTCTGCCGCTTTTGCCAGTTTGCCGCGCATCGTCAACTGCCTGAGCAACGCTCGTTCTTGTGGCGAAAGGCGCGTCAGATGTCGAGGAAGCGCGGGTGAAACCACACCACGTGATCCTTTGTGTACCATGACGATCGACATGCGCAGCAACGCGGGCGCATCGGTTTTGAGCGAATACGCGGAGGCTCCGGCGTCGAGAAGGTCCTGGACCTCTGAAGCTTTGCTCTGGCTGGCGAAAATGACGACGCGCACGTTTTTCAGCGCGGTCAACTTCTTGATTAGGTCGAAGGTTTGCAGCAGTCCCGGCAGATGTAAGTCGAGCAGTACGATATCCGGCAACAGCTGAGCACACATTTTATAAGCTTCGTCGGACGTGCCTGCTTGTCCGACTACCTGAATCAGACCGCCCGTGGTCATATCCGCGACAGCCTGCTCGCGGGTGGGGAGATGGTCGTCAACAACAAGCAAGCGAATCATTGATGCAATGAGCCTTCGAATTCCACATTCAAAGAATACACGTTCTGTCGATCGGTCACCCGGCAAATGTATATAATGACGTCCGTTATGACTGTCCCTGGCATATACAGATGAAAAAACTACAGATCACCGCGTTGACACTCACGGCATTGATTTGCACCGGCGCTACGCTGTGCGAAGCCAAGCCGCAAACTCACGAAGGAATGAAAATGGCTCAAGCAGATTTGAAGGCGGTGACGACACCGTCAGGACTGAAATACGAAGATCTCGTCGTCGGCACCGGTGAATCGCCGCGCTCCGGACAACAGGTCTCTGTGCATTACACCGGTTGGCTCACCAACGGCAACAAATTCGACAGCTCCGTCGATCGCGGACAACCGCTCCAATTCATCCTTGGACAGGGACAAGTAATCAAAGGTTGGGATGAAGGCGTCGCCAGCATGAAAGTGGGCGGCAAGCGCAAACTGACCATTCCGCCGAACCTCGCCTATGGAGAGCGCGGACATCCCCCGGTGATCCCGCCTAACTCGACTTTGATTTTTGAAGTTCAGTTGCTCGGCGTGCAATAACACAATCAGCATATATGTTGAGGAGGGACCGCGCTCATTGGGCGCGGTTCCCTTGCATTTGCCAGTATTCTCGAGCCCGAATCGACGTTATGCTTGCGTCGTGACAGTGCAAAAAACTGACGCTCGAGGCTGCCGTGTTTTCGTGACTTTCCCGGTTGCACGTTCGTAGTCACGTAGCCACCAAACTCGGTGCCTCAGCCGTGGAAACGCAAATTTGAAACGACGTTAAGAATTTCGTGCGTTGCCAACACAATGGGCCTTACTAACTGTATGATAAGCAAATCAGTCTAGGTATCAAGGTGCGCACAGATGAGGTCGCAAGACCTCGAATGTCGTCTCTGAGGCGACATTCAGTGAGGACAATCACGTGCGGGGCAAGCGCCGCCCTAGCCAAGGAAGGAGAGGTCAATGTTAGAAGAGATCTTGGAAGTAGCAATGGGACCCTGGGGAATCGCCGCAGCCGTACTGTTGCTGCTCCCGGGCAGCCGCAAAATGGCTCGCACGGCAACCAAAGAAGTCATCCGCGCAGGGATGACAGTAGGCGACAACGTCAAGGATATGCTTGCTGAAGTGAAAGAAGAAGCGAGTGACGTAGTCGCTGAAGTACGCGCCGAGCGCAAACAAAGCGCCAAAAAAGACCACGCGCACACCACCCACAAATCGCACGAATAGAACCGCCGCTTTCGGCTTTTAACTGCCAACCCGCGCCCAGCGGGTTGGTTTGTGAATTTTCAGAAGAGCAGTAGGAGCTACCATGGCGAACACTCATTTGACACATTCGAACTCTTCCGTCACTCATCACTTGCCTCACCGCACCAGAATCCGTGTGCCACGGCGCCACAGGCAAACGCCTACGTTCAACAAGCTCCAGGACCGGCTCGTCAAAGTTCCTGGTGTGCAGAGCGTCGAGGTCAATGAACGCACGGGAAGCGTGCTCGTGCACCACGACTCCCAGGATGGCACGCTCGAGTCGATCAACTCTGCGGTAGCTGAAGTTGCTTCCGAGATTTTTGAAATCGCTGCTGAGGAAGAGTTTCCTGCCGTCTCGACGATGGCCGCATATCTGCGCAACCGTGTCCGTAAGCTAAACTCGTCGGTCTCCCATGCCACCGACCATAAGCTCGATTTGCGCTCGGGGGTGCCGCTCTTTCTATTGGGCGCTTCCGCGCTGCGTCTAGTGAGGGAAGGTGCCTTCTGGGGCGAAGTGCCGGCGTTCGTTCTCTTCTATTACGCCTGGGACTCTTTCCTCAAACTCAATCCGCATGCCATTCCCGGTGCTTACTCCGGTGAGCCTGAGAGCGATGATGGCGAAGCTCATTTGGGCAATCACGAAGGTGCGAAGAAGGTCCGCAAAGGAAGTAAATGAGCATTCCGCGTCCCGACAAATCGCAGCCGAGCGAGCCTACTCTCAAACAAGTTGAGCGGCAGGATCTAGAGGATGAATCTCTCGAACTGGCAGAAGCGAGCGAAGACGGGCAGCTTCGTTTTCGCGTAGCGCACAAGATTCCGGGACGGCTTCGATTGGTGGTTGAGCAGCTCAAATCGGCGCCGGATGTCACTAGTGCCTGCCTTCTCACCCTGGCGAATTTTCCAGGCGTCACAGAAGTAACAACAAATTATTGGGCAGCCACTGCTGTCGTCAACTATGACGAAGCGGAGCTGAGCGAGCAAGAACTGCTGCAGCAAGTCCGGCGGCTCAGGCTCGATCCGGGCGCCGCTCCGCCGCCGCGCAAACCGCCACTACTGGTCAGATTTTTGCAGACTGCCTTGCACTGGCTCGATAAGACTGTGCCACCTTCGATTCAGTTGGGGCTGGGAGTCGGCAGCTTCGCTGCAGCGATACTCGGTCTGCCTACGCTTGTTTGTCGTGTGCTGCTCACCGCCTCGGTCGCACCCATAGCCAGTCGCGCTCTGCACACGGCCCTGGAAGAGCGTAAGTTCGGCGTCGATGCGCTCGATGGATCTGCGGCAGCATTGATGATCGCGAACGGACACATTGTGGAAGCCAGCTTCATGACTGCTCTCATCGCCACCGGCGAGTTTATTCGCGAGATGACTGCGCGTCGCTGCGAAAAGATCGTCAACGATTTGCTTGGTCTCAGCGGTCAGTTTGCCTGGTTGGTCAAAGGTAAAAAACGAATCTGCGTTCCTGCAGGTGAAGTGAAGGTCGGCGACGTGCTCGTCGTCTATCCGGGCGACATGGTGCCGGTCGATGGCGCAGTCATTCGTGGCGAAGCCGCTGTCGATCAATCTAAGTTGACGGGCGAATCGATTCCGGTCGAGGTGACGACCGGTGACAAAGTGATGGCCGCCACCGTTGTGGTGGAAGGCAAAATCCACATGCGCTGCGAAGCCACAGGCTCCGACACGCGCGCCGGACGCGTTTTGGATTCACTCTCCAACGCGCCCATCAGCGAAACGCGCATCCAAAACTACGCTTCCGTCGTGGCCGATCGCATGGTGGTGCCGATCTTCTTGAGCGCCGGCGTTTGCTTCGGCATGACGAGAAACCTCGTGCGTTTGATGAGTATGCTCATCTTCGATTTCAGCACCGGTATCCGTATCGCTGCACCAACTGCGGTGCTGTCCTCTATGCATCGTGCCGGACGACGAGGGATTTTGATCAAGAGCGGAGCCGCTCTGGAAAAACTCGCCAGCGTCAATGCCATCGTGTTCGACAAAACTGGAACTCTCACTTCGGGTGAGCCTAAGGTCATGCAAGTGCTGCCGTTCAACGGTCACGATCATGACACGGTGGCCAGATTGTCCGCGGCTGTCGAGCAGCGTCTGCACCATCCCGCCTCGCGAGCAATCGTCAAGCATGCCATCACCTGCGGTATCAAAGTTCCTGACCGGGCTGACTCGGTGCACATGCGCGGCATGGGTGTCAAAGCGGAAGTGGAGAATTTTCAGGTGGTTGTCGGCAGCAAGCGCTTGATGGAAAGCGAAAACATTGACACCCGCGTCGTTAAAGAGGTAGAGCAGGACGCGTTGAAGCGAGGCGAGTCGCTCGCGTATGTCGCCATCGACGGTGTCCTCGCCGGATTGGTCGTCTACCGCGATCAGCTGCGCAACGAATCCGCCGACGCTATCAAACAACTGCGTAAGTTGGGCGTGAAGAAGCTGATCATGGCGACTGGCGACAGCGAAACGGCTGGGCATGCAATCGCGCGCTCTTGCGGCATCGAAGAGGTGCATGCGCGCTCATTCCCCGAGCATAAGGCCGAACTGGTCAAACGACTGAAGCAAGAAGGCTTCATTGTCGCAGTCATCGGCGATGGTATCAACGACTCGCCGGCGTTGGCTCATGCGGATGTAGCCATTTCACTTCACGGCGGAACAGAAGCCGCTCGCCACAGCGCCAATATCGTCCTCACCGACGACGACCTGCGCCGCTTGCCGGAAGCGATCAAGATCGCGCGCAGTTCTATGGCACTCGTCCGACAGAACTTATCGCTGGCAGTGATACCGAACACCGCCGGGCTTGGTCTGGCTGCATTCGGAATGGTCGGACCCGCGGGCGCCACTCTCCTCAATAACGGTTCCGCCATCTGCGCCGCTCTCAACAGCCTGCGCCCACTCTATGTCGACAATTGGTCCGCCGACCGCGACCCGCCTAAGGCGAAGAGCTAATTCGCCGCTGTGGTGGCAATTCGCGAAGACGGTTGCAACGCGACTCGTTCGCACCGGTGCCAGTGCTGGAGATAGTGCCGCTTTGCCATGCGGCACTCGAGTTGATCTGCTTGGTAGTCGCCCGTAAGGCGCTTAGTGCCGTTGTCGTTCAGGATTGAGCACGAGCGCGTCTCGCTTATCTTTAGCATCCTCGCGCACTACCAACTCATCGGGATCCGTCATCTGCGCCGCGTGCTCCACTCCGACGGCGCGATGTGTCACACCGATCGCTGCCAAGTCTTGATTTATTTTGTCGGCCATTTGTTGACCGCTCGTGTTTTCATCCATGGTGTTGCGAATATAGTTGCGTTGAGTACCGTCACCGAATTGCCCGGTCTCTGCGATTGATGCAGCCGCCTTGTATGCCGCCCGGTCTGCGGGTGAAATATTCGCGTTTATTTCGGCGTACTTTCCTTCTGGATCGTGCGAGAATTTCAACTCGGGCAACATTTTTTCAACCTTTTGCAGCGCATCCGGGTCGTCTTGCTGCAGATAAAACAAAAATCGATCTTGATCACGTGCTGAACCTGAAGCCATGGTGAGAAACTGTTGCAGTAGTTTGTCGTGTGCCGCCTGCGGGTTTGTTTGAGCCTCGTTCAGCTCTTGCTCGACAGCATGCGCTGCGGAATTGACTGAGTCTTGAGGTCTAAATCCCATGGTGTACACCTCGTTGAGTAGAAAACGGCTGCTTTCAGCTTGTAAGCCGGAGCGCTGTGTATGAGTGAGGGAGACTGGCAAGTGCAGACAGCCTAGCGGCGATTTGCGGCTAAGACGTTATGGAGCCGTTAAATGGACGGGTCAGTGTCGCCGTGATTTTTATGGGTGTGACGCGTATGCTTTTTACGATATATTTTTTCACTGAGAATATTCACTCCGCGCATAATCTCATAAAGCCCAGCACAGTGCGTGCTTTTACCTGGGCCTTCCAAACAAAGAAACTTACCAGGTGCACAATCTTGCTGGCGGACTGAGTCGTTTGTCTCATGAAGTGGTCGAGTTGCGTTCACGCAGACCTGCTATAAATGCATCGTGAACGCGAAGGAGCTACTCACGCTGACTGAAGCGGGGCTGTACTGCCCGGCGGGCGATTTTTACATCGACGCATGGGCGCCGGTCGAACGTTGCATTGTCACTCACGCACACTCCGATCACGCGCAGCCGGGAAGCAAATCGTATCTAACCGCCGCGCCGGGTTTGGGCGTTTTGCGGTCACGTCTGGGCGATGAAGCAGATATTGAAACCATCGAGTATGGACAGCAGGTACGACATAACGATGTCACTGTTTCCTTGCATCCGGCCGGACATGTCTTGGGCTCGGCCCAAGTTCGCATCGAGCATAAAGGTAATGTCTGGGTGCTGTCCAGTGATTATAAGACCGCTCCGGATGCAACTTGCGCGCCATTCGAGTTGGTGCCCTGCAATACCTTTGTGACCGAGTCGACGTTCGCCCTTCCTATTTTTAGATGGCGTCCATCGCAAGAAGTATTCGACGAGATCAATGCATGGTGGCAGTCCAATAAAGATGCCGGCAAATGCAGCCTTATTTTTGGCTACGCTCTCGGCAAAGCTCAGCGCATTCTTTCCGCGCTGTCGCCAGACATCGGACCTATATATACACACGGGGCGGTCGAGAACCTGGTTCAGCAGTACCGAGCGGCTGGCGTCGATCTTCCGGCGACCAAGCACGTTGGCAGCACTGCACGCGGCACTATATTCAGTGGCAGCATCGTTATAGCACCACCCTCCGCTCAAAATACTCCCTGGATGCGCCAATTAGGAAAGGTTTCTACCGCCTTCGCCTCCGGCTGGGTGAGAATCAGAGGCACGCGCCGACGCAAGTCGATAGATAAAGGATTCGTGCTTTCCGACCACGCTGATTGGGATGCTCTTAATGAGGTTGTCCGAGCCACGGGCGCAGAGCGCATCTTGGTCACTCATGGCTACAGCGCCGAGATGGTCAGATGGCTGCGAGACAACGGCTATGATGCATCAGCGATTGCCACCAAATTCGAGGGTGAGCTCGGCGAGATGCAACCAGCAGAAGCAGATAGCGGAAACGGTGAAATGCAACCCGCAGAGGCAGATAGCGAAAGCGGTGAAATGCAGCCCGCAGCGGATAGCGATGACGACGACGGAGGCGCGGTGCCGACTGAGCCTGCCGTTGCCGAAGGTGACCCGGCATGAAGCTTTTTACGGACCTCTATACGTCGTTGGACGAAACTACGAAGACGAACGAAAAAATCGCAGCGATGCGCGCATATTTCGAAGCTGCGCCCGCCGCTGACGCCGCCTGGGCAGTGTTTTTTCTCACGGGCAGGAAGCCGAAGCAGATCATTCAAGCTCCAAAACTGGCGGCGTGGGCGAGTGAAACAGCGGGGGTTCCATTTTGGATGTTCGACGAATCGTACGATGCGGTCGGCGACTTAGCCGAGACAATGGCGTTGCTGCTGCCGTTCGGCAGTACCGTCACAACCCGCTCGCTCGCTTTGTGGGTCGAGGAAACGTTGCTGCCTTTGCGCGCGGTTTCTGAAGACGTGCAGCGCCAGGTCATGGTCGATTCATGGCAGCAGATGAACGATGCGCAGCGATTCATTTGGAACAAACTGATTACCGGCGCATTCCGTGTCGGTGTTTCACAACAGCTGGTGATCCGTGCGCTCTCCGCATATTGCGGCGTCGACGCCAAAGTCATTGCTCACAGGATGATGGGAAATTGGGAGCCGACTGCGGAGTTTTTCCAGACCCTCGTTTCTAAAGAAACCGACGACACTGATATCAGCCGACCGTACCCGTTCTTTCTTGCGTATCCCCTTGAGGCAGCGCCTGAAACGTTGGGCGATGTGACTGCATGGCAGAGCGAATGGAAGTGGGACGGCATCAGGTCGCAGGTTATCCGCAGGGACGACCAGGTCTTCATTTGGTCGCGGGGTGAGGAGCTAATAACCGATCGCTATCCGGAGATCGTCGAAGACGCGATGATGCTTGCCAATGGAACCGTACTGGATGGTGAAATTCTGGGTTGGAAGGAAGCTAACGTGCTGCCGTTCGCCCAACTGCAGCAGCGCATCGGGCGCAAAGCAGTTTCGAAAAAGCTGCTTTCCGATGTCCCCGTCATTCTCATGGCGTACGACCTGCTTGAGTTTGCCGGCGAAGACTGGCGCGACAAGCCTCTTAGCGAGCGTCGAGCAATGCTAACGCGCCTCCTCATGGGGTTTCAATCTGGCACCGCAGATAGTGCCCTGGTGCCCTCATGTCAGCGCATCAGCTCGCGCTTGCGTATATCGCCGGTGGTGCAGGCAGGTAGTTGGGAGGAGCTGGCGTCCCAGCGAGAGACTGCCCGCTCACTCAATGTCGAAGGCATAATGCTTAAGCGCCTATCTTCTCCGTATCGCGTTGGGCGCCAACGCGGCGATTGGTGGAAGTGGAAAGTAAATCCTTACACTGTCGATGCCGTACTTATATATGCGCAACGAGGCAGCGGAAAACGAGCAAGTCTCTACACCGATTACACCTTCGGCATCTGGGATAAAGGTGCACTGGTGCCGATCGCCAAAGCATATTCAGGTCTGACTGATGAAGAGATCCGCCAGGTCGATTTGTTCGTGCGGCAAAATACAACCGATAAATTTGGTCCAGTCCGCGTGGTCAAGCCTGAGTTGGTTTTCGAACTCGCATTCGAAGGTATTCAACGCTCGTCGCGGCATAAGTCCGGCATCGCCGTGCGCTTTCCCCGCATGAACCGCTGGCGTCAAGACAAACCGCCTCAAGAGGCGGACACGATTGAGACGATAGAGGGATTGTTGCAGGAATAGGCACGCCTATGAAGCGCCAGGCGGCAAGTCCCGACGACCGGAAGCCAAGTAGACAATTGAACCTTTTTGCGCTTGGCGAGAACGCTGGATTGCGAGGTGCGAGTGGTGCCAAGATATCTTCTTCATAGAGTTGACTCGGTAATTGCCACGGCTGGCAGCGTACGCGGAGCTGACACTGAGGGTTCATCCACCGCTTAAGTTAGTAAGCGTAAAAGCAGCCAGCAGGTAAACGGTTTTGATTTTTATGAGTTTATTCACCCGGTGCATATTTTCGTCGAAAAAATATGTCGTAAAAAGCATGTGAACTGGATGGGCAGTGGCATTCGCACTGAAACGCCTTGGGGGTCTTCGTCTCAGTCTCACTGAAGCGTCTCGGGGAACCAAACTCCCGGTATTCTAGTCGTGGTGCTTGATTGGCAACGGGGGGCGGTGTGATGTCGGCTCTGAGGAATTTGTCCGCGGTGTTTTTGGCTTGTGCGGTGCTAGGCGGTTCGCTGAATGAAGCGCACGCAGCCACGGTTGCTGCATCCAAAATTTCGAACAAGCTTGCTGGAAGGAAGACAGCGTCCGGCAAACGCTACAATCCGCATGCGCTGACTGCGGCGAGCAAGACTCTGCCACTCGGAAGTAAGGTGGCAATCAAAAATCGAAAAACCGGCAAGCGAGCTGTGGTCACGATTACCGACAGAGGTCCGTACGCAAAAGGGCGTGGACTTGATCTCTCTTCGGCGGCAGCCGCCAAAGTCGGTATGAAATCAACCGGCAAGATCGACGTGACGCGGAAGAAGAAGTAGCTCCGACTCCACGTCGTTGTGTACAACGGCTTCGACTAGGCGTATCCGACTACGGCATAAAATCGGCGCGAAAATATGTCGTACTCGAATACGGGTGGGGAGCGCGTGCGACCAATGCGTCTTATTCTCGCACAACCCGAAACTGGAGCTGGAAAGACTCGGTCTGGCGCGAATATAGCACCGAGCGTACGAGGTGGTGACAGCAGGGCTGGGACGTGCTGCGAAAGTAGTATGGAATTGCGCGAGATCGATGGACGCGCTTCTGTCAGCGCATGGGTTTAGTGCCGCGCAATGAACAGCGAGTGGATGCCTATCTGTAGGCAATCAGGACTGTGTTGCAGCCTTTGTCTTTTGCTTGGATAAGCGCTTCGCAAGCGGCTTCCAGTAGACCTTGCGGTTCGTTGCTGTGTTGTGGATAGCTGGCGACCGCTAATGTGGCGGTCACTTTTATCGGCTTCTTCGATTTTGGATCGATCACTTCCAGCATCGACACGCGACGCCGCACACGCTCTGCCACTACTGCGGCGCCTTCGGCGTCTGTTTCGTGCAGAACTGTGACGAGCTCTTCTCCGCCCCAGCGAGCCGGCATGTCGATTTCGCGCACCGAGCTCTTGAGAATTTTTGCCACCTCTATCAAGACTGTGTCGCCAACTTCGTGTCCGTAACGCAAATTGATATCACGCAGATGATCGATATCGATCAACATCAGCGACAGTGAATATCCCAGTCGCAACGCACGTTTGAGCGAGTGCGTGAGATGCTCCTTGAAGATATGCCGATTAGGTAAGCACGTTAAAACATCGGTGCCCATCAACTCTTGCAGGCGCGCTTCAGAATTGGATAACTGATGTCTGAGCCGATCAATCTCACGGTCTTTCTCGCGCACAGTACGCTCGAGCTGGAGATTTTGACTTTGCAGCTTGCGCGCTTGAGATTCAACTTGCCGATGGCCTTTCTGACCATGGAAGCTTTGCAGCATTTGTGTAAATTGGGCTTTCATCGTTTCCCCCGGATTGCCGCTTTTTCTCCGACTGGTTTAGCCAAAACATGCTCTTCCGTTTTGAAGAGACGTGTATATGCACCTGGCATGACTATCGAGAGTTTTTAGGAACCGCTGGCGGCAAGGCCATCTTCTACGCAGATATATTTGATGTCTATGTCTAAGTAGAAGAGATCTTTATGATCGACGGGTCTATATTAGTACGATTTAGGAATTTGCGCTAGATTGCAGTGGGGAATCCCGCAAGTTTAATTTAGCGGGACGCGAGTCAGCTCGCTCCTTTCAGCGCGATCTTCCAATACAAGCCAATATTTCCGTTTGTTGCTATCGACTGCAAACGTGATGTGTCCGGCGCGTTTGCTGTCCGGACGGACTTCCTGCCTGAGCCACGGAAGCTCGGATGGGAGAGCCTGATAATGCTGTTGAAGGTCGGAGACGACTGCCAGATCCATGAATTTGAAGGCTCGTCGCGTTTTGTTGTTCATGGTGAAATCGACGGTAAGCAAGTGTGCACCGCGATCGCCGATGTGGTCGCGTGTGAAAATCGCTTTGGCGACTGTTATCTGCATGTTGTCCAGATGCGGAATCGGTTTAGCAGAGGGCAGCATCGATCGGTCGAAACCCGGCAAGCTGATTGGCTCCGCCGTGATTATCTTCATGTCGTCACCCGGATAGAGCGAGGCGATTTTGCCCTTGCGTTTGAGTGCACCGAAGGCACCAAGGGTGCCACCAACCGCCGCGCCCGCTCCGACTGATATTCCGTGAGTGGCAATGGCCGTGCCGATTCCAGTTAGTTGAAGGGAGAGGATGGCGCCACCCAGAGCACCGTATCCGATATATGCGCTGTCTATAACGGTCTCTCTTGCAGCCGACATCATCTTGCCGTCTTTAGTCGTGATGCTGGCGTGAAACGGTAGAGTTGTCTCGCCATCAGGGCTGACCAGCGAGTCGAAGTCTATAGAAAGGTAGCCGTTGCGGCCCAGTCGTTTTTGTCCCACTGAATCCGTAACAAGCCCATGCATATACCATCCACCCGGAACGCCCACGCCCGCCGAGCCTTGCACGTCCTGCCCCACTCGTACCCAGACTTCATCGCCTTTCTGGCTCACTTCTGAATTGAGGTTGCCCATCAATGTTATGTCGATTTGAGTGCCGCTCGGGATGTACTGCAGAGATCCCGTAAGCAGCGGCGATTTGTGTCCGTCCGCACTGATCTCTGCTCGGAATAGCTTGCTGCCAGTGTCGGGAATGGCTCCGATTTGGGCGCCGGGATTGTCGGGTATGGCTCCCAACGAAGCGGAAGTAGATGTGGCGTTTTGTGACGATGAAACTTCAGTTGAGGCGGGCGCGGAATTGTTCGATTGTGAAACCGCTTGTGAGCTGGGCGCGGAAATGTTCGATTGTGAAACCGCTTGTGAGCTGGGCGCGGAATTGTTCGATTGTGAAACCGCTTGTGAGCTGGGCGCGGAATTGTTCGATTGTGAAACCGCTTGCGAGCCGGGTGCGGAATTATTTCCCGGTCCGTGCCTTGCGGCTTTTGTTTTGCAGTTGCCTGAAGAGCTGACGACGCCGGCTCCGCTGGTTCCGATTCCGTGCACGTCAGGAATGGCTCCTATCGCACCCGAGGCGGTCTGCTCCGCAGTTGTTTGAGCCAGGCAAGAAAGCGCGCCGCCACCCGCCAGAGCAAGCGCCAGGCTCACCGCCAGGGCGATGCGACCACTTTCTCTTCTCTGCGATTTCCCAAAATTGGACGCCATGGGGAAATGATACGTTCAAACGTTGCCAGGTGGAACCTAGATTTTCTCATGTAGTCTCGGTTTCTCGATATTTATCGGCTTCTCGCCCATCCCACAAGGTTTCTCACTGACGGCGGCAAATGAGGGACTGCTGGCGTCATCTACAGCGCCACGCGCACTGTTCGTTTCGCATGATCGCTTCATGCTTACAATGGAAAGACCGGCTCTTAGCGCTTCTTGCCGTTGAAAAGGTTTTTGATCTGGTCGACCAGATTGGCTTTTGATTTGCTTTGCTGTGTCTGGGTCTGCGATTTCATCGCTTGCTTGATCTTAACTTCCAACATTCTCGCTTCAGCGTCTTTGGGGTCGATGCGCAAAGCCGCCTCTACTTCTGTTTTTGCCAGGGTTTTCCATCCACGAGCGAGATAAATCTCCGCCAGTTTATTGCGATATTTTGGATCCGCCGGAACCAGCCGTATAGCTTCTTTCATAGCTGTTTCCGCTTCCTGATATCGTTTGTTTTTGAACAGATCGTCGGCGCGGGCGAGATGCTTGTTTGCCCACTTGACGTTGATGTTCTCTTCGTCCGATACGGTAGTTTGCTGCTCTTTTCTGGTCATTGGGCGGTCGGACCAGTCAGTCGCGGGCGTCGCCACGCTCTGTGGCGCTTGCGCTGCAATCGGCTCTGGCGTCGCTACGGCTCCGCCGCCGCGCTTCTTGGAGAGCTCTCGCAGAGCGTCGTACTCCGTGCGGCTCTCGGCATGACCGATTACATCGTGAGCGCGCGTCACCTTAACAAATTGGGATTGGGCAATTGCCCGCTGGGCTGCGTCATTCGGAAAACGGTCCGGATGCAGTTTTCTAGCCAGGGCGAGGTAGGCCTTTCGGATTTCCTCAGGCTTGGCGGAGTCTTCGACCCCAAGAATCGCGTAAAAGTCTTCCTCGAACTCCTGCATCTTCACCCATCAACGCTTGCCGGATCTGGCAAGGAGCGAAAATCATAACCCAAAGTAGATCTACCCAAGATCCACAAGCTGTTCAGTAATCTGACGGTCATAAATAAATTGTGGAAAAAGTGAAGGACGCTTAAGGCGCTACCCCATAATAAAAGGCGGCGGACTACTCAGTAAATCCCGAAAGACCGGTATTTCATGAATTTAGACAAGTTTACAAACAAAGCCAGAGAAGCAGTGACCAACTGCCGCACCCTGCTGACGAGATTTGGGCACAGTCAGGTAACGCCTGAGCATGTGCTGCTTTCCTTGATGGAGCAAGAAGATGGGCTAGCCACCAAGATTTTAGAGCGCCTTGACGCCAAACCGGCGCAGGTGCTGGAAGACATCACTCGCTACATGGATTCGCAGCCGAAAGGTTCGTCGGTGTCAACTCAGAAAGATGAGCTGCACGTCTCGAACAAACTCATGCAGATGCTGGAAGCCGCCGACAAAGAGGCGCAAAAACTCAAAGATGAATATATCAGTGTCGAACATTTGCTGCTTGCCTTGTGCGACGAGACGCGGGGCCAATCCGGCACGATTCTGAAGCGTCACGGCGTCACGCACGAGAGATTGCTGAAAGTGCTCAGCGAAATTCGCGGCAAACAGCGCGTCACCAGCCAAGATCCGGAAGCGACGTACGAAGCGCTCCAACGCTACGGGCGTGATTTGACCGAAGCGGCTGCGCGGGGCAAGTTAGATCCCGTCATCGGCCGCGATGATGAAATTCGCCGCGTGATGCAGGTTCTTTCTCGCCGAACCAAGAACAATCCCGTCCTCGTTGGTGAGCCTGGCGTCGGTAAAACCGCCATCGTCGAAGGACTGGCGAGTCGCATCTTCAAGGGTGATGTGCCGGAAGGATTGAAGAACAAAAAACTTATCGCCCTCGACATGGGGTCGCTTATTGCCGGCGCTAAGTATCGCGGTGAGTTCGAAGAGCGCTTGAAAGCGGTGCTCAAGGAAGTAATCGAAGCCGAAGGAGAAATCATTCTCTTTATCGACGAGTTGCACACCGTAGTTGGTGCCGGCAGCAGTGGTGAAGGTTCGATGGACGCAGGCAACTTGCTGAAGCCGCCTCTAGCGCGTGGTGAGTTGCATTGCATCGGCGCCACCACCGTTGACGAATTCCGCAAACACATCGAGAAAGATCCCGCTCTTGAACGGCGCTTTCAGATGGTGTTTGTTGACGAGCCGTCCGTGGAAGAGTCCATCTCGATTCTGCGCGGCTTGAAAGAGCGCTACGAAGTACACCACGGAGTGCGGATCAAAGACTCGGCGTTGGTGGCAGCGGCGGTGCTGTCGGACAGATACATCACCGACAGATCTCTGCCTGATAAAGCAATCGACCTCGTGGACGAGGCGGCAGCACGTATGCGCATCGAGATCGATTCACTTCCGAGCGAATTGGACGAACTCGAGCGCCGCAAGATTCAACTCGAGATCGAACGCGAAGCGCTCAAGAAAGAGGTCGATACAGCGTCTAAAGAACGACTCGAACGTCTGGAAAAGGAGCTGGCGGAGATAAAAGAGAACGCCGACATCTTGCGCGCTCAGTGGCAAACTGAGAAAGATGCGCTCAATAAAGTGCAGGCGATCAAAGCTGATATCGAATCGACGAAGCATGAGATCGAGCAGGCAGAGCGAGCTACTGACTTGCAGAAAGCGGCTGAGTTGAAATACGGCAAACTGATTGAACTCGAGAAAGATCTCAAAAAAATTGAAGTAGAAGTGTTCGACAAAAAGAAAGGACATCGCCTTCTCAAGGAAGAGATTGACGAGGAAGACATCGCGCAAATCGTCTCCAAATGGACGGGAGTGCCTGTTAGCAAGCTGTTGGAAGGCGAAGTGCAAAAGCTGCTGCACCTGGAAGAGCATCTGCATTTGCGGGTGATCGGTCAGGACGAAGCGATCAATGTGGTATCAAATGCGGTGCGACGTGCTCGTGCCGGATTGAAAGATCCGAATCGACCGATCGGCTCCTTCCTGTTTCTCGGACCGACGGGTGTCGGCAAAACCGAGCTGGCTAAGGCGTTGGCGGAGTTTCTCTTCGACGATGAGTCAGCCATGGTGCGCATCGATATGTCCGAGTATCAAGAGCGGCACACAGTCGCGCGCTTGATCGGCGCACCGCCGGGATACGTTGGATATGACGAAGGTGGGCAGCTCACCGAAGCCGTGCGCCGGCGCGCCTACACCTGCGTTCTCTTCGATGAAATCGAAAAGGCTCACAGCGATGTTTTCAACATCTTGCTGCAGGTTCTCGACGAAGGTCGTTTGACTGATTCAAAAGGTCGCACTGTGGACTTCAAGAATACCGTTTTGATCATGACCTCGAATATCGGTAGTCAGCACATTCTCGAATACCAGCTCAAAGCGGCCGTGTCGGGCGAAGCAGCTTATGAGGAGATGAAGGATAAAGTTCTTGGGGCACTGCGCGAGCACTTCCGTCCGGAGTTCTTGAACAGAATCGATGAAATCGTGGTGTTCCACGCGCTTACTGCCGACGAGTTGAAGCACATCGTCGATATTCAGTTGAGAATTCTCAACAAGCGGCTGGAAGATCGCAAGATATTCCTCGACCTGACCGAGGGAGCGAAAGAGTGGCTTGCTCGCACCGGCTATGACCCGGTGTACGGAGCCCGTCCTCTCAAGCGCCTGATTCAGAAAGACATCGAAAATCCGCTCTCGCTCAAACTTCTGCAGGGTGATTTCGTCGATGGCGACAGGATCGGTGTCGACACCAACGGCGAAGAGCTTACCTTCAAAAGAGAAGGAACGCTGGTTACGGTTTCATAGCCATTGCGCGCGGTAAGACGTGCCAATTCTGAAGGCAAATCAGTGCCACGGTTGCATACGGCGACTGAGCGATTTGCCCAGCCCTATTTTTATGCATTCGTCAGCGTTTTTCGCCCGGATGGCACTAGTTGCCTCCCTAATTTCGTGCACAATATAAGTAGAGTGTGTGTGAAACCTGTTAGAGATTGGCGCGGAGTTAAAGCCGGCGAACTATGGTTGTTCAGAAACAACGCATCAAAGAGTTGCAGTCTTCATTCGAGGTATTGAAGCAAGTCAGTATCGCCTTGCCGATTGGTCTGGCCGGACTGGCTTGCCTGTGGAACGCGCCATTGGAGTTGCAAGTCAACTTCACCGGCTGCGCATGGGTAGGCATACTAGGAACGGTTTTGTTGTTGGCGCATCTGCGCAAGCGAATCACCGGCACGAGCGCCATGTCCGCGCGTGTTGCCGGAGTGTTGATTCTGTTCTCGACCGTGATGCCGGCGCTCTGGTACATGTTCTTCCAGTTCGCGTTCAATCTCGCTTTAGCACCAGTCATGGCAGCGCTGCAAAAGTTAGATTCGACACCGTATGCCGCATTCATCTACATCTGCGCATACGTTGCCATAACGGCTGTAGTCATGCAGATGAACAGAGTCGTGCGTGCTGCGCAGTTGCACAAAGTCACCAAGACGTTGCTATTCTCGGGGCTTGCCGTGCTGTTCGTGCTCTTTCTCCCCTTCGCCTGGCACGGACTGGTTTCGCTTATATTCGCGTGCATGGCAGGACACGCATATACGACAATGCAGGCGGAGCACGACGCGCTCAGCTCATTGGTGGCGCGGGCGCCATGGTTTTTCCCTCTGGCGCTCAATATGTACGTGACAATGAGAACGCTGCTTGGAGTGGGCACGAAAAAGCGTTTTGAGGCCGATCCACTCATCGTCGTGATGGCCAGCCTGGCGCAACTGTTTATTGCAGTTGGCTTAAGTGCATGGCCCAGCACGATGTGTCATTCGGTGATGAAAGCGCCGGGGCATTATCTAATTGTGATCAGCTGCCTGTCGCTATTAGCGTTGTTGGTTTTTGTGCAGCACGTAATTCATTTGTCGATCAAAACAGCATTTGAAGAGAGCTCACCGCCACCGCCGCCGCCGCCGCGACGTAGACGATTGGCGGAACAGCAGAAAGAATCGGCCAGGACAGAGAGTGAAATTATGACCGCGCAGCCAGAGTCGGCGGATAGCGCAATGCAGCAAGACCCGACTCTAATCGAGTGCACGCCGGAATCTTCGACAGTTTATCTGGACGAACCAGAACACGCGACGATTCTGCACAGCTCCGCCAACGGCGAACTGGAAGCTCTTGCCGGCGAATGATTTTCCTCGAGCCCCCTTGCTAACTGGTATTCGACCTGAGCAGCGATTTGCGGTAGGATCAGACTGTCTTGCCCTTACCCAGTTGCCCCATGGATTTGTCTGATTCCCATTCCAGGGAAAATCCGATCGTTGCGTCGGTTGTCGACTCGCATCAGTTGATTGCGAGCTTGTCGAGACAGATCGAGCAAAGTCCTTACGATGTCGAAGCGCTCTTACTGCGTGCCGCGGCTTACACGGATGCGGGCGATGATCAGCTCGCCATTAACGATTACGACTCGGTAATTGGCATTCAGCCCGACAATGGTGAAGCGTACTATCGCCGCGGCTTAGTGCACGGCATGATGGATTCTTACGACGATGCGATCTTTGACTTCACCGCCGCATTGGAAGGAATGCCACGCTCGACGAAAGTTTTGTGCAGTCGGGGCGCCACTTACGAGATTCTTGGTGATTTCAATAAAGCTGTCTCCGACTATACGCGAGCAATCCAGATAAATCCGGATGAGGAGAATTCCTACTATCTGAGAGGCACCGCCTATGAGAATCTGGACCGCCTCGACGACGCTGTGCAAGATTTCACCAAGGCGATCAGTCTCGACCCCGACGACTTCAAGCCGTATTTTCGGCGCGGACTCGCGTACACGCGCATGAAGCAGTACAAAAAGGGCATCTACGATTTCACTACCACGGTCAGGCTCAATGCGGATTTTTTGCCGACTTACAGGCATCGCGCCGCAGCATATCTAGAGATGGGTGATACTAAATTGGCGATCGCTGATCTCGATTTCTCCATAGAAAAAGATCCAACCAATCAAGCCGCCTACTGCAAGCGCGGCGCCTCCTATGCAGCGCTGCACCAGTATCAGAACGCTGTCGCCGACTTCGATCGCGCCATCGATCTCGGCCCGTTTGATTCGCAAGCATTCACCTGTCGAGGCATGGCTTACACCGAGCTCGGTCAGTACATGAATGCTTTGAGTGATTTGAATAAGGCACTGGAGCTCGATCCCGAGGATCACAACGCTTATCGCACGCGCGAATATCTCTACGCTAAACTCGGTCAGCACTATGACACCATTAATGACGCTACTGTAAAACTCGAGACAGCACCCGATGATCTTCAGACGCGCTTCGACCGAGCGTTGGCGTACTTGATGTTGGGGCAGCACGATCAATCAGTGCTCGATTTCGGTAAAGTGCTCGAGTATCAGCCGGATCATCCCGAAGCTTGGCGCCATCGTGGTTATAGTCACGTGCGGCTGGGGCTGTACCTATTGGCCATCGAAGATCTCTCTCGTGCAATCGAACTCGATCCGAAATGTTCGCCTGCGTTTACCAACAGAGCAGCAGCGTACTCCAAATTAGGTCAATTCAAAGAAGCGATAGCAGATCTCAACAACGCCATATTGCTCGATGCGCTCGATGCCAGTGCCTACTCCAACCGGGCTTTTGCATATGCAAGCGATGGCGATGACGTGAAGGCGATTGAAGATTATTCGTTTTCGCTCAGGCTCGATGCAAGCGATGCCACCGCGTACATGCATCGCGGTCTGTGCTACAAGCGAATCGGTGCGCACGAGCAGGCAATCGCCGATCTGACCAAAGCAATCGAACTCGTGCCGGATGATGTCAGCGCCTACTTCGCGCGCGCAAAGTGCAACGCGCAGCTGAAAAAATTCAAGGAAGCAATTGCCGATCTCGATCTGTATCTAGAGCTTTGCCCGGAGACTACTGACGCGTGCTCTCTGCGTGGCGCCCTGTTTTTGGCGACAGGGCAGTATCAGAGAGCGGTCGACGATTTCAGTCGATGCACACAAGACAGTCCCACCGCCGGTATCTTCTATTTCCGCCGGGCGGAAGCGTACGAAATGTTGGGAAAATCCGATAGAGCGCGACTCGACCGACAACGTTCTGTCGAGCTTGGCTACAAATCGCCCCATTAGCGCCGTTGCTCTATGCAGGCACAGCGCATGCGGTGGTGCGGCCCACTGCGAGCAATGCTTGCTGCACTTCCCGCGCGGTCTGATAGCGGTGCTTCGGGTCTTTGTTGAGCATCTTCATGACGATGCGATCCAACTCTCCCGGAATGCCGATGCCGGGAAAGCGCCCTGTCATCGGCATTGGGCTGGCACTCATGTGCATGTGCATGGTCTCGACAGCGGTGGCACCGAAGAATGGTAGCTGACCTGTCAGCGCTTCGTACATCGCCACTCCCAGTGAATAAATGTCTGAACGCGCGTCCATCTCTTTGCCCAGACATTGCTCGGGACTCATGTAAGTGGGACTGCCCAGTATCTCGCCTTTCTGAGTCAGGTCGATGCGCTCCGGCGCGCTGGTGAAAACCTTGGCGATGCCGAAATCGATAATCTTCACGTGATCGTCTTGCATCAGCATGATGTTGCTCGGTTTGATATCCCTATGCACAACGCCTTTGCTGTGCGCATGTTCCAGACCTTCGCAGGCTTGCGTAAATATACCGATGACGTCGTCCGCCTCCACTCGTTTGTGGTGCAAGATAATCTCACTCAGACTGACACCATCTATATAGTCCATAACCAGATACGGATCGCCTGTCGGGGTTAAGCCGAAGTCGAAAATGTTGATCAAATTGGTATGGTTCATCAAGCTGCTGGCTCTAGCTTCTTCGCGAAAACGTTTGGCGTTTTGCAGATCAGTGATGAGCAGCGGATCGAGCAGCTTGATGGCAACCACTCGCCCGAGCAGTTTATGACGCGCTTTGTAGACGATGCTCATGCCGCCGCTGCCAAGTCGCTGCAAAATCTCGTACCGGTCGGCAAAAACGGTGCCGGTCAAATCATCGCTGACGATGTGGTCGAGCTGTGTTCCGTCGAATGGGCAGCATACGAACTGCTCTTCGAACTCTCGTCTGCACATGCAACAAGTCTGCACTTTCTTCAGCCGTGTTTTGCTCGTCCCCTGGCGCAGCGCTTGCAGCGCCGACTGCGTGCGTTCACTGGCAGCAAGCTTCTCCAGAATGCGAAACTCGACTTCCTTAATCGCTTGCTCGGAATGCTTGAGTTTTGTGGCAATCTCGCAAACCGTCATTCCTTCAACGATCAGGTGCAATACCTCGAGATCCATCGGAGTCAGTTTGTTCGGATTGACTTTGTCATCGCCATTGATAGCTCCAGAACCAACGCTGCGCAACGCTTTAGCTGCTATATGCGAGTCCAGCCACAGGTCTCCCTGGCGCACCGCATGCAGTGCTGTTATCAGGCGCTCCGGTTTAGTCTCCTTCAAGCAGTAGCCGTTCGCTCCTGCGGCGAGCGAGGCATGTATATGCTCTTCGTTGTCGTGCGACGTGAGCATGATAACTTTGACCGCCGGATCCACTTCTCTGATACGACGGGCTGCTTCGATGCCATCCATAACAGGCATGCTCAGGTCCATAAGAACGACTTCGGGCTTTTCGGTCAGGCATAGAGCCACCGCTTCTTCACCGTTCTCCGCTTCGGCGACAATGTCGATGCCCAGCTGTTCTAGTAATATCTTCAGTCCGATGCGCAGCAGGGCATGATCTTCAACAAGCATCACCCGAAGTTTGACGGTTGAGTTTTCCATAACACCTCAATCCAGAGCAGCCGTGACAGTCTGCGCACTGCTAAAAACGTGTACCGAACGAATCTGTGGGTTCCGTTATCTGTTCACATTCTAGGAGACCAACGGCATAGGCGCATTACCCTAAAGTGGCATTTCCGATTGCCGCCAAGGGGGATCAGCAGGCGGGCGCTCAGTTCAGTTTTCACCCTCGAGGTTAGCCAGTGCTTTGGCGATGACCTGTTTGAGTGGCATATTGTGCTTCGTTGCATACTCTGCGCAATCTTCATACTCAGGCTGAGCGTTAACAATTTTGCCCTGGCGATCGCGCCCGAGTTTGACGCGCACGGTATCGCCATTGCCAAGACTGACGTTCTGCCATTCGCGTCGAGCGACCAAGCGCTCGCAGAGATGGCTGCGCACACCCAACGTCGAGGTTTGACGCAACATCACCTCTTCCAGTTTGAAACGATCGGCAGGGGCGCAGATAACCGAAAGGATGTGACCACTGCGGCTCTTCTTCATCACCACCGGCGTGACCGTCACGTCTAGTGCGCCGGCTTGAAAAAGCTGTTCCATGGCAAAAGAGAGGAGTTGTGGTGAAGAGTCATCCAGATTGGCTTCCAGAACCGCGATTATCTCCGACTCGAAACTAGAACTCCCCGAGCCTGAATAGTCTTCGTTGGTCGACAGTGCCTCTCCGATGATAATTCGGCATACATTGGGGAAACCGTTGGGATCGAGCGTGCCAGCCCCATAGCCTGAAGCGGTGATGCGCATTGAGGGCATGTTTACCGATGGCGTCGCCACTGTAGAAAGTATTGCCGCACCGGTCGGCGTCAGACATTCATGTTTAAACGATGAGTTCGCTACGGGCAGACCGGAGCTTTGTAATAGGTTGATTACTGCCGGACCAGGCACGGGAAACAGCCCGTGCCGCATTTTTACTAGCCCGGATCCAACTGGCAGCGGTGAAACCTGACTGTGCTCAATGGCGAGCATGTCGTAAGCGATGGCGAATCCGACGATGTCGATGATGGCGTCGATAGCGCCGACCTCGTGAAAATGTATGTCTTCAACGTCGACTCCATGAACCTTCGCCTCCGCTTCGCCGAGCCGGCAAAAAATGCGCGATGCCAGCTGTTTGGCGTTAGCACTTATGGGCGAGTTTTCGATAATCTGCAAAATTTCGGATAGGTGCCGTTCTCCGCCATCGTGAACATGATCGAGTCCGCCGTGTTCATGAGTGTGTTCGTGTGAGGGCGCATGTTCGTGCACATGTTCGTGCGAGTGCCCGTGTGAGTGCGAGTTTTCATCGGCGTGTGCATGGTCGACCGCCTGTTTATGTTCATGCCCATGCTCTTTTGTCTGGTCGTGCTCGTGCGAATGCCCATCACGCTCGTGTTCATGCGATTCTTTCGGCTCAATCAAAACATTGAATTTTTTCGCAGCCAAACTGCACCGCTCTACACCTTTGAGTTCCACAGCAAAACTTCCCGGCGGCAATGCGAGCTTGCGCAGCTCGGCACAAAACTTGTCGAACGGCAGTCCGGCATCGATCATCGCGCCGAGCAGCATGTCTCCGGCGGCACCGAACCCGCAGTCGAAATATGCAACCTTCATCGTCTCCTCAACGTGGCTTCAGGACAATGTCAGGCAGCTCCACGTCCGCCGTTACAGTAAATTGTATAGACTGATCGGCTGCCATGTCGGGATAACGTTGATTCAATACGATAAGTTGCTTGACGCCGGGCGTCAACGTCATGTGAAAACGACCGTCCTTCGAGGTTTTTGCGTAGCCGCCGCCGTGAACGTGTTGGTTTTCCGACTCTACGGCAGTAACCTTGACGGTCAGTCCACGCAGCCCTTTGCCATCGGCTGAAACGCGACCCGCTACCTGAAACCCTTGATGCAACTCGACTACGAAGTCGCGATTTTTGTCACCGGCGACATTCTCAATCAACGCCGTGGCCAATCCTGTTTTTTCATCGGGTACGATTTCGAGCGAACACTTCCCGCACGCCTTATGGCTGATAGAGAAGCTGCCGTCAGAGAAACAGTTAGTGCTCTTAATTACTGAGCCATCTTGATCCAGCAGTCTAACCTGGGCGCCCGCGACCGGCTCTTTAGCATGATCGGAAATGCGTCCGCCGATCGTCAGATCGTCGTCTGCAAACGACGGGCAGACAGTTATGCTCGTAGACGCTGCCAATATCGCCAAACACAAGCCAATATTGAATTTCTGTGATTTGCTCAAGCTCATCCACCGCCTTGCTCAGTTAATCAGTATATAAGGTCATTGAAATTATTGCTCAGTGAGCCGCCTTGGGCTATTTTGTGAAGTATTGATATATGCCTGTTTTTAGAATGGGTAGTTGCAACCTCGCGTGTTCAGGCGCCAAAACCGCTCCTAGACCTGGAGTTTTGTTGACATCATAAACAACCAATTTGCCATCGACGAGTGCATAATCGAATTTGCCAAAGTCGAATCCGAGTTGACGCCGTCTTTCCCTAAGCTCTTCGGGAATGGGCTCTGTGATCGGTTCACGCCGAATGACGCCCTCGCCTTTGACTAGCGGGTTGATTGAATAGATCTTTCGGTGAAATTCAGTGTCACCAAGAAAGTACCAGTGGCGCAATATGAAAAATTCTCCTTCCTTTTCCGGGAGAAACTTTTCCACGACAAGATGCGGGTTAGACCAAACTTCCTCTGTGACTCTGTCCAGGGAGTCCAAGACGTAATACTCCCAAGTGGTGAGGCGGCGATACTTTGACGTTATTCCGATAGATTTTTCCAATCGCTGTTCGGGTTCGCCACCGTAGTTTTCATTCGCCTTGACCATGACTGCACCTTCATAGTTCGCGTGGCGTTGCAAAATGTTGAAGCTGATTGCACGTTTGGAAATATCTTTGACCCGCCCGTTCAGCGTCACCGGAAAATTTTGCGCGAAATCCAAGTATTCGGATGGCACGACGCTCAGGTTGACGTGCAGAATCGCGACGTCTGCTTTAGCTTGAGGCGATGGCTTGATGTACAGTCCAACATCGAGACCATCGTCTTGCCACAGCCGTGCGATCTCGCGAAGAAAGGAACTCCGCTTGATGAAGTCGTCATTCTCGTGAGCGATTATCGCAATTGAAGGAGCCATAGACGTATAAACATATGGGGGAGCTATTTCGAAAGATACTTGTAGATGCCTTTGGACAGTATTTCGAATTTCGGTTTTGCCTGCTTCTCGTTCAAAGCCCCTAAGTTTGGTGTCTTGTTGACGTCGAACACGACCGGCTTTCCATCGACCAGTGCATAGTCCCATTTGCCGAAGTCGAAGTTGAGCCGCCGCCGTATTTCTCGCAGCTCGCTCGGAATTGGCTCCGTTATCGGCTCGCGTTTGAGTACGTGACTGCCTTTTACTATCGGATTGTGGCCCCAGCACTTCGTATGATATTCGCCATCGCCCAAGAAGTGCCAGTTCCTCATAATGTAGAGGTCGCCTTCTTTTTCGGGCAGAAATTTCTCCACCACCAGATTTGGATTCAACCAGACATCCTCTGGTACGTTGTTCACTGAATCAACTACATAGTATTCGTAAGTGGAAAGACGCGGAAACTGCGATGCCGGAGAGGGTGTCGAGTGGACAGAGACCGTTTGTGCGGCGGCTTTTGCAAGAAGTCCTTCCATACGCTTTTCGGGAGCGCCACCGTAGTTTTCGTTGCCTTTGACCAGAACAGGACCGTCGTACTTTGAATCGCGATCGAGGATCTGTTGACTGATTTCGCGCTTCGAGATATCTGCTACGCGACCGTTGAGCGCAATCGGAAATGATTGCGCGAACTCGAGATACTCTTGCGGCACCACGGTCAAGTTGACGTGCAGGATGGCGATGTCCGCTCTCGCACCCTTTGTCGGACGGATATAAACGCCGACATCGAAGCCGTTATCTTGCCAGATGCGCGCGACTTCGCGCAGGTGCGAGCGCCGCGTAATGAAGTCATCATGTTCGTGAGCGATTATCGCAATCGAAGGAGCCATATCGTCCAAGTGCAGTTCGAAGATAGGGGTGGACGCTTTTTCACCGAGTGGCGCGGTGGCTTGGCAGCCTGATTAGTAGCGCGCTATGGACTGGCTTCCAGATGTGAGGACATTAAAATTGCTAAGCGCAATCCGGTGGATTTCGCGTCTTGTTTAAGGACCACCCCATCGTAGCCGTTCAATAGTATATCGGGATGGAGGAAAAACATTTCGTGGTTTTGACCAGTTTCGCATTATCTAAGAGCTCCAATTATTGGCTCAGATACTTGTAAATGCCTCGCTGTAAAATTCCCAGATTGTCTTTGATCAGCTCTGGGGCTATTCCGCCCAAGGTGGGCGTTCTGTTCACGTCGTATAAGACGAACTTTCCATCGTGAATGGCGTAGTCGAACTTGCCGTAATCAAATCCGAGCTTTTGACGTGCTTCCAAAAGCTCGTCAGGGGGCGGCTCTGGGATCGGCTCACGTTTAAAACAAGCTTTGCTCTTAATTATCGGTGAGTGTCCATACAATTTGGTGTGAAATCCCGCGTCGCCTAAGAAATGCCAGGTCCGCATCACATAAGCATCTCCTTCTCTTTCGGGGAGAAACTTTTCTACTACCAGGTATGGGTTTGCCCAGACGTCCTCGCTCACTTTATCCAGCGCATCGACGACGTAGTAATCGTAAGTGCTGAGACGTTTGTGTGTAGCTTGGGGAGAACGATGCGGTAACGCTGCCACAGCAGCTTTCTCGAGCAGCCCTTCCAATCGCATTTCCGGCGTGCCGCCGTAATTCTCGTTGCCTTTTACGATAACTGGTCCATCGTAGTTCGAGTCTCGTTGCAAAATATTGGCACTGATTGTGCGTTTTGATATGTCAGTGGTGCGAACATTGAGTGTGATGGGAAATGACTGCGCAAATTCGGCGTACTCTGGAGGAACCAAAGTCAAGTTGACGTGCAGGATTGCTATGTCGGCGCGCGCTTTCGTTGAGGGGCGAATATACATTCCCACATCAAGACCGTTGTCTTGCCAGGCCCGAGCGAGCTCACGAAGGTAAAATTGTCGTTCGACGAATTCATCGTGTTCGTGGGCGATGATCGCGATTAGCGGAGCCAATGGGTCACCAGTTCTTGTCTGCTCAGGCAAACTGTACACCGCAGTGGCGACGGCTGTCACTAAACTAATTTTAGGGTGGGAAAGTTCGGGCGCCAACCCCGTCATGTTGGCTGTTTCGACCGTTTGCTCGGGTCGATCTTGCTGAAGCCTAATGGCTGCACGTTATTGAAACGGTCGCACTGAGAGTAGAACAGTCCGCTTGATCACAATACGTCCAAACCGCCACAAACTACAGCGAAAGCTTACACATAAAATCTCCACGCCTGAATCAAGCGCTTACAGCAGCGATATGAGGTCGAATCAGGTTCGCTCCAATCCTGCGACCGCTCCAATAGCCAGGCGATGATGAGGATACAGGCGGTGACGATGGAGTGCTTGGGCAGGTCAGGTGTGAGAGCGCCGGTCTCGGAGTAAGACTGAAAGAACCGACTGAAAAACTTTTGGTCAAGTCCGAGCGGGTCTTGACCGGGCTCGACTGTCCAGGGAAAGCAGAGCATGAGCGCAGCGTAGCCTAGTTCGTATAAACGTGTCTGAAGGCGCACATCTTCGTAGTCGACGATCCCTCTAATCTGAGCGCCGGAAAATAGAAGGTTTCCCATATGAAAATCGCCGTGTATAAGCAGCAACTCGTCTTGGTTGCCCCGCGTATGTGCATGCAAGTGAGGTTTGCTTTGTCGCAACAATGAGCGACAGTCGTTTAACAATCTCTGAAAATCTCTGATTGCGGGCGGGTGATCGGCACAGGACGTGAGCGCCTTTCTCATTGTCTCTTCCAGATCGTTGCCCGTTAATGGTGCCAGATCGATGGTATCAAATGCGGTGTCATAAGTCTGCGACTGCCAGCGTTTTGTCACTGCGCGAGATGTACGATGAAACCGCGAGAGGAAGCGCCCTGCTTCGGCGCATTGTTCAGGCTGCCAATCGCACTGCCACCATTTATAGTGGCGCGAGTCGAAGTATCGCTCTAGCCGCCATGACTGATCGGAGCCGAGGACGAAATGTTTGTCCCCTCGCGTCGTGGTGAGCAGTTGGGGGACGAGTTCGGGATCGGCTGCGTGCATTCTCGTTTGAAACTCTTCTTCGAAGTGAATGCGTGCCGGCGTTTTCCCTCTCTTGTAACGCTTGAGGATTAATTGCTCATCATCCGTATCCACCCGCCAGAACCGGGATTCGGGCTCCGGTTCTCTGTTCTCGATTGTCGGATAAACGAGAGGCGATAGCCGTGCAATGCCGTTCAGGCGATAATGTTCGCTCAGAGAAGCAGCTAACCACTGATTTATTGCGGATGTTGGCATAGTAGTCGTCAGGTCTTGTAAACTCTTCGTATGCCTATAAAGATTGGATCCCTTACGCTGAAGAGCAGAGTATACGTCCCGCCGATGGCGGGTGTCACTGACATTGTCTTTCGCAACGTCGTGCGCCGGGTCGACCCGGAATGTATGCTCGCCACCGAGATGGTGAGCAGTCGGGCGCTGATGAATCGCCCCGAGTGCCGCATTATGGATCTCGATCCCAATGAGCGCCCGATAGGCATTCAAGTGTTCGGACACGAGCCGGACGTCATGGCAAAAGCCGCTCAGATGGCTGAAGCCAAAGGTGCCGATTTCGTCGATATCAATATGGGCTGCCCCGTGCCGAAGATCACGAAAGGCAAAGATGGTTGCGCTCTCATGCGCGAGCCTGATTTGGCCCGCGAGATCGTCACGACTGTGCGCAGCGCCATCAAAATTCCTCTCACTGTCAAATTTCGCCTGGGGTGGGACGACACTTCGCGCAACGCCGTTGAATTCGGCATCATGCTGCAAGAGTCAGGTGTTTGTGCAGTCACCGTGCATGGACGCACACGGCAGCAGCTCTACTCCGGCAAGGCTGATTGGTCTTTTATCGCTAAGGTAAAAGCGGCCCTTACCATTCCCGTCTTCGGCAATGGCGACGTCTTCGAGCCGGAAGACGCTATACGGCTGCTCGATGTCACCGGCTGCGACGGTGTGGCAGTGGCACGAGGCACGCTGGGCAATCCGTGGCTGATCGCTCGCATCACGAAATATCTGGAAACAGGTGTGATGGACGACCCACCAGACGAGGTGGAGCGCCTGATTTGCGGCTATCTGCACTGTATCGGACTGATTCGCTACAAAGGCGTGAAAGTAGGCACCGACCAGTCGCGACGTCATCTCACTCACTACACCAAAGGCATTCATCAAAGCGCTCCTTATAGGGCGCGTCTCACGGCAATCAAGACGGCTGAGGAAGCAGTGGACATACTAGCCGAACTGGCTGAGCAGGTTGATGGACCTGGTGGTAAGAAGAGATTTCTACTTGCAGTAGAGCAAGATTATTTCGATGATCGAGAACATCCAGGCAAATGGAACCGCAAGAGTGAAGGCAGTGTCCATGCCCCAGTTGATCGGATTGCCCTCGCGCCAGTCGCAAAACCATAGAATGCCCGAGCAAAATGGCGTCATCGTCCAGCCCATGATGCCGGACATGAAAGCGAGGAGCAGCAGTAACATCCACAGGTCCATAAATTGTCGCCTTTTGCCTCTGCTGTGATTGAGCCAGTAATCAAGCGCGTCTCGCGGGACTGATCTTAAGGCCGTGACGAGACAGGTGCAAGAGCAAAGGCGTATTTCCCGCGCAAAAATTAGGGCGGCTTAATCGATTTTTGTCGCTCTCAGTGGGATTTTACGCAAGTATGACGTCGGCACATGAAGAAACATTGCGCAGGCATGCTGATATACCGCCCCGAATCGGGCGCGGAAGGCTAGATCTCAAAGACGTCTCTAGTAGACGAGATAGCCGGTCGGCGAGATGAGAATAGTGCCGTCGCCTTCGGCCGCTACCATTTGCAGCGCCTGTATCACGGCGTTGGTGGCCTTATGCTGGTCTCTCGTCTCGTTTTTGATCTGCTTGGCGCGCTGTGCCACTTTCAACACCAGCTCGTAGCGGTTGGTGTCCTTATCCAGCAGTTGATCAAGAATTCTTGTCGTGCTCATTCGGCTCGTTTTCCCTTATGCGGCACCTTTCAGCATACACGATGTGAGCCAGATTGTTGACAGCTTCTTCTATATTGTCGTTAACAACTTCATAGTGGAAGAGGTGCTGCTCGTGCAGCGCTCGTAGCTCTTGCCTGGCTTTCATCAATCGCAGCGTCATTTTCATCGGATCTTCGGTGGCCCGGTTTTTCAATCTACTCTTTAGCTCTTCAAAACTGGGGGGCGAGAGGAAAATCAGAGTCGACTGCGGGCAGGACTCCTTGATCTGCTTCGCTCCCAGTACTTCGATTTCGAGTATGACATCGATGCCTTTTTTCAGTTGCTCGAACACCCAGGCACGTGGAGTGCCGTAGTGGTTGCCGGCAAACTCCGCCCACTCCAGAAAAAGACCAGCCTCGACCATGTTGTAAAACTCTTCCGGCGTCTTGAAAAAGTAGTCGACGCCCTCGACTTCATTGGGGCGCTTGCCCCGTGTGGTGGCGGAGACTGATTTCAACAGGTTGGGAACCTGCTCCAGAAGTTGAGATGTGACGGTACCTTTGCCCACTCCAGAGGGACCGGTGACAACGATGAGATTGCCGCTTCTGCCGCGCTTGACCGGGTTGTCGCTCGGGCGGCTTGTCACTTGCACTTTTCCCTGCTGTTCTGAAGTCATGACTCTTGCCTGTGAAAGGAAACCGCCGAACTCCGATGAGTTCATAATAACGGCTCTCATATTTGCTAGATTTGACTATCAATTAAACCCGACCAGGAATCGCCATGCAACCATTCGACGCCCTCACTATTCGGGCTGTCCTACAGGAAGCAAAACCGCTTTTGTTAAACCGCAAAGTAGACAAGGTTTATCAACTGGGGCGTGACGAGATTGTTTTGCTTTTGCGTTCTAAAGCCGGGCCGATCAACCTACTTATGTCGGCGCAGACGGCGTATGGGCGGATCTGCCTGGTGAAGACGCCGGCGCAGCCTGCTTCGTTTGAGAAGTCCGGCAGAGGTGGCGCTAATTCGCAGTCCAACTTTTGCATGCTGCTGCGCAAGCATTTTACAGGCGCCACCCTGGTTGGTGTCGAACAGCCCGTTGGCGAGCGCATGGTCGACTTCATCTTCTCCTGTGTCGATGAGGTGGGCGGCGCTTCGCTAAAAATTCTCACCACTGAGATAATGAGTCGCCACAGCAATTTGATTTTTTGGGATAAGGCGAGCGAGAAAATCATTTGCGCATCGCATGTGGTGACGAAAGAGATGAGCCGTCAGAGGGAAGTGGCTCCTGGTCTGAAGTTTGTTCGCCCTCCCGGGCAGGACAAGATCAACATTTTTTCCGCCGGCGAAGAAGAGTTGGCCGGCAAACTTTCGGCACTCAATGCCGCAGTACAGGCGGGAGAGCCTCTCACCCCGCCGCTTGCTCCCACATTGGAGCAGTGGTTGATCAACTCTTATACCGGTCTGGGCCGCCATCTGGCTGCCGAGCTGGTGGCTGCCGCCGGTGCGCCCAGCGGGTCAGCCCAGGCCCTCAGCAGTCCCGATTTGAAAGACCGTCTCTGGCAGCGCATCTCTGCCTTGCGCGACGTGAATAACTTCGCGCCGGCGCTGAAAACCGACCTCTCCACCTACAGCGTCGTATCCTGGTGGCCGGATATGGACGAGAGTCCCGAATGGAAAAAATTTCCTTCGGCCAACGACATGGTCGACGAATACTACAGCCTGGTGGAAGCGCGCGAGCAGTTCAATCAGTTGCGTGAGCGGCTGCGCTCGGAGTTGCGCGGAGAAAGCGAAAAATTGACCGTGCGCATCTCGGCCGCATCGGCGCAGATAGGCAACGGTGGTTCGCTCGAGCAGCTCAAGCGCAACGGCGACCTGGTCCTGGCTAATCTCAATCGCATAGAACCCGGTCAGGAAGAGCTCGTTTGCGATGATCTGTACGACGGGGAGACTTCTGCGGTTACGATCAAACTCAACCCGAATATTTCGCCGGCGCAGAATGCCCAGACGTTCTACCGCATGTTCGCTAAGTCCAGAGCCCGACACAATGCAGCCAATACCGCCTGTCGAGAAGCCTCGCAGCGGCTGGATCAAATCAAGGCGCAGATGCAACAAGTGGAAGGCGCCACTGACTCGAACCAACTGCGTCAACTGAAAGATGCACTTATTGGGCGCAAACCGCAAGAAGCGCTGAAACAACCGCAACAACAGAAGCAAGCTCCGAAGAAGAACAAATCGCGTCTGCTTAGCCTCACATCCTCAGATGGTTGGACGGTCTATGTGGGCAGAAACCGCCAGGAGAACGATTTTCTCTTGAGTCGCCTGGCGCAACCGAATGATCTCTGGTTTCACATTCAAGGGCAGGGTGGTGCGCACGTGCTGATCCGTGTTCCGGCGTCGAAGCAGGAGCCGCCGCTCAACACTATTCGTGAAGCGGCTCAGGTGGCGGCACGCCTCTCCAAGGCTGCGGCCGGGAGTAAACAGCGCGTTGTTTACACGCAGTGCAAGTACGTGAAAAAAGTGTCCAAGGAGAAGCCCGGCGTCGTTCGTTATGAGAACGAACGCACTATCGAAATCGATACCGGGGTTCCGATGCCGAAGTGCATGAAACAGCTGTTTCAGCAGCAAGAGCGATAGTGTTGTGATCGACTAGTTGATGTTCAGACCGGTTAATTTGACGTGCTGTTGAGGCATCTCTTTCTGGTAAACGGCGCACTCTTTGTTGTGGCGTTTGAACTCTTTTATTGCCTCACCCGAAACCTGGCAGTTTGCCACGTTGAGCCGCAACAGTCCCACCGGCCGGAACTGTGCCAAACCGTCTGCCGTGATTGCGGTGTTCTCAAGATCCAGCCAGCGGAGGCTATTCAGTTTTGCCAGGGCGGGCAGAGATTTATCAGTGATTACAGTGTGGTTCAGATGCAACTCTTGCAAGTCCGGCAGTTTTTCCAGATAAGGCGCCGCGTCGTCGTTTATCGAGGTGCTCCCCAAATCCAGAACAGTGATCGGTTGTTGTGCTGCAGCCAGTTGTTTCGCGGCTGCGTTGGTAACGTCGGCATTCTCCGCCAGGCACAAGTTGTTCATCAGCTTAAAACGAGTGAGTGCGGCGACGCAGGCGTCATCCAGCCCGCAGTGATCGAGAGCGAGACTGTTGAGGCGTTTTAACTGCAAAAGCTTTTTGCAGTCTTCTTGTGTGAGATGCATGCCGCTTAATTCGAGGTGGTTGAGGGCGTGAAAGCCGACAATGTATTTGAGAGAAGCGTCTGTGGCCGGTGCATCTCGCATCTCGAGGCTGAACAGCGGCAATTGGGTAATGTACGGCATTGACTTGTCGTCGATTCGGTATGTCCTCAGCTCGGTGATGTAATTATCTTGCCGCTCCTTTATGTACTTGAAAGAGCCTGCGTTGGCTCCGCGCAAATCCAGCTTGTCGTCCGAATTCATCTGATCGTTCTGTTTCAAAACTGCGATATTCGACAAGTTGATGTCATTGTTGCCGGTGCTGCTCAGGTATTTCGTTTCTGACGTGTGAAACACGTCATCTACAATGCGACCTTCGTCTAGCAGGCTCACCTTCGTCATGTCCGGCTTGTCGGACAATAGTGTGCAAACAACGAAGGCAGCCAATGACAGGACAAGCGCAAAGGCTGCCGCCGCGAGCGCAATGCTCGACCGTCCTTTCGTAGCTGTCGGTTGACGATTAGGCAGTTTGATGTGATACCAGTTGGACTGGCGGCTGCGCAGCGACAAAAGGTCTTTTCTCAACTCCTCCGCCGTCTGATAGCGCTGGCTTGGATCCTTCTCCAGAAGCCTATCGACAATGGCTTCCAGGGCGTTGGGGTATTTTGTTCTCCCCATCCAGTAATTGAGCGAACGATGTTTTTCCGACACTTGCTTGAGAATGATGCCGACCGCACTGTTGGCAGCGAACGGCGGTGAGCCGGTGAGCACGTCGTACATCAAGCAGCCCACCGAATACAGGTCGGAGCGTCGATCCATATCTATGCCCTTGGCTTGCTCGGGGCTCATGAAATTAGGGCTGCCAAAGACTTCGCCCGTCTGCGTCAAACTTTTGCCGTCCGTTCGATCGATAACTTTGGCGATGCCGAAGTCGAGCAATTTTACTTTCGGATGGTCGGACTGAACGTCCGTCAGCATGATGTTGCTCGGTTTTAAATCCCGATGCAAAATTCCGCGCGAATGAACATATTGCAGTCCTTCGCAGATCTGAATGAATATATCGAGCGCTTTGTCCAGACTCAAACGCCCATCTTTACACACGACGTCCAACGTATGCCCGTCGATGAACTCCATGACCGTGTACGACTGACCGAACGCCGTCACGCCCGCTTCGAATACGCGAACCAGGTGAGGATGGTCAAAACCGGCTAACGACTGTGCTTCCAGATTAAATCTGCGGATTGCGTTGTCAGATAAATTGGCCGACTGTAAAACTTTCAGCGCAACTATGCGGTTTAGACCCAGCTGGCGAGCCTTATAGACTACACCCATGCCGCCGGATGCGACGCGTTCGACGCACTCATACCGGTTCTGAAACAACTCTCCGACCGTCGGTTCGCCGCCGACGCGTGTGCCGTCGTTGGGGCAAATCGGTATGCCGGCGTCCAGCTCCAAGCCGCACTGGGTGCAACGGATCGCTGGAATTTCTTCCGATAGGATCGCTGTATTCATCGCTGCCATAGGTCTAGTAAGTGATGCCAATATAACAGCGCTGTGTGTCAGGTTGATGACATAGCGGTGGCCAGTCCGAAATTCTTGGCAACTTTTCGACAAATGATCCGTCTGAGCTTGCGTACGAGCAGGTCTGAACTCCCAGCGACCTTCAGGAAAATTCCAGAGTTGATTTCATCTCCTGTTCGGTATCCCCGATGAGGTTTACGGTCATGGATAATCAGACACACAAGTTCGATGAGCTCGAGTCGCATGGCTCGGGGCTGATGGACAAATTGTGGTCTCTAGGCTCTTGCCACCAGTCGCTGCCAGGCAGCGTATGGTCAGGCAAGGCCCGCGCCAGACAATTGGCGCAGCAGATCTCGACAATGCCTTGCAACTGCGAAGCGTTGAGAGTTGTTGATGACTACTATGTTTCCGTCGTTGCCGCGTATCGCAATCAGCAGGCTGCCTAAGACGTAGACGGCCAGTCGCTTTTCAATTGAGCGCCTGGCGCTCGATTCCAAGGTGGGTTCTATCGAAAACGTTTATCCACGTCGCTAGGCGCTGCGGCATGAGGTGAGCGCGCCTCGTGACGGGTTTTTGTGCCGGTTCTAGGGAATCGTCCGCTATCTGGCCAACGGTGATGTGCCGAACATTTTTTGCACGTGCACCAGGCGACCCAAATCTGCCGGATGCGCTACGCCAGATTTCTTCTGTTCTGGCGTCAGAAGAGAGCTGCGCACGAAAAGCGAAAAGTCCTGGTCCTCGAATACCTTGGCCCAGTCGGCAGACTGAGCCAGTATGCGGCTGAGTGCATCGTCGCTGGGCATGAGGACTGAGTTTATATTGTATTGCTGGAAAAGCTCTTCCCAGCCAGAGCCGGCCATGGCGTTCATCATGCGACTGTACAACGATGCGTCATACAAATCGGCGCGCGTATCCATAAGTACCTTGCGGCTGCCCTCATATCTGTAGATCAAGTAGTTGCTGCTTGGTTGAGGACAAAACAAGTTGTCCGGCACCTTGTGGGAATCGAGGTACTCTGCCGCGATCAACGGCGCGCTCCTGCAAATGCTCAGAGGTTGAGAATAAACGGTGTAGATGGCCAGAGCAATGACAGCGATTGGGTAGATGGGCGTAAACTGTGCTTGCCTGAGAAATTCGCTCGCCCGGCTAATTGGCTGCCATCGGGTTGCCTTGGCGAGAAGCACTGACACTCCTTGAGCAACGAGAGGGCTGGAGCAAAGGCAAAAATAGAGAATCAGGTGTTTGTGCTGCCAACCTTCTGCAAGCAGCACCAGTGACCAGAGCAATCGTGGTGGTGCAACGCTCCTCCACACGAAGATTGTTGGTACGACGAAATACAGAATCAAGTTGATTGGAGTATGCAGTGGTTGCATCTCGATGGAAGTATAAATTGTGTTCAAGCGACCAAGGAACAACCAAAGGTTGACACCGTATGGATTTACGAGTGTTGCTGCTAAAAAGATCACTGTCATCAAAGCGAAAATTCGTGTTCTTTCCCCAAAACTGCCGGCGCTCAAGGCGATCTTCAATTTGCCGTTTTCTCTTGGGACTACATCGGCAATAGCTGAACTGAACAGATACAAGACCAGCATTGCCAAGCCCAGAGGAAATGAGATATGGCAGTTGGTCCAGAAAACACCGACCACGAAAATTTTGGCCAGTGCAACTTTCACTTGGGGGCTGTTCAAAGAAGCGGACCAAGCATCTTCCGCGATTGACTGCAGGAAGAAAAGAGCAACGTATGAAAAGAGCTGAGGACGTACCTCGGCAATTTCCGGATAAGTTGCGCATGTAGTTATGATTACTACAATGACGGCGGCGATTGAGTTGGCACCAAGCTTGATCGCCCGTTTGAAGATGAGGACAAATAACAGGTAAGCCAGCGTCGCCAGTCCCAGGGCGGCGACGGCGTAGAAGCCACACTGTGACACCAGTGCAAAAATGCATTCCGAGAGCCACTGATAGACAATCCACGCAGTCTTCGAGGAGGCAAACGAATAAGGATCGACAGTTGGCAAAGCTGATTGCTTGAGGATGTTCTTGCCGGACTCCAGCAACCAGAATATATCGGTTTCTTTGAACTGCGCTGCAGGCAGCGGATGCAGCAAGGCGAACCAGGTCAGAAGCAAGATGAAAAATGCAACTGCAATTCCTGCTCGTGAGTGTTTGAGGTTTTGCGGCTCGGACGACATGAGCTCTCCTTCAATCGCTCATTATGAGCCAATCGAAGGCAATGCGCAAAAATGCGCGAACTTTTTGCGGTGAGAGCTCAAGCGTTCGGAGCAACGAACGCGGATTCGGTAACGGTTTTGCGAACAATCGAACTTACATCTTTCTGAAAAGGCCGACGACTGTCCCTTGAATTTGCAAGTCGTTGGCAGACCTGACGAAGATTGGCTCCATCTCTTTATTTGCTGGCTGCAATCGATATCCGCTTCCTTCTTTGAAGAAACGTTTGAGGGTGGCGCTGCCATCATCGAGCAGGGCGACGACAATTTCGCCATTGCGCGGAGACGGATTTGGTTTGACGATGACGAAGTCGCCGTCATATATGCCATCTTCAATCATCGATTCGCCTTTGATTTTCAGGGCGAAACAGCCCTCTCCGGCGTAGTGAGTATCGATCTGGAGATATTCATCGCTTTGCAGCGCATCCAGTGGTTGACCGGCGGCAATCGTGCCGGCGAGAGGCAAACCGATCGGTTTTACATTGTTCTCTTCTTGCGGCTCGTCCAAGCTGTCCTTGCGCCCGATCGATCCACACGCAGGTCCGACGACCTTGAGAGATCGATTCAGTCCGGGCTCCCAATGAACTAGCCCTTTCTTTTTCAGAGCGGCAACGTGCTGATGCACGGTCATACGATTGCGCAGACCAAGTGCTTTGGCTAGTTCTGCCAGAGTAGGCGGGTAGCCGTGTTCTTCGGTGAGCTCGATGATGTATCTAAGGACGTCCTTCTGTCGTGGCGGCAATGCGTCAATCTGGGACTCCGTCGACGGATCAGGCATGTTTGAATATTCCTTTCTGGATACATACGTAAGTATAGTACCGGGGCGAAAGTAAAGCAAGCACTGATTTACCCAACTGACTGTTCTCTGTTCGCACCCGTCTCAGCCCCCGCCCTCGCGCCCCGCGGCCCGCTATGGGGGTTTCCCCAATGACACCGGAAGTCAAAGCTTTTACTTTATAGAAATCCGCCACATATCGACAACTTTCGGCATAAGCATGCGCGAGATAGACGTACAACATCCGTCTAATTCCAACCAACTGCAGCACTCGTTTGTTTACGAGCTGCTGCACTCCGCTGTCTACGAAGGGGCTCAGTTGCCGCTGCAGGGACTAGCGCAGTTGGGCGCAAAGAAGTTGATGATGGCTGTCACCTTCATGCAGGCACCGGTGGAGGCGCCATTCGGCTCCGCAGCCTGGCACGCGCAGACGTTAGGTGGAGCCCTGGGCTATCTGGCTCTGCAGACCGCCGAGGTGGCCGCTCTGCACAAGTTTGGCATTCTCTCCGAAAGCGAGCAACTTGGCGGGCAGAAGGCTGCAATCGGTTTTTCCATCAAAGAATCGGCAGTGCTTGGCGCCTTCAACGGCGCCGCTCTGAAGCCCGGCGACCTCCGGCAACGGTGCCAAAGCGGTATCACGAACGGCGCGCTATTCGCGGGCATGACCGCTACGAGTCTGGGCTTAGGCATTCTCGGAGCCAACAGCACCTCGTCGGTGTTGGCGTCGCTGAAAAATCCGATCGTCAACGGAGTTCTTTCCGGCGTTGTTTCAGGAGCGTTCTCAGGTGAAGCCGGAGCGCTGTCCAGCGGGCGTCTTGTTGTTGACGGAAAAAGTCTGGGACATTCGATCTACTCGATGTCGTTGATCGGCGCAGTATTCGGCATCAAAGGCAGTGTCGAGGGGGCGCTTTCAGCGTCTGCTGCGCAGCCGCAAACAGCTGGTTTAGAGGTGCGGAGAACGATCGTAGGGGCCAACCCATTTGCATCGAGTGAGTTGCAGTTCGCCTTCGCGTCTGCTGGCGATCACTCCACCAACTTCGTCCAAGAGCCCGCGAAGTCGCTGGCCGGGGAAGTTTCACCCGAAACTGCCCAGCGCCAATTCGTTGCCTCCAAGGCGGAGATGTTCGAGCTGGAAGATGTGCGCAGAGTGACCGAAAAAGAGCTGCCGCCGCAGAAGTTGTCAGAGTTCATCACGCGCTATCACTTGGGGCAATCTGCCATTCCAGCGCCTCCTGAAGGTGCCATCGCAGAAGGTGGCAACTCGAATAATTACTCATGGATGTTGGGTTCTGTTGACCGTGCCGATGGGCACACCATCGTCCGGGATCATGCCAACCTCCTCACCCGTGTTTACGACCAAAACGACCGACTGACGCAAATAACTTCGCATCAATACCGAAAACCGCTGACGCAACATTATTTGTACGATGCGAACTCCGAGCTGCGCGCCGTCCAGATTGCTAACAACAATGGCTTGTTCAGAACAGAATCCGGCTGGGCCCGCGGCTCATTGGACCGTGCAACGGGCCGGCTAAAACTGATGCCTGCAGAGCATGATTATGCTCTGCTCGATCCTGATGGCGGCGTCATTGTCGGCAACGATAAAGGCGCGTATTCGATCACGGTCAACTCGCGCTTCAAGCACTTCAATGCCGATCGAGCGGCTCTTAGCCACGTCGACGCTGCTCACGAAACCGCGACGACAAATCGCTTGCTTGAACGCTTGCCTCAGGATGAGGCGACCGGGCAGTTGAAGGCAAAGGTGGAAAAACTTAGGGGTAATTTGTCAGGAAGCGGGGTCGGTCTTCTGTTTGGTCACGTCAACAGTGAGATAACTAATGGCGGCCCGCACGCCGACAGGATCCTAGCGCAGAGTATTGAATATCTGCAGAATCCATTTCTTACCTCGCTTGACGTTGCGCAGTTGCCGTCGAGCAATTATTCGGTTCGAGCCCAGAGAAACAGTTCGGATGAGGAGTTCTTTCCCGATGGCAGCTATTCAAGGATTATGGAAGACTCTCGCGTCACGAGACGGCCAAACCAACATCGCATCGTAGCGGACGACAAGGTCGTGCGCGAGTATGACCGGGACAATAAATTGATCAGGCTCAGTCCTTCCACTCAGACTAAAGGAAGCGAGCGCGTCATCACCTACGACGACTCCGACCTCAGTAACATCAAAATCGAACGTGTACACGATATTACTCCTGCCAGCTCAAACACGCTCGAACGTCGAGGAGATACATGGACACTATCGCGAACAGCTGAAGGAGTAGAGCGGCATTTTGTTTTAGGAAAAGGCACGACTGTGGTTACCGATACTGACGCCACCTTTGCGCCTTTAGACTCTGATAAACCTGGATACCGTTTGCAAGACATCGGTGAGCTGTTAAGCATCTCTCCCGCGGGACGACGGACACGGCTGACCAGCGACGGTAGAGCTTTGGTGACGAATGATAATCTGGAGGCGGAGAAGGAAACATTCGCGCAAGCGCTTTCGGCGAATGGTTATGATGACGCCCCGATCCGCAATATACAGTCGGCTGCGCAAAAGGCCGGGACGTCGTCGCCGGATCTGGCGGCGCTTCTCAGTGAGCTGACCTGGCAACTTCACACGGCACCACAGCGTACCGGTGAACTGACTGATCGCGTTGTCGATTTGCTCAATTCATCTGATGCTGCTCGAGTACGGATAAATTGCGGTGAGACTGCGGATCAAATTATTGTCGGCAATCAAGTGCTGGAGTTGCCGCACGACACAAGCGAGATCAAGGCGGGCAGCCAGCTGCTGCAATTCGAGGGCGGAGCACAACGTTCGTTCACCAACGAAGTAGTGGGCGCCGTCGATCGTGTCGACCCGGCGATTTTGAACATCTTGACGCAGCACGGCATAACCGTTGTCGGCGCCGACCTGTTGTCTCAGGTCAATGAGGGACTGGCTGCGCAAAACGCCCCGCCAAACTGGCCGGGAGGTGTACTCAAGAAAGGAATGAGCACCGTTTACGATCCGGCTAGCAAACAAGTATTCGTAATGGCGAGATCCGTCAATCCTGCGAACTCTGCAAAACTCGAGCCAAACAAACTTGTTGCTGCCGACACGCTCTTCTCCATGGGTGGCGCGGTTGACCACGCCATCGGTGGCTTCAGTAGCTCGCAGACGTTCGTACGAGCATTTTATGAGGATATGGCCGAAGCTGATTGGATGACGAGCCAAAAATACTCTTATTACTCTAAAGGGGCATCAGATATAACAGCCGCTCAAAAAAGTCTTTTCGCAGAGCTATTTGCCATCGCTCACGGAAGCAGCCATCTGCACTCTGAACAACGACTGACAGCGCTCTTTCCTCGCTGCGTGAGGGCCGTAAACGAAAAGCTCAGGCAGCTTCGAGACGGCATAGTAATAAACGAACCGCCCCATGAAGAACCGCAGCCAGTTCTGGTTGAAGGACGCATCCAGGAGGCGCCGCCGGTGCTGGATCTTCTGGAAAGGTCTTCCGGGCTACCTGTCGGTAATCTGTTGTCAGAGCAACACAGATTTTTGTCACTGGAGCAGCCGGCAATTCCGGCACCATTGCCCGGCACCGCTGGCGGTGACTCCTATGACTGGGAGAATGGTACCGTAGAACGATCTTCGGACGGCACCACGGTGGTGGTGAATAGGCTGGGCGCTGCCAAGCAAGTGTTCGATCGAAATGGCCGCTTGATTCATGCTTCTTCGCTGGCAAGCTCCAACCCAGGCATACAATATGTTTGGAACGATGACGGCAGCAAACTGAAAGCGGTCTTTCTTCACGATAAAGAAGGTTATGTGGCCGGCGACGGCGCCTGGGTGAACGTAGAGAAATTAAGACAGAATCGATTTTTTCAAGCTAATGCGCAGGATACACAGTTTTCCATCTCGTCGCAAGGAGATCTAGTACGGTCCTTTGGTCGCGCAGTTTACACCGTGAATTTTGTCGATGGAAGCATCGGATACCTGAACCGCACTGACCTTCCCGGCGAGCCTTTCGGGCTGAGGATCTCGGAAGCCGATTGGGCAAGAGAAAAAACCATTATGCAAAACTTGGCGCAAAATAATTCTGCCTTGCAAGATCTTTTCAGCCGTTTTGAGTCCGCCAGTGGAGGACCGTCACTTTCCCGGAATGCTGAGTCCTTGAAGGCTGTCAACCGTATGATTGTTCGTGGCGATACCAACCTGGCGGTCAGTATGTTGCACTCCGCTGAGCAAATGTTTGCCCAATATCAGCCGCAGTGGATGATTGTTCGTGATCTGGGCGAATCAGCCACGCTGGAAGCAACTGGCACCGTCACTCACCGTGGCGCCTCGGTCTCGGTTGAGGACGCCTGGAACTCCGACGGCACTTTTGCGCGAACGTATAAAGAGGCGCCCGAGATCACATACGATGAAAGTGGTTTGATCAAACGTTGGAATCACGGCACGTCGGTTCGTGACTTTACCTACGATGCCGATGGAGAGCCGACGGAGATCGTCAACCAGGTGGCCGGTCGTCCTGCACAGGTATGGCGCCGCTTCGAAAACGGGTGGACGATAGGACCAGTCGATGCGGCTGGTGATTCTCAGAAGACATCCGTTGAACCGGCAGTGCTCAGCATTGATGACGACGGATCGGTGACGCTGGAATCCGGCGCCGGCACGAAATACTACCTTGACGGGCGTGCGGAGTTTCGTGGTTCATCAGCCGACGGGCGGGACTTTGTCCGGCTCTTTAACGGCAGAGTCGACTATCTCGGTGCGGACTTGAATACGGAAAAGTTGCGCCTCGAGCAAACAATCAAGGCGGCAGATTTTGATGCCGAAATGCGCCAGCGCATGATCGATTTCCTGTCAAAGTTTCAAGAAGCCGCTACCCAGCGGCATTTAACTACAACTCAACAGTCCGTGTTTTTGTGGCAACTTAATCGGCTGATCGAAAGTCCGAGTTCGTCCTACGCCATGGAAGACCGATTAAAGTTAGCTGAACAGTTGCTCAGTCATGCCACTGATCCTGTCGAGCTGTCACAGGGCGGGCTGCCTACGTGTGCTCTAACAACTCTCTACCGACGTCTGCAAACGAAGGTTCCGGACAAAGCTGCTCAACTGGTTGTCGATCTCGTGCTCGATGGCTCCTACACTTGCGCCGACGGCTCGACCATCTCAGCTTCTAGTATCGTGGGCGGTGTGGCACCTGATGCGGCGGCAAAGAGAGAGATGAGGCACCAGGAATCGGCCAAGGAGGTAACTCGCGATGGTGCGCGTGATTGGGCTGGACAAATCGCGCAGTCTGCGCTGCTTCAACAAGCGCTCAATAGTAAACCGTTATACTTGTCCGGCTCGACCTTCATTAAAGATGAGTTGCTTCAACATGTGAAAGGCAACGCCACTTATTCGAACAAACAGCTGGTATGGATAGACTCCAATCAGGTGAGCCCGATAAATCCTCTTCTCAGTGAGCAAAACCAGATCCATAACTTGCGGGGATATGTCATCGGTCAGGCGCGCGAATCTGAATACATGCCACTGTTCAATGACAAGGGAGAGCCGCTTTCGCGGCTCGAGCCTGGAGAGGTTGCATACAACGGTAGCGGCGAGCCGATTGTACGCAGAGCCCTGGTGAATGAGATCGGTTGGGGACCGGCTGTCAACGAAGGAAATGCTCTAGTTGTGCGTGAGAATGGTGAATATGTGCCGTTGCGCGATGGCAAAGGCGAGGTGATCTCAGATCCTCCAACCGAGACTACGGACACTGCTCGCCTGTACCACAACATCGCCGGTGACGACCCGTCCGATTTCTCGTTTGTTTTGGCACACCAGCCGCAGGGAGAGGGTGTCGTCACCGTCCAGTCTGCCGACGAACTAGCGCAGCACTTCAAGATGTTGGAAGAAAACAACGCTCTGCCTGCCATCATGCGAGTCGACGTTCGTCATTACCCCTTCAATCAGCGGCTCAAATTTGGCGGTCATGCGATTAACGTGTACGACCGTCCAGCAGGAACGGACAAGATTCGCTTTGCCAACCAGTGGGGACAAAACAAGGCCTATATGAACGAAGGCGTTGCGCTCTCTTCCCTCTTCGAGGCGATGCGTCCGCCCAAAGTCTTTCCGTCTGCACCGAACTATTGGATGCCCCTGAGCGAAAAGAGATCCGATTGAAATTCGCTTGACGCCGCGCTGCTCAGTGAAACTGGGCCGCTGGCGGAGGGCAATCTCTTATAAAATTCTTTGACCCAGTGCCGAAAGGATCAACTCGACCGAAAGCTCAGCCGTGCTGTTCTTGTTGTCAAACGCCGGGTTGAGCTCGACGATGTCGATAGAACCGATTAGCTGCGATTCTGCCAAAAGCGTGAGAGCAAGATGCGCTTCACGATAGTTGAGCCCGCCTCTGGCCGGCGTGCTGACACCAGGTGCGATATCAGGGTCGAGTACATCTATATCGAACGAGAGGTGTATGCCTGAGACATCGGCACCGACCGCTCCCAGGGCGAGGTCGGTCACGCGTCCCAAACCGAGATGGTCGATGTCGCGGATGGTGAAGGCGCTGATTCCGGATTGATTGATGAGCTCTCGCTCGCCGTCGTCCAGATCTCTGATGCCGATCAGTGATGTGCGTTTGCCTTCTATCTTGGGCGTATAACCCAGCAGTTCTGTCAGGCGCTTGTCTCCGATGCCGAGCGAAACCGCCAACGGCATGCCGTGAACGTTGCCGCTATGGCTGGTAGCCGGCGTATTGATGTCGCCATGAGCATCGAACCAGATCAGTGCGAAGGTTTTGCCGATTTTGCGGTAGTAGTTGGAAGCGCCTGCAATGCTGCCGATTGCCACGCTATGGTCGCCGCCAATCGTGATCGGAATAGTATTGTTTGCCAAAGCGGACTCCACCGCCGCAGCCACTTCCACGCTCACGTCGGCAATCTCGGGGACGCAGCGAGCGTTGGACGTCTCTCTGTCAAACCAGCAGAGCGACGACTCAATCTTGATGTCGACTTCGGCCGCCACCTTGAAGCCGAACTTCTCGATTTTTTTTGCCACCTCGGCTACTCGCATGGCATCGGGACCCATGCTGACGCCGCGATGTGGTCCACCCAAGTGCAGGGGCACATAGATGAGCGTGACGGAGTTGACACGTTTGCTCGGCTGCTGAGGTTCGTGGGAGCTTTCGTGCTTGACTCGATTGTCGTTTGTTTTGTTAGACAGGTCCTTGGTTTTAGAAGCCACGACGTTTTTCCTCGTTTGCGCGCATTGAAGCTTGGCTGCGGACGCAACGTTGCCGTCCGTTAACATTGTACTTTTCACGGCATGTCTTTTGTCGCTCTCAAAGATTGCTAGTGTATAATTTCCGGATGCATTTTGTCTGTCCCTGTCGCACAAAGACCGGTGAGCAAGGGACATTTGTTGTCCACCGGACGCGGTCCTGCCGCGTATATGACAAAAGCAAGCGACTCGAAGTCAGGAGGTACGGAAGTGTTTCGTCCGCTCATCAAGGTATTCTTCCTTGCCCAGGCCGCTTATGAAGTCGGTCGCGAGCGCGTGGAAGACGTTCTCGATTCAGTCACGGCCAAAGCCGGCGAGTACAAGTCGAGCAGCAACGATCACGTGCAGGCGCTTTCCGAGAAAGCTAAGCACATTCTGGGCGAATTAACTGCCAACGTCTGGCAACGTTCTGATGTCCTGGAGAATCAGACCCGCGAGCGCATTCGCCGCCAGGTCGCTGACTTCTCTCTAGGCGCCCTGGGCGACACCACCGAGATTAACGAGCTCAGAGCGGAGATCGCCACATTGAGAGCCGAGATCGCCGAGCTCAAATCCACCCGAGCAGCGGTTTAGCAAAATCAGCTTAACTTAGCGGGTTGTTCGTACCATTCATAAGGGGCAGCCGTTAAACTTGTCAACGGATGCAGTCAAACTGCCCCAGCTCCGAGCAACCTCGCCATGACCGAAAGCGCTTCCAAGAAAGAGACAGAGATGGCGCCGTCACCAGCAGCTCCCCAGTCGCTACTCAGCGAGCCTGTGCAAGCAGCTGTCTCCGTGCCGTGCCAATCCGGCATAACGGAGCTTGAAGAGCCGGGGGCTGAAAGTAAAGCGCAGCCAAATTTCTCAGACCCTCTCGCTCAAAGACAAGCTCTGCTCGAGGCTGAGCTTGCCTCGAAATTGGAGCTGCTCTCCACTAAATTAGAAGCGTTGGCGGCGAAGACGGCAGAGACGGTCGAGCCTGTCCACGAGCTGGAAAAACCATCAACAGCAGAAGAAACCCCACCGATCACGGTGAAAAAAGGCAAATCGGACGAAGCGGAGCGCCAACCAGGGAAGAGTGCCCGCACCGCGGGCGATGGCGCGTCAAAAAATAAGCCCGCCCTTGTCCGCACCACATCCGGTACCACCCCCCGCTCAGTAACATCGACATCAAAAAACAGTGCGCTCTCCTCGGCGCCCCCCATCCCCTCACTGACTCCGGCGCGTCCCGTGCCCGCGGTCACGCCCGGCTCCACCGCACGAACTCAGCCGCCGGCTAAATTCGTCTACCATCCGGACCTGGCCGACACCGCTGTCAACGCGAAAAACATTCTTACCGATCAGCGTTTTCTCAAAATGGCGAAAACGCTCATGCGGTTCAGTCTGGAAGTCTGCGCCGACAAAGTTCTCACTCAGCGTCGCGAAGATGTCGAGGAGACGCGCAAACGCAGCGCTCAACGATTGCGCGAGGCTCTGGTCGAACTAGGACCTACCTTTATCAAGCTGGGGCAGTTTCTCTCCGTGAGACGAGATTGCTTGTCAGTCGAGATGGCTGATGAGCTGGCGCTCTTGCAAGACAAGGTGCCGCCTTTTTCCATCGAGTTGGTGCGCAAAACGATAACCGCCGAACTGGGCGCGCCCCCGGAGCGCGTCTTTCAATCGTTTGAAGACAAACCGATCGCTTCAGCATCGATTGGACAAGTTCATAAAGCCGTGCTGCAAGATGGACGCGCCGTAGTGGTGAAGGTGCAGCGACCGGACTTGGCCCATCGGTTTTATCAAGATCTAGGCTGCATGCGGCTTTTGGCTCGCTGGGGTTTGCTGCTCAAACCGGAAGGGCAGTGGCAAAGCTGGATGGAGTTATCCGACGAATTCGGGCGCAATTTATTTCAAGAAATTGATTATATCCACGAAGGTCGCAACGCCGATCGTGTCAGAACTATGCTGAAAGACCTGCCGGAGATACAAATTCCGCGAGTCTATTGGAAATATACCGGACGCCGCGTCTTGACGCTGGAATACTGCCCGGGCATAAAAATCGATCACGTGGCGGAGTTGGAAGAGCGAGGCTTTAACCCGGCCAAGATTGGCAATCAGCTCGTCAACAGCTATCTAGAGATGGTGTTGATGCACGGATTCTTCCACGCCGATCCGCATGCAGGCAATCTCTGCATCGCGCCTGATGGCCGCATCATCATCTATGACTACGGCATGATGGGCGAGATCACCGACGAGCAGCGTGAAGGGATTACTGGCTGCATTGCCGCGGTGATCAAGAAAGACACGGAAGAGTTGGTGCGAAATCTGAAAAATCTGGGCATTATCAGGGGTGACGCGCCCACCGCTCCGATTCTCAGAACGCTGCAGCCTTTCATCGACTACTACGCCGGTAAGGCAGTGAAGGAGCTGGATTTCAGCGACCTCGAACACGATATCGATCAGATTACATACGACCGTGCCTTGAATCTGCCGCCCACCCTCGCATATCTTTTGCGTGCCGGCACGTCCCTCGAGGGTATCGCGCGCACGCTGAAGCCGAATTTCAGTTTTGTCGAGGCAGCCAAGCCGCCCTTGAAGAAGTGGGTGATGAGCCGGCCACATCATGCCGCCTCGCTCGTAAAAGTCTTCATAAACGGAAACCTGAGCATTGGGCAGGAAGTACTGTCGAAATTAGCTAATGGCAAGCCATCCGACGCTCAAACTAAGCCCACGAAAAGCGACAAACCGGGTAAGATTGCATCGAAGCCAACGGCTGTTCTGTCGGCGCCAGCATCTGGCAACTCGGAAGAACTGTCAGATTTGAAGTCGAGAATTTTTATGCTCGAAAATCAGCTAAATGCCCAAGCAAAAGAGCGTTATATGCTCGCTGCCATGGCGCTTTGGCTCCTCTTTTCAGCGGTTCTCGGCATACCTTCCCAATTACATCCTTATGTCATCTATTTTTTGATTGGAAATGGTGTAATGGGGGCAATAATAATGTGGCATTTGGTTAAACACCTTAGGCTTGATAAAACGCCCACGAAAAAAGGAACCTCTAGGGGGCAACGGAGATAGACGATGCTGAAATGGCGTGCGGCTGCACGAACTGATGCGGGGTGCCAGCGTCAGCGCAACGAAGACAATTACTATGTGAGCCCTGATTTTCGGGTGTTTGCAGTCGCTGACGGCATGGGCGGCGCGGTTGGTGGTGCTAAAGCCAGTAAATTGGCTGTAGAAGCCATCGAGAAGAGATGGAAAGATACTCCACCGCCTTTGGGCACCCGTGAAGAGATTCAGAAGTGGTTGCAAGAGACGGTCACCCTGGCCAATCAGACGGTCTGGCACGAAGCAGAAGAAGACCAGACGGTGCGCGGCATGGGGACCACAGTCGTCGTAGCTGTCCAGGGCGAAGGCAATCAGATGGAAATCGCCCACGTTGGCGACTCCAGAGCGTACCTCTTGCGAGATGGTAAGCCGGTGCTCCTCACTAACGATCACTCGGTCGTACAAGAGATGGTGCGCGCCGGACGCTTGACAGAAGAGCAAGCCAGAATCAATCCTTATAAAAACTTAATCACGCGCTGTCTCGGTCACGAAGAGAAGGTTGAGATCGACCAGACTCCAGTCGAGTTGCGCAAAGAAGATTGGATTGTCTTGTGTTCCGATGGCTTGCCGACAGTTTTGCGAGATGAGCAGATCTCCGATGTAGTTATCGATAAGGACGAGCCCGATGTCGTCTGCGAAGAGCTCGTCAAACAAACGCTCGATGGTGGCGCCCCTGACAACGTGACTGTAGTCGTCATCAGATATTTTGACGAGTCAGACAACAACGGAAGCAAGTAACGCCCAATGGCCATGAGCGGCACACAAGAATGCGCAAGATGCGGTGGTCTCGTCAACGCGGAAGGCAGATGCTCCGTGTGCGGTGTCACCCAAGAGCTTGATCTTGACGGTGGCAGCCGTCGCAGCATAAGCGACACCTCCGGTGGCGCTCGCAAGGAGAGCAAGGTCCGCCCCGCGTTTCTCTTCAACAAGCTGACTAACGATCGTCATGCGCTCACCCAGTCGGTGAGCAAGATCGGTCGCGATCAAACCAACAATATCTCGATAACCAACGATCACTACATCTCAAGGCACCACGCATGGGTGCTGCAGATGCAAGGCGGCTATTGGGTGGAAGATCTCGGCAGTACCAACGGCACATTGCTCAACGGTGAGATTCTCAACGAACGTAAGCAGATCTTTCCCGGCGACAGATTGACCTTCGGCAAGACGGAACTCGTTTTCGTGGTGGAATAGCCGCATGGTCGGCGACTTTGGCCATTACGAAATCTTGGGTGAGATCGGCCGAGGCGGCATGGGTATTGTTTATCGCGCGCGCGATAAACGCGACGACCGCATTCTCGCCATAAAACAACTGGTTTTTGCCAATATCGATCCGACTAAAGAGCAGGAGTTTCGCGATCGCTTTCGCCGTGAAGCCGCCACGGCTGCCAGGCTGAAACATCCGAACATTGTCACGGTGCACGAAGTTTGCATGGATGACCCGCGCAACTACTTCTATGTGATGGAGCTCTTGCACGGGCGCAGTTTGCGCCACGAACTTGAAATCAAGGGCGGCAGATTGACGGCGAAAGCCTGGTGGCCAATCTTCGAACAAGTGGGCGAAGCGCTGTCGTTTGCGCACAGCATGAACGTAGTGCACCGCGACGTCAAACCTGACAATATCTTTCTTCTCAAAGACGGAACGGTAAAGATAACAGACTTCGGCATCGCCCGCGCAGCCGAGTATGAGGACTCTCAACTGACGAAAACGGGTGTCATGATGGGCACTCTGGCCTACGTATCGCCCGAGCAGCTGCAAGATGCGAAAAACGTCGATCACCGCGCCGATATTTTTTCCCTCGGCATAGTCAGTTACGAAGCGCTCTCGGGCGAAGTGCCGTTCACCGGCGATGGTATCGCGCAGACGATCGTCAAAATTGTTTCTCAAGAAGAAAAGCCGCTGCATATCTTGCTTCCCCTCATAGATGTTCATGTCTCTGCCGTGGTGAGCAAGGCGTTGAGAAAACGTGCCCGCGATCGCTATCGAACCATCAAGGACTTCTGCAAGGAGTACGAGCAAGCCCTTACCGAAGCTGATATTGGAGAGCAGCCTGTCATTACGGTAAAGATGCAGACAGCGCAGCTCAAGCAGACACCCGATCAAGCGAATCAGCAAGACATGCCGCTTGTCGATCGCATCAAAGCCATGAAGAATCTGGAGATGTTGAAGGCCGGCGGCATGCAGCTGCAGCCGAAGAAATCGCAGACCGAGACAACGAGATCGCCTGCGCCTGTGCAGAGAGCAGCGCCCCAGGAGTCGATCAAACCGCTGCACATATTCGATACTTACGGAAAAAGCGAATTCAAACTGACCGAACCGGCTGTGCTCTGCTATCGCTCCGGGCGCCTGGCGGTGGCGGATATGGCCACGCGAAAGATTCATCTGTACACGTACGACGGGCGCTGGGTCGGTGATTGCACTTTCCGCGACAATGCCGACTCGAAGACGCGCGGAGGCTACCTGACCAAACCCAGCGGGCTGGCGATGGACGTGCGCGGCAGGATCTACGCATGCGACAGCAGCGATCCTTATATACGCATTTACGACAGCCGCGGATTTTTCTTGAAAGAGCTGGTGAATATCCAGGGCAAAGATGGCGGCATACAGGGCATTGCCCTCGACTCGACCGGACTGATTTACGTTTCTGATATGCCGAACGGGTGCGTACAGGTCTTTCGCGAAGACCTGGGATTGTGGATGCGCAAGATCGGTGGGCAAGGTGCCGCTGGCGGTGCGCTAAAACTGCCGGCCGGTCTCACTGTCGATCGGCTCAATCAGATTCTTTGCGTCGACTACGGTAGCTCCAAGATCGTCATATTCAACAAGCAGGGACAGTTTGTCCGCTCCTTTGGCGGCAAAGGCAGTGCGCACGGATTGTTCAACGTACCACGGGCGGTGGCGGTCGATAACAACGACAAAATCTACGTATTGGATTCGCTCAATCACCGCATCCAGGCGTTCGGACCCACCGGTGACTGGCTCTTCTCGATCGGCGGACGCGGCACCGAGCCAGGAAGATTCATCGGACCGTCCGATCTGAGTCTCGACCCGGCCAACAATCTTCTTTATGTAGCGGATAAAGGCAATCAGAGAGTGCAGGTATTCGAGCTATGTCAAATTTGAGCAAAGCCAATGGGGAGCAAGTGGCTGTGCCGGTTGAGGGCGCTGACAACGAATCTTCTCAGTGGCACTTCATACTGGCGTCGGGCTCACCGCGACGGCGCCAGTTGATCAAAAATTTGCATCTGTCATTTGATGTGGTGACAAGCGAAATCGAAGAGATCGTTGATGAACGGCTGACGCCGGGCGAAGTCGTGCTCGATCTGGCGCGGCAGAAAGCGCAAGATGTATGGAACAAAACAGTAGCGCGACGCTGCGATGAAGATGACCGCAGATTGCTCATTCTTGGTGCCGACACTCTTGTTGCGCTCGACGGCGCTCTTCTCGGCAAACCGAAAGACAGGCAGGACGCGGCGCGCGTATTGAGAAATTTGTCAGGTCGCCGGCATGAAGTCTATACCGGCGTCGTGTTATTGATCGAAACAGCCGGAGGCCAGTGCAAAGAGTTGGCGCAGTCGCAGGTTTCACATGTCTACTTCCGTGACTTGCAAGAAAATGAGATCCTGGCCTACTCACAGCTGGACGAGCCCATGGACAAAGCCGGCTCCTATGCCTTGCAAGGCACCGCCTCGGCGTTCGTAGAGCGTGTGGAAGGCTGTTATTCAAACATCATCGGGCTGCCGGTACCGCTGGTAGTGTCGCTTTTGCGACAAGCCGGCGTGCAGATTCTCGGGTGCGGCGCCTGATCGGACGGATCGTCGGCAGCGCCGATATGCCCCCAGGTAAACGTCGACTTGACCTCTTGTCGAGGGTGCACAGATTTTTAACGTTCATGCTGTAAATAGGCTATATATCGTTGTTATGGCGTAATCGCGTTTAATCAATTGTGCCTAAAAACTTGGTCGAACCCCTGTAAATGGGGCGTCTGAGCCAAAAACTGCGATTGGCGGACTGCTTAAAAATGACCAACAGAGCCGTTCTGTGAAGATTCAAGGTCGCCCTATGTGTTAAGGTCTAATCTGTGCCATTTGGTAGAGGTTCTGGAATGCAAAAAAGAAAGCCGGTTCATATACTGACTTTCGCTCTCGCGGTCGCCATGTCGGTAGCGCTGACGCGCCAGGCAGCAGCCGATTCCAGCTCCGCTCTGGACAACATGTGGAACGACCAGAGCAAAGGCAGCGCCCCGGCGCAGAGCCCGAGCGTTCCGCCTGACACGACACCCAGTCTCGGTCCCGATCAGCCTGACATGTCCCAACCTGCCACTGGCGCCCCCGCCCCGGATGCACCTGCCTCCAGTGCTCCCGCTCCGGACGCCGGAGCGACCAGCAGCGCCCCGGCACCTGCTGCGGAAAGCGGCGCCGCATCGTCAATGCCGGACAACAGCCCCGATACGAGCGCCAGCAGCCCGCCTGCCAACTCTACTCCCGAAGCTCCTCAGTCATTGCCTTCAACTCCGGCACCGGTGCCCGTTGCTCCCGCGTCAACGCCGGCGGCAGCCGACGAAGAACATAAAAATATGTGCTCAGTCGACGATTTCACATCCAGCGACCTGGTCCAGTACACGAGCTGGCCTGGTGTTGGTCCTTTTCGAGGCGCGGCACCGAATTTCACCGATCCGAATCAGAACAAAATCACCATCGATATAAACGACGGCAAGGTCTCCAGCGCTCAAATGTCTGTGGCTGACGCTCCCAGCGATCTGTTGAAATTGCAGATGTCGGCGGATTTCCTCCTCGAATCGGTAGGTGCAAAACCCGGTAAGATTGCCTCATTCAACGATCAATTAGAGAAGGCGCGCCCGCAGCTGGCGACCAGCACCAGCACTGACCCGATCAATTTGACGGCAGGCAGCTATTCAATTGCGATCTTCCCGCAGAATCAAACTTCCGACAGTTTGAATTACATCATCACCGTGGTCGGCAACAGCGCCGCTCCCATCGTGGTCAAACGCACTTTTACATCGCCGCCGCCGCTGCGGACAGCCACTACGCCTCCTGTGACGACATCTGCGATCGCCTCGACTACAACAACGACAACAACTTCAGCAAAAGTGGATAGCACCAGTAGTGATACCACTGTCATCTCTATGGTGCCTTCCGCCGACAGCGGAAGTTCGACATCGACGACAACAACGTCGTCAACTTCGCCTGAATTGAAGAAGACTTTCGTCGACCTCATCAACAAGTGGCAATCGGTCAAGCGCACCGCCGTGCGTGCCAGAGACACGGGCACCCTGGCGTCCGTGCTTTCCGGCAAAGCGCTGCAGCAGCAGACCAGTGCCATCAAATGGTTGAGTGATAACCACAAGTATTATTTGATGAATCCTGGCAAAGTCATGGTCGATCGTTACGAAGAAGTGGTCAAAGATCAAAAATACGCAGTCTACGCTCAGGTGAGCGAATCCAAGAAGTATATGGACGACACCAGCGACGAAGTGCTGAAAGACACGAGCACGACGTATAACGTCAAGTACACGGTGGACAAAGTGGGAGACCACTGGGTCATCGATGACTCGGAAGTGTTAAACCCGCCGCCGCCGGTGAAGGCAAGCCGCTAGGCGTCTCCAGCGCAATAGAAAGAGAGCGCCAGTGACACTCAAAGACAACAGATCCGGCGTGCCTTCGTACATCGCGATTGCCCTGGCGTTTGTCGCTTTGACACTGTTATGCATGCTGGCACTGCACACGCAAAGCAGTGCGCAACAGACGATGCCGAATTCCACCGAGTCCAGGACAGGTTCGTCGAAGGCTGGTTCTGCTGCAACAAAGGCGCAGAGCGCCAGTGCAGCTGCTAGTACAGATTCGCATCAAACGCGTTCGCCGAATGCCACTTCCTCGCGTGCAGATGCCACTTCAACGCACGCGCAATCTGTTGCACCGCTTGCGCTACCATCTTCGTCTGTCGCGGCAGAGCCCGGACTGATCGTGGACGAAAACGGAAAACCGATACCGGCGGAAACAGTGCTCCGGATTGGCGATGAGTTGTTTTTTCTGACGCCGCATGCCATTTGGCGAAGCGCCCAGGGCACGCAGCAACTGACGAGTGGAGAGCCGATAACGGCAGCCCGATATGCCACGCCCACCTCAATCGGTGCTATTCCGGTGCAAGAGTTGTTCGCCATGGTGTACTTGCCGTCGCACTATTCGATCGTAGTTCTCGACAAGTCGGGAGACCTTTACGAGTTTGATCTTAAAACCAACACCTGGAGACTGTTTCGCGCCAACCTCCCGTTTCTTGCCAAACAACCAGACCCCGACTTTATCGACCTCGCTTCACTGGGGACGTCTGTAGCTCTGCTCGATCCCGAACGAAATCAGATCTGGAAGGTGCCAGGCTCCGCGCGCGTGCTTGACGGCTTCTTCCCTGATACCATGCCGTGGCATGTCGGTGCGCAAGACGCAAAACTAGGTGATGCGGCTGCCATCGCCTTTGATGGCACGGTTTATGTATTGACCAGGCACGGCTTGCTCACCATCTATGGTGACGGACATGGGAAAACTGCGCCGCAGAGTGTCTTCACATTTTTGCATCCTCACAATATGCGGCCCTCGCGTTTGATAACGGCTGCGGGGATGCCTCTCTATATTGTCGAACGTGAAAACAATCGCGTGCTTGCTGTCGACAAAAAGACCCATAAAGTGAGCCAGTTTGTTTTCCCCCAGCGCTCGGATCTGCACGGTCTTTTGCCCGCCGCGGACGGTTTTTGGATCGTCAACCGGGGCAGATTGCAGCGCCGCGAACTGGCAAAGCCCGACGGTGCCAAAGTCGCTTGCCATCCTCGGCATATCGACACCAGGCTCAACGGCATGGTTATTCCCATCGTGGGAATGCGCTTGCCCCGCCACCCGGGGGTGTTTCCGGGCGCACGCAGGTTGTACCGTTATGGAGTGCACGAAGGGCTGGATCTGTTTTATGACAGCGGAGCGCGCACCAAAGTGCAGATCGGAACCCCTGCCATCGCCGCGCTGAGAGGGCGCGTCGAACGCGCCGATGCCGACTATCACTACATGACCGTGAGCGAGTTCAATCGCATTCTGGCGCAGTGCTCCAGGCAACATCGTACGTCCGCTAAGAACGAAGACCTATTTCGTGGTTGTCAGGTATGGATCGACCACGGCAACCGGCTCATGACGCGCTACGCACATTTAAGTAAAATCAATCTGGCGATCAAGAAGGGTGACCAGATAAGCGGAGGAGATGTAATTGGTTATGTCGGAGTGTCCGGCACCGGACAGGATTTGCCCGGGCGCACCCGCTTTCCACATCTGCATTTCGAAATCTGGCTCGACGGTCACTATCTTGGCTACGGGTTGAGTCCCGAGGAAACAATGTCCGTCTACGAAGATATTTTCGGCCTGAAGTAGAGGTGGCAATGGCAAAGGCAAAGTCCGGATTCGGGACGATCGCGTCGGTCCTGACTGCGTTTTCGTTCGCACTTGTGCCGGTACGTGCAGCGGAGTTGTTTACTGTCGACGGGACACCGATCGACAATCGCATTAGCCAAAGCGCATGGACTGGTGAGCAAAACGTCTCGAAGAAAGACTTGAAGCGTCGCGCCAAGGAAGCAAAGGACAAGGAAAAGCAAGAAGAAGAAGAGGCGAAGAGCAAAGCAAAAGCTGATAAAGAAAAGGAAAAGGCCGATAAAGAGAAAGCTCAGGCGAAAGCGCCGAATCTAGTGGCACCGGTCAAGCCTGTTCAATCGACCATGCAGACCGCGCCCGTGCTTCTTCCGGATACGGCTCTCGTCAGTATCTTGAAAGATGTGGCAAGGACTCTGAAGCAACCTGATGCGGCCTTGAAATCTGACGACGCCAATCAAAAAGCGGTGCTTGCTGTCGCGCAACAGATTCTAGAGCAGGCGCTGGCGCTGCCGAACATCGCCTCCGACCGAATTGTTCGCCAGGAAGAGTTGAGTTCTGACAAGCTGATTGCGGAAGCGTGGGCCTCAGGCGAAGTGGCGCTGCCCGATGGAGCCAGGGGATCGCTGGCGGCAGTGTGGGCTAAACGCGAAAATGGGTTAGTCAACATAACGATTGCCGGTGATTCGGACATTAAAACTCCGGGTGGTCGTCCGATTGGTCAATTTATTGTCGTTGTCACCGGCAAATCAGCGATCGATAAAGGTTTTGATATCCAGAGCCAGTCAGAGGTTCGCTTCTGGATTTGTAAATTGGACAATGTCGCCGTGGAATCTGCCTGCGGGAATTCCGGCACCGCCTCTGGTGCCGAGGAGTTCAGCAAGACGAAGAGCGAGCTGCCGGTTCTGCCCACCGTTATAACGGAGCGAAGCCGCGCGTATTTGGCTAAGTTGCAGGCTTTTCGCGATCAGAAGATGGCCATGAGCAACGTGGAGACGATGGCGCCACAAATGGAGCAGAACCAACAAAAATCGGACAAGATTGCCACCAATGATAATTCGGACGAAGATTTCGCTATTCCGCGACGCTCCTTGACGAAGGCAGCGACCGGCGCAACATCGGCTCCGATTGCCGACGATCTGCCGTTGCGCGGAATGATCGGTTCTGCTGAAAAACGAACGAGCGATAGCGCAGAACCGTCCAGTATCGAGCAAACACAGGTTGTGCCGGCAATTGGCTCTACATCGAGGGCAGACAAAAGATCTGACGAAAGCGCCCTAAACGGCTCGCCGAACATCGTGCTCGAGATGAAACAAAATGCCGAAGCTCCTCCCCCATCAGTCGCTATGCAGGACATGTCCCCGACGGTTGCCCCACTCTCTGTGCAGGCGCCCGTTCCCACGTCGGCGCCCGAAGCCCTAACCGAAGCGCCGGCACCCACCGGTCCCCAAACCAAACCGGAACCACCGGCCGTTGTGACGGCGGGCGCCTGCAAGGTGCCCCTACAGTTGCCGTCAGAAACCCAGACCGAAGCACCGGCACCGACAGTTTCTGAAACGAAATCCGAGACACCGGCACCCACAGTTGCTGAAAGCAAACCGGAAACTGCTGCACCGCCCGCGGTTCCTGAAGCAAAACCGGAAACCGCTGCACCGCCCGCGGTTCCTGAAACAAAACCGGAAACCGCTGCACCGCCCGCGGTTCCTGAAACAAAATCTGAAACAACTGCACTGTCAACCGCTCCCGAGAACCGTAGGGGCGCCTTGCAGGCGCCCGCTGCCACGACGGTGTCCGAGACCAAAGAACCAGCGCTGACATTAACAACTGCAGAACCTAAGGAAATATCGCCAATCTCCGCGGTTTCAGAAACAAAAATCGAAAAGCTCACACCTAAAGCTCCGGTAGAAAAATCGCCAGAGCCACCGGTGACTCTGGCTGAGAAAGCGCGAAAGCTTATCGCCGATCTTTCTCCACCTGCTCCGTCAACTGTGGAAACGCTTAAACCTGCAGCCGAGGCAGACAAGCCTTCGACAGCGGCAGAGCCCGCCATGAAGCCCGCAGAACAAAATCCTGCTGTCAGACCTGCAGATCAGATCCAAACTGTGGTTAAACCAGCTCCCCAAAATAACGCTGCAGTTAAACCCGTAAGCCAGATCCCGACTGCTTCGGATGCCGCAAATATTGCCGACAGCAAAACACAGCCGGTATCAGTTGCTTCTCTGACAACGCAGCTGCATCCGGCGAATTCGAGCAGTGGTTGGGAGAGTCCGGCGCTGCAGGAAAGCACAAAACAACCGAGCCTCGATGCCAGTCTGATGGTTCCGGATCGTGCCATTGCCGGGCAATTTGTCACCGTGGGGCTGACGGATGCTGACGGCAACGCCGAGCCTCTGGTCGAGCTGACATTCAACGGTTCACCTTCGCCAACCGATAAATCAGGTCGTGTAACTTATATGGTTGCTGAAGATGCTACGCCCGGACGTTCTTTGAACATCGCCTTGGGGCAGCGTCCTGAGCTGTCGCCTGTGGTCGTCGACGTTCGCCAGACTCTGTCCGTGCAGTCTGACAAAGAGCCGCCGGCCATCGACAAGGTGACGCAGATGGCTGGCGCCAATCGAATAGTGGTGATTGATGGTCACAACTTCGACGGCGACGGCGAGCACGATCGCGTATATATAGATGGCACGTTGCAGGCGAAGGTGCTTTCAGCTTCGCCGCTGCAAGTCAAAGCATTGCTTCCGGACACCGTTCAACCGGGTGCGCGCAGCGTCGCTGTGGAAGTTGCGGATGTGCGCAGCAATGCGGCATCGTTGCAGTATGCGACCACGCAGGTGCGAGCTGATGCTAAGGAAGCGAAGAAAGACCAGCTCACTAAGCTATATGTGTTTGTTGCCGGATCTACCGAGCGCAAACAGCTGCGTATAACCAATCAATCTCCGGCAGTGATCAAGTTCATCAAGGGTGATAATTTGCATTTGACCACGTCAGGCGGAGAGAACAACGTTGCTACGTTCGGTGTAGAGCGTTTGCATCCCGGCAATTACAAGATTCTCGTTCGCATCGAATAGAATTCCAGAAATTCTTGTCCAACTTTCCCTTCACCCGTATACATGCAACATGGGTGCAGTGCCTCTCCATTCACCCTTGCTCTGTTAGCGCGCGTCTCCGGACGCCTCTTTCTCCGTTCATACGCTCAGCTGCCGAGGCTTTCTCTTCCTTCTATTCAGGGAGCTTCTTAGATGACTACATCTCTCTATAACGCCTCGCAGCCGATTCCAGCTGCGACGGAAATATCACGTTTGCGTCCCGTTGCAGTCTCTGGCACTGAAGTGCAAGAGTTCATCGAACGACTGCGCGCCGGTGATCTCAATCAATTCGCCAAATACATTCGCAGTTTTGAATTCAATGCGCAGCAACTCGCTGATATCGTCAACATTGCTGCCAAACGCATCAATCGGCCGGAAGTGTGGTTGCCGCACGCCGGGCTGATTGCGGACACACATCACGGCAAACCTATTTATCGCATTCGCCTGCAATTTCGCGTCGATTCCGTGCAGCGCATTCTCAGCGTTTGTACCGATCCGACAGAAAACCCGTTCGTCTCGGGTCCGCCGCGAGATTGTCCGGGGCGATTTCCGGTTAGGTTGCACGAAAGTCCAAGTACGCTCTTTCGACACTTGACCAAGCTCTACTTTTTGCCGCGAATTCCACTGCCGCCGCCTCTGACGGTCGCCTGATCGCCAGATAATTAAGTAGAACGCCGGACCACAAGCAAGACTCTCGACTCAAACCTCACTTTCAGCTATCAATAATGAGCTCGTTCTCAGGTGCTTCCCGAGGCCGGCAGTTTTGCGGTTAAATCATGCAGAAGCAGAGCCTGTCTAGCTGCTGGAAAAGTGTGCTGGGTTTTGACTTGATGACTTGTTGAAGAAGCGGTAATAAAACCGTTAATTTCTATAAAAACTGCTCTGGCAGTGGCGGTGCGCTTGTTATCATGCTTGGCAGCCGAGATTTTTCGGCAGTTTCCTAGCGAGAAGTCAGCAATGGAAGAGCAAGCCAAGAGAACGGCGGCAGACAACAATCCTCCTTCGAGTGCATCGGCACAAGAGCAATCGGCGAACAAAGCGCCGCTGAAAGATAAATTGCAGCTCGTGCAAAACATGCTTGCGATCACAGGCATGGTAGGAACTTTGTTCGTCTGGGGGGCAGCCAATTTTTATGTGGGTGACGTAGAGATTGTCCCCAATCGCGGTTACCAAAACATTTCCATTCAAGTCTTCGACCGCAAAGGGCAGGAGACTACGTATCACAATCTCAAATTTCAGTTGATGCCCGGCATGTATCACATTGAAGTCACCGCTGATGGATCTGCGAAATATCCTGCCGACATCGAAGTTCAGTTCGCCCAAAAGCGTCAATTGCTAGTCGCTCTCGGAAATCCGTCTGCAACTCCGCCCGCAGCGCCACAAAAAGAGCAACAACCGCAAGAACAACCTGCACAAACGACCTCTGAAGTTTCTTCGACCGCGCCTCCTCTGCCGGCGCAGTGGGCTTCGACCACGCAGACTCAACTGAAAACGGAAGCGAAGCCCGAACAGGTGTCATCTGAGTCCCAGTCAGAGGGGTCTCAACAATCGGACGGAGATGGGCATCATCATTGGTGGCAGTTTCGTCACAAGAAAGTAGATTGATCAACGAGGGGAAATAACTTGCATCAGATCGGACGCAACTCGTCACGCGATAAGTATTCATCCGGATTCAGAACACCGATGTCGGAGCGCGCCTCGAAAGAGCTTGCCTTGCTGACGCCTGGCGGTGTCAACAGTCCGTTCCGCTCGTTTAAGGAAGTCGGCGGGCACACAATCTTTTTTGCTCGTGCCGAAGGCAGCCGCATGTTCGACATCGACGGCAACACCTACATTGATTTTGTCGGTGCATGGGGTCCGGCGATTCTCGGTCATGCTCCCGCCGGCGTAGTACGTGCCTGCCAAAAAGCTTTGGGCGAAGGACCAGTCTTCGGCGCTCCGCACGAACTCGAAATCGAGATGGCGAAAGCGGTGATCAACGCAATTCCTTCCATCGAGAGAGTGCGCTTTGTCAACTCCGGCACCGAGGCCGTCATGAGTGCCATTCGATTGGCGCGCGGCATCACCAACAATCTCGACGTCATTATGTTCGAAGGCGGCTACCATGGACACAGCGATTCAACGCTCTCGTCCAAGACGCAATATCGTGCCGGTGTTCCGATGCAAGAGCACACCTTGGAGGCGATTTTCAACGATCTCGAATCGGTCGAGCGTCAATTCCGCGCCAACAAAGGCCGGATTGCCTGCGTGATCCTTGAGCCTGTGCCGGGCTCGATGGGCGTCATCGCTCCCACGCAAGAGTTTCTCGAAGGACTGAGGAAACTATGCACAGATAATGGTGCGCTCTTGATTTTCGACGAAGTGCTCACCGGATTCCGCGTCGGATATGGTGGCGCTCAGGACTTGTACAAGGTAAAACCGGATCTGACCTGTCTGGGCAAGGTGCTCGGAGGCGGGCTGCCCATCGGTGCTTACGGTGGTCGAGCTAACTTCATGGACCAGTTGGAGCCGGTAGGTGATGTCTACCAGGCGGGCACGTTTTCCGGCAATCCGGTCACCATGGCCGGTGGCATCGCAATGCTCTCCGCACTGTCCGAGCCGGATGTCTATCCCACCTTGGAAGAGCGTACAGACCAGCTGTTTGACGGACTGGCGCCGGTGATCAAGAAGCTCCGGCTGAACGTTCAACTGCAACGTGTGGGCTCGATGTTTGCCATTATGTTCTGCGATCGTCCCGTGCGCAATTACAAAGACTCGCTCATGATCGACAAAGATGCGTATGCTAATTTCTTCCGCTATCTGCTCGAGCATGGCGTCTACATGCCGCCTTCTGCGACCGACGCAGCCTGTGTCTCATACGCCCACACACCGGACGACATCGACGCCACCATCAAAGTCTGCGAACGAGCCTTCGCCGCCCTCTCTGCCGCCGGAGTGTAGGTCGCGACTGTAAACTCAACTGATCGTACGGTCGATGCCGTATTCGGCCAGCTCGAATGCGTTTGCTTTGCTGCGGCTCAAGACGTTTCTAAAACCCAATCCTTTATATGGCTCCGACTCCGACCATGGGATGGGTTGTCGTTTTGGCATGGAACCCGCCAGGGGCATCGGCATCATCAGAGATTTCGCCGAGTGATGAGCTATATGTCCCGTCATGTGATGATGTTCTTGGTGGATGTGTCCGTAAAACACCGTCACGTTGTTGTACGGCATCAGCAACTCGATCGCCTTGGCGCCATCCGGAGTAAACCATTCCCAGGCTGGATATAGATCGAATAAAGGTCGATGGGTGAGAACAACGATGTTTGCGTTGCGGCTCTGCTTGGACAGGTCTGCCTTGATCCACTCCAGCTGCTCCTCGCCAATCTTGCCCCTCGGATCGGAAACGTTGTCGATTGCGACAAAATGAACGCCATTATGGTCAAACGAATAATGAGTGTCACCGAAAAACTCTTTGTAGGTTTCACCCTTATCTAAGGATGCATCATGCTCTCCCGGCATGAAATAGACCTTCTTAACGTCGAACTGACTGACTATCTCCTTGAACTCTTTCATCCTTGCTTGCCGCACATTGGTCTCATCGGCTATTTGCGTAAGGTCGCCTGTGAAAACGATGAACTCCGGCTTTTGCGACAAGCTGTTGACCTCCTGCACTGCTTTGATCAAGGTCCCTTTCGCATCTGGGTTTGTTTTTGCGCCTTCGAAGCCCCAGTGCGTGTCTGACATCTGGACGAAGTAGAAATCTTTCCCTTTCGGCAAAGCCAGCGCTTGAGCCGAGGTGTTTAGCCCAGACAGGAATACGACGCCGCCAATGCCGGCTAATTTCAAAAACTCTCTGCGGTCCATTTGCATATCCATTCAAAAACCTCCGTTGCGTTCATAAGGGCTAACTGGCGATCGTTCGACAAAATTCCCAACCGATGACGTCCGCTTTGAACCGTGAATAAATTTCGCCATTAGACCATTAAGCCTTCTGGGTGCAGGTTTCAAGCCAAGTGAATAAAACAGATTGCTGGACGGTTAATCCTTATGGAGGGAGGAAAACCGATCCACGTGCGAAACTAAAAGCTAGGAAATCCGAAATGCTATTTCGTAGTCGAAGAAAAGAGTTTGAGAAGTTGACCTGGCCGTTGAGCAATGAGCTCTACAGGCTTGCGTATTGGCGGCTGGGCAATCAGCAAGATGCAGAGGACGTGTTGCAAGATACGTACCTGAGGGCGTTTCGATCCTTTCACACGTTTCAAAAGGGAACCAACCTGAAAGGATGGATGACCAGGATTTTGCTCAACGTTGTCAGCGACACGTTGAAAAAACGCGCTCGGCAGCCCGATTTGCTTACCATCGAAGAAGATTGCGATGAGATTCTCAACTTGCAGGACCCCTCAGCGTCATCGAAGAATCCTGAGAATCAACTGATCGAGCGCGAAGTTCGCCCCGATCTGCTCGATGCGCTGCAACGCCTGCCGTCATCGCTTTTGCAGCCGTTACTGCTGCGTGAACTCGAAGATATGACATACAGTGACATATCGGCCATCCTCGGGATTCCGGTCGGCACCGTCATGTCCCGACTGTTTAGGGCACGCCGAGTGCTCAGAGATCGATTGACACAAAGTATTGCCAACAAATCGGAGGTCGCAGACCGTGAATTGCAATGAAGCCAAACCGCTGCTTGACCCAATGTGCGATGGCGCTCTCGAGGCTAAAGATTCCGCACTAGTGCTGGATCATCTTAAATCCTGCAACGATTGTCAGCGTGAATGGACCGAACTGGAAGAATTGCGTTCGCGATTCCAGGAAGCAAAAGCTATGCCTGGAGTCCCCAGTGGGTTAATGGACCGCATCTCCGACCGGTTAAGGAAAGAAGAGCAGTCGCACATTCCGAGAATCTCGACGATCTATGCATTGCCGACAATGACTGTGGTTGCGGGAGTTCTTGTACTGGGATTGCTCCTTCTCCCATCTATTTTGCATCGAGGCGCGCCGCAGCCAGCTCTGGCTGACAGTTTGATTGACCAGCTCAGCTCCTCGGAAGGCTTTCAAACCGTCGCGGATCGAAATGAGTTGTCGAAGAAGATTGGTTATGACTTGAAATATCTGAATCTGTCCAACTGGAGGATGCAACAAGCTTCTATCTATACAACCCCAAACCGCCAGGCAATTGCTCGGTTCGACTTCGTTCGCAACGGTGAGCACCTCAGCTGCTATCAAGGCGTGCAAGGTTCAATTCAAGCACCAAACTCAGCTCGCGAAGACGTCGCCGACAAGCAAGTCGCTTTTGGCAATCACGACAATCTGCACTATGCCCTCTGGTCCCAAAACGGCCGCGATTACCTCTTCATCACACCGCTCCCCGTCGAGCAGCTTAAAGAGATAGTCCGTGAATCATGAGCAAAGAATCGCTTACTATTTCCCGCGCGATGCGTTGTCGTCGTCTGTCCAGAACGGGTGGAGTTCAGGCAGAGTGATGTCTTCGTCCATTTCATCAGCGATTGCCGGGTCTTTCCACTGGCAATCGATTCCATTCGGATCGCCGCCGATGAGTATGGTGATGTCGACTGCTTCGACATCAGCCGGTAGGAGAGACGATGAATCATTCGCAGCTAGCGCAATAACTTTTTCTACTGCTGCGCGCAGATTTGCCTGGTTATTTGCCGGCTCCATCGGCGCGGGCTCGGCAGTCTTTAGCGCTATTCCGTAGTTGTATCCGAAAAAAGTTTTGTCTGTCATTGCGGTGCCAGTAATTCGAGCATTCAGGCTGATGCCACCACGAACAGTGGGATTGTATTCCTTGACGACGCTCTCCATGAAGCGCTGGTACCATCCCCGAAGACTGGACTTGTTTGGATCACTGTCTGGACGCGATGGATTGTCTACCTCTAATCGGACTCTGTTTTTGCTCAGGTGAGAGATGAAGTATGACGGATAGGCTACTGCACGGCCATCGAGTGCGAGAAAAGTCCATTCCGCTTGGGATGTTGCGTCCGCACCGATCCGTTTTGGCGAGAATGAAAGTTGCACTTCATTGAGAAATACTGTTCTCTTAGATGGCGTCGAATTATTTGAAGGCCGTGAAACCTTCTCCGCTGGGACCGCGGCTGCCGTGCTTTCAATTGGTGGAGACAACTTGTCGATCGGCAGTACCAGCACCGAGCTATCAGAAGCATCTGCCCTGCAGGTCATAGTGCAGGCGAATGATACTGCCAAAACTGTGAAAGATACTTTTGGCGACAACACTTACATCGGTCCCGAAACAGCTTAACCATTATATCCCAATCCCCTGGATGGGGATCTTTTCAGAGATCGCAGGCGCTGGTGACGATTACGCGAGTCGTCAAGGTTGAACGCCACGTGATATGCTCGGTGGTTGCTAGTGCAGAAACGATTCTATGGATGTATATGTAGCGCCGATATCGTGGGGGCTGGGAGATGCAGTGGTATCGCTACCGGTGCTGCAGTACTTTATCGATCGTGGTGAGCGAACATATTTGGTTGTGCGCTCGGATTTGCAGCGGGGTATCGGAGAGAGGC
>DATNPN010000046.1:0-43650 GCA_036703195.1 Planktothrix sp. | reverse complement strand
GTAAGTATTCGGCGAGGACAGGTTATGAAACTGACTGGGTAGGCTGATTACAGGAGCAAGAATTTATTTTCTCGAGCGAAATCAAGACTGGCCCTGGCTCGGAAAAAGGATCATGATTGTTGCTGTGAAAAGCACAGCAACGCGAGCGAAGATGAGGAAAGGGTCAGCCCTTCGGCGAGACCGCAACCACTCTATTGAAGAGATCTGGCAGGAACTCGGGAAGGTTCGTGCGGCGCTGGAAGAGTCTGAGCAAAGGTGCGCTCGTCTTGCTGAACGGGTCGAGGAATTAGAGGCGGAGAACGAGAAGCTGCGCAGAAAGCGGTGGGCGACTGAGGAGTTGCTGCAAAAGAAGATCAAGAAATTGGAGAAGGATGTAGCGGACAGAGACAAGAAGCTGGAACAGAAGAACAAACAGCTCGCATGGCTGAGAAAAAACAAATTCGGAAAGAGTTCCGAGAAAAGCAAGGGCGAGCCTTTAGCGGACAGCGAAGACAAAGATGAACTGAAGAGAAAACGCGGACAGCAGCCAGGGTCAAAGGGACACGGTCCCACGGATCGCAGTAATGTCAGAGTGGACGATACGGTGACGCTAGAAATACCGGGTGGCTGCAAATGCCCGGAGTGTGGCGTATCCTACAGGATTTTGTCGAGAACACAGGATACAGGGCTATTTGAGATAGCAGTGGACCTGTTCCAAACAATCTTCAAGCAACTGAAATATGTATCTCAGTGCGATTGCCTGGGCAAGAAAATAGTCACGGCGGCGCCGCCGCCGAAGCTGTATCCGCGGACTTCGATCGGAAACTCATTGTGGGTATTTCTAGTCGTTCAAAAATTTTTGCACGGTGTGCCGACAAACAGAACGCTAAAAGACCTAAGCCTGTATGGCTTTTCCTTAGCGGAAGGCACGGTTACTGGCGGACTTGAAAGAATCAATGACTTATTGACGGCACTCCACGATGAGATAGTGAATCATTGTCGGGGAGGCGATCTTTGGAATGCGGATGAAACTTCTTGGCGTGTGTTTGATGCAGGGAAAACAAAATGGTGGATGTGGTTGATAGCCAGCGACGATGCGGTGGCCTATGTCCTCGATCCAAGCCGTTCCAAGAAGGTTCCGACAGAATTTTTCGCGGCATCCGAAGGGATTCTAATGACAGATCGATTTGCGTCATACAAGTCTCTGCACGAGGGTATACGCAAGGCTTGGTGCTGGGTTCATCAAAGAAGAGACATTCTGAACATCTTGAATGGGATGAAAACACTCAAGAACTGGTCTACCAGATGGTTAAAGATGATTGGAGAACTCTTCGGTCTGAATCACAAACGGTTCAGATTGTGGGAGCAAAACAGAGACAAAGGGCCCAAGTGGGATGAGGCTGTGACTGCTCTTGAGCAGCACGTGCAGAAGCTGAAGGAACTCTGGGAAAAGGAACTAAAGCTTCCACAGCTACATGACGAACAAAAAAAGGTGCTGAGAAGCCTGAAGAAGCACTGGGAAGGACTAACTTTGTTTCTTGAAGATCCAAGAATTCCATTGCACAACAACCGAGCGGAACGGCTATTGCGGAATGCGGTGATATTGCGCAAAAACAGCTTTGGCAGTGGCACCGAATGGGCAGGTCAACTGGCCGCAAAACTGTTTGGCCTGTTCCAGACCTGGCTAATCAACGGCATCGATCCGCAAGCACTGCTTTTGGATTACTTCAATGAGTGCTCGAAATCTCCAGGACGAGCGCCTCCGGACGTTAAAGAGTTCATGCCTTGGAGCATGAGTGCCGAGAGAAAAGAACAGTTCAAGCTCCCAGCCTCATACAAGCGCCCAGGGTAACGATATTTAAAGCGCAAAAAGGTCAGAAAATCGCAAAAAGCGCCAGAGCAAGCTGGATTTACAGCCGATTTGCCCTACCTGTCTTGGCCGAATACTTACTCAAAAAAATTTTGACAGCGGATTTTTTGATGAAACCAGATTGGAGTGGCGCCGGTTTCAAAATGTCGAAAGCGGCTTGCGGTCGTGATTTCGGTTAAAAACCACGACCGCGCACCGGCAATTACTGCTGCGAGATTTCTCCGGCAACAGCACTCTTTTGTTAGTCAATCTCGTCCGCGAAGCCCAGTTCGATCGCTTCTTCAGCGGTCAGCCACCAGTCGAACTTGAACGCCTTTTCCTTGATTTCCTGAGCGGACATCTTGGAGCGCTTCGACAGAATGACGGCAAGCTTGTCCCAGAGCAGCTTCGAGAAGTTGACACGGTCCTGCATTTCGCTCACCTTGCCGATTGCACCGGAAGAGACTTCGTGAATCAGCACCAGCGCCTCAGGACCAACGACACGATGGTCGCCAGCCTGCAGGAGAATGCCCCCCATCGACGCAGCGTAGCCACGAACCTTAACGGTCATCTTGTGTCCACGCTTGCTCAGGTCGCGGATGTGGTCGTACAGCGCCAGACCGGCGATGACAGAGCCACCGGGCGAGTTGATTACGACCGTCAGCGGCTTACCGGGATGACGGCGAGAGAGCTCGTTGAGCTTCTGGATACCGACCCGCACCGTTTCCCAATCAACGCCGTCGTGAAACATGTATTCACCATGCTCCAGGTCACTGGCGCGAGCGACAGCAGCAGCGCGACGAGTGTTTTCCAGCTCGATTTCCGCCTTCTCGGTCGACGCGCGCTTGGCACGAAGATCGAGCTGAGCGGCCTTGCGAGCATTCTGTTCGTCGCGACGCTTCTTCTGTAGGTCAAGACGGGCAGACTCCACTTGCAGAGAAAGCTGATCAAGCTTCAGCGTTGCTTCACGCTGAGCGGCTGCATTAGCGTTTTGCTTAGCCATGGCAGAGACTCCTTCTTTTCAAGAGCATGCTTGAAAGCGATGCTCGAATCCGATTCGTTTGGCGATCGGGTTGAATACTTTCCGGGCATGACACGACTTCCAGACAGCCATTGCTTGTCTAGAATGAGAAACTGGCAGGGGAGCAAGTTTTCTTTTGGAGAGTCGGAAGATGCCGGAAAGAGCTGGAAGTAAAGTCTCACAGTAGCAAAAGCTCTCAAAAATACAAAAAGGCGTAAAAGGCGGTTAGGTCAGGGGAAAGCTCACTGCGTCACTGTTTGTCAGCGCGGAGGAACTCTTGAGATCCCAATTGACCAGCGATTATTCAACACGTCACCGTTAGCGCAAGAAGGCCAAGATCTTGCCAAGAGCCGCTTGCAAAGAGGGTTTCAGGTCCAACCTGGTTGGCAAGCGGTTATTGTTTTGCTTTCGCTTCCGCACCGCCCGTAGTGGCGCCGTGAAGAATTTTTTTTTGACGCTAACTTGAGGAGGGCGTGAAAACGCCCTCCCAGAATGGTGCGGTTGATGCTCAGACGTCCAGCATGTCAATCAAGGCGGGCATGGGCGGCTCGTAATGACGCAGCCGAGTGGCTCTTGCCCGAACTTCCCTATCGCGCTCCCAGGCATGTTTGGCCCTATAATCACGCCTTCCAGCCCGCCCCTCGCTGGACGTGTCTGTGGTTTCATTCTCTTCTCCAAAAGAACAGGCGGCCGTGGCCTTCCCCGTTCAGAGGTCTGTCGTCGTGAGTTGTTACCCACGACTCGGTTTATTGGTTGCACGAGCAGTTAGCGTCGACGAATCGTCGTCAAAGTTGCTTGCTCGTGCGAGATAGTTGCGTTGTCGTGCTACTTATGGGCAAACATGAACATGACTTTGAAAAAGCCGACGACGAAGAAGGCGACGATCACCAAAAGCACTACCACCAGGATGTGCGTGGGATCGGCGATGAGCCAGTTAAATAACGAGTGCAGGACGTTCAATTTGAGCTCCTAATGTAAAACCGCATCGGCTGCGGGTAGACAATGTTTAGCGGTCGCAATCAATCGACCACTGGGGCGTGAGGCGCTTCAAAACGGAGCTAAGTCCGACTCTTGAGCGATTGCGTCAAGATCAAGCAGGCTGTCGTTTTTTCAGGGTTTTGCTTGCTTTATTGACTCTTTCAGCTTGCTCAAACTATGAAACGGATAACTTCATTGATATCCAAACAGCTGAACTACTCCAAGCAGTTCTCTGGGAAAACTGCGAATTAGAACAGCTCCTCATCCGTCCAGACAGTGCACAATAGCTGGCCCGGTTTGCATCGGTCGTCGCAGACAGCATTAAGCGGCCTGCTCGTGTCGACTTTAAGTGGATTTTTCCCGACTACCGGCCGGTACTCACAACGAGAATTGGTCCGAGATCCTAAAGATCTTGGGAATTCTCCAAGTAGTTGCAACAAAATTGCCGGCAACGTGTCTTACAATTTTTGTTGGAGTCCCCAGTTCTCTTAGTCAAGAGAACTGTCAACTACCGCTGCCGATATAAAATGATCTTTTCCCTTGTTCTAACTGCATCTATAGCCCTGCTCGCATGGGTTGGATTGGCCTGCATCAAAGCGCTTTCCCAAAAGCTCGAAGACGCCGGCCGCCAAATAGCAGAGCAGAAAGCGGCTCTGGAAGAGTTGCGCCTGCAAGATAAGTCGCGCAGCGCCTCCATAGATCAGATCGACCGCAGGTTCGAGACAGCAGAAGCAAAGAGACAAAAGTTTGAAGCGGAGTCGACCGAGGCGACTGCCGCTGCTAAAACCGCCTGCGATACGCACAAATCCAAAGTTACCTGGTATGTGCATGAGCTTCAACAAGAGTTGAGCCAGATTCAAACTGCCGGCGCCCATCGCGAACGACAACACGCCAAAGCGCTTGCGGCAGCGCGTGAACAGACAGCGCAGCGCGAGCAGGTTTTGGTAAAAAGGATTGTCGCCGCTGAGCAGAGCTCGAGCCAGGCATTGCAAACGCTCGACACGGTAGTGGAATGGACGATCACAGATAAACTCATGCAACTGGGCGGCGATCACGATTCAGTCAGAGAGAACACCGCGACAATGCTGGAGAGCCTGCGCGCCAAAGCACTGTTCGCGCGCCTTGCCACCAAGTTTCCCAGTGCGGTCGCCATCGACATTCTCGAGTCGTTGCAGCCGAAAGAGTTGTACAGGCGCAACGTCCTAGACGCGATTCACGCCCTGGCAGAGAAAACATTGCTGCAAAAACGGTATCGCGAGGCGAAGATCTGGTTCGATCGCGCCCTCGATATCAACAACCAGTCAAAGACTCCGGACAACGAAATCTACAAGCGTTGTATATTCAGTCAGTCCGAGATCAGCAAACACATTGACGACGTAATCGAGTGCCTCTATCTGTTCGGCGAGCTGATGGAGAAGCAGCTCATCCTGGAGGAGCTCGACTTTCCCGGTTATCAAGCAGCTCTGGCGAATGTCGCCGATGCCTTCGAACGCTACGCTGACGCCGAGACGGCCGTGCATATTCGCAAGCGCCTGCACGAAGCGCACCTGCGCCATGCGCTCGGCGACAGCCCTGATGCTGCCTGCAATTTGACTTCGCTGGCCAAACAGCTGCTCAAACTCGGACGCTATGAAGAAGCGGTGCCGGTCGGACTGAAAGCGCTCTCCATCTGCCGTATGCACTTCGCTCCCAGAGACCAGCGCATTCAACTGCTGCTCTTCACCCTGGCACAATGTTTTAGGCAGATGCGCAAACTGCAGCGCGCCACAGACATCTACGCCTGCCTATCCGCCGCCAACATACAGATCAATGAGTTTGGGCAAGCCGAAACAGCTTTGGAAGCGCTCGAATCGATTGCCGGCGAATACAAGCACGAGCAGAAATGGCAGAAAGCAGCGGAAGTGTACAATGTAATTGAACGCCAGTATCACAAGATGCGTCCTCAACATCCGGGTGTGTGGCGGCAGCTTCTCAATTTGGCGCAGTTGCAACAGGAAGCGAATAATCCCAGCGAGCACATCAACGCGCTCGAACGCCTGCGCTCTCAGCTGCGCAACTCGCGCACCGACGTCTTCTTTGAACTGCACCTAGTTCTCATGCAGCTGGCCAATCTCTACGCCCAACGCAACGACTGGCGTTATGAAGAACCCGCATTGACAGACGCTATCAAGTCTGCGGAGGCGCAAAGCAATCAACTGCACACTCTCATGCTGCTGCATCAACGTCTGGCCGAACGGCGCCTGTCACGCGCATTGTATGCAGATGCGGAAGCTGATTACTTGAAGCTGCTCGAGCTGTTTCCCAACATGAGCGCCCAGCTCGACCCGTTTCTCGCCCAAACTTACGGCGGACTGGGAAATGCACGCCTTCTTCAACGCAATTACGCGGGCGCCGAAGAGGCGCTGCAAAAACAGGTCGATTTGATCTCCACGATCAATGGAGCTGACAGTCCCGATTGCATCAGACCGCTCATGCAGCTCAGTACGCTTTATATCACCGCTAATCGCCTCGATGACGCCCGCAGATGCAACCGGCGCGTACTGGAGTTGCGCAAGCAACATCTCGGCAGTATGCACGAACAGACGATAGCTTCGCTCGTCAGCCTCGGTGCGCTTGAATGCCTGGCAGGCAACTTCGGCGAGTCTGCCACTTATTTCGATCAGGCCCTCATCGCTGCCTCTTGCGTCGATTTGCCGCAAGAGAGAACGGCGGAGATTTTCGAGCAGTTCGGCGAGATGGAAAAGTCGCGCGGCAACGATGCCAAAGCGAAATCACTTTTGCAGCGAGCCACTCGTTTGCGCAGCCAACCCGCCACAGAATCAGCCGGATCGCTAATCATGCCGAACACGGTTCACACCTCGGCAGCCTCTTGAGGGAAGAAACCGCTAAAATGGAACGAACTTAGGTCCGGAGGCCGCCGGGACTTGTCCTTCCATTTCAAGCGCCCCAGAAATTTCATCGCCGCACTTTCGTTTTCGCTGCTCTTTTCCACGCAGTGCTACGCAGCTAATCCGGCGATGAAGCAGGGAATCGCCGAATATCGTTCAGGCAACTATTCCAGTGCTGCCGAGCATCTCTCAGCCGCTCTGGCAACCGAATTCAACGACCCGACGATCCACTACTACCTGGGCAACTGCTACATGTACTTGAAACAGCTGGAGTCCGCGACACGGGAGTATCGCATCGCCTACGCGCTCCAGCCTGACGGAGAAATCGCTCGATACGCCAAGCAAGCGTTGGCGAGACTGGGTGTAGATGCCGATCATGCACCGAGTAGCGCCGCCTCGTTGTTTGTCAAATTGCCGCACCAGGAGTTGAAAATCGATGCAAAATTGGCTGCCGCACTCGATCCCAAGGTGCTGCAAGCATTGCGAGCCTCCATGCCGGTGATCATGCCGGAGGGTCCCACATTGCCGGCAGCACCGTCGATACCCGGCGGAATACCGCCCCACGCCGGTGTGGTCGTGCCGCTCGACACAGCCTGGCATTGCGGCAGCAAATTTGTCTCAGCAAAACTGCCGGAGCCGACTGATGAGGGCAGTCCGTGGTTTATCGTGCCGGACTGGTTTGCCGGCACATGGGTCGAGGCAAACGAAACGCTCATGCCGATTGTGCGCACCGAATATGATGCCGATAGATCAACCGAGCAGTCAGTGCACCGCCTCGAGCAGAACCAGCATTTTGGAGAAGTGAGAGACAAGACGGGAGCCATCTGGTCGCATCCGATCGTGCCCGAGGTTTTTCAACGAAAATCAGGCGGTGACCTGATCGTACAGATACTGGTCGGAGTGAGACCGTTGAATGCGGACGCGGACATGGTGCGTATGTTGTTTCAATGGGTGACGCTGCAAGTAAACAGCAAGAGCATTATTCATTGTGTTGTTCAATCGGAGCAGATCTCCTCTTTCGTGCCGGTTGGAGATGATTATTGTCAGGAAACCGAGTCGATTCGCGAGTTTAACCAATACGGTCAGCCGCAGCGACTGTTTCAATATCGATGTTATTTGAAACGGATTCACAAACCGGTACTACCGCTGGTGACATCCGAACGGAATTACCTGGCGCTGTTTCGCAAATATCTCACCGATCACAAAATGCTCAACCTGATGCCGTAGCTATTTGTCATCGAGACCAAAACCTGCTTTTCTGTCCATGCCACCGAATATGAGGTCCATGCCGCCAACACCGGAGGCACTCTGGGCAAGCAGATTATCGATGGATGCGATCTGGGCATAGCCGGAAGGAACTGCAAACATCGATGGTGACAGCATTTTACTCTGGAGACTGCGCACGGTTACCAGGTCGATGTCTCCGCCGCCCACTCGTGAAAATTTGAAAGAGAGGGGCACGCCCGCGGTAGCAGGAATGCCGAAATACCGCGCCATCACTTCGCCTTCCTTGTTGGGCACCGCAAGCGAATCGGCCACGGTATAGTTAACGTGAAACGCCTGAGAGGGATGTATCTCTTTGAGCCTGAAGCGCGTCATCTGGGCTCGCTCGAACGTTTTAGTGGATTCATAATCGGCAGTCTTCACACCATATGCGGTGCCATGCTTGCCGGGGACTAATTCTAAAGCCGAGAGATTCCCTCGAGTAAGTGTCGCCAGCCTGTTGATTGACATTCCGTAAAACTGGTTCAGCTTGCAAACCGCGAACTTTTTCACAGCAGGCGAAAAGGCGACGACATTCCAATCTGGACCGCGACTGACCATAATCAGCCCGCTTTTCCCCTCGGCGCGCACGCCGTCGGCAGAGAGGTAAACTTTGACGAGCCCGAATTGGTCGGTGTACTGGTCTAAAACCCATCCTTTCTTCTGGACAGTGGCAGCGTCTGCCGAAGTGTGGCGCAAAAACCCAGCGCCCATGAAGATCACAGCGAGAGCAAACGCAAAGATTCGGGTCGTTGGGGTGGCTTTCATCAGCACTGAAGGACGACTTTTCTCATTCTACGGCACGTGGAAACGTCTTGCCGCTCGACGGCCATTCCAAGAAAGTGCCTATTTGCGCGAATCGCTGTAGACATTGACGGCGCGCTGTCCGGTTTGCAAATTCAACTTCTCGTTGTAGATCGTGTTCGGGTTGGTCCAGTAGTTGCCGCTAAAAAATCCGCCCGGTGCATTTCTATACAGCGAGAGTTCATCTCCGAAGAATTTCGGACCCTGCAGTTGGCTCTGGAGAACGACCGCGGTTTTATGTGCCGATACGTCTTTCTGGTTAAGTGCAACCACGGCTTGAAGATAGTGTGCACGCTCCTCAATGAACTTGCCGTCCAATGCGGCTTTGAGCGAGGCACCCTGTCCATTTTCCAGATCTGTGGTCACCTGACGCAGCTGTTGTTGATCGATCGGTTTGCGGTCGGCAGGCACTGCATCGTTGCCATTGCTGTGTTTCATCGTGTCCAGATCGAGCGTATCGCTGTAGAGCGGCGTATCGCCTTGATAAATCTCGATGATCGGATGGTACCAGGCATGCGCGTTGAACGAGAGATCGGACTTGGTAGCACCGGAGTTGAGATCGCCTTTGTACAGTTGTTGCATTGTCTGCAGCGCTTGCAACCGCTCATCTTCGGACTTACCGCTGAACAACTCTCCGACATGGGCCGCGTTGCCATGCTCGAGTTCTGTGGTCACTTCCCGAATAGACGGCTTATCTTGAGACATAAACTTAGCCTCGCGCAACGGGGGTTATAGAGTGGGTCGAGTGTCAGATGTAAGGAGAGAATAGTTATCTGAGGCGCCGCCTTCAATGGGGTAACCACGTATAAACTCTTGCATAGTATTACTTCATATAGCAGATACAGAATTTTGAGATTTGGCAAGAGCCAGACGACAGCAACAGGTGTCACCATCGCCTGGCACTTGGGTTAAAACGAAGCGCTAGCTGGCATTCAAGCGCCTGGTAAACCAGTCGCGCTTTTCCAGGGAGCGGAAGTTGGTGATGTCCTTGATGGAGAGCAGATAATCAGCCAGATGCTTCAGTTCGCAATCGGACTGATCGCCTTCGAACGCACGCATCGGTATCAGGTTGCCGTAGTTGCGTTGCGCTGTACGCCAGTCGTCATCAGCGATGACAATGCGGGTGAGGTCGTAGCCCCGGCGCCGCAGCTTGTGCAAATCTTTGATGACATAGCGGCTGCCTCTCTCCCAATCGAAGCGTCCTATGCAGCGATTGGACGTCCAGACAAACAGCGGCTGCATTGTCGGCGGCACGATCTTGCCCAGGACAGCGTGTACGTAATCATGCCCGCCTGCGGACCAGAAGCCGATCAGGTAGTGCTGATTGACGCGTGAAAAGAACTCATCCAACCCCGGGCGCTTGTGCACATGGACGTCACCGAGCACGACGAAGTCAGCGCCTTGAGGGAGTGGCGCTTTTTCAATGCTGTGCACGAGGGTTTCATCCAGGTCGAGTATTAGCAACTTCTTGTTGCCGTCGGGTTTTGTACTCATTTGCTGCCTCCTTTCGTACACAGCGGTTAAAACGAAGAACGAGGCAGCAAGGACTTTCGTCTTTACCGCCTCGCTCGAGGTTGTTCGGTCCAGCTCAGTGCTGCGAGCACTCGTGTTTGTGCGAGTGTGTATGCTTGTCGGACTGTTTGTGCTGCTTGCACTTGTGTGTGCTGCACTCGTGCTTGTCCGACTTCTTCGCCGCTTTCTTCTTCTTTTTCGACTGGCGCTTGATCTCGCTCTTAGTCTTGCGATTCTTCTTCACGTGCGACTGCATGTCGGCGAGAGAAGTAGCGCTGGCGACATCGAGGTCGACATCACCGTTGATGCCGCTGAGCCTGCCGGTATCCGAGTACTGCCAGAAAACATACGTACTCCAGGGCGAAGGAATCGTCGGCTGGCTGACGTTGTAGTTGGCTATCCAGAGCGGATATTTAGCGAGGACTGGCGCGGCGGCCGCACCCAATGTACCGGCCACGAAATTGGGCGACAGGTAGATCATGGGCGTAACGCCGAGCGCCTGTTCGACACCATCCAGCCACTGCACTGCCAATCCGACGCGCTTGGACTCTTCGATCGTGGCCCAGTTTTCCGGAGCTTCGAGATCGAGGACAACACCGAGATCGTCGCTCTTCAACGCTCCCACTGCTGAAACGAAGTTCTGAACCTGCTCGTCGATGTCCTGCGTCGGACGGAAGAAGTGGTAGGCGCCGCGAGGAATGTTGTTGTCCCGCGCAGCCTGCCAGTTGGTGGCGAAGTATTTGTCGACGAAATGCGCTCCATCGGTGGCACGGATGATAACGAACTCCGCATTGCCCGAAAGAGTCTTCCAATCGATCACTCCCTGGTAGCTCGAGACATCGCAGCCCTTAGCCGGACCACTGGCGAGCTTTCGCAAGTGCTTGTGCTTCAATTTTCGCTTCGAAGCCATTTGTTACCTCAAATCTGTTTATGGCAAAAGCAAAGAAAGCACTCCATCCCGTCTTGCAAGAAGCAAGAGCTGTGCTGATCTAAATCAGAGAAACGGGGGATAGAGGGGCTTTTGAAAGAGGTTGTAGAGAAAAACAGTAACTGGGTGATCTTAGGAGCCTGAGGTGTACAGGTGCAAGCAAAGTAGTGAGATCATCACTAGTTGCGTGTGGCGCAAGCAGGCCATCTTGGCGACCACACTTGCTTGTGGCGGCGACGACGTAGCCAAGAGCGGCCATAAAGCCGAGATGGGCGCTGCAATGCACATTCCTCATGTTGTTTTGCTGCACTGCCATGTTCATGTAACCAAGGGGCGGGCGCAACATCCGACCGCCGTCAGTTTGCCGCACCTTATGAGCGCATTAAGAATCGAAAGACCGAGGTAAGAGCGCTCTAAGATCAGAGCTCTTCCAGTAAAGGAGCCGCCCATGACAGCCGTTAAAACACCACAACGCACTTACACCACCCGTATCGATCTGCCTGTCGAAACACGCAAAAAAGCGATCGATCTGCTCAACAAGAGCCTGGCAGCCACGGTCGACATCTGGACACAAACAAAATTCGCGCACTGGAACGTGAAGGGTCAAAACTTCTACCAGTTGCATCTTCTCTTCGACGAAATAGCCGGTGAACTGTACGAGTACATCGACCTGCAAGCCGAACGCGTCACCACACTTGGTGGCACAGCGCTGGGCACTTTGCGCATGGCTGCAGAGAATACACCTCTGAAAGAGTACAATGTCGAAGCAGTTGACGGCAGCGAGCATCTGCCCGCTCTTGCCGATCAGTTGGCCGCTTTCGCCAAGCTGGCTCGCGAAGGCATCGCCACTGCCGACGATCTGGACGACGCCGATACCGCCGACCTGTACACCGAGATTTCGCGCAAAGTCGATATGCGCCTTTGGTTTCTCGATGCCCATATGCAGAAGCGCTAAATCGCCAGCGACAATGATTTTGAAACCCCGCCATATGCGCGGGGTTTCTTTCTTTTTGGGGTAATTGGGGCCTGAAACGCCTCTTACGGACTGTCCTAGCGAAGCTTCGATACCACCGGCGCAGAACCAAACGCTGTTAAAACCTCCTCATAGGAGAACAAGGCGCATCTCCCCGGTTTCTCCAACCCTTGTCAACCCACCCTCCGGCGCCGAAAAGGCTCGCCGGGACGTCACGTTATAGCTCTTAAGAGAACTAAATCTCAGGTTGCCAAGTAATAAGCTTCTGTGTTACCCCTGGTTGATCACATTATTCTTTCCCGCACGCTTTAATTCATCCGAAACATCCAATTGATGAATCACTGACAGACTGCTCCTGGCTTTTTCAGCCTGCATTGACGTCTGCCTGCGTTCGGTTTTTCCCGATGAAGGGTGGTGAGCTGCATTCCGGCAGTAATCACAGTTCGGACCGGAGGCGGTTTTTGTGCCTTCGCTAATCAAGAAATTTACTTGAATTGGTCGCCACGAACAGTGATTGCGGCCTGTAGGAAACTCTATGAGACAACGCATCTTTCTCAGTGCTGTCTTAGCGCTGATTGTGTCGATAGGTGCGACGATTGGCTTGAATGCAGTGATTCGCTGGGCTAAGTTTCCCCACACGCCGTTGCGAATCACTACCACATCGTCATCTGCAACACACTCAGTCGTAGGCAGCCCCACGATTTCGGTCGAACAGATTGATAAAATCCTGGATGACCACAACTCTCCCTTCTCCGGCCACGGACAGAAGATACGCGATTTAGGCGAGCAGTACGGAATCGATCCCGTCTACGCCATGGCGTTCTGGTTGCACGAAAGCAATTTCGGCACCGCCGGCTGGGCAAAGGTAACGCTTAATCCGGGCAACATCCGAGGCTCTGGACAGGGTGGTTGGACTTACTTCCGCTCCTGGGACGACGGCATCGAAGCGTGGTACCGCCTGATTTCGCACTACACATCGGGCAGAATCAACTTCACCAACCCGGAGGGCTTTACCTGCTCCCCAAGCCAGCCTTGCGAATCGATCGAGCAAATTATTCCGGTTTATGCTCCCTCGTCCGACAACAACAACGTCAGCCTGTATATCGACTCGGTCGCTAACACAGTCGACAAATGGCACGGGCTGGAGCCCTCTTCCGGGCACCACGCACCTAAACCGAACCGGCGCATTCCCCAGCCACAGAAAGCCCTGCCACCGCGTCGCACGCAAAGAAAGGCGAGCGCGGCGGCTAAGAAGGAGACCGTATGAACATCTTCAAGAAACTATTCAGTCACGAAGCGTTGCTGGAAGCGGTCATCGGTCTCTCTGTAGCCGGGCTGAGCTTCCTCGTTCTCGTCCTCTTGCACCGCACGTTTTCCGCTATCGAGCAGGAGATGATCGTTGGTGGTTGTGGCGCGGGCGCGATGCTTATCTTCGGTCTCTACCGGCACTGGGAAAACAGCGCCATCAAGAGCCGACTGTTTCTCGCTCCTCTGGCTGGTGCTGTTCTCGCGTGGGCGGCGCATTACGCGTTTGCTCCCGTGCAAAACCACTGGACAATGTACACGTTCATGAATCTGGTCGAGCCATCACTGGCGGTGCAGAACGCATTTACCCTCATGGGTTTTGCTGCCGGCGCCCTGACCATGCTGATCATGGGCAAAAGCTTCTTCATCAAGCCGAGATTCTTCTTCGGCGTTCTCGGTGCGACTTTGACGATGGCGGCTACCGGCTACGCCATCTCGATGAGAGTGTTGCCCTGGCTCGCAAGAGCTACGTGGTCCAGCGACGTGCAAGCGAAAGCTTCGCAACTGCTGATGACATACGGAATCAGCACAACCATCTTCGCCGGTGCATTCGTGTTCTTCTTCGTGCTCCTTCATGGTCACGACAAGAAAACGCATTCCCTGCGCACGAAATAGCGAGCCCGAGAGTCGGCAGAGAGCTGATCGTACGCACCTCTGCCGATCCGGAAACAGGCACTAACGTGCTTCTGGTTTTTCGAATTGCTTGAACAGGAGGAGAAATGTTCTCCAAGCTTTTACACGCCAAACCGGCGAGTCTCGGAAGGCTGGCAAATGCTGCGTTGCGGAAGGTGTTCGACGAACACGAAATTCTCACGCGAGCGTCGGCGATAGCTTTCGATGGTTTGCTGGCGTTTATTCCGACGGTTACGCTTTACGCCACGATTGCGGCAAAACTTCTGCCCAGTCTGGCCGACCCGAAGCAAACCGGCGTAGTCACCGCGCAGGAAGTGCTGCACTTTCTGCAATCGATTTTCCCGTCTGCGGCAGCGAAGATCATCCAAGATCAGATCGTCGCGATGCAGGCGCTCCCTTCGTTCGAAACGATCTCGGTCGTGACCGTACTCGGTCTTTATCTCGGCTCCGGATTTTTCGCTGAGCTAGTCAACGCAGTCAACCACATCTACGGAATCGAAGAGAAGCGCAGCTTCTGGCAGGTTCGCATGGTGGGGCTAAAACTGATTTTGCTCAATACGCTTACCATCCTGGGCTCTCTCATCCTCATCACCGGCGGTCCCTGGATCTTCCAGTGGCTGGGATCGAGTGAGCTTTTGGGAACCCTGATCAACGGCTTTGCGGTGTTAGTCATGGTTCTTATCAGCTTCGGCATAACCTTCAAAGTGGCGCCGGCAGAGCCTCAGAAGTTCAACCTCATCTCGCCTGGCGCGGTCGTCGGTGCCGTGCTCTTCGTAGTTGCTGGCTACGGCTTCAGGCTCTGGGTTTCGCATGTCGCACACTACGAAATCCTCTACGGTGCATTGGGAAGCTTCATGATGATTCTCGTCTGGTCCTTCCTGATGAGCGTCGTTTTCCTCATGGCCACGGAAATGAACAAGCTGGCCAAATATGCCTCCGAGTTAGACGAAGGCAACAAGGAGATTGACGAATGCTGAAACCTGTTCCCGGGCAGAAGTCCGAGAAGAGTCCTGCTAAAGTGAGGAAAACTGTACTGCTTTCAATCGCATCAGGACTGGGAGTCCTCGTCCTGATCGCGATTGTGATGGCTTTTGTGGGCAAGCATGAAATCACTGTCACACAGGCGCAGCTGCAACAGCGCATCGATGCCGCGCTCAATCAGCGTCTTGCCCAACAGCACGACGCCGGTCGAGACGATATCGTCATCTCGAGCGCGCAGCTGCAGCTCTCCGACAGCACTGTCACCGTGAGCGTCGCCGCCTCCGGCAGCAAGTTCAAGCACGCTGTCGACGTTAACGCAACCGCGCACGGCAAGCTAAGATACGAGAAATCGACAGGTTCGTTCTACTTCGATCCCGACAGCGTCGATCTGACCAAGTTGGAGATCGACCGTCGCACCATCAAGGAGAACGCCGAAGGGCTTCTCGACCAGTTGGGCGCCTCGGACGAACGCAAAGGAAAGCTGTCCGACGAAGCGGAGGCTTGGGTGCACACGAAGGTGGAGCGACTGGCGATGCGCGGGTTGCAACATCACGCTGTCTACACGTTTCCCGCTTCCATGAAGGGACAAGCCGGTCGAGCGCTGCTGCAAGGCGTCGAGGTGAAGAATGGAACGATTGTGCTGCATGTTTCATACCTGCAGCTGGTCGGCACTTTCCTCATCTACGCTCTGGTCTTCGTCGCCGCCGTTTTCGCCACGGTGTTATTCTTGTGCCGGAAACCTGTCTGATACATTCTGGGAGAGCCGGTCAGTGACCGGCTTTTCCTTTTTTATGCCTTGTCTTATATACAATAGTATGTTGTAAAAATGGTGATTTCGCCCGCGATTTTGAGCTTATGCTTTTTACGCCATAAATTTTCGTCGAAAATATTCTCCGGAGGAATAATCTCATATTCGGCTTCCCATCAACTTCCGAGAGCTGTCGCCAAGGTGTCGCTATTTAGCAGCAGGACTCTGGAACTTCACTCGTAATTAGCGATTTGTATTCAAGATGTCGTACATCAGCGGTCGGCGCAGCATTAAATACATGACTCGTATAGAATGGCCGGTCATATTTCTTTCGCGGATGGAAATGGCATGACAACTAGAACTCTCAAGCGGCCCGGGGCCCGTCGCCCAAGCGAACTGATTCTTTTGGCGAGCGCCGCTTTGATGCTGTCCGGAGGCGGGTATGCGCTGCCGGCAATAGCTGATGAAATGCCCCCAACCGCGCCCGCGGCGGCGAGCAACGAAATCGATCCGCGAGCCGACGCCATCGTGCATAAACTTGCTGACTTCTACAAGGGCTTGAATTCAATGAGCGCCACGCTCTCTGCCGACTCGCATGTCGAAGCCGAGGGCAAGACTAAAGATATGCAGTCACTCTACGAAGTTAAAGTAGCGAAACCGAACAAGATCGATTTCTCTCTAGTCAACGGCCCGATGGGCGGCGCCGCCAAGAGTGACGGCGAAAAGTTGTACCTGTACAGCCCACAGCTGAAGATGTATGTGGAACAACAAGCCACGGGCGATCTCGGTCAATTGTTCGCCGCCCCGGAATTTGCCTTCATCAGTGGCGGTTTTAGCGGACTCTCACTGCTTGAAGCGTTGGTCGCACCAGATCCGTACGGCTTATTGATGCAGGGCGTAACCGGCGCCAAGCTGGTCGGTAACGAGAAGATCGACGGCGTTGATACACAGCATTTGCATTTTTCACAGAAAGATCTGGTCTGGGATATTTGGGTCGACAGCGGCAGCCAACCCTGGATTCGTCGCGTAGTGCCTGATGTAAGCTCGATTCTCAGCCACTACAACGGTCCTGCCAAAGGCATGAAGATGGAGTTGACCATCAACTACAAAGATTTGCAGGCTGATCCGAAGCTGGCTGCGGCAGATTTCGCTTTCACCGCACCCGCTGACGCGAAGAAAGTCGACTCATTCTTCAAGAGCGCGCAAGAGCAAGAAGAGCAACATCCTCTCACGCAAAAACCTGCCCCGGCTTTGAATCTGGATACTCTCGCCGGCGGCAAGTTCGATCTTTCGTCATTCAAATCCAAAGACGTGGTCGTTCTCGATTTCTGGGCCACATGGTGCCCGCCCTGCCGCAGAGCTCTGCCGATTTTGGCCGAAGTGACCAAAGAGTTCAAACCGAAAGGGGTGGAGTTTTATGCCGTCGACGAGATGGAGGATCCGGCCAAGATTCAGGAGTATCTCGCCTCACAGAAGCTCGACATCAACGTCGCTCTCGACCGCAAGGGAGAGGGTGGAAGCGCCTACCAGGTGACCGGCATTCCGCAAACGGTAATCGTCGGCAAGGACGGCGTCGTTCATGTCGTGCACGTCGGCTTTATGCCCGGGTTGAAAGAGCGCCTCACCCAAGAATTGGATGCTTTGGTGCAAGGTAAAGAGCCGCCACCGGAATCTGCCGGCGGCACCGACTAGCTTTTCAGCCGAGCAAAAATCTGTAGTTGGCGTTAGCTCGCCTAGCTCTATATTCAAAACTTTTATCCCCGCTCATTGCAGTATCCCCAGCGAATGAGTAGGTTGAAATCATTCGTCCACACCACATTCCCCTCTTCCAAACAAAAGCAAAAACTCAGGCATAAGCCCTAGAGCAGTTCAACCGCAGGCTCGCGCGATCCGCATTTCGAGCTGCGATTACACACGTGATGGACGAAAAGTTCAAATCCAGGAGATGAAAGATGAAACGTTCTGCCCTTTCCCAAGTTAAGGTCACGCGGTTGGGAGTCGCGCTCGAGCCGCAAGGTGACCTGGAAGCCGAAGGCATCCTCAACCCCGCCGGTTGTTTCGACCGCGACCACAAGCTGCTTCTTTTCCCCCGTGCCGTCGAACGCGGCAATCGCTCGCGTATCGGTATCGTGAGAGTGGACCGCGAATTCGATTCGATCGAGTGCACCCGGCTGGGCTTCGCGCTCACCCCGGCAACCCCTGATGAGCTCAACGGCAACGGCGGCGAAGGCTGCGAAGATCCGCGCGTGACCTACATCGACTGGCTTAACAGCTACCTGATGGCTTACACGGCGTACGGACTCAACGGTCCCCGCATCGGCATCGCTGTTTCGCAAGATGCTCACCACTGGGAGCGCGTTGGCGTCGTGCAGTTTCCCCACTCGCTCGGATTGCATCCCGACGACAAGGATGCGGCCTTCTTCCCGACTCCCGTGTTCTCGCCGTCGGGAGAGCTCTCCATCGCCATGTACCATCGCCCGATGGTAGCCCCTTCGGCGCTCGGCTCCGACGCGATTCAGTCGATTCTCGCGCACGTGCCCGAGGAGCGTCAGTGCATTCGCATCGCCTACACGCCGCTTTCTGCGATGTCTTTGGCGTTCAGCAAATCCAAGCGGCGGCGCCACCTGGAAGCGTTCAAACCGTTGACGCGTCCGACCGAATCGCACCTGGTCCTGGCGCCAAGCAGTGATTGGGGCACCGTCAAAGTCGGTGGTGGCTCCGCTCCAGTCCAGATCGATGAGGGCTGGTTGTCGGTTTATCACGGCGTTGACGCGATTCCCACGGCCAGCGGCAGCTATCAGATGCAGTACAGCGCCGGACTCGTGGTTCATGACCGCATGCAGCCGCACCGCATTCTCTACCGCTCACCTGAGCCGATCATGGTGCCCTCGACACCAGACGAGTTGGAAGGCGCCGTCAATTCGGTCGTCTTTCCCACACTTCTGGTGCGGCGCTGGGACCTGGGCGCGCGCAAATTCGACGGCTATTACGGAATGGCTGACAGCAAAATCGGTCGCTTCCGGCTCCAGTTGCCAGAGTCACTGCTCAAGCGCTAAGTAGCGAGATATCTTCGGAAGTAGTGATCGATACCGAACCACAAAATTTCGGTATGGATCGCTACTGCCGAAGGTTTCTCAAAAAATTTTCCCGCCCTGGCACCATATACAGTGGCATTGCCGGCAGCGAGATTTATTAATGGGGTGAAACCTTTGGGGCGGGCGGTTCTAATGGAAATTTCAGGTTGGCCGCATTGGATTGATTGCTGACAACGCTGTGGCGACAACGAGAGCGAATAGCGGATGCGGCACCGTATTTGCCTCATATATATCCGGACCACACATACTAATCGGCGTAGCAACCCACCCCAAAAATGAGTGGCTAATGACTGTAACAAAGATCGGAGTTGCTTATTGAGCGCCGATCCGGACCTGACCGGCGTGATATACTGCCAATCTTCCAGGATCGGTTTAAGCCGATCCACCAGCGTTGCTGGGATCGTAGCTCAGTTTGGTTAGAGCGCCTGCCTGTCACGCAGGAGGTCGCGAGTTCGAGTCTCGTCGGTCCCGCCATTTAAAGCCCTTGTGCCACAAGCATTCCAGCTGTTGACCCACAAGGCAAAAATCTGAAAAATAATCGGCGTGAGGCACCATGGTGCAAAGAGCTGGAGGGCATATCTGTGGCTGACACTAACCCGGGGATCGTTCATTACAGAGCGGCTGCATTGACTGGAATTCTTTCCAAGATTGCTGTCGCTGACCTTACCCCTGAGGGGTACAAACGCATCGCACAGGCGGTATGCGACCTGGCGCAGGCGGTAGCCGACGAAGAAAGCGATCGACACAAGAGGGTCGAGTCGCAACAGAATCGCCGCTACTAAAAAATCTCAGCCGCTGCTCCACGGACCTTGACCACATCTGTTCGCGCCTACCTCTCCGCTGGCAGTTCGCGCGCCGAGGTTGAGCGTGTTTTTACGAGTGAAAGCGCTTAAAAGAGATCGGTTGATCTAATAGCTGAACGCTATGGTCTGGTGTCCACCCGTTTGTTTCGTCACCAAAGGCAAGCTTCAGCCAAACCCGGCAGTTCTGTTTCGCCCAACGACTTCGAACGATGCACTTTGCACTAGCGGTGCAATGAAGTCGTACGTGCGGGCAGATTTGCTGCAATGGCGCTTGCCGAGACGCAATCGGATGGAAGGTAGTGCCCCGTGTTTTCGAACACAAACAAACACCCAATCAAAATTCGAAAGGAACACTCCATGTCCGACAAACCGCTAACACACACGCAAAAACTCCACATCATCGCCCTGCAACTGCCGATGGTTTCCGTTCGGCGTATCCCCAGCAAGCTGGAGAAGGCGCTGAAGGCGCTGAAAACTGGCGATGCCACTGAGTTCACCAGGCAGATCGACGTGGCTGCAGAGCTTCACAATACAGCCAGGCAGGTCCACGGCAACGCCAATTCAGTCGGCGACTACTGCGACCAGGCGTCACGGCTGGCACGCATAGTCGATTACGTCTTGACCAACTTCAAGCATGTCGTCTTCGCAGTCGGTACTACTTTGGGAAGAAGCAAGAACGCCGAAAGCATCGAGTTATCGGATGGTTACGCAAAGCCATACAAGATCGATGATAGCCAGAGCGTCGAAGCTGTCAGAGCTCTCATCGCCGGTCTCGTCGAGCTAATTCGCAGCGAGATCAAAGCGGCAAAACAGTTCGAAAACGCCGCCGCGGAGTAGGACAGCTGCTTAAAAGCAGCAGGATCAAAGGGGCCGGGTTAATCGCATTCAGATTGGCCCGGCGTTCCAATTCGGCAGTATACATTTTCCGGAACCTAATAGTTTCGCTTCGGGCGGTGCCTCCTTATTCGACGCATCGATGAGTGAATCAATTCGTTCTGGCCGGTTATCAACGCCCTCAGGTTCAGCGTTCAAGCCTTGCGACATGCGCTGCGAGCGCGCTTTGAGCGTCGTGAACAGAAAGAACAAATCATAATGCAACAAATACTTAGTTCAGACAGCGACCGAACCACTGACGCATCGAGGCCACAGAGAAGCCTGAGGGCTGTGTTGGCTGCGTGGTTCAGTCCGATGGTGGCGTGGGCGGTATCGCCCAGAAGCAGCGCAAAATCTGCCGAAAAGCCTCACGGAGGCGTGCAGAACGTCAGCCACGCCGTCGACCACAAGTGCGACTATTGGGGTTGCTAAACTGAGTTGGTGATGCGAAGGAGATGCCTGAACGGTTCTGGTGTCTCCTTCGCCAATCGCACCCCGAGCATTCAGCGCCCTTCTCAACTTTCAAAATCCAGCTTCTTATTATACAACCCAGTTGATCCTCTGAGCGCTGACGGAGAGACCGTCCTTGCAGATTCGTATGATTTGCCTTCGTGCCACCGAGGGCGGTCGACTTGTATAATCGTTGCCCTGATGGGAGCAACTGATACTGCAACATGATTGTCTATTTCGTCACCCAAGCGCATGGGTACACCATGCGCAATTTCCTGGAGTATTGGGCTCCTGAGCTTTACCCGATGATCAACCTCGCCTTCTTCGAAGAGCTGTTTGATCTGGCTGCAAAAGCAGGGGGTGTCAAGTTGCCGCACGGTACCTACATTTTCACCGATGTTGACCGATTGAGCCCGACACAAAGAGAAGTTGCATGCGCCGTTGCTCGCAAAGTAAAAGCCGTCGGGCTGCCGATTCTCAACGATCCTGAGCGAGTGCTGGACCGGTTTGAATTGTCGAAACTATTGTATAAGCAGGGAATCAACAGCTTCGACGTCTACAGAGCCAACGAAAAACCTGACCGTTTTCCTGTATTTTTCAGGCATATTTCCCAACATGTTGGCAGCATTACCAACCCTATACCTTCGCAGCCCGATCTCGATGCCTGTCGCGCATACTTGCACAAGCACGGGTTTATCGACTCTGACCTCATGTCCGTCGAATATATACATGGTGCCGGAGCGGATGGAATCTTCAGAAAGTATGGCTGTCAAATCGTGGGTGACATGCTCATCGCAGACCACCTTTTCTTTAGCTCACAGTGGATCACGAGATTTTTTGACGATTCCGCCACCGACGAGATGCTGGAAGAAGAACGAGCGTATGTCTTCGCCGAGCAAAATCCGCATGAAGCAGAGCTTCGGCAAGTGTTCCAGCTGGCAAATATTCAATACGGACGTGTGGACTACGGCATCATCGACGGCAAGATTCAGATATGGGAGATCAACTCCAATCCCATGATTACAGGACCTCCGGAGGAGGTCTCACCTCGTCGCTTGCAGTTGAAAAATCACGTGCACGACTTGCTGAAAAAATCTTTCGTTAAGCTCGATGGAAGCGCACCCAATTAGGCTGACTAGAAAGCGATTCCCGTTGTCGATCGCAGTGACAACATGGAATAGTGCGGACGCCCTGCGCAAAGTGCGCTAGATAATCTTATTGACAACACACATTACTTAACTTGTTGAATCCGCGCGCCTGTCGCAGATCCTTGGCGTTCTTACATCCAGGACCAGGAGCAGGATGTGTTTAACGCAACTTCAATGAAGTTGAGCTGTTGCTGCCTTTTGCCTGAGAGTTAAAAGTACTTCTTCAATTCATTTCAGGACTGATCTCTCAAAGACAAACTCTCAATCGACTGTTCACCACGTGACCGCAGCACGGTCGCTCGCAAATGAAATCGGCAGCTCTGCTGCTGTGTAGGCTTCTCAACCAAGCGCGCAACAGGCAATGAAGCGCCTTATCGTCGCACGCTTTGCAAAGTCTGGAGGATAGATGAGATACCACTTCGCCTCGTTTTTCACGGGTATCGCCACCCTCACCTGGGTCGCTGCACTCGTGCTTTTCCTGACTGGCCATGTGCACTTCGATGCCGGCCTTGTCAGTGCCATTCTCAGCTCATCGCTCGCGGTCGCTATGTTCATACGCCGCAACGATTTGCTCCTCAACTACGCTGCTCCTCTCGAACGAATTCAACTGCGCGTCTGTCTCACCGCCGGACCGGCTCTGGCAGTTGCCTCCATCGTCATTGCCGGACTCTCGCCGGTTAGCATCATTGGAGCGCTGTGCCTCGTTTTCTGGGTAATGCTGTACATCGAATACCGCTCGAACAAGGCTGATTTCGTTCGAGTGAAAAGCGGACTCGTGTTCAAGAATGCGTGGCCAAGCCCGTACATGGAAGCAGTTCGCCCAGGCGATTTGCTGGTCACCGAAGGTATCATCGGACCCAAGGTTGGCATGGTCGTCGACCACGGCGAACTGGCCTTGCGCGACGAGAGCGGAGAGATGGTTTCATTCAGCTCATGGTGGGAAAAGGGCTCGGTTTTCAGCCCGCTCGCACGTGTCACCAAAGGTTCTCAGAAAAACGGACCGTTCTTCGTGGCGCGTCCAACCGTTGACCAGAAATCGAAAACTGGACTCACCGAAGCTCAGACCAAGCGGCTCTATGAGATTGCGCAGGAGATGTATGCCGACAACCACGAGTGGACCGAACAAGAAACTGTGCGCCGCACAAGTTTGATAAAGTCGCTCTGGCTGCCCGGCAAGCTCAAGGAAAAGCTGCTCAAGAAAGTGCTGCCTGACGGTTATGACTGGTTTGGTTTGGCTATCGGTCATCGTCGCAAGCACTCGTGGACCTGCATCGGCGCTTGTGTCGAAGCGTACGCCCGCCTCATCGATGAAGAGAAGAAGGCCGGACGTCCAGTTCCGAAGACTCGCAAGTACGGAATTGGACTCTTTGGACTTGGCACTGGCTTTGCCGACCCCATCGCGCCGATCAAGGTGATGACGGACCCAGCCATGCGCCTTCTCGACCTGAATGACAAAGCGGAGTTCGAAGCGGCACACCCGGAAGTTGTTGCTGCCTATGCTGCCGCCGCGGCTGCTAAGCAACAAGCTGCAGCCGCCACTGAGCCGCCGCCGTCCACCGAGGTGACCGTGGCACCAGCCGCAGTCACTTCCGATCAGCCGGGGCCTAACACCGCTACCGCATTCCAGGTACAGCCCTAGTAGGACCGCGCCTTAGAGTGGCGAAGTCAGCAAACCCTGATTTCGCCACTTTCCTTTTGCTCTTCGACGCACCATATGCGGTATCATTTTATTAAAAGATACTAAAAGCTCTAGTTGGATTTTTTCAAAGAGAGCGTGGCATAGCGGCTCCAACTACATGGGGAAACCGACACAATAATCGGTTTCCCCCTGATTCGAAATGACTTATTCACTTTCCGGATTCGGTTGCGGCAAGCCGGCAGACCGCCGCAAGAGAGCCAGCACGTGCTTGTTTGGCTCGATATTGGGGTTGTCCGCCTTGAACTCGTCCTGGTTCAACTTGAACAACTCAACCGCAAATCGCGCCACCGCTCCGCTTCGCGCAATGCCAGCCTGGCACTGCACTACCAGGATTTGCGCTTTGCCGGTTTTCTGGTTGCGCTCTATAAGAAAACGAACCACATGATCCGCCAGCGCTTCCGAGAAGACCGTATAGCGGCGCAGGCATGATTTATCACCATCGCCCAGCAGCTGTGGATCGAGATCGTGAAAAGTGAGCCGTAAGACATTCTCTCCCTCAATGTTGAGAAATGGCTGTCCTGGCTCCGTGATGCAGACAACTACATGGTGCTGCACGAGATTGGGAAACTGTCTCAGGCGTGATGCTAGTACCGCTTCGCTCATCACGATAGCTCTATTGATCATTCTCGCCTGCCTTTCCATAGTCGCCTTCAAGGCGATCTGTGAGCTAATCTTGCGTCTTACCTACGAGGACCATAAAGAGGACGGCGACGCCGGTGCAGATGACGGATGCAGTAGCTACCGGATGGGCAGAGTTCAACCATAAGGCGATTCCAGCTGCGCCCAGGGCAATCGGAATTTTCGCGAGCTGCAAGGGAAACATCAGTTGAACCAGTCCAGCGAAGACGAGCAGGTTCTCCGCGCCAGTGCTTGGGCGACGAGCAGCAGAGATGACAGCGCCGATGAAGCTGCCTAGATTCCCTGCCAACCATGCCAGAAAGGCGATACCGATGAACATGATGAACCCGTTAGAGGTGATTGTAATTGTCATATCTTTCCTGTGATTATCCTCAGCTGCGCCCGAATCGGGCACAGGCTAACTGAAACCATGTTGGTCCCGGCTCCTTTTCGAAATTGACGAAAGGCACCAGAACAAGACACATCAACGTAAGCTCGGCGGAGAGCTTGATCAGCCCATTGATCTCGCCGTGATAGTGATCAGCGTAGAGAAACCCACCCAGTGTTTGCGAACCGAAGTAGGCAGCGTTCGTGAGGGAGATCAGAAGCGAGTAGACAAATCCCTCTGCTCCACTGGGACACTTGTTCGCTGCCAGAACGTGCACGGAAAGTGCTGCAGCTGCGGTCATACAACCGTTGAGAATGTTCAGCACAATCGCCGTAGGTTCCGTAGTCATCCAAATGAAAGACCACTGAACGGCAGCGCCGGTGATGATAAGCAGCACTACGAACACGTTCATGCGGATGTGCTGCGACAGTTTGCGAAAGAGCAGCGCCCCGCCGGCAGAGCCCAGCGCATACCAGGCGCCGAGATAGCCGATAAATTTCGGCGTGAAGTGGAGATGGTCGACCATGTGGAAGTACAGCGGCGTTCCAAACCCGGGATTGAAGGCGTAGAGCACGAGGAACAAACCCACCAACCACACTACTCTGGACTGCACCGCTGCCTTCAGTCCTTGTCCCACAGCCTGGAAGTGTGACTTGCCAATCTGGACACGCTGTTCGCTAATCAGTCCCCAGCTTGCCAGTGCCGCTGCCAGTGGTGCCATCATCGTCAGTAGAGAGCCGACGTGAAGGGCTCCCTTAGCGCTTAGACTCTGGCAGAGAAAGCCCCCGATAACAGCAGCCGTAACGCTAGCGATATTGACCCACAAAGTCTGTTGGCTGCAGAACTTGGTGCTCAACCCGCTAGAATGCGCCTTTTCCACGAGCAGACCACCACACAAAGCACTTGATGCGGCCATTGCCACAGTAATCACGGTTAGGGCAATAATGATCTTCCCCGGAGCTACAGCAACAGCCATGCCTGCGAACGAACACACTGCCAGTGCGTTCAGAACGATCAGATAGCTCTTGCGTCGATAGCCCAATAAGGGAAATGCATCGCTGACCAACCCGTAGAGTGGCTTGATCACCCATGGAATGCCGAGTACTCCGAGGTAGACGCCGATGGCGGCAGGACCCCAGTGAAGTACTTCCTTGCAAAAATAGTTGAGCGGCAAGTGCATGATACCCGTCACCTGAGCCCAGCCTTCGACCAGGTACAGGATGGCGATGAATTTCATGAACGTGCTTACGCTTTGCGATGTCATCGCTTCAGCATCAGATTGCATAAGTTTCCCTTCTGCAGTGGTGCAAAGGTGCGCAATGTGAACAGGCGAAAGTGCCGCACTCGAAACGAATGCGGTGCCCTCGCCAGTCAACCTCGACTCACCTTGCAGTTAACGACACTACTGTTTTGTCGCTGATGGGATCAGCGTGATTAGCTCGAAACCGCGACCTTTGTTGAAGCTTTTGATCACTCCTGCCAGTTGGAAGGCTGACTTGGCATGTTCCAAGCCCTCGTTGATCCGCCCTTCGCCGCAGAGCTCGAGACTGACCTCCATCACTTTGCGCTCGACAGCAACTCGATCCAGTATTTTGGAGAAGTCTTCGATGAGCGGCAGCAGGTCGGTATGAACTGCAGGCGCTCGTTTGCCGGGCATGATTCCGCCTGGATGCGCCTCCAACAATTCTGAGCATTGGTCGAACATGGTTTTGCAGTCCTTAACGGACTTGAGAAACACTTCGTATGCCGCGAGCGTGGTTATGAACACTCTCAGCGAAGGACCCACTGCATCGAGTGCATCGGCTTCTTCCTGGGTGATTCGAACATGCGTAGGGGGCTCAGCACCGAGTTTGTGAAAAGGGTCAAGAATCTGGCGAAAGCCGCGCTCCGCCCAGAAGATGTAACCATCGGCCTCCAATATCTTCTTCTTTAACTTTTCGAACTCTTGCTTATGGTCTATGACCAACTGAGTAAGATGTCGAAGATCTTTGCTAATCAGGTTGTTTGTTGCGCTCTGCATAAGCGGCTCCTTGGAATTCTTTCGCAACGTCACCTGCGCTAGCAGATGTTGCTTGCGTAAAAGGCCAATGGCAGTAGTCGTTAGCTATTCTGTCTTGTTGGTCATATTTTGTGGCGGGAAAGAATCGTCGATCTACTCTTCTCAAAGAGAGAGCGGCTAAAGCCATACTCTGTTAGCAGTCTGATCATGGATCTTGCCAAAATTAAGTTATGCAAGCTAGCGCGTGGAGACGGTATACACGTAGAAGTGGCTGCCTCCAGTCCGTCCGTGGCACCGTATGCGGTGGCTCATCCAGTTTTGAATTCAGCTCATTTCGACCGGCTGTTTGCCGTTTTTGGCGCGCGACCAGGTGGATTCTTTACTGTGCTCCAGCTCATTCATTTGCGCCCGCGCCAACATCAAACTGGATCTGCCGAGCAATCCGCAAATCGTTTTCGGATTCTCGCGCGAGACTACGGGCAATCTGCCGATGTCGTTCTTCAGCATCGAATCTACCGCATACCGCAGCATCTCATCGGGAAACGTCACAATCACATCCGCTTGTCCGGCTTCCAACACGGTCATCGAGGTGGACGGTTCGTCCTGGAGGGCACGCAGGATGTCGCTGCGGGTTATGATCCCGACGAGCTCGTCATTATCGTTGACGATGGGCAATGCATGCCGACGGCTCAACTCCGGATCGTGCCGGGCAATTTTTTCCGACAGCTCTGCCACCGACATGCCTGACCTCACGGTAGCAACGCTCTGATCCATGACCTCACCGACTTTCACCATCTCGAGAGGGTCAACGATGTACTCGCGCATAATGTGATGCCCATGTCGAGCGACTTTCTCGGTCAGAATGGATCGCCTCAGCAATCCGACAGTAACAGCGTACGCTGCCACCGAGGCAATCAGCAATGCCGGCAGCGCATTGAGGTCATGCGTTAGTTCCAGCATGAAAATGATACCGGTTAGCGGCGAACGCATCGTGCCACCCATCATGGCGGCCATGCTGAGAAGTGCCCACAAGCCCGAATCTCCAAGTGGAATGAACTGTGCCTCGACCGCGCCTATGCCGCCGCCGATGATGAGCAGAGGAGCGAGGACACCGCCTGAAGTACCGGAGCCAAGGGCCACCGACCAGATGATCGCTTTGTCAGCCAGTAGTTTGAATGCATCTCCACCGGTTATCGTGCCTTGCAGAAGTTGATGAATGACACCGTAGCCGACTCCCAAAGTGCGCGGATCGATGAGCCCACCGATGCCGACGGCCAAGCCGCCGAGCGTCGGCCACCACATCCAGTGGATCTTGATTTTCGGAAAAAAGTCTTCTGCAGCGTACACCATAGTAGTGAGGATGCCAGAACACAACCCGGCTACTAGCCCGACAACGGCAGCAATGCCAAGCTCCGCCCCTGTCATGGTCGGATGGGGCGGGATAGCGAATATCGGTCCTTGACCCAGGAAGGAAACGCGCAATGCGCCTGCGATGGAAGCCGCGATGGCAACGGGGATGACCGAGCGAGGCTTCCACTCGAACAACAAAAGCTCTACTGCCAATAGAACTGCCGCAATCGGTGTAGCGAATATCGCCGCCATTCCGCCGGCTGCCCCCGCCACAAGCAGCGTTTTTCTTTCCGCGGCCGTCAGGTGAAACAGTTGAGCAAATAACGAACCGAAGGCGCCGCCGGTCATGATAATTGGACCTTCCGCGCCGAACGGACCGCCAGTGCCGATGGAGATCGCTGATGAAAGCGGTTTTAACACCGCCACTTTCGGACTCATTTTGCTGCGCCCGATCAGAATAGCCTCGAGGGCTTCAGGAATGCCATGTCCTCGAATTTTGTCCGAGCCGTAACGCGCCATCAGTCCGATGATCAGACCGCCGAGTGCCGGAATAAGGACCATCATTGGTCCGAAATGGCTGTCCTGCGGCAAAGCGGCATCGCCAGAGATACGACCGAAGAAACAGAGATTGGTGAAAAAGTTGATGAGCCATACCAGTCCGACTGCTACAAACGCGCTGATTATGCCGATTACAACGGCTAGCAGACTGGTAACTAAAATACGCTTATCTCGATTGAAATCGGACAAGCGATCTGCGTGGCTTACACCCATCGAGCACTCCTTGCCGCCCGCTGTATGCGACGGCAAACGCCTATATGTGTTCATAGTACACCCGCCAGGGTTGGCGACGATGCTACCGCAAAACAACTTACCAAACCGGTGAATGGGGCAACCTGCCTATGAATACGAGCGCAGCCCCATTAGCATTGCTGAAAGAGAATTGTTTCAGTCTATTTAGGTGTCGAAATCCGTTTGCACACAACCCGATCACAATTGTGTGCGGGGTGAATGGCGCCAGCTGAAACTCATCTTGCTCACTTGTCCGCTTGAAAGTCAAAAATGTAAGAAAGCCCGGAGGTCGGCGCCGAGATCCAGCCAGCAGCCCGAGGGCCCTGGGCTGAGATCCCGACGCCTCTCCGGTCCTGCACGCTGTTCAGCACCAAATATGGTGCCTACAGATACATAAACCAATAGTTGACGCTCAGTACACCAAGGACGTAAAGCACAAGGTATGCGATGATCGTAAACCACTGCGCTTTTCTGACAAATTCAGGATGTGCTTTGCGTGCATATTCGAAGATTGCCACAGGTCCAATCAACGATGCTGCTTTGATCAAAACAAAGACTGGCAGCCCGTGTGACAGGAGCCGATGAAACAGCGGATTTGCCTCATCCGCTGTTCCACCGTGCAAGAGCACGACAGTGACAAACAAATCAATTGTGCCAATAATCAAGATTAACCAGTTTTCTTTGCACAATTTCACGGCTATCTCCTGCAAACCAAACGGCGATTTGCTCTGAGAGCAGGTGCGGAAGCGCGAGAGTACGCTCAGGGTAGCCGCACCTTGGGACAAAAGAAATGAATCGGATTGCCACGACAGACCGCTGGCCAGCGATCCGAGGGAGGCAAAGGAAAGTCTTATTCCTGATTTGGGATGTTTTGCACTAATGTTGTTTTGAATATGATCAAATTGAAACTAACGCAGTGGAACAGCCGCAGGCAAGCACATCGAAGGTTTCGGCAAAGCGCCGTGGATGCCATCACGCGTGGTGCACTGCACTTCTCACAAAGTGCTCACACGGCTAAGACGCAATTTAGCATTTGTCGTTTTGAACCGATCAGCTAATTTGCAAACACAGCGCGTTAGCGCTAAGCACGCGAAGCTCGATTTTTAAACTCAAGCTGTTAAGTCGTAAACAAAGACTGATTCAGCAATCGAGAAATTGTCAGTATCTGGTGATTCCATTTCTTCTTCCTGCTCGAGCAATCCAAGATCAACCGCTAGGCACTCACACGGTGAACCTTTAGCAACGCCAGCTCGTTGTGTGATCAGGCTCGAGTCGAAGAAGACAGGCGATCAAAACTCAACCTTGCCGCGGCAACCCCGCGCCATCAGGAGATTTATCGAATGTGCATTAGCAACAACAACTACCCGACACCCGCAGTCGACTTTAATGACACGATCCTTCTCGGTCTCGAAGTGAAAAATCCGCAAGGAGACGTCGAGCACATCTGTGGCTATTACAACAAGGTCAAAACGACAGTTACTCCGTCATCGAGTGACTTCGGCTTAAGCCTCAAACCACCGGCATTTCCGGGGGATTTCGGATGGGACATCGCGCCGGCAGCCGCGAAGAAGGGCAACGCCATGTTGATTGCCATTCCGGCAGTCCCTGGCACCGTCAACCGCGACAGCCTCATTCCGACCGCTGGCTTCAGCAGCTTCATGCAGGACTACAAGACAGCTCTGGTGCCACCCGCTCCCAAGTCTCGCGGCATAAGCTTCGGCGCCAATTTTATGGGAGACTCAGTGGAAGTGGTGAAAGGATTCGACGGCGGCCTCTACGACGTAGTCATCGCATCCAGTGCCACGCTGATTAAAACAGTCATTGAAAAAGTCGACGAAGCAAAGCGTCCCGAGATCAACGAAAAACTCTACGGACAGCTTGCCATCGCGTATCCGAAGTGGACTTTCGTTTTGTTCTGCTTCGAAGAGGCCGACGCCGAAAAGGCAGGTTGCGCACTCGTGAAGTACAAGCCGATGCGGCCGGACTATCTGTACCTGCCCGGGCTCGACGGCCACAACGGTGAGATCGAGCGCGGTCAAGTCGCTCTGGACCACACGCTGGTGGTTGGCTCCTATCGCGCCAAGTCCGGCGTCGGGAAGCACGTCACTTTCAGCGACCGCGAGATCGCGTTCAAGCAGCCCTACTTCCTGCTCGACCGCGTCACCGGCAGAATCATACCTGCTGGCACCAAGGCACCCCAGGGTGATTTCCTCTTCCGCCTGGAAGACGTGCAGAAGGGCGACTTCCGTTGCAAGCGCGCTCTGCCTCCGAACTGGAACGCTCTCGGTTTTGGCACGCCCGATGGTGATCCCTGGATCATCACAGAACCCGAGCGTCAGCCCTACATGAGTGAATAAGCAGCTGAGCTCTTAATGCACATATGGGAGTCGGCCGCACATGGCCGGCTCCCTGCGTGCTTCCCATTTTTTGATTCTGTGCGACATGACTTAGTAGATAGCATTTTGCGTCAGTGATTCAGGATAGAATTTCGCAGTTGCCCACTAATCGACGAAGACCTGACCCCTCAGTCCGGCTTGCAGACTCCGAAGAAGGTCAACGGCAGATTGCGGGCGATTCCATGGATCTTTCTCGAGGCATTGGAAGATTATCGATGCCAGCCAATCCGGAACGTAAATGTCGGAAGAAAATGGAGGCGGAGGCGCCGTAAGCTGCAGTGAAATCGTCTCGTAGATGTTGTCTGACTGAATGGCAGGATGCCCGGCCAGACAGTCGTACATCATTGCGCCGGTGGAATAGATATCACTGCGAGCGTCGACCGGATCGCTGCGGCACTGTTCGGGACTCATGTATGTGGGCGAACCGAGCACATCTCCGGTAGCGGTGAGCTTAGCGTCTTGACTGAGGTCGCGCGCCAATCCAAAGTCGACGATTTTGACGAGAAGCTCTCTGCCAGGCTCGTTGAGCAGCATGACGTTGGCTGGTTTCATATCTCGATGAATGACGTTAGCACCATGCGCCTCCGCCAAACCTTCGCAGATCTGCATGAAAATCGGCACCGCCTGATGCCATGGAATTGCGCCCTGCTCCTGGATTATCTCATCCAGACTCTTGCCCTCGAGATATTCCATTACGAGATAAGCTTGTCCATCCAAAGAGATACCAAAGTCGTGCACCCCGACAATGTAGGGATGATTCAGTTTGCTGGCCGCCTGTGCCTCGCGCTGAAACCGCTGAACGTATTTGGTTTCTGTTGCGAAATTCGCGTGCAACAGTTTTACCGCTACTCTCTTCTCCATGTGCAAATGACGCGCCAAATAAACTGTGCTGATCCCTCCGGATCCCAGCAAGGAGAGGATTTCATAACGCTCAGCAAATATGCTGCCGATTTTCAATCTGTCTGCGATCTTGCTTAGTTCTGTTCCATCATCCGGGCACCGTTCCAAACTGAGATCGTCGAACTCCCGCCCGCACACCAGGCAAACGCCTTTCATGCTCTTCGGTTGCTGGGGCGCGAATTCGAGAATCGATCCTTTGAGCAGCTCCACTGCCTGGGTCTTCTCGGCTTCCATCGAGTCGACCTTTCTCGCTCCCCAGGCGATACAGCCTCCGAGCAAACAGATCACGAGCAGACTGGAAATACCACCAGATGCAGTGGCGTCATAAAGACCGCTGGTTTCACCAAGTTTGACCAACCAGAGCAGTGGGATCAGTGCAAGAAGGGCAGCCGAAGACAATCGTATGATTCTACCACCAGTGGTGGTGCGAGCAAAAATGTTTGTGATGCCGATCTCGACTTGAGAAAATACCAGCGAAAGAGAGGCCAGTGTCAGAGCCAGAGAGGTTATTGGCGAAAAGCGTACGCAGCCAAAATAAGCACACATATGCGGCATGCCGGCTGCATAGCTGCAGAGGATCATTATGTTCGGCAGCGCCACCCCAATCGCCAGCCATTGAAACGGATATAGCCGTCCTCGCACCGTAACATCGACCAGCAAAAGCGACAGTCCGAAAAAGACACAGGCGAAAGCAACGTCCGGCGCCATGGGCCCGGGAAATGACAGTGGCAATCCATTAGGCGGTGTGAAAATCGGATAGGCGAGGTTCCAATCATGACCGCTGAGATGCTCACCCAGATTCAATCCGCCCACTGTGAGGACAACTGCACCTGTGACACGAGCAATCAAGCGAGCTGCCGAAGATCGGCTCCAAGTCAACAATAAAAGCGGAACAGCTGCAAACAGCAGTGTGATGGACGTGCCGGACTGCAGAGACGGCAGCGTTCCAAACGGGTGTTTGAGCATGTCTACATCGAAGGCCCAACCGACGATATCTGCGATGGCAAAAAGTAAGACCGCCATAGCCGCTGCTATACTACCGCTGCGAAAACGACGCGACCAGACAGCATCGACAACCACATCAGGCTGCACTGCTCGAACACTCGTGGACTCTTGCGCCATGCTTATTTTGCGGCTACCACTTTATCGATAGCAGCCTCATAATCTGCTTTCGACTTGGGTCCGGGCAACTGCTTCGAGAGCTTGTGTTTCGCATCGAAAACCAACACTACCGGCACGTAATCTTGCGCATCCGCCACATACCTGGCGATTCCGAGCTCTTTCGCGCGTTTTTGCGAATCAGGCAACACGGATTCCGTCGTGTCCAGGTCGACAAACTCTACATTTTTGCCGGCGAACTCTTCTTTCACTTTTTTCATCACGGGCTTGACTTGTCCGCACCAGACTTTGCAATCACGGTCGTATACAAGCACGACCAGCGGCTGACCTTCGAAGGTTGGAACCGCGGCATAGGCAGAACCAGCCGACATCGAAGTGGCAGCCGCAACCAGGACGATAAGCTGTTTTACATCAAAGCGCATAAACCATCACCAACTCACACATACGTTATCCCCAGATGAATAAGCTTCAAACGAGCAGCCTTACTGCGCGATTTGCGACAACTCCTGTGTCATTTGGTTGTATAACCCGGACGGAGGTCGATAGGGTGGCTTAACGCTATTCGCTAACTGCAGAGCTTGGCGATAAAACGCCAGAACCATTTGTCGCTCTGACTTCACACTCGACAGTCGAGTTAGGAAACGGTGACAGTAGTCCCAGTATTTGCTCGCAGCCTCAGGATCCGTTCGTTGTGCAGACATGATTTGAATGTTTTTCAAACACTGCTGGATGCAATATGGGGCTATGGCACTAACGTTGGCGCCAGGTTGGTCGATCATCTGCAATCCATTGCGTAAAACCGTATCGTTGAAAACACGCGGCGGACGCGGTTGTGGCTTGCTTGGCACAGGCTGTTGATCTTTGACGGGAAGGGTCGGTGCGTGAAAAGTTCTCACTCCGTACACGAACATTGATAAAACAGCGGTCGTGAGAACTATCGTAGTTATGCGGATAGAGGCCGATTGATTGCCAGTCAATGCAACGAATTCGTTTTCCGCACCACGACCTTGCAGGCATCGGGTGCGCACCAGTAAGTCTGAAAACGACTGTCCCTGACTGGCAGATGGAAAACCGAGCACGGCGTCGAAAAGCGTAAAGGGCAGGCACAATCCAGCGCAAAGATTTCTCAAAATCAGCTTGCCGACCGGCACTGCATTCCCTTCCGCTGTGCACACACCAAGACCCATTAAGCGCTGTCCGATCGTTGCCCGTCGCCCGGAGCCTTCTTGCAGCACAGAATAATAAGCGTTTGCCAAACATACCGCTAACATCGCGACGATAAGTGGCGTGTTGAAGAGTACTTCCGCTTTACCTAAAAGCACGAACCAAAAGATTGGCATCAGGATGGGGAAGATGTAGCAGCTAGCCGAAAGCATGAAGGCGTAAACCATGAACATCTGTCCTTCCGGACTTGTCACGACCCTCTGCATGAAGCGATTCACTAGCAAGACAATTCCCGAGTCGTAATGACCAGACGCCCCCGACATGAGCCAGAATGCGCCGAAAAAGATAAAGATGTCGACAACACCCATCACACAGGCATCAATCGCCGCAGCCAGCGCTCTGCGCCAAAGGTACGCAGCTGTTCCCGACCAGTTGACGGTGCCGGGCGCCTCGGCATCTTCACGCGATCGCCCATCCTTGCATGGTTCCGCCTCGGGTGAAACATTTCGCTTCGCCGGCTTAGGTAAATTCTCCGGGCGGTCGACGGCAACAAGTTCAACATGCTCGTCCGGCACGCGAAGCGTTACTTCCGGACCGGCTTGTAACGAAGGATGTTGGTCGACGGTTAAGTCCACCTCTTCTTTCCAGGCTGTTTCGTCCGGATTCATGGCTTTCAAAACCTTCTCCTGTGCCTGTTTTACCCAAAATCGCCCCCCTTTTACGCAGGTACCGGATCAAGCTCGCGCGAACAGAGTTGCCGAACGCATTAGTAATAACCGCTCAACAGAGTACTGAAACACGCACTCTCTCAGTGATATGAACAAGTTGCCTATTTCCTTCTATTCCGAGAGATTATCTATCCAGCAAAACCGCCTCCCAACCATTTGACACATAAAAAGTGGGCACATACTGCTGCTCTGGTCCTCTCGCACTCCGCTTCTCTGCGGTTTGAGCGATGCTGGCAATAGGCACTCAACCCGTCGGCAACACCGCTGTTGTCGGCATGTCGTCCAACCCCGAATGGCTCTCCAACCAAGTCACGCATGCGTGGCAAGGAGTGCGCGCTCGCTTGTGGGCTGAGAACCCCTTCGAGCAACGCTTCGTCGGTTTAGGTCATTCGGTTTTCGCAAAGGAGAAACGCATGAAAGGTCGGCTGGTGGCTCCCTCATAGGGAGCTTGCGGCTGGTGGCATGGTGCCACGAGTTTAGACAGGCTCCCGAAAGGGAGTCTCCATGGGCTATCAAAAGTCCGAAAAGCGGAATCGTTGTTACGAAACCGAATTCGTCGCGCTGGATGAGGTCCACGTTCCTGAACGGACGCTGGAACGCATTATGCGCAAGGATCACGGTCAGATCGCCGATATGCGCGCTGATTACGAGAGCGGTCGTTCTCAGGTTCGCGTTGTGCTCCGTCCGCGTTGCGGCGGTGGTTACAACGTCGAGGACGGTCGTCATCGCGTCATCGCGGCCAAAATCGCCGGTGAGCGCTTCATCGAAGCCATCATCGTCGGCCACTAATATCGACTATTCGTAACTGCGGACTCAGCGAGCACCGGGGCAATGACGGACCCCTATCCGTTCTTCCTCGGTGCTCTGCTGTTTTAATTCTGGTTATATCCGCTACGGTCAGCACGCCTCACTCGTCGCGCTTCGCTCCGCTGATTGCGTTTGCAATGATGGAGATAAAAAAATTGGTCTTTTCATACTACCCCACATAGCAGGATCGGAAAAAATTGATGGTCGGAAGACGGAGCCCGCCTGTTCGCAATGCGAGTTGAGGCGGGCTCCCTGTTTCCGTTACTTGGTTGCGGTCTGCTGCGCACCGTTTGCGGTGGCAATGCGTGCTTCGTATGCTACTTTGTCCGCGAGGGTGAGCAGGCGGTACGAAGGTTCTGCGATGAAGCGGTCAGGCATGATCGGATCGAGAATGCCGGTTCCTAAACCGAGCATACCCGTTCCTAACCAACGCATCTTACGCCCCATGCGCCAGATCAGCTCCTGACACGCGGCGATGCAGGTCCAACGATTGCACATGCGACGACCGAAGTACAAGCCGAGCCAGTCATAACCGGTGGCGTGCGTCTTCTTCAGAAGCCACGGTTTTAACCCTTTCGGTACCGGCAGTTTCTCTATCGTCTTGCTCCACCAGGCATTGTGACCATCTTTCCAGGCGATGTTCTCGCGCAGCATGGCGTTGGCAATGTCCCAGGCAAGCTGGTTATCGGCATCAGTCCACGGCTCCAGCGGTGTGCAAGCGATGTAGATGCCACCAGCAGCCTGCGACTGCAGAGTCTGATGCGCATCGTCAATCGTCGTTCCACGGTCCATGTAGGAGCTGAACAACGTCAGCTCTGCCTTGGGCCGCTGCACGACGATCTCGCCATGTCCGACGCTTTCCAGCAATCGAGCGGCAATCCGTCCACTGGTCAAAACGACGGTGCCGCGCGACAAAGCATCGGCAGGCGGATTGATCCAGGTGTCTTTCGGCACAGGTCCATGTCCGGCTTTCTCGAACTGCTTCTTGTTGATGAGGAAGCGGATCAAGACATACGTCCAGCCTACCGCCGAGCCTGCCGCCAGGGCTTTCACCAGGTCATGCTGAGCGGAGAGGAAAGCCAGAACGGAAAGGATGAAACCGAATGAGATGGGCAGCCACATCTGCAGTCGGGAGAGGATATCGAAGTAAGTTCGCAGCAGACGATGCAGCTGAACTCGTGTGAGTGCAAGCCACAAGCCACTGACGAACAGACAGCCGACACTGAATTGCATGTCCAGCCCGTTGTGCGCCCAGCGCCAACTTAGCCAGATCATCAGCAGGTAGGCGAGAGAAGAGAAGGTTTTGGTGATGCGTAGCATACATCCTCGCTTTCAAGGTCAAGCAACGCCCTGCTCCTATCTCCGTCACAAAGCCGGCAGAGGAGGAGCAGTTAATGGTGCGGTGTTGAAGAGATTTCGATAGGAGATCAGGTTTTGGAAAAGAGTTCGGTTATGCTTCGACGCTACTGATCTGCTCAGAGTGAAGTCAAATCATGAATGAGTTCATGAGCTCATGCCGCACAGCGGCTCGACAGGCTGTCTCGCCGACAAATTTTCAGTTGTCGTCTTCGTTCTTAGCGCAAATTAGTGTGTGTGAGCGGCGCTAGGTGTATGAGCAACCAGTAAGCATGGGACAAACACTAGTGATGACTGTGGCGTTACCTGTGACCGTAGGGAGTTAACGGTCTGGAAATGCTCATCAACAGCCTGTTTCCGCAGATCAATACCAGGTCTTGCCTTAACCTCTGCTCGCGATCCACTTTCTGCTAGTTTCTAGATCTACGTATCTCTCTCTTCATCAAGACCAAGAACCCAAAACACGGCTAGCCCCGGATTTTGAACTTCTCCTTCAGCAATTTCGCTGAGGTGTACAGATCTGGATGAAGATTGTTCTCGCGCAAGCGAGTTATTTACCGTCGCCCTATTGGTGGGACGACGGCATTTTCATTGGCAACTTTGACGGAGATTCAACATGAGCAACATGCTGATTGCTTGCGACCCACCGGTGAACAAGAACGGCTTCAACGTCGGCGGAACACACGCTGTCGTGGGCTGCATCATCGCCGAGCTGGAGCGCACCGGTTATGGGGTACACCTTGTGACCGCCGAAATGTTCGGCCAAGTTCCTCCCAACCAAGACGCGTACAGCTACCTCTGCGAGCTTCTCGACGGCATGGACTTCAACATGGTCCACCTCGCCACTCAAGGTCGCATCTGCCTGCTCGTGCGTCGCTACTGCGAAGAGCGCGGTCTTCCCTATTCGACTGCGTATCACACACAGATTCCCGAGTATCTCGAGCTTCGTCACGGCATCTCGAAGAACATCGGGTACGAGTTCATGCGCTGGTTCTGCAATACGGCGGAGTACACAATCGTACCGACGCCGGACATGGCAGAGACTCTTCGTGCCAACGGCATCACCAACGTCGTCTCCTGCCTGCACGGTGTCGACACCGAGCGCTTCCACCCAGTCGCCGACAAGACGACGCTGCTGCCGGATCTCCCCCGGCCGCACTTCCTCTACGTCGGCAGAATCAGCCCCGAGAAGAGCCCCGAGGACTTCATGCGGCTGGATCTGCCCGGCACGAAAATCGTCGTAGGCGGCGCCTCCGGCGGTCTCGATCAGGCTGAACTCGAGAAAGAGTACCCCGACGTTCACTTTGCCGGCGTGCAAACTGGCGATGACCTGGCGCGTTTTTATGCAAGCGCAGACGTCTTCGTTTTCCCGAGCAGGACGGACACCTTCGGACTAGTTCTTCTGGAAGCGCTGGCAGCCGGTGTTCCGGTGGCAGCCTACCCAGTGACCGGACCGATCGACGTCATCACCGACCCCACGGTCGGCTGCTTGGACGATGACCTCTACGCTGCTGCGATCAACGCTCTCCAGCTCTCACCCGAAGCCTGCCGCAACTTCGCGTTGCAACACTCGTGGCCGGAGTCTGTTTCCCGTTGGTTGGCTTTCCACAAGCCTTTCCCATCGGAGAACCGCACTTTTTCAGTCAGGCCCGATACTACCGTGCCGTACACGCTCCTCGAAAAGCTCGTCAGCGAGACCGAGAGGATGCTGTTCGCGAGCGAACCTGCCGGTCCTTACTCCGGTAAGACCAAGGTTCATTAATCTGTCACGGGTGCCTTCCCAAGTACGTGAGACTGATTAATTTAAAAGCTGCGGATGCCGGAATCGTTTAAACACGACCCGGTATTCGCGGCTTTTTCTCATTTCAGGCACTTTTTTGCATTTTCTGAGGGCTGTAGACAAATTTTTTTGCCGTTAGTGCCACCATATGTGGTGTTAGGCGTAAAAAAATTTCGAGCCAAGTTCTCGCGGACTCGAGCAGTCCAGTGCGAGCGTCGCCACACTCACTGCCAGGCAAACTGCGTTACTGCGCTAATTAAAGCTTCCGTTATGAGAAACGAAAGCGCTTGAGTTAAGCATTACCGTTTTTCTTTCGCGTCAAATTTAAGCCACCACACAAATATCGTTCAACTCGGCTCCGATGGCGGACAGTTCTTTGTTCGCCGCGGGGCACCTGTGTGGCTGCGGCAAGAATGTTTGGTTTTGCACGCAGACTGCAGGAGACCCAACTTTGACGCTATACAAAAGGCTGATCGGGAGCAATACACAACAGCTGGGAGCAGTTTGAACGCTGCTTTCAGCAGCTATCGTTCCTCGAAGTAAGACAATTCATCAGCTAAAGAACATGTTTGACAAAACCTGAGAAGAGCAATTTATGACGCACGATTTGAAAACACCAACTGAACAAGCAATGTCCTTTCCGTCCGGCTTTCCGTTCTCACGCATCAGAAGGATGATGGGAAATGCAAGTCAGGTCTATACAGATATCGATTTGCTGCGCAGGACGGCAGAAATACCGGCTGAGCAAGCGGATACAAACCAATTGCGCAAATTCATGGTCTTCCAAAACCTGGAGAGCGCAGATCTCAACAACTTCCCGGAAGGCGCTCGATTTCTTCTCTATGAATCAGAACTCGGCGAATACATGCGCTTCCTGTCGGGCGTACCGAACGGAGCCTGGTTCATCGTCGATTTAACAAACAAAATTGTCAAAGGAAAAATAAATTTCGATGAAGGCCAGACGATCTCCATCGGCTAAATTCGCCTGTTTTGTCATGACAGCCCAATTGAGAGAAGCGATCGGATAGTGTAATCAATGAGGTACAGCAACCAATCTGGCACCGCTGCTCGAGTGCGTCAGGTTGGTTGCTGTAAGAGCTAGGGGCAAACGGCCATTAGCGACAGCCATTACGGCTCCTCCCATTTACGCACTCTTTTGCATTTTAGAGCGCTCGATATAATTTTTTTTGTCCTCATTGGCACCGTATACGGTGCAAAGACGAGTAACAAATTCATGCAAAATGCGGACCGGTGATAGCGGCGGAAACTCATTCGCTTTCGAATCCAATCCTTACCGTAGTCCGCAAGCCGACGATAGATCAGTTTGAAAACCGACGATAGGTCAGTTCGCGAGCCTGTGGGATCTTTGGAGGATGGTCAGGACCGGAGTAGAGTAAACGGATATCCTCGGCGTCGTCTTCACTCAATTTACTGGTCGGATGTTTTTCATCGCAGGCGCGTTCGGACATTACATCGTCGAAACCGTTCAGATGATCGATGATTCCGAGAGCGTGTCCCATCTCGTGCAGCAAAATCGCTCGTAGCTGCAACTGAGGCACTTCCTCGCAAGTCTGCCAATGAAGACTGATTCTCACCTCGTCCAAACCATTCTTGCTATAAAATCGTTCGTTATCAGCCCACTCGTCATTGGCGGTGTTTCTTTCAAGGAAATAGATATCCGCGTTCTTAAAGTCCTCGGTGTATTGATATTTGAATTCTGGCAGCACAGCGCTCCAGTCGTGGAGACTGCGCTCAATCTCCCGCGTAATCATACCGGCGCGGGTCAGTTTGATTTTCTCGGTCACGTAAACTCGAAGCGGCATGCGGGATGTTTGCCATCGTCTTGACTCCTTCAAGAAAGACCTGGAGGGCGGATATTCGAGCCAGCCAACAGGAGTGAACGCATCTCCAACTGGCTCCTCCCTGGCGCAGAAATGTTCTTCTCTCGAATTCGGGGGCTGTGAATCATCAACACCTGAAAATGGGTCAGGACCCTCGGTTGCGTCCTCATCCGGGAAGAACAACGCTGTGCCGTCAGGCTCAACTTGCCACTTACCGCCGCGTCGCAACATGTTGTTGGACGGTATGCTCGTACCAGCACTTCCTCCATACCTGAGCGGTTCGGTATATCCTGAGGAAGAAAATACGTCGCCGACTGCTTGCCCATTTACAGGCAGCGACACATAACAACACGAGAAGATCGCCAACACTAATGGCGCTGCATGATAGTAATTCACGGCCACTACCTCACGAACGTCGGTAAACAGCCCATACCGAAAGTGTCCTGCTATCGCACTTCACCGTCAACCAGGGTTTTCACTGAATTTCGCCGTGACCTGTGTTTGAGTCAAGCTGCACCTTGTGATAGAACCCAAAACAGTCTGTAGTTCACCATTTTACAAATTACGCATCGTGCATTACGCTTGATGCGTAATCATGAAATCAGTCAGTCATCCGGCATTTCCAGACATCAACAGCGCCTTTTGGGGGCCATCTTACATAAGCAAGGCGGAATCGGCACTTGCAGGATTACGCATGTTGCGTTACGCTTGATGCGTAAGGGAAGCCACCGATGAAAAATCCATTCGAGTATGGCGGCGTTGTCGCCTTGAAATCGTTTTGCAATCGCAAGAAAGAATTGCAAGATCTTCAACGTGTGTTCACAAATGGAGAGCGAATGTTCCTCTATGCCGAACGGCGTGTCGGCAAGACTTCTCTCATAAAAAAAGCTCTGAACAATCTAGATCCATCCCAGTTTGTGTCAATCTACGTAGACCTTTGGCCGACCGACAGCGAAGCAGATTTTGCAATCAAGCTGGCTAAGGCGATTACGGAGTCCACAAGTACCGCTTCAGGAAACGTACTGACCTTCGCGAAAAAATTCTTCGGGTTTCTAAAACCAGCAGTGACCCTGGATGAAAACGGTCATCCGAAAGTTATTTTCGGCGTCAGTCAGAACGATGAACGTCCCCCTGAATTAAGTGAAGTTTTGGAGGTGATTCCCAAGCTATCAGAGCAACTGAAAAAACAGGTAGTGATAGTGCTTGATGAATTTCAGCAGATTACCGAGTATGAGTCTGACGCAGTAGAAAAAAAGCTGCGCAGCGCCATACAGCATCACAAGAACGTGAGTTATCTCTTTAGTGGCAGTCGCAAGCACATTTTAGAGTCAATGTTCGTTGATCAACAGCGGCCTTTATACCGGGCAGCAGGGCACTATCCACTGCAAATGATAGAAACCTCCGAATGGACTCCATTCATCACAGAAAAATTTACTAGCAGTCAAAAAACTATCGGCACGGATGTGATTGAACAACTTTGCCGGATAACGCGTGGACATCCTTTCTACACACAAAACCTCTGCAATGCAATCTGGGAGCTTACTGATTCTGGCAAGGAAGCTACAAAGGCTACCCTTGACCAAGCGATCGACTTGCTTTTACAACGAGAGAATTTCGCATTTACAACTCTGTGGGAATCATTAGCAAACAACCAACGCAGCCTTCTTTCTGCCCTAGCTGTCGACAGCGAAGATTCAAAACCGTTTAGCGCTCAATTTGTTCAGCGTTCAGGGCTGCGCACACCGTCAAACGTTCAACGCGCATCACAGGCGTTGATCAAAAGAGACCTGATAGATCGAGATGAAAGCGGCAACTTGTATATTCCAGACCGCTTTTTGGAAATATGGATCCGAACTAGGATAGAAAATATCAACTAAACCCGGTTGCAAGCGCTCCGAATTCGACTCGATTCCGCTGCACACCGCAGCGTGGCGCATCCGTCATCAATCACATAATCACCCAGGTCGGCATCGCATTCGCCGAGGGGTGCACCATATGATTGGCATAATATTGGTTAGAACCCAATAGATACGCACTCAAAGCAATGGCGAGCGAAAACCGTGTCCTTCAATAGTAGCGCGATTTAAAAGACCTATATGAACGCTAGGAACCCCAAACAACGGGATTTCGAACATCTGTTTTGAAAATTTGTACTGCACACTCAATTCGCGATTCGGATCAGGCAAAGCGGCAAATGGTGACGCCTGAGTGATCGCCTGCATAGCCGCCTGATCCAGAGCGATAGAACCTGAAGTCTTATCCAGATGGAGATCCGAAATTTTCCCGCTTTTCTCAACCGTGAACGACGCAACAGCGGTGCAGTCGCTATCTCCTTCGGCCTGCATGTCAGCGGCGGTGAAAAAGCGCGGAAAACTGGCGGTTTAGTGCGCAACGGCGAGCAACGTTGCGCAGCCGTTGCCACGATGAAATTTTGGCATTCGGAAGAGAAGGCGACGGCGGTGCAAGGTTTCACCGCCGTCGCCTT
>DATNPN010000044.1:0-23386 GCA_036703195.1 Planktothrix sp. | reverse complement strand
ATCCGCTCTGTATCCGCTAACAACACGACCTATTCGACATCGACTAGCGGCGGCGCTACCGAGACCATGACTTTCGGCATATTCCAAAACGGGACAGAAAGCGCGACCGTCGGCGGCACAAAAGCTACCGGCGATGTTTTGACGCTCACCGTCCATGACGCCGCGTTGACAGGCGGTCAGCAGGCTGTTTCATATACCGTTTTGTCGTCGGACACTTTAACCACTATCGCCACCGGGCTAAAGAGTGCGGTGAATGGGAATGCTAATCTCACTACGCTCGGTGTGACAGCCACCTCCGCCGGAACCGTCGTTAGCGTCAACTCCAACTCTACAAACGCCACCAGCTATACCGAGTCGGTCACCGGCACGGAGACCATCACGCTCGCAGTCGATCAGAATCCCACGACAATTTGCATTGTCGGAGGCACCGTCACCACATCTGATGTCGTCAAACTGAATGTCTACGATTCTGGTTTGTCCGGAGGCACCACATCCGCTTCTTACACGGTCGGAGCGGGCAACTCGCTCACACAGATCGCCACCGGACTGACCTCGGCTATCAACTCCAATACGGGTCTGCAAGGCATCGGCGTCACTGCCACCTCGAGCGGTGCCAACATCACTATTGTCTCGAACTCGACCAACAGCACAACTTATCGCCAGTCATTCGGTGCCACCACGGCAACTGAAAGCCTTTCTCTCACCACGCCGACCTACGGCTGGCAGGTGGCAGCTATTGGTGGCACGAAGACAACCGGCGACGTGTTGAAGGTCATCGTGTTCGACAGCGCACTCTCCACTGGCAGCGAGACCGTCTCTTATACCGTTCTCAGCGGAGACACCGTGACCTCGATTGCGACGAACGTAGCAGCGGCCATCAATGCCGATTCGAACCTCTCCAATATCGGAGTGACTGCCTCATCTTCGTCCACCATCGTCAGCATCGAGTCGGTCTCGCCAAATCTCACCACCTACTCCCAATCAGCTAATACAGGAGCAACTGAAACAATCAAGCTCGGGGCTTCCATCGGTGCCAGTCAGTCCGCCTACAACGTCGTCAACGAGCTCACCAGCATCGCAGGCGGTGGTGCCACTGACTTTCAGGGCACAACGGACAAACCGGTCAAGTCTGCTGCAGTCAACTCTCAGGTAATTAGCCTCTCCGCTGCACAGCCCAGCCAATCGACCTTCTCTGCATCGTTCACAACCACCCCGACGGAGACGGCCACGATTGCCTTCGTTCCTGCAGGGCTACATGCCCAAAGCCAGTGGTCGATAACGTTCGGAGGTACCATCAATCCAGGCGACACTATCGCTCTCACCATCTACGACGTCAGATTGTATTCCGGCTCGGAGTCCCTCTCGTATGTTGTGAAATCGGGAGACACGACATCCTCGATCGCCAGCGCTTTCAACACCTTGATTACGAGTGACGCCAATCTCTCCTCACTTGAAATTGGCGCGTCCTTGAATTCCAATCAGGTGAATGTTTACAGCACCGACAACAATGGACAGCCGGTCAACAACACCACCGTCGCTTGCTCGATCGTCGGCTTGTCGACTTCTACCATCGCTCTGAGCACCACCGCCGACCTGAATACCAATGCCACCATTGGCGGCACCGTGCATACGGGCGATATTGTGTCCGTCACCACGACAAACTCAAAGTTGACCAACGGAACGGAAACTGTCTCTTACACCGTACCGGGCGGAGCTACCACGACTTCGATTGCAACAGGATTGACCTCTGCTATCAACGCCGACACCAATCTCAGCGCCATCGGAGTCGGCGCTACTTCTTCATCGAACATCGTGTCGATTACCACCGACACGTCCTACACGACGTCTCACAGCGCCGGTGCCACTGAGACGGTGACACTTGCAACGGACTACCGCGGCAACGTCACCGCCACAGTCGGCGGCAAAGTCACCAGCGGCGACACCGTAACGATCACTGCCCATAACCCTTCTCTTTCCGGCGGGCAAGAGGCTGTGACCTATTCCGTTCTCAGCACCGACACGCTCCAGAGCGTAGCCTCCGGGCTTTCCGCCGACATCAACGGAGACACGGCGTTGAAAACGCTCGGCGTCACCGCGACCAGCGGACCAGCCGCGACGCTTGCGACTACGCAAAACTTCTCTGCCACATCGCTCATTCCGACCGGCGCCAGCGCTGTCAACGCCACCGCAGTCGACGGTGGCAGCAACACAAAGAGCAATGCGTACCAGCTCAACATGCCGACTGGAACGAGTTCAGCACTTTCGTATGATTTGAATGGAAATCTTCTGAATGATGGCACCAATGCGTATTTTTGGGACGCAGAAAACCGGTTGATAAAGATTACGTATCCGGGAAGTGGCAACAACAGTGCGTTTAGCTACGATGGCTTCGGAAGGAATGTTTCGATTGTCGAGACTGTGAGCGGGTCTGTGACGAGCACTAAACAGTTTGTTTGGACCGCGTTCACTAGACGCGAGGCGCGAAACAGCTCTGGAGCAGTCACTGAGCAGTTCTTTGGACGCGGAGAGATTATATCTGGAACCAACTATTTCTACACGAAGGACAAACGGCGCTCTATCCGTGAAATGACAAATTCTACCGGCGTTGTACAGTCGCAATACGATTACGACCCCTTCGGGCGCACGACATTACTTCAAGGCAGCCTGGCATCCGATTTTCAACTTGCAAGCTATTTCATACATGCGCCGAGTAATTTGTACATCACTGCTCACCGAGCATACTCACCAAATATCGGTCGTTTTTTAAACAGAGACCCTATAGGCGTTCGCGGGGGACTCAACCTTTACGCTTACGTTGGAAACAGTCCAATGGGTGCGATTGACCCCAGTGGACTACAGGCAATATCGTCCCCGATTATAATGCGTCCTCCGGGCGGCGGAGCTCCGGTCACGCTTATACCTGAGGCTCCCATACCTGCCACCCCTGGCAATGGAGCCCCGCTTCGCGGAGGTATTTCCAACGACCCTCCTACGGATGATGGAGAGCCTGATTGCGGATGCGACTGCCCACCTGAAGATAACGGTATAAGCGCGTCAGATTCCGGAAATACCACTCCGCCCGAGCAAGGCAGTGATGGCGGGGGAAGTAACAATGGCAATAATGGTGGCAATAACGGAGGGGGAGACGACAACAACGGCGGCAATCCCCCACCGGATGACGGCGGCACAGGAGATGGCTCGGACGAAGGAAAAGCGCCAAATATCACATTTGGCCACGGCGCTCGACATGCAATCGAAGTCGGTATCGACCCCAACGAAGTCGAAAAGGAGATTCAGAAGGCTATCGAAGAACAAGCAAAAGCTGGTGGCAACCACTCCGGACCCTTCTGGGGTGGTGTGACGGTTAACGGCACGAACTTCGTTTATCGAGGATACGTGCTGCCTAATGGTACAGTGAATGTTGGAACATATTATTCTGTAAAGTGAGCACAGACCAATGAGCGAATTTCGTCCACCAAATGAAAACACAATCTTGACTCTACGTCGTTTGCTAAGCGCTGAATTTCCCGGCAACACCGCTCTGATAGCCCAGTTGCCGCATATCGAAGTGCGAAATATCGATGCAGAAGGAAGCTTGGAGATACGGGTGACTGAAGACAATAAAGCATGCGTACATTCAACGGTTCCAGTAGAAGCGAGTTACTCGGACACCGGAAACAGCGACCCTTTTGCGCCGCGAGTGCGTATACTTCTACATGTACGAAATGGACTCATGCATGAACTTGAGTTTTTTAAGGATGATGGCTCGCGAATATTGAGAGAGCCATCCGACGGCGAGCTGCAGGTCGAAGTGAACTGTCCTTCCACATAGCTAAATTCACCTTGCATGTCGCCACCCAACCGGAGCAATCGCCTCTAACGCCCGCATAGTTCCGTCTGTCGACTGCTCTTCGTTGCTACTTTCTGGCTCCGCTTAAGAGCGCAAGCACTTCGGGAACTATCGTCGTGGTTTTCTGACTACCATGCGAAGATTTTGCTTGCATGCAAATTTGCATCTGCTAGAATCGCCGAAGAGGCGCACACAGACTGCGATACAACGAATGATTGATATTGCGCAGTTTGCATTTGCGCCTACAAATTGCCTACAGATTGCCTACACAAGCGGGGGCTAAATCGATGTCAAAATTGAGCCAGCGTATGATTGATACTAGGAAGCGCCCGGAGAAGGGTCAGCTCATCGTCCGAGATGACGAGTTAACCGGCTTCGGAGTGCGGTTTACTCCAAAATCTGCTTCCTACATAGTCGAGTGCCGGTTGAACGGAATCAACAAACGATTGACCGTCGGCAAGACAGACCGCATGACTCTGGAAGAGGCAAGAGCCAAAGGCAGAGAGCTTTTAAGCAAGATGGCTTAGGGTGTTGACCCGGATTCAGAGAAGAAGATTCAGAAGCTTGCGGCGATAACTCTTCGAGAGTTGCTGCAAGTGTATCTCGCAACCAAAGAGCTAAAGCCAAATACCGTCTCTGTCTACACCCGGCAATGCAACAACGCATTCAGGGCTTGGCTGGACAAACCGATAACGACAATAACGAAGGACATGGTTGAGCAGAAGCATCGGGAGATGTCGAACGGAGGGAGAAGAAACGGAGGCTCCGGGAGAGCTTATGCAAACGGCTGTTTCACAACGCTTCAATCTCTGCTCAACTTTGCGATGGAGAAATACACCGTCAACGGCCAGCCGATAATCCCTGTCAATCCTGTCACCCGGCTGACAAAGGCGCATCTGTGGCACAGAGTGCATCCAAGAACGGGAGTCGTTCCCGAAAGTAAACTAGGGGCGTGGTACAGGGCTGTGAAAGCATTGAAGAATAAGACCGTCTCGGATTACTTCCTGCTCTTGCTGTTTACGGGAATGAGGAGGCAAGAGACATTGGCGCTTCGGTGGGCAGATATCGACTTCTCGCAGAAGACTCTAACAGTCCCCCGGGACAAATCGAAGACGGGCAGAGAGCATACTCTCCCGCTGACAGAATTTACTCTCGATCTGCTCCACGAGCGATATGCAAACCGAGGAGCAAGTCCGTTCGTGTTTCCAGGCAGAAACAAGACTCACCTAACAACGTTTCAGCCCTGGCTGGTTCAAGTGCGAAGAGAGTCGGGGTGCCGGTTTATGATTCATGATTTACGCCGCACATATTTGTCCTGTGCAGAGCGAATCGACTGTCCGCACTACGTTCTCAAAACTCTTGCAGGACACAAATTGAGCACGGACTCTCTAAATCCTTACATAGTCGTGAGCATAGAGCGGCTTAGATTGCACGCAGAGAAGATTTCAGCGCATCTGCTCGACTGCATACACTCAGAAAGCACATTGGCTGGGTAGGTGCCTACAGACGCTTATCTCCGAACGAGACCTTGACGCCAAACGCAGAGGCGAGTTTGAGAACCGTCTCCAGACTTGCATTCTTCTTGCCGTTCTCAATGCGGGAGATGTAGGCAGCATCTGCGTTCAACTCCGCTGCCAAATCGTCTTGGGTCCACCCGCGCTCTTCGCGCATTTGCCGAACAATCTTGCCAAACTTTTGAGCTGCTGTAATGGTCATCAGCAACATTAAAAGTGGCCTTGTACGTTCGGTCCATGTACGCTCGTACAAAGAAGCGGGCATAACGTGTAACGGGGGTGAAGTCAGTTGCCAACAATTACCGAAAAGCGATGTCCATTTTGCGCAGAGACGATCAAATCGGCGGCAATCAAATGCAAGCACTGCGGTGCCGATCTTCAACCCGAGTCTGCGAGCACTACGTCACCAACTCCAACCGAAGACAAATCGATCAAACGAAGTGTCAATGTGACGACCGTGATCATAGGATTAGGCTTGCTTTTGTGGTGGGCATGCTTGCAGCTCAGTCAACAACAACAACACACTCCGCAGAATACCGGAAGGACGACAGCCGAGACATCGCCAAGCTCAAATAAATTGGAGGTAGGGCAGGAGTTGGTAGTAAAGCTAAATTTCGATAAGACCTTCCCGCTCTTTACGGATCTCGGTGCCTATTCTGCTTGGGTCGAGGCAATGAATGCCAACGATGAGAGAGGAGAGATTGAACTGAAAAACGCTGGCAGATTGTACTGCTTGCCAGAGCAGGCAACCGACATTTATAACTGGAATACCAAATCAACCCGCATGCTCGTGCTTCAAGACGACATGCTTGCTTTGGACCACGGAATACTTACCAAAGTGCGCGTCTTCAAGGATGAATACAGCGGCAAGAGTTTGAAAGGTTGGGTAATTACAAGTCTACTGAAAGAGCGTTTGCCAAATTCTTCACCGAAACCACCGGTCGCAGCGCCAGCTTCAACTGCAACGCATCCTCTCCCCTCGTACAAAATACGCCATGCCAGCGATCCAATAGTCGATATCAAGACCGACAAAGGTGAGATCCGCATCGAGATCTTCAAGTCGGAAGCACCCCGCACTGCGGCTAACTTCCTCGATCTAACCCACAAGGGCTTTTATAACGGACTAACCTTCCATCGTGTGGAAAGCTGGGTGGTTCAAGGTGGCGACCCGACCGGGACCGGCACCGGGGATTACATCGATCCAAAGACTAATGTGAAACGTCTGATCAAACTCGAAGTGAGCCCGACGTTGAAGCACGACTTGGCCGGAACGGTAGCCATGGCAAGATCTCCCGACCCGGATTCCGCCAGCTGCCAGTTCTACATCACAAAGAAGCCGGCTGAATTTCTCGACATGCATTACGCTGTCTTCGGGCATGTGCTCTCAGGTATGGATGTCGTGAACAACCTCGAAGAGGGCGACAGAATGAGCAAGGTCTTTCAGCTTGCGCCATCGAAACATTGACATTGATTTGGCCAACCGTGCGCTCTCATATTCAGGCGAACGGCTTAAGGCACCTCGTGCTTTCTTCAGAACTCGCCACGAAACGTGATGATCGGCATTGACGTTGTTCAGTATTTGCCGATGAATACTGAAGGTGCGTACCATCGCCATGCCCTTGCGCATCTAAAACGCCGCTGCCGAATTTGCAAATTGCTGGAATGCAAATCGGAGACGCCCATACATATACACTCGCCAGAGCCCGCCGGATAGTGCTATAAGCTATGGTATGTAGGCCGGTGGTATAATTTCCTCCCGGCTCAAATAAACGCTTGCGTAAAGCCTTCAGAATTCGTTCGAGCAGAGAGCGAAGATTCGATACGTTCTTCAAGAATCGTGCGGAAAGTGAATTATCGGCAGATCGGCTACTTTAGATTTCGCCGGGGAAAACGCGAACCTGCACGTAACTATGTTGTGCGCATCGCTTGATCATGCCCTTCATAGCTACGGCTAAAAGGGCTATTAGGGTTAAAAGCTAACGACCCAAAGGTAGAAACTTCTAGCCCTTCTAACCCTTTTAGGCGTGTAGGAATTCATACCTTTGGTGCGAAGCGTTCTTGCAGAGCTGGGTTGATATAGCGAATATTCATGCTTCTGCCCTTGGTCTTGAGCTTGCATTGCTGGCTAACAATGCCGCGTTCCTTCAGAACCTCAAGTGCCTTTGTACATCGCTGCATGCCTTCGTTCTTAAAAGTCCCCGACCGATAGAGTTCATTCTCGTGAAGATAGAAACGTCCTTGCTCGTCGCTGCGCCAGTTTCTCTGCAACCATTTGAATGCGGACTTTGCATCTGCTAACTCCAGACCTTCTTGCATCATGTCAAATGCTGCTTGCGCGTGAGCAATTAGATTTGTGCAGAACTCAATCACTTTCTTCACGAGAGCAGCGGACACAGTCATAGTACCGGCCGTTATTCCAAACTCTGCGATGTGGCAGAGGGCAATGATTCTAGCGGCAGCTCCCGGCAATTTGCCGGTCCAGTCTTGGATTGATTCAAAACGTCTGCCATCCCCCTGATTCTGCTCGATGTAATCGGCGAACTGGTAGAGAAGCTCCTGTGCTTCCGTATCCAAGCTGATTACAATCGGACGATCCCTTCCGTGCTCATCGAGTTTTAACGGCACATCCAGCAATCCAGCGATCATGCCGTCGTAATAAGCTTGCAGCTCCTGCGGTACTGTGCCACCCTTCCGAACATCACGCGAGCCGATGTTAGAGACAGGAATAGCATAGATAAACCGAGCCAGGCATCCCAGTCCCCGAAATTTGCGCTTGCTTCCTTTGGACAGTTCCCGAATTATCTGCGGCTGCACCGTGAGCCCGAATGTTAGCGCAGGGTTGGTCAGATTGACGTTTCTTCCAGCCCGCTCAACCACGCAAGGACTTCCGGCATGACCTCCAAGAAAGACATCAATATTGGCTCTGCCATCGTTGTACAGACCGGCCATAACTTCAAAGATGCCGCCTTCGTCAGCTAGAATTGACATTCTGCCACCTTGCTCAGCGAGCAGGTCTTGTAGCCTTTCGGGAGTCACATCCCCGGCAAAGAGTCGTGGCAAAATTATCTCGGCAGGAATTTGCTTTTGCAGTTCAGTTGCTTCATGGGCGAGTTCACCTCTCTCATGTTCGTCTTTGGCGGCGGCTGCGCGTTTCTTCAGTTCCATTATTCGTTTTTCTAGAATGTCCTTCATTATTGCCTGTTCGGCAACGGTCCCTGCCAGTTCTTGCGCACGCTCTCTCTGCCACTCAACTACTGCATGGACTTGTCTCTTATAGACCTCGGTTTTGCGGCTGGCAGGCGGCAGAACCGCTACTGCCCATAGGTTTACAGGCTCGAAGTAATCCCGATTGCCGTACGGACGAATTACAAATTTGCGTTGAGCGGCCGTTGCCAACATTGGTAGAGTCAGCAAAATTACTAATTCAACCGGCACCTGCACAGTTTCGCTTACGGCCATCACGTAGTTGCTCAGTTGTTTTGGAAATAGTTCTGGTGACAAGCGAGGTACCGATTTAGAATCGAATAAGATCGGCTCTGTCCACTCGTGCATTGGACTCTCTGTCCGCTTGTACCCACATCTTTGTGCGAGATAAAACAACGTCCCGATGGTTATGCCTTTCGTCTTAAAGCTCTTCCACTTAATGTCATTGTCGGGCTGGTTGAATTTCTTGGACTTGGCGCACCACTCATCCCAAATTTCTTGGTCACATCCTTCAGCCTTTAATGCCATGCCAATCCGAAGATAGATAAAGTAATCATCAGCCGGAATGAAGTTAAGTGCCTGTTTGATTTCGTCAATACCAGACGGCCCACCACCAGCTTCTTCCTCCTTCGGCTCCGTATTTGGCGATGGCTCGATGTAAACGGCACAAAGCCAGTCCAACTCTGCCTCTTTTGCGGCAAGTCCTGTCGTCTCTCGGATCATATTACCTCCTAGCCGATGAACGGCTTTCCTGTAACGGTGAAATATCTAGCGGACGATGCGTCATATACCTCGACCGCCATCTCAACATGCTCCTTTGCGAGAATGACTCGCCGTCCCGGCTTTACTACTTTGCCCTTGCACCAAATGTGGAGCCCGTCTCCTGAAGGGCTGTATTCAATATAGGTTCCTAAGAACTGCTCAACGATCTCCAACGCTTGTGGCAGAAGCTTATGGTCCGCATCAAAGCAGTGATCGAGGTCAATGCCTGCCAGCCCGTCGTCTTTTCCAAAGCAGAAGCCGATGCCGCTCGTTGCAGCACAGTTCTGGTACACATCTAGAGCCTCCTGAAAGCTGCACCATGTTGTCGGATCATTGGACTTGGCTTTGCCTCCCCTGTTGGGCAACATCGTAAAACCGTTATGCTTAATCAAATGGGCGTTGTATGGGGTTTTAGTGAGTTTGTTGCCAGGTCCCTCTGACTTGTCGGGATCTCGTAATTCGAGCTTCCAAACCACCCACTGTGAAAGATTGCGCATTACTAGTGGAATGGCATTAACATTGAAACTGGGCTTCATAAGCTTTTCTCCCTCAAAATAGCCGCACGAAGTTCGCCCGCGACAGAGCCACGGACGGTTGGTGCATTCCTGCCCTGACTTATACTTGGTGGTCCTGAACGAAGGATTCCAACTGGCGAAGGCTGATCAAAACTCTCCTGCCGACCTTGACGGTGCCAATCTGTGTAGTCCTGATCAATTCCCTCACTAGTCGCTCGGAAATCGCCAGGTACTTGGCCGCGTCAGCGACTGAATACAACTGTCCTTGTTCCGTGGTCTCACTTTGGCTTGCTTGCATTGGTACACTCCTGCTCGAATTTGCCGCACCCCTAACATAACTATATCGAAGCGCAATTTCTTCTCACGCATGTACATGCAATCGATTGCTCCGAGTCCATACTCCCAATTCTCAGGCTCTTGTTTGCGCTACTCAATTCGTTGGCAAACGCATGCCTGACTTTCACTGCTTGCTCTACCTCCTAAAAAATTGCTGTGCCGAACAATTACATTCTGAAGGTTGAGGGAGATAAGGCACAATTGAACGGTGTCCAGATTTTTAGGATATGCTGGACGCCAGATAGTTGAGTTCTTTAATCTGTTCGGATCAGTCTGCCGAGCTTAGCTACGATTTGCTTGCCAAATCGTTTAGCCATGCCAGCCTCTCGCCCTGCACGTGCTTGGATGAGCCATCCAGAAAGAGCGCTTCTGGTGCAGCCGGTCTTTCCACAGTATCTGCTAGGTGCATCTTCTGGCAGCTCTCTCAAGCAGTTATTGCATCGCTCCGCATCTTCATCGGACTCATTATTGCTAACCTTGCGCGACCAGTGAAGGACCCGTCTTCGATCAAGCCGTTCCTGTAACGGCACATCGAATGGCGGGCGCAGAGCTGAGTACAACATGGGTTCATCAACGGGCTTTTTCAATGTAGCTGTCCATCTGCCCAGATCGTCAAACTCAACTTCGACGCAAACAGCTTGACCGTGGACCACCGCAAACCGATAACCGTACTCAAGAGTTTTTACGAGATCGGCGAGTGCTCGCGGGAGTGGGAGCTTTGCCCAAGTAGCTTTCGTGTTTGTCTTCGACTTGTGCTTGACCCGGACTCCCAGAGCGGTGAGCAACTCAGTAAAAGTGCAGATCGGATCTGACATACAGCTTTTAAGCTCAATGTTCGATTCCGGCTCCCGGCTGTGCTTCGATTCCTCGGCGCGCTCCTGCCAATCCCCGGCCGACAATCGAATGGTATCTGAATCGTTTGGCATTGGACATTCCTTCTGATGCAATTCCTGACGACGCTCTTCGTAATAGGCGGAACAAGCAAATTACTTTTAACCCTTCTAACCCTTTTATTCTCAGGAAGAATATCAAACAGCAAACCGGTGGCACGATCATTCCTTGTATGTAGGCACCGGTTCCAGGAGAGATTTCATAGGGTGCCCAAACATCGCAAACCTACCGGGCGCGCAATTTGCTGCCCGCTATCAGACTATAGCTGTTCCAATTTCGCATGCGCCATTGTCGCTGCACGTCCTGATTATTCCGCAGTTGTCATTACCAGAACGGAAGGGTTAAAAGGACTAGAAGATCGCTAATGCCATTTTGGTAAATAAGTTCTGTCCTAAATCAGTCTGACTTGATCCGAATTTCCATGCCACCACCACTGGTGTCCCATAAATTCAGCATCTCGGGGGACGATAAAAAAACCGAGTCGATCTAATATCAGTTGTGAGCAGTCGATTCGAGCGGAGGGAAAAGGCATGAGAGTTTATTACCGTCCCGAACCAACACCTCATGAATCTCCGGTCGAGTCGCCAATCCTGCTCATTGTCGGTTGGGTAGCGATAATCGTCAGTTTCTCTGTCGTGCTCTTTCTATTCGTAGCCGACTTCATCCTCTTGCCTCTGAGTCTCTAATTCGTTCCACATTTCTTCCAGTTTTCGCAGGCACTACCTGCGGTAGCTTTAACTTGCGAGGATTTACCATGCCCTCAATCGATCAGTATGCAGAGTACCTCTCCAGGTTGCCTATATCCCCCCACACGCGGCGCGCATATCTCGGCCGGGTGAAAGCATATCTTGCATGGCTTGAGACTGTTCCAGAAGGTTCCAGAGCCCTCTGTGATGATGTTGAGGCAGCGCTGCTTGTACGAGAGTACAAACAACATTTGCTTCTCTCTGGCAGCACCTCCAACAGCGTCAATGCGATCTTGTGTGCCCTCGATAACCTGCATTTGTTTCTCGGACTGGGAAGGACAAGAGCGAAGCGTCAGGCTCTCCCGCAGTTGGCTCCCCGAGCACTGACCTCGGAGGAGTTGCGCAGATTCTTGAAGGCAGTAGCACAAACGAAGTGCATTCGAGACAGAACGATCGCCATGCTCATGTTGAATTGCGGTCTTCGCATTTCTGAAGTTGCCGCGCTCAATGTGTCTGACGTTTTGTTGTCTGCCCGCAAGCGCGTACTGATCGTGCGCTGCTCCAAGAATGATAAGCACCGGGAGATTCCGATCAATCGAGACTGCGGTGAAGCATTGCAGCAATATCTCTCCTCCGAGAAGAGAGCAGATGCAGAAGCACCTCTGTTCTTATCCAGAAAGGGAAATCGATTGAGCATGCCAGCTATTGATCGAATTATCCGGGCGTTTGGAAGAGACTCCGGCGTCGAACTGTCTTCTCACAGCCTGCGGCACACTTGCCTTAGCCAGCTCGTCAGAGCCGGGGTGGACCTAGTAACAGTCGCTGAGATTGGCGGTCACAGCCGTCTCGAAACGACTCGCAGATACACTCTGCCCTCTCCAGATGTGATGGCCGAAGCGATGGAGCGACTTAATCAAGCATCGTAGAGGCACCGGGAGCAGTGGCACGACTGATACTTAGAAATATCACTCCTAAAACGCTCAATTACGATTGATATCGCGCAGAATCAAACATGTTTAGCCGGGAGATTCACGACTGATATTAGATCCGCTCTTCTCAAATTCGCATACCGGAACCCACTCCGGCAGTCTACTCTCCGCCTACTCCCAATATCAGTACGTGCCTCAACGCCAGCACCGGATACGGTGCCGGGGCAGCAACACGAAGAGCAATGCGTACCAGCTCAACATGCCGACTGGAGCAAGTTCTGCATTGAGCTACGATAGCAACGGCAATATGACCTCAGACGGCACCAACAGCTACTCTTGGGACGCCGAAAATCGGCTAATTAAGATTACGTATCCGGGAAGCGGCAACAACAGCCAGTTTAGCTACGATGGCTTTGGAAGGAATGTCTCGATTGTTGAGACTGTGAGCGGGTCTGTGACGAGCACTAAGCAGTTTGTGTGGGCTGAGGGAGATGATGTGTTTAGACCGGATGCTCCTTGTGAAGCTAGGAATATTACCGGTACGGTCACGGCCCAGTACTTCGCACTTGGAGACATTACAAGTGCAACCAGCCATTTCTACACGCCCGATCACCTTGGACTTACTGATTCTGTGGTTATGGCTGCCAGCTTCTCCCAACTTGTCCTAATCAAAGGCCTTGTAGTTGGCTTCAACCCTGTGGCGCATTCGGGCTCTACCAGGGAAGTAACAAATAGCGGCGGCTCGCTTGTAGGGCAATTCGCATACGATCCCTTCGGCAGGACGATGCTGCTTCAGGGGAGCACAATCCCAGACTTTCAATTTGCTGGTTATTACATGCACACACCTAGTGGACTCAATCTGACCCGCTCAAGGGCATTCGACAGCAGCCTTGGGCGATTCATTAATCCTGACCCAATCGGCATAGCTGGCGGGATCAACCTCTATGCCTACGTGGGCAATAAGCCGAACGAGCTTAGTGATCCAGTTGGTCTCCAGAGCGACTGCGACTGCCCGTCTGCGGCCCCCGGCGATAAAATAGGCAGACTCGCACTTTGCACGCTGCTATGCACCTCAGAGGCCTGTAGAGCCCATGCCAACTGTACTGCAAAAGGATTACCTGGCGCAGTTTGCTCAGCAATTTATGCCGCAGTATATGCAAAATGCATGGCATGGTGCATGCTCGTTGGCCCCCGCCCCAAACCGTAATCGGCCGCCAATTAACTAGGCGCACAGCCTCTTCTTTGAGTCTATTTAGTAAAAGGGCTTCAGCACTCAGCACTTCCTTGAGCGAATGATTCAGGATAAGATTGTTATGTTTGTGGGCGAGACTAGCTAAGATGTTTGAGAACTTTTCCGAAGGGGCGTTGAAGTCACTCCTGTTGGCGCAAAGCGAAGCCAAACGCTATGGCATAAAGAGAATTGGAACCGAGGAGATTCTCCTAGGGTTGATTGGTGAAGGCGCCGGCTTGGCTGCCAAAACGCTGGTGGATCATGGAGTCACCCTCTCATTAGCCCGCGCGACTACTGAAGGTATTCTTGACTATCGCGGCGAATATGAAAACAATCTGGCTATATCCGTTCGCTCGGTTCTAAGCAACTTTTGCGATAGCTTCGTTGAATATGATTTTTCACCAAAAGCCAGGTGCGTGCTTGAGCGCTCCGCGGAGCAGGCTAGACAAAGGTCGTCAGAACGGGTAGAGACTGAGCATGTGTTAGCCGCGATCTTGAGTGAGGACAAGTGCATTGCTACCCAAGTCCTCGAAAGTCTTGGGATCGAGGTACACCAACTGGCGGAACAATTGAAAATGTTGAAGTAACTCATTCCAACCTCTCCGCACTTCCTAATTCTACAATCCCTACTGCCCAAGCCCGCATTCTCTCGTCCATCGACTGCTCTTCGTTGGTACTTTCTCTTCTCCCCCGCTCCGTAAGCACTTCGGGAACTATCTCGCTGCTTCGCTAACTACCAGCCCGCCGATTTAATCGCACAATTTCCAACCTGCGGTTAAAATGGCGAAGAAGCGCATGGACACTGCGATTGGCGATAGTCGCAATATCAGTCATTGCAGTCCAGTTACTCCCAGCTCCGACTATGCGCCTACTGCATTCCGACTATTTGGAGGGCCAGAGCCATGTCCAAGTTAACCCAGCGAATGATTGATACTACGAAAGTGCCCCCGAAGGGTCAAGTGATTCTCCGGGACAGTGAGCTAAAGGGCTTTGGAGTGAGGATATCCCCCGAGTCCTCTGCTTATGTTGTTGAGGCAAGGGTGAACGGCAAGAATACCCGAATCACAATAGGCAAGACCTCGCTGATGTCTTTGGAAGAAGCAAGAGATAGAGCCCGAGAACTGTTGAGCAAGATGACGCAAGGCATTGACCCGAACGCAGAGAAGAAATTGGAGCAGGTCGCAGCGATAACTCTTCGGGAGTTGCTGCAAGTGTATTTGGCAACGAAAGAGCTTAAGCCTAACACCGTCTCTGTTTACACCCGGCAGTGCAACAATGCCTTTGTAAACTGGCTGGACAAGCCGATAACGTCAATTACAAAGGACATGGTTGAGCAGAAGCATCGAGAGATGAGCAACGGAGGCAGAAGAAACGGAGGCTCCGGGAGAGCTTATGCAAACGGCTGTTTCACAACGCTTCAATCTCTGCTCAACTTTGCGATGGAGAAGTACACCGTCAACGGTCTGCGAATCATCCCCGTCAATCCAGTCACCCGGCTGACGAAGGCACATCTGTGGCACAGAGTGCATCCGAGAACGGGAGTCGTTCCCGAAGGTAAACTGGCGGCATGGTACAGAGCTGTGAAACAGCTCAAGAACAAAACCGTGGCGGATTACTTTTTGCTGCTGCTGTTTACAGGAATGCGCAGGCAAGAAACGCTTGCACTTCGGTGGACGGATATCGACTTCGAACAGGCTACGCTGACAGTCCCCCGAGACAAGTCGAAGACAGGCAGAGAGCATACGTTGCCGCTGACAGAATTTACTCTCGACTTGCTGCAAGAGAGATATGCAAACCGGGGAGCGAGTACATTGGTATTCCCCGGCAGAAACAAGACGGAATTAACGACATTCCAGCCCTGGCTGGTTCAAGTGCGAAGAGAGTCGGGGTGCCGGTTTATGATTCATGACCTTCGGCGAACCTATTTGAAAAACCTTGTCGTTGATCAGTCTGCGGCTCCGAAATACTCTAACCACTTCGCTTGCCAATCGAGCATCTCCTGACCGGTCGTGCAAAAATTTTGCGATGTCGATTGAACTTTTTCGTCGATTTGATCGTTAGTAGATAGGAAGAGTTTCCGAACGATACCAAGAGGAACTGGTCAACCCTCCGTGCAGAAGAGGTCGACACAATAGATTCTCCGGAGGAGCACGCTATGCCGAAGATTACAAAGCAGTTCATCGAAAACCAAACACACCACCCCGCTTCTGGGCAAATCATCTACCGCGACGATGAATTGTGCGGTTTTGCACTTCGCGTCACGCAGCGTTCGAAGACATTCATTGTAGAAAAGCGCGTCGAAGGAAAAAATCGCCGCATTTCCATTGGTCGGTACGGGCAAATCGGCATCGCGGAAGCACGGCAAAAGGCGCGACAGCTTTTATCCGAAATGGAGCGAGGCTCCGGTGCAAACTGGAACTCGAACGATCCCATGAAGAATGTTACCTTGAGCGAGGCGTTTGCGAAGTATTTGTCCGTTCGCCCCTTAGCTGCGACCACCCGCAAATCTTATACATATTGCATTGAGACATGTCTATCGGATTGGCTCGACCTCCCATTTAATTTGATAACGAAGGACATGGTAGAGGAGCGGCATCGGTTCTTAACCAATTCACCCCTGCGTAACGGCCGTGGTCAGGCGCGCGCCAACGTGGCAATGAAAACTTTGAAATCTGTTTTGAATTTCGCTTCAGAGCGCTACTCCAACGATGGCGAGCCGTTGCTAAAGAGCAATCCGGTCGATCGGCTTACCGCAAACAAGCAATGGCACAAGAAGGAAGTACGAACAGGAGTAATTTCGCCGCTAAGGCTACCTGACTGGTACGAGGCAGTCAGCGGATTTCCGAATCAGGTGACTCGCGACTACCTTACTTTTCTTCTGTTCACGGGCATGCGCCGTAATGAAGCGTCGCTACTTAGATGGGCTTACGTCGATTTGAAAGCGAAAACGATCAACGTCCCGAAAGAAATAACGAAAATGCAGCGGGCGTACCAATTGCCGATAAGCGATTTTATAAGTGAAATCTTGACCGAACGGTTGCCGGCCGACTGCAACGCCGAGTGGGTATTTCCTTCCGCAAGAACGCCGTCAAAACGGATAGCAACACTAAGTCACTTTCTGCCGGCGCTTCGCGAGGCTTGTGGTTACGACTTCGTGATACATGATCTCAGAAGAACATTCCTAACTGTTGGCGCAAGACTGGAAATTCCATTTCATATTCTGAAAAGCCTGGTGAACCACAAAATCGACAAAGAGATCACGGAACGGTATATCATCGTCGACATGGAAGGGAAACGCGATTGCATAGAAAAGATCACCCATGAGCTGATTAAACTCACCGGGGCGAAGTGGGTAAGAAAGGACGCGCTCGAATCTCGTTGTGAGCAGCAGCTACTGCGCTTTAACCCGCGCCCAGAGCCTGACGCATAACACAAACCGTTTCAGGGTCGGGTAGCGAGGGGGTTAATTAGATGAAAGAGCAAATCAAGGTTCGCATCGCGTACCAGGAATATATAAATTCGCGAAATCCGTGCAAACAACGCCGACAATTTTTCCGGCGCTGCATGGAGAATCATCTGGCAGATTGGATGGAGCTATCCATAACCCAGATCACGATGGAGATGGTAGAAGCGAAACACGAACAACTACTTTTACAGCCTACGAAAAGAGGTACGAGCGGTCGGTCAAGGGCAGATGATGTTATGAAAATGCTTGGCGCTGTTCTGAGGTTTGCGTCAGCAAAATACTCTGACTGTTCCGAGCCGCTTATCGCAAAGAATCCCATTTTGCGTTTGAAGCTGAATCACGCCTTTCTCAAATCCGAACCCCGCAGCGTTGCAATCCCGGATTGCAAGCTGCAAGAGTTCTATCAAGCAGTCAGCATCGTTTGCAACGACGTGTACCGGGACTTTTTCATCTTCCTCCTGCTGACTGGGCTGCGACAAGCTGATGCACGAATGCTCAGATGGAATTCGATTGATTTGGAGCTGGGGTTGATGCGGGTACGTGATCGAGCTCCTGGGAGCAAACTGAGAAGATGCATTCCACTCAGCACCTTTGCACTGTCGCTGCTTAGTAGGAGGCGTTCCACGCGCGCCGACACCGAGTGGGTCTTTGAGTCCGACGATCACGCGGGCATTCACATCGGTGCGGTTGGCAATCTGCTGCAAATTGTTCGAGAGCACTGTGAGGTACAAATGCATGTCAACGACATCGCTCGAACTTTCGCCACTCAAGGTGCAAAACTAGGAATTCACTATTCTTTGCTCCGAGCACTGACGAATCGATCACCCTGCGACGTCACCCTTCAATATATCGTGCCTGACGAGGACAGCATGCGATCAGCAACCGAGGCAATATGCAAACAGTTTGTCACGTTGACCGGAATGAATCTTCATGATCTATCAGCACCGAAGCGAGCGTATGGCGCTGATCGCGGAGACCATATACAACTACAGCTGGCGCTGTAAATCGGAGATCGACTTTCTACAAAAAAATACCAAACCCGGCCTACAAAAAAGTCGGCAAAACTGAGGCCCGATAAAGAGTCTCTGATAGCACCACGACTGGTGCACTGAAAACGGCCTACATTCGGCCTACGCAAGCGCCGGAAACATGGAATGTGAGCCGATCTTCAAATTGCAGACGGAAATCTTACAAATGACGGCACCAACAGCTATTCTTGGGACGCAGAAAATCGCTTAATCAAAATCACGTATCCAGGAAGCGGCAATAATAGCCAATTTAGCTACGATGGCTTCGGAAGGAATGTCGAGATTGTAGAGACAGTAAGCGGGTCTGTGACGAGCACCAAACAGTTTGTTTGGAGTGGCGGAGCTAAGCCGAGAGAGGCGAGGAACAGCGCCGGGGCGGTTACCGGACAGTATTTCCCTCTCGGTGAAGTTCTGTCGGGGACGAGTTATCTCTACACCAGGGACTACCTAGGCTCCATTCGGGAGATGACGAACTCGGGCGGCTCCATTGTAGGTCAGCTGGACTTTGATCCTTACGGCCGAGCGACGACGTTGCAGGGTAGCACCGCACCCGACTTCCAATTCGCTGGGTATTACGCACATGCCGCCAGTGGGCTTGCTTTGACGGCAAGCCGAGCGCTTAATTCATTCGTGGGGCGATTCATAAATAGAGATCCAATTGAAGAAAACAGCGGAAATAATTTGTATGCCTATGTAGGAAACAGCCCCGAAATGAGTACCGACTCGTTAGGATATTGCTCTGATGATCATGCTCCCTACATCATCCCGCTTGGGCCCAGCACCCCTATTCCGCCCAATCCCAATTTGCCCGTCCAGTTCCCCAACATACCATGGGGAACTGGACTCCCTTGGGGAAATACTCCGGGCGGTCCGTGGTATCCCAACCCTTGGATACCACTGGACCCGTATGAGAATCCGAATATGCTTCCGCCCTGGGGAAATGGAGGGAAGAATACGCCGCCATGGGGCAATGGACCTACCTGGGGAAATGGAATTGGATGGGGCATTGGAACCTGGGAACTTGGACCCGAATGGGGAAATAAGGCGTGGACAAATCCTTCTCCATGGGGGAACGGCGATCCCAATCATCTTCCGTGGGGGCTGGTGCCCATCACCACAATCATCCCTCCACCCAACGACCCCATTCCACTTCCGCTCGGTTTGAAGCCTTACAAACCGATCACCAGGAAACGCAATCCGATTGGAGGGAATATAGTTAATTGAAAAACCGGAGAAGTGAGAGCCTCTTCAACACGCGAGCCCGATCAATAGTCCGGACCATTATCGACTAAAAGGCAGTCCGTGATCCAGCAACGAAATCCGCTCCGGGCCTCGACGTATCCCCACGACATCCGTGGATGCATCTTTGCCCACTACTCTGCTTGAAATACTCGACTTAGTGTCGGCAATAGGTCATCGTCACTAATGCGAGAAAATGGTAGATACGTGATTGATTTTTCCGGAAAAACGAATGAGTCAGTGTTTAACAAAGTTGCCCTGGGATCATTGCCAAGTCGTAGCACTGTGATCGAGACATCGCTTGGATCCAGCTTGTGCGTTGTCGCATCGTTTGCGTGGCTTGCGGCAATGCTACTGGCTCTTTGTGAGGGTGCAGGCATGTAAAATGAACCAACCTGGGTAGAAACAATCGCGACTATCAATTTATGTCTGTGTCTTTCCTCTGGAGAGTGCTTGTCAACGTAGGTGTTGATTATATCTTGCAGCGGATCTCCGCTTTTCTGCGGACACTGACTGCCACTTTGTTCTAGCCACAGTTGCTTTACTTGCTCAATGGAACAGTGCTCGTACTTGGAATATCCACCGCCAGTATATGTAATAAAGGTTAGATCCACTGGGAATCCGTCTGCTGATGTGCTGTCGAGCAGCTTCATTTGTTGCTTGCACCATTCAAGCGGTGTAATTTCTGAGTTTTTGTATTCGACGTTAGAACTACTGATAGTGTAGACGCTACAATCTGCAATCAAAAACAACTCATTATCATTTTTATTCTTCTCAGATGGATGCTCAACTATTGGTTTCTGTGATGCAGGCTGCGGCTTTGGTTCGGAGCTGATAGTTGCTCTGTACCTATTTTTTCCCCTCCGCACATCTACAAAAGCCGTAGCGCCATGCTGTTGAACATCTATCAACTGGTCGCCGGGCTGAAGTCCCTTAAGCGACGCTTGAGTGCCTGGGAAGACCTTTGTGATTGTTCTGGGCGCTGTACTGCTGCATTCGAAACCCAGTTCTCTAAACAGCCAAGACTCATGTATTTCAGCTCGAAGCGTGCGGGGCGCTTGGGCGGAAGTTGCTTGCGAGGAATCAACCTTGGGCACTTGTGGTTGCAATTTAACAGAGTCGGCAAATGCTGCATTGATGCCACACAGTGAAGCCCATAGCCAGATACACACAGACCAAACCAAGGGTCGCTGAAATTGTCTGCTTTGATACAACATATTCGGTAACAGAATTCGATCTGCAGGGTTTGAGTTCATTTGTGCCAGTATGCGCGACTTCCAGTTTTAGACTATCACGAATTGACTGGCTGAAGCCCGCATTGCTCCACCGAAACCCGCATTCTTTCGTCTGTCGACTGCTCTTCGTTGCTACTTTCTCTTCTCCTCCGCTGTGCAAACACTTCGGGTACTATCGTCGTGGTTTTCTGACTACCATGCGTAGCTAAAGCTTGCGCTCGACTTTGCTCGTGCTCAGCTCATCGAATCACAATTGTGTGACCGCGGGCTATGTTTTCAGCACAGATCTCCAGCAGCCCGGCTGCTTCTATGCTGTTGGCGCTGCCTGTGAATTCCTGCATGCCGATCTCAAACGTTGCTACGTAGACTTTCAGCGAGTAGCTCAGGCTGTCCGTCGTGGGCATCTCCATGATCTGCTCGACTGTTAGTAGATCGTGGCTCCGATCAGGCTCGCAAGCTTTGCACGGCTTGCCGACAACATGGAGCTTGGGCTTCCGTGGTTTCCTTTTCATTGCTCCCACCTCTCTTGTACCAGGCTGGTTACGAGTGTTTCCGCTAACCTTCGAGATGGTAGTGCCCATTCGAGACGGACTGGTAACGGCATGGAGACTCAAGTCTGAGTTAGTTTTTGAACAGGAGGGCCTTTGACACGCCTCTGAAACCCGCATTCCTTCGTTGTCGACGGCGCTGAAATACTAGTCTCTGGCTTTGCTTGCCGGTCGAGCATCGCCGGACTTATCGCCGCGGTTTTTTACACACCAGCTCTGTAATTAAGTTGCTGTCAAATACGCATGTGCTAGGATCGATTAGAATCGGCACTAGGACTGCGTTTGCACGGGTTGGTGATATTACGCAAGCGCTCTGAACATCGCAGACGTTCTGCTGACAGCACGGCGCCGGGAGCTTATTGTTCGATGCGGCAAGAACAGCAAGCGGAGGAATGTTCCAATCAACAAGGATTGCGCAGAGGTCTTGCTACAGTATTTGAGCGCCGAAAAGCGGACAGATGTAAATTCACCCCTGTTCATGAGCCGAAAAGGACAGCGCCTAAGTCAGGCTGCAATCGATCATTTGATTCGCAACCTCGGCAAAGATTCAGGCATCGAGGTTTCTTGCCACAGGCTTCCTCATACCTGTCTGACTCGGCTTGTTCGAGCCGGAATCGATCTTATCACCGTAGCTTCCGTGGCAGGGCATTCCAGATTGGAAACAACGAAGCGCTACAGTCTTCCGAGTGAAGACACAGTGATCGCTGCAATGGAGCAGCTCAATCAAGCAAGCTGAGAAATTCGCTCATCGAAAAGTTGCTCCCGACAAAGATTCGACTCTGCCGGGTGAACTGTTAGGTAACAGGCACCGCAAGCAGTGGCAAATGCCAATGCCTGATACTTAGAAATATCACTCCTAAAACGCTCAATTACGATTGATATCGCGCAGAATCAAACATGTTTAGCCGGAAGATTCACGACTGATATTAGATCCGCTCATCTCAGATTCGTATACCGGAACCCACTCCGACTGTCTACTCTCCGCCTACTCCCAATATCAATACATGCCTCAACGCCAGCACCGGATACGGTGCCGGGGCAGCAACACAAAGAGCAATGCGTACCAGCTCAATATGCCGACTGGAACGACTTCGTCTTTGACATATGATTTGAACGGCAACATGACCTCAGACGGCACCAACAGCTATTCTTGGGACGCGGAGAACAGATTGATAAAGGTGACGTATCCCGGAAGCGGCAATAACAGCCAGTTTAGCTATGATGGCTTCGGCAGGAATGTCTCGATTGTGGAGACTGTGAGCGGGTCTGTGACATCAACGAAGATGTTTGTTTGGAGTTCGGATAAGTTCAGGCAGTTTAGGCCGTGTGAAGCTCGAAATTCAAGCAGCTCAGTGACGGCTCAATACTTTCCACTTGGAGAGACAATTTCTGGAACCAGTTACTTTTACACTTCGGACCATCTTGGGCTCACCCAGTCAGAGATTACCGCTTCCGATTTCTCCAGCAGCGACGTGCTTGACGATCACCCGGATGGATTTAACCCGATCCTTGAGGTGGGCTCGACCAGGGAGATGACCAACAGCAGCGGTGCTCTTCAGTCCCAGCTCAGTTATGATGCATTCGGACGACCGACCCAGTTGCAAGGCAGCACCAGCCCTGACTTCCAATACGCAGGCTACTATTTTCACAGTCCTAGTGGTCTCGGACTTACCCTGGCACGAGCTTATAGTGGGAGTCTCGGTAGATTTTTAGGTAGAGACATCGTGGAAGAGGATGACGAAGATGTTGGACCGAATCGCTATGCCTACGTGCTAAATAATCCAACAAGCTTTGTTGATCCTCTGGGCATGGAGAGCGTTGCACGAACTACAGATCTTGAATTTCAATGCGGATGCAGCTAGCCTCGGAATTGAACCAATCAATTCCGGAGTATAACGTGCCACAGCGTGATTTGGATAAGGAAGACTATTGGCGAGGGGTGATCGCAAAGT
>DATNPN010000037.1:0-858170 GCA_036703195.1 Planktothrix sp. | reverse complement strand
CGGCAACTCGCCGGCTCATTCTTCAACAGGCACACCGTCACACTATCAAATAGTGCTCCGATTGCTTGTAAGCACACGGTTTCATGTTCTATTTCACTCCCCTCACCGGGGTTCTTTTCACCTTTCCCTCGCGGTACTTGTACACTATCGGTCGTCAGGCAGTATTTAGCCTTACCGGATGGTCCCGGCTGATTCATACAGGGTTTCCCGTGCCCCATATTACTTGGGATACTCTAGGGGTTCAGGCAATTTCGCTTACCGGACTGTCACCGTCTCTGGTGAGCCTTTCCAGACTCTTCGGCTATCGCCATCCCATCCCATGTTGAGTCCCGCTACCCCTACGTGACTTGCGTCAAATAGGTTTGGGCTCTTCCGCTTTCACTCGCCGCTACTAACGGAATCACTGATTTGTTTTATTTTCCTCCCGGTACTAAGATGTTTCAGTTCCCGGGCTTGCCTCACTCAGTCCTATTTATTCAGACAGGTGTCGTTGGACATAACTCCAACGGGGTTGCCCCATTCGGACACCCACGGATCTCAGCCTGTAACGGCTCCCCGTGGCTTTTCGCAGTTTACTGCGTCCTTCTTCGGCTGCTGACGCCAAGGTATCCACCGTGCGCTCTTTGTAGCTTTTCCTTAATATCTGGAGTTTTGCACGCGGGCCAGGACTGGCTCTTCGCGGCTCGACTCCAAACAACAATTGGTGGAATACGGACCTCAATATGCAGTTTTCAGGGTACTCAACCGGTATTGAATGGCCTCTCGGCTGGCCATCAGGATTGCACTGGTTGGTGCGCTCCTGGAATTTCGTATCTTATCAGGTTTACCGCGTCATCTGCTCAAATTGTTTGTGAGTTTTTCTTCAATTTGAAAGGCTGTCGGATAGCCTGATTTCCCACTATTTGGAGGCTAGCGGAGTCGAACCGCTGACCTTCTCCGTGCAAAGGAGACGCTCTACCAACTGAGCCAAGCCCCCGTCAAATACGGGAAGTTATTGTATCGTCCTCAGTTGATCTTGTTGCCAGATCGTTGAGAAAAGTTGCTACTGTCGGTCACTCTCCGAAGTGCTACGAGGCATGCGCTCTCGTGTTCCGGGTGTCCCAGGAGCAGTTGATATATATCATATCGCAAATAATACGCGTGCGCTCGTCCCAAACAATGTCTTAAGGCTTTCTCGAAAGACTGACACTAGCGAGAATCGGCTTGCCAGGCTCGCTTTGCCTATATGCAAAATATGTCTCTAAATGTGCGTTAAAGCTATCTCGCCACTACTCGATCGATGGAAATATCCTCGTTGACGCGCTGGCCTCGCTGCAATGGCTCTACAGTTAGGCAGTGATAGAAGCAGAGTGCGGGCGGTGGTGCCGGCGATCGCCAAATCGTGCGCGCGACTCTGGTTGAGCAATCCTTGATGATGCTCTGTCGAGATTGTGGACAATCCGTTTTCATCGTCACTGCAATCTTCCTTATATAAGGAAGCTCCGCTGCGTCAGGTAAAGCGCAGATCATTTTTACCAGAACAGACCTGGAAAACCAGCAGGCACGCGCAGGTGCATCGAGGCATTGCCCCGGCCCTTTTGATAGACTGAATCGAGGTGATCAGCTTTCTGAACACGTTATCCTGGCATGATCGATAGCCTAACTCTCGAGCAGGAGTCCCTTCTCCAGCAATTGGAGCCGACCTTGCGCGTGAATGCGATACCGTCCGAGAGCGTCGGTACTGATGCCGCCCGCTTCGCCCTAGAACGCTTATACCGCCTGCTTGGGCTGAAGGCGCCTTATGTCATTTGGTGCGACGGTCCGTTTCAGTTTTCTATCATGCCATTGTTGCTGCAGATGCTCGTCAATTTGCCGAGCGAGCAGCTGGACGATAAACCGGGGCGACATTTCGGTTTTGACAAACTGAACGCTCTCGAGAACGAGCTCATGAAACTGCTGCGTCTGCCGCGCTGGAACCAGGCACTGCGCGGCCTTCTCCTTCAGCTCAAAACCGAAACTTTATTTGACCTTGCCTACAACGACGAGGAGCGGTTGCCGGGCATGGGCGACGCTTATCGCCAATTTGCCTGGTCCCGCTGCGGAATTTCCACCGCCGACCCATTATGGAAAATAACGAGAAAGAGCACAGACGAAATCATCCAGCGGCTGCAGCAGGTCATGACCCTCGGTCTGACGACGAAGCTGACGAATCAGCTCTATACGGTGCCCAACGACCGAATACTGCGCACGCGCCAAACCATTGGCCGGCTGCTTGACCGAGAAGAATCACTCAGGCTCCGCGACGGACGCGGCTCGATATTCGGTTATGCGCAGGCAGGCGTGATGACGTTATACAGGATTGCGGCAGAACTGCACGAGCAGATCTCGGGCACCGTGTTCGAAGACTCCCTGCAGTCCTGCCCGGCACCACAGGCTGCACCGCAGTATTTAAACAAGCGTAATCTAGAGAATGAGCCAAGTGTGAATACGGCCGCTCTCATGGCATTTGGACCGTACGAGAAATTTTGGGGTGCTTGGATTTGCCATCACACTGGTTGTTACGCGGCCATCGCCCGCATGTTTCCCGATCTCTTCAGCAAAGAGCTGCGCTCGTCGCTGACGGACATGAACACCCTGTTGCGATCTGGATTTGCTTACATTCCGCTCACACGAGTCGTCTTCGTCCTGCGCTTTCCGACAACAATAAACGTGGACGATAATGAGCGTCTGCACAGTATTGCTGGTCCTGCTCTGGCGTTTGCCGATGGATACGGGGTTTATGCGCTGCACGGCATTCCTGTAGCAGCGTCGATCGTCGATGAGCCAGAATCGGTGACAGCGCAATCCATTGAAAAGGAACGAAATAACGAGGTCAGACGGGTTTTGATCGATCGCTATGGAATAGCCAACTACTTGCGGGATACAGGAGCCGGCGTGGTGGATCGGACAGACGGAGCCATTCTCTATCGCAAGCAACAGCCCAACGATGAGCCCATCACTCTGGTGCAGGTGCGCAACAGCACTCCTGAACCGGACGGTACATATAAAGAGTACTTTCTGCGCGTTCCACCTACGATGCGAAGTGCCCGAGAAGCAGTCGCCTGGACGTTCGGCATGACAGCCGACCAATACAAGCCTGACCGTGAGACCTAAGTTTGGTTGAAACTTATGCGGTCGGTTGAGGATTTGGAGAGGCGCTGAAACTAAACCGATATCGGTTGAGGATTTGGGGAGGCGCTGAAACTAAACCGATACCGGTTGAAGATTTGGAGAGGCACTGAAACTAGACCGATATCGGTTTAGTTTTGCAACCGAAATGCCATGGCAACAAAAAACGCACCCTGGTAAACACCACGAGTGCGTTTTTTCGATTCAAGAATATGGGCCATCCAAGACTCGAACTTGGGACCTCACCCTTATCAGGGGTGCGCTCTAACCACCTGAGCTAATAGCCCACACAGGATGGAATCCTATCATTATATAGGGCGCGGAAGGAACGGCGCTACATACAGTTCTTCACATCCAGCCAAAATTGTCCTGATGCACTGCTCAGACGGCGATCTGACAGCGTCCGGCGCAGCGATCGACCAGTTGGTCCAGAACGGTGCTGCCTCAAGCGGCAGGCACTAAAACTGAAACTTACGTTTGGACCGTGATTCATCATCTTCCCTGACGATGTCGAACGAGTTGCCATCGTACGCCGGGTCATTCTCGCCGGAAAGAATTGCCTGAGCACCGAGGCGTCCTATTTCGTCGGATGATTTAGCAGCTGCACCGCAGCCGCCCGTGGCTACGAATACGTTTTTGTCGAGGCGACCGATGTACGGCATATCCGTTACGGTGTCAGTGATTATGCAAGGTTTCGAATAAAACTCGCGCAGCTTGAAATCGGACAGCAGATCCGACATCGTCTTTCGATAAACTGCCGCCGCAGTTGCATCACCCGGGCTGTGAAACCAGTCTCTCAGCTCATCCAGCGAGTGGAAAAGATGATTTAGTTCGCCGTGTCCACCCATTTTTAGGTAATGCTGACCATCTGGATACATCGCAGGCGGTACCATGTAGACGTATCCACCTGGCGCATCTTCTGGGAAAAACATAATCACAGACGGCATTCTCTCCAGGTCTGCTTGCTCATCTCTTTGCACTTTGGCGAGCACAGTCGTTTCTGCTCTTACAATCACATTCAATTTCGGTCGTGCCAATCCGTAGAAATTGCTGTAAGAACCGGCGGCAATAAGTACATTCTCGCAAGAGTATATGTTGCCCGCATCTGTGACCAGTTCGTGTAGTTGGCCACGTTCGCGACGCTCGATCACTGTTTCTCGGATAATGGCGGCGCCATTGCGCTCTGCCATTTTCAATTGGCCGGCTACCAGCGTTCTTGGATTGATCCATCCGGCGGTTTCGGTTTCAAAAATTCCGAGACTGTTCGCAGCAAAATGCAAATACGGAAACCTAGCGCGCAAACCTGCGTCGTTTAGAATTTCGTACTGCACTCGCAACGTGTCGCCGATTTGCCGGTTCGCTGTTATGTAGTTGCGTCCCCATTCACTGTCAGGCACGACCTTCACACAACCGACTGGCTGAAAGAAGCTCATCTGCGATTTTTCTTCGATGCTGCGGTAACGCTCGATCGATCTTTTCGCAAGAGTGGCCCACACCAGACTTGTATCTAAAATGCGAGTTATTCTTCCGGAGTCGAAGTGGCTGGCGAACGGACCGTCATGCTTTGTCCAGTCGGCAGGTTCATCCGGACCGATTGCCGCGACCTCGACAGACGCCTCGCTCAGATGGCGAGTGGCGGCGGCACCGATCAGTCCTTTGCCTACGACAATGTGCTTATATGTTCTGTTCATAGTCGCCACTGTATCCGGATGAAACTCGTTATTTATAGTACATAACTATCGGTAGTTATTGTTCATTCGGAACCATCGAGAATCTGTGCAAAGGTCTCACATATCGAAGATAAAATGTTGGTTTTGAGACGGGTTCAGGCTGCGAACTCGAGGCGACAGCTGACGGCTGGAAATGTGCGTCGGGCAATTGGCGGCGAGTAATCTGATCACGTAACGATGGCCAGCAATCGTTTATGAAACCGATGCCGGCGCGGCGGGTTTGACTTTAGCCATGAACTCTTCCAACGGCAAGGTGTTGAGCACTTCTTCTTTGCGAATCCCCGCCCGGCGCGCCATGTGTATACCGAATCGCAGATTGTGCAGATCTTGCACCGAGTGCGCGTCGACAGATATGACAAATTTGATACCGCGTTCGCGTGCTTTGCGGAGCCACTTCGGTTCCATATCAAGTCTGTAAGGGTCACCGTTGATTTCAACTGCAGCCCTGGACTCTGCGATTGCATCGAGAACCTCTTCCACGCGGCATTTAAACGGCTCTCTTTTGAGAACGAGTCTGCCCAAAGCATGTCCCCAGATCTTGAACTGCTCTTTTTTCATGCAAGCGACCAACCGTTTTGTCATTTCGTCTTCGTCCATCTTCATGCGCGAATGAACGCTTGCAATCACAATGTCCAGCTCATTCAGGATTTTGTCTGAGTAATCCAAGCTGCCGTCTTCGAGAATATCCGATTCAGTACCGCGCAAGATTTTCAGTTTAACCTTCTGCTGGACACGAGCAATTTCTTGCCACTGCTTCTGCATTTTGTTGTCGTCCAGTCCACCGGCGTAATGAGCGGACGGTGAATGATCGGTCATGGTTATATACTTCATGCCGAGTCTTTCCGCTTCCATCACCATCTCTTCCACGCTGTTGCGCCCGTCAGAGAAAGTACTGTGGCAGTGAACCATGCCCTGCACATCTTCAATCGAGATCAGATCGTCGAAGCTTTCACCTTTGAGTGCCTTCTCAATTTCGCCAATGTCTTCGCGCAACTCAGGCGGCACGTATGGCAGCCCCAAAACTTCATAAATATCGTTTTCAGAGTTGATTCCGACCAGTTTTCCTTGGCGTCCGATGCCGTGTTCTGATAACTGGATGCCCAGTCCCTTCGCTAAAGCTTTTAAGCCGTCATAGTGCCCGGCGGAGCCGGTGCGCTGATGTAATGCGGCGAACCAAGTCGCTTTCGAAGCAACCAGGACATCCGCTCTGATACCGCTGGCCAGGCGAACGCGCGCACTATCTGCGGTGCGCTCCTCCAACTTCGTTACGGCGGGGAAATTCTCGAACGTATCCAAGGCGGCTTGCGCATCATCGGCAAGTACGACTACGTTGATGTCACCGATTGTTTCTTGCCACCGCCGCAACGAACCGGCAAGCTCAGCCTTTTCCACACCATTCTCTTTCAGATAGGCAATTATTTTTTCGCCAATCGCCTGGGCGTCCAGAAGCAACACACGATCTTCGCGTCGTTCGTAGGTCTGAATACCGGCAAGAATTTTCTCTTCCGTTTTCTTGCCAAAACCCGGAACACCAGCTACAAGTCCGGCTTTGCAAGCCATCTGTAGCTCGCCGATACTAGTTATATTGAGTGCGCTTTGCAGTGCTTGAATCTTCTTGGTGCTGAGACCGGGAATTTGAGACAGCTCAAGCACTCCGGGCGGCATCTGCGCTCGCAGCTCCTCAAGAAACTCGCACCGACCGGTCTGATACAGTTCAGAAATCTTTGCGGCCAGAGCCTCGCCGATGCCGCGCAAGTTCGTCAGTCTGCGCTCTTCAACCGTCTGCCCGAGGTCATCGGCCATATTCTCCAGCGCTTCAGCGCCGTTATCGTACGCTTTCACTTTGAAAGCGTTCTCTCCTTTCAGTTCCAGCAGTTGACCGATCTCGCGCAGAGCGCGAGCGATTTCGAATTTGTCCAGCACGGGGCAACTCCCAGCCTCGCTCGCAACGAGCAAGGACATTCCAAACGCCTAGTTGAATTTATCACGCCGTGAGCCGAATTTGTCGTGCTGTCGATTAGATGTTTTGGCGTCTCTGCCAGGAGACACAAAATCAAAGGACCGCGAACGCGGTCCTTTTTGATTTGTCGATGCCTGCGTGCTTGGTGTAAACGAGCAGGTTACCTTTGGGTGCTGCGTCCGTTCACAGTTGAGAGACAAGGTCGGACAGATTCAGCTATTTTGCGGCATACTCACTTAGCGCTTCTTGGCCTTAGTCCGTGTTATTGATTTAGCCGACTTCTTCTTGGTTGTGCTTGCCTTTTGAGTAGCCAACACTTTAGCGGATTTGTTCGAGGCTGTTGCTCGTTTCGTTGCTGTCGACTTAGTGGTCGATTTCGGCTTGGACTGGCTCACCTTTGTGGAGTCTCGTTTTGCTGCTGCCTTCGCGGACGGCTTGGGTGCAACAGACTTTTTCGCCGGCGTTTTTGCCGGCTTGGACGCGCCCGTTTTGCCGGCAACACGTTGCATCGGTTTAGCTTTAGTTACGGCGCTGCGCTCAAACTTTTTGGCTTTTGAGCCAAGTGCAGAAGTGTTTGCTGCTTTGGTTTTGGCTTTTGAGACAGGTGTGGGTGCTTTTGCCTCGACTGCTTTCGCCTTTGAAGAACGCTTGATTGCAGTCGACAGTTTGCTGGGCGCCGCCTTCTGTCCGGCACTTGCGCGCTTCGTCGCCGCCGTCTTCTTGTTTTTCACCGAAAGCATCTTTTTGAGCTCTTCGGACTTCTCGTCTTCAGGTTCAATCCTTGAAAGGGAACCTTCATCCTCATACTCATCTTGCCCGTTGGGCTCTGCGCTCATCTGTTGCTTGCGACCTGAAACTGCCTCTTTTATCTGTTGAGCATGCGCCGCGGGTCTCTCTTCCCTAGTCAGGTATTCATTTTTGACTTTGCCTTGTCCCGATTGATATTGGCTGATGAGTTCTTGCTTGCGTACGGCCATGCGCGCACCAAGCTCTTTCAGGTCAATCTCCAACGAGCGCAGTACCGGCAGAGCTTTACTCTCTTCCTCTTTGATGTGGTGCTTGACCGACTCACCTAAGACCTTGAACTTGGCGGCGACTTGCGGATCTTCGCAATCGAGTCCTTGCAACTCAGCGATTAGCATTTCGGCTACATGGTGTTCCTGCTCTGCTTCGTCGATAATTTCTTTATCGGCTGTACGGATGATCGGATAAACCAGTTCTTCTTCCAACTGCGTGTGGACAGTCAGCTCCATCAGGGTTTCTGCCACCAGATCTGCTTTCTCCTCGTCTTCAGCATCAGCGAAAAGGCCGAAGTTTTTCTTCACCTTGCGGTGATCTTCTTCCAGCATCTGGGCGGCATCCGGCCCGCTGTCTTCTGTGCCACCGATAAAAGAGCTGATCGCATTCTTAATTCCATCAAGATTGAACATCGTTGTTTCTCCGCCACATCAATAATCTCAGGCCATGACGAGAGCGTGCCTCGTCTGTTCCCTAATGGGAATTGTGTTTTTGCAGTTTGAGGCATCCACAAGTCTCGCGGTTTTCGACGCGAGACAAGCTCAATTTGTCTGACCGATTTTTTGTCCAAACCGGTTGGCATGAAGCGCGGAATTAAAGGGATAGCAGTTGAGATTTTGAAGGGGGATGGCATGACTGCGAGAAACTAAACCGATATCAGTTGAGACTTCGAAGGGGGATGGCAGGAGGGCGAGAAACTAAACCGATATCAGTTGAGACCTCGATGGGGGATGGCAGGAGGGTGCAGAACTAAACCGATATCAGTTGAGACTTCGAAGGGGGATGGCAGGAGGGCGAGAAACTAAACCGATATCGGTTTACTTTTTGGGAGCAAAGGAATGGTCGTGCATCTTCATGGGGAGAAACCGCATGGTGGATCGGCGAAATTAAGCAAGAGCGGTACTTGGAAAGCTCAACAAGAGTGTTATCTTGATTACACGTAACTCACATTTAGTTTGAGAGCTGATGGTGTTAAGAATGAATCTAAGTCCTAGAGCGCTACGCTTCTTTCAGTTGGTTCAGGTGAAGCTTGGGTTGCGGTCCGATGAGACGTCGGTCTGGCGCGACCGCCGTTCCAAATATGTAGTGCAAGTCGGCGAGACGCTTGATGAGATAGCTCACGAGCAGTTGGGCGACTCTCGATTGGCAAGGTTGATTGTCATTCTAAACAGGACCGTTGTGGTTGACGAAACGAGCGTGCTCGAGGAAGGCGTGGTGCTCGATATGCCCGCGCCGCGAGAGGTGAAAAACTTTAGGAACAACTATATGCAGAGCAAACCACGCTCACGGACCGGATCAATTGGTGTTGTTTCTTCTGAACTGCATGAGAAACCGGCCAAAGATACGGTGATCACGGGCGAACCGGCTGGCCCTGACGATGATGTCGAATCGATCGAGCTCGGTACAGTCTGTCGCCTGTACTCAATTCGTCGGCGTCCCGATGATGTGCAGTTCAGTATTAAGCTTCAGACTGGGTTGCTGGGCAGCTACGTAACCATCGCTGCATATGAGTCTTTCATGGGTAAAACACAGCGCCTGATCTACCGCCGTGATGGAACCTGCGCGATTATCGATATCGATCTGCCCGCGGAAGTAGCAAAAGATATGGCTGCCAGCGACTTCATGCGCAACTGGCAGCAGTATTATGACGCCTATTTTTTGCCCAGTTCGAATGGAATGGAAAAAGGTCTGGAAGCGATCGATACGGAAAATAAATCGTTCGAACCGCCACCGGATCTGACTATGTTGCCGCCGCCGACTACATCAGTAAATAAGGTGGCATTTGCGGGTGGAACGTGCGGTTTTGGTTTTTGATGCACACAAGTATTACAGCTTGCCCGCACCGTATGTAGTGCCACCGACAGGCGCCCACACATCGGAATGTACCAATCTCGAACACGGCGCCCAGTTGCGCTGTTTAAAACAAAATTGCGGAAAGATTAGAGCAAGCTGCGAGAATATTCAGGCGGCACTCCTCTGCACAAGGAATGATTCATCCACTTCCTTCTGTAGCGCGCTTAAGGTTTGTAGGTTGGGCCAGATTACGGCTTTCATTTCTTCCAGCTCGTAGGTACCGATAATACCGCGGTCGTATTGCCGGCAGACGTCTTCCCAGAGTTCGAACAGCTCGCGAGGCTGTTTACGTGTGCGCGCATCGCGTTGATATTCAATCAAATCGAAGGATTTCATGATTGCCTCCAGCGTCGGGTATTTTGCAACTCTTCGTATCGACCTCTGTTCATAAAATACGACGGAAAAATCGGGTAGCCTGTTCCACAGTCTGAGGTAAACCTGCTAAACTACGCCACTCAGGTGGACCCAGGCAGACGGAACAGAAGTTCGTCAGACAGCGTCGTGCACGTTGGCGGGGTGTTCGGATGGCGACGGGATTATCTCGAAAGCAGCAGGTGCGTGAAGGCGGCAGTCGCGCGCCGCATCAAGTTCCGGACGTCGAGCGCCAGGTGGCTGTTTTCGTCTTTGGGGCTACTCTTACTATTCTGGCGTTTTTACTTTACGGCAGTCGCAGCGATTTGCCGGACATTCAGCGCCATGCCTCGCCGGTGCACATTCTGCATCACTCCGACGTGTACTAGTCACAACACCTGCACACGGGGTGGGGTAGACTGAGTTTGACCTGCCTTCATTAAATATGGAAGACCGTTGAACCTCTTTGCTGGTTTTAACGTATTACTAACAGGCGTTCCTGGAACTCATCCCACTGTGCCAGTGAGACAAGACAATGAGAACATCGATAAACACAGCCCTTATCTTATTTTCTGCCGGTGCCATGGTAGTCCTCAATGCTGGTCTTGCTTGGTCGGAATCTTCCTTGAACCGAGACAAAATCATCGAAGCCATTCGAAAAGAGAAAATATTGAAGGCCGATGCGCCCTTGACCGCGGACTTTCAAGGCAATGAGGTTGAGCTGGTCACTATGCGCAGCCCGCTGGCGAAGGATAACGATTGCAAAATAGACTCGATGTTGATGGCCAAGGCTCTGATGCAGGTGTTTCCCGGGCAGGTAATGCGCTTGAAAGTTCAGTTCGGGCATGCGAATGGCGATGATTCGGACGAAGTCACTGTCACCGCCGGAGAAGTGAAGGCGTATGGCGCCGGCGCTCTTTCTGAATCTGAGCTGATGGCATCAATCGACATGCAAACGCAGCATGCCACCGAGGTCGAGGCCGAAAGAAGTAGTAGTAGCATCAAACCCGGTCCTGCCAAAGAGACCCGCATGCTCATAGCCGGATATATTGAAGAGTTGCGCGCGCACGGAACAGACGTCAAACCGTTCGAAGCTCGCTTGAAACAGATCGAGGATACAATTGGCAGTGCTGATTCGATCACCATCAAAGAGCAGTCGCTGGATTTGAAAAGGCGGTTGCTGGATGAAGAGGCGATGATTAACGAAGCGAAAGGCATTCAGACTGAGCAGCCACGTAGACCAGAGCAGCCACGTAGAGCAGCATCGGAAGCTGCAGCAGGAGCCAAGGTTTCGTCGCTGCTGGACAACGCTTCGCCTGGACGCCCTGCGGCCAACAATAAGTTTAAGTGGATGCATCTGGCGGGAATCGAAGCGCAAGTGCGGCAACGAAAGGATTCCGGCAAGAACACTCGCCAGTATGACGTGGAGCTGAACGATATTCAATCATTGCTGCAAGAGAAAAAATTCGAGGAAGCTCAGACCGAACTGAACCAGCTGTCCAAGGAGCTAAGGTTGAATCCGTAGATCCTGGGCGGTTCGCTAGATGTTTACTGCAGCGCTGGACGGTGCGGCATAGACGAGCGTTGCCTGGCAGCGCGCTTCGCACATCTGGACGAAACTGTCGGACGTGCGACTTGCGTTGCATTCGAAAAACCTCCGAAGTTTAGTAACCGTCTTGTTTTAAGCCGTACTTTTACTATTTACTCCAGACCTTTCGAGCGCGAACATCTGGAAGGCACCTAAATGCGGTCGGTTCGTTCAAGGAGCGCAAAATGAACCCGATGACCATGCCTCTAGTGACCTACTTTTTCGACTGGAAAAACATCGACGGAACCTACGTTTTCGGCGTTCTGGGCGTAGGCATCCTCCTCTACTTTTGTGCCGTCACCTGGGTGCAAATATGCAAAGATCCGGCAATGTGACCTACTGTTGCGCCTGCAATCTGGTCGTCAGATAACCCGGGATTTTCGTTTTGCCAGCCCTTACAATAGGGCTTATGGTCACTCGTTTGAGCGCGAGCAAGAAAGCCTCTCCTCTGTCTTGGGCGCATCCCGTCGTGCGCGACTGGTTTTTGTCCCGGTTCGGCTCTGCGACTGAGCCGCAAGAACAAGGCTGGCCGCATATCCTGGCCGGCAAAACCACGCTCATCTCTGCGCCTACCGGGTCTGGTAAGACTCTTTCGGCCTTTCTTGCTTGCATCGATCAGCTCACGCGCAAAGCCATCGACGGTACCTTGGAGGAGCGTACGTACGTTTTATATGTTTCACCGCTGAAAGCGCTCAGTAACGACATTCAGATAAACCTGAAAGAACCGTTAGCGGCAATCAAGCAACTTGCGAGCTGCCGAGGCATCGAGATGAAGGAGATCCGAACCGCCGTGCGCACCGGCGATACGTTGCCGGCAGAGCGTCGTGCCATGCTGAAAAGGCCGCCGCACATTCTGGTTACGACACCGGAATCGCTTTTCATTTTGCTTACGGCAGACAAAAGCAGGGAGTTTCTCAAAGGTGTCGAGACAGTCATTATCGACGAGATCCATGCGGTTGCTGACGACAAGCGCGGCTCTCATCTGGCACTCACGGTCGAACGCCTTGAACGACTGACCGAGAAACCACCTACGCGCATCGGGCTCTCAGCCACACAGAAGCCCATCGAGGAAGTGGCTGCCTTTCTCGCTTCATGCGGGCGACCAGAACCTGTCATCGTAAACATCGAGAGTAAACGCCAGCTCGACCTCAAGGTGGAAGTGCCATCGTTGCCGTTAGGACCGGTGGCGACGAACGAGATGTGGGAGGAAATCTACGACAAGATTGCCGACTTGAGCCGGTTTAACCGGTCCATCCTGGTTTTCGTCAATACGCGCAAGCTTTCCGAACGCATGGCGCTCAACCTTGGACAACGGCTGGGCGAAGGGCTGGTAGCAGCGCACCACGGCAGTCTTTCGCGCAAAATCAGGTTGGCGGCCGAGAAAAAACTGAAATCGGGTCAGATCAAGATACTCGTTGCTACAGCTTCGCTCGAGTTGGGGATCGACATCGGTGCTATCGACCTGGTCTGCCTCATCTCATCACCGCGTTCTATCGCTGCTGCCCTGCAGCGCATCGGGCGCAGTGGGCACTGGCGCGGTGCGGTTCCGAAAGGACGGCTGTTTGCCACCACCCGTGATGATATGCTCGAATGTGCCGCGCTAGTCAGAGCAATTCACGAGAAAGAGCTTGATCGACTTCATATACCGGAAGCTCCTCTGGATGTTCTGGCGCAGCAGATTGTCGCTATGTGCGCAGTAGAGGAGTGGAATGAGGACAATCTTTTTCGTACGGTGACAAAAGCCTATCCTTACCGCGCCTTACAACGCCGCGATTTTGACGACATTCTGCATATGCTCTCTGACGGGATTGCGGCGCGACGCGGGCGCTATGGCGCCTATCTTTTTCGCGATAAGGTGAACGGCATAGTCAAAGGTCGACGCGGCGCCAAGTTAGCCGCTGTCACCAACGGCGGTGCTATAGTCGACCGGGCCATGTATTCCGTCTTGGCCGAGCCCGACCAGGTCAACGTGGGTACGCTCGATGAGGATTTTGCGGTCGAGAGCAACAGAGGTGACATCTTTCTTTTGGGCAACACCTCCTGGCGCATCAAGCGTGTGGAATCCGTGGGGCGAGTACTGGTTGAGGATGCACACGGGGCGGCGCCCACGGTTCCGTTTTGGATGGGAGAGGCGCCGGGACGGACGATGGAACTTTCGCAGTACCTCTGTTGCATCCGCAGGGCCATCAGCACTGGCACAAAAGACGTACGTGCGGGCGGGGTCTATCAGAAAGATCCGCAAGTAAAAGCGACAGCGGACTGGCTGAAAGAACATTGCGGGTTGGATGATACAGGTGCCGAGCAGGCGATCGAGTATGTGGTGGAAACCCGATCGATTCTGGGCGCCGTGCCCGATGATGAGACAGTTGTAGCCGAGCGATTTTTCGACGAGGGCGGCGGCATGCAACTGATCATCCATTCGCCGTTTGGCGCCCGCGTCAACAAAGCATGGGGATTGGCCCTGCGCAAACGGTTTTGTACTACTTTCGATTTCGAACTGCAGGCTGCGGCAACAGATAACGGAATCAGTATCGCGCTTTCAGATCAGCACAGTTTTCCTTTGGCGGACGTTTTCGACTTTCTCCATGAGGAAAATTTGCAGAGTGTCTTGGAACAAGCGACCTTGCCGTCGCCTATCTTCGCCACGCGTTTTCGTTGGGATGCCACCAGGGCCCTCGCCCTTTTGCGCTTCTCGGGCGGTAAAAGAGTTCCGCCTGTTTTGCTGCGCTTGCGCAGCGAGGATTTGCTCGCTGCAGTTTTCCCTCAGGCTGTGGCGTGTCAGGACAACGTCGCAGGCGACTTGGAGATTCCCGATCATCCGCTCGTCCGTGAGGTGATGAGAGACGTTCTCACCGAAGCCTTGGACATGGAAGGGCTGGAAAGGATCTTGCGCGGCATCAAGAAAGGTACGATTAGATGTATAGCGGTCGACACTCCCGTTCCATCGCAGTTCTCTCACGAGATTCTCAACAGCAACCCTTACAGTTATCTCGACGACGCACCATTGGAAGAGAGACGGGCGCGAGCGGTGCAGATGCGCAGAGTCCTGCCGCAGTCAGTGATCGATCAAGTCGGTCTGCTGGATCCCAGTGCCATCGAACGCGTGATAGAGGAATCATGGCCAGACGTACGTGACGAGAACGAACTTCATGATGTCTTGCAGTCACTGATCGCGTTTTCCGAAGAGACGGACGGTTCGACCGGATTAACGCAAGGCGATACTGCTCACTGGAATGAGTATTTTGCTCGTTTGGAGCATACGGGCAGAGCGTCACGCGCTCAGGCGAAGGGAGTAGTCTATTGGGTAGCGGCTGAGCGCGCACGCAGTTTTAAACTGCTGTTCCCGCAAGCCGAATTTTCGCGAGAGCTGAAAGATGTAGAGACACCACCGAGCTCTCCTGAACAAGCTCTGCAGGCGATGTTGCGTGGATGGCTTTCAATCGTCGGTCCGGTAACGTCGTTGCAGTTGGCGCAAAGACTGACAATACCGGTCGAGGATGTCTACGCCTCAATGTTATTGCTCGAGAGTGAAGGTTTTGTTCTGCGCGGACGGTTTCGTTCGAACGAGGAAGGTTCGACGCACGAGCAGATCGAATGGTGCCATCGCCGTCTGCTCGCGCGTATTCACAACCTGACCGTGGGAACGCTGCGCAAGCAGATCGAGCCGGTCTCGGCCGCAATTTACATGCGTTGGTTGACGCACTGGCAGCATGTGGCGCCAGGCACTCAGCTCGCAGGCCAACGCGGAACCCTCACCATTCTCAAACAGCTGCAAGGTTTTGAACTGGCTGCAAACGCCTGGGAAATCGCCGTTCTTTCCAATCGCATTACTCACTATGATGGGGATAATCTCGACAAGCTATGTTTGACCGGGCAGATTGGCTGGGGCAGACTGTCACCGCATCCGGCTACGCTCATGGAAAACCGTGATGACCTCGGTAGTAAAACGCACCGGATAACACCCACCAGTGTCGCCCCGATCACGTTCTTCGCCCGCGAGGAGGCTGACTGGATGATGCCTATTCAGCCGCTGTCCAGCGAAGAAGAGACGAGGTTGCTCAGTCATGCTGCCAGAAGCGTGCGTCAATATCTGCAGACGCGAGGAGCGTCGTTTTTTGCCGACATCGCGCGGGGAACGGCATTGTTGAAATCCGAAGTCGAGACAGCTCTATGGGAATTGGTCGCGGCGGGTCTGGTTACGGCGGACGGATTCGACAACCTGCGCGCCCTCATCGACCCGAAACGCAGATCGGGACAAGGAACGAGACGTTTCGCTAGACCCAGACATAGCACCGGTCGCTGGTCGCTTTTGTATTCAGAGCCAGTCGATCAGGATCGAGCCGTTGAGGCGGCGTGCCGTATGCTCTTGAATCGTTACGGTGTGATTTTTCGCGACATGCTGGCACGTGAGACCTCACTGCCCCGATGGCGAGATCTGCTGGATAAGTTTCGCCGAATGGAAGAGCGAGGGGAAGTCCGTGGAGGAAGGCTAGTCAGCGGATTTTTGGGAGAACAGTTCGCGCTGCCTGAAGCCTTCGAGTCGCTCAGAGCGATGAAAAAACGCGAACCGGCTGGCGAACTAGTAACTATCTCAGCTTACGACCCGTTGAATCTGATTGGAATTATTCTGCCAGGAGAAAAAGTGCCCGCAAATTCTGGGCGAAAAATCAGGCTGAAGGACGGACTACCGATTCAGGATCAAAACTACCAGTAGGTTGGCTGTTGGGTCAAAACTAAACCGATATCGGTTGAGGATGTAGAGAGCGGCTGAAACTAAACCGATATCGGTTGAGGATGTGGAGAGCGGCTGAAAGTAAACCGATATCGGTTGAGGATGTGGAGAGCGGCTGAAACTAAACCGATATCGGTTGGGTTTTACAGTCGGTCAGGCGCCTCGAGCTTATATCCAACCCGGTGCATGGTGCGGATAATTGAAGGTTCGCCTTCGCTGTCTATTTTGCTGCGCAATTTGGTTATGTGAACTCGAACGGTGTCAGGCGAGTTCTCTGACTCTTTAGACCAGACTTTGTCTAACAAAACATCCGCAGCGAACACTTGATTTGGATGGCGCATCAAAAACTCGAGGAGTGCGAACTCTTTGGGTAGAAGATTGATCTCCTTGCCGTCTTTAGTCAATCGACAACCTTGTGGGTCCAGTACAAGGCTTCCTACTTGCAGGATGTTGTCGCGAATTTCTCTTGGACGTCTTAGCAGTGCTCTCAGTCTCGCGGACAGTTCTCGTGGATGAAAAGGTTTCGTCAGATAATCATCGGCACCGGCATCGAGTCCTTGCTCTTTGTCGGTTACCCCACCCTTACCAGTGAGCATCAGAATTGAGGCGCTACCTCCGGATTCTCGATACTGCTTGCAAATGTCCACTCCAGCGATGTCCGGTAAGCCCCAGTCGACGATGAGCAGATCGTATGCCTGTTTGGATAACTTGTCTTGAGCGTCCCGTCCGGAGTCGACCAAGTCCACCTGGTAGCCGTCCTCTGCCAACCAATCCTCCACCACCCGAGCTAAGCGGTGGTCGTCTTCAATTACCAGAATTTTTGGCACGGTCAGGCGTCCCTCATCGAGTCTTCCGGCTTTATTCCACCCGGGCGCTCCTAGTACACGTTGAATGGCGGATTCTGGACAGGCACGGCGCTTGCAGGATTCACAACTCGGTAACATCTTTTCAAGAGGGGGCAGCTAGTATTCCAGTGTGATCGACGCAGCGGACCCAAACTCAACTGCCGCACTAGAAGGCTCACTGAGCACTCTCCCCGCATCACATGGATTTTGAAGAGGGCAGCAATGGTCTTGGGTAACCTTGACCATTGTTTGTTTTCTGGCTTCGGATCTAAAACTCCGCGCGACGAAATTTGAAGAGGGCAGCAATGGTCGCGGGCAACCAAGACCATTGCTCGCTTTTTGGCTCTTTGGAAAACTTCTCAACTTGATTAGCCAGCCAATTCGACATGTTCGTTCTCGGATCTTGGCAGCTGTTCTGCAGACGTGGCTGGAGCAGTCGAACGCAGAGAGAACCAAAATGTACTGCCGCATCCTTCTTTGCTTTCAACACCAATTGTTCCTGAATGAGCTTCGATTATGGCTTTGCATATAGCTAGTCCTAAACCGGTTCCCTTCTGGGCATCTGCATTTTCGACTTGAGAAAAACGGTCAAAAATGGTATCGATTTTGTTGACCGGAATACCTCGTCCGCAGTCTGCGACCCTCACATTCGCTGCGGTCGCAGTTGACTCGACAGAGATTGTTACCGTGGTGCCAGTTGGCGAATATTTGATTGCATTGGAAATGAGGTTTATTGCGACGCGTATCAATCTATCGAAGTCTCCTCGCACTGTGGCATCCGCGCCGTCGTAGCGCAGCTCGACATTGTTGCTTTGCGCAAGGGGAGCAACCGACTCGATCGATCGACTGATCACTCCCTCAAGACTGACATCTGCGAAGTCGATTTGCAATTTGCCCGCCTCGATCTTTTCGATGTCGAGCAGTTCGTTGATCATAGCGATCAGCCGTTCAGAATCCTGCTCTGCATCTGAGAGCCTGGACTTTCCTTTATCGTTCAGACTGCCGTACGAACCCCGCAGAGCCAGAGCCAGGGTTCCTTGTATGGCGCTAAGAGGGGTGCGAAGATCATGACTGATCATCTGCACGAACTCTTGTTTTTGCCTTTCAGCCTTAAGGAGTAGTTCTGCCATATGATGGAACCCCTTATCCAATTCCGTAATTTCGTCATTGCCAGCGACCAAGCCGTGTAAGGGCTGACGTCTGGACAGTCGAATATTGTTTTCGCGCAAAACCGAAAGTCGCCCCGTAATTCTTTTACTGAACCATGTTGAAAGACCCCACGCTACCGCGAAGTTCAAAACGACGAAACTCCACAGGACCAAATTTGCCTGACTGCGCTTTTGTTGGTCGGAGTGCGAGTTCTGAAACTGCGTTTCATCTTCTCTAAACTGGTCGAACACTTTCATGAAGTGAACAAAGCCATCCTTCAACTCATGCCTGTACGTTTCGTCTGAGTGCAGCCAATACTGGATTGGTTCGCCCGATCTGTGGCTACTCGAAACCAGCCGGGTAAAGGCTTTTCCTGCTTCCTCTAGTTTGCGCACGTTGTCGGCAGTTTTTGGGCGCGATTTACCAAGCTGTTCCATGTCGCTATAGATGGCAGGGATTTCAGCGACAACGCGATCATAATTCTGCAGTTGCTCCTCACTGTGAGTAGCCTTGAAAAGAGCGAGATAGACACCGGCTTGCATCAAGTGATTGGAAAGGACGCTTCCGTCGGCGACGATAAGTTTGGAGTTCACCTGCCGTTCAGTTTCGTGATCCGCCTCAGCGAGGAGTTGGTTGAGCCAAATCAACAGCGAGGTGCTGACGATGACGGGCACAATGACAATGATCAAACCAATTTCAGGCAGCTTGAGGTCAAGGCGCATGGATACCGCCGAAGGGGGCTCACCGGCATTGTACCAACTCGACCGAAGCCCCTAACACTGGTGCTCCGCAGCGGGATCGCGCGGAAAACTAATCGGGAAATTTGAATGAAACCGCTATTGTTTCGCCGTGTTCGCCGGGAATAGCCGTTACTCGGATGACGATGTCTTTGCCACCGATGGGAATAGTGGCCTTTTTGTCTTGCGGACGGTCGCTTTGGGCGATGTTCAATCCTGCCAGAGCTTTGTAACAAAAAACCAGCTCGCTGTGCACATCTTTGGGCAGCTGCATCTCTTTGATCGTTTCTCTGTTGACCAGATATCGCAGGACCACTTGTTCTGCGTCGGGTTCGACGTTGAAATCCGAACAGCGCATCTCGAATGCCTTGTAGAGCAGATCATTGGCAAGGAGCATCAATGATCCATCGGCATCGAGGGCTGCTGAGTCGTTTGTCATGGCCGTCATAAATCCCGAGCAACCCACAAATTGTTACTATCAACGTCTTGCCCGAATAGCCCGGGGCAATATCGTCGCATTTCAGGCTCGACACAGGTTTAATAAACGGCGGCCGGTCTCTTGCGCAGAAGGCACTGGCTTGGCGCTGTCGCCAGTTCGACCTCAGGACGGCAAGATTAATTCACGCTTGAGGGCGGTCAATGAGAACCACATAGGTGGCAGCCGCCAACCCACGCGTCTGCGCATTGCCACCAGATGCGATGTCAGATCAGGGAGCACGAAGACACGGTTCTGAGTAAGTGCAGAAACAGTCATACGGTCGATCAGCGTACCTCCGTCGACCAAAGTGAGGTCAATCTTCTGTCCGGTTGAAGGTCGATGACATCTCAGTTTCCCGAGCACTCTTCAAAAAAACCAAAGTCACTCGTTTAACAACTCATCCTTGGGGAACATAGAAAATATAGGCAACTTCGGCCCCATCTTCGCAAGGCAGATGGTAAGCTGATAGTACTATCCGCCTAATTCCGCTGCGACTCCAGTAGTTATCGCAGCCGGATAATTTTGACTGCTCTCGGGTGTGCCACTAATGAATCGCCGTCTCAAAGTGTTTTTAGTCTCGATGTTTGCTGCAAGCGCTGTTCCGATTGCCAGTGCGCATGATGCAAAACCTGTAACACAGAGCCAAGTGATCGAGCAGCCAATCAACATTGTCTGGTCAGCCATTCAGGGACTGAGAACGTGTGATCCAGAGCATCGCAAGCTCATTTCATACCATAACAACGAAGCTCTCATCGAAGAGAAGTTTTTTGCGTTGCCCGTTGTGGGCGATACCTCCTGCACTTATAAAGAGTGCGAGGTCCCTCCAAATCAGATCAAGTATACGTTGATCAAGTCAGACCACTTCAGACAGTTTGAAGGGTCGTGGACACTGACGCCGATGGGCGAGAACAAGACCATGGTCTGTTTGTCGTCGACGCTTGATGCAGGGCTTCGTATTCCGTTCTGGAAGGAGATTACCAAGACCGCCACTAAGACCAGCGTCCTTCACCGCCTGAAACAGCTCTCCAGCGAAGCCGACCGTGTCGCCACCCTGCACGGAAGTATCGCTGCTCGACGATAAACACGACTGAGTTTTCAAGTCTTTGTCGGTGTCGGAAGCTGTCAGCGAAAACTCAACCGATATCGGTTGAGTTTAAGACCTTAGTTGAGGTTGTCGAGCAAATCACGCGCCTGGTTGTCTTTGCGCAGCTTCTTCAGAGCTCTGCATTCGATTTGGCGGACGCGCTCTCGGGAAACACCTAGCATCTGAGACAACTCTTCCAGGCTCTTTGGCGTCTCAGCGCCCAGTCCGTATCTGAGCTTGATGATGTCCTGTTCTCGCTCGCTCAAGCGAGCGATCAAGTTGTTCACTTGCTTACTGAGCAAACGCTCCTCAGCTGCGTTTTCCGGGGTGGGCAACGACTTGTCCTCGATCAAGTCGGCGAGCAAAGTCTCAGACTCGTCACGAAGTTTTGCATCAAGCGAAACTAGCCCTCGGAAAGCGCCTATCGTAAGAATTACTTTGTCGCGTCCCAATCCTGATCGTGCAACAATCTCGTCCATTGATGGCTTGCGACCTAACTCGTCGTACATCTGCCGCACCAATTTTCTCAACTTGCTCATACTTTCGCCAACATGAACAGGTATTCGAATTCCTCGCGACTTGTCCGCCAGCGCCCTCGTAATGGCCTGACGAATCCACCAGGTTGCATATGTTGAAAACTTGTAACCGCGTTCAGGATCGAATTTTTCCACGGCACGAATCAGCCCGACGCCACCTTCTTGAATCAAATCTTGAAAGCTGAGACCTTTATTGTTGTACCGTTTGGCGATGCTGACGACCAGGCGAAGGTTGGCTTGGATCAGACGCCTTCTTGCTTCTTTATTACCGGTGCGCACCGCGCGTCCCAACTCGATCTCTTCGGTGCCGTTCAAGAGCCGATGCCGTCCGATCTCCCTCAGATAGATTCTGAGGGAGTCTTCGGTGCCAATGCTGGAGTCGGGTTCGTGCGACTCATTCTCGTCCGTCTCGGGCTGCGCAGCGAGCGTCGGTTCCTCATACTCAAAATCGTCCAAGTCGTTAAACTCTTGGTTATGCTCAAAGCTATCAACTTGAAATTTTTCTCGTTTGAGTGCTTTTCTCATCTTTTAGACACCTTTTGCAAAGCCAGACCGTGCGAGCGCTATCACTCGCGACCGCCATGCGGAAGAGCGACGTTTAATACCTGGCTCGAACACCATAAAGGCAATTCAGTCAGGTTTGAGTATGTGCTTGTTTGGATGTTTGTTCGCACTACTCAGTTATGCCCATGATGCTGTCCCTAGTCGCTGCAATATCACGAGATGCAACAAGGCGGCGAGCAGCAGCTGATAGGCGAATTTTCGGTCTGGCGCTGACATCGAAAAATCTGTGTTCGGTCAACACACTCAAATTTCGGACAACTAAACAATATTACCGACTCCGGCTTGTCTGGCTGCTTCCAACGCGGCTGCCACTTCGTCTGCTGAGCTAAAGCGGTTATCGGGATTTTTCTGAAGTGCACGGAATATAATCTGCTCGATCTGTGCCGGCATTCCCGGACGCAAGTCAGTTGGTCTGGACGGCATCTCGTGCAGATGTTTAAAGATCGTTTGCACCGCGTTCTTGCCCATGAAAGGTTCTTGACCGGTCAAGACAAAATACATGACGCAGCCTAAGGAGTAGATGTCAGAGCGAGCATCTAGAGAGTTTCCCAGACACTGTTCCGGGCTCATGTAGAGCGGGCTGCCCACCAGATCACCAGTTCGGGTGAGTTCTTCCGTAGCAGTACCATCCTTTTGTACAAGCTTGGCAATGCCGAAGTCGACGATACGTACCAAGTCGCCTTCTTCTTTCTGAATGAGGATATTGCTCGGCTTGATGTCGCGGTGAATGACGCCTCTACTGTGAGCATGACCAAGCGCAGAGCTCACCTGAGTAAATATATTGAGAAAGCGATCGTAGCTCAGCACTCCAGATCCTTTTATTGCATTTTGCAGACTAATGCCATCAATCAAATCCATTACCAGATAAGGAATGGCATCGGAAGTTATGCCGAAATCGTGAACGACAACCAGATTGGGATGGCTCAAGGCGCAAGCAGCTTTTGCTTCTTGTTCGAAGCGCATGACGTTAACTGCTTGTTTGGCTACGTGCGGGTGCAACACCTTGATTGCTAAATTGGCTCCAGTATGACGGTGTTTGGCACGAAAGACCATGCCCATGCCCCCGGCGCTTATCTGCGACAGCAAAATGTATTGTCCAGGTAGCCTTAGTTCTGGCATTAACTCGGACGGTCCTCCAGGTGCCGGTGTGTGTGTCGTGTTCAAATCGCCCAAGTTCAATGTCGCATCTTCTCTCGTGTTGAACGAGCGACGGCCGCCCATGATTGCATCGACCGCTTCTGAATAGGCAGTGCGGGAGAAATCGCGGGTCGCAAGAGCTTGCTCGGTGTCTGAACCAGAGCTGACTTCAGGCGAGCGCGATGCAACTGGAACAACCGCTTGTGGTGAACGTGGTGGAAGAGTGCTTTCTTTCCCGCTGGATTGAACCTGGGCGCCGCGATGATAGTTGATTAGCGATTGAGCGACAACCGCACTGGCGAATGCAAAAGTCGTTGACGGGGCAAAGTTTTGGCGAGAAAGCGCATACGCCAAACGGCGTCTGTCCAGAATAAATTGCCACACGGTGGTGATAGCGTCTGAACGCTGTGTTTTGCCTGGTAATCGAAACTCAGGGAAAGCAGGCGGAACTCTCAAGACCAACCAAAGATCCAGAATGATTGCCGACAGGAAGCTAACGACGAAAAGCACCAAGGTGATGTAACCGTTGGCGGCAAGGAAAAGGAGAGTTCCAGAGACAAAATCTTGCCGCTGAATGCTGGCATCCATGGCGATGTGATCCAGGAGGGTCCACGTAAACCCAGAGAGCAGCAGAAGCAAAGAGAGCTGTTTATTTCGAACGAGCAGAAGTCCAAGACCAATGGTCGCAGCGGTGAATGTCGTCCAGACCGCATGTCCTGCAATCAGATGGCCGTTGTACATGACCGTTGCTGGGACCCAGAAGAAGGGGCTGCTGCTGCCCAATGGCGTCGTGGCAAAAGAATCCTCGATGAAGGCGAAGCCGGCTCCTGCTGCCGCGCCCAGAAGGGCCACATCGCTGGCTCCAATTGTCCAAGTGCTGAACTTGCGTCCCCGCCATAGCACTATGATCACCGGCACGATCCGGCATATGTCTTCAATTGGCGCCACTAGGTACGGCTGAAGTGGCGAATCGCGCCCGATCAGCAACACGATAACTTGCGCCAGTAACCATGCGACGCCCATCATCGCGATACCAGAAATGAAGCAGTAAGCGACTACGCGAAGACTGACGGTGCGCGTAGCTTTTGAGGCGAGAACTGCGGACAAAACGAAGGCTGCGTTAAGCGAAAGCGCGATGATGGCGCGGGTAGAGGTTTGAACGGCGACATCGAGCATAATGATAATAAGGCACGCAAACAAAACCAGAGTACGTACGGTAAAACGAGCGTTGCCTACACGAACGGTGCCCCAGCTGTCAAAAAACTTCTGCCACTTTGATTGAGCCATTTACTGCTCTCTCTTCGGGATCGATTGGGTAGAGCCAATCGGACTACGGCCGATAGCCTGCAGATATAATTCGACTGCAAACCACTCTGCACCATCGCTTTCTATCGGGGTATCGGCGGCTTCTTTCACGATGTTGTAGGAATTTATAAAACGAGCCGTTTCTCCACAGACGTCTTTAGGAAAACCTGGTGGGCGAGCAATCGCAGAAGAGCGGGCTCGTAGACCCACGGCTAAAGCTGCTAAAAAACCGGCTACCGACGCCAGAGCTCCGGCGAGACTAACTGTGAGAACATTTCTGGGTAGCAAAGGCAGCCAAGTTCCGCCCCAAGCGTGGAAGGCTGCCAGCAGGAAAGTAAGAATGACAGCCAGAACAAGGCAAGATGCGGTTCTTACCGTCAGTGATCTGCCGTGAGCACCTAAAGCCTTCATATCTGGTTGGTCGCTGGTGGTGGATTTCGACTCATCGCGCCTCTGTCACTATAAACACCAAGAGGAAAGACACCTCATGCTTTAGTGGTATAGAGAAATTATGCCAAACCACTCAGAAAACAAACGATTGGTTTAGTCTGTGCACGATCGTAGACAGGAGGAGCCTTTATGCTCCCTTTCAGGAATGGGCTCTTTCTAACTGCCGTGGCTGCTTTGGTAACGATCGCACCGGCGGGCGCGGACGAAACGCCAGTCCAGAGTGTTAACTCTGCACCGAGCGTTCAGCAAGAGAGCAGTGCCATCGCTCCTCCGACGAATATTTCCAGCCCAACGAACGACAATCCTGCCGCTGCGCCCTCAGTTCCTCCCGCCGCCAGTGGATTCCTCGAGGCGGGTCCCGGTCCACTTTTAGATAAGCGCAAGGCGCTTCTGACACGAATTATGGCGGCCAAAAAACAGGGAATTGGCACTAGCGCCTACTTGGGAGAGTTTAACCGCATCGAAGAGATGGTCAAATCTAATCAACCAGTTGACGCCTATGAACCACGCCTTGATTCGTTATCCAGCGGACTTGATGACCAGTTGAAACGCAGCGAGATATTGAAAAGTCAACGCCCCGTTATGATCACGCCGTCAATCCCAGTTGCGCGTTCGAACGCACCAGGTGGAATGGCGCCGCAGGGTGGCGTGTCCTCTGGCAACGGCCAGCTCATGGATATGTTGCGTTCGAAATACGGAAGTAAGTTGGGTTCGGGCGGATTGGGAGCGCTCGACAAGATCTCTCCGGCAGAGAAAGAGAAATTGTTGCATAGTGACATGGCAAAAGAGCTGATGAAAAAATATCTCGGCAATTAGGGTGGTGGTCCGAAAACTAAACCGATATCGGTTTAGTTTTTTGCTCTCACAAGCGGCGAAAATCGATAAATCCTTTCGCGGGGTCGACGTCAACGAGCTTTACCTGGACCTTATCTCCAACATCAAGACCGTGTGCGTTTTCCACAATTTTGCCTTCCGCAGGCGGTTTGAGCAGGCGTGCGTAGGTTCCGTCTTCCTTCACACCGGTAACAATCGCATCGAACGTTTCACCCATTCGCTGACTCAATAAAACAGCAGCTGCAGCCTTGCGCATGAATCGTTCCACTCGGTTGGCGGCATCTTCACGCTCGGTGCAGTTTTGTGCTATTTCAGTCAATTCTTGTTCTGTGTAAGGGCATGGTTTTCCGTCCAAAATTGCTTTAACGAGGCGCTGCGTCACTAGATCAGCAAATCGCCGATTGGGCGCTGTCGAATGAGTGTAGTCGTGTATGCCTAATCCAAAATGTCCTTCATGCGTTTGACCGGAGCGGACGACCGTATACTCGCCGCGTCCTAGAAGTTTGACAACGCTCAGGCAGAGATCAGGAAAGTGCTCTGGATCGGCCACTTTGCGTTGCGCCAGAAATTCGTTGAGCGCGTGACCATCAGCTTCCTCAGGCAGCGTGAAGCCATGCTGTTGCGCCAGCTCGACGATGCGGTTCCACCGCTTTGGCGTTTTCACTATTCGGCGCATAGAGAACGTTCCATGAGTATCGAGAAATCTAGCCATTGCCATGTTCGCTGCCACCATGAAATTTTCAATTAGGTCGCGAGCAGGATTGTCTTCCGTAAGTGAGATATCGACTACCTTACCGTCGACTGTAACCGGCTGGGCCTCGATCGTGTACAGATTGAGTGAACCGGTGCGCAGCCGCGCTTCGTGAAATCGATTAGATTCAGCGCGCTGTAATTTCAGTTGTTCCTCCAGACCAGAAACATTCACATTTTTCGATGGACGATCATTCACTCCGTCAAGCCAGTTGCCAACCGCGGAATATGCCAATTTTGCTTTATTGCGCACTGTCGCTCGATAGATCTCATAGGACTTGACAGAGCCATCGGCGGCGACGATGAGGTCCATAACGACGGCAGGTCGATCCACGTCTTGCCGGAGCGAACTCAGATCGCTCGACAGCTCGTCTGGCAACATTGGAAACGTAATCACACCGGTGTAAACAGACGTAGTGTTCTTTGCCGCATGTTGGTCGATGGGTGACCCTTTTGGTACATATGCGTCAACGTCAGCAATTCCTATGATCACTCTGACGTCGCCGTTGACCATAGCTTCTGCGTACTCAATCTGATCCAGATCTTTCGATTCGGTGTTGTCGATAGATGACCATAACAGATCGCCCATCGGCTTGCGGTTCTCTTGTTTGCTCAAGGTGTCCGCATTGCGCATGATCTCCTTGAGCTGCGCAATACCATCGCTGTTTAGCCGCACTTCGAATCCGTCCTTCTGGGCCGTATTGTTTGCCAGCGCTTTCAAGTCAATATGGATGTTGCCGGGATGTCGAGGATTCATCAAACACCTATCTACGAAACTGAGTCTTCACTTTGTACCATTTTTTACCGCGCATTGCGAACCAAGGAGGAGAACCGTGCAGCCCTTGGCTCAGTCTTCGACTTATGCGAACTTGCATACTCAGTCGCGACCTAATGAGTTGTTGTCGGAACCGTTCTAGTTCGGCGCGTCTGCGAAGGTGACGAACGCTGGTGACACGTATGCTAGTACATCATCGTCAGTTATCGGCGGTGTCCGCATGCACTGAAGCAGCAATCTTCCAGATTGCCATCGTGCTCGATCGCGTAGACACCAGTAGTGTGCAAGATAATATTGAAGAGCCTTGCGACTGATTCCGTGAAAGATTTGTTTTAAGCAGGTCTGCGACTGTTTTACCGCGGACATCACGGCGTCGGTTAATTTGACGTTATTGATATTGAGTTTTTGTATTTTGCGGCGGATGCGATGTCCCGGTAAACAGATAATCAAGTCGGCCAGCTCCAAGAACGTCAGTGACGCCGATAGCTCGGATACAGATAAACCGCTGCGTTCAAGAAGAAGATCGGAAGACACATCTTTCTCTTCTAATAGGTCGAAGACCCCTTTCTCTTGATCTGACAAAAAGTTGAAATCCTGGTTCGACTGCGGACTGGGATGCTCCGGATGATCCTCAATCCCTCGATTTGTTGTTGCGGTTTTCACAGCATTGTCCCAAATCGTGGAAGGGTCATCTTGGCACGCTCCGCGACAGTCAAGATCAACTTCCTCTTGCTCAGCGGACGGATGTTTTCTTGCTGGGGTTTCTCGGCTTCGCTTTGAAAATAGCTGCTCGAAACATCCAGAAGCAAGTTGTGTCCCTGCTTCCGACATCTCACTCAAAACGATTGCTCTCAATTTTTGTAGGGTGTTTAGTGCGCTGGATTGCGCAATGCCTGTAACTTCCGCAAACGCCTTGGAGGAAAAGTGGATACTATTTTCCATGCACCAAATCGCAAACAGACGCGCTTGGCAGTTTCTCATGCGGTGAAAGGAGGTTCCTGCCGTAAACCAAACCAATTGGCCGCAATCGTTGCAATTAGCGGCCCGCGCTTCCCTGGATCTTCTTAAGCTGTTGCTTCCGCAGAACTTGCATGCGACTCCTGCTTCTCTTGCCGCAAGAAATATGCGCTGCAGGCAATCCTCTTCTTCTGGAAATTCCTCTGTAAATTCCATCCAACTGTTGTTCAGCACTTCCTTCATCTTTCGCGCGCGACTCAATCGAGTTTCAGTTGTCATAGTTTCACCTCCTCTCTCCCCCCATTATGTATTACGATCTCAAGTGCAAAAAAGTTCAATCATTTTCAAAAAATCTTCCAATCCACACACATAGCAGTCGCGTGAACCGTCTCTGGGCAAAGCTAAACCGATATCGAAAAAAATTTCTGAGAGGACGAAAAAGCTAAACCGATATCGGTTTAGCTTTTTGAAGTGGACAGGTGGGTGTGTTTAAAGATTCGGTTCGTCGGGTGGTTTTTTGAAGGCATTGCCCAGGATTGGGCCGAGAACTTCGTTTATTCGTTTGCGGTCAACTCGGACCGTTTCCACAATTGTCACAAGATTGCCCGCTCGTGCGATCGACGGCCTGGTCTCATAGAAGTTGATGATTTGTCCCCAGTTGGGCAGAACGATTTCTTGAGTTTCTTTCAGACGTACTATGCGTTTGCCGTCCATCCAGTCTTCCCTGATTCCGCCCCGATTGACATCGGCAATCAGCCATCCGATGTTGGCATCGTGAAAGATCTTTTCCGCCAGTACGTTCAAGCTGTCTTTCATGACGATGCGAATCGTGAGACGTTTCTTTCTGCGTACGACTCTCGACTTGAACTTTTCTCTTGTGAATTTGCGGAAAAATCGCTTGATTTTTGATTCTTTCATGGAGCTAACCTCTGTAGTATTTATGAAGTCCTGATAGTTAGGCGGTGTGTTAGGGCTGAGAAACCTGCTTGATGCAAGATCTGAAAGAAACGCCTGTGTGTATGCCTTGGCGAGGCGTGTATCCATCAGCGTGGTCTGCATCAGTGGACCGTTGCAAGCCAGTTTCAGACCCACTGGAGTAGCGAATCTACCTGCAACCGGGCTGCTTCTCTCTCCTTGCTCAGTGCTTAAACTTTCCTCCTCTTCCAATTCATCGGATTCGTCGTCCTCGGAACAATCGATCGCCCATTCATCTTTGAAATCTTTGTCGGTGTATCGCAATCGGGCTAGACCTCCCATCGAGATCATGATCATGAAGGCGAGATGTGCCAATGATGCGAACTGCTGTTTGTTGTTTAAGCAGATAAACAGGAAGAGAGCTTTGGCAGTAGGTTCTTGGGCGCTTTCAGGCGGAGCACCTGTGAACCAGGAGCGCTGTCTGCGCCAACGACCACCATATTCGGTATCAGTATTGGTTGTCTCCTTGGCGAAGGTTTCGTCAAATAATTTTGCTGGCAAGGTTGTTTCGGCGTCTTGTTCGAATGCTGTCAATTCCAGCGGTACAAGTTGCATGTAGTTTTCAGTGATCGATGTTTCAAGCATAAAATTCTCCACGCCACAACGCGCGCGCAGGGAGACCTGGTAGCGAAGTTGCTTGCTTACTTACTTTCTGCGAGTCGTTCGTTCAACGCGCATACTCTAACAAAGCAAATCTGTACAAATCCTGAGTGTCAGAAAACGGCTTTTGCAAGGCTCGTCGATGGGCGTGAGGTTATTGACCGCTTGGAGGCGGCGGCGTTGCTGTGGGCGCCGTGGGTGCCGTGGGCTTGAACGAAGACGGACTGGAGCCGTATATGGTGTCTCCTGTTGGCGCTGCTGACGCCGGGGCCGTTGGAGCCGTTGGAGCCGTTGGAGCCGTCGGAGCCGTCGTTGTCCATTCGGCACCGCCACTCTTCTCGTGCAAGTACGCGCGCGCGCTTTGAATTTGATTGAATGACTCTAGATATTTGTCCTTCATCTTCTTGTCGGACGTACCGTAATACCCATCAGCGCAAATTGCGGAGGCTTCCTGATATTTACCGGAGTTTTGCAAGGCAGCGATCAGTTTTTCTCTTACATAATCATTTTTCGGATCCATTCCCATAGCTGTTCGGTAGGCTTCAGTGGCTTTGTCGTATTCGCCAATCATCTGCAGAGCTTCTCCTCGCATGCACAGGTCAAAGGGGATACCTTTATTCAGTTGTGCCAGCGCATCCAATTGTGAGATGGCGCCGCGCGCATCTCCGCGTTGAAGCAATGCGTAGCATAGGTACCGCCTGGCCATGACGCTGTTGCAGTCGAATTTGATGGCCAAACACAATGTATCTATGGCGTTATCAAATTTGCCGTCGCCGATCTCGGAGTATGCCTTCTTCAGAAGAGACATAGTGTCGGGCGGGTTTGGCACCGCGATGGCGGGAGCGGCAGTAGATACAAGCAGCGCTGCAGTCGACAGTAGTTTGATAAGGCTAACCGTAGTTTGTCCTGAACGCATCACTCGCTCCTCTATCTCTGATCTTGACTGCTGACGTTCTAAAGGCTTCCGCCAATGAGATCGCTGTTCCACCCATACAATAGTGATATATCACTTTTATAGGACGCCTGTGGGCGAAATCAATATTCAGGTTAGTTATTCCCTGAAGTCAGCTTGTCAGCCCGTTCGACCCGACAACTTGGCGATGTGCAAAAAATTAAATCGAGAGTTTGACGATCAGTTGGGCTCTTTCAGAACTAGCACGTAAGTCTAACTGATCATTTTGTCCAGAACGGATCTGTTGGGTTGCGCCACCAGGCGCCCTCTTTCTCAGCTTGGAGAGACTCTTTCCTGCCTGAAGCGAATGAGGGAGTTTCGAGCAACGGCTCTCCCTCATCATTAAAAGTAAGAGAAGCACGCAGTCCGCGGTGATTGAGGTCTGCCATCCAGTGGCGCACATGGTCCGTTGATCGTGTCAAAGTGACAACAGATTCGGCGTCGTCAGTGAGCCCACAAAATTCCGGTTCAACGAGAGAACGTACTGTCTCGCTGGTGTATACGGCGACTGTTCCACAAGTTCTCAGCGAGAGTCTTGGTACCACACCAAAGCAAAAACCGGATCCCACCACCAAAAGGTCGGCGGCATCGGCTCCCAAACGGTCACCCAGCACTGACCACTGTCGGTCGCTAATCTTGCGGTGGCTGATAATCGATTGCGCCACTGATCCAATAGCCTCATTGCGATGCGCGTTGTTTTGGGATGTAGGATCGACTTTTTCTGCTAGAAAAGAGAGGGCTGCAACTGCCAATGTGCCGGCGATCGGCCATGGGGTTGTGCGCCAGGCTCGTACGGTTACGCCGATGGCGATCGCGGTGAGAGATTGCTCGAGCAGTTCAAGCTGATTCTGGGCGTTAGTGGCCCGGGTGCGAAGCCTCTTGGTCACTCCAGCCGCCGTGCAACCGAATAAGTGATCGCTGTAACACATTGCTCTTTCTAAAGGCGTGCCGCGCTCATAAGCGCAATCTTGAAGCCAGGATGACACCGCGCTCTGCCGGTCTGCTCCAGTTTGGTATTTACTACTTTCATGTTCATAGTCAGGCATAGCGAATTTCTCTTTCAGATGTGCATTGCAAATAGTTGTGCCAGTGGCTAGCCGCTCAGGAGCACTGGATTCCATGCGAAAAGTTGTAGGTTGATCGTAGAATGCTGTTGCGAAACGGCAATGTGTAATTGCACAGTCGCAAGTTAAAATTCCAGCGGTGCGGTAAGATTGTTGCCCGGTCTAAATGAGGTGGATCTATGACAACGGTTTTGATCACGGGTGCCAGCACGGGGATCGGTTATGAGTTTGGTAAGTTGTTTGCCGCCGATGACTATCACGTAGTGATTACTGCGACGAATGAGAATAGACTGAACGAAAATGCAAAAGAGCTAAAAGATACGTTCACAGTTGACGTAGATGTGATCGTCTGCGATCTCTCGCGATCCGACGGTCCGGCGCAGCTCGTCAGCGAACTCAAAAAGCGCTCGATCGCAGTCGACGTGTTGGTGAACAATGCCGGTATCGGAGCATATGGTGATTTTAGTCAGACTGAACTGACAGAAGAGCTCGCTCTTTTGCAGATAAATGTCGTTGCATTAACGCAGTTGACTAAATTGCTTCTGCCGTCGATGCTGGAGCGTCGGCAAGGACGGATTTTGAACGTGGGCTCGACGGCGGGATTTGTTCCGGGTCCTGGAATGGCCGTTTACTACGCCAGCAAGGCCTATGTCCTTTCTTTCTCAGAGGCACTAGCCTGCGAGCTAGAAGGAACCGGAGTGACCGTCACTCTTCTCTGCCCTGGACCGACCAAGACTGAGTTTCAGAAACGCGCAGGGATGGAAACAAATCGGCTATTTTCAGCCGTCAAACCGATGACTGCTCTGCGAGCGGCAAAGAAAGGCTACTTGGGCATGCAGCGCGGTCAGACCATAGTCATACCGGGCATTTTCAATAAGACCATGGCGGCGTCGTCACGATTATTTCCCCGAGAAGTGATACCGTCTATGGTGCGTAAATTCAACGAACCTTCTTAGTGAAGATGAAAGCAGAGTCGATCCGGAGGTACGGTTTCGATCAAGCAACTGCTCCCTGTCCTTTATAATTTCTTCTGGAAATGTTTGTGCCGGCGACTGCATCTGCAAACGCTGGGTAGATTACATATGAGTGACCAGGACGAGAAGGCAGATGAGTTGGGAAGAATTACAAGCTTTAGGGCAGCAAGCGTTCGAAGCAGGCAACTACGTCGATTGTGAAAAACTCTGGCGGCAGGCGCTTTCCGAGGCCAAACCTAACGGCGATCACACCCTGCGCGAAGCGACAACCTGCCTTGATATCGCCAGACTCTATCATCTGGTGGGCAGGAGCCAGGAGGCAGAAGGTTTAATCGAGGCGGCTTCAGCAATCAGGCAGGAGCAGCTGGGCAAAGAACACCTTCAGCTTGCCGAGTGCTTCTCCATGTTTGCGCAAAACCAAGCGTTGCAAGGAAAGTTTGACGAGTGCGAAGAGCTCTATGAGAGAGCGCTGCAGATTCGCGAAAAGGGATTAGGGAAGAAACACCCTGAAGTTGCTGAAAGCATGCAGGATCTGGCCACGTTTTTCTCGTCCATCGGCAATTTCGAAGACTGCCTGAATCTGTTAGCGAAGGCTCTGGAGATTCGTGAAAGCGTCAATCCCGCGTCGATGGAAGTCGCTAATACACAGAAGAGCATGGCCCGCATTTATCGAAAATTGGGCAAATTTGCCGAAGCGGAAGAGTTTTATGTGCACTCGTTGCAGATGAAGGAGAAGCTTTTAGGAACTAACCATGAGCAGGTGGCAGAGTCTCTGCGAAGTCTGGCCAACAATTTTTCCTATCAAGGTAAGTATGCCGATGCGGAGCCGCTTTATCGCAGATCCCTGGAAATCTACGAAACGGTGCTTGGCTCCGACCATCCTGAGGTAGCCACTAATCTGCACAACCTTGCTGTGCTGTACTACAAAATGGGTCGTGACGGAGAAGCCGCGACACTGTACAGGCGAGCCCTAGAACTGTTTTCATCAGTACTGGGCTCGGAGCACCCGGAAGTTGCTACGACACTCATGTCAATGTCCAAGTTCTATGAGCAACGAGGCAAGTACGACAAAGCCGAGGCGCTGTCGATGCTGGCCATCTCTATTTTCGAAAAGACATTCGGACCCGAGCATCGCAATGTGGGCATGAGCCTACGCGATTTAGCCGAGGTATACAATGCTCAAGGAAGAAGCCTGGAAGCCGAATATGCACGTAGCAGAGCAGAACAGATTCTCTCCCGGCAGCACGCCCAATAGTCGTTCTTGTTCAGCGGCAGCACAGGGCAGTGCCATTTGACCTCGGGGAAAAATGCCTGAACTGACAGCTTTGGAATTTTTCTCCGGTATTGGTGCTTTTGCTCAAGCCGCACGCAAGAACAACGTGCAAGTCGTGGCGGCATTTGATCAAAACGAAAGTGCTAACGAAGCTTACTATCACAATTTTGGTCTGCGACCATTTTCTAGCAATCTTGATACAGTCAAGCCCGATCAACTGCCCGATGCGAGTCTGTGGTGGATGAGTCCACCTTGTACGCCCTTTTCCGTGCGTGGCAGCCGCAAGGACGATGAAGATCCCCGCGCACGCTCGTTTATACATTTAATAGATCTGGCTGCGACAATCAGGCCGGATATCGTGGCAATCGAGAATGTAATGGGGTTTTCCGGTTCGCGCGTAGAAGCCTATCTGCATGCAAGTTTGCAAGCGCACGGGTATCATTTTCGCTCGCTCGACCTTTGCCCGACTGCATTCGGTGTACCGATGCGCAGACCGCGTCGTTTTGTGCTCATCGCCAAACATCCGCTCGAGGTAACTGAGCCGGTCAATTCCTCAGTTCGCTCCAAGCTCATTTCGTTCTTGTTCGCCAACGACTCTGCCCTCTATCTGCCCGAGGCGACCATGCGCCGATACGGGCAGGGCTTCGATATCGTCGACTGGGACGAAGACGATGCCACTCTCATTTGTTTTACCAAAAACTACGAACGTTGCATGAAAGCATCAGGTTCACTGATTCGTACTAAAAGCGGCGTCAGACGGATATCTCCTGAGGAAATCCTCGGCTTATTAGGATTCGACCAAGAGTATGAATTTCCGCCCCACCTGTCTCGCAATATATGCTGGCGACTGGCAGGCAATTCAGTTGACGTGCGCGCAATTCAGCACATATTGCAATCAGTAGGACACTCATTGTTCCATGATAACGAAACTAGAGCGGGGAGCAAACCGTGGTGAGATTTCCAGGCGGATTGTTGGACCGGTCTTTAATCCTTACTGCTTTGGCTTTGTCTTTCGGCTTGGGTGCACACTCGGCTGTGGCCAGCCCCCAAACAATGCAGCTGAAAAGTTCTGACATTAGCGGTGGTCTGGACACATTTGCCAGCATGCTAAGCGGCAAACACCACTTTTCTGCCGAAGAAAAACTATTTTCGTATCAACATGCCAGCGGTCCAGTCCCGGCTGGTGCTCGCAAGATTTTTCTTCAGGGACTGCAACAACATTTTGACCACAATGACAAAAGTGCGCTCAACTCTTTCGATCAAGCGATCAAAGCGGCTCCGAAGTATTTGCCGATCTATATTGAAAAGGCGGCACTGCTCGCCGATTTGAAGCAGACCAAGCAAGCTTTGTCCGTTTGCGATCAAATGCTTGCTATGGACTGGAAATATGTTCCGGCATTACAGCTTAAGGCATGCTGCTATGCGGAGTTGAAAGACAGCGATAAATCGATAGATGAGTGGAGCAAGGCGATCGCAGTGAATCCCAGAGATGCTGTTGCGTACGCACAACGTGCCACTGAGTACGAAACCTCAGGAAAAAAAGAAGAGGCGCGCCGAGATAAGGAGGAAGCGCAAAAGTTGTATCTGCCACAGAAAGTGGGTCTGATGATGGCTGATGGGAGGTCATCAGAAGCTATCGACGAGATACGCCAGGCGGTGAAAAAATATCCTGACGATTTCGAACTCCGTATGACAGAACTAACCGTATTAATGGCGCAGAACCAATTCTCGGAGGCGGAGCAGGTGTGCAGCGAAACCGCAAAAAACTTTCCGCAGGCGAACGCTGTGATGCACTGCTTTCAGGCGAAGTGCAACTCTTCTTTATCGCGGTACGGCAAGGCGGCGAGCAATTTGAGCGAAGCGTTGGCGGAGGTTCAGCATCCGCCAGCGTTTAAGGGTGTGTACGGACCGATGCAGCAGCACTTGTTCGAACGAGTGCAGAAAACCGTGTTGCTCGAACGCGCCGAAGTGTATCGAAAAGCAAAACAGTTCGATAAAGCATTGGTTGATGCGTCCGCTTATATCCTGTTGCATCCTGACTATGGCTCAGGGTACGACGAGCGTGCGAGCATCAATGAAACATCTGGTGATAAGAAAAAAGCGTTGGAAGACTACAAACGAGCCAGTGAACGTGACCAGCATGACGCCCGAGCCAAAGAGGGAATTGATCGATTGCAATCCGACTCGGCTGGAAACAAGACATCACGTGCAAAAGTCAAGTAGCGCTGAGTAAAATACAGCCCAGTAAAAACTCAACCGATATCGGTCTAGTTTCCCTCGACATCCGGTCGCTCAACCGATATCGGTCTAGTTTTCTTTCGACATCTGATCGCTCAACCGATATCGGTTTAGTTTTCTCTCGACATCTGATCGCTCAACCGATATCGGTTTAGTTTTCCCTCGACATCCGATCGCTCAACCGATATCGGTTTAGTTTTTCGGAGTGAGGTGGGTAGAGGTGGCAAAGAGTTACGATTGATCTTTGAGATGGTATTGCTGCAGAAACACCTGTTTCTGGGCGTCCAGTTCATGCTTCATAAATTTGAGTACGTCCTTCTGCGACGGAAAGCCGCCATTAGAACGTTTGCGCGCGTAGTCCAGTACCTTGTTGAAGTATTTAGGACCTGGCGCCTCGAGCTGAAGCAGTTGAATCGAAGTGAAATGTTCTTTTGCAAAAGTTACGTCGTTCGGGTCGTATGTACCCGGACGCTTGTCCGGATTGAACGGAATCTCGTCGCTAGCTACTGAAGTTGGTCCGCTTAGGGGCTGGGCATCCGTAGCCGGCGCCTGGGTTGATTTGATTGTCAGGGAATCCCCGCCTCGATAGGCGGCTAGTCCGTCGTGCCCGGGGAGAGCCGTGCTGGTTCCGAGCTCCGTTTCAGACGACTGGTTCAGTGAGACGTCACCGCTCATCTACTTGCACCTCGGCTTTTGTTCAAAGCAGTTTGTAGATTTTCAATGACGGCAATGTGACCGCGTCATACTCAGCATGCGTTTTGTGGCTGACAGCTGGTCAGTCCTCATACTTCGCACGGTCTGTGTTAGCGGCTGGAATCGCCAGGGATTTACTTTACGGACGCCGCAACTGGCGGTTGCTCAACGTGACCGCCAAACTTGTTGCGCATAGCTGACAGGAGCTTCTCGCCAAATGGCTGATTCTGCCTTGAACGGAAGCGTGTGTACAGAGCTGCGGATAGCACTTCGGCAGGCACCGACTCCTCGATTGCAGCCATAATTGTCCAGCGCCCTTCGCCCGAATCCTGAACGTATCCGCTGAAATGAGTCAGCTCTGAATCCTCGGTAAGTGCCATGGCGACCAGATCCAGTAGCCACGAGCCAACCACGCTTCCGCGCCGCCATACCTCAGATACATCGGCAAGTTTCAAGTCGAAACGGTGATGCTGTTCGAGTTGCGAAGAATTGGCGTTGCGCAGAATCTCGAAACCTTCGGCATAAGCTTGCATAATGCCATACTCTATGCCGTTGTGCACCATTTTGACGAAGTGCCCAGAACCAACGGGACCGCAGTGGATGTAGCCACTCTCAGCAGTTCCACCCAGTTTGTCTCGTCCGGGAGTCCGCTCGATCGTGCCTAATCCTGGAGCGAGACTTTTGAAGATCGGATCGAGTCGTTTGACGATCTCATTCTCTCCGCCGATCATCAGGCAGTAACCACGCTCTAATCCCCACACACCGCCCGAGGTGCCGACGTCCACGTAGTGAATGCCTTTGGTGGCAGCTTGCTCAGAGCGTGCGACATCGTCTTTGAAATAGGAATTTCCGCCGTCGATGATCGTGTCACCTGACTGCATCAGCTTTGTCAGCTCTAAGACTGTTTGCTCGGTCGGATTTCCTGCAGGAACCATAATCCAGATGGCTCGCGGAGGCTCGAGCAGTTGCATCAACTGCTCGAGCGAAGTTGCAGCACGGGCGCCTTCTTTTTCCAGTTCTTTACCCGGATCTGGATTGCGATCGTAGACTACGCATTGATGACCATCCCGCGTGAGGCGGCGCACCATGTTGGCGCCCATCCGCCCAAGTCCAACCATGCCCAGCTGCATATCTGTTTCTCCTTTTTTTATTACTTAGCGAATGCCTGTTCGATCGCGGCACCCAACTCGGACAGACCGGCGGCGGTATCTTTGCCGAGGTGTACTCTCAACGCACGACGATCGCGCTCAGCCAGGACCTGAAAGTCACCTCTTGCCTGCGCTGCTTTGACTAAACCAAATGTGTACTTCTGCTGCGGAACAGGCACGTCTTTGGCATCATCACAGGTAATTTGCAAGAAGACGCCTTTGTTTGGTCCACCTTTGTAGGCTTGCCCCGTTGAGTGCAGAAAGCGTGGTCCAAAGCCGAGGCAGGTCGCCACGTGCTTGTTGTCTCGCACCTTGACGCGCGATTTCTGCAGAGTCGATTCGTGCTGGTCATTCATCTCTATGTAGGCAATAGTGGCGAAATAATCGCCGTCTTTGATGCGGTTCAAGTGCGCCCGCAGATATGCCACCAAGGACTTGTCAGTCCCGACTGCATCGTTCAGCGCTTTGACGTTTTTTTCGTCGCTGTACAGTTTGATCGAGCTGCTTTCGAAAAATGGCGTTTCCTTCGGCAGTGAACCGGTCTTTTCGTACTCTTCGGTGAGCTTGCGGGTAGCAATTTTGCTTGCTTCCACATCCGGCTGATCGAAGGCATTGATGCCGATAATAGCTCCAGCGACCGCGGTAGCAATCTCCCAACGGAAGAACTCCTGAGGCAGCTGATAGGCGTCGGGGATGTTGATGCGAACGACCGGGTGACCCGCACGCTCAAGCGCTTCCACCGCCTTGTCTTGCTCGGCATTGGCGGCCGTTTCTAGTCGCAGGTAAACGAAGAGACGGTCACCGCCATAGACTTGTGGTTGAGCCAACGGCTCTCGATCCACAGGAATGATACCTTTGCCCTGCTTGCCCGTTGATTCGGCAAGCAGCTGTTCGAGCCATGCGCCCAGATCGTAAATTGCCGGCGAAGTGATCAGAGTCAATTTGTCGCGTCCGGCAACCGCCAAAGTTCCCATGATGGCTCCCAGCACTGCGCCCGGGTTCTTGTCGACAGGGACAGATGCGGCGCAAGCATGCACCATCTCTTCCGCTGCATCGAGAAGTTTGCCAGCATCCAAGCCCATCATGGCTGCAGGAACCATGCCGAAATTGGAAAGAGCCGAATAGCGACCGCCGATTCCAGGAACGCCGTAGAAGATGTGGCGGAATTTTTCGGACTCCGCCAGCTTCTGCATGTGAGAGCCTGGGTCGGTGATGGCGATAAAGCGCTCAGCTGTTTTCTCTTTGCCTACTTTCTCGCTTACTTTCTCCCAGAAATATTGTTTGAAGATGTTCGGCTCAAGTGTGCTTCCGGACTTGCTCGAGACGATGAAAATCGTTTTGGCCAGGTCCAATTCCTTCTCGCGTTGCAAGACCTGCGCCGGATCGGTGGAATCCAGAACATGCAGTTTTGGGGCGCCGCTTTGGGTTCCGAACGTATGAGCAAGAACATCCGGACAGAGACTGGAGCCGCCCATTCCGAGTACGATCGCATGGGTGAAACCGGCGTCTGCAACTTCTTTGGCCACCTTCTTCAGCTCGCCCAGATGTGCTTGCATGTCCTCTGTGACGCCGAGCCAATCTAACCATTTGTTCTCGTCTTTGCTCGTCCAAAGAGTGCTGTCTTTCGACCATAACCGTTTTAGCTTGTCGCCTTCCTGCCACTGTTTGATAGTGGCTTTCACAGCGCTGTCCAATGCCTGTGGCAGCTTATAACTGAATCGATCGATCGCTGGCTGCTTCTCTTCCCCGATCTGCTTTTGCACAGTGTCCAGAAGCTTTTGGAACGCATCTGCAAAAAGTTTTACACCTTCGACAACAAGGTCATCTGTAACCTTTTTCATGGATATTCCGGTCTTTTCCAGATCCGTCATCACTTTGACAGCATCGCCGACGTTCTCTGTCAGAGTCTGTTTCACATGACCGTGGTCGCGGAATGCGTCAAAAGTGCTGGGCGGAATCGTGTTCACCGTATCCGGTCCGATGAGATCGTCGACGTACAAAGTATCCGGATATTTAGGATTTTTTGTGCTCGTGCTGGCCCACAAAACGCGTTGCGTCTTGGCGCCTTTTGCGGCTAAGGCGTTCCATTGTGCGGAGCTGAAAATCTCCTGATATTTTTTGTACGTTTCCTTTCCGTTGGCTATGGCCACCTTGCCGAGGAGTCCTTCGCACAGTTTTCGGTCTGGGTCGTTGGTCGCAGTTTTGATCTTTTCGTTCAATAGATTATCGACTAAAGAGTCGATTCGGCTGATGAAGAAGCTTGCTACGCTCGCTATTTTGGAGATGTCTTCTCCTTTTTTGGACAACGCTTCCAGTCCTTCGATGTAGGCTTTTGTCACTCGGACATATGTATCCTGGCTGAAGAGCAGTGTTACGTTTATGTTGATACCTTCGGAGATCAACTGCTTGATTGCGGGGATACCAGCGTCCGTTCCCGGCACCTTGATCATGACGTTTTCCCGAGCGACTGTTTTCCACAGGCGTCGCGCCTCTTTGAGCGTTCCTTCGGTGTCATTGGCGAGAAATGGGGAGACTTCCAGACTGATAAATCCGTCGCGTCCGTTCGTTTGCTTGTACACGGCATGGAGAATGTCTGCGGCGTCTTGGATGTCCCGGATGGCGATTTTCTCGTAAACCTGCATTGCGTCAGTGAGTCCTGATTCGCGGCTTTGTTTGAGGACGTCCGCGTAATCCGTGCTGCCGCCAATGGCTTTCTCGAAAATCGCCGGGTTGGATGTCATTCCGCGCAAGCCATCCTCGTCGATCATCTTCTGCAGCTCGCCGCTGGTGATCAGACTTCGTCGAATATAGTCGAGCCACACCGACTGCCCAAACTTCTGAAGCTCTTTGAGCGGATTTGTCATGACTTTAGTACTCATCGCTAACTCCTCGCGTCGATATATGCTGTTCAGCCGAGCTAGCTCGACCACTAAGATCGGGCGCGTTCGGCCGGTTGACTGGGCTCTTGTTCGAAGTGGAACCATATCAGATCAAGAAGGCGCAAATCGGGAAATTTAATCAGTCGTACATATAACAACGTAGTAGCAGGAGCCGCCCGCACATACGCCAAAAACTAAACCGATATCGGTTTAGTTTCAGCAGCTCCTGGCAAGCTCAACCGATATCGGTTTACTTTTTTGGCTCGACACTGTTCGAGTCAGCGCTTATCAAGAGCTGAGGATTAATTTGCAGTTCTGTCAAATAGCTTGCTAGATGTCGCGGTTGCAGCCTAGACTGCTTCGGTCAGCATGGGTTGATTATGCAAGCTAACGGCGGCGCGAAAAAACGAGTGCTTATTGTGGGCGGCGGTTTCGCCGGAATGTACGCCGCCCTGGAACTCGACAAAAGGTTGGCGCGCCGAGCGGATGTTTCGGTGACGATGGTCGACCGGCAGAACTTCTTTCTCTTTACACCGATGCTCCATGAGGTTGCAGCTAGCGACCTGGACATAACTTCTATAGTGAATCCGATGAGGGAGCTACTGAAGCATGTCACGTTTTTGCAAGGCGACGTGACGCAGATCGATCTTGCATCAAGGCGCGTGGTTCTCCAGCACTGTGGCGGCACTGAACATGGCGTTCTCGAATATGACTATCTGCTTCTCTGTCCCGGTGCTACGACGAATTTTTACAACCTTCCCGGGCTGAGCGAGAACGCTCGCACGATGAGCTCGTTGCGCGATGCGGTAGAACTTCGAAATGCGCTGATCGAGAGCTTGGAAGAGGCTGAGGTCGACTGCGTCTTGGGCGATACGCCCCTGCTTACCTACGTCGTTGCCGGCGGTGGATTTGCCGGTGTCGAGACGCTGGCGGCGATGAATGATTTCGTGCGCGAATGCCTGCGCTTCTATCCTCATCTCAATGAAGAGATGGTACGCGTGGTGCTCGTACACGACGGCGACTATATTTTGCCCGAACTGGGAGCTGAACTCGGTCAATACGCCAAGCAGGAGTTGGAGAAGCGCAAGGTGGAGATTGTACTGAAGACGAAAGTCACCGGATACGGTGAGGAGGGAGTACAGCTAGCCGACGGTCGCTCCATTCGTCCGGTTGTCTTCGTCTGGACTGCCGGGGTGACTGCCAATCCATTGGTGCGCACCTTGCCGTGCCAGACAGAGCGGGGGCGCTTGCTGGCCAATGAGTTTATGGAAGTTCCTGATCATGCAAATTTATGGGCTTGCGGTGATTGCGCCTATATTGTCGATCCAAAAACGAACAAACCGTATCCGCCCACGGCGCAGCATGCCAGCCGCATGGGGAAAGTGGTAGGCCAGAATATTGAAGCCGCCATATGCGGTGGCACGAAAAAACCGTTTGTTTACTCCTCTCAGGGTGCTCTGGCGGCGATTGGTCGCCGCACCGGCGTGGCGCTTATCATGGGCATGAAATTCTCGGGCGTTTTCGCCTGGATGTTATGGCGCGCGATTTATCTAGCCAAACTGCCGCGTCTGGAAAAGAAGATCCGCGTCGTGGCGGAGTGGACGATGAATCTTCTGTTTCCCAAAGACATCGTTCAATTTATGTCGCTCAACGCTCCTCTCGTGCAGAATACGCTGTCCAGCTCGACTGCACGCAACCAGAGCGAAACAGGGCAAACTGTGGAGCCGGGCAATGGGTTATTGTCCCCTTCTCAGCCATTTGCGGATAGCGGTGAAGTTCGCTGAAACTATCGTTCCTACGAGTATCAAAACGAAGAGAACTGAATACTTTATAGTGGAAAATGTTTTATCCGGACGGGGCGAGTCCGAGATCACCACGACAACTGGTCCTTTACTGTCGGTAGTTAAAGGAACTGCTGTGGGCGGCGTCGTGTCCTGCCCTTTGCGTAATGAAATCAAGAAAATGTCGCCGTTCAACCCCTGTATCAGTTCGTTGTAGCGGTTGTAACCCTCGATGAAGAAATCATCGATTTGCAGCTGGGCAAATTTGTTCGGATCTTCCCCATAACTCAAATCCAAATCCGGCCAACTGAGTACGCCACAGCGCATAAGACCCGGTCTGGCAAGACCTGGACCGATCGCTTCCGTACCCGAAAGCCATTTGTCTTCCATCGGCGTTTTGGAAAGAGGGTTGGCAGCAGGCTCTTTGGCTGACCAGTGGATGACGGTCAGTTCAGGAAGTTCGACTGTTCCGTCTGTGTAGGGGCTGTCGTACGAAAGTCTCGCATTCAGTTTACGCAACTTCTGCGGATCTTTATATGGTTGGCGAGGGTAGCGGCCGTGCTGTTTATAGAACATTTGCACCGCATCTGCCATGGCCCACATCTTGTCGACCATCTGCGCATCCGGCGAATCAGCCACGTAGAAAATGCCACCATCGGCATCTTTCAGACCTTTCGAGCCGTTCTGCAACCATATGGCTTTGTCGAAACTGCCAAAAACCGTTTGCAACTCTTCCATCGGATTACCGGTGTACTCGCGCAGCGAGATCTCGAAGTTGAGAGGTTTTTTCGCGGTTGATTGTATCGTGGCCGTGCCTTTGTTGGCGGTGGTGATACTGAAATGTTGTTTGTGATCAGCAGAGACGTACGATTTGCCGATATACCCGGTGAGCGAGCCGTTAGTGGGACCGTTGGCAGGATTCGAGTTGCTCATGCTGATGTAGGCCATGACGCCTACGAACGCCACAATCACGACAAGAATCGCAGCCGGCAAGGCGAACTGCTGCAGGTGGCTCATATCGGCGGGAGGCGCAGCAAGACTCTGCCCGCCGCGTGTGGCCGAGAGCGCCTTCTTCGTGTCGGCACGAGGAGCGCTTTCTATCGGTTCTGGAGGTTTTTTGTCGGCGCCAGGAGGTTTAATGGCATCAAGCGCGGATTTATCGACAGTTGGGGCGCCGTCTGCCAAGGGCGAACGAGCAGCTGGAGAGGCTTTTAGCCCGCCTATTGCGTCGAGTGCGCCGGCCGGAAATGGTTCGGGCGCTTTCGGTTTGTCCGCACTCTTGCTGCCCGCCGGTCCGGACGCACTGGAAGCTCTGAAGGCATCGAGTTTGGACTTGTTGAAAGCAGAACCGGACTGTTTAGCTTTATCGGCGGCGCTTGGCGATTTGATTGCATCGAGGTCGGCAATATCGAACGCATCTTTGCTGGCGTCATCTGTGCCGACGGCGTCCAGGTCGCCAGCACTGTAAGTGCTTTGCGGCTCCGTGGGCTCGTCTTGAGAAAGAAGCGACGCATCGTAAGAAGGGCCATCACTGAGCTCTTCCCCGTCTCCAACGGTGGCGCTCTCCTGCGACTCTTGCTCGGGCGCCTGGAGAGGGGCGCTCTGTGACGGTGGTCTGATCGCGTTCAGGTCGCCCAGCGAGTAGTTTTTCTGGGGAGCTTCATTTTCTTTCTTCTCTTCAGTGTCAGCGTCAGCCGACTCTCTTTGTTCTTTTGTTGTCAGTCCGTTGCCCGTATCTTCAAGGCGCACAGCTGCCACTTGCAAGGTGGTAGAGCCGATCGCCTCCGCACTGGTGGCATCGGCCGCTCGACGCTTTTTGGCTATGTCCGCCAGCCTTGCTGCTTCATCGAGGCTGCGATTGGTGCGTTTGAGGAAAGCGGCAAAGTTGTCGCAAAGGTTGGCGTAAAGCGGTCCGGTCGTGTTTTCGCCCAGCTTGACCGCGCGCCTGTACAGCTCTTCCGCCTCGTCCGGTTGCGTCAGCCGTTCGTGTGTTTTTGCCAGTTTGAACATCGCCGATATGGTTAACAGTATCGACTGTGACGACTTCTCGCGAATACCCACCAGGCGTCGGTAAACAGGCTGTGCGTCCTTGAACTTCTCCGAGGCGTAAAACGTGTCTCCCAGCTTCTCCATGCACGATAAGACATCCGGGTGGTCTTCCGGCGAAGTCCTCTCGAGGAGCACTAAGCCCAGCAAAAAGAGAGGTTCTGCCTCGGCATATTTGCCTTGTTTGAACTTAGCTTCCGCTTCTCGCAAAGATTCGTCTGAATTTTTGAACTGGCTTCTAATATGAAATACCCACGCAAAGGTGCCCTGGTACAAGATACCAGTTGTGTAATACCACTAACTATACAGTTCCAACCTCGCTGAAATTTTACCGGTTCTCCTTGCAACCGGCGAAGCGTCTGCGCATGAGGCGGAGCTCCCTCTGTCTGATATTGGCGGGCGGAATTTCTTAACAGTTTAAATCTCGCCTACTCTTTCCTGGTAAGGTTCTGCGCCATATCGCCCCGTCAAACTGGACACTTTGCGGTTGCGATTGCGTCATGCCCGGAGTTAAGCAACGGGAGCGTGATGATGAGATTACTTGTGCGCATACTGTTAAAAGCACTGGCCTTCGGTTTTTTATTACCGATGATCCCTGGCATTCACTTTCACGGCTCGGTAGTGGTAGCCATCGGATTGGCGATCTTCTTCAGCCTCATCCAATTCGTCGTAGAAGCGATTGCTGTAGCGGTGTCGGCTTACATGGCAATTTCGACACTGGGACTGGCGCTCGTCCTACTTCTGCCGATGTGGTTATTGGGCTTCTGGCTCTTGCCCGCCGTCGCTCTCAAGTGGGTGGCTGATCTCATGCCCCAGTATCTGGCTTTATCCGGATGGGTGCCGGCAATCCTGGGCGGCTTGATTCTCATGGTGATCGGCATGGTCACAGGCGATATCGGCAAATACCGCAGCAGAGCGACTGTGTAAACGCCTGATCAAATCGGGCGCTTAGCATTTCGGTGTTCGGCGCCTTGGTGGATATAAGGGCAGCAGAACCGTTGTTTGTCTTGGGCTAGGTTTGCTTCGCCCGGATCCACTCCCGTGCAAGGCGCTGCCTCACTGGCAATGGAACCGCCACAACATAGTTTTGCCAAACTGTTTCGTGCCCAGCAACACAGAGAGGCCGCGGTGCTGGCGCTGGATTTCTCTCCGCATCTGGCTAACCGCCTAGCTGACCGCCGGGTTGCCTCAGTTTATAGCAAGGTGCCGCGCAGAATAATGGAAGCAGTGGTGAAATAGATTATCAATCCGGTAACGTCCACCAGCGTGGCGATGAACGGTGTAGAGGCTGTGGCTGGGTCGGTTCCGCAGGCGCGCAAGATGAAGGGAACGGTGGCACCGGCGATGGTGCCCCAGGCGACTACGCCGATTAAGCTGCAGAAGATCGTCAAGGCGATGAGCATGAAGTGCTCGCCGTAGCCGCCACCGATGCCCCAGGCTTGCCAGACGACGATGCGCAGGAGACCGACGACGCCCAGGATGCAACCGAGAACAATGCCAGTGACGAGCTCGCGTCCGGCGACGCGGAAGACGTCGCTCATTTCTACTTCGTCCAGCGCCATGGCGCGGATGACCAGTGTCGTTGCTTGTGAACCGGCGTTGCCGCCGGAGCTGATGATCAACGGGATGAACAGTGACAACACGACCGCTTTTTGAATTTCATTTTCGTAATAACCCATGGCGGTTGCAGTCAACATCTCGCTGAGAAAGAGAATGGTCAACCAGACGCCGCGTTTGCGCACCATGGGAATCAGTTTCGTTCTCATGTAGGGAGCATCGAGAGCTTCGCTTCCCCCCAACTTCTGAATATCTTCGGTGGCTTCTTCCGAGACGACGTCTACGATATCGTCGATGGTGACGATACCTTTCATACGCCCCTTGTCGTCGACGACAGGCAGTGCCATCAAGTCGCATTCGGCAAAGATATGGCTTATCTCTTCCTGGTCCATCTGATCAGAGACTTTGATCAATTCGGGCGTCATCAGCTCGCTTGCCATTTGCGTCATCTTGCCGGCGCAAAGATCGCGAAACGAGACCATACCCAAAAGAGTCTGATCGGCGGGGTCGACGACGTAGGCGTAGGAAATCAGTTCTGCCTGTTCGCGCGACTGTCTGTGCAGATAACGGATAGCGGCACCGGCAGTCATACCGGGGCGCAAGCGCGCGTATCTGGGGCTCATGAGACCGCCTGCTACGTCTTCTGCGTAAGCCAGAAGCGCCGTCACCTCGTTGCGGCTGGTTGGGTCGAGCAATGAGAGAAGGTCGTCGTGCAGCTCTTTTTCACTCTCCTGAATGACGTCGGCTGCGTCATCAGGCTCCAGAAGGCGTATCCACGAACGCCGGTCGGCATGAGCCATGTCGGCCAGGAGGAAGGCCTGCTCCGGCGCCGTCAGATCGAGAAACAGCTCTTCTGCGTCCGCCCGTGCCAGCTTGGTGAAAAACTGGTAGCGCTCGTCGTCCGGGAGCTCATCCCAGGTATCTTTGAGATCCTCGGTGTTGTTCTCTACGACTTGAGGTTCCATGCCTGACTCCAATCGTTACCTAAAATAGCTTCCAGAACTTCTTCAACATTCGCCCCAATCCGCCCTTCCGTTTGCCCTCGGGTTTATTTTGCTCTGCCGCACCGGATTTGGTGGCGGAACGCCCATGACGCTGCGGTGCGGTCGGCGGCATCGCGCCCGATCGCTCGCCAGCGACAGGGATCTCCTGCGGGTCGGAGTACTGTCCGACGCGACCATAAATATCCGCCGGTTCAGGCAGAAAATTGATCGGTTCCGGTTCTTGAATGAGTGGGAACTGAGGAGGTAAAAACGAACCGGGGGGCGTCGGGCAATGCGCGTAGTACGCCTGCATGTAATTTTGCCATATTCCCGCCATGATTGTTCCGCCGGTCACTTGTTTTCCGGCAATGGCCGTATTCTGGTCGTTGCCGCCCCAAACGGCCGTACACAAATCAGGGGTAAAACCGACAAACCAGATATCCTTTGCACCGTCAGCAGTGCCGGTCTTGCCTGCTACCGGACGCCCGAACAGGCGAGCGTGCGTGGCAGTTCCTTTTTGCACTACGTCTTGCAAAGCGTCGACAAGCTCTGCCACGGGCTCTTGTCCGAAGACGCGCACCGGCGAGGGCGGATACTCCTCCAGCACCGTTCCGTCTCTCTTGGTCAAAGCGCGCAGTAGGCGCGGCTGCACCCGCACACCGCCGCGAGCGAGCGTGCTGTAGGCAGAAGCCATATCGAGAGGTGAAACCGCCGAGGCTCCAAGCGAGAGGGCCAGGGTGGCGTCGAGTTGCGAGGTGATGCCGGCTTGATGGGCAACGTCGACGATGCGTTGCGGGCCGACTGCCTCACCGACGCGCACCGCACATACGTTTCGCGAGAGCGCTAGCGCTTTGCGCACTGTGATAGGGCCCATGAACTTGCCGTCGAAGTTTTTGGGCGCATAGACGTTGCCGGTGCCCGGCACTTGCACTGCCAGTGGTGCATCGTCCAGCATGGTGTCCTGCTTGATTACTCCATCGAGCAGGCCGGTGAGGTAGACAAACGGTTTGAAGGCGGAGCCGGCTGTGTGCGGGCTTATGGCGCGGTTCCAAGGGCTTCTGGCGTAACTGCCGGCGCCGCCCACCATAGCTATGACGCCGCCGTCCAAGACGGAGAGCGAAACCAGAGCCCCCTGGCTCACGCCTTTGGGTGCCCGGCCAATGCCTTTGGTGATGGCGTCAGCAGCCAGATTCTGCGCCGTCATGTCGAGATACGTATAGGCGCGCACTCCCTGTTTGTACAACTGCGATTCGCTGTGCCTGGCTTCCAGCTGCGTTTTCAGATAAGCCAGGTAGTAGGCGCAGCGGTCCGCATCGGTCTGCCTGTCGAGCAGTGTCAGCTTGGCCGCCTGCGCCGCCTGAGCCGCTCTTTCATCGATCATGCCCAGGTGGGCCATGTTGCTCAAGATCATGCGTTGACGCTTGGTGGCCTCGCCGGCATCCTCGCTCAGGCGCGATGGCGCATTGACCAGACCAGCCAGGTATGCGGCTTCTCCTAAAGAGAGAGTTTTGGCGCTCTTGCCGAAATAACGCTGCGATGCTTGTTCTACGCCGTAAGTGCCGTTACCGAAGTAGACATTGTTCAGGTAAGTCTCGAGAATTTTCTCTTTTGAATAGTGCTGCTCTATCTCCAGCGCGCACATGAACTCTTGCAGCTTGACGGCGATGGTGCGCTGGTCGTCCGGGAAAAACAGGTTCTTCGCCAGCTGCTGCGTCAAGGTAGAGCCACCCTGTACAAAACGGTGCGCTGCCAAATTAGCTGTCACGGCTCGCAGTATGCCACCAATATCGACACCATGGTGGCTGTAGAAATTCTTGTCTTCGCAAGCCACTATGGCCTGGCGCAGATTTTTCGAGATCTTGTTCAGTTCGACCGGAACGATGACCCGGTCTTTTTCCAGCAGGGCTATCTCGCGACTGTGGCGATCGAAAACGGCGATGCCGTCGAAAGGACCGGGCAGGACCGGTTTTACTGTGAAACTGATAAAAAGAATGGCGGCGATGCCACCGAGGAAGAGAATAAACAGGCTTCCTGCAAGCGCGATCAGCAGTTGTCGCCGGGGCCTGAAAGGAGGCTTGGCGGTGATGGTTTTCAACTCACCTGTCAATCGAGACCCCATAAAGTCCGCCCGTTTGCTGGCGCAGGTCCGCAGATAAAGACGCCTGGTTTGCACTCAATGTTCCAGTGCCAGTGTCGCACGCGCCGTAATTACAGCCGTTAGCGCGCTCTTATACTGGGGGTTCGGTTTGCGATTCTTTTCAATGCCGCAAAACGACGCGAGCGGGCGCGCCGTCAGAACCAGCCAATTTCATCGGTAGGCAGATAAGCTCGTATTCGCCTTGAGGCACATCAACCAGGTAGAGTCCTTCGACGATGACGACTTTCGCTTCTAACAGAACGTTGTGGGTCTTCGCCTTATCTTGGAAGAGCTGAATGCTCAGGTAGTCGATGCCGATTAAATCGATGCCGCGGTCGACCACCCACTGCGCGCCGTCTTCAGTGAGCGCCACGAACTCCTGGTAAAACTGGCGGTTTTGCAAGGCTCTGACGGACGAGTTGCGGGTCTTGAGCAGAAGTCGTTTGACGTTGCCGGGCAGATTGAGACTCTCCAAGACTGTCTTCGTCACTTTCGGCTCGCAGTCCGGAACTCGCGCCACGCGGCAAGGACCGATCAGTTTTTCCATCTCCAACTGCTCGATCGTCTCCGCTCCCTTGACAAAATGCCAGGGCGCGTCGACATGTGTGCCTATATGCACGTCGCAGTCTATACGCGAGCCGTTGCATGGATCGCCGCGCTCAATATCGCTCACTTGTGTCAATTTGAAACCGGGACCGCCCGGCCAGCTCGGTATGCCTTCATGCAGTGATAGTGTTATGTCGATTAACTTCATCTTGTCCTTCCTTTTGCCATCAGTTTATAGCAATGCACAGAGAAATTGACCTCAACAGTTCCAACGATTTTGTGACGCGCAGCCGGGCCCTCAGGGATGATGTGCGTTCACTCGGCTTTGTCTTGGGAGACACGATCAAACGTTTTGAAGGCGAGGAGATTTTCCAGCACGTCGAGAATTTGCGCGCACTCTTCAAGCGCATTCACAATCAATCGGACGCGAGCGCTCGGGCGCAGGCCAGAGACCTGATCGAAAAGCTCGATCTGACCTCTGCTACAAAGGTGATTAAAGCGTTCCTCACATATTTCGACTTAATCAACATCGCCGAGCAAAACCACCGCTTGCGCCGGCTCTCCCAGCGGCAGACCGCCAGCGAAACGGTGCACGATCATACCCTGGAGGAGCTGTTTGGCGCCAAGCTGGAAGTCGATCCGCAGTCGCTTCTCGATGTACTTTCACGGCTCGATATCGAGGTGGTTTTTACCGCCCATCCCACTGAAATCACCCGGCGCACCGTTCTTTTGAAACAGCTGGAGTTGGCGCGGCTCTTATACAAACGAGACCACCCGCCCCTGTCGCAGCGCCAAGTAAGATCGATTGAACGCGGCCTGAGCGGCGTCGTCGAGTCGTTGTGGTTGACTGATCATGTCATCTATTTCAAACCTGGCGTGCTGGACGAAGTCCGCTACGGCGTCTATCACTTCGATCATGTTGTTATCGATGCCATCGTCGACGTGCACGAGATGCTGGCCAATTTTTGTCGCGTGCTCGAGCAAAAATTAGGTGCAACCCCCAGGGATGGGCGCACGTTCATCACGTTCGGCTCGTGGATTGGTGGAGACCGCGATGGCAATCCGTTCGTTACGCCGGAGATAACGAAACAGACACTTGCTTACCAAAAACAGGTCATTCTCGAACGCTACTTACGTGAATTGGAAGCGCTCTTCAATGAGCTGAGTCAATCGCGCAACTGCTCAGTCGTCTCCTCGTCCCTGGCGGCCTCGCTGGCGCAGGACGGAGAAACATTCCCCGAGGTGAAGGAGCGGTTCGTCGAACGGTTCGAACTGGAGCCGTTTCGCTTCAAGTTGCTTTACATCAGAGCCAAGCTCACCAACACACTTTCTAATAACAAAAATGCAAGCAGCGCTCCAACTCCAGCCACGACACACTACCTCAAACCAGGTGAACTAGCTGATGATCTCACCCTGGTGCGGGAGAGCTTGCGCGCGACTGGCTGCACCTCCAGCGTCGATCGCTTGGAACGCTTCCTCTACATGGTGCAGATCTTCGGCTTTCATCTGGCCAAGCTAGATCTGCGGCAGCATTCTATCCGTCACTTGAACGCGCTCGATGAAGTGACAGGCGCTCTCGATGTGATAGCAGGCGGATACGCGTCGCTTTCCGAACAAGGACGCCTCGATTTCCTCTCCCAAGAGCTGCGTACGCGCCGGCCGCTTCTGCCTCTCACCCTGGCATTCAGCGATGAGACGAGAGAGACTCTGGAAGTCTTTCGCATGATGTATTGGGCCCAAGAAACTTACGGTACAGCGGCCCTGGACACGTATATCGTCAGCATGACCGAACGCGCCTCCGACCTTCTCGCCATTCTTTTGTTGGCCAAAGAAAGCGGTATCTACTCTCCTTTTAGAAAAAACGGCAAGAGTATCAGCGTTGTACCGTTGTTTGAAACCATCGAAGATTTGCGTCGTGCACCGGAGATGTTCGAGACGTTGTTGCGCATTCCTGAATACCGGCAGTATTTGCAAAGCCGCAATAATCTGCAGGAGATCATGATTGGCTACAGCGACAGCGGCAAAAATGGCGGCATCTCGACTTCCAGCTGGGAGTTGCACAAAGCGCAAAAACAGTTGGTTGCGACAGCAGAAGCAAATGGCATCCGATTGCGTCTGTTTCACGGCCGAGGGGGCACCATCGGAAGAGGTGGTGGGCCTACGCATCGCGCCATCCTCTCGCAGCCGGCAGGAACCGTAGATGGCAGGATTAAGCTGACTGAGCAGGGCGAAGTAATTTCGTCTAAATACGCTTTGCACGACATCGCAGTGCGCAACTTCAATCGGCTCGCCGCAGCCGTTATCGAATCAACCCTGGCACAAAATCGCAGCTCATTGGCAGAACCTAAAGAGTGGGCTGAGTTCATGGATACCTTGTCGCAGGCGGCGTTCGCGTGCTATCAACAGCTTGTTTACGAGGACAAAGAGTTCGTCGACTTCTTCAACCAGACCACACCAATAACCGAGATAGCCAAACTAAGAATGGGCTCTCGACCCACTCGACGGAAATCCGGAAGCACCTCGATCTCCGACTTGAGAGCCATCCCCTGGGTGTTCGGCTGGACGCAAAGCCGCTACATGCTGCCTGCCTGGTACGGCTTTGGTACAGGGTTCCTAGCGGCGAGCAACGCCAGTCGCGATTCCTTGCGTTTAGCGCAGGAGATGTATAAGAGCTGGCCTTTTTTCCGCGGACTTATCGCTCGAATCGAAACCTCACTGGCGGTGGCCGACACGAACATTGCCGAATACTATGCCGACCGCCTCGTCGAGCCACGATTGAAAGCCAAATTTTTCGGCATAATCAAAGACGAGTTCGAAAAAACGCGACAAGCAGTCTTGAGTGTCAGCCAACAAGGCGAGCTGCTCGAACATGTTCCGTACCTCAAGCACTCAATCTCCCTGCGTAATCCATATGTAGATCCACTGAGCTATCTTCAAGTACACCTGATTCAGCAACTACGCGATCGTGACTCCATCGCTCAGTCCGAGCCGACTCACAGCGGCAGCGAAATTCTGCGCGATCCACTTCTAGAAACAGTGCTGATGACTATCAACGGAGTAGCCGAGGGGCTTCAAAGTACTGGCTAGTTTTCAAGATTTAACGCGAGACTGTCGAGATGTCGGGAGAAAACTAAATCGATATCGGTTGAGCGATCAGATGTCGAGGGATACTAAACCGATATCAGTTGAGCGATCGGATGTCGAGGGATACTAAACCGATATCGGTTGAGCGATCGGATGTCGAGAGAAACTAAACCGATATCGGTTGAGCATGCACAGGGGGAGGTTGGTCAGAACCAGCAATACTGTGTTAACTGGCTGGATGCCCGGCCGGCGCCAGAATCGGTGGCTGCATGACATCGGCTTCACGCTTTCTCCGCAAAAATGAGGTACACCTAAAGCATCCCCAGCACGGGACTGGCTTGTGAAACCTACAGGCAGCGTTCTACTATCAATTCTTTCCTCTCTCAGCCTGCTGTGCGCTCCTTGCTCGTTTGCCGACCAGCCAGGGAATGGTGCTCCGATAGCTCCCGGCGCTAAAACCGTGCCGGCTGACGTCCCTCATGCACTGGTCGCATCACTGGGAGCTCTTAGCGACGAAACACAGGCTAAGCTCGGCTTTCGTTGTATGACGGATGAGAAACAAGGGGTAATCATCAACGATGTGATACCTGCCACTCCGGCGGCATTCAGCGGTCTGCGTGTGGGTGATCGCGTCATCGAATCCAGGCTAGACAGTGATGTTTTGTCCTTGACCCTTGATCGGGACGGTCAGCCAGTCAATCTGAAGATTGACCCCAACTTTAAGCCCAGCGTTGCGTCCGATGAGGATGCGCAGACGCAAGCACCCCAGGGGGCGCCAACGTCACCATTTAGCCTGAACGCGGCACAAACCAAACCGGTCGAGCTCAACGCTCAAACGTCAAAACCGGTTGAACTGTCGGCACAGGAAACGAAACCTTTCTCACTAAACGCTGAACAGCGAGTGCGAAAAGAGGATATGTTGAAAGCAGAGGCCGCCGCAAAAGCGGATAACAAACCGAAAATCGCAAGCGTCACCTCAAGTCGTTTCAATCTGCAAGCGAAGAAAGATTCGCTTTCCGACTATCGAATTGAGCTGATCGTAGATAGATCGAACTCGATGCATAAAACCGACTGCCCGGGCGGACTTTCTCGCTGGGAATGGGTGGGAATGCAGTCTTCGAATATGGCCGCTTCGCTGGCCCCCATGGTGCCGAAAGGGTTGACAATCGTTCCATTTGCCACAGATTATGATGTTTTTGAGCACGCCACTGCCAGTAGTATCGACCATATTTTCAACAGCATTCATCTGCAGTTAGGAACGAGACTGTACGAACCCTTAGCGGACCGCTTGGACCGCTATCTCTTGCATAAGACTCCTGATTCCAAACCGTTGCTCATCGTGGTGATTACCGATGGGCGACCATCACCGAAATTCGAGACGGAGACGGTTCGCAACGAACTAATCGCTGCCAGCCGCAGGATGACTTCTCCCGGAGATATCACGGTAATCTTTTGCCAGATTGGATCTGGCGATCCAGTCGGCGAGAGTTATCTGCGAAGTTTGGATACAGATTTGGTCAGTCAAGGCGCTCGTTATCACTTCGTTCATACACTGTCTTTCGACCAACTTACATCCGGAGGACTGGGACGGGCCCTTTCGTCCGCCATTAAGAAATACGGTTCGACCGAGCCAACTGGTGCGCGAGCCACGCTTTCTGCGATTCCCAATGGACCGCCGAATTTCACTGGTGCCCCGCGTTTTCCTGATCTCATTCTCGATAATCCTCGCATTGGAGCACGGGGCGAAAGGCACTATATCAACGGGAAGTATTTTGATCTGACCCAGGTTCCTGTCGATCAGGCAATAAGCATCACCAATCAGGTAGATCCATTGGTGCGCGAGGCTCGTATTCAAGCCTATGGAGGGGGAGGACGCGGCCGCGGCGGCGGCCATGGAGGCGGCCACCGCCATCAGAATCAATGGGCACAGATGCACGACGATGATTCACTTTGACATGATTGCTAGACAAGACCGACAGTCCGCATTGCTTACTTGACCGGGTGCCCATCCAAGTACTGACTGGCTGCCGCTGAAAGCAAATCCTTATGCATGCGCCAGGCATCGCCGAAATAGGCTTCGCCGATTTCAGCATCCAAGCGATGTGTCCCCAGAAGATTTACCGCATCTTTGTCTTCAGAGCTACCTTCACAGAAAACAATTCGATCGCCTTCTTCCGTCTGGTCGAGAAGCCTTTGAAAGTATTGAAAATGCATCTGTTGCGCTCTAGCCATGTGCGATCCGAAAATCACAACATGCATCGATTGCCATTCTTCAGGCGTAAGCAGCGAACGTATCTGGTCCATCGCCTTATACAGCGATCCAAGTTCAAGTTCGACTGACTCCTTTATGTTGTCATCCGTAAACGGCTCAATGCTGCGAACAAAACTGTGCAAAGCTTTCGAAGAACAACCTTTGTCCTGAATGACCGAATCAACGAAGGCTAAATTCATGTCAATCATCTTTTTCTGCCGCTCTAAAGTTGCGGGACTGAAAGGGTTCGCTTCAATTTGTTCGCGTGCATCTTCGATCGACTTTCTCAATGATCGCAACCGGTCGAGCCGATCTTTGTCCAGGTGTGCTGAATCGTGAACGAGGATTGTAAAGAGTGCCAAACCAATGTGATCCACCACTTTCAGTGTGTCGGATTCAGGGGGGAAATATTTTTCGATCGTGCTTTTGCCGGACTGCAGTAAGGTGAGGGATTCCCTTCTGACTATTAATATCGGTTCCGCTCGCACTGCGGCATCTTGTCGCGCGATGGCGTACAAGGTGCGAAAGTTTTGATTCAACAGATCAATCTTATCGTGCTGAATCTCTGCAGCCAATGCAGGTTGCAGCATGAAAGCCCCGGCGACTGCGAACCCGATCAATTTAACTCTGAACATATTTATTCAACCATCAAAGAAACGTTGATTGTACATGTTAGCTTCACTCGAGCTGCAAATTGCAAGTCGTCGGAACAATCGATTGACGGCCAACGCACGTCGGGTGTATTCCAGGTCAAAACTTACCAAGAAGTTTTCGATTGACCCGGCATCTGCGTCGAAACCTGAATAGTATCGGTTGAGTTTGTGCGTCAATGCCAAGCGCTGCTGAAGTTACTGATTCGCTCGACAACGGGGTTGAAAACTAAACCGATATCGGTTGAGTTTTGTGGGCGAATGCCAAGTGCTGGCGAAATTGCCGGTTCGCTCGACAACCGGTCGAAAACTAAACCGATATCGGTTTAGTTTTCTTGGGAGGTGTGTCGCCCGCTGATTTCAAGAATATTGGACTCAGTCGGCGAAGCGTCCCACATCTGGTTCCCAAGCCTCCTTTTGATGAAAACAGGTTACTCGAGCCCAACCGGTGGAACTCATATAGCTATGCCCCGTCCATTCAATGGGAATGGGAGGTGGCGGAATGCCGAGACTAGATTTTCCTGAAACGAGACGTGGTTGGGAAATCCCAACACCCGAACCAGCAAGACCGTCGGGGTTCACCGCTCTAGCAGCGATTATTGCTGCGCTTGCGATAGGTGTGGCATTCTGGTTCTTTGGACATCCCCAAGAGCGAACGGCTAATGCCCCTGCGGGCCCAGCGGGCCATGACTACAACGCCGGTACCGGCATGACGGGTGTGGGCGACTACGGGTCTCGTCCTTAGTCCGGAGAAGGCTTACTTCGCGTCGTGAAAAATAATGCCCGCGGTAAAGCGTTCTCCTGAACGAATTTTGCTGACACCATGTCGCATTACTACTCGATAGCAACCACGCGTCCCTCTTACGGGGCGAAAGTTGACTGCGAAAATGACAGCGTCGCCTTGTTGCAGCGGTACCACGTTAACTCTAGACTGCATGCGCGGTCGCTGTTCGGTAAGGACAAATTCCCCGCCGGTGAAATCCTGTTCTGGTGCGGAGAGAAGCATTGCTAGCTGTAGCGGAAAAACATGTTCACCGTATAAATCCTGATGCAAGCAGTTGAAGTCATTGGCCTGATATTTGAGGATGAGCGGCGTTGGTCGCTCTTGTCCGGCACTATGGCAACGTTCTAGGAATTCGATGTTTGAATCGGGGAAACGCGCTTCGATGTTCAGGGACTGGTTCCATAAATTAGCAATAGGGACCAAGTGCGGATATACGCCTGTGCGGATGCTCTGAGTAATTTGCGGTAGAGGGTAATCGAAATATTTGTACTCGCCGCTGCCATAGCCGTGATTTTGCATAACGATTCTTTTGCGAAACCGGCTATCTTCGCTGTACACGTCGATCATGCTTTGGCATTCGATTTTTGTCAGTACCCTTTCAATCGTAGTGAAACCGTACTCGTTCAATTCGCCGCAGCGCATATCCCAGTCAACCTGAGCGATTCGATCTAAAACATCAAGTTTGGTAGTCACTGTGCAGCCGTTCGTTGCAATGTGCAAAGACCTGTCCCCGTTTTAACACTTCAGCGGCAATGGTAGCAACTGAATTAGTCGAATTCGGACGTGAGTACTGCCAATTTATGAATGCGTCCGACTTCGCTCCCCGATCACTAGGACCTCTCAAAACCGTTTGAACCAAACCAGCTTCGCTCAGTTAAACGCAATAGAGTGAAGGCATAAGGGTTCTACAAGAATCGAGTTTAGACAGTGCTGCACTTGCTCAGCTAGTGTAGGACCAAGGACTGACGACTTGCACTGCAACGCACTGCTACGCACGGCTTTTCAGTTTGCCAGACCAAACCGATTTCATAGAATCGCCAGTTTACAAGCACGTTTGGTTTTGAAGAAAGACCTGGTTGGGAGGACGAACCTGGCGATTCTTGATATTGTTATGATGTCTCACTTCCTGCTAACCAATGCTCTGGACGCAAACCCCCATCTCGCCTGCTACAACCAGCAAGAGTGCGCTCGACTATCATCTGATACCAATCGATCTGAACGGCGCTGACAACGGTGAGCCGCTCGTCCAAGTGCACGAATTCGGGATTAAAAGTCGATCGGCCTATGCGCTTAGCAGCCCACCTTATCATCATAGTTTCCATAATGCGCAGCAGGTTCCGCTTCTAAGAGAAACCGTCGCTCGCAAACTGACAGACGTGAATGGCAGATTAGCGCCTTATGGTGTTCAAGTTCTTGTGCTTGACGGGTTTCGTTCTGTGGCCCTGCAGCAGGAGTTATGGAGCTACTTCATCGAGGTGGCGCGCGCGCTGATGCCAGCCGCGACGGAGGTGGAACTCGTGGCATACGTTGGGCAGTACTGGTCAGATCCTCGAGAGTATGACTCTGACGACTATCGCACGTGGCCCACACATAACACTGGTGGCGCTGTCGATTTGACGCTTCAATACCTGGAGAGCGGGCAGGATCTCTTCATGGGTAGCATCTTTGACGATTCGCATCCTGTTTCATCCACAAGATATTTCGAAAATGACAAGCTCTGTTCGCTCAGTTCTGCTGAAGCACGCAAGAACAGGCGCCTCTTGTATCATGCCATGCATGACTGTGGGTTTCATAACTATCACCACGAGTGGTGGCACTATGATTTTGGCACGCAAATGGCGATTATGAGCGGTGCGCCTGAGAAAATCGCCCGCTATGGTCTCGCGATTCAGTGATAGTTCGGTCCAGGAGTAACGTCGTGCGAATAGAGCAGCAATTTGCCAACCGGTTATCCGAAGCTCTGCGCCGCGATTTGAAGAGGAGAGTGGATAGGGAGTTTGGCAACGTTCCTATCGTGCAAAATCACGAGTGGAGCGAGCCGACATGGGCGTTACTCGGATTTGAGGGCGAGCAGCTAGTCAGTTTTTTGAATATAGTGGATCGCACTGTACAAGCAGACGCTGAATCCGTGCATGTTTTCGGGTTGAATAATGTAATCACCGAGCCCGAGTTTCGTGGGCGGGGATACTCGAAAGGACTTAATCAAGCTGCTTTGGCGTTCATGCGGCAGACCGATCCGCATGCTTGCGGGTTTCTTTTCTGCGCTGATGACCTGATTGCGTTTTATGAAAGACTTGGCTGGAAAGTGTTTGGCGGACAGGTTATCGTCTCGCAGCCTACCGGCGACAAAAAATGGACATCCAACGCAATGTATTATGACCTGCTAGGACAGCGCGATTGGCAACAGATTCACCTGTGCGGATTGCCTTGGTAGGAGCACATTTTTATTCCGATTGGGTGGACGGACTCGGTTTCCTCAGTCGCTTCGGCCCCACCTTCTGCGCTCGCCTCGAATGCCAGAAGCGTATCTTTGTGCGGTATCCATCATGATACGCAACCGATCTGTGACGCCTTTACGCTTGTGTTTCAGGTAAATCAAGTTATCTGCATGTTAGTCGCGCGCCGCATCGGGTCGGACTCTCAGCAGATGTGCTGGGCGCCGCTCGGTCAATCCGCCACTTTATTACGGCCGAAACGTCGATAATTTAGTGGAGGAGTGTTGGAGTGGAAACCATGAGAAAGAGAGCACCATATTTGTTAGCGCTGGCTCTACTCGGAGTCGGGAGTTGCGCATCTGCGGACCCCATCTTCGAGCAGCGAGTGTACGCGGATCCGTATTACGGACCTGGACCTCAAGTTTACAGCTATGCGTATCCGGCAAACGGCGTCTATTACTCGCGCCCGTATTGCTACTATAACAACGATCCATCAGCAGCTGGATTCGTAGATCGTTCTGCGAAAACCGGCATAGGCATCTCTGCAAAAGCCGCGAAGGAAGCGTTCAAAGCAATCTTCTAATCAAATGCAATGTCGAACTAGGACGGTGGCGCAAATGCGTCACCGTCCTAGTTTTTGCAGTGCTCTAGTCACTTTGCCGTCCCAATCCTCTGTCTCTTTGTCGGACGGCATCACGATACTGAAATGCCTGCCGTCAGGCGTGACGCTGACGCTCACGTCTTTCGCTGGTTGCACTGTCATCGTTATGAAAACAACTCCGCTTTTGGGCTTCCACGTTCCTTCTTCGAGGAACTCACCAAGGCTGCCCATGTAGCGATACACGAGATTCCATTCAGCATCGGTTCCCTTGATGCCGTCCGCGACCAGAGTGAAACCGATTTTGCCTTTGATCGCGTCCACCATATCGCTGACCCTTGGCTTGTTGTTCGCGCGGTCGTTGTTATTGGCAGACTCGGCTTCTTCAAAGTCGCCCCAGTCCATCTTTTTCGCATACTCGCCAATCTCGGTGGCAAAGTTGCTAGTCACCTTGGGACCCCATTCGTCCTTCACGAGCATTTTTGCCCAGATGCCGGGAGAGAGTTTGAAATTCATAAGTCGCTGAACGATGAACTGTTTCCAGTAGCATTTGCTGTAGTCATAAACAAGATCTGACAAATCGTCTTTGTTATCAGCGAAGGCAGGCATACTCGCTGAGCCGGCGAGCGCAAGAAGCAAAATGAGCAACAGTGCGTTTGCCTTGACAATCGGACGGAATACGAGATGCATGGATCGACCTCAACGAGATAATTGGTCTGAGATCGTACATATTCAAATTACCAAGCAAATTAAACGCAACCAGATGTATGGAGGATGGGTTTTGGTAGCCACTGAAAAGCTAACCGATACCGGTTTACTTGCAGGAGTTATTGAAAAGCTCAACCGATATCGGTTTACTTGCAGGAGTTATTGAAAAGCTCAACCGATATCGGTTTAGTTGCAGGAGCTATTGAAAAGCTCAACCGATATCGGTTTAGTTGCAGGTGCTATTGGAAAGCTCAACCGATGTCGGTTTAGTTTCACAAGCCATTCGAAAATATCTAATTTGGCCCAATGCGCAATCTGGATCGAAATTCGGTCCTCGCGCAACACGATAGATCGATAGGTTGGAGACGGTTTGAAAGAACCCAAGTAAGGCATCGATTTCTGAGAGCGGATCGAAGGGCACAGGGAGCCTGAAAATGCCAGTTCGTTTATCGAATTTTCCAGCCCAGTGCGACTTGCTTTCGTAAAACCGCACTTTTTCAGGCGCGGCATTTGACCAAGCGAAAGTGCAAAAAAAGAGGCACACGTTGCCACCGCCTTGACTCTTCGCTGCGACATGCACTGTCCGGCACGGGATGCTCTCTGATAGCCTCGATGCAGAGGCCGAATTTTTCAAATGCACGGCTGAAAGATTCTACTGTTCGGTGAACAGAGTGAAACGTCATTGACAGACCATCCCGTTCGAATGTATCTGAGTACCGAAATTCACCCAGGTATGACTTCTTGATCATGAACTCTGACTTCGCATCTCTGCTTGTGAAATCGCCCGAAGAGTTAAGCGGATGCACGATTGCCAGGCAAGCGCGCGCCGAATTGGCGAGTACGCGACTGAGCTCTTGGACCGTGGCTTCCAAATCGTCGATGTCTTGCAAAACCATAAACATTACCGCGAGATCCGCTGCCCCGTCGGAGAGTGGTAGCCTGTCTGCATAGGCGATGTCGTAGCACCCGTTTGGATCGGCTTCACGGGCCGCTTCAATCATCGTTGCAGATGCATCGAATGATTTAATCGTGTGACCAATGCGTTTCAGGTCTCGCGATAGTCGCCCTTCGCCACAGCCGATGTCGACCGTCAGCTGTCCAGGCGGAGGCACGAGCTCGAGAAATTGGTCGCGATGAAACTTCCAATACGAATCATGCCCGGGTGTGCGCGCCCACTTTATCCAACTCGCTGATTCGCGGTCCCATGCTTCGCTCAGTAGTTCTTCTGCGGTCATCGAATTTTTGAACCTCTCTGTTTCTGTGTATGAGCACCACAAGTGCTAATTCAGTTCAGCCCACCCAACGTGGACTGTCGAAGTTTTCGACGAGAATTTGCGAACCTAGACTTTCAATGCGCAGTTGCTTATGTCAATCGCAGGAGTAGAACCCGTAGCAAGGAGAGCGAGAGTTTCGCCGATTGCTGCAGAGTGTTTAAATCCGTGTCCTGAGCATGCTGAACAAATTATTGTGCGTGGGCGCGATGGCAGCCTGTCAATGATAAAACCTGAATCCTCAGTGCATGTATACAAGCAGATGTCTGATTCGATGCACTTACCGACCTGTGGGAAGTTGGGTTTAATTTGGAGTTCGTACATGTTTCTCATTTCCTCGGAACTCACCACGCGGTCTGTCAAATCAGGAGTTGTTCTCTCCATGTAAGTCGCGGTCGCAATTTTCATGCCCCCTTTGGGTCCAGCTATTGCCGGGAATCCGTAGAGGCATTCAGCCCCCTGAGGTTCCCAAATGAAGACCGGGAACGTGGGAGCTTGAAACTGCGCGAAACAATCCTCGATGTCGAACCAGAACAGTCGCTGCCTCGTGATCGTAAAAATGTCCGGACAATCGCGCCCGAGAAGCTCAGTCAACCACGGTCCGGCGCTGACGATCAGTTGCTCGCATTCATAAGTCTCTCCGGTTTCAGTCCGCAATTCGGTGTTGGAAGCTTTTTCTGCAATCTCAATAACGCGTTCATTCGTGTGGATCTCCGCACCGTGATCTCGCGCAAGGGCCAATTGAGTCCGGACGCAGACCTCTGGACGAAGATAACCAGCTTCAGGCTCGTAGTATGCTAACTCATCATCTTTGACTTTGAACTGCGGAAACTTCGTTCGCATCTGCCTAGCATCCAGCATCTCATGCTCAATGCCGTATTTTTGAGCGGCTGCCAGAGTTTGAGCAAAGAAATTCTCTACGTGAACAGAACCCGTTCTGCGTTCGCTGGAGATCATCAGTCCGCCGGTAACTTTCAGCAATTCTTCTCCGGTGCATTTCTCAATCTCTCTAAAGATCTCGTAAGAGCGCAGAGAAAGCGGAGTGTAATGAGGACCCTCGCCAATTGCTTGCCGAGTTATACGGCTTTCGCCATGAGTTGAGCCGAGATTGTGCGGTGGATTGTAGCGATCAATCCCTAAAACTTGCACCCCGCGTTTTGCCAGCTGATACACAGCTGCGCTGCCCATGGCGCCCAATCCAAGAACGATTACTTTGTACTGATGGGCCACGCAAACCTCTTTTTGGAGGAACTACTAGTTCTTCGGTTTTTGCAGATCGGAATCTATGCTCGCAGCAATGTGGCGGAGAATAGATCTGATGACTGCTGATTCTGTTTCGTCGTTTCGCGGATGTGCGTCGCTAACTGCGAGGCTCTTTTAGCTTGAGCAGATTTGCCGAGTTTTGTAAGAAACGCAGCGTAAGCCTCGAGGCTTTCTGCGAGGCGAGGATAGTTTTTGCGTTGTTCGAAACCGTACGATGCATCTTTGAAGTTGTTATCGGCTTCGTCGTTCTTGCCCATTTCCTGGTAGACGAGCGCCAAATCAAAGCGAAACTCTTCAGCGGGTCCCAAAGGGGTGTCGATAGTCTTGAGTGCTTTCAACAAGAGCTTTTCTGCTTCTGGAAACTTTCCGAGCTTACGATGGACGTATGCAAGTTTATGCATGGAAGAGAAAACGTAACGGTGATCGCCGTTCATTGTCTTATCAACGATGTCGAGCAATCTAGTCAAAATAGGTTCGGCGTCGGTGAAACGATCTTGTTTTAATAATGTGTCCGCCAAATCGTCGAGAATCGGCGCCAATCTTGCATGTCCGGCGTAGAGAGCCTTCTCGACCACTTCTACCGCGCCACGCAAGGTGGTTTCGGCATTAGCTAAATCGCCGGAAACCAGATACAAATGGCCAAGAAGATGTTGGTATTCGCCGACCGAAGCATCGCTGTCGCCAAGTGCTTCCTTTCGTTTGGCTAGAGCTTGTTTGTATAAAGACTCCGCGTTCGCCTTTTCACCGCGACCCTCAGCCAGTCTTGCGTCATCCAGCAGATTTTCGGAAATTAGAAGTGTGGTTGTCATTGAAGTGCTTTCGTGCGTGGTAAGCCTTTTCAATCATACTGCTCGACTGCCTTTGAGCTCAAGGTAGAAACTGAAACGATATTGGTTTACTTTTAGGGCGATGGCACCTTGAGAAGCTAAACAGATATCGGTTTAGTTTTAGGGCGATGACATCTTGAGAAGCTAAACAGATATCGGTTTAGTTTTAGGGCGGTGACATCTTGAGAAGCTAAACAGGTATCGGTTTAGTTTTAGGGCGATGGCATCTTGAGAAGCTAAACAGATATCGGTTTAGTTTGGAGACGAATGACTGTGCGGAGCTCATGAATAGTGATCATGAACTTTCGAAAGTCTGCGCGAATTCTCACTGCGTGATTCCGCTGATTCCTTTGGCGAAGTTTATAAAGCTGGTTCGTCCGATCATTGTTGATGACACTTTGCCGGACTTCTCCAGGTACACGATAGTGGGAACAGGTCCCACGTTAAATGCTTTCAGAAGCGGCGCACTATCTTTGTCTTCAACGTCAACCTTGAGAAGTTTCACTTTATTGCCGAACATTGATTGAGCTTGCTTGAAGAAGCCGTCGATCGGCTGACACTGTTCTGCCCAGGCGGCTGTAAATGCGACGACGGTAGGCACGCCCTGCGTGAGGTCTTTGGCGACAGGGTCTATCGTCGTTGTTGCCACCGTTGGTGTCGACGTGGAGCCGCCTGCAGAGGCAACACCGTCGGGATCAGTGCCGTTGGCGATCAGGTAATTGTTGGCCTGCTGTGAGCGGACGTTGCCTCCTCCAAGCGCGATCGCTTTGACCATCTCTTGTCGTGCCAGGACCGGTTTGCGTAGTTTGGAGTAAGCCATGCCGAGCCAGTAGTGCGCTTCCGGATCGTTGGGATTCGATTTGACGAAGTCCTGGAGCAAGGGCAGCGCATCGTTGTACTGTCCCTTCACCATTTTAGCCACCGCCGCGGCTAACTGCGGATTGCTCTCGAACTCCGGCTCTGATGAACCTGCCAGAACGTTGTTGCCGTTTTTGCCTCCGCCGTTCGATTTGTCCGCCATCATAAACATCCAGTTGGCGGCTATGTTGGACACGCGCGAGTCGAATTTCTGTGTGTGATCCTGTCCTTCTTCGAAGATCAGATGTTCACTCGGCACTGCGATGAAATATTTGTCTGTGTTAGCGACTTCGTTGAAAAGGTCCCATGTTCCTTCCGGCTTGACGAGTTTGTCCTCCGATCCCTGCACGAAAAGAACGGGATCGTCCTTGATCTCCTTTGCTGCGTCATGATTCTCATTCATGAATTTCTGAAACTGAATCAGCTCTTCGGCTGAAAGATCCATGCGATCGAGGGGATTGTCCTCCCAGTCTTTTTTCAGTTTGTCGTTCTGAGTTGCCTGACCGACTATCTGTTTGCCGATATCAAACTGCTTGTGTCGTCCTTTGAGAAATTCGAGAGCAACCTTCAAATCTGTTTTTTTCTGTTGAAAGCGATCTCCTGCCGGCACTGAAGAGATCAACCCTTCGATCAATTCCGGATACATCGAGGCTGCGCGCAGCGCGATGGCGCCGCCCATAGATTCACCAAGCAGATAAACAGGAACTCCGGGGTTGGCTTGTCGTATTGACTGCAGCGCAACTTTCACGTCATCCAGGCAGCCTTTGAAATCTATTTGCTCATGTCCTTGCGCCTTCATCCAGGATCCGAACCCACGCACATCGATTGCGTAAGTGGCGATCCCGCGTGCTGCCATGCGCATGCCAAAACGCTGATAGGCTCCGCTGTACAGACCCAGTCCGTGGATGCACAGCAGGCAAAGTCGCGGCTTCACCATTGGATTGACCCAGCTGATACACGGCGCAGAGTGACTGCCAGCGCTAACAGCATCGGCGGAGCTATTTGTAGCATTATCAGATTTGTCTTTTGCCATTACAGAAAGCGGAGTTGCCGCAGTCATCGCGGTCAAAAGCATTGTGGATAGAAGTTTCCGTTTTAACGACACCGTTGCCTGGCCCATTGACTTTCTCCATAGTTAGTTGAAGCACATTCTATAGCGTGTGCGAGCGATTTATCCGTAGTAGTACTTGGATTTGACCGTCCACTGGTTTTTCGGATAGTGTGCGTGCATGAAATCGAAAGCGTTCTTCGAAAGCGATCGGGTGCTTTTATCCGTGCAGCTGAATTTAGGCGATCGGATCGCATGATAAAGAGTTTCAGGTAAGCGTGCATCCTGGGGGTTTTTGCTCGCCCATGCCAGGACGGTTTTGAGCAAGTAGTTAACTCCGACCCCATAGCTTTTCACAGTCTGATTCTCCCGTGCGGCAGTCTGCTTCTCCGCTGCTGCAACAAAGTCGGAGATCTTGATTGTTTTTGGCCCACCGGAGCGGACCGCGTTTGCATCGGGCTCGCTTTTCGTGGCAGCCGGACACCACCAGTTGTTCTGGAAATCGTCCATTTCGTACAGCGATTCCGGGCGTCCTGTTCCGAAGCTGACGTCAGGTTGTAGACCCGGGTTCATCAAAATCATCGCGGCTGCGACAAAACGTTTTTCGTCCGCTGTCTTCGCTTTCTGGAAGTCAGCGAGATGACTACTAAGTTTTGGAAGAGCCGCCTGCAGAGGCGCGTTCAAACGATCGGCTGTGGGGAAGTTATTAGTGATGACGGCTTTGACAAAAGCAGCTTGCAAAAGATCCGCCTTGATGCGAGGCGGCAACTTATCTTCCGTGGCAATCTTCGTTTCCAACGAGAGGGGCATCTTCTCGTTGATCACGTCGGCGGCTTCGGGGATGAGCCACTCTTTCCCAGGCTCAAAATCGTTCGCTTTCTCAGCCTTCGCCAGATCGTCAGGGAAGTCTGTTCCAGTCGTCTCGTCGCTTAAACCCGCGGCGTGTTGTATACCGTTTGCGAGAAACTGTTCTACGTTCTGCACCAAACTGAGATTGAGGCTACGAAATGCATTCACCGTAGACGGTGGCGCCTGTGTCAGGTCGGGTAGCGCCTTTTCGGCACGCGCTTTGTCGTTGGCAGCGATGGCGAGGCGCATAAGATGGTATCGCACCGTCCAGAAAGCCGGTGAGGTCGGACCCAGTTCTTGCGCTGCCTTGGACAGTGCCGGCGTCAGATCCTGCGAACGCGCATGGGCAAGGTACGCAATCAACCATGCGTTACTGTGCGTTTTATTCCACTGTTTTAACGCCTCGAGCCGAGCCGAACTGTCGCGGGCGCCCTGATAATTGTTGATCCAATCGATCAGGTCGGACTGCTGCAGAGCAGCGCTGACATTTTTCTTGCTCGGAAGCACAGATTGAGTGTTTTCGAAGTCGACCCCATACACTTTGTCGTACACGGTCGTAAGATCGCCGATATCTCTGGCTACATGCGCCTCGTCTTTTGCCGCCGCAACGGTGTCGCTTATGGTGGCCAACCTGCCGACTGGATCCAACTGCGCTTCGATGTAGGCAACCAAGTTCAACGAAGCGTTTTTGACGCTGGCCAAAACGCCGGCGTCGTTGGCAATGGTTTTAAGCGCTGTGGCGGACTCTTGCAGCAACCGCGCTCGATCAGGCGCACTGCCCACGGTGGCATTGCGTAAAATCGCCCGCGCCGCCAGATATGCCGCATACGGTTGCCAGCGCGATGATTTGTCAGCCGCTATTGCCATGAACAGCTTATGCGCCTCGTCGTAGTTGCAAGCGTAAAAGTTTGCGCAAGCAACCTGATAGGCTCGGTCCGCCAGTGAGGCTGGGTCGCCCGAAGTCAGCGCAGTCGGCAACGGCGGTTCGTCCGAGTACATTTTCGTCGTGTAGTCATATTGAGGTCCGCTACAGTGAGAGAACACCATATCCTGAGCTTTCACCCACTCTTTCACGGGCGCTGAGCCGGTGCCGTATTTTTGCACGAGGTTATTCAGCGTCGCGGTCGCGGTTGTGAATGCGTCGTTCGGACAGTTGAGGAAGTTATCCTCGTAGCCGCCCCATTCGGCGCGCTTACCACACCCGCGAAACTCGTCGATGCGCAAATCAGCATCAGGCACACCAGCTTTCTTGCGAGCCTCCTTCCACTTATCGATGACGTCGTACTGAGAACCGTCATAGCTGAGGCGGTCCTCCCACATCTTAACGAGCGCGTTCTGCTCCGGCGGCGCAAACGGTCTTTCTTCCAAATAGCGGTAGGCAACCACCAGGTATGAACGCGCATAGTCCGGATGCAGCAGACCGAGTGTTCCCCCTGCATATTTGCGCAACGGAACGTCCGGGTGCGTAGTGTAGACGAAAATCGTTTCATCAAAGAACGGTCCGCACGCCCAGACTGGGAACGACGAGGTCAAAAACGTCAACGCCCCCGTCGCCGCCAAAATCCGTTTACACCACGATCTCATTGCCATTGCCGGACCTCTCTCATGCAGCTATTCTCGTTACAAAGCGACCACTCGTGCGTATTGAACAGGTAGACGCGCCTTCCGCGCACTAGCCCGAGGCGAGCCAGCCTGCGCCCAAAATCTATTTGAGTTTCACACACTCCCAGTGCGATATTGGCCGCGGACGGAGACAGCGATCTGCTGCGCTCGACCCGGTGGAGCGCTTCCTCCCCACCGTTTCCCATACTGAAAAACATGGGCACAATCTCGTCTACATCCAATTCGCCCTCCCAGCAGTCGCCGGCGCACCATGACGCCAGGGCCGTCATCGAAATGAAACAGTCGGAGCCGACCTGTCTGCGTATGGCGGCGATGAGGCGATGGTAAAAGGGGCGCTCGTCGAGCCGTGCGTCGAAGTCAATCTGGAGAAGACCGGGACGGAGATGAGCGGCGTGGCGCACGATAAGAGAAGCGATCTCGTCTACATGCCGTTCGAGGAAGCTCGCTGTCGTGGCGCTGGTTTGTACACGCACGACGGGAAGAACCGGTGTGGCGCCATCGATGCGCAACGGTTGCAAACGCGGCGTTGCCAGGATTCTCTCCCCGCTTATCGAAACGGTGGCAGCAAGGATTGCCACCCCCGCCTCTCGGCCCAAACCACTGACGTCAGTATGTTTTTCCCAACACCAGAACATGACGCTGGGAAGGCAATCGGTTGTGGGGCGTGTCTTTGCCACCGCAGCAACGTAAGAACTCTTATCCAAAGCGCTGGCACTACTTGCTCCCGCAAGGGCGCTAACGGCAGCAGCCGCGCACAATATCAAAACTACCGGCACTGAAAGAGTGAAGTGCATATGGTGCCGGACGCGCACCTCAGTGCGTCGAAGGCTGTATTTTATCGCTGCCTTCCAGGTTGGCTGAGAGCCAGCGAGAGAGCTCTCCTCCAGACCGCTGTCTGAATGCGGAGTTGATAGCGATTGCTTCGAGCGTTTTGGCAATCGTGCGCGTTCCGAACGGCATTGGATTGTTAGCGAAGAACTGCTCTACCCGCGCTCTGTCTTGCTCACTGGCCAGTGATGAGGCGCTGTGCACCATGCGCGGCACCATGTGCTCGGTAAATCGCGCATTGATTGCGCGCCAGCGTGCGGTAATAAAGTTGAATGCCAGTTTGCGCCCGGCGGCAGTGTCGCCGACGGCAGCGATCAAATTTGGCCCGTCCTGGTTGCGCACTTGATCGGTCAACGTCATGGCCAATGTGCGCTCGATCAAAAGCGGCTGGCGAAACAGTGCCAGCGACAACATCAACTGCCGTTCCAGGTCTGGCGTGGCAGCCGAGTGCCACAAGGTCTCGATAGTGTGATAGTCGGTTTCGTCGCCGTTGAAAGCGACGACGTCCGCCGCAGCCGCTATAAGGTCCGGCTCGAGCGACTCGTGTTTACTCTTGTACTTCTTCAGCGCCTGACGCGCTTCTTTTATGGTTGTTTTGTCCTGACCGATTGTTCCCATAACATCTAAAACTTCGGCGCGCAACGTCTTGGTCAGATCCGGCTCGTCAGGCGCAGTGGAGGACCAGCCAAGTTTTTGTTTGATCGCCTGCAAGCGGTCGCGCACGAAGGCCTCGAAGAGCGAGCGCGACTTATCGTCGACCAGAAGGTTGAGACGCTGAATCTGATCGATCATGATTTTGATCACTGACGGATCGCTCTCGTCTTTGAATTGCGCTGTAAGGGTGAGATAGTTTTGCACCGGCATCTCTCCAGCCAGAGCAAGCTGAAACTGATCGCTCAGCAACGAGGCACGCTCGGACGGCGTCAGCGTCTTCTCCAGTCCATCGCTCAACTCTTTTAAAGCAGATGGAGTATAACGCACGCGGTAATAACCGTCGGCGCCTGCATTCACCAGATACGGTGCGTTGCCTTTTACCGTGATTGTGTCTTGCTTGTCAGTCAAAATAGCACGCTCGATTGGCGCAGGCTCGCTGCCTGATTCAGTATCGAGGCTGCGCAATGAGAGCGGAATCTGCCAGAGCGATGCGAAAGCGTGGTTGTCTTTGCTGAGAAGAAAAAACCGTTCTTGCTCGGCTCCCATCGCTTTTTTGTGGGGAACCATATCGACATTGACGACAGGATAACCAGCCTGGTAGACCCAGCCGTGCATCATCTCCTTGATCTCCTTGCCGGACGCTTCACCGATCGCCTGCCAGAGATCCTGCGTAGACGCGTTGGCAAACTCATGCGCTTTTATGTAGCGGCGCACGCCGTCGCGGAAGACATCATCGCTCACGTAATGTTCAAGCATGCGCAGTACGGATGCGCCTTTGCCGTACGTGATGTCGTCGAACATCTGGTCGACCTGGGCCGGGTCGGTGACAGCGAAGTGAATCGGTCGCGTTGCCTGCAAAGAATCGGTCTGCATCGAATCGAGCTTATCGATGATGAACTGATCCCATTCGTGCCACTCCGGATGCAGCCGGTCGACGGCTTTGGATGACATCCATGTGGCAAACGCTTCGTTCAACCAGAGGTCATCCCACCAGCGCATGGTGACGAGATCGCCGAACCACATGTGCGCCATTTCGTGCGCGACGACGGAGGCACACTCGTGTTTGGTCAACGCCGAGTCGCCTTTTTCGTCGACTAACAACCGTGACTGGCGAAACGTTATCGCGCCCAGGTTTTCCATCGCCCCTGCTTCGAAGTCAGGTATCGCGATCAGGTCCAGTTTTTTAGCGGGATACGGAACGCCGAAATATTCATTGTAAAAGGGCAAAATTTTGGCGGCCGCTGCTAGTGAGTAGCTCCCCAGGGCGGTTTTACCGGGAATAGTCCAGACCCGAATCGGTACACCGTCAGCCGTGACAGGCTCCGTTGGGGTGAACGGTCCGACTACAAGCGCGAGGAGATAGCTCGACATCTTCGGCGTCTCTTCGAAGCGCACGAGTTTTTTGTGCAGCTGTTTGTTCTCGGTCTCTTGCGCGATCGGACTGTTGGAGATGGCGACCAGGTTTGCATCGATGTCGGCGCTCAGGGAGAAAGTGGCCTTGTACTGCGGCTCGTCGAAGCAGGGAAACATGCGGCGCGCGTCGGTCGCTTCCATCTGCGTCGTGGCCAACCAGTGTTTTTTGCCCTGACTGTCGGTGAATGACGAACGGTAAAAACCGCGCAACTTGTCGTTGAGAATGCCGTCCAGCTTCATGGAGAGATTGTACTTACCGGGCTGAATCTGGCGAGCCAGCTCGAACACTGCCCGCTCTTGCTCCGGTTGTAAGACGACACGCGCCCGCTGGGGCACTGCATGTGGTGCGGCATCGGTGAGCTGCGCGTCGATGATTTTCAGATCGGCGGCGTTGAGCACAATCTCTCTGGTGGGCGCAAGGACGTTGATAAGGACAGTTTCCGATCCAGAGAAGTGTCCCCGGTCCGGATTCGGTTCTACGGTTATCTGATAACTAATCGGTTCGGCCGTGCTGGGCAACTGATGAAACACAGGCGGTTGAGCCTGATGCGATGATTTGGAGGAGGCGGGTAGTAAGGGAAGAGTAGTGGCGACGATCGCGAATAGAATGCAAATTTCATTTCTGGGCTGCCGACGTCGATCAGGCATCGTTTCCTCCTGCTTTCCTCATCTGGGTGTTCCTGCCATAGCCTCTCTGTTTTTGGCCAAAAACTGTCGCAACAATGCGCGCATGTCGCTACCGTTGTAGTTATCCTGCGCAACGAACGGTCCGATCTGCTGCTCGTACGAAAACGATTTGCCCAGAAGCACCGGCATACCGTAGCGGTTGAATACTTTCGCCGAGGTCTCGCGCTTGATCAGACCGTCGCCTTCGGGGACGTAAGTGTTGATGTGCTCACCGGACTGCACCGACTTGATCTCATTGGTAGCTTTCTCGATCCTGATTTGCGTGTCAAAGCTGCGGCTGACGAACTGGCGGTCCGAGCACTCCACCGGCTCGTTGCTCTTCACGTACTCGACGACCGTCTGGGTGCCGGCGTCGACAGTCGTCACGTACGGTCCCGGGTCGAACTGCCAGACTTGCCCCTGGTCGTCCTTCTGTGTACCCCAGACGCCGTTAGACCGGGCTTCTTGCACTCGGGTCGAGACGTCGGTCTGGTGCGTCGAATAGTCGAAGCGGTAGAAGTCGGTCTGGCTTTCCTTGTGCCAGGTACCGGCGAGCCAGTCGGGAATTTTGTACCACTGGTTGGTGTGAGCTGGGTCCGGGTTCATGGGCAGGTTGCGCCGGTCGAACACCTGCCCGGGGGCAAGATCGTCCGGCACGGGGTCGACTCTGTCGCTGTGCTCGACGCCGCCTTTCAATACCATGGAGTGCGCCGGCATGGATAGCAGGCTGACAACGATGATGGCGACCACGGAAAAAATTCGAACGAGCATAAATCCCCGCAAGGGCAACCAGAATAACATCTTATTATGCCCATGGAGAACTACTGGCTCGGTATTTGAAGCCTAAATTCTATTTCGTCAGAACGTCGTACAGCTTTTTGTACCAGGGACGGCGCTGCCGGATAAGTTCTTGTTTTAGCAATGTGATCTTGTGTTCCAATCCGGAAACCCGAGTCGCCTGCCCCTGATAGTGGGAGAGCAGCTCCAGCTGCTCCGCCTGCAACTTGATCATGGCCGCCATTGAGCCCATGCGCTCGCTGGCCGCTGCCAGGCGCTCACGCGTTTCGTTCACTAGTTCAGCCACGCTGGTGAGCTCCCGCAGCAGTCTGAGAATTGTCTCGCTTTCCATTTCATCGACAGGCTGTGCCTCAACGACCTGATGTTCGACTGTCGTCGAGAGAAGGTCTTCCAAGCCGTCGAGATCCAGTGAAATCTGGTGCGCGTCAACCTTGGGCTGAAGATTGCTGTCCATGATCAAACACTTCCTTGAAAGGGACAGTGCCATTATGCGCGGTATCACCCTTGATGGCAACTCTTGGCTTCCGCGTCGCTGCCGACTGGGCGCTCCAATCCCTCAGTGGCTCTTCTTTTTGCCTTTGAGGAAGTACCAGGTCGTGACACCAATCAAGGTGCCTACAAGAAGGAAGAGGAAGCCGATACAAAAGACCATCAAAGTAAAACCGCCCGGATCGGTCTTATCGACGTCGCCCATGTCTGCCACCGCTTCGCCCACTTGCTTGGCTGAGGCAGCGACAGTAGAAAATGAGCACACCCACAAAATCGCGGACAGTTTCGCCAGATCTCTCACGGTTTCTCCAATAGTTGAGCAGCACTGCCGGAGCCAATTGTAGACCCAATCGTCGTGCCTGGAGCGATTCCGCCTCTTTATTAATGGCAAGGCGCACCGTCCTGTTTATAACAATATTGAGAATGGCGTCGGGGCGCCTAAGCGGTGAGATAATCAGCACTTATCACGCTCAGTCGAACGAGGATTTTGAGATGTTGTTTCAGCGCCATGTTCCGACCGTAGACCTGCTCGGCACGCAACTGCCCGAGCCCAGGCTATTTCTTGATTTCCTTGGTTTCGAGAAACATACGAAACAGATAAGAGATAAACGCGGTGCCGAAATCTGGCCGGGCTGGTACGACCATGCTGCTTATTACATCATTGATCTGCAGCCTGAGAAGCTCTTCACCACGGGCGAAGAAGTAGAGATTCCCGCCTGTGTAACAGCGCCCGATTACGAGTTCGAAATCGGCTGCTACGTAACGAAAACTGCGCTCCTGACTACGTTGGCGCAGGCGATCGAGTTTTTCAAAGAGCATTGCTGGCTCACTATAGTCAACGACTGGTCCTCGCGAGATGCGCAGAAGAAGGACATGCTAGGGTTGGGGCCGGCGAACAGCAAATTTATCATCGGCAAATCGATCGGTCCGAAGTTCGTGCGCGCGTCTGAGTATAAGCTCGATGAGAACGGCGTTTTCGACATGGAGATGACTTTGCGTGTCGACGGTGTCGAGCGCTCGAAGTCGAACTACAACACCTTGTATCACACGCACCCGACCTCGGGTAAGCGCGCCGCCTGGAGCTTTCCCCGCATACTCTCCTGGCTTGGACAGCAAAATATCGCCGTGCATCCCGGTTATCTCATCGGTTCAGGAACCGTAGGCAACGGCTGCATCGCCGAGTTTATGGCCAAGGTCGATGCGAACACCGGCAAAGAGCTCGCGCCTGCGACGCTTGCCTGGCTGAAAGACGGAGAGGTCGTCTCGATGGAAGCGCAGGGCATAGGAACTTTGGAAAACAAAGTGCGCCTCGGTGCGAAAGTGCACGCGACGATCAAATAACAGCGGCGCCTGGCGCGCTCTGGCACGGCGCCGTATGTTCACCATTGACTGACCCCGCCAAAAACGGTTTCCTCATAGGTGTAGACCGCCGGAGCCGAATGGCATCGTGTTCGAGTCCGTTCCCGCCCAAGAAAATACGTCCCGGAATTTTTCAGTTCCGGACCTTTTGCACCGTGTTGTCGATGACGTCAAACGCGAGCCGGTGCAATCGATCGGAGCCGGCGCCCTGGTAGTTCTTTCGGCCTTAGCCTTGGTGGCGAACAAGGGACGTTTTTGCTCGATGGCCGAGCGTGAACTGCCTGTGTTCGAAGGCATCGGTCGTCTGGAATCCAACGGTAAACTGGCGCCCGGCGTCTACAATTCTACCTTCGAAGAGTTGGCGCAACGGTTCGGCACGACGGAGCACCGCCAACATCTGTTGGATGGATTGCAGGCGTTTGCGCACAATGTCGGTCGAGCCGGCTGCGAAGAGATACGCATCGGTGGCAGTTTTGTCACCGCCTCTAAACGTCCGTCCGATTTCGATGCCTTGTGGAAATTTTCCAGCTCAGTCGACCAAGGCAAGCTCGATTGGACGCTCTTGACCGATTCACGCTTGGACTCGAGATGCAAATTCGGCGGTGACATTTTCTCGACGCGTACGAAAAAACTGGATTTCGGCATCATCTTTCCCAAACACAAACCGATTTCGCGCTGGCTGACCGAAGACGCGCGGGGGCTGCGCGGCGTCGTTTCTATCGACCCGCGTACGATTCCGGAGCCCACACAGTTTAAGCCGTTCACCTACGACGTGCGACTCTGAAGATGTCTTGTATATGGATAGAAAGAAATTGCCCTCGGAGGGATTTGAACCCTCAATCCCTTACGGGCATCGCATTTTAAGTGCGACTCGTATACCAGTTCCGACACAAGGGCGTTCAGGTAATTCTACACGGCTGCACTAATCTTTGAAGTTATTGAAACCCGTCGTTAAGACCTGCGAGTGCCTTGGTATCCTCGGAACTGTGTGTTCGGTGGAAGACAGACCAGGCTGTCCACAAGCCAAGCAGCAACCACACCGCCCCCGTGATTCTCAGTACGTACCGTTTGCCGTTGACCGGTTCATGCAGGAAGTCGCCGGTGAGTGAAGAGATAAATAACGTGATTGGATCGGGGTCGCTTATCGTGCCGGTGTGCAGCCAGTTGAAGACTTGAATGGCAACGAAAGAAACGGTCGCCCAGGTGGCGAGCAGCATAGCTCGGCGTTCCGGAACCAACAGCCTGAATGACAATCCTTTGTCTTCGCCGAATGAAACCGCAATCGGTCGGCGAATGTAGAGACCGACGAAGGCACACATCATGGAAGAAACCAGCACGGAGACGTCGTTTTGCGTCCAAGCTTCAATAATGTAGAAGACTGCGGTGGAAAACCAGAAGAATGCCAACATTCTCTGCCCGCGCGTGGAGCGCACGACGACTGAATAGCGAAAGAATGAGATAGTTCCGACCGTGAAGGCGAACAGTATGAACAAGACTGAAAGCAGCACGTCGACAGCCTCGTGCCCGCGTTCGGATTCATAGTGCGCCAAAAGCGAAGCTGATTCGTGATCTAGTCCGAACGAATCGAAGTAGTCGTTGCGGAAGATCTGATAGGCCTTTGTCTCATGGAAAGCGGCGATGCGGTGCTGCAAGAACACCAGAGTTTGCTCCTCCAATAAGTATCTCGGTGGATCGAAGAGACTGGAACAGAACGCGTCCATGACCGTGCTGTGCTCCCGATGCACTTCTTGAGCACCGACTGAGTGAAGAAAGGCAGGGTCTTTCTGAAAGTTTTCGTGGGCCCAGCTGCGCAGAGCTTCAAGCGCTTCTGCGTTGCGACGAGAGAATTCGCTTATAACCAAGACGAGTGCCAACCCGTACGACTTGGAAACTCGCGCGGGCAGTCCGGTTTCTAAAAAATAGTGGGCGTGGGGATCGGGCAGTTCCTGAGCCTCGGTGACCAATTGCACCGATGGCTCGTGCGGACGCACGAAGTACGCCATGATCGTTGTTAAAGCAATCAGTCCGACCAAAATGCAGGCTACGAGCTTGAGTCTTCGCATCTATAAAGAGATTAAGGGACTCCACAGTATATAAGCCAAGGAATGCCTGACGTGCCGTCTTAACTGATTAACATCTGTTCTGCAACTTCGCACGCATAAAGCGCTCACTTCTAAAATTTGATTGCACGCATAGCGACAAAACGATTCAATGTGGGTAAAGTTAATCAGTGAACATTACCAGATGCGGAACTCTCTTCGATGACGGGCGGTAAATGGTACGTCTACAGGGCGTCAGCAGAACAGGCTAGATTGAGAAGCGATCTGCCTGCGGCTGAGGTTGCGTGGCTGGCAGCGTTGGAAGAGGCCGAAGATTACGGGCAACACAGCCCGCGGCTGACGACCACGCTGGAGGGGCTGTCAGAAGTTTATTGGCTGCAAGGCAAGTTCGATCAGGCTGCTCCAATCTGCCGCCGGCTTCTGCGCATCTACGAGTCGACACTCGGACGCGAGCATCTGGATGTCGGTATCATCTCGAACAACCTCGCCATGTTGTATCACTCATGGCAAAAGTACGAGGAAGCAGAAGGTTATTACAAACGCTCTCTCGAGATAAAACGCAAATCGATGGGCCCTGATCATCCCGACGTAGTTTCGTGCTTGTCTAACTACGCGGCGCTTTTGCACAAAACAAACAGATCGGCCGAGGCGGAGAAGTTGCAAGCGGCAGCGGAAGAAGTTTCCGAAGACGGCTGGAAGAAATCGGGCAACTGGAGCGTGTTCAAGTAACCACCTGCTGTGCCGCGCGCGTTGAGTATGTCCTGGAAAATTGATCGAGGATTGGTCGCTGCGCTTCTGGCGCCATTCTTTATCGCCCTCAGCATCATACTGACGAAGATGGCTGGCAGTCTGGCGCAGCCGCTGGTCATCTCCGCGCTAGGATCGCTGATTGCAGTGCCTTGTTTGTTCACCCTGCAGTTGATCCTGCGCAAGCCGATCGAGTGGAAACTTCTCCTAACACGGCTGCGGCTGCCATTTGTAAAAGTGCTGGTGACAAGGTCGATCATCGGACAGGTGTTGATCATCACCGGCTTCACTTTAACCAGTGCCGTAAAGGCTGTGCTCCTGCTGCGTCTAGAGCCGCTCTTTGTCTTCGGCTGGAGCTTGTTATTTCACAAAGAACAACCTCACGCACAAAAACTGATTTTGTTATCTGTCCTTATACTGGGCTCGCTCCTTGTAGTGGCACCACAAGGCGCCGTCGCTGGACCAAACGTCGGAGATGCGCTCGTTGTGGCGTCTTTGTTCTTTCTCTCTTACTCATACTTCCCGACGCAGGAAGTGATGGCAGAAGCCAGTTCTGGTGCACTGAATATACTCACATGCTTGATTGGCGGACTCGTTCTTGCAGTAGCCTTGTTGTGCACCGGCTCAGCAAGCGCATTTCAGCTGTCTTCCAAGGCGCTGGCATTGATCGCTAGTTATTCTGTTGTCTTCTTTCTCATCGCCGCGACACTTTATTACTACGCATTCAAAACGTTAAAACCGTGGGTGATTGCCTCGTTTCTCTCACTTGAAGTTGTGTTCGGTTTGTTGCTCGCGTGCTTCATGTTGCACGAAACCATGACAGCGCTCCAAATAGCTGGAGCCACGATCGTTCTTGCTGCCACGGCGGCCATTGGTCGGCTGAAACCGACAAGCGCCGACAAACAGTCGACAATATAACAGGTCCACCATAACACGGTTCGACAAGAGCAGTAGTTGACTGATCGTAGGGACAGGTCGATCGTTAGACCTGTCGTATTGTCGACTGTATTCCTGGCTGGGCTCACCTCGAAAAACTAAACCGATACCTGTTGAATTGTCGGGCGCATCCGCCCTGCACCACTGCGATTTGCTAATGGTCGACGACTAGACCTGACGTATTGCCGACAAAGCCTTTGCACGCCGCCATGCGCCGCGAAACTAAACCGATATCGGTTGAGTTTTTTGCCCGCGCTGGTGAACCTTGCCAATTTTCGACGAGACCGGCGTTTTGGCAACCGTTTCGGTTGCACGCAATGCCGAAACAATCACTCGAATGGATGTATCGTCGTATTGTCGACGATACATCCTGCACTCCTGCTGCAAAACTAAACCGATATCGGTTGAAAATCTGGATCGCTTAGGACCGCTGCCGGCAAATGTATGTGATCCACTTATTCTTTAATTGCGGCTTCGTCGAATCGACTTACACTCGATATTGTCAACCGATCAACCCCTCAACTTCCCGTTCGGTCCAACCAACTTTTTCAGTTCCTGCCTGACAGTCCATATCGTGTATTCTTGTTTTGGGGGCGCTATGATCAGCCTGTATTCGGTCTTGGGTTTGGAAGAAAATTCCGCTTCTACGGAAGTAGAAACCGCTCACGCACGGCTTGTTCAAGCGTTCAAATCCGCACAGTTTTCCGAAGGAACAACTGCGCACGAACAAGCTGGCAAATGCGTTCGATCGATTGAGAATGCCTTCCAGACTTTGAAAACTCCGGAGTTGCGCCGGCTTTATGTGGAACAACGATCTGAGTATTTGAAGGGGGAAAAACGTGGAGACACAAGGCCCCGGCTGGGGCAACTGTGTGTCGCTTCAGGCATGATTTCTATGGAACAACTGCGTGAAGCCGTTGAAGAGCAGATCAAAAACGGCATGCAGTTGGGAGAAGTGCTGATACAGAAGAAATTCATTTCTGCTGCACAGCTGGATGGTCTGTTGTTGGGACAAGAGATGATTGATGTTCCGAGCGCCGTCACTGAGCCGACCGCAGTCAAACTGATATCGCTCGGACTTCTTACGGAAGACATGGGGCTGATAGCCCAGATGGAACATCGTTCGCTCGTACTTCCTATCGCGGATATTGTTGCTAGACACGGATGGGTGGAGCGAGACGTTCTCAAAATTCTCGTTGCGTGAAGATCTTCGAGGAAACTCCTCAAAAGATAATCGATGCCGCCGCGCGTGCGATAGAATGCGCGAAAACGTTGATCATCACCGCGGGCGCCGGCATGGGTGTCGATTCAGGTCTTCCCGATTTTCGCGGTGACCAGGGCTTCTGGAATGCCTATCCTTTATATGAACGTTTGGGGCTGCGCTTCACCGAACTTGCCGCACCCCGTTATTTCATGCAAGATCCGGAATTCGCCTGGGGCTTTTACGGACACCGCGCGAATCTTTATAGAGATGCAGTTCCACATGTCGGATTTTCTATCTTGAAGTCTTGGCATGAAACTCGCGGGCTTGCTTCCTTTGTCATTACTTCAAATGTCGACGGACAGTTCCATAAGGCCGGATTCGATCCTGACAACATCGTCGAGGTGCACGGCTCCATTCACCATATGCAGTGCCTTGAACCATGTTGTCTTGAGATTTGGCAGAACGATCAGTCTTTAGAAATTGATTTGGCGACTATGCGTTCGCTGACGATTCCTACATGCAATGGCTGCGGGAGTGCTGCTCGACCGAATGTTCTGATGTTCGCTGATTGGTCCTGGATTCCTTCGCGCACGGACAAGCAACAAGAACGCCTGGATAGATTTTTAAGAGAATGCCCCCAACCGATGGTCATCGTGGAGCTGGGTGCCGGACGTGCTGTTCCAACAATTCGCCGGACGAGCGAATGTCTGGCAAAAAAATACGGCGCCGTCCTGGTTCGTATCAATCCAAGAGAACCAGACGTTCCTCATCCCCACATCTCGATCGCCAACGGCGCAGCCGCAACCCTTATCCGTATAAACGACGCCCTGCAAGGATAGTCTTGAGCGATAGAAAAGCTTTGGAGACAATTGCCGATGAGTGTGATTGATTCAAAAGGTGTGTTTACACCACCCGAAGTAATCCAACGCCTTAAAAGCGCTTATAACTGCCAGGCTGGAAAGCCTGATCAACAGAGCGTTTGCGGCTTCCCTCTGGAAAATGAAACATAATATACATTATCGGACCAGCGACGAAAAGCGAACCCGTTCTTGCAGGCACTATATAAGGTGCCAAAATTTAGCCCCGCTTGCCATTATCCCTTAGCAGCACTAAATCAGGTGTGGAATGTCCCTGAGGTTATAGATTGGCATGGCGTTTTGCAGTGACATAAGCTCTTGCGCTTCCTGTCCTTTATTCATAGACACAAGAAGGTTCAAGTAGTTGCGGCGCAGTGTTAGCACGTCTACATGGCTTGAGCCCAGAGCTCGCGACCTTATTTGCAGGGCGCGCTGGTACATCTGTTCCGCCAATTCGTGTCGTCCCATGGCGTGATACAGCATCGCCAGATTGTTAGTGGCCATGCCGACATCAGCGTGGTTCGATCCATAAACGGACTCATAGATCTGCAACTGCTTGAGGCAAATAGGTTCTGCTTCCTTGAAACGGCGCTGGTTGTACAAAATGCCGCCGAGATTATTGAGGCAGTTCGCCACCTGCAAATGCAGTGGTCCGTATATCTCAGTGTTGACATCAATTGCTCTGCGCATGAACAGTTCAGCCTGTTCTGAACGATTCATCGAGAGATAGAGATTGGCCAAGTTCTCCAGTGTCAAAGCTAAGCGTGGATCAGTAGAACTGAATTGATTCGCTTCCGATAATGCTGAAAGCCACATTGCTTCTGCTTGTGAGAAATTGCCGTGCTCAATGGCACTCTCCGCGAGCTCTTTGTATCGAATCCATTCCCTCGTCTGTGCAACTCGAGGCGAAGGAGGTGGTGTCGGTTGGTAGAGTTCGGCGTTGAAGACGGGATACTGACCGGAGTTCGTATATTTGATTCGTCGTACTACTCTGGAAAAATCTTCTTTCTGAAATTCAGGAGCAACCGTTCCGCTGTTGATTGCGGAAAGATGCGCGTGACTATTACTAGAAAAATGACTGCTAAGCATACGAGACGAAGTTGACGGAGGGGGCGAGCGGGTAAGATTCAGGACTTGACGACTTTAGCGGAAAGATGTGGAAATTTTGTGGCAAAGATTAGTCCCGCCTTATTTAGGATGCCACGCAATTGCAAAGATTCGAAGTGTCGTATTGTCGACCATTGCTATGTTAGGACATTCAACTATTTAGCTTGCCAAGTTTCCCTGGGCAAGAAGCTAAACCGATATCGGTTTAGTTTCTGGAGAAAGGGAGGGGGACGACAAAATTCTCGACCGGGGATGGTCAAGCAGGTGTGTCCCACGAAAAAGCTAAACCGATATCGGTTAAGTTTTTTCCGGAGGGTGGGCCTTCGCCGACATAAATCCGATTCGCCGCCAGAAATCGCGAAGGCTTATGATTGGGCTGTTCGAATCGTCTACCATACGACGAGTGCACTTCTCCACCATTACACCTTTCGATTGCAAAGGCATTCGACAATGGAACTCGTCGACCAGCAGAGCAGTAGACAGTACGGCTATTACTAAGTGCGACTGGTTGACTGGTAATAAAAAGCTAGATGCGAATGGTCGACGCGAGATAACCAACCTTCCAACAATTCGAACGTGATAGTTGATCCGTCAACACCATTTCGACGTCGCACCGCAGGTGGTGGCACCATAAAACCTGTTGAGGCCGCAAAACACCGCCTGGGAAGCCATACTCGCTCTCTTTACATGGCGAGCATCGCTATTGGTTTCATTGCCAGAAAAAAAAGAACTTCAAAAAGTGAGGCGCCGCGGACATCTCCGCGGCGCCTTGGTGGGTAACTTGGAGTGGATTCTCACGCCAAGGAGATGGCGCTACCGTGGACGTTTTGCACGGAAGGGAGAAACCACTTATTCCGATTATTGCATCAGAGGTGCTTTCACGCCTCGCTCGAAAGAGTGATCCATGTCGGAAAATAATCGACCAGGACCGATCCGCCGCCACATGCTCCGAAGGCAACGCAACTAGGGTTTCAGCAGCGTAGCCGGTCTCGCACTGACTCAAGTCAAAACGCAACTCTGCCTATCGCGACATACGCCGAACGCGACACAGTCAATCGCAACAAAGCCGCCTCTAACCCAACCTCGAAAGACTGTGCGGCTCACGTCGAGCGCGACTCGGCGGCGTGTCCATTGTCGTTGGCGACCGGGTTTCCACCGCTCTCCTGCGACTCCCTGGTCTCTTCTTTCTTGATGGTTGGCATGTTGAGAGTGGAAGACACTACCTCGATCCAGCCCGTATCATCAGGGTCAAACGATGGTGCTTCGAAGAGTTCATCGTTCTCAACGACCGGAAAATTCTCTCCAGTTCTTGTCGCTGAGTGGCTGACCAACGCAGCTTGAGCTGCAGCAGCTGCGTCTGCGCGACCGCCTAATTTCAATTTTTTCAGTGCAGCCATGAGCGGCTCTAGAACGAGAACCGGCATGGCGAAGTGTATGACGTCGCCGCTGGTGCAGAGAAGAGCGAGACGTCCACCGGTGACAGCACTGCGACTGTAAAAGGATTCTACGTCTACGAGCTCGACGCTCAATCGTGTCGCTCCAAACCACTGGGAGAATGCCTCCGGAACGAAGATTAGCCTGCGACTGGTGATGACGAAACGGCCAGGTCGGTCTTTATAAAAGATAAGGAAGAAAGAGCGGATGACGGTTTCATCATGCTGCGGTTTGAATCGCGAGCCCAAGAAGGTTGCTGCGAAAACCAGTCCGAATAAAAGAAACAAGGCTGCCCATGCAGTTAAAAGTGTTCCTAAAAAAGACGATGATGACTGTTGCGCCCGCAAGCCGTTGGCGGCCACTCCTTCAAAAAAGGCGCCTTTCCAATCTCGCGCTTCATAATATGCCCAGCCCAGTTTGCCATGCACGCTGGCGTTGTCCGGGTCGAGGACCGCGGCTTTGCGCAACTCAACGATCTGGCCCCGCGCGTCACCTAATTTGGCCAGTGCCGCAGCTAATCCGATATGAGCGTTTGGATCGTTATGATCCAGCGCAATGGCACGGCGGTAGTAAGAGACGGCTTCCTGATAGTTGCCGCGCCGGGCTTGCAGACTTGCCATGTTGACGTAGTAATCCACGTTCTGTGGTTCAAGGGTGATCGCTTTGGCAAAAGCTTGAGCGGCTGCGTCGTAGTCTTCCAGTCGCGTCAAGGCGATGCCGAGATTGACATACGCCGGGGCATAGGTCGGTTTTAAGGCGATCGCGGCTCTCTCCTCTCTCACCGCCGTGCGAAACTCGCCCTTGAGCCCGCAGATCCAACCCAGATCGAAGTGGGCTACGTCGTTCATCGGATCTAGGCTGATCGCTGATCTCAGTTCGGTTTCTGCATCACCCAGCCTGTGGTCCAGCGCGTAGGCGTGACCAAGCCGCTGATGCGCCAGCGAACTTTTCGCAAAAGTGTGCGTGGCTTTCACATAACTGCTAATGGCCTCTTTGAGTCTGTCCTGATTGAGCAGGTCATCACCTGCCTTGACTGCAGCCGCCACCTGCGAGCTGTCTGCAGGCTGAGCAGGGTCTGACGCAGCCGCCAGCGCCGGGAGGGCGCAGACAGTGGCAAGTAATAATGTAGTGGTAAGTGCTTTTCTCAAAACGACGTGCCCGATAACCAGTCTCGATCCGTCTGAGTTGCTAACTACAGGTTATAACAATCGTTAGTTGACCACAAGTTACATCAGTCTCGTGGCAGCAACGTTGCTGAGGTTATAACCAGTTCAGTCACGTTTGGCTGCTACAAGGGAGACTTAGGTCACTTGTCTGGAGGTTTACGTGTCTCTTCCACTGGCTGGCGTCAAAATTCTCGATTTTACTCATCTATTGCCCGGAGAGCTCTGTTCGACCATGCTCTCGGATCTGGGTTGCGAAATCGTGCGCCTGGAGTCGATCGGCTCGAGACTAGCCAGCCAGTTGCCACCGATCGTCGAAGGAGAGAGCCTCTACTACTGGAGCATTCATCGCAATAAGAAGCGCATCGCCGTCGATCTGAAGAACCCTCAAGGACTCGAGCTGGCACGGCGCCTGATTCAGTCGAGCGATGCTCTGTTGGAAAACTTCCGTCCCGGTGTCATGAAAAGGTTGGGTCTCAGCTACACCGACGCGCAAAGGCTGAATCCTCGAATCATATATTGTTCCATTTCCGGCTATGGGCAAGAGAACTCCTACAGTGGCCGCCCCGGGCACGATCTCAATTTTCTGGCCGAGTCTGGAATTCTCGACGCCGGCACGAGCAATGGCGACCGCCCCACCATCCCGGGCGCACTGGTTTCTGACTATACGTCTGCTCTGTACGCTGCTCTCGCGGTCGTTTCCCACCTGCTTGCGGTGGGGAAGAACGGCCAGGGCAAACACATCGACATAAGCATGTTCGAGTCAGCGCTTTCCACCCAACAAATCATGGCTACTTCACTCATGTATCTCGGTTTGACGCGGGACAAGATCGCCTTTCGCTACCCTGCCGAACTCCCGCACTACTCGGTGTATCAGTGCAAGGATGGTAAATACCTTGCCATTGCGCCGCTCGAAGGGCAGTTCTGGAAAACTTTCTGTCATACGACCGGCAACGACGAACTGGCGGAAATGCAGGTACAGCCCCAGGATCCTGAGCTGGTAGCCCGTCTGCAACTTCTGTTTCGCGGCAAAACCCTCGATGAGTGGATGAAACAATTCGCCGGTACGAACTGCTGCGTCTCGCCTGTCAACTCGGTTTCCGAAGCCTTGCAGTCGGCCCCTGCCAAAGAGCGCAACATCGTTTCGTACCTTGAACATCCGAAATTAGGGGCAATACCGCAGATTGCCAACCCGATGCTGAGCCTAGAAGAGCGCCAGGTCGCACATCAAAGCGTAGCCACGAGCGACAGCCAGGCGGTTGCTTTGCTGAATCAAGCTGGATATGACCAGACAGCGATCGATCAACTTTGCCGGGACGGAGTGATTCAGTTTCGTCATGTGCAGCTGTGAACGTTTAGCCAGGCAGGAGGCGCAGTGCCCTCCCCGTGCCGTCCTTTGTCTCTCATGAAGCCGGCTCAGTTTCATCCACGTTGCTTTTATCGTTGGGATGGAACCACCAGGTTGGTCGCGATCTTAAAGAACGGTTTCTCGGCAGAGCTACAACCGTTGTCGCGAGCAGACTGAGCCGATCAGGTCTGTTAATTGACCTGACTGTGCCGGTCGCCCCAATGCTTCTCTCGCAGCCCGCGCTTGTAGATTTTGCCCGAGCCGGTCTTGGGCAGTTCGATGACGAACTCGACCGCGCGAGGCGCCTTGTACTTCGCCAGTCTCTCTTTGACAAAAGCGATCATATCGGACTCAGTCGGTGAATAACCGGCGCGCACAACAATCGCCGCTGCCACCAACTCGCCCCAATCCGGATCAGGAACTCCGAACACCGCGCATTCCAGCACGGCAGGATGCTCGTAAAGCGCGTACTCGACTTCGGTTGAGTACACATTCTCGCCGCCAGTGATAATCATATCTTTCTTGCGATCGACAATATTGATAAATCCTTCTTCGTCCATTACCGCCAGATCACCTGTGTGAATCCAGCCGTCCTTCAGTGTTTCTGCCGTGATATCCGGCTGCTTCCAATACCCTTTGAAAACAACAGGGCCTTTGGCAATCACCTCGCCGACCTCGGTACCGTCGCGCTCGACGTCAGTGCCGTCGCGGCGCACCACTTTTACTTGCACACCGATAAATGCGCGTCCGGTCTTGCTCTTAATTTCCAAAAGCTTGTCCTCGGGCAGGTTTTGCTGCTTCGCCTTGGGCTTGCTTATCGTGAGAAACGGACTCGTCTCTGTCAATCCGTAGAATTGCAGATAGTCGCAATTGAATGCGTTGACGATCTGTTTCACCTGCTCTGGAGCCACTGGTGATCCTGCTGTCAAAATCAGGCGCAGACTGAAATTACTCTTGTTGTGCACTAATTTTTCATGCAACAGCGTGTTCACCATCGTCGGTACCATCGTGGTGATTGTCACTTTCTCTTTTTCGAACGAACGCAGCACGTCTACCGGCTTGAAATACGGCACGAAGACATGCTTGCCGCCCACCCAGGTGATGGCGAACAGCGACCAGGCATCTGCTAAATGAAAGATCGGCGCCACGTGCGCCCATACATCCGAGTCAGTCAACTGCAGTTCACTCACCGCACCGAGCGCGTTGAACGTGGCGTTGCCGTGCGTGAGCATGACGCCTTTCGCCTTGCCGGTCGTTCCGCTTGTGTAATACAGCTGAGCCAGGTCGTCTGATTCGATATTGACGTCGGGCAAGGTCTTGCTCGGCGAGTTCGAGATCAGCTCCTCGTAATCGAACGAGGGAACTGCCAGCTCCTGTCTGCGCCCGGCTCCAAACCAGATTATCCGCTTGAACTTCGGCTCTTCCTGCGCCAACTGGCGGACATTGTCAGCAAAGTCGGTATGCACGAGTATGATTTTGGCTTCCGAATCAGCCACGATTCCCACAAGTTCGGTTGGGGAGAGCCGGTAATTGAGTGGATTGAGGATGATTCCGGTAACTGCGCAGGCGTAGTACGCCTCCATGAACTCGTGGCAGTTGGGGGCGATAATGGCGGCGACATCACCCTTATTGATGCCAAAACCGCGCAACCAGGCCGCCAATGAGGCGACGCGGTTACCGAACTGCTCGTACGTAAAGCGCTTGTGCCCGTCGACGAGCGCCTCCTGGTCAGGCCATAGCGCCACCGCCCGCTTGAGGGACAAAGAAAGATCCACACGACCTCCGGGAGTTCAACGTAATTTGGAACAAATCATTTAGATCCTAACCGATAAAATGCCGCTCCTACGCAAGGTTAACAGCCGTCAACTTTGCCTTTGCGCGCCGAACTAAACCGTAAGTAAAGGATTATAATCAGAGCCAGCAATCGAGCCCCGAGTCCAATGGACGCGCCGGTCAGTCCCGCGCACACATTCTGTGACCCGCGTGGCTGCTTGGTATGCACACAGAACCGAAGGATTACAAGATGGGACAAGTTATTGACAAGACATTCAACGGACTGAAAGTTCCTCAAGGCGAGAAGATTACTTTCAAGGATGGCAAACCGATCGTTCCGGCCAAACCGATCATCCCCTTCATCGAAGGCGACGGAACCGGCCGCGATATCTGGAAAGCATCACAGCGCGTCTTCGACGCTGCTGTCAAAAAGGCTTACGGCGACCAGAAAGCAGTGGCCTGGTTCGAAGTGTTCGCCGGCGAAAAAGCGAAGAACGAATTCGACAACTGGCTGCCGGAAGACACCCTGGCAGCACTGAAAGAGTTCGGCGTCGGCATCAAAGGACCGCTGACCACACCCGTCGGCGGCGGCATCCGCAGCCTGAACGTGAGCTTGAGACAGATCTTCGACCTGTACTGCTGTGTCAGACCGGTGCGTTACTTTGACGGCGTGCCATCGCCTGTAGTGGCGCCCGAGAAATTGAACGTCGTTATCTTCCGCGAAAACACCGAAGACGTGTACGCCGGAATCGAGTTTCCTGCCGGTTCGAGCGAAGTGAAGCGCTTGATCGAACTGCTGCACGAATTCAACCCGAAAAAACCGATCCGTCCTGACTCCGGCATCGGCATCAAGCCTATTTCCAAGACCGGTTCGCAGCGCCTGGTGCGTCGCGCCATCGAGTACGCTCTCGAGCGCGGTCGCAAGTCGGTGACACTGGTGCACAAAGGCAACATTCAGAAGTTCACCGAAGGTGCCTTCCGAGATTGGGGCTACCAGTTGGCTGAAGAAGAGTTCGGCGCCAAGACCATCTCGGAAGAGAAAGTCTGGGCCGATCATGACGGCAAAACACCGGCAGGACGGTTGCAAATTAACGATCGCATCGCCGATTCGATGTTCCAGCAAGTGCTCACCAGACCGGATGAGTACAGCGTACTCGCTACCACCAACTTGAACGGAGACTACCTCTCCGACGCTTGTGCGGCTCAGGTCGGCGGCTTGGGCATCGCTCCCGGGGCCAACATCGGCGACGATTGCGCCATCTTCGAAGCCACCCACGGAACCGCTCCCAAGTACGCTGACAAAGACGTGATCAACCCGGGCTCAGTCATACTTTCCGGCGCCATGATGTTCGAATACATGGGCTGGACCGAAGTGCGTGACATGATCCACAACTCGATGGCCAAGACCATTCAACAGAAGAAGGTAACCTACGATCTCGAGCGGCTCATGAAAGGAGCCACCAAGCTCAAGACCAGTGAGTTCGCCGACGCTCTGATCTCGAACTTCTAATCGCTCTAAAAAGCGATGCATAGGGGCGATGCGCAAGCGTCGCCCTTTTCGTCAGGCGATCAAAGCGGTGAGCGTTCTCCGGCACGGCAGAAGGAAAACGGCTGTCCGGTATGCCTTCGATAACTCAACAATTCTCGGGCAAAACTTTACGACAAAAACCTATGCCGCCCGGACAAAACGATGGAACAATAATGCACGCGCACAAAGATGGAGAACTCTCATGTCAATGCAAGGTCAGCAACCGGTCGAGGTTCCGTTCAGCGAAGTGAAGGTGGGGCAGAAATACCGAGTGCGCTATGAAGTTGCTGGCACATACATCGATCTGACCGGAACCGTCTCCATGAAAGAAGACGGGCAGCTGATGATCATCCTGGCAAACGCAGGCGGCAAACTACGCGGCGACAAAATCAAGTTCTTCAAATCCGTTTGATCCGCTTCAGTCTTTGGCGAGCACATCATCACGGATTGAGCAGATCTTTGAACGCCGCGTTCGAGGCCGCCGGGTCGACGAAAATTTCACCATCGGAGGCTGGTTTGTAATCAGTCGGGGCCACGAAGAGTTTCTGGTCTAAAGGAGCGTAACTCGCTTTCTTTGTTTCCACGCAAATCTCGATTGACTTCTCTTCGTTGTACTTCAATCCAAAACCGAAAGTTCTTCCTGCCATGCGCCGAAACCGCATCAAGATGCCCTTATCGGTTAACGGACAATCAAACAAGGAAGAGACAAACTTGCTCACTCTCGGGTCAACGTCGATGGCATTCGTTGTAATGTAATCAGCGATTTTGACATGCCTGCGCGGAAACGCATACTCGCAGGCAGCAAGTCCGTAGTACAAAATCTGTCTTTCGCGCACGGCCCTTTCACTGAAATCGTTGATTTGCATACTGAGCGCAGTCTGCATGCCATGCTGGCTCCAGACAGCATACGGTCGTTTGTAGATGCGCTTGCGCTTGTTGTTGAAGAGGCAGGCATCCCAACTCGGTGCCGCGCATAAAATCGTCTTCTCGTGATCGACTGTTTCCATGCGAATGCCGTTTTTCTGCACATCAACAATCATCGGCCCGTAAGCCATCGTATTCTCTTCTATCACAAGCATGCGCGGCTGAGCAGCAGTGTTAGCTAGAGCCGTGGTCGACAACGATGCGACTGCGGCTGCCGCCGTCAATAAGATTTGCAGTGAGGGAGAGGTGCGCGTCATAGATTTGCCACTAGAAACATTTTGTGCTGGCCAAAATTCCCGTTGTCCATGCGCTCAATGACGAATCGGCTAAACCAAACGTACCGAAACTTATGCGACCATAAGTAATAGCAGTTTTTCAAGGATGGATCAGCTCCTTGAAAGCCTCATTAGAATCGGACTGATCGACAAAAATAGCACCATCTGATGCCGGCTTGTAATCAGTAGGTGCGAGGAAAAGCTTCTGGTCGAGCGGGGCATAGGTCGAGTTTGTTGTTTGCAAACATGTCTCAATGTAGTCCTGGCGATTGTATTTCAGTCCAAAACCGTAGGTGCGTCCTGCAATTCTCCTGAACCTCATTAACAAGCCCATTTTTGACAGTGGGCAGTCGAACAGGGAGGAGACGAACTTGCCGATTTTGGGATCGATCTCGACAGCATTCGTCGTAACGTAGTCTGCGATTTTGCCGAAGCGAATATTAGAGACACCGTTGTGCGACGATGGAAATGCATACTCCGCCGCGGACAAACCCGCATAATTAAGCTCGCCCGTATGAACGGCTTTCTGATCGAAGTCATTCCACTCGAGACTTAGCGCAGTCAGCACGCCATCTTTGACCCAGACGGAGTAAGGGCGCTTATAGAGAAGTTTGTGCTTGTTATTAAACAAGTACGCATCCCAGGTTGGTCCGGCACATAAGATCGTCTTCTCGTGATCCGCTGTATCCATACGAATACCGTTTTTCTGCACATCGACAATGAGCGGCCCGTAAGCCATCGAATTTTGTCGCAACACGAGCATTCGCGGCTGAGCCGTTGTGTTCGCCTGAACAGAGGCAGGCAATAATGCACAAGCGATTAGTGCCACGATGAGCTGCAGTGAGGGATTAATCCGCATCCTTGGTTTTCGAGCCGAACGAGTGCAGATGCCTGTCTTACCTCAAGTAACCTACCACGCGGCAATGGTTGCTAAAAGACCGAGCGTTCGCGGCAAGCTTGCCATGCAGAAAAATCAGAATACAGGTTGAAACCCGGCGACGCTGGGCGCTCGATTTTTAGATTTCGTTGTTTCAGTGCAGTCGAATTGCATGGCAGGTAGACGACTGAGAAGTTCCAGCAAAAATAACTTGAACATCCGCACTGTTGCCGGCGCCGGACGGCAGAGCAGAAAATGGAGCCGATGATTTTACGGCCGAGGTCGCGGCTGCATCTATCTGCGGCATTCCGGAAGATTTGGTCAATTTGATATTGCTGACAGCTCCACTTTTGTCCACGGTGAAACTAACCGTCACCTGACCGATGAATTTTTTAGGGCCCGCTCCGCCTACCTTCTGTTCTAATACTTGCAAATATGCGGTCAAATCGGTGGTAGCCGCTGCTGTGGTGTTGCGCGTGCCTGCCTTCGGTCCGTACTCCGTCACCTTGCCCTGAGCCAGCACGGGGCGACTGCAAACTGAAAACAAAACGGAGGCTGCACAAACAATGCCTAGCTGTACTCTCATGAAACTCTGCCTTTCGCGCGCTAACAACTCGAATTGTACAATCTCGCCCACAGGATCCGAAACGCTCTTTAAACAGAACTGAGGTCCAGACAATCGCCAGTAAGCGTAGAGACAACGAGAACATAGATGGTGTATTACTCCTGTTCCAGATGCCGCCCTGGGCAAAAACTCAACCGGTATCGGTTCGGCATTGGGGTAAGCCGTGAAACTAAACCGATATCGGTTGACTTTTAGGCACCAGACCGCGCCGCGACATACTTGGCATCGGCCGGTCGGAGCTAAACAGATATCGGTTGAGTTTTGGGAGCATATGGTCTTGACACCAATGGAATGGCGGGCTAGAATGTAAGCGTATAGAGAACGCTAACTCAAATAACCAACGACCGTTTATGAGCCGTCCGGTGCGAGGGACGAAGAGGCGCGGGTCAAGAGTTGAGCAGTCCGAAAATCGAATAGTTGCTGGCGGACGAGCAATTCGGCTGGCTAGCTAGCGCGCCTAAAATCAAGGCAATCCGCTTCACCGGCGGTGGCATCTGGTTGCCGCGGCAGTAATGCGCGCGTTTGCAAATGACGCGTTGTATGTGCAAACTGTTGCAGGGCACCTGGTTGTAGCGTACGCGCTTTCAGCGGCTGCTACAGGACTCCGCGTTGCAGTCAAGGTTGCGTCGATTTTGCAGCCATCCTGTTGCATCACGGTCCCTTGCAACGGCTGATGCAGCGCGCCTGGTTTCAGCACATGCTCGCAGTGTCTGTTGCAGCGTGCTTGGTTGCAGCACGTGCTCGCAGCGTGCAGTGACAATGCAAACGGACCGGCGGTCAGTCGGGACACCGCCGGCGCGGACAAAACTCTCCTTGGAGGAGAAAGTATGCGCAACATAAAAGCTATTACGGCAGAACAGATTTTACGACTGAGAGAGCCAGAGCTTCTATTCAGCCATTCATCGGCATTGGCGAAAGACGAATATTACGAGCTTGCCCGACTGTGGCATCCGGATTGCACATCATACATAAACGCATCTCGAGTCTTCTCGCAGGTCGCCAATCTCTACAAGAGCGCCGTGGTCAAGCTCTCGGACGGAACGTGGCTTGAGCCCGCGGAGAAAATCGAAGAGGAGGTGTTTGGGCGCAAAAAGTTCAGGCTAAAAAGAGGTAGCAGGATCAAGACGATTGAATACTCGACCGTGCGCGCTTTCGAACTGGGAATCATGTACATAGGAGAGCATGCCGCCACTTTCGAAATCGCTCTTCCCTTCGAAGATCTCTTTTACAACGGCATCCGCCACATGAGCTCGTTCAAGTATCACGACCGGGCCATGGCCGTCGAGATATCTAGCTCATTGCCCCAAATTGAAGAGCGTTTCGAAACGAACTGCTCCTTCGTAGTTGTTCTGAGAAAAACGCCGGAACAACTTCTGCTGGCAGATGTGCTCAGGCATCATGCCCACAGACTTCCTAGAGCAGAGCATTGCGGCTGGATATTGAACTGCTTGTTCAACCTGTGCTGCTACATGCAGTGGGCAGGTCTTACACACAATGCCATCGCTTCCACGACGGTCTTCATAGCGCCTCGCCGCCATACTTGCGCTCTTCTGGGAGGCTGGTGGTACGCCGCGCCTGTGAATACACGACTGCTAGCTCTGCCTGAAAGCGAGTGCGAATACATACCCGCTGATATAGCTCGCGACGGCAGTGCCGACAGCCGATCAGATCTCGACCTGGTGCGTGCTATTGGCCGCGAGCTATTGGGAAACAAGCCGGGCGTACAGTTGAGTCTCAATCGTTTTCTGCCGCGAGTTCTGGTTGATTGGTTGGCGCTGCCGTCGGAAGGTTCGGCCGTACATGATTATTGCCAATGGAAGAACGAAGTGCTGCGAGCTAGCTTCGGCGAGCCGAAGTTCGTCGAGCTCAAAGTTGACAGCACGAATTTATACAAGGAGGTTTGATATGGGTATTTCGAGATGGAGCGCGGAGGACTGGGACGGCTACGTCAAAAGTTCATCCGGGAAGAGTGCTGCAGAGCTGTTCAAAGGTCGGTGTCTGGACAAAGAGCTGGATCCGAAAGGCGTTATTTACAGAGAGTCGTGCGATTCTGCTTTGAACCCTCTGTCAACACCGATCATCGTGGCGATCGATGAAACGGGATCTATGGGGTTTCTCGCAGAGACTCTCATTCGCAAGGGATTAGGAATCGTCATGGATGAAATCTACGACCGCAAACCCGTGACCGATCCTCATCTGATGTGTATGGCGGTGGGAGACGCCTGGTGCGATCAGGCGCCCTTGCAAGTGACGCAGTTTGAAGCTGACTTACGCCTTGCCGATCAGGTGAGCAAGTTTTACATCGAAGGCAACGGCGGCGGCAACTCCTACGAGAGCTACAACCTGCCCTGGTATTTCGCAGCTACTCGCACCAAATGCGATGCTTTATTGAAACGCAACAAGAAAGGTTATTTGTTCACCGTTGGTGACGAGCCGCCTGCGCCGAAGCTGTTGGCACAACACGTGGAACGTTTTCTTGGCGGTGGGCTGCAGCATGACCTGAACACGCGAGAGGTTCTCAACCTGGCGACCAAAACTTGGGAGGTGTTTCACATCATCATCGCAGAGGGAAGCTACGCCAAGCGTTCGGGCGACGCGGTCAAGCAGGAGTGGCGCCAGCTCCTCGGTCAGCGCGCGATCGTTTTGAGCGATCATGCGAAGCTTTCCGAATTGATCGTTTCCACTATTCAGATGATGGAAGGCCTGGATCTGTCCAAGATCGAACGCAGTTGGGCGGGCGGAACGGGCGCTCTCATCCGCCGCTCTCTCAAAGAGCTTGTCCCTTCTGCAAGGGGCGGTGGTCGCGGCGTCGTGCGCTTTTAACAGCGCGCTCGCAGACACATTCAACAGGAGGAACGGCACATGATTACAGGTCATGCCATCATCGGCGCAAATTTCGGAGACGAAGGCAAAGGTCTCATGACAGATTTCTTCGCCAGCCGGGATCCTGAGAGCACGATTGTGGTGCGATTCAACGGCGGCGCTCAAGCCGGGCATACGGTCTCGTGTCCGGACGGGCGCCGCCACGTGTTCAGTCACTTTGGCTCGGGAACGTTAGTCGATGCACCAACATTGCTGAGCCAGTTTTTTCTGGTCAATCCGGTCGTTTACCGAAAGGAGCGCGATCTTCTAGGCAAAATGAATTTGCAGCCGCTGGTGTTTGTCGACGAACGCGCGCTTATAACCACACCGTTCGACATGTTCATCAACCAAGTTGTAGAAACCAAACGGGGCTCGTCACGACATGGCAGCTGCGGGCTAGGCATCAACGAGACCGTCACCCGCAGTTTCGCTTCTCCGGCAACGATAATACACGCAGGTGATTTAGCTGACCGGAGTGTACTCGCGCACAAGCTCGAGCTGCTCGCCTCCACCTGGCTGGATCAGCGCTTGCAACAGCATCATGTCGACCTGTCCAGCATGGAAGTCGTAAGGTTTAAAGAGAATCAGTCTGCGATCATCGAGAGATTCATCGCCGATTGTCGATGGTTTCTGGACTCAACCACACTCTGTAATCGTTGCCCTGAGCGCCTAACGGTTCTGTTCGAAGGGGCACAGGGATTGCTGCTGGATGAAGACCGCCTAGATCAGTGGCCGCATGTGACGCGCTCGAAAACAGGTCTGGTCAACGTGCTCTTTCTGGCGCGTAGGCTTGGGCTTGAACGACTGCGTGTCACCTATGTCAGTCGTACTTACTTGACGCGGCACGGCGCTGGACCTCTTGCGGGCGAGTGCGATTGGAGCTTTACCGACCGAACCAACATGCCGAACGCCTTCCAAGGAAGCCTTCGATTCGCACCGCTCGATCAACGGATGCTGAGGCGATCTATCGAGATGGATTTCCAGTACGCGCGGCTCACCTATCCTGATTTGCAAGGCGAAATCGCGTTCACTTGCGCCGATCAGCTGCCTATGCAAACGGTCGAGCAGGATCTGCCTGTCCGCTTCATTAGTTATGGACGCACACGTGACGACGTGCAGGTTGAAAAACGAGTGCCTGCTTCGCGTGCTTTGGTGCGCGTGTGAAAATTACCTGGCGCCCGCGCCCAACTGCGTATGGAGCGCGCCAATCCAGCGCGCTCTAGCGCTGAGCTGTAGAAGATGCTGATCCGCAGGCACTCGACCGCTAAAAATCTACTGCTGCAGTTCCGCGGCCGCAACGAACTGGTGCTGCCTTGCGGCCGCAACAATCTCGTGCCTCTGTTCCGCGGCCGCAACTGGCTAGTGCTGCTGTTCCTGCTCGCGTTTCTCGGTTTCGAGCTTATGCCAGGTTCTATCGTAGGCGATGCGTTGCAATTCCAACTTATCACCGCTCGCATCCAGTTCGATGCGCTGTTTTTCTAAGGGCAAACGATCGAGGTCGACCTTGCGTGCCTGCTCGTCCAACTCGTGACGGCGCCGATCGAGCTCTTGCTTTTGCCTGTCCAAAGCTGTTCTCTGCTCGTCCAGTTTGCCGTACTGCTCTTGCAGTCGCTGTCCCTCTTCATCGAGATGCAGTCGTTGCTCTTGTAGTTGCAAACGCTGTTCGTCCGTATGGTGCCAGGGCTCGTTCAGTTTGGTGCGCTGCTCCTGCAACGTGTTGCGCTGCTCTTCGAGCACTCTGCGTTTCTCCTCCAGGCGGTGCATACGTTCTTGCACCGTTCCGGTAGTGTCTTCCACAGAAGTAACTTCGGTGCTTGCCTTCTGCACCTCGTCAGCGACCGCAATTAATGGGCAACCTGCTGCTGCACCCAAAACTGTTGATGCCACCAGTGAAAGTAAAACGATATTTTTCATGATGTTTTTTCCTGAGTGTCGCTAAGAGAGACAACTACTGCACGCTCCCGACAACCGGAAGGATGCATATTATCGCAGGCGGGCAAGCGGTTTGATCGAGACGCCTTCCATTTGTATAGGTTTCCGTTGAAATGTTGCTCTGTGGATCGGCGAGGCGAGTCGTGACTGAGTGTCCAAGACGAACTTGTGGTGAAACGGCTTTTGCAGATGGTTTCACTCGTCACGCCCCGGTGCCGGGCAGGAGCCGGCGTTACACATATATTGGCTGGAACGGCTTATGCGAAGATTCCTCCGTCACGCTGAGATGCTGGCGAGGATGTAACGTTGCAGACGTGTCGGTTGGAACGGCTTACATTGATGGTTTCTATCGGCCCATTCAGATGCCGTCGAGACTCCGGCGTTCACATAGGTTCCCTTACAACGGCTTATAGAGATGCGTTTGGGCCTCAGCTGCGCGCCCGGCGTTCCAATGTATCTTAAGCGTTCGGATCGAACGAGGCTTTGGCGGCGGCGATGTCACCGATGAAGGGCAGTTTGTAGATTTCGCCCTTGTACGCTTTCATCATCAGCACGATGCTGAGGAGCATGTACGCGCCCATGCACGCCATCCACGACAACGAAAATAGCGGAACCATAACGTAATGAATGAGCGGAATCAAGGCAAAAATCGCCATGCCTAAGCCGCAACCCATGGCCAGAACGATGAGAACGCCTGTGAGCATCAAGCTCTGCAAGGCATTGAAACGCAATTCGTGATTCCTTGCCGGCTCGGTCCGCCAGAAAACAGCCGAGGCGAGCACGCCGACAAAACAGATGGGCAGATACACCAACGCCCCTGCCGTGTTGTAATCGAGATTGAGCACAACAGTTTTGTTCAGCAGATGCAGACTGGTCGGACGCTGCTGGTAGTCGCCTTGCGGTGTTTGCTCATTGGCAGTTTGGTTGCGAGGCTCGTTCGGTTCGGGCGGAAAATTGCTCATAGCGCGACCTTTGTTTGGCGGACCACTGACGGTACACGCACAGTTTACCGCAACCACAGAAGCCGCTGCCGGCGAGCGGCCGCAAACCGCGAACAGCAGCTATTTGTAACAGTTGAAGCTCATTTATGGAAAAGGTGCTGTAATTGAAGATACGGACGCGAGGTGTTGCGTTTCGGCTTGGGATAAATGACTCAATCCGCCTCGGGCGGACAATCAACGGTATTGTATGAGCGAAAATCAGCTTACAGTCGTGCCAGACCCGGCCGCGCAAGACGCAGTCGTCGTCGATCGTTTCGCCACCGCGTCACGGGATATCGTGCCGGGCGTGCAAGTTTCTCTCGCCAAACGCGTGATCTGTCCGGGCTCCGACCGTGTCCTCTGCCTGGCGGCGCACACGAGCGTGCCCATGAATGACGACGAGTTGGCGTCTGTTTCCGACCTGGCGCTTAAGCTCTCCGACGGAACCAACGTTCGCCTCTCCCTCAGCTTTTTCAACGACTCGGTGGCGAACGATATCGTCATGCCGTTGCCTCGCCCCAATTTTGCTCGGGCTGGGTCGTTCAGCCGCGCCGCATCCTTTTATGATCCTGATCGCTATCGCTCGTACAAAGAAGGGTCCAACGATTCCAAACTCGGTCCTGTCCTGTTCGCGATGTCTGTCATCGCGGCTGCGTCAATGACTTTGGCAGTCTTCGGTCCGATCTCGAACTACATTCACATCGGCAAAAATGCCGATCGCGACAAGCAGCCACAAACCGCGCCCATCGCGCGTACAGCCCTGCTGCCGCTGGCCGTGCCGATGGTGGTGAAAGCACCCGTAACGACGCACGAGATAGCCGCCAAGCACCCGGCGCCGCCAGCAAAGCCAAAACATCACAGAACATACTCGACTGCGACTGTTGCTCCGCACGGTTCGTCGGGCTCCGCTCACGAGCCTTCCTCCATGTTGTTGGTGCCGCCGCCGCCGCCGTTTGCGCCTTCCACTGTGCTTTTCGCGCAGCCGCCGATGGCTCCCGCGAAAATTGCGCCAGCCAAAGTGGCTGAGGTGAAACCTGCGAGGTCAGCGGTGACTTCCAATATAAAGAGGGGTGCTGACGCACCGCCGCCTCCTCCATCTACCAAAGTTGTTAAACAATTGCCGGCCGCGGCCAATTCCGACGCGCCTCCAGTTGCACCCAGAGCCGCTTCTAACGCTGCCGTGCACGACTCGCTCAGGGCCTTGCAAGATCAGATGATGTTGCCTATGTATGCGTACGCGCGTGGAAGCGAACCGGTCAAGCAACCTCAAGCACGACAGTCTGAGCGCGCACAAGCCGCTGACCAGACCGTCGAAAACACGTTCAGCAGCAACGTCGATCCAGCCATGCACACGGCGCCGCTCCCTGGCGGCGACGACACGCAAGAATAACCGCGCGGCGTAAAACCGGAGAATAACTGCACGCCGTGAAACTAAAGCATAACCGCGCGGCGACGAAACCGGAGAATAACTGCGCGGCGTGAAACTAAAGCATAACCGCGCGGCGACGAAACCAGAGAATAACAGCGTCTGATCGCCTCCTCGCGCGGTGGAGCGCCGGCTCCCGCCCGGCGCCTGAGCTGCGGGGTGGAAACTGGCTCCCGAGCCAGTCCGACACGTTCGAAACGTAGGGGCGCATTGCATGCGCATTGCATGCGCCCGTGAAATGGCCACGTTTTAATCAACGAATGCCCGCTAAAACGGGGCGCTGCAAGCGCCCCCTACGGTTTTTCCGGCGGTGCCGCTGACGGCGCGCTCGCGCCCGGCGCTTGTTCATTCGGTGTTTGCGGAGCCGGCTGCCCGGTCTGCGGCGTGATGTCACTGCGATTCAACTCGGGACGTTTCATAAACGAGAAGTCCGAGTCCTCCCCGTGCACGAGCGCGTTGTAGTCCTGCACGCTCATCCCTCCCAAACCATCAGGCACGCGACCATCTTTGCCGACCGGCGCATCTTTCCAGGTAAGCGCCTTCGCTTTCAACTCGATCGGCTTCGCCTTCGGCAGGATCTGACCAGAAACGTCCTGCTTAACAGCCATCGCCGCCAGTCGCTTCTTCCGCTCATTGAGCTTAGCAATCTTCGCCTTCAACTCTTTCTGCTTCTGCTGCTCTTTCAGACGAGCTTGCGTTTCCAATTGAGCCACTTGAGCAGCCTGCGCTGCCTTCTGCGCGTCCTCTTTCTGTTTCTCCCACTGCTTCCAATACTTGACGAACGCCATCGGCTTGGCGAAATCCCAGGCGGTGCTGAAGTTCCAGCCGGTGCAGTGTGACTTCGGCGGAAACGTCAGCACGGGCGAATGATCAAGCGCCTGAATCGTTTCGATCAGACACTTATTCAAAACATCATCGCCGCTGCTTTCAACAATGCGCCCCCGCAAATTGCCCTTGTTATCGACGCTGAAGACGACTTTCGAGACGCCGCCAAACTCACTGCCCGCCTCACGATAAAGGTGACGCATCAAAATGATCTTGAAATTCCGGCGAAACGCCGATATCCAGTTATCCCACTCCACCGAGTTCTCCGGCGCCTGGTAGAACTTCACGACGCCGTCCGGATTGCTTTGCCATTTGGAGGCACCACTTCTGTCGACCATCGACATGAGGCTGCCCATCGAAACAACCTTGCCTTGCATGTTGACGCCCGGCATCTGCGGCAACTGAATATTTGCCGCGGCGACGCGCTCCCTCACCCACTGCTTGCCTCGTTTAAGGCTGTCTTTCAGCGGCGTGAAAATATCCGGGTGAAACAGATCAAACGCCGAATCATCCTGTTTTTCGAGTTGCGTTCCGGTACCGCTGTGCTTTTTGTCACCAGGCAGAAACTGCATCATGCCCGAGGCAAAACCACCAAACAGATTCGGCATGCCGAACGGTCCCGGCGTCTGATTAGAGGGCTTGCCATCAGCGGCATCAAGCGCTTGCTTAGCCAGCGATTGCAGCAAAGCCGGCGGGCAGATCTTGGCCGCCAACTCCAACTGAGTGGCGGCGCTCTCGCTCTGCCCCATCTTCTTCAGAGCTTGCCCGAGATAGTAATGCGCTGTTCCGTTATCCTGGCTCTCCTTCACGACCTGGGTCAATAACTCGACGGCGCGGTCTGAGTGACCGGTGTTGTACGCCTGAATCGCATCGTTCAGCATCTGTTGCTGTTGTGAATCAGTCGAAGCGAAAGCGGCGCCTGCAGTCAGGGAAAGACTGAGCGCAATCGAACCTGATAGTAGACGGTGAAGACGCATGATCCTGATTTTATCGGGCTCCCAGCCCTCTCTCCTGGCCATTATTCCACGACAGGCACTTGACCGCTTCGACGGCCGCGCCGGTCGTTTTTGCAAATTGAACGGTACCTCTGACAATTAAACCGGAGATGAAACCCAAAACGATGAGCGGTGTAACGTTCAATATTGAGGATTGCCCTTGTCCGTTTCTGGCGCCTGCCGACTGTCCTGCGAGCAACAAAATCACAGCGGCGCCTGGAAGATTAAATGCATGGCCCGATGTGCGGTGGCGATTCTTGCTATTTTCAAACCGAAATCCGCTAACAGGCGCGGCTCGCCGCCGGATTGCGCCTGGGCGAATGGCTCATTCAAACTCTTTTTTGGAAACCAACGGAAATAAAGATGCAAGCTAAACGATCGTCAGTGATACTCAGTCTTGTGCTCATGCTCGCATATGCAGGTTCTGCATTCGGACAGACAGCACCGGTTCAGGGACAAGTCGAAAGCACGGAAAGCAAGACCGAAACGACGGTTAAAACTGAAACCACAGTCAAGACCGAAACAAGAGTCGGCGATCGGAGATTGAAAGTCGGTCTTGCACTCGGGGGCGGAGGCGCGCGCGGAGCCGCTCACGTCGGTGTGCTGCGCGTACTGCAGCGCGAAGGCATTCCAATCGATCTCATCGCCGGAACCAGTATGGGTTCTGTCGTGGGCGGACTGTATTGCGCCGGCATCCCGTTGCAAGAGATCCAGAAGCGCTTTGTCGATCAGACTTTGATGAAGTCGTTCATGACTGTTCCTCTGTCGGTGCGCATCATCGCCGCTCCGATTCTCATACTTCCGCGGGCAGTCGGCTATCATCCGTACGACGGTCTCTACAAAGGCAACAAGTTTCGCAAGTTTCTCACCTCGATCGTGCCCGCATTCGAGCGGCGCATCGAAGAGCTGCCGATCCCTTTCAGCGCGGTCGCGCTCAACATAGCCAACGGCGACATCTGCCGCATTTCGAAAGGCAGCCTCGGATATGCTATGCAAGCTAGTTCTGCTGTTCCTGGTTTGCGAAAACCTGTTCAGATCGAAGATCGTTTGTTTGTTGATGGGGGCGTGGTTGCCAATGTTCCTGTTACAGAAGCGAAAGATATGGGTGCTGACGTCGTCATTGCAGTCGACGTGGACGAGCGCGTGCATCAAGAACCGCTGAAGACATTCAGGGCGATCGGCAGTGTTTCCACTCGTGTTGTCGCACTGCAGCTAAATCACTTCGATATGCAGGCTGTTAAGACGGCGGATGTAATAATTCATCCTGATGTCGATGGCATCGGTTTGCTTTCGACGAAAGAAGATGACGCGGTGCGCGCAATCAAAGCGGGCGAAGAAGCGGCCGAAGCGGCTCTGCCAGATATTAAGGCCAAGCTGCAGCAACTCGGTATTCCCTGCGTGCAGCAATCTGCCAGTCATTCATAGTCGCCGCCTCGCTCCTCTAGAAGCTAGTCCGTCGACTGCGATGAGCAACTGTCATCGACAAACATCCCAATGGCTGCACGAAACTACGCCGTCGACAGCAGACGACCTGTCTTCGTTAAACTACGGCTGCATGAATCTTCGCGCAGACGGGATTGACGCCCTCTCTCTCCGTACGCTGTGCGGACTGCGGGTCGTGTTTTATGAACTGCGACCCCAGATAACTTCGAGCTGTTCCATCTCTTTGCGCAGTTGGCTCTTCTGTCGGCGATCCGAACAGCCGCGGGCTTCGTAGTGCAACTGCCACCACTTGCGGTGAGCAATCTTCTTCAACTTGTCCGCTTCGTCTGCGCAAGACTGGTACAGCTGCTCTAAGAGCAGCCGCGCTTCTTCCGACTCCTCATTATTATTGAGTTCTTCCATGCACTCTTTGTAAGACGCGAAATCTTCGGGTGTTGTGGTCTGCCGACCATCCGCGAAACACCACCGCAAACGCAACTGCAACGAACTATGCACACGACTTAACTGCGCCTGACAGGCATCGTCACGCCGTCGCAACTGCTCTGGGTAGAACTCGAGAGTCCCACTCTCGGGCCAGTTGTTACCGGGCTCGATCGCGCTGCTATCAGCCGAGTACACGATGAAATACCCAGGGAAGCTGGATAGCAAAATATCGAACAGATCGTCGCGGACAGTCGACCACGAACGATGAGAAAGCCTGTGGCACAAGGAAGACCTCGACTCGGCTTCGGCGAGAGCGAGGTCAAGCACTCTGATCGCATTAGTAAGCTTATGCAGTTCCGGCTTGGTCGCGCCTTGCTTCATGCGCCGCCAGTACTGGTTGATTTCATCAATTGTCAGCTTCTTCCGACGGTCAACACTTGCCATACACGGGCCTCCCAGACGTACTGACCTTGTACCCGGAATACTTGAGATCTAAGCAAACCCTAGTCTGGCAAGCCCTTATGACCTCCGTTCCACCCACCCAAAAATCCTAAAACGGCATTGGCTTAGCCCTAAACCCACATGCCAACCCAGTCAACGCTAAACCGATATCGGTTTAGTTTCATGGCTCATGCCAACCTGGTGCAAAAGTTCAACCGATATCAGTTTAGTCTTGGAGCGCGACCCAACACAGGTTCTCGAATTTCTCAGACTATGCCGCAATTCGGATAAACTAATTTTGCCCAGGCAAGTCGAGAGCACACCTACATATGCCATTGTCAACCGACTACGACGTTTCTAAATCAGACGACGGCCGTATCCTCATAATGACTGAAACGTATGCAGCTTCTTTTCTGGGTGGCAAGTGGCACAAGAAGATCATGTTCAAGCCCGAGGAGATCCGCGAGGATTTCATGACGGTCGAAAGCCCGGCTGAAGCGAAGCGTATCCTGGACGAAGCGGTCAAAGCGCTCGCACTGAAGTAGCTCTCCAAGTCTAGGTGACCCGAATACTTGTCAGAATTCCGGACTTTTGCGCAAAAGCTCAGCGATCGTTTCGTGGCCTTCACTCCGGGCGTATTCCAATGCATCAGCTCCATATCGATCTTTCAGTGATCGATTCGCTCCATGCACCAACAACATTTTCACAATGTGCGCATCTCCCGAACCCGCTGCCACCATCAGTGGTGTTTCGCCATCTTGATTCGGCACATTCGGATCTACATTTAAATCGAGGAGCGTCGCGCACAACTGCGACTCATCTCTGAACGCCGCCAAAAATAAGTTGGTCATGCCAGTCACGTCGCGCCCATCCGTGCGCGCGCCGTGCTGAATTAACGCCATTGCCGCAACTGGGTTGTTGTTGTTGACGGCTATCATCAAGGGCGTGCAGTCGTTGTCGTCTTGCGTGGCAAGATCGGCACCGTGCTCAAGCAGTAAATCAACCGTTTTCTCATCACCACTTACCGCTGCTTGATGCAACGCAGCCATTCCGAACTTGTCGCGATGCGTCACACTCCCTCCGTGTTGCAATAAATACGCAACAACTTCGTTGTGTTTTCCGCGCGCGGCCAGCGCAATCGGCGTCTCTCCATAAACGTCCGTACATTCGATCGGTGCGCCAGATGCGAGCGCCACCGTAGTCAGCGCCAGGTTTCCGTCTTGGCTCGCCTGGAGCAGTTTTTCTCCTTGCGCGCTGAAAACAGTTGCGCCTGCAATCAATGCGACAAGAACGGTGGCTCCGACTTTGACTGCAGTGTTCACTTCTCACAAATCCGCTAGGGCTCTAGCCGTTAGAAACGTCCAGTTCTAATCAACGACGGTTTCCGCGAAAGCGTCCTAATTCTACTCGGTTTGGCGTGGAGATCTCCACGACTTCTGCACGAATCAGGGATACGCTTATAGGTGGGTGATTGTAGGATAGCTTCGTATGAAGAGTAGATTGATACCGCTTGCGACAAGCGGGCTTCTTGCTTGCGCTAACATATGCGCCGCCCTTGCTCACGGTGGAGGCGGCGGCCACGGCGGCGGCGGTGGTGGACACAGCTTCGGTGGCGGCGGACACAGCTTCGGTGGACATTCATCCTCGTTTCACTCGTCGTCTTTTCATTCGCGATCGTTCCATAGCTCCTCATTTTACGCTCCCGCATCTCACTCTTTCCACTCGACTCCGCACTTATTTGACTTCGGACGAGAACATGGAGAAACCACAGGAGCGAGTTCCCACGCCAAGTTTCGCTTCGACAGGATTGAATCAGAAACAAATTTCACGCAGAATGGACATAATCTCCAACTGCGTCCTAGTGGAAATCAGGTTGAAGGAGTGCTCAATCAGCACGGACATCATCAATTGATTGCCCACAACCGATTAGGCACTTCGCCGTTCATCGTCGGACATATCAGCGCCGTCACACCTGTGATCGGAACTTTGGTTCCTATGAAAAACGGCTGCGCTTACATGGAAGGGCTGGTGTCGACAAATAGTGTCATCAGCCCGTTCTCGTTTTCCGGCGCGTACATGCACTCCGGCTACGGATACGGTTATGGATCCGAAGAGTACTTCAGTCCGTTCATGTTTTTGATCTGGATGTTCAGGCATCACCACCACCACAATCAGTACAACATGTACGCGCCCTGGGCGTATTACTTCCCGTATTATTCGACGCCTGGTTCGCAGTCCGTCTATCCGTATTATCCAGGCGGAGCGATGCCGCAGGTTCCCGCCGGCGTAAATCCATATCCGTTCGGAATGCAAGGCTTCAACAACATGACCAACGTCCTTCCCAGCGAGCTGCCTCCGTATGATCCGACTCTAGTCGGACAACCCGTCAACGGATCAGAGTTCCAAAATCCACCAACTCGCTTCGACACTTCGCTCGATGCGAATGGGCAGTGGTTGCCCACGGTGCCTGACGAGGACGCGCCCGTGCGCATTCCTCGCCCCGAAGGTGATTGAGCAGATAACAGTGCTGCATAACCGTGACCGTGCGGCACCTTCAGTCTGACCGTGACAGCAGCCGTATGTTCTTCGTCGCCTTTCGAATCAATTGACGGACTCGCGTGGACTCGCACCGTATACCCGAACATAGGCTCGATATAGAGTCGATGCAATCAGCAAAAAGTCCCCGAAACGTGTGCAACCGTAATTATCACGCTCGAAGCGACTGATCTGTCTCTTTGTAAACCCCGTCTGCCGCCCAAGTTCAGTCTGACTCCACCCGAGCGAATAGCGCATCGGAACAAGCAACTTGGGCCACTCAGGCAGTCTGCTCACCATTTCAAAATCGATTTCAGTTTTCTGTAGTTTCTCAAGGTCCTGTAAAACCTGGTCAATTTCTGTGTCGATCGAAGCAGTGAGGTCAGTGTTGCGCAACTTCATTTCGCGCATCAAAACTGAGGTTCGTGCTTTGATGGCTTTGATTTTTGCCAGTTGCCGTCCTAGCTGCTCGTATTTACGACTGTGAGTGATCATGACTTTTCTCCTAATAGGGGTAATTCTTATTACGCTCGCCCACGAGAAAAAGTTCAAAAATTTCGAGATTCGAGAGTTGCCAGGAAGGCATTTACTGCTGACCGAATCAGTCACCTGCCAGGTGACCATTGGTACCATTTTGGTCACCAGCGAAAACGCCGACGGGATCGAGCATCTGAGGCTTTTACCGACATGTTTTCAGGGAGCAGATTTTGGTCACAAGATCTAGGCAATGCAAAATTGACGAATCCACAACGGCTGTATTTGATTCGACAGATCTCCTTGCGATGATCCTGTAGACGATTTCTCCTATCACGATCTCTTTTATAAGGAACGTGCCGAGGTTTTTCGATGAAGAATATGCCCAGAGCAATAGGCATATCCATTGTATATCCAGATCCCGTCGAGGTTTGCGCGGGTTATGGGCCGGGCGCTTCTTAACCAAAATGTGCGATCGAGAGTTGCATGCACTGCGCCAATCGATCCTGCCAAGATGCGATTGCTTAAATCATAAAAGGGGGAGTTCCCACAAACTGCTTTGCGCGGTACAGTAATTGCATCAACGGTGAGCGGTTCAAACGGAACTGCTTCGAGCCGAGGGGCAAAGCGGAAACTTCAGGTTAGCGCTAACCAGAAACACCAGCGAAGAGCCCGCCTTACGCGAAGGACTGACTGAAGCGTTTGGAGATACTGAGCCTGTTCGCAACAGGCAGCCAGGCAGTAGTAAGAACACCACCGCGATCGCAAGTTCGGGTGGTGTTTTTGTTTGCGTTTATATCAGCGCATGGCACAATAGTTAGCTATGCCTGAGATTTCTTCCGCGCACAACCACGAGCACAACGAGCGAGATTCCATTTTTCGCACGCGTCTGGGGGCACACGAGCTGATCGTTCTTTCGGACGGTTTTGCTAATTTCAACCCTGATGACGTAATGATCGCCGGGGATGAGACGAAAAAAAGTCTTCCCACGAATTCGTGTTGCCCTGTCGATGTTCCGATCAATGTGTTCTTGCTCGTCATGGGGCAAGAGATCGTTCTCGTAGATACAGGCGGCGGCGAGATTTTCAAATTCGACACCGCCGGACGACTTCTGAAAAGCTTCAACAAGTCAGGCTACGCACCAGAACAGATCACGACTATTTTGATCACGCATTTTCACGGCGACCACACTGGCGGTTTGACTGTTGGTGGCAAACGTTTATTCCCCAATGCGAAAGTTTTCGCTGACATGCGAGAATCCAGGCACTGGCTGACGCCGATCGGTGAGGATGCATACTTCCAGCATCGTACGCAATCTTTCAGAGATGCCCACACCACCGTCGACCCCTACGTCGAGTCGGGTCAACTGCACGAATTCGACGCAGCGAACGACGACAGCGATCGCATTCTGCCCGGCGTTCGCACGCGACCGCTCTATGGACATACGCCGGGCCACTGCGGGTACATGATCGAAAGTCAAGGCGAACGCATTCTTTTCTGGGGCGATAGCGTTCACTTTCCCGATATTCAACTGTTTGATCCAACCATCTCGGTGACATGGGACGTAGATCAGGAGATGGCCAAAGAGACCCGCGTCAAGCTGTTTCAAGACGCTGCTTCCGAGCGGTTTCTCATCGGCGCCCCCCACATTGGCTTCCCCGGATTGGGTTATGTCGATCTGGAAGGCAACCGATATAAATGGACTGCAATTGAGAAAGACTGACCTGAAGGATTCGATTTTCAACGACCGCTAAAAGCCGCTCTTTCCGCATCTTCTCACTGACAACCATCCGTTTGATATACGCCCAATATGCAGATATGCATCGTGGCATAAGTAGCGCATATCGGCTCTGGCTCTTTATTTTAGAGATGAGCATCAAACCTGAAGGCCCGATCGTAATTCATATTTGCGATTCTATAATCGCTCTGGAAACAGCTTATTGACGACCTTCCGTACGACAGAATTAAAACATCATCGGGGTACTTCACAGCACGTGAGCGCCGCGGTAAATTATTAGAGTAATCGGTGAGCGGTTCAACAAGGAGCCGCTTCGAGCCGAGGGGCTTTGCAGAAACGCCAGGTTAGCGCTTAACCGGAGACGTCAGCAAGCAGCCCGCCTTACGTGAAGGACTGGCTGAAACGTAGGGAAATACTGAGCCTGTTCGCAACGGGCAGCCAGGCAGTAGCAATAACACCACCGCGATCGCAAGTTCGGGTGGTGTTTTTGTTTGTGCAACTCCCCTTCTCAAGCGCCCCGTTCTCTCCCTTCAGTCGGGTTATGGGTCGTCACGTTGCGTTCGCTCCGTTAAGTCGAGTTCGGCGCTAGTCCGCTCGCTTAATCCGTTGCCGTGGCGCCCGGAGCCTGGGATGCTAGAATGATGGGGTTTCTTCCACTCGCTCAAGCGCCAATCCTGGCGGGATCTATTTGCTGACTGATTTGAAGACGATCAAGACAACGACTCTGGCGAACGGCGCGCGCATTGTCACGGAGGTCGTTGACCACGTCTACTCTGCCTCTATAGGCGTCTGGGTAGACGTCGGCTCCCAGGACGAAACTGTTGAGAACAATGGGGTTTCGCACTGTCTCGAGCACATGTTGTTCAAAGCAACGACAACTCGCTCCGCCCAAGATATAGCTCAGCAGATCGAAGACGTGGGCGGTAGCCTGGGCGCCTCTACCGGAAAAGAGAACACTTGTTTTTACGGTCGCGTTCTCGGCGATCAACTGCCGGTCGCTATCGACCTTCTCTTCGACATGCTTCTCAATTCGACTTTAAGTGACGATGATCTGGACCTTGAGCGTCAGGTCATTCTGGAAGAGATCAAGATGTACGACGACGACCCGGAAGACTTCGGGCACGAAACTCTCATCCTCAACATTTGGCCGAACCATCCGCTCAGCCGCCCCATCACCGGGACTTTGGAAAGTGTGGAAGGCATCACGAGCAAAATGCTGCGACAGCACGTCGATCGCTACTATAGTCCGGAGCGCCTCGTGGTTTCTATCGCGGGCAATTTCGATGAGCATCGTGCCATCGAGCAGATAAGCAACTTGCTTGCCGGCAAAACGCGTGGGCAGTATGAGCGGCAAATCCCGCCCACGGCCGTCAACAAGATCAACTGTTTGCGTTACAAAGAGATTGAGCAAGCGCATGTTTCAATTGCCACTCGCGGTCTCGATATTACGCACGAAGACAAATATGTGGCGGCGATTCTCGATCTCTGTATGGGCGGCAACGTTTCCTCCAGGTTGTTTCAGGAGGTGCGTGAAAAACGCGGCCTGGTTTATACGATCAATACGTTTCGCGAAAGTCACAGCGCCGGCGGTCTGTTCGGCGTTTACGCCGGCGCCAGTCCAAAGCATGTAAAGAAAGTCCTGGACCTGGTTTCGAAAGAGTTCAAACGGACCAAAAAAGAAGGTTTTACCGCCGAAGAGATCGAGCGCGCCAAAACGCAATTGCGCAGCGAACTGCTTCTCGGATTAGAGTCTATGCGCAGCAGGGGCTCTCGCAACGCTTACAGCGAGCTTTACTTCCGTCGCCAGTTGACGGTAGAAGAGATCGTCAAAGAGATCGATCTGGTCTCCGACGAGCAAGTTCGCTCTCTGGCGAAACAGCTTCTGGTGCCGGAAGATTTATCGCTGGTCGTGGTCGGACCGCAAGACGAGCTACAAACATCGTACGAAATCAGTTGTTAGTCGGTAGCAGGAGAAGCTCTGATGAGTCAGGTTACACTCAAGGTCAAGCGTTTGCCGCATTGCTATGCACTGCCGCAGTATGCCACTTCCGGAGCCGCCGGGCTCGATCTGTGCGCGGCGCTGGAGGAAGAATTGACCCTGCATCCAGGTGACCGTGTGCGCATTCCCACAGGTGTGCAAGTGGAGATCCCGCCCGGGTTTCAAGCGCAGGTCGTACCGCGCTCCGGGCTCGCCGATCGCAATGGCATTACCCTGACCAACTCACCAGGAACGATCGATTCTGACTACCGGGGCGAAGTTCAGTGTCTGGTCATCAACCACGGTCGAGAGCCGTACACGTTCAAGCGCGGCGACAGAATCGGGCAGATGGTCCTCGTTGCTATCCCGCAGGTAGAACTGGTGGAAGTGCAGGAGCTGGCCACAAGCGAAAGAGGCGCCGGGGGATTCGGTTCTAGCGGCCGCAACTGGCTGTCGGATTACAAAGGCCAGGTTTGATTCGATCTGTAAGGGAGGCATCGTGACAGCATCTTCAGCGGTTGGCACCATCAAGGTCGTGATCGCGGGCGTCAATGGGCGCATGGGAAGAGCCAGCCTCCAAGCGCTCGACGGACGAACCGACTTGGCGGTTGTCGGCGCCTTCGGACGCCAGGGCGCGCCGTATGTCGGAAAAGACATAGGTGAGATCTCTGCCTTTGCCGCTAAAGATAAGACTGGTATACTTGTCAGCAACGGATTTTTAGACTCTGTCACCGGGGCGAAGCCAGATGTTCTTCTGGATTTTACCCTCTCCGAAATCGCTGTGGAGAACGCCAAAGCGGCGCTCGAGCGGGGAATCAGACCGGTTATCGGCACGTCGGGAATCAGTCCGCAGGAGACAGACGAGCTGGCTAAAATAGCTTCGCAGAAGAAATTAGGCGCCATGATCGTCCCCAACTTCTCAGTTGGGGCTGTTTTGATGATGGAATTCTCCCGCCAGGCTGCTGCCATGTTCGAGCACGCCGAGATCATCGAGATGCACCATCCGGCCAAGGTGGATGCGCCGTCCGGCACAGCGATGCACACGGTGCGAAAGATAGCGGCTTCCGGAAATCAGTTCAACAAACCTCAAGTGCAAGAGAAAGAACTGCTCAAAGGCGCGCGCGGCGGCTCCGGTGATGCGGGTGTGCATGTGCACTCTTTGCGCTTGCCTGGTTTGATCTCGCACCAGGAAGTAATCTTCGGCGGCGACGGAGAGCTGCTCAGCATCAAGCACGACAGCTTCACGGTCGACTGTTTTCTCAAAGGCATAGTTATGGCACTCAAGGCAGTAATGCAACAGGAGCGGCTCACAGTCGGTCTGGAGTCTATACTGTCTTTAGGCGCGAAGTGATAAGAACGGAGGATCCATAAAAATGAACGCAGCCAGACCAGTCAGTGTCGCGATTCTCGGAGCAACCGGCAGAGTCGGACAGGAGCTGCTGAAAGTGTTGGAAGAGCGCAACTTCCCAATATCTGAACTTCGCCTTCTTGCCAGCGCCCGTTCGAAAGATCTGACCATCGAGTTCAAAGGTAAAAAGTACCCCGTGCAGGAGCCGTCCGCCGAAGCCTTCAAAGGAATCGACGTGGTACTGGCCTCGGCCGGTGCGGAGATAAGCGAAAAGCTTTCGCCGCTTGCTGTGCAACAAGGTGCTGTCGTTATCGACAACTCTAATGCCTTTCGCATGGACCCTTCGGTACCGCTGGTGGTGCCCGAGGTAAATGGGGAGGCTCTCAAAAATCACAAAGGCATCATCGCCAATCCTAACTGTTCGACCTCGCAGCTCGTTCCGCCGCTCAAGCAGTTGCATGAACTGGCTGGGCTTAAACGCGTCATCGTTTCTACCTATCAATCAGTAAGCGGCGCCGGCAAAGAAGCGATGGACGAACTCGAGCAACAGACTCGCGCAATCGTACAAGGCACGGACTATGCGCCTCAGGTTTTCCAAAAGCAGATCTCGTTCAATCTGATTCCGCACATTGATAAGTTCCTCGACAACGGTTATACAAAAGAGGAAATGAAAGTCGTACAAGAAACGAGAAAGATACTCGATTTGCCGAATCTGCCGGTCACCTGCACAGCCGTGCGTGTGCCTGTCATGGTCAGCCACAGCGAAGCCGTGACAGTGGATCTGGAGAAGAAAGTCTCTGTCGAGCAAGTGCGCGAAGCGCTGGCTAACAGCCCAATTATCGAAATCTGGGACGACCCGAGCAAAGGACATTATCCGACGCCGTTGGAGGCAGCCGGTCAAGATCCGGTATATGTGGGACGCATTCGCGTCGACACCTCGTCAGAGAACGGCATCAACTTCTGGGTAGTGGCTGACAATCTGCGCATCGGCGCCGCACTGAATGCGGTGCGCATCGCCGAGTATTTGGTGCAACACGACTTGTTAAAACAGAAGGTAGCCAGCTAGGAGGCGCTATGATTCGCACTGACGCACCGCCTTTCGGCAGATTGCTCACCGCCATGGTGACGCCCTTCGACGAACAGTTGAAGGTAGATGCTACTGGCGTTGCTCGTCTCGTCGATCATCTGATTTTGACAGGCACCGAGACGATTGTTGTGGCGGGAACCACCGGAGAGTCACCCACGCTGGAGAAGGATGAGAAAGCAGACCTTCTCAAACTCGTGATTAAAGAAGCGCGCGGTCGCTGCAAAACGATCATGGGAACCGGCTCCAACGACACTCTCAAATCCGCCGAAGCGACAAAGCAGGCAGAAGCATTGGGAGCCGACGGCATTCTCGTCGTTGCTCCTTACTACAACAAGCCCAGCCAAGCCGGCTTGCTGCGGCATTTCGAAGAGATCAGCAAAGCCACGAAGCTGCCGCTGGTCGTCTACAACATACCGGGACGCACAGGCATCAATATCACGCCCGAGACAATGCTCGAGCTCGCTCAGCGGTTTTCCAACATTCACGCCCTGAAAGACTCGACAGGCAACGTCGAGCAGGCGCAAGAGATCGCCGGCAAGGCACGAGATGACTTTCGCATTTACTCAGGCGACGACTATCTCACTTTGCCGTTCCTTTCAATTGGCGGCTCGGGTATCGTCAGTGTCGCCAGCCATTGTGCCGGCAAACAGATCTCTAAAATGATGAAGGCGTTCTTCGACGGATCGCTGGACGAGGCACGAAAGATGCATTACGACTTGCTGCCCTTGTTCAAAGGTTTGTTTGCGGCGCCCAATCCAACATGTTCTAAGTACGCTCTGTCTCGCCTGGGCATCTGCAAAGAGCATCTGCGCTTGCCGCTCGTACCGTTAGAATCGAATCAGCGCATGGCAATGGATCAAATTTTGCGACAGTGCGACATAATCGCCGAGCTGTCTCGCGCGTAGTTGAGGGGTAACCGTGGCGTCCGAACCGAAGAAAACAGACGAGAGAGCAGCGTTGACGAAGAACGCGACAAGCAACAACGTGTTGCGCGTGATTCCGCTGGGCGGTTTGGGCGAGATCGGCAAAAACACAATGGTGCTCGCCTGTGGCAACGACATGATTCTCGTGGACGCCGGATTGGCGTTTCCTAATGAAGACATGCTCGGGGTCGATCTGGTATTACCCGATGTCAGTTTTCTCGTCGAAAACGCGGACAAGATACGAGGTCTCGTGATCACACACGGACACGAAGATCACGTCGGTGGCATTCCCTTCATTCTCAAAGAACTGCCCATTCCCGTCATCTACGGACCCGCTCTAGCCCTCGGTCTTCTCGAAGGCAAGTTGAAAGAGGTAGGCGTGAGCGACCGCACCGAAATGCGCAAGGTGCGTCCGAGACAACAGGTGCGCATTGGCTGTTTCACCATTGATTTTATCCGTTGTACACACTCGATCGCCGACTCGTACAGCCTTATTATCGGCACTCCCGTCGGAACGATCGTGCACACCGGCGACTTCAAATTCGATTTCACACCGGTCGACGGCGAGCAGTTCGACATTGCCAGTTTGACAGCCGCGCAGGAAGAGCGCGGCATTCTGCTTTTGATGAGCGACAGCACAAACACGGAGCGGGAAGGCTACACGCCCTCCGAACGAACGGTCTGGGCAAAGCTGAACGAGGTGTTCGCCAACGCCAAACAGAGAATTATCGTCACCACATTCGCCAGCAATGTGCACCGCATACGCCAGGTGCTGCAGGCAGCGATGAAGTACGATCGGCGCGTGACAGTTCTCGGGCGCTCCATGCTCACCTACGCAGCTATCTCCAGAGAGCTGGGATACATGCAGTATCCGGACGGGCTGCTTGTTCCTGCCGAGCAGATCAAATTGCTGCCGCCGGAAAAAGTCGTTATCCTCACCACCGGCAGCCAGGGCGAACCGCTCTCCGCGTTAAGTCGCATCGCCAATGACGAGCATAAACAGATCAAGATTAAACCCGGCGACACGGTGATAATTTCCGCCACGCCGATTCCCGGCAACGAGCGACTTGTCGCCAACACGATCAATGCGCTGTTCATGCGTGGTGCCAATGTAATCTACGGGCGCGAAGCCGGCGTGCATGTTTCCGGTCACGCTTGCAAGGAAGAGCAGAAGCTCATGATCAACCTGTGCAAGCCTAAATTTTTCATGCCGATACACGGCGAGTATCGCATGCTCGTCAAACACGGAGAGCTCGCTGTCGAATGCGGCGTCGATCCGGATAACGTCTTCGTCATGGAGAACGGCGATGTTCTCGAAGTGATGAAAGATAGAGGACAGAAAGCGGGGCGGGTCAAGTCAGGCATAATTTTGATCGATTCGTCACGCAACTGGCACATCAACGAGGAGATCGTCGAGCAGCGCAAGCATCTTGCCGAAGATGGACTGGTCACGGTCGCCCTGGCCATCGACAATCAGCGCAAGATTATCAACGGTCCCGAAATCGCTCTGCGCGGAATCATCTTGCCGCGCGGTTTGCCGCCGGAAGACTTCGTTCTGAAGATACAAGGCGAGATTCTGCGCATAATCAACGACAAGTCGATAACCGGGAAATTGAGCGACGATGATCTGCGCAACTATATCGTCGGTGCGCTCAACCGATTCTTCTCCGAGCAGATGCGAGCGGCCCCGCTCGTGCAGGTGATTCTGCACAACGTGCAAGAGAACGAGCGCGCGGCCAAATCGTCGCCTGCAGGTAAATCGTCTGCCAAGAAAGAAATTTAGCAATGACCTGGCGAGAGTTGTCGGCAGACAGACTGCATGATCTGCGCAATGTTCTGCTCATCGACGTGCGCTCCCCGTGCGAGTACGCAGCTGAGTACATCCCTGGCGCGATCAATGTTCCTCTTCTGGAAGATGACGAGCGCGCGCATGTGGGCACCGTCTATGCGCATGAAGGGGAAATCGTCGCCAGACGTTTGGCGTTGCGAATCATCTCGCCGAAGATCCCTGCCATTGTCGAAATGATTTTGGCTTTGCGCAAGCAAGGACAAACAATTGTGGTGCATTGTTGGCGAGGCGGGCTGCGAAGCGAATCGGTCGCCAGCTTTCTTGCCATAGTTGGCATGGACTGCTGGCGTCTGACAGGTGGTTATAAAGCCTGGCGTAGTCTGGTGCTGAAACAGTTTAAAGAGGACGAGTATAAGTTTCAACCAGTCGTTCTATACGGTCTCACCGGAGCGGGAAAAACCGATGTCTTGCACGCCTTGTCTACACAAGGCATGCACACCCTTGATCTCGAATCACTCGCCAATCATCGCGGCTCCGTCTTCGGCAGTCTTGGCTTGGCACCACAACCAACACAGAAAAATTTTGAAGGAGAGATGTGGTTGAGGCTACGACAAATTGGCGAAGAAACCTTTTACACCGAAGCGGAGGGGCGTAAAATCGGAAAGATTTCGCTGCCTGATTTCCTGCTTCGCCGGCTGCGCTCAGGAGCTTCCATTCTGGTTGAGAGTTCTCTAGAGACAAGAGTGCAACGCATTGCGGCGGAGTACTCCGGAAGTTTCGCGCAGAAAGGAAGGATAATGCAAGAGGTATTGGAGAGCCTCGAGCTTTTGCGCACGAGGCTAGGCACACGCCGCATCGAACAAATCAAAGAGTGGTTTTCTGCCGGAGATTTAGCGAATGCTGTACAAATGCTTTTGACTGATTACTATGATCCGCAATATCAAAAGGAGATTTCGGACAACGCACCATACTGCTTGGTGGTCAACGCTGACGATCCGACTGAGGCAGCAGAAAACATTATTCATTGGTCGAAGGCAAGAACAAATTCCGGAATCGTTCGCTGATCTGGTGCGGTTTGTTGGATGAATTTGAGACGAAACCCATTGAGATATCGCTGCGACCATTGAGGCGCGAGGATTTCTCACTTCTCCAGCGCTGGATCAATGCTCCCCACGTAGCTCGCTGGTGGAGCGGCGAGGAGACGGCCGAGACAATCGAAACAAAGTATGCACCACGGCTCGAACCTGGATCGGCGACTAGAGTCTACATCATCGCTAACTCCAATCGAACTGTCGGAATGATTCAATGTTATCGGCACCGCGATTATCCGGATTGGGACGTGGAGATCGGAATCAACAATGCCGCCGGAATCGACTATCTGATTGGAGAGCCGGAGTGCATCGGGCAGGGAGCAGGCAGCGCAGCCATCCGATCAATCTGCAAGATTGCTTTCGAGCTGTATAAGGATATTAGTTGCATTGTCTCAGTTCCTCAAAAGGACAACATCGCGTCCTGCCTGGCTCTAGAAAAAGCGAGTTTCCAATTGGTGGCGCAACGAAAACTTGAATCTCAATGTCCGTCGGACTCTGATATCAGCAGCATCTACAAGTTAGAGTGCGGCAGAACCTAGAAAAAGCCAGCACTTCTCTGACCACGGGTATACCTTGTGCATATCTGTTGGTCCGCTGATGTCTATTTTCAAGCGGTGAAACGATGATCCGACAAGCTACTTCTTGACTATGTAAAGCACCCTAAAAAGCGCACTTCCCCCCCGGTAAGGTGGGAGGGAAGAACTTGTTGTGGTGGATTAGGTAAGGAGGAAACACAGCACCTGACGGAGGTTCCGCCCTGTGCCTTTGTGCATACATAATAGCAGCGACTAAATGACCCGGCTGTTAAAAAACTTGAAGTGCGTCGTAACAGAACAGCCAAACCACTCGATATGAAATTTCATTAACGATGCTTATCAGGCAGATGATCACCCGCTAACTTCGCACCAATTGCCGAGATCGAACGAACTCCTGACTTCCCTCGCTACAGCTAAACCGATACCGGTTCAGTTTTTGGACGCATACACCTTGGGAAGCTAAACCGATATCGGTTTACTTTTTGGGCGCGTGCACCTTGGAAAGTTCAACCGATATCGGTTTACTTTTCCGGCGCGTGCACCTTGAGAAGTTCAACCGATATCGGTTTAGTTTTTGGGCAGGTGCACCTTGGAAAGTTCAACCGATATCGGTTTAGTTTTCCGGCAGGTGCACCTTGAGAAGTTCAACCGATATCGGTTTAATTTTTGGGCAGGTGCACCTTGGGAAGTTCAACCGATATCGGTTTACTTTGGGCGCATATACTTTGGAATGTTCAAGATGTCAGAATTCTTGTAGGGGCACTTAAAGCCGATAGGTTCCCCGGCGCAACAATTAGAGAGCCGAGTCTTTCGACTCGGCTCTGCAATTTCTTTTGTCGGACTTCCTAGTTTGGCCAGGTCGTAGTCGATGATGAATCGGTGTGTGCGCTCGGATAAAGAAAGTCGAGGGCTCCGGGTGTCTCGAATGAGCCGGTGAACTGTGGTGCCGCGACTTGCTTGCCTGGTGCTGTGATTCTGATGTTGCTGGGACAGAAGATATACACTTGCTCACTGAGTTTGTGGAAATCTCCATCGAGTGCTGCGGACGCACCGGCAACGAAGTCGACCAGACGGTTGGCGTCGATCTTCTTCATGTTTTCCAGTGAGATTGTGGTGGCAGCTCTCGAGCGCAGGCATTCGACTATGTCGAGCGCTTCCTCGAATGTCACAGGAGTGAAAATAGAGATCTGCGTGCCAAGCGCAGTAGTTCTCGAAGCGCTTAACGGTGTCACTCTCGATTTATCTGAGAGTGCAGGAAAGAGGTTTATGTCTTGCTTGCCCTGTCTAGAGGATTTGAGTGACTTGTCTTGCGATATGTAGCTGTTGTCTTCAACCATATTAGTCCTTTGCAAATGCGCTCTGGTGCAGGTGCACGATCGTAACTCCTACCACTATGGTAACGCAAGGAGGAACCGAAGTTTGTGCCATCTCCTGTGGTGCACCACGTTGACATCAATTCTATTCAATTCTTCTCATTTCGCAAGTACACCTGCGTTATATCTAGTCGGCTCTAGCTCGAGCTTAACGCTCACTCTTCGTCCCGAGAACGCGCGCCCAGCACGATCGGCGCAATTGCCTGCGCCATGTGCAGATCTTCTGGGTTTGTGATTTTTAGGTTATATCTCGAACCAGATACGATACTGACTTTGTGTCCAGCGTATTCAAGGATCGCGGCATCATCCGTGGTTTCAAATCCCTCGTCAAAGGCTTGCCGGTGGGCTGCCAGCAACCAGTCGAATCGCCCTGCCTGTGGGGTTTGGATTAAGTAGAGAGAGTCGCGGTCCAGGGTCTCCTCTATGACCATATCGGTCGCACGTTTGATGGTATCGGTGACCGGAACAGCCAGCGTGCAGGCACCATACTCAGTGACACATTTTATCGTCGCCGATAGCATGTCATACGTCAAAAACGGCCGGGCAGCATCGTGAACAATGACGTAGTTCGGCTCTTCCGGCAGCTCCGCCAGTTTTTCAATGCCCAACCGGACGGACTGTTGCCTCGTTTTACCGCCGGCAATGACCGACACTTTATCTCGGTGCGCCCGGTCGATCTTAAGCAGACTGCTCTCGGTAGTCTTAACCATATCCGGTGCGACCGCCAAAACAACGTGCTCGATGTTTGGATGCTTGCACATTATGGTCAGCGACCACATATATATGGGCGCGCCATCGAGAGTGCGGTATTGCTTGGGGAGATCGTCTTCTCGCGCTCGAAAGCGGGTTCCTGTGCCTGCAGCCGGAATTACTGCGCCGATCATCCGTTAGCCGGTGCGTCCGCGGACGACTTTGGTGTGGGTGTCTCGTCTGCGTCATCGTCGGCAGAGTTCTCTTCATCGACGATTTTTGCGCTGAAGACAAAAGAGTTGTCCGGGCTGGCATCGAAGATCTCTTCCAGCTGCTCCAGGGCAACCGTGTTGACCGCTGCGGCAACATCCTCAGGCTCTTGCAACTGCAGTTGAACCGCCTCGACGTTATCTGCCTGTTTGTCTTTGGGCTGACGCTCTTTGTGCAACTCGGTGCGCAAGGTTTTGCCGTCGCCGGAGAGGCGGAAGTACTCTTGGAACTTTTTCGTCGTGCTGAGCATAGGCGAGCGCCCTTCGTCAGCGTCTTTTTTGACGATCAGCTCGCGCACCATTAACTCTTTGATGTGATCGTACGCACCGGCTCCACGGATTTTGATAATCTCCGACTGCTGAACCGGTTGTTTGATCGCAATCGCACTGAGTGTGCGCAAAAGAGCGACCGGCATTTCCATCGGTGCAAACTCATTGATCAAAGAGGAATATTCATCTTTAACCTGAATGATATACCCGTTGTCGTCCGCAACTTCCAAACCGCCGTTACGCGTTTCGTAATCATTGATGAGCTCGAGTAAGGCTTGGCGCACCAACTGCACGTCCTGGTTGAGCGCACGCGCGATCGCCTGAGCCTTCATCGGCTTATCAGTCAGAAATAAGACTGCCTCGATTCTCGACTTCAACATCACGCGCCACCTGCCAATCTAGTTTGTTGAGGCTCAGCATCACAACGAACTACAAGAAGCGGTCCATAGAAACGCTCTTGTTCAAGCGTTATTTTACCGGCATTCGAAAGAAAGAGAACAGCTAAAAATGCATCCACCCAATCTCCGTGTCGATCCAACAGGCGGATAATCTCTAGCAGATCCATCACTGCGCCTGTCTTGATGAAGTTTTGCAGTATCAGTTCGACTCTAGAGATAGTCGTTTCGATATCCTCGTCGTGCGCGAGATCAAAAAGATCATCGACGTCGTTTACTTCGTGGTAGCCTTCCAGGTGAATTCTCGGCTGGCGAGGCTCGCGTTCTTGCCTCGTCTTTTCGATCTTCTCAGCTTGACGCAGCGCGTTTATCAGTTGGTCCAGTGTTACTCTTCTGGCCCGGTTTGAACGAGTGTTTGCTTTGCGCACGAGCGCGCGTTCCAGATCATGCAGAGTGATCTGCCGCCCGACCGCTTGCTGATTCGAGTCATAGAGCATGATGCCGCCGTCCTCGTCGAAGTCGAGGAAGTCATCGCCGGCGTCGACTACGACCGTGAGGAGAGCTTCCGCTTTCATACGCAGAAGAACACAGGCATGGAAAAGAATCTTTCCGCTCTGTCGCAAGTTCTCTTTCGGGGCGGCGGCAATTGCCTTAAGAAACTTATCGGTCACGTCGATGATATCGACGTTCTTTGGATCGATCTCGCCGCTCTCGGCCAGTTTCACCAGAATCTCAATACCGTCGTCCGGCTCGGCATCTTTGAATGCCGCCGGAGCGCCGGCGAATGGATCAGCCTTTTGCGGCGAAACTGAATGCGCAAGCGCCTTATCCATCTTCTCATTGTTCGAGACGACGGCGTCGGATGCTTCTCCAACGATCGCCCCCGCCATCTCTAACGAGGTTGCATCAGATTCACTCATCGCTCACCTCAGGCTACGACCGGCTCGATTTGCGGCTCCGGTTGCGGATCGTCCGGCAGCTGCACCTCACGGATACCGACCACGCGCGAGAAGCCATCGGCACGCAAGGAGACGCCGATTGCATGATCCGAATTTTCGATCATCGGACGTCGCAGCGATACGACCACGAACTGCGCTGTTTCTGACTGGCGCTTGACCATGCGAGCCAACCGTTCTGCGTTGGAGCCGTCCAGCATCATGTCCACTTCGTCGAAAGCATAGAATGGTGCCGGGGCAAACCTTTGAAACGCGAACACGAACGAGAGAGCCGTGAGCGACTTCTCGCCGCCCGAAAGCGCCTCGATGCGCTGCATCTTCTTATCTCTTGGTTGAGCGCGAATAACCAGACCGCCGGCAAACGGGTCGAGAGGGTTTTCCAGTTCTAATCTGCCGTGTCCGTTAGAGAGCTCGGCAAAAATGTCCTGGAAATTCAAGTTGATGGCGTCGAATGCCGTCAAGAACGTCTTCTTTTTCAGGTCGTCATAACCGGCGATACGCTGCGAAATTTCGTCTTTCTCGTGCCCGAGCGTTTCCAGATTGCCGTTCAGCTCTTTCTGACGTTCGTCCGTCTGGTTGTACTCTTCCAGCGCTTTCATGTTGACCGGCTCCAGAGCGCGCATGCGACGCTCCAAGCGCTCGACTTGATGGCGCAGCTGCTCGACAGTGGCAGCACTGGGCGGTTGATAGTCGGGGTTTTCAGCGCGCAGACGTTGAATCTCTTCTTGCAGCGATTCCAGCTCGCGCAAAATCTCGAAGTGAGCGATCTTGCGCTCTTTGCGCACTTCGCCGATGCGCAGGATCTCCTGATCGGCTTTGGTGCGTTCTACCTCTGTCTTGGTGACGCGCTCGTGAATCTTCTCTTTTGCCTCGCGCAGCGTTTCTAACTCGGCAGAGAGCTCGCTCACTTTCTTTTCCATCTCGGCGATGGCTGCTTTAAGTGTACTGATCGCCGCTTCGAACTGAGGTTTTTGCACTTCCACTTCGTGCAGCTCTTTCAGCAACTCCTGAAGCTGCTCGGCCAGTTTGATGCGGTTGGCTATTTCCAGACGCTCTTCCGTTTGGGCGGTGTCGATCTGGCGTTGAATCTCTTTGAAATCGCGCTCGATCGCTTCGACGTCCGAACGCAGACCTTCAGATTCATGAATGAGAAGCTCGATCTTGCTCTTGGCGCCCTTCTCGCGCACTTTGTCGAGCGCTTCTTCCAGAGCCGCCAACTGTTTGTTGAGCTCTTTCAATTCGACATCGATGAGAGCCACTTCCTGATCGATGACGTCGACTTCATCACCTGCGGTGCGCAACTTCGGTTTAACCGTTTCGATCTCGTTATCGAGATCTTGCGAGAGCTTTTTCTTGGTCTCAAGGTCGCTCTGTTTCTGAACTAACTCACCACGCGCCTTTGTCTGCTTCTCGCGCTCTTCCGCCAGTGAGCCGGTCAGCTCTTTCAACGAGTCCTGCAACCACTTGATCTGGTCTTTCAAGCTCTTGCTTGTCTGTTTCAATACGGCCAGGTCGGTTTCGCCCTTGTGGGAGAAATGCATTTTCGATTTGGAGTCGACACCGCCCGACATGGTTCCGGATTTGTCGAAGAGCTCGCCTTCGAGCGTAACCATGCGCGCCTGGTTGAGCAGTCTGCGGGCGTTCTCCATGGTGTCCATGACAATGGTCTGACCGCATGCGTATTGAAACGCCTTGGTAAAACGCGGATTGAAATCTATCAGGTTGTAAGCGAAATCGATTACACCCGGTCGTCCCGGCAGAAGACCAGGCGGCTGAGCAGAGATCTTATTTAAAGGAATGAAGGTGGCGCGACCGGCTTGCTGTGTTTTGAGAAACTCGATGCACTGTTGAGCGACCGAATCGTCTTCCACTACGACATTGCTCAATCTCTGACCGATGGCCGTTTCCAGCGCTCTTGTATATTGATCGTTTACTTTTCCGAGCTGCCCGACCGTGCCGTGTACGCCCTGAATGCCTGACTCGAGAACGGCTTCGACCGCGCGGCCATAACCGCTTTCACCCGCCACTTCGCGAGTCGTCTCTACTTCGATCAATCGACGGTTGACAGTCTCGAGCGCTGTGCGCTTCGATTCGATCTCTTCGCGCGTTCCTTCGAGCTCTCCGTCCATCTGCATGATCGTGCGATCGATACCGGCGACCAGTGCCTGTTGATCGACCAACTTGCTTTCCATGCCGGCGACAAAACGTTTTACATCGGCTGACTTGGCGATATGCTCGGTCGCTTTCTCGCGCAGTTCCACAACTTCGCGGTTGACTGCTTCACGGCGAGTGGTGAGCGTCGTGCGACGCACTTCGAATTCGTGTTTGCGATCGCGCAACTTCTGCAGGTCGTCGTGCAGATTCGTCACCTTATCCGATGACTTATCTTTCTCCTGACGCATAACTTCGATTTCGGCCATGACGGCGCTATAAGCGCCCTGCTTCTCGACGAGAACAAGATTGACCGCTTCCTGATCGGCGCGATGTTGTTTTTTCGTCTTCTCGATATCGCCAAGATGCTTGTCAATTGTCTTCAGCTGACCTTGAATGCTCTTGAGGAGCTTGTTCTTTTCGCCGATGACACCGTTAACGTTAGAAAGCTTGTTCTCTTCACGCGTCAATTCGCCGCGAGTGTTCTCCAGCTCTTGCCTGAGCAACAGCTGCTCGTTGCCGCCTTTCTCGCGAATCTCCTGGTCGATCTGACTCATCTCCGCCCGCAAGGCAAACAGAGATTTTTCCGCTTCGTCCAGTTTTTCCAGAAGCTTTTGCTCTTGCTCGTCTAGTTTTTGGATTTCGGTCAGCTCAGTTGCCGCTTTGGTTTCCAACTCCTGACATTTGACGAAAACCAGGTCCTTTTCGACTTGCTCTTTCTGCGATTTCAGGTCGAGATATTTGAGAGCCTGGTCGCGATCGGATTTTAACTGCTCCAGTCGTATAAGAATTTCGGCGAGCACAATCTTTTGATGCTCGATCTTTTCACCGACTGCATTCAGCTCGTCGTTCGCTTGTCCGATGCGACGGTCGAATTCAGCCACGCCTGCCAATTCGTCGATAATCTTGCGGCGCTCGGTGGCGCTCATAGTGACGATGCCGGTGACGTCCCCTTGCATGATGACGTTATAGCCGGTTGGACTGACGTTATATCTGATCAGCTCTTCGTGGATTTCTGAAAGAGTCGCATTGCGGCCGTTGAGCGTATATGTGCTCGTATAGCCGCTATCCTTGACACGGATACGGCGGGAAACTTCAATTCCCTCATTATTGTCATTGACGAAGCGAACAGTGACCTTCGCTTCGTTTTTGCCGCTCAAGTTGTTCAGCAAGTCAGGCAGCCGCTCTGCACGCATACTGCGCGTTGACGACAAACCGAGAGCGAACAGCAGGCTGTCGACGATATTTGATTTTCCCGAACCGTTCGGCCCGGAGATTGTGGTAAAACCATCGAGAAGCGGGACTAGCGTGTGTTTCCCAAACGACTTGAAGTTATCAAGCTCGATTTCTTTGATTCGCAAATGCAACTCCCGCTACAGCGGACTTTCAGCTCGAATTAGACTACACACTGAATCTGGTGTCAAGAATGATCAAAGGGGATATCGATCCAATGTCTCGAATCAGTGGCCACCTGGGCATTGTAGAGCCAGAAGCTATTGTTGTCACCACCCCCGGTTCTAGGATTATTATGCCATGGTTGACGCATAGCTGCAGCGAGCGCCATGGCATATGCAGTAGGATCCGCCTGTATAGCCGGTTGGACTCAATACGGATGCAGCACTGGATCTGATACCAGCAGCTTTGCCGGTCATCCGGAAAGCCGAGCGATTGACGAATCAATATGGAGTGAGGTTGGAAACAGCGAGTGGCACGGCGATTGTGGACGTGATGTCGGATGTGGTGCTCGAGCACCAGCCATCATTTATGGTGGCTTTCTGATAAGAAATTTCAGTTTTATTGATCCTCGAAATGCGAATTGGCATTGAAAAGGTCCGATTTCGGTTGAATAATTTTCAGAGCAGTATGTAAAAGTCGCTCTTTTAAAACAGTTGTTCTTTCGCGGCATCGCGCTTACAAACCGCCCGGGCGGCTGATGCGTACGAACACCCTGGAAACGCGAACCGGCATTGAAACGACCAAACGCGAATTAGCATTGCAACAGTTCTCACTTCGAACGAATGAGTGGCAGCGGAGCATGCGAAAAGTTCGAGGCTGCAACGGCTATGTACACTGGCGGCATTGCCACAGTACAACCCGCCCGGACGGCGGATAGTTTCGATCATCTTCCTCGCGAGATTGGCGCGCCCAAAATCCGGGCTGCAAAAGCGCAGCGACTCTACCGCCTCACTGTCCCGGCCAACCGATCAGATGAGCTTGCGATTTCGGTTGCAAAATCTGTTCACCGAAAACGATGGGGACAAACAAAAATTGACTCGACCGCGAACGAGCGACCGTGTTTCTTGACAAACCCCCTTAACGAACACAGGCTTGTTAAGTATCCTTTTTATCGGACATGCGCCTGCTTCCAGCGGCACGGTGTTAGGTTGGGGTCGTGCCGGGAATAAGATGGCTGAGCGCTTTCTATAAGGGTTTGCGGTTCTGAGCAGCGATCAATCTTCCACCACGCCAAATCAAAAACGGGTCACCCGATCTTTGCCGCGGTTGCCCGTTACGCCTAGCATGGCGGACGTTCACCACTTGCTGAGCAAATCTCTTGAGAATCGTGGCACTTCGCTGGAAATCTGCTGGAGTCCGGCCGACACGGACAATGAATTCAGTCTGACCGTGCAAGCCAGTCCGCGCGGCGGCGATTGCGATTGGCGCATGTTTGCCGGTCTCGGACAACGCGCGCGTCCACTATGGCATTACACCAGCTGCGACGTGCTGCTCGTCTACAACTTGATAGTTTCATCTTGCGGTGGCGGCGGTCTGCCGCCTGGCGGCTTGCCCACTCCGGAGTTCGGAACTCCAGTTGAGCGTCCGTTCTACAAGCTTGATTCCGTGCGCACCAGCGAAGAGATGTCGCCACTGAAAACAAGCCTCCCGGGCGACGGCGCAGCCATGGCACGGGGCGGCAGCGCCCTCACCGGTGACCTGGCGCATGTGCAAATGCCCACTCTATTGCAATCTATATTGATGGCGAAAATGACCGGTCGCTTGAAAATCGAGAGTTCTGACCGCGAGGCGGAAGTCTATTTCCAGGGCGGCATTCCGGTGCACGCCATGGCAACGGACACCTTGGGTGAAGAGAGCATTTTCGAACTTCTCACCTGGAAGGACGGCAATTTCTACTTCGAGCCCGGCGCCACGACTGACGCGCACACGATAAAGCAGCCTCTGGATACCTTGTTGCTGCAAGGGATGCAGCTGATAGACAACGCTGCTTACCTGCGCAACAAGGGATTGCGCCCGGAGGCGCTGATCGCGCGCAAGCACCAAAATCTTTCCGAACCCGATTTCGAAGCGATGGTCAAAAGCGGCATGCCCTTGAACATGACCGCGCAAAAGCAGTTTTACAAAGCAATCGTAGAAACGGAGACCATCCAGCAACTGCTCGAAAAACTGCGCCTGCCGCGCAGCATGTGGATACAACTGATGTGCAATCTTCTGCGCACGGATCTGATCTCAATCGAGCAACCGCGCGCGGGTAAACGTGACAAGCCGCCTCTCGAGCCCAAAGGCATCGACAAACGCGCAATCATGAACATCATGATGAGCCTGCGCAGCCCCGAGACAGGTATGTTCACCTACCCGGCGTTTCTCTATTTCCTGGAGCAAGAGTATTTCCGCGCTTACCGCTCCGCCAGCCCGATATCGGTTGTCGTATTTCAGATGCGTATATACAGCGCCAATCTCGATCCGGTGCGCGAGCCATTGCCACTCAGTGCACTAAGCGAGGCCGTGCGCCGCATCAGCCGTGTCAAACGCCACGTCGACCTTTTGGCGCATTACGAAGCTTACGATTACGCGCTGCTTTTGCCTAACACCAAGACTGGTGGCGCACAGATTTTTGCCAATCGTCTCGTCAAGGCACTCATGTCCGAGCCCTTGATTCCAGGCGTCGTCGATGGCTCCAACTTGCAGGTGGCATTCGGCATCGCGTCGATTCCCGAAGACTTCCTCGACCTCAGTCTATTGCTCTCGGCAGCCGAGGTGGCGAAGAATGCCGCCGTGCATGGTGCCGGACCGGTAGCGCTCTATCGGGACATCAAGTAGCTATTTGATGGAACTCTCTTTGCTGTGACCGGCGCTGGCTGTGGCAGACGGTTTAGGCGCTGTTGTGTCGGCGTTGTTCCACGATGGACTCGTCGTCGGACCGTTTGATGTCGCGCTCTCTTCCACAGTCCGAGTTGCCGATTTGGTTCCATCCTCATTCGATGCCGGGGCGTTGCTTGGGGCGGTGGCATTGCTTGTAGTGGCGGTGTTGCTCGTGGCAGCGGCAGTCGTTGGAGCAGGCGGAGATAACGGCGCGGGAGCATCGCTCTTGCTTGTTTGAGCATCTGTTGCTGCAGCGCCGGACGAGGGCGCAGGCGGGGCCGGCGTAATTGCTGCGGGCTCGGTAGTCATCGAGTTGGCAGTACTGTCAAGGGGCGCGTAGATTACGGTGTCGCTTGGCGCCGCCGCCGACTTGCTTCCAGCGGTTGTGTCAGCCGTCGGGGCTGTCGTGGTCGTTGTCGTGGTTTGCAGCGCTCCAGTGGTGGCACTCGTAGTCGATTCTGCGGTACCGGAATTGGCATCGCCGCTGGTGCTCGCCTGTTCGGCGCTGGCTTTAGCATTGGCACTAGTGCTCGTTACCACAGGGGCGGAATCGGTATTGCCGCTGGTGCTCAGTTGCGCGGAGCCGTCTTTAGCAGTGCTATTGGTGCTTGTTTCCACGGCACCGTCTTTGGCGCTGCTACTGGCGCTCGTTTCTACGGCGCTCGTTTTGGCATTGCTATTGGTGCTCGTTTCTACAGCGCCTTCTTTAACTGCACTGGCACCTGTTTCAACAGTGTTTGTCTGGGAGCTGGTGCTGGATTCCGTAGACGGCGCCGTCGCCGTCGTGTCAGCCGTCTTACTCGCGGTCGCGGAAGCAGCTGGCGCACTACCCGTACTCTGGGAGTCCGCAGTCGCCGACTTCTTATCTTCGGACCTGGCGCCGTCAGCCGTCTTCTCCTCGCCTGTCTTTTTCTCAGCAGGCTTGGCTGGGGTCAGCGCTTCCAACTTGGACAAAAGTTTTTTCGCCTGCGGCGCATCCGCATCGTCCGGCGCTTGCTTTATGAAGTGCTTCAGCTCATTCATGGCATCGTCAGGCTGTTTCAATTTCAAAAACAACAGTGCCAGGTTGTAATGCGTGCCGACCATTTTCGGTTCGAGTTCGAGCGCACGCTGATAAGCGAAGATCGCCTCAGGAACGAGCTTTTCGTCACCCATTTGAGAGAGGATCCAGCCGTAGTTGTACTGACACTCCGGCACCTTTTTGTATTGACTCGCCCATTTCCGCGCCACTTTCACGGCGTCATCTTTGTCGTCGGCTGCAAGCAACAGACGCAGAGTAGGCGAAAAAATCTTCAGCATGGTCGCTTCCGGCGGCTTCAGATCAGCGGCGCACAAATACTGCAGATATGCTTGCTTGCTGTCGCGATTTTCATCGAGATAGTGTCCGAGCGCGATGTGCGTCTGCGGGCTTTTCGGCTCGGCGATCGTCGCTTGCGTGGCGTACTTAATCGCCGCAGTCAGATCGCCGGATCGCTCGCTCGCGAACGCCAGACCGAGCAGCACATCCCCATCGTCCGGACGGCTCAAATAGAGGGACTTGTACGCCTCCAGCGCATCCTGATATTTTTTCGCGTTAAGCAACATTTGGGCGTAAACGAGCGGATCATTCGGGTCGGGCGGCTGCTCTTGCGCTGCTGCCGGTGCCGCCTCCTGCTGCTTGTGAAACGGCAGGTTAAGCCCGAGAGCGGATACTGACGCTGAGTTGCAAGCGCCGATACAGAGCGCTAGTACAATGTAGAATCGCAGCCGACGACTGCCTGGAGCGGGTTGGAGTGTTTGCATTTGGAATACTGTACCAGAAAGGTCCAATCAATATGACAACCAGAGCTCCATACCTTATGTATATGGAACGTTTGGGCTCGGGCGCGAAGGTGCCCAAAATATGAGGTCGATGATCTATTCGGGCAGGTCGCCAAGCCCTATTCATTTATACATTCTTGAGATGAAACTTCCTTCCTCAGCGTGCGCCCCAGGCAGAGGTGAGTGTTGACCTCGGAAGCCCTTACCTTTGAGCTGCAGGCGGTTTGCCCGTGGTCGGGCGCTCGCGCCGGTGCTTTCACTACTGCACACGGACCTGTAGAGACACCGGTGTTCATGCCGGTCGGAACCAACGCTGCTTTGAAGGCAGTGACATTCGATCACGTGGCACAGTGTGGGGCACAGATAGTTCTTTCCAACTCGTATCATTTATATTTGCGCCCCGGACACGAGCTGGTCGCCGAGGCGGGCGGGCTGCACTCATTTATGGGTTGGAACAAGCCTATCCTCACAGACTCCGGCGGGTTTCAGGTATTCAGCCTGGACCAGTTGCGCAAGATCACCGAAGAAGGCGTGGTCTTCAAAGACCATGTCACCGGCAGAGAGCACTTCATCGGACCGGCGCGCTCAATGGAGATCCAGAACGCCATCGGCGCCGACATCATCATGGCCTTCGACGAGTGCGTGAAAAACCCCGCTACTTATGATGAGGCGGAAGCCGCCATGAACCGAACTCATCGATGGTTAGCCGTTTGCGCGGAAAAGCACGCAAGACAAAACGACCAGAGTTTGTTCGGTATCGTCCAAGGGAGTATGTTCGACGACCTCAGGCGCAAGTCCGCTGAAGTAGTGACGAGCTTCGACCTTCCCGGCTATGCCATCGGTGGTGTTGCCGTCGGTGAGGAGCGCAGTGAGATCGAGCGCATCGTAGCTCTGACGACGCCCTTACTGCCGCGGGAGAAGCCGCGCTATCTCATGGGAGTAGGAACCCCCTGGGATATTCTCTATGCCATCAAATGTGGTGTCGATATGTTCGACTGCGTTTCGCCGACGCGCCTGGCCCGCCATGGCACAGTCTTCGCGCCGGAAGGGCGAATCTCGCTGCGCAACGCTCCGAGCAGACATGATTTCTCACCGATCGATGCGAATTGTGCTTGTTATACGTGCACAAACCACACCCGTGCCTATCTACATCACCTGGTCCGTTTGAAGGAAATGGCTGGAGCGATTTTGCTGTCCATTCACAACATCATGGTCCTGCTTGAAGAAGCGCGCCAATGCCGGGCCCACATACTAGACGGCACCTTTCGCGACTATTACGAAGACCGCGCCGCCCGCCTGCAACAACTACCCAGCGCTTCCACGAAAGCACCGTAGGGCGCGTTGCACGCGCCCGTTGAAACGGAGTGAACTGGCTCGAGACTAGTCCTTGAGCTCTTTTACTTCTGCTTCTATTTCATCAGAAGCAACATTTTGCTTTTCCATCTCGACCAGGAGAGGGTCTTTGGTAGCCGTTAGCTTCGGTGTATCGGTCGCTTTGCCCATCGATTGCTTGAGAGCAAGGAGTTCCATGTCGATGTCGGAAGTTCCTTGCAGATTCTTAAACTGTTTTTCCAAAGTGTCGCCACCCATCTCAGCCAGGGCTGCGGCTCGGGCTTCACGCTCTTGCACTTTCGTTTCCATCTTTTCGATCACCGACATAGCACCGGATGAAGTGGTTTTCGAAAGAATCTCGTTCGCCTTGCTTGTGGCTTGTGCAGCCTTGTCGCGTGCGATGAGAACCTGCTTCTTGGTGTACGCCTTTTGCACTTCCGCTTCCAGGTCGGTCAGGCGCTGGCGCAAAGTGTTGGTAGCCTCTTTCTGCTGCTTGAGCTGAGCTTCCAGGTCTCTGGCCGCGTCTACATACTGCTGCTTACGCTGCAGGGCTTGCTTGGCCAGATCGTCATTGCCCTGGGCAACAGCCATGGAAGCGCGGTTATGCCATGTCTCCGCCTGATCCTTGTTCTTCTGCAGCTGTTGCTCCAACTGCTTCTCGGTAGCAATCGCCTGCGCGACTGCTTGCCGGACTTGAATCAGATTATTCTGCAAATCTTGATAGGTCTGCTCCAGCATGATTTGCGGGTCTTCCATCCTCCCGAGGACTGCGTTGAACATAGCCCTGAAAAGCTGTGCGAGGCGTTCAAACATTTATTGGCAACTCCTTCGGGATGCAAATCTAAACTTCAGGTTGCTAGAGCCGTTTTCTACTTGTTTAGCTTTGATTAATTAGTGTAGCAAACCTCAACTTTCTTATGCCCCGTAACAAGCAGTCCGACTCTCATTGGATACAAACATTAGCTGAAGTTAGAGAGCATCGGGAGCGGAAAGCCCCACCCGTTGCCTCGTAAATCGCCTCGGCGCGCAGGACGCCCGCTTTAAAGCCCGGCGTTGCCACCTGCATGAAAAACTAAACCGATATCGGTTGAGTTCGCGACTGCAGATGCCATGAGCTCGCGCAATTTCCGCTCTCGCCTCTTACGTCGCCAAAAAACTAAACCGATATCGGTTTAGTTTTGGATGATAAGCAGCGACACCGCCGCGATTTTTCTACGCCACCTGCCAAGCCCACGAAAAACTCAACCGATATCGGTTCAATTTCACTGCCGGAATGTCAGGAGTCGCGCTGATTTTCGCTTCCGCCCAGCGGCTCGTCAAAAACTAAACCGATATCGGTTTAGTTTTTGATGGCAAGCACTGCTGACGCGCTAAATCTTTGCAACGCCGCTGCCAAGCCCCCAACAGCTCAACCGATATCGGTTGAGTTTTTCAAGCCAAGAACTCGGCTGCGCATTTTTTCAACGGGCAGCGCTCCCGACACGAAAGCGCTACGATGAAGTTATGGCTGACGATGACAAGAAAGAGCTCTATAAACAGCTCGCCGGCGCGGGCGAGTCGGTTTTGGCCACCGGCATTTTAGCCGGCTTGGGCGTTTGGGGCGGCATGGCACTCGACACTCACTTTCACTCGTCTCCCTGGGGCACCGTTTGCCTTTCCATGCTGGGAGTCTGTCTCGGACTTGCTCGCATGGTAATGAAGGCATTGCAATCAGAAAAGAAATAGATTCAAAAGCCGCTCTTCGTCCTGAGAAATCATCTGGTATCATGCCTGCGGTGTGACACGCTTTATCGGCCGCGTTGCTGATAACGGCGCAACTTCCACAGGGCGGCAAAACAGACAATGCTTGGCAAAAATCTTCTTCTATCCGACATTTCCCCCGGCGCAGTTGCAATAACTTCGCCAATGAACATTCATGTGGATACGCTGGTCCTGAGCGCTGTCTGCATGACACTCATTCTGGCGGCCGGCAGCGCGGTTGCTCGCAGTATGGTCGTAGAAGGTCCTGGTGGACCGGCGCAAGCGGTAGTCGAAGGCATATACGGTTTTTGCGATGACCTGGCTAAAGGCAATATCGGAGAGCATTACAAGAGCTTCTTCCCCTTGATCGCCGCAATCTTTATTTTTGTGTTAATAGGAAATTTCATCGGTGTCGGTCCGTGGAAGGGTCTGGAAATTTTGCCCGGATGGTTTCACATCCAGGGCGGAGAGCCGCTCGAGCTCGCATCGCCCACGACTGATTTCAACGTTACTCTCGGTCTGGCAGTAATCTCGTTCATCACGTATCTCGGATCCGGCTTTTGGAAACACGGCTCTCACTTCGCTAAAGTCCTGTTTTTCTCGCCCATGTCCTGGATTGAGTGGATGGACTCCGTCGTTCGTCCCGCCACGCTCGCCCTCCGTTTGATGGTTGTCATCACCGCCGATGAGCTGATGCGCGCTGCGTTTTTGATGATGTGCCCCCTGATTCTGCCGACATTCGTCATGGCTTTCGAGCTGTTCATCGGCGTCATCCAGGCGCTTGTATTCGCACTTCTGACATCTGTCTACATCGGTCTGACAGTGGCCGAGCACCACTAGGGGAGACAACTCCGGCGGCTAAGCGAGCGGGTTTTGGCCGGCTCACTGCGAACATTTTCGCAGAGGGCAGCGAAATCTCCCATGAGGAAACCGCTCAGTCTGGCGGTTTCACCCATGTTAAACCTTCTTCAAACACCATTATTTTTTTGCGCAGATCCTTTCGGGCAAAACGCTCGAAACAGGCTGTAATACTGCCAAGATCTGAAAAAGCCACTTGTTATAATAGGAGTCGGCTTGCACGGAAAGCTGGGTTGCGCCAACAACGCAAACAGATTTCGACAGGGCCGTTGCGTGCGCCGGGCGCCGCAAAAAAACCAATTACCCGAGAGGAGAACGTCGTGGACCATCAACTCATCGCCCAGGCAGCAGGTGCCGCTGTCGATCCCAACACCTTGATCAAAGCCGCTTCATTGATCGGCTCAGGAATCGCCGTCGTCGGCGTATTCGGACCTGGCGTCGGCATCGGCATCGCCGGTTCGCGCGCTCTCGAAGGAATGGCCAGACAGCCTGAAATGACCAACAAGTTGCTCGCCAACGCGATCATCATCGCCGCCCTCATGGAGGCGCTCGGACTGCTCGCTTTCGTTATCGCCATCATGCTCTACACCTTCGGCACCGCCAAGTAAGCTAATCCGGTAAACCACAATATGAATGCATCGTATCTCATCCTTGCTTTCGTACTGAGCTTCGGCGCGATCGCACTTTTCCGTTATCTCAACCTCGGTGCCATTTTTTCTATCGACGCCACCATGCCGATTTTCATCGTCATGTTCGGCGTCTTCATTCATCTGCTCAACAAGATGGTTTTGCAGCCGGTCGGTCAGGTGATGGAAAAGCGTCGCGAGCGAATTGCCGCCGATATCGCAGCCGGAAGCACCGCCCGTGCTACCGGTACGGAAGTTGTCGCCTCATACAACAGCCATATCCAGAAAGCTCGCCACGAAGGGCAAGCGATCGTCAACGACGTGACTGTCAAGGCGCAACAAGCGAAGCAAGCTGAGATACAGAGAGTGCTTCAACAAGGCAGCGCCAAGCTCGAAGCAGCCAAACAAGAGATCGCCCAAGAACGCACTGCGGTTGTCGCCAATCTGGTTGAAGACGAGAAAGAGCTCGTCACCACCATCGTGAAAAAACTGGTTGGCTCGTCCGCTAACGTTTTCGTCGATTCCGAGAAGGCGCGCCGAGCTCTCGCAGAGGAGACCCGGTAATGGAAGCAGAGCAGTTCTCCGCTATAGCGGCAGTTGTTGACTGGGTTTTGTTGTTGGTGCTCCTAGGCTGGCTGGTGACTAAGCATGTTCCGCCGGTTCTCGCTGCGCGCAAAGAGCGTATTGAGCTTTCTCTCAAAGATGCTCAGGAAGCGAAGTCGCAAGGTGAGAAGTTTCTCGCCGACCAGCGCGCTCTGGTAGCTAACCAGGAGCAAGAGACAAAACGCATTATTGATGATGCGAAAAATCTCGCCGTTCAACTGGAGCAAGATGCGAAGGTGCAGACGCAGAAAGAGATTGCCGATCTGGAAAAGAAAATCCAATCGTCGATCGACACGGAGCGCCAGCTCGCCATCACGCAACTGCGTGGTGCCGCAGCCCGCGCTTCGCTTAAACTGACCGAGGAGCTCTTGCCCTCGCTGATGACTGCGGATGTGCGCGTGCAGTTGCTGACGCAGTTCATGGAACAGCTCGATGAGGTCGCCGACGAGCAGGGCCCAAAGATTTCGGCGGGCCATCTTGAGTCCATTCACTAATTGTCGGGGAAACGGAAATGAAGACTGAACTATCCATGGTGGCAGCGCAATATGCGGAAGCCGTTTTGGATCTGGCGTTCAAAGAGGGCGGCGAAGCCCAGGCTGACGCTATTCAGAACGATCTGCGTTTGATCAATTTGATCCTCGGCGCCGACCCGCGCTTCGAGCAGATTCTCGATCATCCCGCTGTTCCGCTCGATGACAAACGGAAGATTTTGCTCCTCACCTTCACTAATAAGGTGAAAGATCTGTCCCTGCGCCTGGTTGAACTTCTGCTCGACAAGCGCCGCTTGAATCTTTTGCAACCGATCGAGCCACAGTATCGCGAGCTGCTCAACAAGCGCAAGAACATTTTGACTGCCAGCCTCGTTTGCGCCGACCAGCTCGGCGAAAAAGCCGTGGCCGACATCAAAGCGCGCCTGACCGAGCACCTGGGCAGAAAGTTGGAACTCTCCGTCGACGTCGATCCTTCATTAATCGGCGGCATGGTTTTGCGTCTGGGCGATCAAGTGATCGATGGCAGTTTGAAAGGTAAATTGCGGAGCCTCGAGCGAGTGCTCCTGTCCGTGTAGGTTTAACTCACGTTAAGTAAGTCAGAACGAACGAGGTTATAGAAATGGCAATCCGACCCGACGAAATCACGTCAGTCTTGAAACAACAGCTGGAGCAGTATCGCGCCACACTCAACGTCACCAACGTCGGGTCGGTGCTGCAAGTCGGCGACGGTATCGCTCGCATCTACGGGATGGAAAAGGCGATGGCCGGCGAACTCGTCGAGTTCGATGACAAAGACAAAACGTCAGGCATGGTGCTCAACCTGGAAGAAGACAACGTCGGGGTCGTAATTCTCGGCGAAGGCCGCCACATTAAAGAAGGCATGGCCTGCAAGACGACGGGCCGTATCGCTTCCACTCCGGTAGGCGAAGCACTCCTCGGTCGTGTTATCAACCCTATCGGAGTTCCGGTCGACGGCAAAGGTCCGATCGCAGTCGGTCCTGATATGTACAGACCGATCGAGATCAAGGCGCCCGGTATCGTCGACCGTCAATCAGTGTGCGAGCCGCTCATGACCGGTATCGCCGCCATCGACGGTATGATTCCGATCGGACGCGGACAGCGCGAATTGATCATCGGCGACAGACAGACCGGCAAAACCGCCATCGTCATCGACACGATCATCAACCAGAAAACGCAGCCCAACCGCCCGATTTGCATCTACGTCGCTATCGGTCAGAAAGAGAGCAACATCGGTCGCATCCAGAAAATTTTGGAAGATCACGGCGCCATGGAGTACACGGTTATCATCGACGCCTCCGCCACCGCGCCGCCTGCCATGCAGTTCTTGGCACCGTATACCGCGGCTGCCATCGGCGAATACTTCATGCACAAAGGTCAGCACGCCCTCAATGCGTACGACGATTTGTCCAAGCACGCTCAAGCGTACCGCGCCATGAGCTTGCTGCTGCGCCGTCCGCCCGGTCGTGAAGCGTATCCCGGAGACGTGTTCTACTTGCATAGCCGTTTGCTCGAGCGCGCTTCCAAACTGTCGGACAAGCTCGGCGGCGGATCGCTGACAGCGCTGCCGATTATCGAGACGCAAGCCGGCGACGTATCCGCGTACATTCCCACTAACGTCATCTCGATCACAGACGGGCAGATCTTCCTGGAAACAGACTTGTTCTACGCCGGCGTTCGCCCGGCTATCAACGCCGGTATCTCGGTAAGCCGCGTCGGATCAGCCGCTCAGACGAAAGCCATGAAAGCGGTTGCCGGTAAGATGCGACTCGACTTGGCCCAGTTTAGAGAGTTGGAAGCCTTCGCCCAGTTCGCCTCCGACCTGGACAAAGCCACGCAAGACCAGATCAAACGCGGTCAGCGCTTGATGGAAGTGTTGAAACAGCCGCAGTATCAGCCGCTTCTTCTCTCGCAGCAGGTTTCACTCATCTTCGCCGCCAACAAAGGCTTGTTGGATGACATCGACGTGAAAGAGATCGGACGCTTTAAGGCAGAGTGGTTCAAGTATCTCAGCGCCCAAGCGAAAGAGATGGAAGCAAAACTGAATTCCGGCGACAAGCTCTCCGAAGCCGATGAAAAGACTCTGGAAGACCACATCAACAAGTTCAAGCAGAATTTCTTCGCCAAGTAATCAGGGAAAGACGGTAAGAGAGACAAATGCCAAACCTTAAGGCTATCCGGCGCCGTATCAAGAGCGTACAGGCGACCCAAAAGATCACACGAGCCATGCGACTGGTGGCGGCTGCGAAAGTGCGTCGCGCGCAGATGCGCGTGCAAGCATCGCGTCCGTTCACCGAGGCGGTCGTGCACATGCTGAGAGAGGCTGTTTCCGAAACCGCTCCCATCGACCTGCAAGAGATGCCGGTTTTGCAGCGACGCGACGTCAAAACAGTCGGACTGATCGTCATCACGTCGGACCGCGGGTTGTGCGGCTCTTACAACACGTTCATCATGCGCGAAGCACTGCGACGCATTCAGACTTTGAAGGACGAAGGCAAGACAGTCAAACTGATTCTGGTGGGATTGAAAGCTGCCATGTTCTTCAAGTCGGTAAAGATCGACAAGATCAAGTCGTACACCTTGCTGCCTGCCATTCCGTCGGTGCAAGAAGCAAAGTTGATTGCCGATGAAGCAGCGGATTTGTACATCAAGAAAGAGCTTGATGCAGTCGAGATCGTGCGCACCAGGTTTATCAACCTGTTGCGTTCGGAAGTGGAAAACGTGAAGTATCTGCCGGTTGACCTGCCTCAAGCAGAAACGCACGGAGTGCTCAAGCCCGAACGCTTGTTCGAGCCTTCGATCGAAGAGGTTATGCTGAAAGAACTCCTGCCCAAGTACATCGAGAACGTCGTCTTTCAGTCGCTTCTGGAAGCGTCAGCGTCAGAGTTGGCTGCACGTATGAACGCCATGACCAACGCGTCGAACAACGCCCGCGACCTGATCAGCTCGCTCACCCTCGTGTACAACAAAGCCAGACAGGCGAGCATCACGCAAGAACTGCTCGAAATCGTCGGCGGCGCCGAAGCCCTCAAGGGTTAAAGCCGCAGCCAGGTCGCCCCGGCCGCGGTCGGTTGTGGCTGTGATAGCATGTTTTTCATGCGTGGCTTTGTGACGGGTTCTTTTCGGGTGCGGATGGGAGCGTTTGCGTGCGTTCTCACTGCTGCGGTTGCACCTTGCTGCGCAGCGGCGCCGCAAAAAGTTCCGCCTGCCGCCAAAATGCTGGTGCTGAAGCAGAAAGCGACTGTTTCCGGCGATACGATCGTCTACATCTGCTCGCTGGGAATGCGCATCGACAATCCGGGGCTGCACACAATCATTATTGCGCCAGCACCGAAATTCAACGTCCTGATGTACAACACCGAGTCGAAGTCGTACTTCGATACTACGCCGCAGAAATTCGAGGGGCGTTTCAATCGTGCTCTGGCAGCCATTTACGGACCGGTAGTGGCGCTGAAGGGCTGGAACAAAATTGGCGACTACTCGGACAAAAGTCTGCCGGCAGCTCACTATAGAAGAATAGTAGACAGAAGAGAAGACATCGAATTGGGCACGCAGTTGACACGTTCAGACGCATGGGGGCTGACCGGCGTCTCGCTGCCTGAGCCGGTGCGCAACATCCTTGCCAAAATGAATAATCTGCCGCCATTACCGATCGTTCCGCTGCGCTTCGTATTTTGGAACGCCGACAGATCATACGCTTCACCGTTGGATACGAAGTCGATAACCATGGTCAAGATCAACGCGTCTTTGTTCGCCCGCCCACCAGGATTGAAACTGGCTCACACCCAGAACGACGTCTTCATGGATCAAAATGCGCTCGATGTTTTACAAGGCTACACCGACGCGAATTCGGACAAGTAAAAGCGGGCGCGATGTACCGGCGCGTTGTACACGCCCGTTGCCACGGCACCGTAGTTGGTGGCATGCCGCAAACTCCAGGAACTTGATCACGCCAATCGGCCAAATACGCAGGTAGCTACAACGGATATGTTTTTCCCTGCCAGCGAGCGAACGACTGTACTGTCCGAAGGGAAGACAGACCGATAAATCAAAAAGTTCTAACCCGCTGCGCGCCCGTACGCTCGGGTTGTGGAGGGTTTCCACATACTTCTAATCGAGCTTGATCGTGGTGTTAGATATAATGGCTAGTGTGTCTCTTACCAAAGCTTCCCCGATGAGCGACGAAAAACGCGCCGACATGCCTGAGCCGGCAGATGCAGAACTTGCTGCCTGCATGGCTGCGGTCGCCGCAATTATGAGCGATCGGGGTGAAACCATTGAACCGCGGGCGGTGACTACCACCAATTGGTATGCTACCTCGCTAATCGAGGGTGTGCGCGCCGGACGGGCCAATCACAGACCCGCAGGCTGGAGCGCCTGGAAAACCGTGCTCGGATTGGCTCTGGCACTATTGGTCAATCAAGTTCCGGCCAAAGCTAAAGCGGACTCGATCAATGATCTTACCGATGTCGACCACGTGCCGGTCATAGCCCACTACCGCGCCGGCAATAGCGCGCCGGTCAGTTCAGACATATCCGCTTCGCCCGTAGTGGCTGCCGTCCCGCAAGCCTGCCTCCTCGACTCCATGTGTCAGAGCCTGATGCAGAAAAACAGAGTATTGATGAAAGTGGCGCTCTGCCTTGGCAGCAGGTCAGTGCAGGTCGATGTTCCGGATGGCGCCATAGTGGTCTCCTTCAGCACTACTGAGAAAGTGGCGGCCCTGCCGGCGCACTCTCGCTTTAACGTGACAGCGGCCTCTTCCAGCGCGCTCGCGTTCAGCGGCAAGACAAACCGCGATTTCGGCAATATTTCCAGCGACGACGACAACTCGCCCGTTAAAAACGTGGCTTTCCTGGGCGGACGAGCGATTCCGGTACGCAACAGTTTCAATCTTCCTCAATCGCCAGGCACCCCTTCTCAGGGCGGCGGCTATGTTGTGATTCCGGGAGGCGCCGACCCAGGCGATCAGCTCGTCGGCGTCAACGGACGCCTGTACCGCGGCGCTATCTGGCTGCGCCCCATCTCTGACGGCTCAGGCGGCACTGCCGTTCAAGCGATCAATGTCGTTGGTTTGGAAGACTACTTGCTGTCCGTTCTCCCGTCCGAGATGCCCAGCACCTGGCCGCAAGGCGCCTTGCAAGCGCAAGCAATCGCGGCGCGCTCGTACGCTGTGGCCAACCTTGGCAAGCACGCCCGCGAAGGTTATGACCTGCGCGCCACCACCGACGATCAGGTCTATCTCGGTGTCTCCTCCGAGCATCTGGCCAGCAACGAAGCCGTGGCAGCCACCTCAGGAGTGGTCCTCAAGTACGCCGGCAAGCCCATTACCGCATTTTTCCACAGCGCCTCGGGCGGTTATACCGAAGCGCCGGACCAGGTCTGGGGCAGAGCGGTTCCTTATCTGAAGGCAGTCGCTGACTTCGACGACAACTCGCCCCACTTCTCGTGGATACGCAAACTCTCGGCCGACGAAGTCGAGAAGGCGTTCGCTGACGTGGGCAAGCTGCAATCCATCGTTGTCACGTCGCGCTCGCCGTCCAACCGCGTCAAAACAGCCACGATAACAGGCAGCACGGGCAGCAAACAGATCTCGGGAGACGCTATCAGATTGGCTCTCAAGCTGCCGAGTTCGAACTTTAATATCGGATATGAAGAGAACACCTACAGTTTTGCCGGCCGGGGCTTTGGGCATGGCATGGGCATGTCGCAATACGGCGCCAGGGCTCTGGCCGAACAAGGCTATAATGCAGCACAGATATTGGCGTATTACTATAAAGATGTAACCGTCGAGTATGTGTCCGGCAACCCCGGCATCTAAGGTAGGTTTATTTGTTAGGCGAAGTTTTTGGCTACGTGATTATGCTCGGCATATTGAGCATTCTCATCATCGTTCACGAGTGCGGACACTTCCTGGTGGCGCGCTCTTTCGGCTTTCAAACGCCGGTGTTCGGCATCGGACTGCCGTTCGGACCGTACAAAGCGGTGGGGCGAAAGTGGGGCACTGAATTTCGCATATACGCCTTCCTGCTGGGCGGTTTTGTCGCCATTCCGGAGTTGGGCGACGAGTCCAACGCTGATGCTTTCGGCGTGCCGCTCAAACCGTTTCACAAGTTTCCTATCTGGCAAAGAGCGCTGGTAGCCTTTGCCGGCGTTGCCTTCAACATACTGTTCGCTTACTTGATCATGTTGTGCATGTTCCTCTTCATGGGACAACCGTCGCAGCAAACAGTCGTGGCCGGCTTTCCTACCGAACCGACTCTCGCGTTCAAAGCGGGCATCAAGAAAGACGACATCATCACTAAGATCGACGACGCGGAGATCGCTAACTCGGACGACGCCGTCAGCTACCTCGGGCGTCACAAAGCCACTCTCGTGCACATCAATGTCTTGCGCGACAACAAGCCCGTCACCGTCGATGTCACTACCAACGAGAACGGCAAAGTCGGCATGATGCTTACCGGCAAAGGTGCTGTCACTTATAGAAAGGTAGACGGCAACTTCTTCCAGGTGGCCGGCGTAGCGGCCGAGCGCCTGTGGAACCTCACTCGCAGCATGGTCGAAGCACTGGGAGACATGGTCACCGGGCTCATGTCCGGAGGCAAAGCGAAAGTGGGCGGCCAGACCGTGGGCGTGCAAGACCTGCACGGCGTGCTGGCAGTCATCAAAATAGGGGCGGACATCGCCAAGCAAGATTGGAGTCAGCTCCTCATCTTCACAGTGATGATCAGTCTCGATCTGGCGATCATCAACCTGGTGCCCTGGCCTGCTCTCGACGGGGGACACCTGGCGTTTATGGCTTTCGAAGCCGTGCGCGGGCGTCCGATGGGGGAGCGAGCGCAAGGAGAGATCGTCAAATGGGGCTTCATTAGCTTGATTGTCTTGATGATGGTGATCATGGTCAACGATGTGACGGCGCTGGTGAACGGCAAATTGGACTTTAAGATGCGCGGTAAAGACGGCGATAAAACCGAGACGAAGACCACAACGTCGACGGCCGCTCCGGATGCTAAAAACGGCACCGGCGATAAACCCGTCGACACGTCGGCACCGTCGAACGATGCCACACCAAGCACACCGGCGCCTGCACCCGCACCCGCGAACTAAGGAGACCCGACATGCCTGCTTATGAGTACCGCTGCCAGAAGTGCCGCGAGGTGTTTGAAATCGAGCGCTCGATGTCGGACAACACCGAGCCAAGCTGCTCATCCTGCGGGCACGCAGACGTCAGCCGTATCTTCGGCGCCTTCATCCGCTCAGGCGGCAGCACGCCTGATGTTGGCCAAGGAACAGCCGCCGTCTCTAGAAAGTCCTCCGGCGGTTGCGGCTCCTGCTGCAGCACTTCGTGCGGAAGTTGCCACTAAGCTGGTTTCGCTACGAAACAATGGCGGAGGTCCTCGTGACGATCACGAGCCTAGAGTAATGTGCAGTGAACGCAACATCACCTTTTTTTGCGTTCCATCGCGCGAACGACTGTACCAGCCGAGCTTTTCAGCCTTGGCCGCCAGGGTTATCAATGTGCACGCAGCGCAACATAAACGTAGGCGGATTAGAACAGACCACCACCACCCACTCAAGACCAACCGCGGTCCGGCACTAACACGTCAACTCGCCCTGCGTGACGGAGGCGGGGCCGATGATTTCGAGCAGCTCTTCTTCCTCTTCTTTGGAAAAAGGAAACGACTCCGCCGTGCTGGGGAAGTCCTGGCTGAGCACATCTTTGGCATAGTTCGACACAGCCTCGTGGCAGATCTCAGCCAAATTGGCATAGCGACGGACAAAACGCGGTTGAAAATCCGTGTACTTACCCAACAGATCGTCAGTGACGAGAATCTGCCCGTCGCAGTTGTTGCCGGCGCCGATGCCGACTGTAGGAACGCGCAACCTCTGCGTGATTAGCGTTGCCACTGTAGACGGTACCATCTCCAGAACGATGGAAAAACAACCGGCACGCTCCAATGCCAATGAATCCTGCAGCAGTTTAGCAGCCTCCTGCGCGTTTCTCCCCTGCACTCTGGTGCCGCCCAGACCGTGCACCGATTGCGGCGTGAAACCGAGATGACCCATCACAGGTATACCGACTTCGACCAGCCGCTCGATGATCTCCTGGTTGTGCTTGGAAGCGCCTTCCAGCTTGACCGCGTGCGCTTCAGCTTCTTTGACGAAGCGCCCGGCGTTATTGATCGCCTGCACTGCATCGACTTGATAGCTCATGAACGGCAGATCGGCAACGACCATAGCGTTCTTGGCGCCGCGCGTGACGGCGCGAGTGTGGTGCAACATCTCTTCCATCGTCACGGCGTGCGTGGTGCGGTGCCCGAGAGCAACCATGGCCAGGCTGTCTCCCACCAGGATTAAGTCGACTCCTGCCCGATCGACAATCTGCGCCGTCGAATAATCGTAAGCAGTGAGGCAGACAATCTTGCGCCCTTCCTGCTTGTACTTCTGCAACTGCAGAGTGGAGACGGACTTCGTCTGTACTGTTTTTGACATTAGGCATCCTGCCGCGGCGAGCTGTTAGGGCTCAATTATATCGCCTGGCAGGCGAAGAGATATGTGGTCAATATCCGCGTTTCTTAATCTGCTCCTGCCGAGCGCGCTCGCGCACGTCGTCTTGCTGCAGAGCCACGATATGTTTGGGATCGTACGGATACCGTCCGGCCAGTTCATGAAATTTCTGATACATGGCGCCGGCATCGGAAGGCAGATTCGCTTTCTCCAGCACATAAGCCAGGTTGTAGACTGCCCCTTCGAAGTTCGGTTTGAGAACCATGGCCGCCTGATATTTGGCCAGAGCGCCGTTGATGTCGCCGGACGCTTCCAGCAAGCCGCCCAGATACTGCGTCGCTTCAAAACTGTCAGGGTTGAGCTCCAGGGCGCGCAGGTAAGTCTGCTTGGCCCCATCCAGGTCGCCGTCTTCCGACTGGCTGATACCTTTGCTGATCAGCGCCTGCACTTCCTTGGGATCGAACTTCTCTTTGTTCTTCTTGTGCACGTTCGCTTTCAACTGTTTGACCAGAGCGGCGATGTGCCGGCCGATATCGCCGTTCGATTTTTGCATCCCGGCTGCTTCTTTGTAGGTGTCGACAGCATCTTCCAGCATGCCTTTCACTTCGTACGCCGATGCCAGCATCATGTCCATTTGCTGCAGGTCTACTTTGGGATACTTATGATCGTCGCTGAATACCGGGCTGATTTTTTTCGCCACTTGTATCTCAGAGATGCAGCGATCCGGATCGCCACGCAGATAACGCAAGCGAGCCAGTTCCCAGTGCCCGACTGCCAGTTTGGGCTCGCGCATGAGTGAGTTGCGAAACATCGTTTCGGCGTCGTCCAGTTTGCCTTCGGCACAATCGACATAGCCGAGGTGATACCAGATGAGCGGATTGTCCGGCACCAGCTGCGCCGCCCGCTGCAACGCTTGCATCGAGTCTTTCATGTCGCCGTTGCCCTGCTGCGCTTTCTCGAAAATGGCAAGACCGAGGTCGCGCTCCGCCTCGAAGTAATGCGGATTGAGGCGGGTGGCACTTTCGAAACACTCAATGGCGCGATCGAGGTCGGCTTTCTCGCGCAAGATTACGCCCAGGTTGTAGTATGCATCAGGGTATTTCGGATTGATGCGGATGCACTCCTCGAACATCTTTTTCGCTTCTTCGGTCTTGCCGGTCTTCTTGAGAAACAACCCGTAGTTGTTGCGGCAAGGGAGAAAGTTGTAGTCCAGCGTCAGCGCCGCGCGAAACTGCACCATGGCATTGTAGTTGTCGCCGGCAGCCGCGTACGCCAGTGCCATCAAATGGACGATGTTCTTGTTGCCGTGCTCGAAGTTTTGCGCCGCTTTGCACAGTGCCAGGCAGGTGTTGTTATCGCCGTTTTTGTACGCTTCCACTGCCTTCGCCATAATGGCGGTAGATTTGCCGTGACTCTCGCCGGATGAGGGCTGATACGTCCACTCGGCCAGCGCGGGAGTGATCAGTGCAACCGCTATCGACGTCGCGGCCATCCCTGAAGCGAACGAGGCGACAATAGTGCGTAAGCTGCGGCGCATGACGAACTCCGAGTCACTAGTAAATCCGTAAGTTCATAATAGCGCAAAAGCCAAGGAGTGCTTAATTTTTTCAGCTCAACAGGAGCGTTACGGACGCGGCGCCCCAAGCAGCAACCACGGCACTTCAGCGTGGTACGAAGTGCGTTCGTATGCGCAGATGTGGATATCTGCCAACACGGGCTGCAAAAGCGGTTTTGGATGCGCCAGCCGCCTGGCTGGCACCGAATTCGTGGGCAAACATTTTCGATGCCGGGCAGGCGCCCGGCGCTCCACATGCTCCTCATTTTCCGGGGCAATTACAGCCTCTGCCGTGCCGGCATGACATCTGTATCTGACGTCGTCGGCATGGTCGCCGGCGCGTCGGAGGCGGGCTTGTCCGTCATCTGCTGTGAAAGCTTGTAGTGATCGATCAGGTCTTGCGCCATGAGCGAGCCGCCGATGCCGTTGAGGAAAATGTCGCGCTTGTCGATCCACGATCTCAGCTTTGGCTGAGCGCCGACGACGTTGCCGATTCCGGCTTTGATGCCATTCTTGGTCGTCTCTAACGGCGCTTTCATGAACGCTTGCATGGTCGGAACTTCCAACGGCACAATGTGCGGGTTGGTGCCCGTACGATAGAGCGCGCGCAAGCTCGAGGAAATACCGGAAATGGCCTCCAGTGCTTTCTCCGGATCTTCACCGCGGGCGGTGGCGCGCACCCAGGCTTGCAAGCTGGCGTTAAAGATGTGGTTGACGCCGTACTGCGACTTGAAGGCAGCCGGATCGAAATTGTCCAGAGTGGTCTTGCCTTCGCCGGCAGCGTTGGCGATCTGCGTGGCCAGATCGTCGGTTTTGAGCAAGTTTTCCAGGAAGTGTTTACCGACGACATCTTTCAATGTCATGTCCACAAAGCCGCTGGGCTCACCGTTTGCTGTGCGGACGGTCTTGTCGACATAGCCGGCCGGCACTTTGTTCGCCGGCACGCGGAAGGACGGCAATCCTGTCTCGAACTGCGCTTTTACGATCTCGGGGATGACTGCATCCCACTCGGCTTGCGAAATTCTGATCGTCTCGCCTTTGTTGTCGACACTGGCGAGCACATAGTCGTCGCCGGCTCGCGAAGCGGTATCGGCATAGGTATCGAGCGCCTTGGCGATGTCCATCGCGCGTGCATCTTGATTGGAGAGATGCCGGATTGTCTCGGCGCACAGCTTCACTCGCCAACGGTCGAAGCCGTGCGGCTCGACGAGGTTGTTGAACTGCTTGCCGTAGACGTTGCGCGTCTCCAGCAGTCCACCACGGCGCAGAGATTGCAAGAGCACGCCCAACGAAACTGGTGTACCCGTGCCCGTCGCGGCGGTTCCCATCATATCTGCGGTATTCTCGTTCGCCTCCGCTTCCAACATCTTGATGAAGAATTCGCTCTTCTTCATCTTCGTTTCGCCGGATGGATCGAGCGAGTCGGTGCCGGCTGGGCGTGGTGCCAGTTGGTCGCCTTCGGCGATCGCTTCTTTAGTTGCTGCTGCCGCGTCTGCTTTCAGTCCGACCAGGCTGGCATTGCCGATGGTGACTTCGGTGTCGGCGATCTTATTGTTTTTGAATGCCGCTTCCACTGCTTTCGCCAGCACTGTCGAGCGATACTCTTGCGGGAAGCGCGCCAATTCCGGATAGATATAGTCGTGTCCCAGCATCTCATGCCCGTTGATCGAAGCGAGCATGGAAATAAGTTCGGTCTGCGATCTGGGGAAGACCGTGATCGGCAAAGAGAGCACGTTTTTGATGGCGGCGATGGTGAAGTTGCCCGACCCCTGATCGTTGGTCACTGCCACCCAAGACGGAACTTTGCCGTCCAACTTGGTGACGCCGATGTCGCGCAGACCTTGCAGGAAGATACTGTGCAACTCCATCGACAGGTTGTTCAAGTCGAGCGTATTCGCCTCGCCCAGCAAAACCTGCGCTGCAGCCTGTTGGTGAAACTGCAGAATCGGTCCGCCCTGAGCCAACTCGTCCGGACCGACGAGTTGATCGGTGAGGTGCATGACGTCGTTGAGACCTTTGTCGTACTGAGTGGCGATCAAGCGCGGATTACCCCGTACAGCGTTGATCGGGCCTTTGACGCTATCACGGAAGTCAGCGATTTGCGATTTATTGGGCACGCCCTGCTGGTCTTCTTCTTCCGTACTGGCCCATTTGCTCTGTTTGTCTTCAGCGATTTTGGCCACTTTTTTCAAGTTATCGGCAGAGAACTCCTGCGCCGGAGTGGTTGCCCCAGTCGGCTTAGGCGGCTGGGTATGGTCGCCGACACCGGTGTTGTCCGCAGGTTTGGCAGGGTCGGCATTGGTATCACCAGCGGTGGTGCCATCAGCCGGCTTGCCGGTGCCGTCAGCCGGCTTGTTGGTGCCTGTCTGATCGCTGCTCGTTGATGGTATTTTCGTGACAGGCGACGTTGTCTCTGTGCCGTCGGCTTTGGGCGCACCGGTGTGGTTGTCCGTCCCTTCAGGCAGCCCGGGCGCATCTGGCGGCGCCGGTGAGTGGTCGACAGATGGGACCCTGATCTTGATCGGACCGTTGGCGGGATCTCCATCACCGCCGCCATTGGCGCTGCCGGGCTTAGACGGGTCTTGGGCATCTTCCAAATCGAAGCCGCCGCGACCTTTGATCGCGTCCCGGCGAAACATCATCTGCACGCGCATCACTTGATCGATAGGAGTGGCGTTGATAACTCTCGCCTTAATGGGAGGACCTTCGCCGGTGAGATTGTCGATAAAGGCGCTGAACTCCTGACTCTTGTACAGCGGTCTGCCAACCATAACTCGATTGAGATTTTTCGAGGCCTCGCCGAGCTTGTCCATCGCTTCTTTGCCGGTTAAGCGCTTGGAGATGCTCTTCGGATTCAATGTCTCTTTGGCGCTTGTCGTCCAGCTGTCGAGTTTTTCCGACATCGGCACGAGGAATCTGCCGGCTCGTCCTTCACGGGTGTTCCAAAACCTATCTTTAGCGTTTTCGAAAGCGCTAAACTTGCTACTGCCCAAGCCCTTTTCCAGCGCGGCTCCCGTGAGCTTCTCACCGGCCATGCCACTGGCCATACCGACGGCGCTGTCCCAGACAAACGTTCCGTAGGCGTTGCCTAAGTTCTGCGCCGCCTTGTCCATGGTGGCTGAGCTGTTCGAGTTCCACACGGCGCTACTGCTGTGGCAGAACGGCATGAGCACGTCCTTGGCCATGTAGCCGAGCATGACGGTGCCTGCAATGGCGCGCCCGACGCCGGCTTCAGGCAGCAAGGCCTTCATGACCGCGCCCATTGTCACTCCGCTCAGAGCCTTGCCCACGAACTGCATGGGGTGCTGCCAATCGTCGGCGACTGCGTTGCCAAACCCGGTACCCGAGTAAAGTACGCCTTTGGCCGTCACTTTGCCGACGCGTTCGAGCTTGGTGGAAAGCTTGTCGTCGGCACCGCTATCGCGCGCCGCTGAGGGCGGCGTTTGCGTCTCTGCCGTTAGTTTGTGTGCTAATTCAGTATTCGGTTCTGGCGGGATTGCTTGGGCAAGCAACAATCTTTCTGATGATTCCAATCCGCTCATCCGGACCTCCGAGATTCCTTATGTAACGCAGAGTTAAGCCTCGAGCTCCACCTGTTTAGTGCATAACTCACTGATCGTCTAATTCGGCGTTGCATCTCGACGCATAGACCAAGCCCCGGGCTGGCGGACACTCTTGCAAAGCGTTAGAAACTCAGAACCGATTGCAGCAAAGATAACGCGGAATTTATGAGTTGCTGAATGGGGCAATTACGACTGAACCCGTATTCTCCCCATGCGACTCTCTATAATTTATGAATCTTTTCGGCTCTTATCTTCAGAGCTTAGATAGCCGTCTCTTCTGAACGGGTGATTTGAATTGGAAGACCATGCCAAACAGTCTGAACTGAACAAGACCGATGTGCTCGATCGCGTACGCGGAGCGATCCTGGCAGCAGCCTGCGCCAATTCGCTCGGCGCCAGCTGCGTCGGAGTCAACTATAAAGAGATCATCGCCTCAGTCGGTATCTCCGGCTCCATGCTGCGCGATTTCTCTAAAGGATTGCCTAAGAGCGCCATGCCGGATCACAGGCAAGGCGATCTGGGTGCCGACAGCTATCTGGCGATGACCTTCGCCGACAGCCTGATCGCGAGCAAAGGTCGCTTCGACGCCGAGGACCTGCGCAAACGGTATCGCGTGCTGTTAGAAGAAGAGTACTTCCTCAAAGGTGCTCCTGGTGCTACTTGCCTTGCTGGTCTCAGACGCATGGCCGACAAAGAAGCGCCCGGAGACGAGCCGTCAGAAGCGTTGCACGCCAACGCCGCCGCCCGGGCCTTTCCCGCCGGCTGCCTTCCGGGAGGCAGCAAATCGGACGATCCCGTCACAGTTTCGGCTGCGCAAGCAGCCCTCTCCAACGGCGACAAACGCGCGCAGTCAGCCGCTGCCGTCGTCGCCGACAGCGTTCACTACTTCATCATGGGTGGACGCATGGATGCGGAGAACGAAGTGCGTGCGTACGTGCGCAGAGAGTTCGAAGTGGCGAACAGATTCGATCCACGCTTCGCCGAATCGTGGGACGACGTCGCTCCGGACCTGGATTACATAAACCCGGCCGAAGATCTGCCTTATTCGCTCGTCAATGTCGAATCGAACTTGAACGAGCTCGTGCCAACCGCAGTGGGAATCTTCCTTGTGTTCAGGCACAATCTGGAAGAGGCGATCTGTGCGGCGGCGCGATCAGGCGGTGACACCGACACGGTGGCCACCATCGTCGGTGCACTCTCGGGCGCCTACCATGGCGCTTCCAAGATCCCTCAGCGCTGGCTGGAAGGATTAGCTAACAAAGAACAGTTGGAAAAAATTGCCGAAAGTTTGGGCAGTCTCTGGTAGAAACCCCTCAGATAATCGCAACAATCAAAAAGGTGAAGGAATGAGCAAAGTAGCAGAGCAGGCAACGATGGCAGACACCAAACAACCATTGAAAGACAACGTAGCGATCGTTACCGGGTCGGGAAGGGGTATCGGCCGTGCCATAGCGGAAGTTTTGATGCGCGCCGGTGCCGCAGTCGTCATCAGCGACATCAACGAAGAGCTGTGCCAGACGACAGCGAAAGAGCTGACTGAAGCAGGCGGAAAAGTTCTCAGCGTGCCGTGCAACGTCACACAGAGCGAAAGCGTCGACAAAATGGTCGAGAAGGTAGTATCCGAATGGGGACGTATCGACATTCTCGTCAACAACGCTGGTATCACGCGTGATGACCTCTTCATGCGCATGAGCGAAGAGCACTGGCAAGCTGTGATCGACACCAACCTCACTTCCGCTTTCAAAGTGACCAAACCGGTTTTGCGAGTGATGTCTAAACAGAGAAACGGACGCATCATCAATATCGCCTCTACAACCGGCGTGCATGGCAACCCGGGACAGGTCAATTACGCCGCCGCCAAAGCGGGCTTGATCGGTTTTACCAAGACGATCGCGCTCGAGTACGCGTCGCGCAACATCACATCTAACGCCGTCGCGCCTGGCTTCATCGACACGGCGATGACGCAAGCGTTGAAAGAAGAAGTGCGCACCAAGTTCGTCTCACTCATTCCGCTGGCCCGCATGGGCTCGCCGGACGACATCGCCCAAGCCGTCCTCTTCTTCGCCGGACCCGGCAGCTACGTCACCGGACAGGTGCTCGAAGTCAACGGCGGCCTGTATACATAATCTAAGCGCTCCGTCGGCTTCGTTCTTCGCCTCCTCCGCGCACTTTATCGCTTCGCTCCGCACGCCTCACTGGAGCTGGGCGGCTTGCCGCATAAGCCCCCCTCGGGCAGCGCGCTGCGCTGCGCTTGCTTGTTGCTTCGAAGGCGCCGCTGGCGGTATTTTCGGCGGCAAGCGCGACGTAGGGGGCGCTTGTAGCGACCCGCTGGAAAGTCGGCGAATTTCATTCACTACAGCTTATTTGCAAACACCCATGGTAAGACCAAGTTTATAGAAGCTGTACCTCCTGATTCGAGCGCGTTGTAGAGTGGATTCGGCTCGTTGCCACGAGGATGTTTGAAGCCGAAAAGCCAATTCACTGGCGGCTTTTCAATGTTTGCAAAGAAATTGAGTCGAGCATGATTGAACGACAGACGGCATGATATTCTAGTTGCCCTTGGCGCACCGTGGTGGCCAGCTTTCTATTGGTTGCAATTGTTGGATATGGGGGTAATTAGCGTGGAAGAGAAGGAAGCCTTCGAGCGAGTAAAGAAGGTGGCCGTGGCGCAATTGAACGTCAACGCCGATGAAGTGACTATGGAAGCGAGCTTCACCAAAGATCTGGGTGCCGACTCTCTCGACACAGTCGAGTTGGTCATGGCGCTCGAAGAAGAGTTCGGTATGGAAATTCCGGATGAAGACGCCGAGAAAATTACCACTGTTGGCGAAGCTGTCAAATACATCGCCCAGCACGTCTAGGAAGCAAGTTTTTCCTTCCTGCCTGCTGTAAGCTAAATTAGCTGCCAGGAGCCGTTGTAGCTGTATCAGACGGCAACGGCTCTTTCAGTCTGGTGAAGGAAAATCAAGTGGTGCGGGGCATCAATGGTTAATAAGCGAGTCGTCGTAACAGGAATCGGTGCGGTCTCCTCAGTCGGTATAGGCAAAGACGCCTTCTGGGACGGCATCATCAACGGGCGCTCAGGCGTACGACATGTGGTGCGAGTGCCGGAAGAGTTGCGTTCCAGCTGTAAGATTGCCGCTGAGATTGTCGATTTCGATCCGACTAAGTATCTCGATCCGAAGCAAGTAAAGCGCTCGGATCGTTTTATACATTTTGCAGTAGCGGCAAGCAAATTGGCTGTCGAAGACGCAAAGCTCGACACGGCTAAGGAAATTCCCGAGCGTGTCGGTGTCGTCGTCGGCTCGGCTGCCGGCGGCTTCGAGTCGATCGAAGCTCAGTTTCACAACCTCTATAAGAAGGGTCCGGATCGTTGCTCGCCGTTCACAGTGCCGATGTTCATTGTCAACATGGCGGCGGGCTGGGTCTCTATTCTGCACAACGCTAAAGGTCCGAACACCTGTTCGGTGACGGCATGTGCCACTTCATCCAACTCGATCGGTGACGCCATGATGATCATCCAACGCGGCGACGCGGATGTCATGTTCGCAGGCGGCAGCGAAGCGCCAATCACACCGTTGGCTATGGCAGGTTTCGCCTCGGCTCGCACACTGTCGACGCGCAACGAAGAGCCCACTAAAGCAAGCCGCCCATTCGACAAGGATCGCGACGGTTTTGTCATGGGTGAAGGCGGCGCCATTCTCATTCTCGAGTCGCTCGAGCATGCCACCGCGCGCGGTGCGCACATTTACGCCGAGCTCGTCGGCTATGGTATGACCGGCGATGCCCACGACATCGTGCAGCCGTGCGCCGATGGCAACGGAGCGGCGCGCGCCATGCAGGAAGCGCTCAAGCATGCAGGTCTCGAGCCCACCGATATCACTTACATCAATGCGCACGGCACATCCACTCCGTTAGGAGACAAGGCTGAAACCGCGGCGATCAAACGTGTGTTCGGAGAGCACGCCAAGAAAGTGGCTGTCTCGTCCACCAAGTCGATGACCGGACATCTGCTCGGTGCCGCCGGCGCCATTGAAGCTGCTGCTTGCGTGCTCGCCATCGAGCATTCAATTTTGCCGCCGACGATCAATCTGGAAACTCCTGATCCTGATTGCGATCTCGATTACGTTCCTAACAAAGCACGTCACAACGTATCTGTTAATGTCGCCATGTCCAACAGTTTTGGTTTTGGCGGTCACAACGCTTGCTTGATATTCAAAAAATACGCATAAGGCGCGACTATGACACAGTTGATCGGCAGTCATATCCGCGATCTGCATGAACTGCTGCGCACTAAGAAAGTGTCGGCCAAAGAGCTTCTGCAGGCGCATCTGACGCACATTGAAAAACTCGACCCGGGCGAGATTGACGCATTTTTGTGTCTGACCGAAGATCTAGCCATTCAACAAGCGCAAGAAGTAGACGATAAGATCGCGCGAGGCGAGCCGATTTCACTGCTTAGCGGTATTCCCGTGGCACTGAAAGATAATATGTGCGTGCCTGACTATCCGACAACATGCGGCAGCAAAATTCTGGACGGCTTTTCCCCTGTTTATACGTCTACGGCTGTGCAACGGCTTTTCGACCAGGGCGCGGTTTGTCTGGGCAAAACAAACATGGATGAATTCGCCATGGGTTCGTCGACAGAAAACTCTTCCGTCAAACGCACACGCAATCCCTGGCACCGCGACTACGTGCCGGGCGGCAGCTCGGGCGGCTCGGCCGCGGCGGTGGCCAGCGGTTTTGCCGTCATCGCACTCGGTTCTGACACCGGCGGCAGCATTCGCCAACCGGCGTCGTTTTGCGGAGTGGTGGGGATGAAACCCACATACGGAACGGTCAGTCGCTTCGGTCTGGTGGCGTACGCGTCCAGTCTCGATCAGATCGGGCCCCTGGCGCGTTCGGTCGAAGATACCGCCATCGTTCTAAACAGTATCTCAGGTCACGACCGGCGTGATTCGACATCGCTCAAAGACGCACCGGGACTGTATCAAGGCGATTCGCACGTGGACCTGGTGACAGCGCTCTCACATTCGCCGCAAGAGCTGTTAAAAGGAAAAAGAATCGGTTTGATCAAAGAGTTGATTGGCGAAGGAATCGAGCCGGACGTGCGCTCGGCCATCCTGGCGGCGGCGGCGGTTTTCGAACATCTCGGCGCCAAAGTCGAGGAGGTTTCGCTGGCCAACGCCAAGATCGCATTACCGGTTTATTACATTATCGCAACGGCTGAAGCGAGCGCTAATCTTGCTCGATTTGACGGAGTGCGCTACGGACACCGCGCCCAGGCGGACGATATTCTCACCATGTACATGCATTCTCGCCAGGAAGGATTCGGTCCTGAAGTTAAGCGCCGTATCATGCTTGGAACATACGCCTTGAGCTCGGGTTATTATGATGCGTATTACAAGAAGGCGCAGCAGGTTAGGCAGTTGCTCAAACAGGATTTTGAGACAATTTTTCAGACAGTCGACTGTGTGATTTGTCCAACATCGCCGGTTTCTCCGTTTAAATTCGACGAGAAAACGGGCGATCCGTTATCGATGTATCTCACTGATATTGCCACGATTCCCGCCAATCTCGCGGGTCTACCAGGCATTTCGCTGCCTTGCGGCCTGACTGAGAACAAACTGCCGATTGGCTTGCAGATCTTGGGCAAGCAACTTTCCGATTCTACAGTTCTTCAAGTCGCCCGAGCCTATGAAGAAGCGACTGATCATAAAGATAAACAACCACCGACATCTGCCCGCATGCTCAGCTGAGCCCGGCACTGGGAGGAAAATAATGGCTAAAGTGAGATTGGACCGAGCTACTGCACTGCTGATAGTGGCTGCCGCCTCTGCTCTTCCTGCCTGCGCGCAAAACGACGGCCCCAACTCCGTATTCGGTTCCAATCAGATGTACATTCCCGGCGCCATGGGAACGAACATCGTTGACGACACGCCTCCCGAGCCGCCTAAAGAAGATAAAAAATCCAAGGACAGTTCATCACCAGTACAAGCCGCACCTTCAGGCGGTGGTGGCAGCGCTCCCGCCGCTCCCGGCGGCGACTCGCTGGGCAACGCCCCTCCCGGAGCGCCCCAGGGCAACAACGATTTCTCCAGCGACGAAACGCGCATGCGCAAAAAGTACAAAGCGATGCTCGCCTACTACAAGCGCGAGATCGCAAAAGGCGACAATATGATGCGGAATTCGCCCGACCAAAAAAGCGCCGATTACAAGAAAGGCAAAATCATCAAAGAGATCGCCGAGAAGCATTTGGCTGACATTCAGACTAACAACCCGTTCCAGATAACTGATCTGGAAGCGGATGACAAAAAGAATGGACAGTCCGACGATGCGCCGTCCGCGAAAAAAGAGTCGAAGCTCGGCAAAGCAGTTTCGTTCTTGAGAAAAGAGATCGGTGCGCCGGACAAACCAGCGTCTAAAGACAGTAAGCAGACCGCATCGGCCGACACGCAGACAACCAACGACGCCACACCGACGGTTCAATCAGCAAAAGCGGCGCCGGCAACTGACGCCCAACCGGCACAACCAGCGGCAGATACGGATGCACAACCGGCCCAGGCCGCACCGTCCAACTAAGGGCAAGTGCTGCGCTCGTCGCGTTGTCTCCACCAGTCGATCATGCGCGTCACACCGACCTCGAGGTCAACGGTGGGCTGCCACCCGATCATGGCACTGATCTTGCCATGATCGGCGCAGTGATTCATAACCTCATTCAGGCGGTATTGACGTTCGCCGATGCCGAGGTCGCCGGCATAGTGGCATAGATTAGCTGTCATCGCCGCTACTTTTTTGAGCTCGATACTTTCTCCTTGCGATATATTGAAAATGTTGCCTGCCAGCTCGGGGCGCCCACCGAGCGCAAGCAGAGCCGAGATCAGATCGTCGATATAAACGAAATCTCGTTGTTGCGCGCATGGTGTCAGTGCTGGTCTTTCTCCCGCGCAGTAGTGGCGGATCATGTGGGGCAAAAGCATTTCACCAGTCTGTCCCGGACCGTAAACGACGGTCGGACGTACGATGATCACCGGCAGGCCGAAGAGATCATGGGAGATCAATAAGGAGCGCGTGGCCGACACCTTAGCGACTGAGTAAGGCGAAATCGGCTTATCAGCCTGAGTCTCCAGAAATGGAATCTCACCATTGCCGTACTCTTCAGATGAACCCATTTGCATGAAAAGCGCCGTTTGACTGCGTACGCATTGATAAGCCAGGTTAATGGCACCAGTGGCGGTGACGGCCCATTGCTGAGCGCTGCCTGGCAAACTATTCTCGCGTGGTGCAGCTGCAAGATTGAATACTACCTCTGGTTTAGCCTGGGCGAAGCACTGCGCTAACTGGGATTGATCTTCAACATCGCAGTGGACCACTTCACCCATCGCCGGCGCAGGATGGCAGGCAGCTCGCTTTGCCCGCATACCCAGGAAAACACGCGCACCATGACGAGCGAGTGCTTGGGCAAGATGCGGTCCGATGAAGCCGTTTGCTCCCGCGATGAGAACATTCTTGCCTCGATAAAAGTGCAAACTGCTAGCGCTCATCTTCGATCGGTGACCAATACTTTAGACCCAGACAGACGACGAAGTCTTGATACTCAACCTCATACCCCGTCCGGGCGCCGAAGCACTACCTTAATTGTGCTCATTGCGGTACTTCCACATGTTCAACAAAAACTCCCAGATCGTCGAAACTCGAACGTTCGATTTGCCTCTTGTGCGTGCAGAGAAGCTAATTGGCACCTCAGCCACCGACAAATTCAGCTTCCTCGCTTGAATCATAATTTCGGCATCGATAAACCAATCTTTGCAGGACAGTTTCATGCCTTTTAGAGCGTTGCGCTTTAGTATCTTCGGCTTGCCGTTGATGTCCGGATTCGATACCTGATACATGAGGCGAAACAAAGCATTGTAGACCGTTGTCACAACAAGCCGATTGATGCCATCAGTTCTGGTTGTTCTAACCGCCTTGACTAAATCGTGCTGTTTTTCGAGCGCTACAGAACAGACGCGCACAGTGTCTGCGGCTGAGATTTGCTCGTCAGCATCGGTATAGCCGATCAACTCACCTGAAGCTGCGGCCAATCCGGCTTGAATGCCACCACCGAATCCCTGATTTATCTCGAGGCTGACTAGCTTGATTTCGGAAATCTCTTTCGCCAGTTCGGCCGCCCTGGCGGGAGTCTCATCGAGAGAGCCGTTTAACACTAAGACGAGTTCGAAGGGAATGCCGTCTAATTGCGCCTGCAGCGCAGCAACGAGGTTGCGCGTCATGGGCTCTATGTTCTCCGCCTCGTTATACAAAGTGACGACCAGCGACAAGACCGGCTGGCGCTGCGCGCTTTCGCTGGTCAGTGGTTCAGGGTCAGGACCGATTTCCTTCACGTCGCTCAAATCGCTTCTTATTTACGGGAGGCGCTGTACAGATTCTAGCTCGTGCGGTAAGTGCCTGCGTGCAAAAAAGCAAAAGCCGGGTAGATATTTTAGAGACCGGTCTTTGCCTGCCAGCCCATTTGGTCTTGGTGATTTGCCGAGGGCGATTTGACTTCCGTACTTCTCGACAAAATCAAAGAGAAAGCGCCGTTCACCTACTTATGCGTTCTCTTTTGTTGGGCGGCAAACGCTTACATAGAGATCGGGCATTATTTTGTCTCAAAGACTCTGTTCGCCAGAGTGCTCGACGGGAAGCCGTACGTTAATGACTTCGTGCTTTATTATCTGGCCGCCAAACTTGCCGCCCGAGGCAGCGCAGTCAACATCTACGATCCGGGCATTCAAGAAGCGGTCGTAGAGCAAATCGTCGCGCCGGTCAAGCCTGATCTGAATTTCTACATGCAATATCCGCCGTATTTTTTTTCGGCCATCAGCCCACTCTCAGTGCTATCGATCGGCACTGCCTATATCGTTTGGGTTGTCAGCTGGATCGTCGTGACAACGATCAGTCTATGGCTGTTCGTCAAGGACAGCATCACTACCGTGTTTGGGCGAGTATTCGCCGTTGTCGCGGTCTTAGCAACGTTTCCCTGCTGGTTGACGGTCGAGCTCGGACAGGCGACGCTCTTTCAGCTTCCCGCCACCGTAGCGTATTTTTTACTGCTGCGTCGCGACAAACCGTTTCTGTCCGGACTTATTTCGGGAATTCTCTTCGTCAAGCTGCAGTACGTGCCGATTTATCTGCTTTGCGGGCTCATTATCGGACGCTGGCAGTACGCGGCCGGTGCGGCGATCAGCGCCTGCGCCCTGGCACTGCTGGCGTTGATCACCCTGGGGTCAGACAACCTGGCAGTCTACCCGCATGCGCTTCTTTTTGCTGAGACAAGTAACAAAGTCAGTGGTATCTCGGTCTACTCTATGCAAAACGTCCGCGGTGAGCTGTTCATTTTGTTCGGACGAGAAACCGGCTTTACGCACGCGATCATCATCGCAGCATACGGGCTAAGCATTCTTGTCATCGCAGCCATGTGGATAAAGTTGTACCCGCGCCTGTCCACCACCTTAACCAGAGAGAAAGCTTTCAATTACTGCGCCGGAGCCACCGTCTTATTAATGCTATGCTCGAGCCCGCACACGCATGTGCACGACTTCGTCATGGCAGCGATACCGGCAATTCTGTTCTATCCGCTCTGCCTGTCAACTTCAACTAGCGCAGTGCAAAAGGCGCTCAAATTCGCAATTGTCAGTGCTCCTCTGCTGACGTGGATATTTTTCATTGGCCAGGTCGTATTTATAGTGGCAAAAATGGAGCCATATTTACTATGGTCAGCGGCCGTACTCAGCCTGGCTTCTGTGCAACTCCGCAGGCAAATAAGCACAACCAACCAGGTCGGCTAACGGGCATCGAAGCGATAGCCGACGCCATGGATATTGCGAATGAAAGATGGCTCGCCGTCTTTGTCAATCTTCTTGCGCAGCATTTTGACGTGCGTGCGAATCGCCGCCGGCGAAACATCAGAACTCGATTTCCAAACACGGTCGAGCAGCGCCTCAGGACTGAACACCTGATTGGCGTTGCGCATCAAAAACTCGAGCAGAGCGAACTCCTGTTGTGACAGTTGAACTTGCTCGCCGTCACGCAGCACCTTATAAGTGGCGGTCTCTAACGACAAACCGCCCGACTTGAGCACATCGCCAGTGATATTTGTCGGTCGGCGAAGCAAGGCGCGCACACGCGCGGAAAGCTCCTTCAAATGAAACGGCTTTGTCAGGTAGTCATCGGCGCCCGCATCGAGCCCTTTCTCTTTGTCGTCGATGGCATCGCGTCCTGTGAGCATAAGAATCGGGGTGGCGCCTCCGCCGGCGCGAAACTGCTTGCACACATCCATCCCGCTCACCTTGGGCAGATTGATGTCGAGAACAACCATGTCGTATTTGTAGAACTTGAGATTCTCCAGCGCCTGCTCGCCGTTGTCCACCACTTCGACGAGATGGTGCTCGAAGGTGAGCCACTTCTCGACTGTGCCGGACAGAGATTTGTCGTCCTCAACGATTAAGATCTTAGCCATCGATTCTCCCACTCGACCAACAATATCTTAGCCGATGCATCTTCTGCCGCCGAACCTGGGTATGGAGGATTTTCCATACTCAAACGATAACAGGGCTGCGACCTCACAAAAATCTCACAAATCTGTCACCAATCGAACACAAATCGAACTTACCTTGTTGTCAAGGGGCTCATTCTCCTCAAGGTATACTCGCCTCCCTCTACCCCATATAGGCTTTCAGGCATGAGTTTTAGTGACCTGTCCAGCACCATCATTTCACAGGCGATCTCGCTCAGCCCACCGGCGGAAAAGGCGGAGATTCGCCAGAGAGCGTCCAACCCATCCTATGTTCGTACCCCCGACCATCGCGCCCTTATCGGCAAAGCCATTTTGAGCTTTCATATTGTCGGGTCGATGACCTTGCCGGAAGGATGGACGGAGACCAGGCAGCGCACAAACGCAGCCGGTCAACGAATTTTCGTCGAATACGGATCGTCGCTCAATACCGATCTCTCGCTCTCGTTCACGATGGCAGATCGCTGCTTAGATGCGCAGTCGCGGCTCCTTCTATTGCAAATACTGCAGCTCTCGGCGCCCGTAGATATCTGGATCAAGCAGTTGGCACAAACGCAGTACTTCGGTGGCATCGCGCGACCGAACGAGTTCTTGCTCTTGTCCGCACACAGCGGGCAGATCAACTCGCGCCGCGCCTTGATCATGGAAGGTTTGCAGACGACGACCAATCGCAATCTCTACGCGGCAGTCTTCGACACCGACGGCGGCAGGATGCCGTTCACGATCTGCTATTACGCGCCGAAAGAAGATTATTCCGACTGGCTGCGTGATGTTCTTGCGTCGTTGACTACAATAGTCTGGAAGTAAGAAAGATGCAGGAGCCGGCAAGATGCCGGCGCTCCCCGATTGTACTTGCGAGATTTGTCGCCGTCCAAGCACAACAGCTAATGTGCTATTCTCTTACGCGTGTTTTGCGGAATTCAGCTCGTGGAGCAACCCGAAAATAGCAAGACGGAGTCTGCACATCCGGTCACGCAAATGCAACCGCCACCGCTAGAGATTTTGTATATAACGCCTTACTTCGGAGAAACTCTGGATAAGGCAATCGGCTTCGCGCCTTCGGTGGCAGCCGATCTCTGCAGGGTGAGCATGGATTGGCACCGTCTCGCGCACGCCGACGCGGTCCTGTTTCACATCCCCAACATGAAGCGAGTTCCATCGATTCCAAAAGCGCCTGGTCAGCTATGGGTCGGCATGTCGATGGAGTCGGACGCCAACTACCCCCTCCAGTCAAACCCGAAGTTCATGAGCATTTTCGACCTGACTTTCACCTATAAAAGCGATGCCGATGTGCGCGGATTGTATTTTCAACCCAACCTGCTGCAGGCACTGCAGAGAGCTCCGGTCGCGAAGACGGAGGAAGCAGCAGCGGTCTATTTTGCATCCAATAAGTTTGCTCTCAACAATCGCTTTCAGATTGTCGAAGAGCTGCTGCAATTTATGAAAATCGACTCGTACGGAAAGTCGCAGAATAACCGGGCTTTGCCGGAGAGCGACCGCGGGCGTGAAAGCAAGATCGACACGCTGGCGAAGTACAAGTTTTACCTCGCCTTCGAAAACTCGAATCAGAAAGACTACGTCAGCGAAAAAATGTTCGATGGTCTCGTTGCAGGCACGATACCTGTTTATCTGGGCGCGCCTAATGTTGATGAGTTTCTTCCTGGAGAGAATTGCATAATCAAGGTGAGCGATTTTTCCACTACGCAGGAGCTCGCCCAGTATCTTCTTGCACTGGCGCAGGACCAAAACGCTTACGACAGCTATTTTGAATGGCGCCGCAAGCCATTAAAGCAATCGTTCATGGATTTGATCGAGCCGGAATATACCCCGTCGTTGCGACGTCTGTGCCAAAAACTGTGGCAACTAAAAGCGGCGCCGCCACAAGTGACCGCATGAGCGCCACCATACTTACTGACGGCGGATCTGTGCTCGTGTGCGGGGCGGGCGGTTTTATCGGCGGCCACATGGTGGCAGCATTACGCCGCCGGGGAGTGCGGTGCCTGCGCGCTCTCGATATCAAGCCGCTGGCCGAGTGGTATCAATGTTTTGAGGACGTCGACAACAGAGTGCTTGATCTTCGTGACACACGATCGTGCCGGCTTGCCATCGATGCCGTGGACCACGTCATTAATTTCGCCGCGGACATGGGCGGCATGGGCTTTATTGCCGCCCACAGAGCGGAGTGCATGCTCAATGTGTTGATCAACACGCACTTGCTTGTCGCTGCTCGAGACAAGGGAGTACGCAGCTATTATTTCGCTTCTTCCGCTTGCGTATACAATCAGGAGCTGCAGGACAACAACGATATAATCCGATTGCGTGAAAGCGATGCCTGGCCGGCTCTTCCGGAAGAAGGTTATGGGCTGGAGAAGCTGTTTGCGGAGGAGATGTGCCGGTTGTTTCGCCGTGATTTTGGTGTGCCGGCTTCGTACGCAAGATATCATAATGTCTACGGCCCACATGGCGCCTATGAAGGCGGTCGGGAGAAAGCTCCGGCGGCACTCTGCCGCAAGGTGGCGGAAGCAAAACTGACCGGCAATAAAGAGCTGGAGATCTGGGGCGACGGCGAACAGCGCCGCAGTTTTCTCTATGTCGATGACTGCATAGACGCAACCATTCGATTCGTCGAATCTCAAGAGCAAGGACCGCTCAATATCGGCAGTGAGGACTCAGTGACAATCAATGAGTTGCTTGGCATGATCGAAGAGATTGCCGGGATAAAATGCGATCGTATGTATAAGAGCAACGGGCCACAGGGAGTGCGTGGTCGATGCAGCGACAATACGTTGGCCAGAGAAGTGCTCAATTGGAGCCCGTCCGTCACGCTCTATCAGGGCTTGCAGCAGACCTACGAGTGGGTATACAACCAGCTCGCATCCCGAAGTAAGCTTGCGCCGAGACAGCGATAAAAGCGTCTTTGAGGGGCGTTGTACGAAACTGTCGCTCCGAGCGACCCGTGGCAGGAGAGGTTGTCACTTCAGCGACTCCATCGATTCCGGCACTTCCGGATGCGCAGTGACTTTACGAGCAGCCTCGAGTTGAGCGCGATCGGCAGCCGCATCATCATGATGAAACACACGCAGAATAAAGCGCTGCAGATCGTCCATGTAGGTGAACACCACTGGCACCACCACCAGTGTCAGGATCGTCGACATAAACAAACCACCGACTACCGCAATCGCCATCGGTGCGCGCGCCTCAGCCCCTGCACCCATGCCGGTCGCGATCGGGAGCATACCGGCGATCATCGCTGTCGTCGTCATTAGAATCGGTCGCATACGCGTATGGCCGGAAGTGAAGATAGCCTGGCGACGCGACATGCCTTTTTCCATGGCCGACAGGCAGTATTCGACGAGGAGAATGGCATTTTTCGTCACCAGTCCCATTAACATCACGATGCCAATCAAGGCGTACATATCGATCGGTTTCTTCAATATCCACAAACCGATCAACGCTCCGCCCAACGAAAGCGGCAGTGACATCATGATTGTGAACGGTTGGAGGAAACCTCTAAAGAGAAGGACGAGAACGGCATAGATGAGCAGGACGCCGGTGATGATGGCATAACCGAAACCACCGAAGATATCGCCCTGTACTTCCGCGTCGCCTGATGGATGGTCGGAGACCGACGGCGGTTTGTTCTGCCAAGCCGGCAGCTTGTGAATGGCCGCCAGCGCTTCGCCCAATGTGTAATCGGCACCGAACTTCGCATTGATGTATATCTGCCTGGCACGATCGTATCGATCGATGTGATAGAGCCCGCTGTCCAAAGTCACTTTAGCCACGCTGGAGAGAGGCACCAGGCGCCCGCCGTTGCCTTCGACTTTAAGATTGCCGATCACCGACATCTTGTTGCGAAATCGTGGATCGAGTTGCACCACGATTGGTATCTGTCGATCGTTGAAATCGAACTTGGGGCGATTGGCGTCCACATCACCCACGGTGGCGACGAGAGCGGTGCGAGCGATGGCCTCGACAGACACCCCTTGCTCTGCTGCCCGCGCCAGATCGGGATGCACGACCAACTCCGGGCTGAGCGTCGAAGCGCTGGACTGAACATCCGTCAGCTGCGGAATGGTGCGCACTTCACTAGTTAACTGCTCGGCCGTCTGCTCGAGTGCTTGCGGATCGTATCCTGTCAGAAGAACTTGCACGCTGCCCGAGCCCCAGCCACCCTGAAAGACGATTTTAGCGCCCGGTATCTTGTCCAGTTGAGGACGCACAGCGGATTCGAAAGCATCTTGCGAGAGCTTGCGTTGATCGCGAGGCACCAGAACAATTTGTACATGCGCTTGGTTGACGTTGCCGCTGGAGCCGATATAATCCATCACGGTTTGCACTTCGGCATGCGAGCGCACCGCCGCGTCAACGCGCTCGACCACCTCGATGGTGTCAGCGAGTGTCGAGCCGGGCGGAAGCTCCACGTTCAACGCCGACTCGCCGCGATCGATGCGCGAGACGAGCGTGGTGGGCATCGCTCTGAAGAGGAAGATGCTGGCGACGAAGAAGGCAATACCGGCAATGACGGTGATCAAACGATGTTTGGTCGCACCTTCGAGCGCCCAATCGTAGGCTCGCAAAAGGGCGCCGGAAGTCTTCGGCTCTTTCATCGGTTTGAGCCAGTAGGCTGCCATCAATGGCGTCAACATACGCGCGACGAGCAACGAGCAGAACACTGCCATCGATACGGTCAGTCCGAACTGGCGGAAAAACTGCCCGGGAATGCCACCCATGAATGCCACCGGCAGGAATACCACCACCGCCGCCATGGTTGTGGCGACGACAGCCAATCCGATCTCGTCGGCGGCGTCGATGGCGCCAAAAAACGGCTTTTTGCCCATGTTCATATGGCGCACGATGTTCTCGATCTCGACAATGGCGTCATCGACGAGAATGCCGATGACGAGTGCCAGTCCGAGCAACGACATATTGTTGAGCGTGAAGTCGGCGCTCTTCATGAAGGCGAATGTCGGTATGATCGACATCGGCATGGCAAAGGCCGAAATCAGGGCAGCGCTGCCGTTGCGGAGAAACAACCAGATCACAACGACCGCCAGCACGGCACCGATTATCAACGATTCGAAGGTGGCCGAGCATGACTCCTTCACGTATTTAGCGTCACTGTAGATGCGGGTAAACTTGATGTCGCTCATGCGCGAGTTGAGGTTGCTGATCACCTTCTCGGTGCTCTTCTCGCAATCTACAATGTTGCGACCTTTGCGGCGGATGACCTGAAAACTGACGACAGAGCGACCGTTGAGCATTCCTTTGTGACGAAACTCAGCGATGCCGTCTGTCACTTTGCCCAATGAGGAGAGTTCAACCCATCTGCCGGTAGGAAGATTGATGCGCGTATGGCGCAGTTGATCTACGGTGGTGGCGCTGCCGATGGTCCTGATCGTCTGCTCGGACGAACCCAGCTCGCCGCGCCCGCCGGGAAGATTTACATTGATCGATTTCAACTGCGTGTTAATCATGTCGGCCGTAACGCCGAGCGCTTCCATGCGCACCGGGTCCAGGTCGATGCATATCTGCCGATCAACACCACCAAAACGCCAGACATGACCGACATCGGGACAAGCCATCAGCGCTTGCGTGATGTCGTTGTCGACCAGCCAACTCAGCTCTTGAGTGCTGCGTTTTTTCGATTCAATCGTATAGCCGATCGAGGTTCCTTCATCATAATCATCGCGCTGCACGATCGGCTCATCGATCCCTTTAGGCAACAGCGCGCGAATGCGCGTGATCGCTTCGCGCACATCGTCGGTAGCCCGATCGGCATTAGTGCCCAGTTCGAACTCGATGCTGGTGACGGTGACGCCGGTGCGCACACTAGAATGTATATGCTTGACGTTGGAGACACCGGAGACGGCATCTTCCACCCTGCGCGTTACCTGCGTCTCCAACTCGGTCGGTGCGGCGCCACTGTCATTCACAATGACCGTCACCCAGGGCGAATCGATGTTGGGGTTCTCTTCGATCCCGAGCCCCATCAATGAGAGCACTCCTGCCACTGAGAGCAAGAGAAAGAGAATGATTGGTGGAATCGGATTGCGAATGCACCAGGCGGAGATGTTCCAGTTCATTGCTTACTGCGCCACACGGACAACGTCGTGGTCCGAGAGGAAGCGCGCTCCATTTTTCACTATCGTTTGGTTTTCTTTCAGCCCGCTCGTAATCTCAGCAATCTTGTCGTCCTGCACGCCGACTTTGACAGCGTTGCTGACGACACGATCTCCATCGAGCGTAAAAACGAACGACTCGCCGTTGCGCGTCACCACCGATACGACCGGAACGGTCACCGCCAGCCGATGTCCCAGCCGCACCTCAGCGCGCGCGAACATGCCGGGCTTCAAGCCGGAGTTCGCAGGCAGTTGAATGCGAACGGTTCCTAATCTGGTGGTCGGATCGACCTGTGGACTCACCAACCAAACTTTGCCCTGGATTGTCTTTGCATCGTCTTCCGTAGATGAGATGGCGACGCTCTGTCCAGGTTGAAACTTAGCCAGATCCACATCCGAAACTTGGGCGCGCATCTCCATCTTATTCAGCCTGATGATGGAGAAGAGCGTTTTTCCGGCGGAGGTGATCTCACCGATGTGAGCGTTGCGTTGTGAAACCACGCCATTATCTGGCGCTCTGATGATGGTTTCGGCGATTTGCTCCTGCAACTGTTTGATCTGTCCCTGCGTCTCTTCAATCGTTGCTTGCGACATATCGACGTCTTCGTGTCGGCCGCCGTTGGTGGCCTCGAGCAACTTCTCTTCTGCCTGCTGTTGAGCATCTTGAGCGGCTTTCACGCGTTCGTTCGAGCTGAGCATCTGCTGTTCAGCTTGATCGAAAGTGAGTTTTTTCGTCTCCGCATCTTGCACACTGGTGGCGCCCTGCGCCGCCAGGGCGCGATAACGATCGGCGTTGAGCTTGGCATTGGCGAGAGTTTCTTGCGCCTGCACGTTGAGCGCCTTCTCCTGCGCCGTCGTTGCCTTTGCCTGCTCGAGAGCAGCTTTGAGCGCCAGGACCTCTTCTTCGCGATCAGGTTGTACTGTCTTGGCCAGACCCGATTGGCTGGCGTGCAGACGGGCTTTCGCTTGCTCCAGTTGGGCGCGCAATAAGGCCGAGTTGAGCACGACTAGGGGCTGACCTTTTTTGACGTAGTCGCCCTCCTCGGCTTTTACTTCGAGAATACGCAGCCCGCTTATCTCGGCACCGAGTTGCAAAGGATCCCACGCATTAATTGAACCGGTGGCGCTCAAGACGTCATCGACGGGCTGGATTTTCGATACCGCCGTCGATACAGTCACCACTGGCGGTGCAGATTTGGCAGCGGCATTGCCCGGCGCCGGCTTGCTTTGAGTCGATTGGTACGCATACACCGAAGCAGAAAGCAACAGAGTTGGTACCACCGCCCATAGTGCCACTGTGCGAACGCGTCGCGAGGTCGTCGCGGCGACGGCGTTGCGGGTCTGTCTGGTTAATTCGTCTCGCGAACTCTCCAGTTGACGTGTAGCAAGCTCAGCCACGTGCTCGTTTTCGACAGCGACGTGCACAGCTTTTCCGGACGAGGTCTCAACAACTTCTGGTTTCATACGGAGCCCTGCCAACGAAAGATTGAGAAAACGGCGAACGAAGAAGACGCCAAAGCGAGGTTAGGGGTTCGACTCTTGGAAGAGGTGAGTCGATTATGAGACAGAATCAATCAACAAGCCAGTGAATTAGACAATCCTTAACTTTAGTTGCGTATTATTGACAAGATTGTATCCCAGTCGCAAAAACGGTGCTCGACCATTAATCGGCTGAGTTTAACGGAAATTTTTAAGAGCGGGCTCTCGCAACCAAGGCAGCATGAGCTTTTCTCCGCATGTCACCACGAGATCGCCTAATAGCGCGCGCTGGTGCATCGGCTTGTGATGCTGGTTTTGCCAGAGTCAATGTCGAGTATAAATCCCGTTTGTGTCAAACATGTTTCGGGCATAACCAGGTCTTTATGCGGGTTTTGGCAGGTGTGTACATATCTATGATGCAACCGGCAAGGCTGTTACTGCGGAAGAGTGGCGAATGTGTCGGGGAGAAGATTGGCAAATGCGTCGGGGAGGGAAATTCGCCAGTGCCTTGAGCGGTTTGAAGGGAAATCTCTGGGGGGGCTCTTAGTTTGTTTCGCCTAGATCATGTGACCAAAAATTGCTCCCTGACAACACCTGGCAAAAAGGACGGAAAGCCTTGTGTTGCCAGTGTTTTAGGGATGGACCAAAAAGGTACCTGCTGTCACCTGGCAGGTGACAAGTTTTGGCGTTTTATACGCAGATTCAGGCGTAATTTCCCCATATCTCTAATGCTGTCCATACATAGAATAAAACTGGTTCGATGTGCGGTCGGCACGCCGTTCCCCTGGTTCAAACTAGATACTTCCAATAACTTGGAGCTAAATCATCCTTGTCGGATAGATTGGATTCCACTGCCTCCGCGAAGGCCCCTGCAAACAATGTCGAGCACCACAGCTCGTCGAGCTGGTTTGTCGACAACGTCTTGCACCCGGCGGAGAAGGGAAGCGGGCTGATTCAGGTCTACAACACATTCGCCAGCAAACCGGTCAACCTGCCGGACGTACCCGAGGCAAAGACGAAGGCAGACTGGGCCGTGCAGACGTTATCGTCAGCCGCAGGCGCCATCCTCCCATACGTGGCCATGGGCAAACTTGTCGGGTCAGGCATGCGATTTGCCTGCGAGGAGTCGCTCACCGGGGCAGGCGCGCGCATCGTCGCCAACGACTCGATCGCTCAGATCGCGGGCGCCGGTATTTACGACGCTTTGAAAAAACCGGAAGAGGGCGAGACTCGATGGGGCAACGCCCTGGGCAGTATGGCCGGATTTACCGTGTTCGAAGGAGGAAACGCGTTATTGTCGGGCGCCGAGCCCGCGATTGCGAGGACTTCCGTACGCATCGCCACGCGCTTTGGCGGCAGGGCTATTATCGGCGCAGTCGGCGGCGCCGCCTCTTATGGGCTGGCCAATGCCGGAGCCGGATTGACCGGCGGAGAGAACAAATTCTCGGTTGATGGCTTGGAGAGAGCTGCCGGCACAGGAGCGTTCCTCAACGCAGCCCTGCCGGAAGTGCAGAAGGTGGCCGGCAAGGGCCTTGATTTGATCAACCAGAGTTCTATCGGTCGTGGTATTCCGATCGGTCGCATGCTCAATCGCTTAAACATGCAAAACGACGCAGAAATGCGAGAGCTGGCCCACAAAAATCCGCTCGCCCGCGTGAAGCCGCTGCGCGCCGACGGCGATGACGTGGCCGACGTGCGCCGCAACAGAGTGCAACTGAAAAACGTCGACGACCAGGCGCTTCTGGCGCACAAGTTGGCTCACTTGAGCCTGGCGAAAGAGGCGGAGCCTCAGTACAAAGAGCTGGCCCAAGAAGCGCAAACAAACCCCTCTTCGGCTGAAGGAAAGTTCTATCAACTGCGTGCCGATCTAGAGTCTAAAGCCAGGCAAACAGAAAACAATGCCAGAGTCCGCCGCGACGGCAGCAACGCCAAGTTGGCAGTGCAAGATCCGGCAGCAATAGGCGATCTCATCGCCGGCAACGGCCAGAGCTACAAAGCCAACTGGCAGCAAGAGTGGGCGCAGTTTAAGAGCGACCCGAGTTTCAGACCGCGCTTCGAATATGCCGACGAAACAGTAACCGCCAAAGCGCCTCAACCCGACGACCAACCCGCCGGCAAAGTCATTCCCTTCGACAAAAACGCAGTCGGATCGCCGGATGTGCTCGGCGCCACTGTTGCAGATGACGGCATCAACTTTGCTATCGCTACAGGCGGCGCCACCAACATGGAACTGTTGATCTTCCCGGATGTGAACGCGAAGCAGCCCAGCGAAGTGTTGCCGATGTACAGAACCGGCGACGTCTTCCACCGTTTTGTCGAAAACCGTGGCAGTGGCACACTGTACCTTTATCGCGCCAGCGGCACCTACACACCGGACGGAGACGGCACCCGTTTTAACGCCACAAAAGTACTGCTGGACCCGATGGCTAGCGCCGTCACCGGTGATATCGGCAACAAAGGCACCGATGCACTCGGCTTCGACAACAGCGACCCGACCAATGCCAATCGCGATCGCATTGCCAGTAAGATCGATAATGTCGAGACGATGGCACGGGCGGTGGCATACAAATCCACTTTCGATTGGGGCAAAGACAAGCCACTCGAAACACCGATGGAAGACACCATCGCCTATGAGTTGCACGTCAAGGGCTTTACGGCGAAAGACGGCAGCTTGCCCATCAAGGTTCGCGGCACCTACCGCGGTTTGATGGAAAAAATTCCATATCTTAAACAACAGGGGTACACGGCTGTCGAGTTGATGCCAATCTTCAAGTACGACAAAAACACGGCGCCTTCGGTGTTCGTAGATCCGGTGACGGGACAAAAACTGGGCGATGCATGGGGCTACAACCCGCTCGTATTTAAAGCACCGGAAGGTCGTTATGCTGCCGACGGCACTTTAGGTCAACAGATCGATGAGTTTAAGGCTTTAGTGAAAGCGATGCACGAAAATGGCATCGAGGTTTACCTGGACGTCGTCTTCAACCATACCGGCGAAGGTGGAAAGACAGGCTCCACGATCAACTTGAAAGGTCTGGGCAACAAGCAGTTCTACATGCTCGATCCGAACAACCCGGGCGAATATGTAGACAAGTCCGGTTGCGGCAATACATTGAACGCCAACAATCCGGTCACGCAAAGAATGATTCTCGAATCGCTGCGTTATTGGCGCCAAGAAATGCACGTTGACGGCTTCCGCTTCGATCTGGGCGCAGTGTTCTATATCATGGAAAAAGACGGCAAAATTGTCGACTACGGCAACAACGACGGAAATATAGATCCGGTCGTCAAAACGCCAATCATCAAAGCGATCGAAGATGATCCCGTCCTCAGCGGCGCCAAGCTGATAGCCGAACCATGGGGTGCTGCCCAGGCCAACCGTTTAGGGAAGTTCTCCGACCGACGCTGGAGCGAATGGAACGGCAATTTCCGCGACACAGTGCGATCCTTCATCAAGAGCGATGACGGACAGACCGAAACGCTCAAAGATCGAATCGAAGGCTCCCCGGGCTGGTTCGACATTCGCACCGGCAGATATTCGATCAACATTCTCACTGCGCACGACGGATTCACTCTCTATGATCTCGTCTCCTACAACTGGAAACACAACGAGCGTGACGGCGAAGGCGGCAGCAGCGGCGAGAGCAACAACCGCAGTTGGAATTCGGGCCATGAGGGACCGACAGACGATGCCACCGTTAACGCAACGCGCACCAGACAGATGAAGAACATGTACGCGCTGCTCATGCTGTCGCGCGGCGTGCCGCAGGTTACGTACGGCGATGAAATGCGGCGCACGCAAAACGGCAACAATAACGCCTGGGATCACGACGATCTGATCAATGTCGAGTGGGACAAGTTGGAAGATAATCAAGACATGGTGCGTTTTACGCGCATGATGCATGAGCTGCGGCAAGATCACAAAATCGGTTGGTCGCGACCGGAAGATTTCTACTTCTTGGGGTCCGACTCCGGCAACCCGCATTGGCAGCCGAGCGATCACTTCATCGCCTGGAAGCTCAACTCTTCGCAGTCCGGAGTAAAGCCGCTCTACGCCGCCTTCAACGCGCACTGGGAGCCGATCAAGATCACACTGCCCGAAGGCAAATGGGTGCGTCTAGTCGACACCAACCTGCCCGAAGGACAAGACATCAATGCCTCCGGCAACGGCACACCGCTCGACCGCGAGTACTGGATACAGCCGCGTTCCGCCATTGTCTTGGAAGACGCGCGGTAAGAACGTAGGCTAAACGGCTGACGGCGCCACGGTAACGGGCGGCTGCAAGCCGGCTGCAAGCCGCCCCTACGACAGGACCCGTGCTCACTCTAGATTACAGTGTGGTGCCACGCGTCGTCGGGGCCTCTTGTACGCACCAGTGGCTGTTCACGCGTCGTAGGGGCGTGTTGTACGCGCCCGTTCCGCGCTTAAGTTCTCTACACCACGCTGTTCTGCCACGCTCCTCGGTCCCGCTGCACCCGGAGGGTGGCGCTCCACACGAGGCGACCGTTCACCAATCGCTCACTAATTGACCGTAAGGTACTAGAGCTGTCCTGCACCCCGCTGAGATGCGCCTAACACCTCGAAAGAGCGCAACTGCTGTTTTGGGTTTAACACCGTTTCTCTACTTATATATGGCGGAAATGATATGGATACACCTGTTATTACCGGCGCCAGACCGGATGCATCTTTCACGAACGACGGACAAAGCGACAGACAAACACCAGCGGGCGCTCTCAAGCCCGGGCAACAGGCGTTGCAAGACCAGCGCGCCGCGTTAAAACAGGACAACGCCGTTAAAGGCGGCGATCGGCAACTGCATCACGTGGTCATTGTCGGCGAGCGTGAGCCGGCTAACGACAACGAAAAAGCAAACCTGAGCGAGTTGCAGCAGGTTCTCTCTCAAGTGCTCGCCCTCGCCTGCAACGGTATGCCACAAAAAGATCTCGACGCGGAGCTGAAAGCGCTCGACGCAGAGACGAAAAACGGACACTTCGGTCCGGCCACGCAGAAAGCGTTTGAACAAGTACGAGACTGGCTCGAGAAAGGTGCTTTGCCAGGCACGCTCTCACAACTGGCTGCGATGGACATTCCGTTTCCTCCCGATTGCCCGATCAAACTTGTTGCCGACAACGGTCATTTGCACAGCCCCGAACTACTGCGCGCTCAAGCCACCGCCGGCAATATCAACTGCGATCTCAAACTAGATCCGACGCAAATACCTGGCGACACCGCTCTCGATACCATACATCGCGCCTTCGATTGGCTGGAAGCGGCACAAACGAGCACTGAAAGCGCCCAGGACAAGCTGCGCACCGAGTCCCTGGAAAAATCGATCAAATCTCTGGTCAGCGACCCGGAAAAACAAAAAGCCTGGTTGGACCGGCATGGCTCGTCAGACGCCGAATGGACGGCGGCAGCGATCGAATCAGTCGATCTGGCCAGCCGCGTACGTAATTATGTCGAAGCGATGAGCTATTTACACAAAGACAGCAACCAGGTCCCACTGGACATGCCGCCCGGCGTCACTGTCAAAACGGATGCACAGGGCAATGTCTCTTGCGTGCAGATGGATCTATGGAACGACCTGCGCCTCGATCATCCTGAAACCAAGCACCGCATGGACGAGCTGAAAGAGTGGCTCGGTCGCATGGGTCCAAAAATCGATCAAGCGACGAAGGAGTATCTCGAACTCAAAAAAGATCCGAACCGCCTATTGTTCTGGGGCGAATTCGATGCGCCTAACGGAAAACTAAAAGTCGATGACAACAATAACATCGTCGGTCCTGATGCTCCCGGGACGGAAAAACCGTTCAACCTGGTACAGATGCGCTTTAAAGCCGAGCCGGTTAAGGACGCTCAAGGGCACGACAAAATACGCGTGACCAACAGCATCCAATATCAGTATTCGCACATCTACAACTATCTCAATATCGGCGCCAGCAACGTCGGCAACGAAATCGATTGTCAAACCCGCGACTACGATCCTGATGATTTCGTGGCCGTGCGTGACAGCGGAAAAGTCGTTATGGTTCAGGCGAAAAACCTGGCTGACCTGGCTACCGACCAAAAAGTTTGGCACTACGGCGAGAAAGCGGTGATTGGTGCACTAGATGCGGCGATGTTGGTATCTGGAACCATCGAGGTGGGCGCAGCATTCAAGGCAGCCAGGTTGGGCGAGATCGCTCTTAGCCAGGCGGTAAAAATGGGCGCCAAAGGCGCTGCCGATGCCATCGTCGGCGGCAGCGGATTGCTGCTCGAGAATGCCTGGGCGGACGAGCATCAGACCACTCAATACCTGCAGGCGGCACGCGGATTGTATTTCCTCGGTGACGCCCTGGCAGGTTCAAAACTGGTGCGCGGCTCGAAGCTTTTTGGAGCAGGCAAGTTGCTCAAAGCAGGCGAAAGTGCCGGCGAAGCCGAAAAAGCAATAAAGATAGGTGATCTAATCAAGAAAACCGAGTGGATGAACAAGGTGTACAAAGGCAGTCACCTGACGATGAAAGTCCTCCAAGCGCCCATGGGCATCGAGATTGGCTATGACATTTATCACAGAATCGATTCTCTTAAATCACGCGGGCAAGTGGACGGGCTCAAGCAGGCTGCCAAAAGTGTCGCTACCGGCGGAGGCGATCAGGACATAGAGGCAGAAACCGCCGCTGCCGGAGTAAAACCCATCGCCACCGAGAGTGGTGCCCTCGACAATTACAAATCCTTCCTGCAGGAAGGTGACCGCAGCGGTGCAGCTTCCAAACAAGAAGTGGCAGGTATCCTTGACCGCGCCAAAGAGCTGATGAAGCCCGACGCCAAACAGGAGGACCGCGAAAAATTCAAATCCGAGCTGCTGTCGCAATTCATGCCGGAAGGCAGTGATATCTATGACGCAGCCGACGGAGGCACCTACGATGCGCAAAAGAGCTCAGCCTTTTCCGAGTACCGCAGCGGGAAAGATAAAAGCGTGCAAACTGCAGCCGCCATCGCGCTCCTTTATCTTTCTCGAGACAAAGACGGCACAATCTCAGATACGGTCGCACAGAGATCTGTGCATGTTCCCGATCGCTCTTACACCCACTCCGATAGTGATGGCAACGCATGGGAAGTTCCTGTAGCCGCCCATGAGCTGCCGCAACAACTGACCTCCGACGATCTGGCCAAGTTTGTTCGCGGACAGCTGGAGTCGCCGTCTCCCACCTCTGACAGATTGACCTCTTCGGAGCTGGCGCTGCAGTTAGGCGTTGCGTCCGGACGCGAGGTGGCGATGGAGATGCAAGACGTGCTTCGCGACCCCGCCTCTACGGCTACGCAAAAACAACATGCTTTGCTGCGCCTGGCTGGACTCGTCGATGTGCTCAAATCTCGCGAAGCAGCGGAAACTGCCACCGATGCAGATGGGCAATTCAAAGCCTCCGCACGCCAGGTGGGCGGAACTTCGGATGCCCTGCTGTCCAATCTAAAACAGTACATTGCCGGCGAAAAAGATGCAGACTTGCGCGCGCTCGCCGACGGAGTCATATACGCGTCCGGCGAAAAGACCTCCGAGCAGCGACAGGCATCTCTATCCGGAATCGGCGACGAGCTCAATGACACCAGGGGCACACCAGGCGCATTCGCAATCGAGTACGCTGATTCACTCAGCCATGCGCTGGCCAAACCGCTGACCGCAAAGTCCGACCACGAGACGCGCAAGCGAAAAATGCGCGCCGCCTCCAGCCTGTCATTAATCGCTGATGCCGGCGACGCGGAGACGCAGCAGGCGATCGATCGCGCCTTCGTCGATGCGATATCGGTGCATGACGTACCGGCGACGAACGAGGCAATCGATGCGCTCGTTCCGGATCGCTGGAAAAAGATGCAGACCAGCAACCCAGACCTGTGCAAACGGGTCGTGAACAACGCTTTATTCATACTCAAAGATACACAACGGCAAAATCAGGACGGCTCTCTGGCAAACAATGGTGACGCAGCGCAAAGCGAGCTGATCGGAAAACTGACCGGCATCATCAGCGGTGCTACTGCCGATCAGAAAACAGCTCTGGAAAGCGAGCTTCTCAGTTTTATCGACCCCAATAAGACCGTTATCGACGCTGACGGTAACGAGCAACACACTGTTATGAGCGGTTCTGCCCCGATCAGGAAGGCAACTATCGATGCTCTTGCGGCAATGGGATCGATGAATTCGCTGCCGCTCTTACGGACTGCCGTACAGGGCGCTCCCGACAGAAAGGTTTCACCTGATAACGATGCTACGGTGCGCCTCGCCGCTCTCAATGCGCTCGAGCGCCTGCATGATCCTCAACTGCGAAATATCGCCCTCGGGTTAATCGACAGCGAATACGATCCTGACTGCGCCCAGAAGCTGCGCGATATGCGTTTTGCCACCGAGCGCGTCGATCCCAACACCGCCGCATATCGCGACATGTTCGACGCCACTGCCGCCGACCTGGCAAACAATCCGTATGCCGGCTGCGGCGCTATCAAAACCAACATAGACGGTTATGCCCAGGCGCACGGAGAGACCGGCAATATGCGTCAGGCACGCCAGGATTATATCGGTGAATGGCGCAACTCGAAGTATCCATATCTGAGTGTAGACCAGCTCAATGCCAGGACGGCGCAGCTCATTAAGGACAAGCAAGAACCGTTTGACGGCTGGGGACATTGGTTTTGTCACCACAACTCCACAATCGCAAGGGAGAAGGCTCAGGCGGCCGTAGAGGGACAACAACAGGCGATCAATGAGCGCGATCAGCAGTTTCAAAATCTGGCTAATACCGCCGCCGGCAGCGGAGATGAAGGTATGAGAGCGAAGATGTGTCTCAGTGACATCATGATGAACGCCGGACGCCCATACAGCGACAGCGAGGCGCAGATGGCACAACAACGGTCGGCCCAGGCTATTCTCGATTTGTGCAAAAAAGGTGTTCCGAATCGCAACTACATTGCGAAAGTTGTCGAACTCGGATTGATCGGCAATGCCAATCTCAATCAGCAGGCCAAGCTGACTTTGATAGAAGCCGAAAAGAGCCTGATGCAAGCTGACAACAATGGACAAGCCCCTGTCTCACGCCAGCACGCCGGTCAGATTCTGGCCGCGGCGCTGGACCTGGAAAACAAAAATCCGACCAAGGACGCTGTAATCCAAGCAGCGCTCATTAAAGCAATCGGGGAGACCAAATACCATCCGGCCTACGCTGCTATCGAAGCGATGACCGGCTTCGCATCGCCCGAAGTGAAAGCGAGCGCGCAGCAGGTGATGGCTGATCTGCGAGACAGGGTTTCGCTAATTTGGGACAGCACCACTACTGATACCACAGCCTCCAACGCTGACAGAGCACGGAGATTGGCGCAAGCTTTCGTCGATACCGGCGACAGCGACACGACTGTGCAGGCGATCGCATCGGCGATGAAGGGGAGCAATTTGACCGGCGACGACGACCCACGTTTGAGCACGCTCAGCCTGGCGTTGCACGACCGCAACACCAGGGTGCGCCTGGCAGCGGCCTACGCAATCGTTGCCTGCAGCCCCGCTGTTTCATCGAATGTTAAGGAGGCTTTGACCGTCCTCGAGGACATCAAAGACCACGGCGAGCGCCCCGGCTATCAGCAAGACGCAGCAGCCATGCTCGCTGATGCGAAGAGACGGGTGCCGGCGCCATGATCGCATAAGTGGAATTCCCCCGCTCGCCAGGCTTGCCCGTCTGGACAGCAACTTTTTTGATGCTAGACTACGAAATGGGGCACTTTCAATATGGCTAGCCTAATGGTGGCTACAGAAACACCAGTCGATTGGTTGCGCACAACGTGTCAGGGACTTCTGGCAGCAGACAGTCGCGACGAAATCAAACGAGAGTTCGACGAGCTTGCCCGCCAGGCGACACAGTCGGGGCTCGCGGGCGCCAACGCCAGGCAAGCTGTGTGCTTCATCCTCCTCAACGCGGGCAGACCGTTTTCCGACAAACACGCCAGCTACGCCCAGGAATGTGCCGCTGCCACGGTCAACTTTCTGTGCAAGTCGGACCAACAGCTGCGCAAGGAGTTTCTCCCCTCTATCGAGACAGCCTTGACCGCGACGGCGCAGTTGCCGCCGAAGACGCGGCGTCTGATGCTCGGCGCGCTGATGCACTGCACAGGCAGCAGCTTGACCCTGGACTATCCGCTGCCACCGAAAGATGCGGGCAAAATCGTCGCCAAGGCGCTCGACCTGGAAAGCAAACGCGAGACGCCGGAGCAGTACGATGTCTTCCAGGAAGAGTTGTTGTTCGCGATTCGCATCCTCAAGAGTCGCGACTGCATCCCGATGCTCGATGCAATTTACGAGGCGCACACATCCGATCGCATGCGCGCGGCCGCCAAGCAGATCTCCACCGAGTTGCGCGATTCGATTTTGCTGGTATGGGATGAAACCACTGAAGATCAGCTATCCACCCCAGAGCAGAGAGTATTGCGTTTAACCGCGATTCGTTCTTGCGAGGACGAGCACGAATACGTGCAAACACTATTCAGCACAGTCAAAGGCTACACCGCAGAATCAGAAAACGATCAGGTCGTACATCTCGTGATCAATCACCTGACGCACCACATCGACCGAGTCGAACTTGCGGCTTGCATATACTTGATTGAAGACGACCGCCATTTTGCCAATCTCGACCTGTTCAAGAGAGTGGCGTCGATTATTGCCGACAAATCAGTCAATATCCCCCAGCTAGGGTTAGTGGCTGACTCGCTCAGCTTGCTCAACAAACTGGAAGCGCGATACAAAGACGACAAAATGCGCCTCAACATCATCGCTCTCGCCAAACAGAATGCCACCATGCAGTTTTTGAGCGGCAGTTTGTTTTAGTTTTGTCTGAAAGATGACGACCCCGCATGCGATCGTCGACCGCAGGGTCCAGCGTTCGCCCGCTCAAAAGTCGCTTTTGACTGCGGTCCAAGCGTCGAAGAATTCACGCCGTTTATCGTTCAATTCGAGGCTAGACAAGCGTGCGTAAAAATATCTCTTTAGATATTTCGGATTTGCCGAACAGGTCGTCGACTCAATACGACAAACAACCGCTCAGGGACGTGATCTCACCGGTGACTTGCGCATTGTTGATGGCAAAATGATGGAAATAAATCGTGCCGGGATTGCCTGTGCTGTTGCGCGCAAAGATGGACATTTTCGTTATGGTGTGACTGGAGGTGAGCCCGTACTGCGCGAGGTTCCAGGTGTAGGTACCGCCGGCAGTCGATGTGGGATTGACGAACAATATTTGTCCGCTGTTGGTCAGACAAGACAGTTGAACTAACAGATTGCTGCTCGTGGTATTCGTGATTGGAATAACAGTAATGACCGAATTACCTTTCACGCCGGACAGTTGTTCGAACTTCCCGCCGCCCATGTCGCCGGAATGTCGAAGAGTTGCCGCTATGCACTTATGTCCTTGCACCGAGGTCCAGGCAACGAGCGAACCGCTCGCGTTGCCGCAGAAGAACGGTTCCATCGCGGCCGCGAAGGCGCCCACTGCATTACCCAGCGTCAACAGCGAAGCCGTCAACGCGGCCACCATCGAGTTGCAAGCTTTTTTGTTCATGAGAGATCTCCCTGGGAGTTCGCATCCAATAATACAACAGCAGTCATTGCCAACCATGCTGAGACAGCACAAGTGATCCACTTCTTCATTTAGGTCATCCAACTACCGGCCATTTAGAATCACTAGCGGCAAATCTTGGCTTCGCGCAGTTTGAACTAGATCGTTAGGCACGATGATGAAGCCGGTGGGTGCTTGGTCAGCCGGACCGGAGGTGATGTAGTCGGGAACGCTTTTATTCCACAGCTGCGAAAGATCGTTCGGCGAGGTGCCGGCAAAGTAGACGTTCTCACCGGGTTTGCGTAACACACCAATGCCCGAGACAATTGGATTATTCAGCTTGATTTCGTTGGTTCCGCTCAGAGGTGATCCATCTTTTTCAGTTGTGAGTATGTTTGTAATCTGCCTGGCTCCGGCGACGTATTCGTTGTCGCTACCCGCCGCTTCAGTCAATTCGTCGATGCTGTCGAACTGTGCCAGGACTCTGCGCATCTGCGTCAGACGCGGATATTGCTCCGGTGCGACGTTTTTCGCCGGCGGAATGCCCAGTTGCTCCAGTCTGGCTTCAGCGTCACGAGCCAGCGATGCTGCTCTAGGATCCGTCGCCCAACGGCGGATCAGCTCCACATTTAAATTTGAATCAACCGACGTCCCGGTAGCCAAGTTACCGCGGTGCGCTTGCGATATGTGCTCGAAAGGTCCGTCTACCAATGCCACTATCGGAGAGCGGCTGTCAGAAGCAAACAGATTTTGATGTTCAGGCGTAAACAGCGACACAGACATCGAATATTCGGGAGACTCGACGGTCGAACGCTGACGTAGCAGTTGCGGAAGATTGCGCGTGCCGTGACCGAACACGCTGTAGTCGCCCATTTCCGAGAGGGAGAAACCATCGGGCATCTGCGACGTGAGAACGGGGAGCAGATGTTTGTTCAGCTCTCCCACGCGATCCTCAGCCATGCTGCGCACTTTGTCGAGTTCATCGGACACGTTCGGCTTCCACCAACTGCCATCCGCTTTGACAGACTTGATGTCAGAGCGGTTCAATATCTGCACCATGCGCAGTGCCTCCGGTTGGCGATACGATGAGACGACGTCATCCATCGCTCGCTGATCGGAAAGCCTGACTGAATTGAGCGCCTCCGGCTCGTAGCTGAGATCGGCATCACGACTCATGAGATCGGTGATCCGCTGAATGCGCGCATCAGGATATCCGAGCGTTCGCAGCACACCCCATGCAGTGGCGGTGGAAGTCCATCCATGATCGTGGTCGACGATGTTGGCACGCTTACCAACATCGTGCAACAACGAAGCCCACAGCAGATTTGTCTGCTCTTTGGGCAGTAAGGTTTTAAATTCGGGATCACTCGCGACTTTCTCGCTCACGTCGAGCACGTGCACGTCGACAGTCGAGTCGTGCGTCTTGTGTTGCACGCGCCCAACGATGCCGCCCTCACTGTCAAAACCGAATACAGACGGCATAAGACGCCCGAGAGGACCGTCGCCGAGCAACTTCTCGAGGTCTGCTCGGTTAGAAAGAGCCGCTTCGGCTTGCGTGCGCAACTGGGTTTGCTCGTCTTTCGAGAGGTCGGCAAGTTCTGTCATGCGCAGTTCAGGCATGCGGATCGACTGCACAGAATCGTACGGTCCACGCTGCAGCGCACCGAGGACACGCGCGGCTGCCAGTCGTCGCTGGTAAGGCAGAGCAGAATCAGCCATCGCTTTTTCGAGCGGTGTTTTGAACTGTGTTTGAAACGCTTCGGGATTGATTTTGCCGAAGCTGTCAGCCAGCGTGAGTGCGGTGAGGACGCGCGATGTACTGACGCGAGCTTCTGGCGATCCGCGCTCTAGATTCATGCCGGCAACAGCTTCTTGCTGCAGAGTAGAAAGAATAGCGGGCACCTCATCCGGTGTCACATCAACGCCGTGCTCTGTCAGAGCTTTGAGGTCGCCATAGGAGTACGGAATGGCAGTCTGCTGCTCCGAGGACTCTCTCGCTGTGGCAGTCAGCGAATCGACTAATTGAGTGGCAGTGACCGGTGGTTCTGCACTGAGTAAAGAACTTAAGTACGCGCTGCGATCCGCATCGCTGGACTGGCGACTGTTGTTGAGCAGCGCCCGGACTACGTCAGGATTATTTTGAGAGATTTTGTCGGCACTGTTCCAGTCAGAATTTTGGAACAACAAGCGTCCGAGAAAGTTCGCATCGAGCGAATCAGTCGCGGTGCTACGGGCGGTGGCATGCCGTTCAGGCTTGCTGTTGGCGTCTGTATTCTTGAGCATCTCTCGCAGTATCTTGAACTCGGACGGATCAGCCTTCTCTTGAGCCGTTCTGAAGACATAATTTAAATTCTCGGGTGACGGTGGAGGCGATCCGCTTACTTTTCGGCCCAGTTGCGTCAACATATCGCTGCGAACTTCGCCCGGCGTCAGATCGAAAACCAGGTCGTTCCACTCTCTGGCGCTTGTGCTCGACATCTCGAACTGCGGCGTGATGCCTTTCTCCAATAGCATCTTCGCGGCCGGGATCTCGTTTGGAGCCGCTAATACCGAACTTCCCATATTGACGAATTCGGGAGGATCAGGCAAGTCGAGAAGCTTTTGCAAAGCATCGAGCTGATGACTTGGCTCGATATGCACCGTCGACCTGGCCAGTCCGTCAGCTAATACCGGATTTGACTCGGCTCCGGGAAAAGCTTGCATCCATGCGCCGGTCATACGATCGGGACCGGCATGTTTGGCGATGTTGAACGCCTGATGCGGCTCACTTTCCAAAGTCCGAGACCATATCGCATTCAACTCGTCGTTGTTCCATTTTTTCGCCTGCTGCGCGAGTTGATCCGAGAAATAACTGTGCGTCTCTAATCGTCCGTCTTCGATGCGTGCGCTCATATCGCGAAACTCATCGAGAGTGCGCACCTTTTGTAGATCTGCCCAGAGTTGCTGCTCCTCGGGCAGCAGAGTGATTGTAGGCGATGTTGTGGTATCGCCAGCGGTGTGGCGAGCATTTGGTATGCTCTCGGGGGGAACCGATGCAGTTTCGCTCGGCGCCACTCCCTGCGTAAATGAGTTGAATGAAGCAGCGAGTCTTGGCTGGACGACGCTCTTCAAACCAAAGATGCCGCCGACCATGGACATTCCGATGACGGAGCGTTCGAGCTGGGTAGTTGTCGCGAATTTATGACGACGAATCAGCGAATCGGCTTCTCCGCTCACCAGTCCAGCGGGCACGCCGGCTAGTACGCCGGATGCAACTGGGTTTTTCAGCACCGCGCCGAGCCCCGTTTTCGCCGCCACGCCTGACTCCGCAAAGCGCGACAGTCCGAGGCTTCCGGCGGTTAGGGTCGTAAACGTGGCGGCGCTGCTTACTCCGCCGAGAAAGCGGTCTTCGAGAAAACCTGTTACGGAGCTGGGTCTTCGCGTCGGGGTGAGAACTGCCCCGTAGGCGAAGCCTGTTATCGCGGACTCTCTCAAACTCAGCTGCAGAGCGCTTGACTGTGACATGAGACCGGCATCGACCGCTGCTGCGTCGCCCAGAAGTCCCGTTTTTCCCAGACCCAGCTTGGCGAGCGTAAACGGAACCACCATTCCGACCGCTCCGCCGAGGTTTTGTGCGACCCAGCCGGCAGACATGAACGGTTCGGATTTTGAACGATGAATGCCGACGGCGCCGAGAAATCCAGCGACGTGTCTCTGTGCGTTCGAGCCGAAAAACTGAGATACGCCCAAAGCAGGCTGCTCGATGGCGGAATACGCCGCAGAGCTGATGAATTCGTTAAACAAGTTTTCGTGATGAGCGGGCGCCACCGCGTTTTCGGCGGTTTTGGTCGCGCTTTCGGAATTCCGGATTGAGTCTTCTGCCATGTCTCTGCAGGAGCCGAGGTCTGCAAAGACTATATACCCTTGGATCTCGAGTCCCGAGCCTCATAAGTTCAAAGCTGAGGTGCTATTCTGGCTAGATTGACGTTCACGATTTAATTTATATAGCGATTTGACTGAAAAACTCACCACGATTCTGATGCAGCGCTCCAAATTCAGGAGCAATCTCAAAGCGATTCGAGATAATGTCGATTACGTTCTCAAAGAAGTAAAAGACGGCAGGATTTCGGCTGACGGACGAAAGCGCACCGAAGCTGTTTTCAACGAATTCAGCGAGTTTCTGGATCGGTTGAATACACATGTGTCCTGCGTCGACAGCGACTTGCACAAATTTTTGGATCGACCGAACGCTCAGTTGGCGAAAGCGATTCAAGATGCGCTTGCACCGATCGACTGGAAACTTTTGCTGTTCAAAATGCATGAACTCGTTCAGTCGTTAAAAAACGACGGATTGGTGTTCATCCTTGTTGCAGAGTCTGCGACTAATATTCTCTCTGCGGAAGGAAGTGTCACCGAGAGTGCAAACAAAATCAAAGAGTCGGTTGCGCAAGCAGCAGAAGCTTGCGCAGAGTTCAACGGTGAACTCGAATCGCTGGCACTCACTTGCAGCATGTGCGGCAACGAAGATTGCGTCAGTTTTTGCGTTGTCGCGGCTGATAGCGCACATCCCTTCTACTCGCTGACAAACGCAGCCGGGACCGGCATTCTCGTAGTCAATCACGGGGAGTCGATGCTGCGGTTGAATGCACCTCGTTTCGACTCAGCACGTGTGGCAATCCGAAATCAAGATTCAGGGGTACTCTTGAAGATGCTGGACACCCCTTATCCATACTGCGAATCATGTTCGCTGCCCTATTGCGAACATCACTGGGGTGCGCCAGACGTCGTCTTCGACGAAGGCTACTACGACTGCACCTACGCCACCTGCCCCAAAGGCCATCGCATCATGATCGACGATTAGTTGCGGTGCGAATTTCATGTCGACAAATCGTGAGCGAGCTCTATGATGTTAGTGGAGTTAGCAGTCAGGGTCGATCGATGCAACCTAACAAAGCACTTCAAGCAATCTCTGGCATCGGTCTGCTCCTCGCAACTATACCGAGCTGTTTGGGACAACCAGTTTCGCCCGACGCCAAAAACAAGCCAGAAATGTCTATCCAACGCATCTTTGGAAAGAAAGCCCAACCGAAAGAGCTCGGAACGTATTCAACCAAGGGACTGGCAACCCTCGTCAGATACGAAGCAGCTCTTCAACAGGCAGCGAATTCCGAATTCATTCCGCCATATGCAGAGTTGGGATGGGCACGAAAATTAACCCTATCACTGGCTTCCGATAAGACTTCAAAAAATCCATGTCGGTCACAGGTTTTGAAATTGCGCGAGCAACTGGTGCGCGACTCTGCAGAATCAAGCGTTGCTAACATCGAACAAGCAATTCCTCGAAAGGAATCTGAAGTTCGTCGGATTGCCGTCGGAGACTGCGGCTGGTAGTCATTGCTTGGCGGTCGAGGGGTGGTGCGTGGCCATTCCGCATGCCCCGAATGCAAGGGCGTCCTCCGCCTGCTGTGGGTCCACTGTGATGCGTTCGTTTCGTTCATCCATGCATGTAATCTCGGGCAAGCTCTTCCATTTTTACGGCAGTCTCGCTTTTATCCCGCACGGAAATATTGTTCAAGCAGTTGACCCCATTCGCCATATTCTTCCCGTACGGGACGTTTCTTCAACAACAGGGCGCGATGAGCTATTATTCTTCCCGGACGGGAAGGCGGCGTTATGAAAAAGCGAGTCCAATCGGTCGAAGAACTGGCGCAATTTATCCGGACGCATCGAAAGGCGACCGGCATGACGCAGGTCGACTTGGCAGGAGCATCGGGTTTGGGTCCGCGATTTGTCGGAGATCTGGAAAGAGGAAAGCAGACTTGCGAGATCGGAAAAACAATCCATCTGCTAGAAATGCTCGGAATTCGAATAGAGGTCTCTGCACCCACAGATGCTGATGAATAGGCTGATTTATCCTATCGGTCAGCGGCGGAGTTTGACGTGGAGGAGGTGGACGGTGAAGGGAATTCCCTGGTCGGTCTCTAAGGTGGCAAGCGCGGCTTTGACTGCCTCGTCGTAGGCGGCTTTCTTCTCTTCCGGCACTGGCACGAGACCTTCGACTCGGCAGCGCCAGCTCCAATGTCCTTCGAGAGAATCGTAGTAGGTGTGATATGACTCGGCAACAGTCAGCTCGCGCGCACCAAACAACGGACGAAAAGCTTTGTCGATATCATCTACAGTGAGCTTCTGCTGTGACTTCGCAGCTTCCATCATCAACTTGGGCGTGAGGAATTTGAAGTAGACAGGAGTGGTTTTAGTGTTGAATTCCTTGCCGGTAAACTTGCCGCTGAAAAAGAGATCCATCTCTCCGGTGTCTTTTAAAACTCGCGCAAGTTCTGCAGCAGACTGGTTTATGTCACTGACCCAGTGAAAAGCGAATATGCTGTAGAGATAGTCCACCGAGTTTGAATCAAGGGGAAGATCTTCGAATTTTCCTTCGTACACTCTGGCGTTGGGAAATCTCTTTACGCGTTCTGTCGCGCCGTTTCTCAATCCTTCGGCGGGTTCTACGCCGATAAAGCTGTTGGTGCGATCGCCGGTTTCGACAAATGTGGCGAGCTGAATACCAGGTCCGCAACCCACGTCAACGACAGTTTCGCCGCCGCTTCTTTGCGGAAGTTGACCCATCACGTGCGCAGTGGCTCGTCCCCAGCAAGATTCGAGATTCTCGCGACTCTCGTATGAGGACGCCAATTTGGAATAGGTTTCAATAATGCTTTGCATAAATTTCCTAACTTCTCTTCTTCACGGTCTCGACGATATGAGCCACTGTATTGACGTTTTCAAAGCTCAATTCGCTTTCGTTCAATTGGATACCGAAGGTTTTTTCGAGAAACGATACGAGTTCGACAAAACCGATCGAATCGAGAAGCCCTTCAATAAACAGGTCCGTATTCTCGTCGACGCCGCCTTCTAGTTTGACGTTGTATTTGCCGGCGAGATGCGCGGTGACCTTTTGGTAAATGAGCTCGTCTTTAGCAGCGGATGTGGTCATTAGCTAGGGCTCCAAACGAAGTGTTTAGCGGCTCGGGCGTCACTGGTCAGCCGACCGCATATCTTAACATCCGGGAAATGGTCCCGGGGGGCTGTATCGAAGCCGGCGTTCAATAAATACGTATTAAGGACCGAAGCCGAATAAGTCGTTAATATTGACAATCGACCGAAGGACCACTGAGGCCGGTTTTGCTATTCAACTCAATCAAATACCTGCTGTTTTTGCCGGCAGTGATGGCGTTGTTTTGGCTCAGTCCAAAACGTTGGCGTGTGCCGATACTTCTGGGCGCCAGCTACATCTTCTACATGGCATGGCGTCCGATATATCTGCTGCTGATACTGGGGCTGACTCTGGTTAATTTCTGGTTTGGCTTTAGAATCTCGGAGTCCAAAGAGAAGAAGAAAGCCTGGATGATTGGCGCTGTAACGGTCAATCTGCTGACGCTCGCTTACTTCAAATACTTCTACTTTTTCGAAGACATCGCCACGAGCCTCATGAAGCCGTGGTTCGGGCACGTGGGTAAAGCCCCCGTGAACATTCTGCTTCCGCTGGGGATATCATTTTTCGTCTTCGAATTCCTGCACTACGTCATCGAGATATACAGAGGGCGCGAGCCAGTCCGCAAATTCATGGATTTTGCGCTGTTTGCGGCTTTCTTTCCCACGCAGATTGCAGGACCGATTAAACAATTTCAAGATTTCGTGCCTCAGCTGAAAGAACACAAAGTTTTCTCCTGGTCCGACTTTGACCAGGGGATGTTCCTCATCTTGTCGGGGTTGTGCAAGAAAGTGCTGTTGGCAGACAACCTGTCGCCCTTCGTGAACAGCGGATTTGCCAATCCGCAGATTTTCACGGGCTGGGACATGTGGTTATTCACCGTCGCCTTCAATTTTCAGATCTATTTCGACTTCAGTGGTTATGCGGACATTGCGCGAGGGTCGGCGCTTTTGTTCGGATTTAAAGTGCCGATCAACTTCGATTTTCCTTATCTCACCGGCAGCATTGCGGAGTTTTGGCAGAAGTGGCACATCACCCTGGGCATCTGGCTGCGCAAGTATCTATTCATTCCGCTCGGAATGACAACGAACAGATGGAAGTCAGCGAAAAACCTGCTTATCGTGATGACCCTGGCGGGACTGTGGCACGGTGCGGGGTTTCATTACATTCTCTGGGGCTTCTATCAAGGTGTGCTGCTGGCAATACATCGCGAGTTCAAGCTGTATCGCATGAATCACGAGTGGACCAACGTCCTCGATAAACCGGTCGGACACGTGCTTTCAGTGACGACGACGTTTTTGTTAGTGACGCTCGGAATGGTTGTGTTTCGCGCAGAAGATATGATCAGCGCCTGCTTCATTTTGAAGAAGATGCTGTTGCCTACCGAACTGTTGCAAGCTTCAACAAACGCACTATCAACTCTCGCTATAAACTCTCCGCTTATCTTCCCAAGCATTTTCTTGCTGCTTCCGATCTTCATTTTCGGACAGATATTTATGCGCAAGCTACTACGATCGGGAGTGCTTACGCAATCTCCACCGATACTCAGAGCGGCGCTCGTGGCTGTAGCGCTCGTGGTGTTGTTCGCGTTCGCGCCTGACAGTTCTCCTCGCTTCATCTACTATCAATTCTGAGGCGGAGCAAAATAATGACGAATTTGCAAACCGACTCCGGCAAGAAGCGCTTCAGAAGCGAAGTGCTCATAGGGATACTGTTTTTCTTGCTTGTCGATCTGATCTTTAGAGCGGGGTTTGATCGGAACCAAACAAATTCGAGCGGCCTTGATTTCGATATTCCGTATCGCAGCCACGCATGGTGGGCGACAAAAGCTTTTCTTTCACAACCCAAAGCCAGTGATGTCGTTTTGCTCGGCGCATCAGATATGGTGGCAGTGGTGGGCAACACTGAATCAACCTATCACCATGTTCCGGTCGACAAACTTCTCAATCATCGCTCTACCTATCTCGAAGATAAATTGCGAGAGGACGACAGTCCGTACAAAGACGTATTTTCGCTCGCCATCGGCGGATCTATGCCGTCGGACTCATACTTCACTGCCAGGTCTCTTTTGACCGGTGAGCGCAAGCCGAAGGTCATCGTATGTAGTATCACGCCAAGAAGTTTTAGCGACTTCCAGTTTGGAGATCCTAAGAGTACCGATACCTACAAGATCATGAGCAAAGTGAGCAATACTCAGGATTTCGGAGTCAACGGATTGTGCAGTCCGTTCGACAAAGCGGACTACGGACTGCAAAAGGTTGTCTCGATCTACGGGCACAGATACGAACTAGCGAGTTGGCAGCACCATGTTATGGCGCCGCTTTTATCGGCAGTTCTGCATGAGGATTTCAGCAAATTGCGTGCGCCGAAATTTGACAAGGATCGTGCGATCAACTTAGCTACCGACAGTCAACCAGGAGATTTTGTCTCTTACCCACAAACAGTTTTTCGCGACAATATGGATGCCTTTCAAGAGCACTTCGTGCTCGTCAATCGAAGGCTGTACAAAGAGCAGATGAAGTATTTGAGGAAGCTTGCTGAGCTTTGCAAATCAGAGGGAATCTCTCTTGTTGTAGCAAACTCGCCGATGATTGCGGAAGTTCATCCGCTGATGAACGCTGACTTTCGTAAAGTCTGCCTGGCAGAAGTTGCATCTATTGCCACTGCGGGTGGGGCTACGTTCGTGGATATGGATCAACCGAATGTTTTCCAACACGCTGATTTCGTGGACTCGGTTCATTTGAACGGACACGGCGGCGAAAAATACTTCGACCAAATCGCCCAAGTTCTTTCACGGCAGTCCCAAGTCGCCGCCGTCGACAGCGGGCGGACGAGGTAGACGTCGCAGATAGTGGACATGACGTTCAAACGGCAGTGCAAGCAAATGTCGCTGGGACTAGCGATGACGCGGTGTTTGCAGCAGCAATTGCAAACGACCGCATCCTTTTAACAAATAATTGCGTCGACTTCGTCGACATTTCGAACAAGCTCAATGCTCGGAGCATCCAACATCCAGGATTGCTTTTGGTGTACCTTCAAAACGATCCCGTACGCCACACAAGCTATGACATGATTGTCCAAGCCATCACAAATTTAGAGGCAACAGAACTTCCGCTGGCAAACGTTACGAGCTTCGCAAGCTTTCGGCTGCTCTGAGTCTTTTCCGCGCATGAGCGGTTTCGCGATCAATGGGTACTAAGAAAATAGGGGCCGCGCAAAGTTGCTGAACGCAGCCTCTCACTGGCGCCGATCTCGAAACCAACGAGACAATCTGATGTACATCGTTCTAAAACTCCTCGCAATTCAAGGTCTGTTAGGAGCGTTCGATACTCTCTATTATCATGAGTGGCGCGCCAAACTTCCTGGCGCATATGAGATTGCAGCGCCTGAACTACGGCTCCACGCTGCGCGCGATTTCATTTACACGATCATTTTTGGAACCCTGCCATTTCTCGAGTGGCATGGAGCATGGGCAGGATTGCTCGGCATTGTTCTGTGCTCGGAGATTGTCATCACACTTGCCGATTTCGCGGTCGAGCCAAAGGTCCGACTCCAACTTGGTGGAGTACCTGCGGGCGAAAAAACGACCCATGCGGTTATGGCAATCGTGTACGCAGTAATCCTTGTGAATCTCGTTCCGATAATTCTGTCCTGGTCCGGCCTGCCTACTGAATATGCGCCTTGCGAAATAGCCGACCGCCTTCCTTTGCGTTACTGCTTGTCCGCGATGGCATTCGCAGTTATGCTCAGCGGGCTGAGAGATTTGCTATCGTCGTACGGGATCAAGTCTTTTGCTTGGCCTTGGGCGGATAGACGGTAGCTCTATCGTCGGCCATAATCGTGAGAGTAAGGACGCCGAGGACAAGCTCTGGTGCGCAAGTTGGATGCAAATTTTGCAATATCCGGAGTGGCTGCAAGCGTAGTCTCGCTTGTTCTGGGAGTAGGCTGCGGCTACCAACTCTTTGGCATCGCCGGCGCGCATTCATATTTTCGTGATAGTGCTACTGTTCAGAGCGAATTGCAGAGTAGAACTGAATGCCTTGACCGGAAAACATTCTGTGCCAAGGTCGTTGAAGCAGTAAAGCACCAACAGTGGGATGAAGCTATCAGCCTGTGGGAGACCGACGGGTTGCGACTCGCTCGGATCGAAGGCTTCCGAAATCCGAGACGCGTTAACGAATACATCGCACAAACTTTGATAATGCAAGGCAAATATCCCGAGGCGCGAGTGCTAATGGAAGCCTACATGTCACACGAGAGGGTCCCTCCTGGATTCTGTCACAATGACTATAATCGACGGTTGCGCGTGTTGATGCTCTGCAGAAGCAAGACAAGCCTCATGACGCAAGAGCAGCTAAACGAAACCCAGCGCTGTTGGTTTAAGAAGCATCCGTTGATCCTGTAAAACAGACCAACCACAAGGAACGCTTTGGAATAAGGAGAACAGGTGGAACACCCATTCCGAGGAATGCTGTCGAAACAGCTGCTGCCTGTTCTGAGGGCGGAAGGATTTAAAGAATCCGGTACCACCTGATTGGTTTGCACCTCCGTTGATTCAAGTGTTCAATCTTCAGGCTGGTACACGTTCTTGCGCCGGACCTAGCGGACCGACTAGCGTCGAATAGAAAGTCAATGCCTTGAGTTGTTCGAGAGACGGTTCCACATGTCACACGGCAAGTTTGTAATGCGTTTTCCTTATGTGCAGTGAGCCGGACCTAGCTCACGGAGTTGCCCTTCAGTCCTTTGCGAATTACGCCTGAGATCCCTCGCGAGTGCAAAGGTTGAGATCAACCAATGGATTGCTCAGCTATATCCAGCATCAATTGCAAAGCACGGCCATTTAGTTGCGCCGGGACGCAAATATGCCCCTCAAGGTCATAATGGAATGGCAACACAACGCTTGGACAAATTCCTCGTACGCATTTAGTGTTGGAAATTCGCGGCTCCCGCGCAATCGTAACCGCTGGTCCAGCCCACGCTTGAGGAGATCGTGCGATTTCTCGACTGATCCGTTTTCATTGCTTTGATAAGCATTATTCGTGCTTGGCGGGCACAATTGAAGATCAACGTGCATGTATGATAATGGCTTTTGTTTTGCGCACTGTGGTATTTGACAGGGAACAGCTTTGGCGGCCTGTCTTGCTAAGGCATCTGGACCAATTGGGTGGGGTCTGTGTGCTGCGGCTGGTGCCGCCGGAGCTGTTTACTGCTTTATCAAGTGTAGGGCGGGCAAATTATAGTCAGTAACGTGAAGTGCCTCCCGGCCGCTCAGAAGTTCCACCTAGCCACCGCAGAATTCTGCTCCGTATGGCATACTGAATGTAGTCACGCACAGAGCCTGACGGAATGCTAAAACAGCTGAAACCGTTTTTTTCGTACATCATACCCATGGGGATTATGATGGTTTTCCTGCTGCCTGTAGCCTATTTCTGCGGCACCCTCGAAGCAGCAGCAAACCCAGCCGCACCAAAAGCGCCCGTTGTGTATGTCATGGCTGCAATAATTGGATTTCCTCTTTTCATTATTGTTTTTATGCTGTCCTCTAAGCGAGGAAAGTCGTGATCCTCCTCAATTCAGTCCCAATACACGTACAGTATCAAGCATAGCTGCGCAATCGGGCAGACTTTGTTCTTGGAATCAACCGTACCCACCAGGACATTGAAGACGCTGAACTAGAGAAGCTTGACACCATGACCGACAGGGAGCAAACAGCTCTGAAGAATTCGACAATATGGCTCGGAATCAGTCTGAAACACTGATTCTCTCGTCCGTCGACACGACGAAATAACCATTCGACAAAGAATTGGTCCCGTTCGATGAGCGACTCGATCAGAAAACATCATGGCATCGTGTAGCTAGCTTCTTCAATATACTTCCCGACTGCATGCCGCTCTCAGAGGCAAGAGGACGCAATGAACCCCGTTCTAAAACTCCTCGCAATTCAAGGTCTGTTAGGAGCGTTCGACACTCTCTATTACCATGAGTGGCGAGCCAAACTTCCTGGTGCATATAAGATTGCAGCGCCTGAACTACGGCTTCACACTGCACGCGATTTCATTTACACGATCATTTTTGGAACCCTGCCATTTCTCGAGTGGCACGGGCTATCGGCAGGAGTGCACTGCGCTGTTCTGTGCTCGGAGATTGTTATCACACTTGCCGCTTTCGCGGTCGAGCCAAAGGTCCGACTCCAACTTGGTGGAGTACCTGCGGGCGAAAAAACGCCCATGCGGTTATGGGAATCGTGAACGCAGTAATCCTTGTGAACCTCGTCCCGATAATTCTGTCCTGGTCCCGCCTGCCTGCTGAATATACGCCTTGCGAAATAGCCGACCGCCTTCCTTTGCGTTATTCCTTGTCCGCGATGGCATTCGCAGTTATGCTCAGCGGGCTGAGAGATTTGCTATCGTCGTACGGGATCAAGTCTTTTGCTTGGCCCTGGGCGGGATAGACGTATATCTGGTTCGTTCCAAGTGCCGATTATTATGATGCCGCGAACTACCGTTGATCGAATTCAGCCCGTATAGCGTTCACCTCTCGTTCAAGACTTGCGGCTGCCACGGCTCTTCCAGTAGCCCGAAGAACTTGCGTCCGAGATTTGCGCACTATCACTTTCGACCTATTCCCTTCGTGCTACCACCCGCTATAATCAAAGAAGGGGTGTCCAAAAGCCAAGGCATCCGAGGCTATTTCGGCTGACGTCCAACAATGATCGGAATAATCATCTCGAGCTACACCATCAAACCGTTGCAATATTGCTAAAACAAACGATCGGACTTCACGATCTCCGGGGTGCCTGCCTGAGACAGTCGCAGTGACAACGATCGCCGGATCGAAGCCTAATGTATGCTCGATTTGATCAATATCGTCATGCGGATGCGCGCCGCTCAATGAGGAATGAATATTGATATACAAACATGGGTCTCCATTCACTAGGGATGTCCAAGGCGGTCCTTTGTGAAACGGATAGGCTTTGTTCAGGAATTCTGAGACCTCATCCTCCTTCGCATTTCGTAAATAGAGACAGATCCAACGCATCTGCAATCTCGCACGTTCAGTCCGATTTCATTGTAGCAAAAGCTCGATAATCGTGACGTCTGAGACGAACTCCAAGGTAAAGGTCGGCATTGCGATCCGCGTTGGGAAAAAGAAGACTTGCCGCGCGTTAATGTTCGCCGGCGCTACAGTTGAGTTTAGGAAGCGTTCGACCGGCGATCTTTCGTATGCAAGAAGATCGCATACCAGATAGATACGACCTTGACGATACGGTGATCCGACAAAATGCTATGAGAGCGTTGCAGCAACTACATGATTGACGTCGACAGTAATCTGCGGTTCGATGATTGCTTGTCAGATCATACACTGCGGAAACAATCATGCCAAAAATCGGCAAGCGAGATCCGGAAAAGAGCGGTTTTGGCGCGACAAAATCGAGCGCCAGCGGACAAGCGGCCTAAACCAAGGCGAGTTTTGCGCGCGCGAAGGAGTGAGCTCAGGAACCTTCAGTTGCTGGATACATATTCTTCAAAGGCGCGATGAAGAATTACGAGAGTCCGCTGTGACAGCAAAACGCGCGGCGGCGAAGAAGAAGTGGAGAGAAAAAAGCAAGCGCAAGAAGGAGCCACTTTTCGTTGCGGTCGGGGCTGCCTCGAACGGCAATGGGCATCAATTGTCGGATCACAGAGTGCCCGAGGTTGTTTTGCCTTGGAGGCGCATCAATATCTTCCTTGGCGCAGAGACAGCTGTGGTGCATGCAATTATTCAAGCATTGAAGGAGGAGCCAATTGCTCGGGACAAAAAGTGTCAGCGAACATGTGAGGCAAAATTGACCTATTTTGTGTTTGGTAATAGAATCGTGATGGACCATGGAAACGCACGAGCCTGCTTAGCCTGGAATTGAGAGCCGCACGGGGCGAATCCCTATGAATCCGAACCCATTGCAACATTCCGAGGTGTGGACCTGGTGTCCTTGGTATGTTGCAGCATTGTTCACACCTTTTATTTCCACTGTTTGTTGCATGTTGGCATACTTAAAGAGCGACTGCATCTACATCGGCGGCTCACCAATTGTCTCAATTTGTGTTGTGCTATATCCTGTTGTTTTCACAATTCCACTGGCGATTTCACTTGCGTGCATTGGCATTTGTCGGCATGTCTGGGCCGATTCAAGTTTAGAGAAGTGGTCTCGCACTTGGATCTATAGAAGATCAATCCCGATAATAATGCTGGTTGCGGGGCTCGTTGCTACTTCGATTCTCGTTTTGTTGTCTATCGGCTGGCTGGCTTGAAGACTATAATGGAAGAGTGTGCGGTGAAGTTTTCAATTCAATCCTTTGACCGCATTTTTCCATCTTGTCGACTGCTCTTCGTTGCTACTTTCTCAGTCCTCTTGCTGTGCAAGCATAACGGGAACGATCGTCCTGGTTTTCTGACTACCAGACATCGCTAAAGCTTGACCTCGATTTTGCTGATCAAAGTATCGTAGAGAAGAAGAGCCGGAGAAGAACGGAGCGCGACAATTGCTCCTGCCTCTCTAAACTAAATTCGACCTACGATTTCGATGCAGGAAACGCCTACAAAAAAGAGGCGAATATTTCGCGGCAGGGGAAGTTTCGTCTTGCGCACTATATGCGGTGCGCTGATCAATTCGTCCTACAAACGGCCTATATGTCAGATGCAAACGCTGATGCATCGGGCTCCTAGTAAGTAAGAGTAACAGCTATTCTCTTCATTTTTACGACTACATCAGCTTGTCAGAACTAATCGGGTGCCGCGACTATTGCACGCAGAAGGCCAAAGAATGTAACGAACTTCCTCAGGGAGGCTATGCCGGAACAAATTGGGATTGTCTCGAACCTTACAGAGGGCGCGTGCCCAGTCCTGGAAGGTAACTAAGAGTTTTCTACCTTATAAGTTTTTCCAAAACTTTCACGGAAGAAACAAAGTCGAGGTCGTACATGTCTTGGACGAACTGAAAAGCGTCTCCAGTCTTATGACACGCTTTGCACTTATAGAGTTGTAGCTCTGGGTTGACGAAAAACAAAGGTTCATCGTCTCGGTGAAACGGACATAGACCAACATAGTAGTTCTGATCACGTTTTAAGTCTACTCGTTCCTGTATTAGGGCGACGATGTTGATCCGTGCCCTCAGCTCCATAAGTAACTTGGGAGTAATATTTGTAGCTTCTTCCATCACGTTGTCTCTGTCAAAGCTCTCGCAGATGATTGAATGCCCAAAGCTCGATTATACAACAGCTGCTCTCAAACCCGCATTCACTCGCCCGTCGACTGCTCTTGGTTGCTACTTTTCGTTCCCTGGAGCTGGCGCAACGGTTGTTTATCAGAGCGAATCCTTGAAAGCTCGATGATTCCCGGCAGCGTCTTTGAATATACGGTATGCGAACCGAGGGTTAAGCGCAACCAGCATAGCAATGAGGACGAGGAGTCCTGCAATGCTGATCAAACCCGCCGTGAGGCTCTCACAAATGCAGAGAGCTACGAGAAGCAGACAGAACAGCGGCATGAGGCAATAGAGCCGGGCGAACCACATCCAAATTTTAGGCTGCTTGTCCCGCCGTCTGTACAAAACAGCAAGCCACAAAGCAAGTGGGATGCTCAACAAACAGCCTGCAAAATACTGCGGAATGTTGTGAAATATGACACAAGAGCCAAAGAGCACGGCGCCAAAAATGAGTAACATTAGCAAGCGTAATTTACGATAGGCCATTGGCTGTACAGGTCCCCAACATGCGGAGGTAGCAATAATAGTATATTCGATTCGGTCCAATACGCGACATTCGCCGCTCGGATGTGACCGACCAGCTCCCGCTATACCGCGCACAATGGCTCGGCAGCTGCTGTTCGGCAGACAATCACATATCGGTAGCACCAATCGCGGTGCTTCCTTCCTACCACGAGTAGACTGAATATGCCGCGTGCACACGGCATGGATAGCGCATGGAGCGAGTTAGAGACAGAAGACACACTTTCACCCCGTGGAGCGAGTGGCTCAGGCTGAAGATCATCCGTCGCGCCGAGAGCTACTGGTCCTTTGGCGCGTGGAAGCAGGAGCCGGCTCACTGATGCAGCCGAATCTGTTCATAAAATACGACAAGAAGTCCGCCGTCGTAGAAATGCGCAAGCAATTTTGGTTCCAAAAAGCGTACAAGTCCTTTAAGAGCGGGCTGCTTAACGAGGCTTACCGATTCCCAGCGCCTTATCATGGAACATCTCGCGCAGCACCGCGATCGACCAGCTCACTGTTCGGAGCAATCAAAGACAGTCGCAAGAGGCGCGTGCATTGAAATGAAAAAAGGATCGTGTCCAGTAACGCCGGTGCACTCCCCGGCGACATCATGGACTCACATTACACCGAGACCGTATTTTCATTAACCCGGCCAGTTGGTTTGCAAATCGGGAAGCCACTTCTGGATACTGGTCTATAAATGCACGTCGCTCCGGGGACAAGGTCCACATTCCTAAGACTCCAATAGGTTCCGACTCTTCATCTTCACGCAATGGGACCACTAAACCGACGTCGCCGAGATACTCCGCTGCTATTTGATCGCACTTGTCGAAATGCGTTACGCCGCACCCGCCTTCGTAGACTGCGGACAGTCCCGTCTTGAAAGCGCGAGCATAAGGATTGGGGTTCTTTTGGTCTAATGGTTTCTGGTTAGACTGATCAATGAGAATCATGTCCTTGCCACGCACAAGCAAGAGACGAGAATTCTTGAAACCAAGCATCTCGGCTATCAATTGAACGGCCTTAACTGAAACTACTTCGATTGGCTCGCCTGGCTCCTCAAATAACTGACGCAGCTTCAGTTCAGTCTTGGAATCGGCAAGCGACGAAGAACATTTCAACAACTCGAACTTAGCAATCAGTAAAGTCGCTGCCAAAGCGCCGAACGACTTAACCGTTTCCACCTCGAACTCGGACTGTGTTCTCCCTTTCACGGACTGAACTGCAACAAATCCCAAGAATATCCCCGCCGGGCGAAATGGGACCAACAGGCTGCTTTTGAACCCGCCTAGCAGATTTCCCAAACACCCCCAATCGGCGGTAGAGTCACTGTCCAATTCGACCGCATCGATTGTTGAGCCATCTAGATCCGGCGCTATAAATTCGAGCACAATCGGCAAACTATCTTTCCCGCTCAACACAGTGCCCTTCAGGTTAGAACTCGAATCTTCGGGATACTGGTGCGTAACTTCGAGACGACCCGCCATGATCTGGCACAGAAGTCCGCTGTCGGCGCCAATTCCGCCCACGAGTTCGCTTAATCCGCAGTCGAGCGCTTGGTCAAAATCACCAGACTTCAAAACCTGGGTCACTACGGCGTTATGAATTCGTTGGCTTAAGTTTGCGTCACTCATTTCGTCGCCCTGAGTACATTTGCTTTGCGCCTGTCGCGATGGTCTCTTGAGTTTATTCCACGCAACGACAAAGACCTACGCTACAGAGATTTTTCATCAGCACACATCTATCTCAATGGCGTCAATTAGCGAGTGTGAGCCTTCCGCGCACAAACTGAATCTGGCGGTGATCTTGTTAGCCAGGCGCTACAATCCATCATCGACACCATTAAGCACGGGCCCGTTGCCTTTCACAAAATTGTCAATTTGACCCCTGCCTTCATCTCTGTCGTAGGTCGAATAATTTGACTGCATAGCAGCGTTTCCTTTAGTCGTAGACAGCGGTTCGGCTGCCTGAGTTTTGTGATTTGGCTTTGGCTTTGCAGTCAGGCGACTCTGCTTATTCTCGGGCGGTTTTGATGACACCAACGCATGCGGGGAATGTGTTGCGTGCCTTGCGGGCAGTTCCCTGGAGGAGACGCGCTCAACCAGGACGGACATGAGGGCGACTATTAACAAGCTTGAGCAAAGGGGTCGTTACATTGTGCTCACTGCAAGATCAAAAGTTCTAGATTCATTGTATAGGACCTCTCGGAAGATGGACGCTTCTTCTGCGAACACCCTTGAACGTGTATTCAACAATGTACGACATCGGTTGAGTCGAGCAACTTCTACGGACCTCAGCGCTCCGTACCGGGCGGTTGAATCCGTATTACAATACACATACAGGATGCTTGCCTGACTATAGGTACGGTCAGCATGAGGGCCAACACGAAGATAATTGTCGCCGTGCTTGGCGTGAAGTTGATCGTGTTCGTAGCCTGGTACCTATCGGCGGGAGCGGCACTAGAAAGGCACACGGTAGTGTTCGCCGCCAAAGAATTACGCGCAGGTGTCACGATTCAAGCCACTGACGTTGCAGAGACGCGTATACGCAGGAAAGTCCCAGCTAACGCAATTGCGTCAAAAGCTGATGCTATTGGGAAAGTATCACTTGGGTTGGCGAGTGGTCACAGCTGAGGACAGGAGTAAACACTAGTTCAAATCGAGCCGATGACAAATTCTTAAACACTGAAGGAACGATGCGCAAAGTTCAGTCCGCAGAACTACAGGGATTCAGGAGAATCGGACAATTGGTTCCGCGTCCTTGCTGCGCGATGGCTTTGACCGCACTCTGTCTTATTTCCGTGCAATCGCCGGTGAATGGACAATCCACTCAATTAATAATGCAGCAACCAAAGCAAGATAATGCAAGTCCAGCAAAAGGCAGCGGTCACCGATTGAATGCCGAAATACACGAATACTGGTCCTATGAAGAAATGGGATTTCGCTGCAATGAATCGGACCATAAAACCGTCAGTAGCGTTGCTGCCGGCACACAGGTTTCGCAAAAAGGGCTTCTGCCCGGTGACGTGATCCTGAAAACACACCAAAACGGTGACTCGGCAGATATCGATTTCAGGCGCGGCAACAGAGTCTACAGAATAACGATCGACGCCCGCCGAACGATCAGCAAGCCTCATTCGGAAGCCGAAACCAAAACCGATAGCGCCGATTACGTTCTAGTCTTCGACAGCGGCTACTGGAGTTCACCCCCAAACACAATACCTGGTTCTCCTTTGGAGTCACCGCTGGGCTGGTGTAAGAACCAACTTAAAGCCAGTGGACATGCTTCTCAATTTCCACCGAACCTCACGTTCATCGACCTTCACTGCGGCGCACCAGCCCGAGTTGAAAATTGTGATTTCGACCGCGTGAAAAGTATCTGGCTAAAGGAGGAAGGGTGCACTTGTGCTCATAATTACGGCACTTGTCCATGCAAACAGAGTTTGATAAATCCGCTGAATGACGAAATAAACAAATTTATCGCTAAATATCCTCGTCACGAAACGTCCCAGCATAAACTTGTGATGGTGATAGTGGCCAAACATGTGGGACCAGACGAAGAAATCCCCGAACAACCTCAATCCGGTGGCAGCAAGTGCACGGTCAATCTCGATTATTCCGCAATTATGAGGCTCCGCCCAAGTGAGCTATCCATCACAGTCCTAGGATTGGGCGACGATCTGACGGTAAAGAATGCCAAATACGTTCCATTTAGTTCTTTCAAGTCAGTTGGTTTGTCTGCTGCAATAAGCCGCGCGTTGCTCGGGCAAGAAATAACGAAGCCGTCTACCCCATCAAAGCACTGAGAACCCAGTTAGAAATTGAGCGCCGCATTCCAATATTGTCGAAAACTCAGTCAGGAGGAGTGAGCGCATAACCACTCTCGGTCACGTTGCCGTCTGCTCGATGATGGTAGACTCTTCCAAGCAGCCGAATTTCGACGAGTTTCCTGACTGAATCGAATTAAATATGGCAGACAAATTTTCGGCAGTTGAACTTAAGATACTCGATGCGCTTGTCGAGCGGGTCGCACAACCGTGGTCGACGCGCCTGCGTGATCAGATAGCTCGAATAAATAAGGTTCAGAGATTGACTGACGGTCGAGAAGTGAACTTCTATTGCATCAAGTGGTGGAAGGTAATTCCATGCCCTGATTCGATGAAATTGCCGGCGTTGAAGGAAGAATACGTCATTGCGAAGGTGTCGTTATGTGACCAGCTCGATAACAAAAATGAGGCTTCGGTTTGGATCGTAAATGGTTCGCTGTCTGCGATTCAGTTCAACAAATCGCCGAGAAAGATGACAGGCGATGCCCGGGTATCAAATGTTCGAGACCTGGCCGACTTTGATAAGGGTGTGGTGCTCACCAACAACGATGGACTTCGCTTGCCAGAGGCGTTTTTGAATCTAGCAGCGGACACTTCGATAAACCAATGGCGCATATTGGAGCGCGAAAACATTAGATCAGTGGTCGAAGAGTCCGGCTTTTTCTACGTGCTAGCCGAAAAAACTGACAGCGAGATCATCGGTTTCAGAAATGAGCAGAACGAGGTGCTGCTCCATCTCGATTTTAGAACCGGGCACGAAGAAGAGATAAAATGCGACCTGCGTATGTTTTTAGAGGACCATTAAGCGCCTTGACGGCCTCATCCGCACGAGATAAACCTCTGGAGGTAAGAGCTAAACACTAATCAGTCTAATTATGACGTACAAACCACCTAGTTTCAAAAAAGGGGATTGAATTACGTTGCAGCTGGCTGATGGCGATTGGGCTGCCGCGCTCGTCCTCGCTGATCAAGAGCATCACTGCGCGCAGGATTTCGGGTGTTCACTAGCCGCGGTTCTAAACTACAAAGAAAACCAAAAGCCGACACTCGATGATTTTCGAGAGAGAGACGTGCTCAAGCAAACGCATTCGAATTGGAAAGGACAAAGCGTAATTCGTTGGATGGCACCGCTCGTCAATCGGGTTATGAAAAAGCAGGTGATGCTCGTCGGCAACATAGAATCGGGTCACATTACTCCCGATCCTGAATCCATTTTAGGACACGGCTTCTGGGGAAACTTGTTTCACTCGCTGGAGATGCAGAAAGCGCACGAAGTTGCCACCAGGGGCGGACTGTTTCCCGACGCATACGCTTTTCTCGGTAACACATTCGGATTCATGTACGCATTCGTAGCGATGCTGTACCGAGTGTGCATGATCAGTCTGCGTTACACCGACCCCGCCATGCTGCGTCCGTTTCGTATCGGAAGAAAAGGAAACCTTTCGGCATGGGCGATGACTATCATCACTTCGATTGTTTGGGGCTACGCCGCATTAGCCTGCGTCAGCTGGATCGAGCAGCTCTGCGGAGTGCTGATTCTTTTCTCAGGCATTCCAATTTATGCCTACTACCGGCGTTTGAACAGCAATTCCGAACGCACCATCCTCACAACAGCGGTACCAGCCCCGGTGCCAGTGCGCACACGCTAGTTGACCCCACACCGTGTATTTCTTAATCGAGAGTTGCTCCGAGCGTCGGAATGTGACCAAAACTCTGCCTCGCTCGTCAGATTAAATCCTCTCAAATCGAAAGTTTTCCTATTGACTAGTTCCTCTCAATTTGAGAGGATAGTCCAAGGGGGCTATTTCTGGTGGATATTTTGAATACTCGGATAATAAAGCAATTTGTCACTGAACATCCAGACGCCGAAAATCCCCTCAACCATTGGGTGACAAAAACGCGGGCTGCCGACTGGAAAAACAACGCAGACGTACAAAATACTTTTAACAACACTGATCATCTGGGCGGTCAAAAGTTCATTTTCAATATCGGCGGCAACAATTTTCGCCTCGCGGCAATGGTTTGGATTCGACAAGAACGAGTTTACGTCCTAAAAATCATGACTCATGCCGAGTATGACAAGGAGAAGTTTTGATGGTTACCGAGAAATACAAAACACTTATCGAGCGCTTTCCACTGGTTCCGATCAAGAACGATGCGCACCTGAACGAAGCACATGAGGTAGCTCAAGGGTTGATGCTCAGAGAAGAGCCGATGGCCGAAGACGAAGACAATTATCTTGAAGTATTATTCGATGAAATAGCCAAGTACGAAACCAAACATCATGATTTGAAGTTTGCAGACCTAGCTCCGCATCAGCTTCTGCAGTCCTTCATGAAAGACCACAACATCAAGCAGGTCGCGATGCAAAACATCCTTGCCGTATCTTCAGGCGTGATGAGCGAACTTGTGTCAGGTAAACGTGAATTGACAAAAGAACACTGCGTCAAGCTTGGACAGCACTTCAAAGTGTCGCCGGCTTTATTTCTTCCCAAAATTCTCGCCTGATAAGAACGCGGCCGTTAGCGCAAATCTATAGGTCATAAGCTGTCAGTTCAGTTACAGAAAGATGTCCTGGTTGGTCACGGGACAGTCGCTCAGCAGTTTAGCCTGCCAGTTAAACGTCATGGGACTAATTCAGAACCTGGCTGATTGATTTGTAGCAATGGTGCTTGCGATTCCGGCTCATCCAGTACATGGCGCGGCGGCGCGCCTTCTTGTTACTCGGATCAGCCGTAAGGATTGCGCGGAGCATGTCCGGTTCTATCGGAGAATAAATCCATTCTTTCCAACTGTTCATCGCCATCGCAATGGATTCGTTATCTGGGACGGATTCTAACAAGGCAACTACCATGCGATGCGAGCGCGACGCTACGGCGTATTGCTTGCCCCAACCTATAATCTGCTCATCGGGAATCGCGCGCACAGCATTAAACAACAAATCTGTGAATTTCCCGCGCTTTGCCTCGTCGCCCAACCTCGTTTTCGCCTGCAAAATCACGTACTCATCAGGTGACGTGGAGGTTAGGATGGCAAGTTCCAATAATTTGGAGACGAGGAAATCCGCCGACGTCTCGGGGTGCTGCTTTAGCCAGTCAATTGCAAGTTGGGCATCGCTAGCAGATTTTGTTGTAAGCACCATCGAACCGAGAACCTGAGACACTTGCTTATGCGGCGGATCACTCATTATCCATAGTCGGCAGAATTCAACAATATCTTCAACAAGCGCTGGACAAAAGTGCGGCGCACTGACTAAGAGCGAGTCGAGCATCCATGGTAAAGAGGCTTTTCGCTAAGCGTTATAGAAATTGTGCTGCACTGCAAAACTCGAGAATTTCGCATCCGGGTTGATCGAACTTCAGGTTGCTCGGTGCCAGAAAATCGTTGTCAGCGTTGGCAACGTAAAAGCACCCGATGTTCTGTTTGCCTTCCGACACTGTGATGATTGTTTTCACCAGAGTTACGGTGTGATCGACACCGAGCGTGTCGGGAGTGACCACAATAGCTCCCCATTGAGGTGTTTGTCCCGGAGCCTCCGGCAATGAATCCAACGTTCGTGTGATCGAGAGGTACCGGCCATCTGTCTGTAAAAAGCAGAAGGTTACTAACGAATTTGTGAATCCGGATCCGAGCTGATAGTTAAACACAACATCGTTAAACCCGCCCGCACCTTGTTCGGCAAAAGGTGTGAGAAAAGCAACTCCAGCTACATCACCGGTCTCACCGGAATTTTGAATCACTGATGCTATGCCGGCCTGACCAAAACCAGATTTGCGTTGTCCGGGAGGCAATTGATAAAACTTAGCGGAGGAATCATGTCCACAATGTGCATTCTGTACAAATACGGCTGGATCTTGCTTTGCCTGGACAGGAAGGACAGCCGCCGCTGCCGATACTAGCGCAATGACGAATGACAGCGCCGGTGCAAAATTACGTTGAATAGTCATATCTTGTCCTTAATAAGTAGAGATTTGAGAAGCAACACCCACGCCCTGCAACAGAATCTCTTTGCAAGAGCCTTCTCACCGATCATCTACCAAGCCGATTCCACCGGTTCGAAGTGTCGCTACTTTTGACATATTCTGCGAATCTGCGCGTTAGATTGTCCGGAACGGGGAAACACGAGTCCTCACTGCTTTGACAACTGCCTATCAGGTCACATACGCCCTACGCCGGTCAAGAGACCCCGCGCCTGGAGCAAGTACGCCCCGCCACTGCCAGTGGTGCTACGTGACGGCTTCTAGGAAGGCGTTCCAGTCGGTGGTGTACCAGTGTGCTTCGCGATGTCGCCCTCAGGGTCAACCTCGATATAACCGGAAAAACTGAGGAATGCTTCCTTTTGTTTTGCCAGGACTTGCACGGCGCCGTCCTTACCGATCGATACATCGCCCGGCTTAACCGTTACGCCTGTGGATTTGCCGGTGTCGTCAAACCCGTGCAACAACCCGTCACTCTGTAATTGGAACGTTCCGTTGTAAGTTGGATCCGGACTGCCGGCAATAGACGCCTCAGTGATTTCTCCATTCGGACCGTATGTCACTTTCGCTTCCATGCCGTTTGGATATTTCACGTCGTCGGGACGGTTCTGGGAGTCATAAGATACATGAGCTCCGTTGAGCGCGCTCGAGTCGGACGAAGTCGGCGGCGCCGTTTTCGCGTCGGAAGCCGCAGCCGGTGATGAGCCTGCTTCGTTAGAGAATACATCAGCGGGAAAACCCAAGTTTTCCAGATCAGCGGGCTTCATCTGCAACTGCTGCTCTAACTGCTTCGCGTCTTGGGCAAGCTTCTGAGGGCTGCCTAGATCAGCCGTAAGAATTTTGGCTATGTCTGTTTTGAAAGCAGCATCGTTTGATTTATGATCGACGATTGCCTGCTCAACCAAAGGATTTATAGTGGCGGTATTGTCGGCCATTCGTGCACTCTGCGTAGTAAGTAGTGACAGCCTCGCGATAGACTTGCGATATGCATGAGCTTATAGCGATGGCAGTATCAACTCTATATCAGCCAATGTTAAGAAGTCATAAAAATGCGCGGCCGTTATGGTGAGCGATGGCGCTCGAGAGGATTTCTAGCTTTGGGCAGGCTCAAGCTCTCTCGACTCTGTCGCCAGCGCTGAAAGCCGTTTGAAGTCGTGTTTGAGCGAGCGGTATAAGTGCTGGAAGATTGGGAAACCTTTGGCGTAATACGAAGACGTGGACTTGCACGAAAGGTCTTCGGCGTCGATCGCAATCGTTGCTTCGCATGCTTCTTCGACTGACTTGTATGAACCGGCCGCGACGGCGGCAAGAAGCGCGGCTCCGAACGCGGGACCTTGATCGCAGCGCACGCGCGCAAACGGTTTGTTGAACATGTTCTGTTGAATCTTGCGCCACAGCTCGCTGCGCGATCCGCCGCCCGATGGCAGGACTTGTTTGATCGGAATATTCATCGCTTCGACCAGTGCCATGCTCTCGCGCATGTTGTATCCGACGCCTTCCATAATTGCGCGCACCATGTGCGCACGAGTGTGCGCCAGGGTCAAGCCGATAAAACATCCTCGTGCGTCGGCGTCGTTGTGCGGATGACGTTCGCCGGAAAGGTAAGGAAGAAACATCAGCCCTTCGCAGCCGACATCAATTTCTGCCGCTTCAGCAGAAAGCTTCTCGTACATTTGTTCAGCATGTTCCAGTTGACTGACCTCTGCCTGGCAAAGTTGATTGCGAAACCACTGCATACAACCGCCGCCAGACAGATTTACGCCCATGATGAACCATTTACCAGAAACAGCATGGCAAAACGTATGCAGACGGCCTTCTTGATCGAGATTGTATGTGTCACTATGAACTAGAAAAACACTCGATGTTCCGATCAAGGTCGAAGCGACTCCGCTTTTGACGATACCGTTGCCGACCGCACCCGCCGGACAATCACCGGCGCCACCAGCGACGATGCAATCTGTCGTCAATCCCAGCAGTTCCGCCACCTCTTTGCTCAATTTACCTGTCGACTCGGCCGATTCGAAACACGCGGGCATGAGATCAACATCAAGCTGCAGCCGATCCATGAGCGTCTTCGACCAGGTGCGATTTTTGACGTCGAACAGCAATGTTCCACTTGCGTCGCTGACATCGGTCGCGTACTCGCCTGTGAGACGGCGGCGAATTTCGTCTTTGGGAAGCAGAACACGATGTACTCGCTCCCAGTTTGCCGGTTCATTTTTTCGCAACCAGAGAATTTTTGGCGCGGTGAAACCTGTCAATGCCGGACTTGCCACCATTTTAAGAAGATTGCTGCGCCCGCCCGCACGGTCTTCGATTTCATTGCACTCCGCCGTTGTGCGCTGGTCGTTCCACAAAATCGCAGGCCGGATAACCTTGCCGTGCCGGTCAAGGAAGACAGCACCGTGCATCTGCCCGCTCAAACCAATGGCTTTTATCTCCGCCGGTTTCAACCCCGCTTCATTCATAACCTTGCGCACCGTGGCCACGGTTGCTTGCCACCAATCTTCGGGATCTTGCTCGCTCCACAGTGGGCGCAAATGCTGGCAGGGATACTCCTGCATCGCTTCCGCCAATTTCGTGCCGGCGCCATCGATGGCGATCGTTTTCGTGCCCGAAGTTCCTATGTCGATGCCAAGAAACACTGTCAACACCTGCTAAAACTATGAGTGGAACGCAATTGTACCAACCTTGGCATGCGCCAGGCACATACGGAAAGAGGTGCTTTTGGCACCCCCTCCGGCTTTGGCAAATCTTTGCGGTTATCTGCCTTCGATGGTCGCAGGCGGCAACTCCTGTGCTTCCGCTTTAGGCATAAAATGGTCGACCGCCCCTAGCACCGCGGACAAGACCACGCCGACGATAATCAATTTGCCCGCTCCGCCGCCGCCTCCTCCTTCGCGCTCGATGGGCAATTCGGTCGGTTCGCCATTGAGGAGCAGATGTCCGGCAACTACTTCCGTGCCTTTGGCTTGCTCGAGTGTCTGAAGAACCGTTTGCTCGGTAGATGCCCGCGACAGAGGATCGTCCAATCGCGCCTGGGTTTCTACGATGCCATCCAGCTCTTTCTTTTGTTGATCTTTGATCTTGCCGGCCTTTTCTAACTTTTCCAATTGACCTCTGCGATCGCTCAGGCGCTCTCTTGCTTCTGCAAGTAGATCAGCATCTGCCTGTGGGTCCGCGCCCGCTTTGAAATCGCCTGGAATTTCGATAGATTTTGCGAAAGTTCCGTCTGCGTGGCGATTTACTGCAATACGCTCGGTCACATGCGGAGCGCCTCGGCGCACTCGCTTGCCGGCTTGAGGAACCTCAGCTCCACCACCGCCCGCAGTGGCGTCTGTGCCGTTCGGAGGGGCGCCGGCAGAACCATCTGTCGCTGGGTCCGGCGAGGATGTGTCTGGCGCGTCAGCATTCGGCTTCGCCGTCGCGTCGGCTTTCGGCTTCGCTGTTGCATCAGCATTCGGTTTCGCGGTTGCGTCGGCATTCGGCTTCGCCGTTGCGTCGGCATTCGGCTTCGCCGTTGCGTCGGCATTCGGCTTCGCGGTTGCGTCGGCATTCGGCTTCGCCGTTGCGTCAGCATTCGGCTTCGCCGTCGCGTCGGCATTCGGCTTCGCCGTTGCGTCGGCATTCGCTTTCCCAGTCTCTGAATCCGGCGCAACTTTCTTGGGCGCTTCGGGCATCAGTTTTAATTTGGCCGCTTCGGGCGAATCGACGACGGAGACTGTTCCGTCTTCGTTGAGAAGCACCGTCTGCCCCTTCTTCACCGTGTGCTCGACGCCTTTGAGATCCTTGAATGTTGCGTCGGCTTTCGCCACTTCGCCTCGAGCAACGCGCTCAGGAGTTTTCGAGACATACTCGCCGGGCTTGCCCGTCGAATCGTATGCCTTCTTGAACTCTTTGTCGGTCATGATACGGGTCTTGCCGTCAGCGCCTTTGACGACCCACTCGCCCGCCGAAACTTTGACTTTCTTGCCATTGATCTCGATTTCTCCGCCGACTTCGCGCTGTTCGGCGGTGACTTTTTCGTCCGACGTGTACTCTTTCATATCGTCGCCGAACATCTCTCGGATCTGCTGGGCTTGTTTGAAGTAATCGCGTTGTCTACCCAGCCAGCGCAAGAACGGCTTCAGCGCAAATGGAGCGCCCATCAAACCAAGCGCTCCCAGGAGAGCAGCCCATGGATGCCCGTCGCCGGACGAGTTGTCGCTGGGATTTGCGGACGATCTCTCGCCGCTCGATGTGGGCGCGTCGCTGGAAGGATTTGATTGATTAGGTGGAGACGTATTGTCGTGACCAGGAGCTGTTCCCGGCACTGCGGGCGCAGCCGGCTGTTCGCCTGGAGCAGTTTGTCTTTGAGAGCCGCCCGGCCGTCCGACCGGTGGCACCGGCTGTTGTTCATGACGTTCGGGTGGCCGTGCCGTCGCAGGTTGTGTGGGATCTTGCCCGGGCGGCGGTAGCTTTTCGAAGCTGCTGCGATAGTCAGGCGAGAAAGACTGCAACTCTTTCTGGATTCGATCGCCTTCGTCTCTAAACGCCTGATCGCTTGATTGCTTCAAGGCAGTGGCGGCGCGGTTGAGCGCTGCAATAAAATAGGGATCTGTCTTCATTTCGGGATTGCGACGCATCGCCTCGCCGATATACTGCTCTCCTTCTATAACCATCTCCGGATTTTCGGTTTTGGCGCCGCATCTGATCTCCGCGCAGCCGAGATTGGCTCGTGCGGTTCCGGGCGCTGTCACCGCGTCGTATGCTTTTTCGTTATCTTGCCGGGAAGGAATGTCGCGTCCAGCAGATGATCCACTCGGATTGATTGCGTCCGCCATCTGAATTGCCTGTTTGTACAACGGCAATGATCTGGCCATTCCATAGTGGTAGCAAGTATCGCCCGCCTGGGACAACTCTTTATAGAGAGCTTCGACAGTCGGTGGTGACTTGCTGAAATCAGTCACCCTGGCGACACGCGAATCAGACGCGGGGGCGAAAGCTTCTTGCGACATGCTGTGCCGAGCCGCAGCAGAAGGATTAATTGCCGCGCCATCCTGGCTCGCGCCTGCCGTGCTATCAACCGACACACTGACCGCGGGCGGGAATGCAGCCGGAACATCTCCATAAATCGATGCCATAGTCTACGCTTAGCTCCATGAGAGTGCCGCAAGAAACAACAAGCTCAGGGCAGTTGCGTTCTCTGCGGTCGGTGGGATGGGGTGCGCTGCTTTCGAAAGAGGATATCGTTCGGTTGTGAGGGAAGAGTGAAAACTCCGCTGCCGCCTGCAAACTCAGCCCGGTGAAAGCCAGCGATACGCAATCGGAAAAATAATCTCGGAATCCGGAACTAACCGCGAGGTGGCTTTGTCTTGGAGCACATTCTGAAGCTTTGCCTGCATCCGGAGTCGTGCCATGAAAAAACTACTCACCCTTCTATTTAGCCTGGCAATCTCGTCGCAAGTCATAGCTCAGGCCGCGTTATTGACCGGCTCGATCGAAATCGTTACCGGTAAAGGAAGAGTCGGACTGCAGTGTACGCACAGCGGTCGCGTAACCCGCGTTCACCCCGGCTCCCCGGCTTCTGTGTCGGGCATTTTCCCTGGTGATCAGATTCTTTCCGTCAACGGAGTCAGCGGAGATGTCGGGCACATACACGGAACGCCCGGCACGACCGTAACCCTCAAGTTGCGGCGCGCCGACGAAGAAATCACGCGCGACGTCGACAGAGTCGATGAGCGATTTATTTTGCCCTACTCGGTCGTCTCGTCCAACCCGTTCGAAGCATCAAACTAACGCGATTATAGCCAGGCCCTACGCCGCGCCGACGCTGCACTCCCCACCGTCGTGGCGCACGCAGCCGCCGCGTACCGTAGGGGCGGCTTGCAGCCGCCCGGGTCGCTGCAAGCGATCCTCACGACACGCACGGTATACTTGTAGACGATGCTACCTAAACTTATTGAATACAGCGACCGCGCGTGGAAGTTGTCCGGTCTGAAAACGGACCCGTTGAATTTCGCGATCATGTCGGCCATTCCTGCCGCGCTTTTAGGTTTTTGCGCTGCGCTCGCATACTGCTTCGCCGGATTTTGGTACTTGTCGCTCGAAGTGTTCGGCTTCGTTTTCCTCTGCGTGCTCGCTCTGATTCTGTCCGGACTCTGCGGCTATATCGCTTACCATCAGTACAAACTCGCCAACCAACTGCCAAACACGCTGGAAATCATAGTTTCACTTCTAAAATCCGGACTTCCGATTTCAGAAGCGCTGATCGAAGTATCGCAAACCTGCCCGATGCCGATCAAAGGAGAGTTTGAACGAGTCGTGGCTGCCATGCGAGAAGGCGTGCCGGCTCCCCAAGCAATCGATTGCATGACTCCTTACGTGATGGTGCCGCAGTTGATTGAACTGCGCGACGCCATGCGAGTTAGCATGTCGAGCGGCGGGCAGTTGGCACAGAGGGTTGAAACCATTGCCAAGGAGCTGCGCGACAAAGATAAGGAGCGACAGATCATGCAAAAATCGCTCAGCACTTTTATCCTATTGCCGCCCGTGGCAGCGGTGTTGTTGATCGGGTCGTTGACCACACTGGCATTCGCACCAGCTGCCGGAGCGCCGTTTTTCGAGTCGGCATCCACGAAGATTACGTTGTTGCTGATTTTCGCTGCGCCGGTTATCGCAATCTGGAAGCAGGACAAGATCAAAGGTTTAGCCCTTACCGTACAGAATACACAGCTTGGTGCTAAAGGCGAAAAGTTCATCACTCGAGAAAAGCTGAAAAACGAGCTTTCGAAGTTTATAGATCTAGTGCTTCAACCGTTAGAAGCCGGCATGACTTTTCCTGCCGCTGTGCAAAAGGCACGGCAAGAATCGGCTTCGTCATTTCCGACGCTAAACCGAGAGCTAGATCGTGTCATGCAAGAGCAAACGTCGTATACGAATTCGCTGCCTGATGCGTTTAGAAATATCGGCACTGAATACGGTGTGGGCGAGTTGCAAGCTCTGGCGGCCAGTGTTGAGGCGTCGTCGCGGCATGGAGCCAGTATGGGTAATCAGCTCCGCGAGCAGAGCCTGGCGCTGCGCAGTCAGCTCGCGACTGATCGTCAGTCGAGAGCCGCGTCGATATTTTCCGTGGCGGTTGTGATCGGCATTGTGCTTTTTGCCATCTCCAGTTTGTTATCACTCGTTTTTCATTAATAATACACGCGGTGCGGGCGCCTACAAGGCGCCCCTACGGGCGGTGAGATCGCGGCGCCTGGCGCTCCGCAGAAAGAATTACCGATCGATCGACGGTTTTGGCTGTTGAGGTGTGTTGTGCAGGCTCGACAAAACGGCGATGAAGATGTCGATCAAAAACGGATCCCACTGTTTTCCCGCACCGGCGCGCAACGCTAACACCGCTTCTTCGTGGCCCATGGCGGGGCGGTAGGGACGGTCGGAGATCATGGCGTGATACGAATCGACAATCGCGACAATGCGCGCGGGCAACGGAATCTGCTCGCCTTTCAGTCCGGCAGGATAACCGGTTCCGTCCCAGCGTTCGTGGTGGTTTTCCAGAATGTCGCAGATGTCTTTCAACGCGCGAATCGGACGCAGCATCTGCGCACCAAGCACGGGATGCGAGTTCATCATGTCGCGCTCGTTGTCGTTTAAAAACCCCTGCTTGTTTACCAGATCCGAGGGCAGCTGCAATGTGCCGACATCGTGCAACAAGCCAGCCACGCGAATTTGCTCGATCTGTTGCTGATTCAGCCCCATGATTTTGGCAAGCAACTCAGACAAACGCGCCGTCTCTAAGTGGTGCGTTTTGTTGTACTCCGATTTCGAGTACAACGCCGAAGCCAATGCTTTTACCATCTCCACGACTTCAGGAACAAGCTCTTCCTTCTCGGACGCTTCTTGACTGATAGCAGGCATAACGAACTTCTCGACGAGTTCGTTCTCCTCCGGCACAGAAGTCGGAGGTTCCACCGGCTCCGCCACTTTCGGCGGCATCTCCTCGAACATCAAATCGCCCGCGGTATGCACTTGGTTTCTCCCCAAACGTTTGGAGAGATACAACGCTTTGTCGGCAAGATCAAGCAACGCCTTCTGATTGGAGGCGTCTTCAGGAAACGACGCCACACCAAAACTCGCCGTCACGCTCAACTTAACATTCTCGTGCTCGATTACTTCCGCGCCCAAATTCTTGCGGATACGTTCAGCCACCACGACAGCGCCTTCCTGATTGACCTCAGGCAAGACAATCAAAAACTCTTCGCCGCCATAACGAATGGGCAAGTCCACATCGCGGCAGTCACGCTTGACGATGCGCGCCACCGATCGCAAAACCGTGTCTCCGACCGGATGACCATAAGTGTCGTTGATCGATTTGAAGTGATCGACGTCGAGCATCATAATCGATATGTTGCGTTGATAACGTTCTGCCAGACGCAACTGCTCCGCCAACTTTTCTTGTCCGGTTCTGTGGTTGAACAGTTGTGTCAGACCGTCGATGGTCGCCTGCCGCTGGACGCGCGCATACAGCCGAGCATTCGTCACACCGACAGCGACCTGGTCGGCGACCGACCGCAGGAAGATGTCGTTATCCATCGACCATGCCGCCTGACTTTCCGTCTTATATCCACCGAGCAAGCCCAGGAGTTTTTGCTCATACGTGACCGGAATATAGAACAGGCTGTAAATCTGAAACCTCGACAACGCCGTCTTTCTAAACGCCTCAACGCGCTTATCGATTGACACATCATTGACGATCAGTGCTTGCGTCAGTGTGCAGTTTTCTTTCCACAGTTCTAAAATCTGCAGGTCGACACCTTCATCGATCAACTTCGTGTGCTCGTCTTTCACTGCCTCGCAACGCACGGAATCTTGCGGCTCATCTTCGCTGGGCAAGACAACAAAACAAGAATCAAGCGAGAAATATCCAGCCAGATCTTCCAACATCTGCTGCAAATTTTCCGAGATATTGAACGACCTTCTGATGGTGTTGCTGATGCGGTGCAACAACTGCTCTTGCCCTCTGAGAATATCCGCATCACGCTTCAGCCGCGCGATATCTTTCTTCTCCGACAATACTGTCTGTTTCTCTTTGGCGAGATTCTCAGTCGCTTGCTCCAATTTCTGCGCATAAACTTCAAGAAGCTGAAGCTGCACTGCCAGTTCGCGCTCGGTCTTACGATGGCGCAACGAGGAGCGCGAGCGCGCCAACAACTCAGAGTCCAAGCATGTCTCCGGCAAACAGTCATCGGCACCGGCATTCAATCCGGCAATTCGCGCTTCGGGCGACGACTCGGGACCGATAATCAGAATGACCGGAATATGTTTCCACTGCGGCGAATCTTTCAATACGCGGCAGAAGCCATAACCTGAAGTACCCGTGATTTCGCCATCGAGCACAATCAGATCGATGCGATTCTCGGCCAGGTTTTCCTGCAAAATCTCGAGCGCCTTGTCGGCGCTGTCAGCTTCGTAAGTGCGATAACTGCCGGACAATACGCGCGAATAGCGCCGGCGCGTCAGCCGGTTGGAGTGAATGATCAAAATCGACTCGGCGTTGAACATCTCACGCTGCTGCTCGGCCACCTTTCTCTCGACCAGTTGAGTAAACTGCGGCATGTTGCACAGATGTTCGCCCATGACTTTCACAGTGGCGAGCTCTTTCGCGTCGATTTCGCGCGACGTGTCGAACGAGATAATTCGAATCAGGCAAACACCACCACCGGGCCCCGCCGCGATCGGAACCACCGCATAGGGATAACTGTCGGTTTCGCCTGGGGGCGCCGCGCCTAGCGCCGGCGGCTTGTGCGGACCCGTGTACACCAGACCTTGCCATGGACTCTGCGTCTGTTTGACCTTCTGAGCCAACAAGGTATTCGTTGCCGTAACCGGCTGGTTGTGCTCGTCAATCAACTTTTCCACGAACTGTCGCGCTTCAGCATCACTGTCGTCAGCTGAAAACGACACGAGACTGAGAATCTCATGCCCCTGCGCGTAGTCGATAAAACCGTAATCGAACCCGAGTATCTGGCAGATATGCCGCCGGACAGCGTCAAAAAACTCTTCCTTTGGGGGATCTTGAATCATCCGTTCTAGTCCAGTCACCGCGAAATCCACCCGATTCAAGTCTGGGCTGACGCCCCGCTTGCCAGCCAGGGACTCAGTTTGAGTCTAACAGAACGATGAGCAGGTTCTCAACTTTCGCCAGGATGAATTAGCACTTTTCCCAATCTTGATACCTGCTGGCGAGGCGCGCCGGGGCGACCTGAGAGCCGATTGCGAATGTTAAACTGGAGCCGTGGGCAAGTATGCGAATGTTTTTAGCAGAGAGTTCTATATGCGACCGACAGTGACGGTTGCCAAAGACCTGCTCGGCGCCACCATTTGCAAGCGGCTGCCTGACGGCGGCATCCTTACCGCTCCGATTGTAGAGGTTGAGGCATACACCCAGGATGACCCAGCCTGTCATGCTTACCGCGGGCTGACCGAGCGCACGCGCGTGCTGTTCGGACCGCCCGGAGTGGCGTATGTCTACTTTATATACGGCATGTATAACTGCCTCAACGTCGTCACCGAGCCGGACGGCATACCCGGCGCCGTGCTCATCCGCGCCCTCGGCGGCCAAGGACTGAACGGACCCGGCAAACTCTGCCTCACCTGGGAAATCGACCGGTCGTTCAACGGCGTGGACCTCTGCTCGGCGCAGTCCAACCTCTGGATAGTCGAGGGCGATAAAATCAAGCAAAACGAGATTGGCGAATCGGTTCGCATCGGCGTAACCTCCGCGCAAGACCGCATCTGGCGCTTCTACCTGATGGGCAATCAGTACGTTTCTGGTCCACGCAAATTGGGAGGGGGTGCGAAATCTTCCGGCAAGAAATCTTCGAAAGGAGCGGTGCGATGAGTGGTTGTGCCGCTCGACTGGTGGTGCGATGAGTAGTCTGGTAAATCGGCTGGCGTTAGTGCGCAGCGATAAAAAATACGCATGGACTGCGGTAGCTCTCTGGATGCTCGTCATCTTCGCCTTTTCAGCGCAAGCGCACTCCGGCGACATCACGGCGCAGGTCCTGCACGATTTCAACTATATCGGGCGAAAAGCAGCTCACATGTGCGAGTATGCCATCCTGTTTTTGTTATGTCGCAACGCCGCCAAACTGACTTGGGCACGCCATCCATCGCTGATCGCCTTCGCTATCACAGTACTTTATTCCATGTCGGACGAGTATCACCAAAGCTTTGTCCCCGGTCGCACTGCCACCATCAACGATGTCATCTACGACTCCTGCGGCGCGCTTGCTGCCTGGCTTGTGATCAGCATCTGGCTGCGCCTGCGCCAATAGGGCATTCGAAGTCGAAAGTCGCGTGCGTGAATAGATTTCGCTCGCCCCAACGGGCGCCTGCAAGGCGCCCCTACGACGCTTCGGTGCCGTGCGAGTTTGTTATCCGTACTGAAATAAACGCCTGCGTCCTTCTAGGCAAACGACGTCGCGCTTCAACGTACCGTAGGGGCGGCTTGCAGCCGCCACCGCGACATCAACCTACTTAGCAGCCGCCGACGAACTCAGATCTTTCTGCGCGATAACTTTCAATTGCTCGTCGGTGCCTTCACCGATTTCGAGCTGTAAATGCACGGGCGCGCTGACTTTGCTGTTCGGACTGGCGAGTTCTGCATACAGATCAACATTGGTCGTGTCGTCGGCACCCGGCGTTTGCAGGACTTTCGTGATGATCAACGTCTGCCCTTTCGGGGTTGCGTTCAACTGCGCTTTGCTGAGAGGGAAATTCGTTTCTTGCCAATACTTGTCCAACAACTCGGGCGTCATGACGGACATCGCATGCACTTGCGACGAACGATACGTTGTCGGCGCAAAGTCGAGCATGTCGGCAACAAATTCGCGCACGAACTTATCGACTTTCGTCTCTTTCGTAATCTGTGTATCCGCTTGGGGAGCTGGGCCGGAAGAAGCAGCAGTTTTAGCGCCGCCAACGAAATGCGTAAATACGTAATAGCCAGCCAGAGATACCAGCACCAGCCCCACGAGCCCGGATACAACTTGTCCACCGGTAAAAGATGTTTTGCGAGCGCGTTCTGAGCGCATCTGCTCATACTCTTCCGCTCGTTGCACACGCACGCGCTCGAACTCTTTTTCGGGCGCGGAGTCAAACTTTAACTGTTGTTCTTCCTCGGCAGCACGAGTCTTGCGGCTCAAGCTGTTGTTCCATTGCTCCGTTTTCGGTGAAACACGGGAAGCATTTACTTTCGCTTCTGCCAAAATTTTCGCCAGCTTGATCTGCTCGTCCGGCGTGAGCATGACAAAACTAGACGGCGGAGTGCCGACACGTCTTTTCACTGAAAGCGCGGCGCGGCTGCCGTCTTTTTTCACGACAACGAGATAACCGGATTGTGTGTCGACGATGCGCTCACTGGTCGTGGGCGAAGAGTTGACCACATCTGGATCTCCGAAAATGTCGTCGGATTCGTCACCCGAAAACCCTTTCGCCGGCAAAGACTGGTCATCGTAAAAGTTGCTCAAAGCGACCTCCGGAAGTCACATTCATACAGACGCAAAGAAGCCCGGGTGATTTACCCGGGCTCTTCGTCGTACTTTTTAGAGGTACTCTCTCAGACGAGAAGAGCGACCTGGCTGCCGCAGTTTGCGCAGCGCCTTGAACTCGATCTGGCGGACGCGCTCTCTGGTCACTGCAAACAGTTGTCCGACTTCTTCCAGAGTGCGTTGACGACCATCATCCAATCCGAAGCGCAGACGCAGTACATCACGTTCGCGCGGAGTCAGCTCGTTGAGCATCTTCGCCAAATCTTGGCGGAGCAACTCGTGCGTCACTGTTGTTTCCGGACGATCGGTCTCTGCATCTTCGATGAAATCGCCGAGGCGGGAATCTTCTTCCTTACCGATCGGTGTTTCCAACGAAATAGGCTCTTTGGCGGCCTTGATGATTTCGTGCAGTTTGACGAGAGAAACATCCATCGCTTTAGCCAATTCCTGTTCGGTCGGCTTGCGGTTGAGCTCTTGCGCCAACTGGCGGGTTACTTTCTTCAATTTATTGATCGTTTCGACCATGTGCACCGGAACGCGAATCGTGCGCGATTTATCAGCAAGCGCGCGGGTGATCGCCTGACGGATCCACCATGTGGCGTAGGTCGAGAATTTGTAGCCTCTTTCGTGGTCGAACTTTTCCGAAGCGCGAATCAGTCCGAGGTTGCCTTCCTGGATCAGATCGAGGAAGGAAAGTCCGCGACCGATGTATTTCTTCGCAATCGAAACGACGAGACGAAGGTTGGCTTGCACCAGTTTGCGTTTTGCAATCATGTCGCCTTGCAGAATTTTTCTGGCAAGTTCGATCTCTTCGTCCGGTTTGAGTAGTTGAATGCGGCCGATTTCTCTCAGATAGAGGCGAACCGAATCTTCAGTCGCGATTTCGCGGCTCGAGGGAAGTTCGACGGGTTCGTCATCATCATCGAGATTATCTTCTTCGTCATCGATAATAGTGAACGCATCGGACTCGTCGAGAAGCTCGAGATCTTCCATTTCGTTTCTTTTGGCGATGTTCTCGTCTTCAACGAGAACGCCCATAACTCTTTCCGTATCAGCCGATTTTGTTTTCGCCATGAGATGCCTCATCAGAAGGGTCTTTTTCGTTTTTAGCGAACGTAATAGCGGGGACGGCTGCTGGTGAGAAAGCTCTAAAGTTCATCCTGGAATTTGTTATTTATTGCCCGACGTATCGGGCCGGCTGATTGGATGAATGAGTTTTCAGGAGCAATATCCGCGACTGGATCATATGTGCGTTAATCGAGCTAGAGCGGAATCTACACACTTCCATAAGCTTTGCGCGAAGGCGCTACAGCACATGGCTGAAACCGACTGGTTTATATTCCCTCGAGGACCGACCGAACGACAAAATACAGTTTGCTTGGCAACGCTGCATGCCTAGTATAGTTGCGGATCCCAGGTCGTGCGCATCCTGTTAAGCGACTTTAACAGCCAGGCACAGATCGCTCGAAACGGCTGCGTTATCCAATTTCGAGAGGATGTCATGTAGCATTCTGACCGACAATTAACTGCGTTGAAACCTGGAAACTATTGCCAGACAATATCAAGCGGATATGCGCAATTCGCATGGTTCATAGAAGCAGTCATCCAGGCAGTGTATGCATATGAGGATGCGTTTCGTAATTACCCCACTGAAAACGGAAGTGCGGTGACCTGCTGCGATCCGTTGCCAAAAACCACGTTATACAACGAAGCGTCGTCTCAACGGGCGTGTGCAACACGCCCCTACGTCGCGAGCGGCGCAGCCACGACGTAGGGGTCGCTTGCAGCGACCCGCCGCCACGACTCCGATGTCGTACAAACACAATGCCAGGCAGAGCCTGGACTCCACACTCGCAGGCTCAACCGAGGTTGTTGCGCGCTTTCGCTGCTTCTTCTTGCAACACGCGCAACTGATCTCTCAACTCCGCCGCTCTTTCAAAATCCAGATTCTTCGCGGCGGTCTTCATCTCTTTCTCCAGCTTGCGGATCACACTAGCAAGCTTAGGATTAGCCTGACTCAGCCCTTTCGCGATAACTTTCTCACGATCCTGGCTGGCGACAAAATCATCGTTGCTCGCGGTCCACTCTTCTTCGCGCCCTCTCAACGATTCGAGAAGCTTATTGGAGGTTTCTTTTACAATCGTTGTCGGCGTTATGTTGTGCTCGAGGTTGTGCGCCCTCTGCAACTCGCGTCTGCGATTCGTCTCGCGCATCGCTTTGTCCATCGAGTCTGTCATGCGATCGGCGTACAAGATAACTTGCCCGCCCGCGTTTCTCGCTGCGCGCCCGATCGTCTGCACCAGCGAACGCTCCGCGCGCAAGAAGCCTTCTTTATCAGCTTCCATAATCGCCACTAAACTTACTTCCGGTAAATCCAAACCTTCTCTCAAAAGGTTGACGCCGACGAGCACATCGAAAGCGCCTTTGCGCAGATCGTCCAACAACTCGATGCGATCCAATGCCGCGATATCGCTGTGCAGCCAGCGCACCTTGATGCCGATCTCTTGCAGATATTCAGTCAGATCTTCCGCCATGCGTTTCGTCAAGGTCGTAATTAACACGCGCTCGTCTTTAGCAGAACGCGCCTTGATTTCCTTGATCAGATCATCGATCTGCCCTTGAATCGGGCGCACTTCCACTTCCGGATCGATCAAACCAGTCGGGCGAATGATCTGTTCCACGGTCTGCTCAGAGATTTTCAGCTCCATGTTGCCCGGCGTAGCAGACACGAAAACCACCTTGCCGACCTTACTGAAAAACTCATCGTGCGTCAGCGGTCGATTATCACGCGCGCACGGCAGGCGAAACCCGAAGTCGACCAGCGTATCTTTGCGTGAGCGGTCGCCCGCATGCATACCTTGCAACTGCGGAATCGTCACATGCGATTCATCGATAAAAGTCAAAAACCCGTCCTTGCCGAAGCGACGCAAGAAGTAATCGATGAGCGTTTGCGGCGGCATGCCCGGCTCTCTGCCTTCGAGAATGCGCGAGTAATTTTCGATGCCGTTGCAATATCCGACCTCTTGCAGCATCTCGATATCGAATCGCGTACGCTGCTTCAACCGTTGCGCCTCCACCAGCTTGCCCTGCGAAGTCAGCTCACCGAGCCGCTCTTCTAATTCGAACTCGATCTCGGCGATGGCACGCTCTAACTCTTGTTCTTCCGCCACATAGTGTTTTGCCGGATAGATCCTCACCAACTGCGGCAGTTCTTCTATCTCGCCAGTGACCGGATTGACGATGGCGAGCCGCTCGATCTCGTCGCCGAAAAACTCGATACGAATGACGCGCTCCTCATAGGACGGATAAACTTCGAGAACATCACCACGCGCGCGAAACCGCGAGCGCTCGATGACCATATCGTTGCGCTGATAATAAATGTGCACCAGCTCTTTCAAAAGTTTTGCGCGATCTTTCTGCATGCCGACGCTCAGTTCGATCGCTGCTGCCAGATACCGCTCCGGCACGCCCAAACCATAAATGCAACTCACCGACGCCACGACAATTACTTTTTTTGATTCCCACAGTGAGCGCGTGGTCGAATGCCGCAAGCGATCGATCTCGTCGTTGATGCTCGCTTCTTTCTCAATGAAAGTATCAGTCGAAGGAATGTACGATTCCGGCTGATAGTAGTCGTAATAGCTGATGAAGTACTCGACGCTATTGCTGGGAAACAGCTCGCGAAACTCATTACAAAGCTGCGCTGCCAGAGTTTTGTTGTGGGCGAGCACGAGCGCCGGCATTTGCGTTTCCTGGATGACATGCGCCATCGTCAACGTCTTACCCGAGCCGGTTACGCCCAGAAGCGTCTGATACTGGAAATTCTCCTCTACGCCCCGGCGCAACTGCGCGATTGCCTTGGGCTGATCGCCTGCCGGCGCTAATTTCCTGGTGATTTCAAATTTCGACATCCGTGCCCCGCCAACTCGTACTCGGCTGATCGTCGGTCAACTCCCACCAAACGTAATCTTACAAACAAGCAGACGGAAAAACTCAGAAGATTGCCCAACCTCTTCAAATTAGGTCCTTCCCACGTTCACTTCAAACTGGCGGCTTTCTCGGCAAAATCAGTTTAGCTGCAAAACGTCTCAACTCGGCAAAAATGCGGTTTGCTCTCAAATGACTTCTTCCAACTCTGCAAATCTGCTGACTTGCATGCCGGATAGACTCGGTTTTGCCGTCAAATGACTGTCCCAACGCAAAACTCGGTTGGCCATCAACCGACTTGTCCCACCCTCAAATTCCGAGGTTTGCCGACCTCTTAAACTCGCCCGACTTTGTCACCTGCCAGGTGACCACAGGTACCTTTTCGGTTACTTCCGAAAACTTAGACGTATCAGGCATTTAGGACTTTAATCGTGCTGTTGTCAGGGAGCGAATTTTGGTCACTTGATCTAGGCGACGCAAAGGACGCCACCTCTCAAAACCCTAAGACACAGTCCTGGGTTCATTATCCTGATCAAAGCGAGCGCGAACAGCGAGCGGCAAATTAAGCAGGCGGCGCTGCTTCTTCCTTCGCTGGAGCACTTGCCTCGTTGCCACTAGTAGCCGTAGCGCCGGCTGCTGCAGGAACGGGCTGCTGCTGTGGTTGCTGTTGCTGCTGTTGGTCAGCAGGCTTTTCGTGAGTGACTGCGTCGGCTGCCGATTTCATCTCGTCGCCGGCTTCGTGCAGCGCTTTCTTGAAATTGCCTATGCCCTGACCCAGCGCCTTGCCAAGCTCGGGGACCTTCTTAGGTCCGAACACTATCAGGATGACTCCGGCCACAATGGCTATATCAATTGGACTGCCAAGCATATTCCCTGCCTCGACTAATAGACCGATCTAATCGTAACACAGATGGTTCCTACTTCTCTTCCACCAGTTTGGGCGGAGGACCGCCGCCGTACTGGTATTTAACTAATACTTCCGCAAGCGGATCGTCGTATTTCTTTCTGTGAGTGCGATCAGCCAATTCGGCCGCTGCCGCGTCAATGTATAGGTAGTCCGGGACAAGCCCCTCCGGTTCTAGCTGGCTGGTTATCGAACTCGCATCGATCGGTGCGTTCACTTTATTGCTGACGAAGTTAATCGGGTTCATTGTCGCCGCCCAGCCGACATAAGTCGGGTCAGGATTGAGACGCAGCCAATGCGCATGATTGGAGAGAAACGCGTTATAGAGGAGCGCGATGCTCGGGTGATCGTTCTGCCGTTGCAGGTGGTCGACGACGCTGCCAAACACATCTACGAGAAGGTTGGGAAACCCGGCACAGAGCTGATCGATGTACAACGAGCCGTCGCGCTCTTTGTAATATGCTTCTGATTCGGCAACCGTGGCGATGTCGTCAGGCCAAGCCGGCTTTCTGCGCATGACCGCGCCAAACGAAATCTTAGTGTTGATGTCAGGTTTAGCTTTCAGCTGTGCTGCTATGTGCCCGACCCACATTTTGTGCTCGAGGTTTAACTCCCGATCCTTTCGTTTTTGCTGGCCGGTGGAGAGCTTGTCCTCTTCCGGATTGTGAATGATGTTGCCCTTCTCGTCACGTGGTTTGCCCATCGGACCGTAATCTTCCTTCCATGTCCAGAAGACCTGGCGACGATTTAAGGCTGCAGCCACATCCGGTGGGTAGATCTGTTTTTCCAAACCGACGTCCAGCGCGTACGAGAAAGCGAATTCGGTGGCTTCATCCCACCGTTGGTTCCAGTTTTCGTCAAAGTAAATGATGCCGGGCAAGATTGGCTCGCCGCGCTTCTTGTGCTGGTCGGCATCGCGGTTGCCGTCTTTTGAATAAGCCAGTTTGCGATAGTCGACGAGGCACTCACCAGTCGCCGAGCTGCCTTCACGGTAGTGCGGATTGATCACCAGGTCGTGCTGACTTCCCAGGTTAGCCGGGTACATCATCGCTCCGACTGGACTTTCGTAGAAGGTCAACCAGTTGATGAACGACAACTCTTTGGCAAACTTAGCCAGGGTGATAATGGCAAGATTGCCTCCGTTAGACCAGCCGATCACCCCGATTTCATCGGTAGAAACTTTGACCGGAACCACTTCTCCTATGTGTCGCCCTTGCGTGTCGACGGTCTTGCCTCCGGCAAACAAGAGAATATCTTTCAAAGCCTTTTGCGATTCCACTCCGCGATAGTCGAAGATGCCGCCGCTCTGCAGTCCTTTAGTGCCATCGCCGGGAAGCGCAAAACGCACCTCCGCCATACCTTCTTGCGAAATATGGGCGGAAAACGTCAGTCCGCTGCCGGTGTCACCGCCTGGCACGACCACGGCGATGGGTGCGCCCGCTGCGTACCGAGTCTTTTCCGGGTAGATGACGTTGACGGCTAGTCCAGCCCCGGGAGCGGTGGCCGAGGGAATGAACGTGCTGACTGAATGTTCTGCCAACAGAACCGGAGTCTTAATCGACGTGTCCGGCATATCGGACACTGCGCGCACTGCGGCTGGCAGAGAGCCAACCAGTAGCAGGGCCGCTATCAGGGTTGAGAATTTTCGTTTTGTGATCACTTTGGGTAGCAAATGCTTAGTGCAGGCTCATTTTGAATCGCCCCTAGAGGGCGAGACAATCAACTTTGAGCATATGTTCCCATGACAGGCTAAAGCAAAAGTGATTGCAATTTAGGGAAATCAGCCACGGATGTGAAATAACGATCAATCTGGCGGAGCATTCCGTGACGGTTATTGCGCAATTTCTGGTCGTTGTCGTTCACCATCACATTGTCGAAGAAGTCGTTTACCGGCGTCGTCAGCGAACGTAGAACGGCGAGAAGTCTCTCGTACTCTGCCTTGTCGCTGGTACGGATCACGTCCTGGCAGTCGGGCAAATTCTTAACTACGTCACGATTAAATATTTCCCATAGAGTGCGTTCTGCATCGTTTTGAAACAGCGCCGGATCGACCTGATCGGGAGAATCCGCTCCCAAAATCTTGCCCACGCGCACTCCGGCGCGAATCAGATCCAAGCCACCATCGGAAGCAATCAGATCGCCCACGCACGTACAACGCAGTACGGTGTCGGGAATATTCGCCAGCGGATCACGGGCATCCATCACTGCATCGACAATCTCGCGCTCGGCGCCGAGATCCAACAGCTTCGTCTTCAGGCGTTGGTTGATAAACTCACTCAACTCACTGAGTGTCTTGCTGCGGTCCAGCTCTTTCCGTTTGTGTTTCGGCTGCTTGTCGGACCATGCGGCAATCTGCGGTGCCACCCCATCGAACGCTTGCTGCAAAACGTCGGTAATATCGATTGGATACGCCTTGAGCCCGTCGATCGATATGTCGATAATTCCTTGAGCCTGGCGGCGTAATGCATAAGGATCGCTCGATCCGCTGGGTTTCTTCCCAATCGCAAACAGCCCCACCAGGTTATCGAGCTTGTCGACGACCGCTGTGAGCATGCCGACCGTATCTTTCGGAATGGTATCGTCAGTGGAGCGCGGTGAATAGTGTGAAGCGATAGCTGTCACCACTTCCGGTGCCGCGCCTTCTTGCTCCGCATACCATGAGCCTACATAGCCCTGCAGCTCAGGCAACTCGCGCACTAGATTGCATACGAGGTCCAACTTGCAGAGGGAGACGGTCGTCTCGACATGCTCAGCCATCTGCTGCTTCAATTGCAGTTTGCCGGCGACATGTTTTGCCAGCTTCTTTACTCGCTCGACCTTGTCGGCGTAGCTTCCCAAGCCTTCTTGAAACGTCAGTTGCTTGAGTGCTTCGCTTCTGGCAGACAGTTTTGTCTTCTGATCGTCAAAATAGAAGAAACGGCCATCAGCCAGACGCGCGCGCAAGACACGTTCGTTGCCTTGTTTGATGATACTCTGCGCTTCCTTTTTGTCATTATTCACGACCGCGATAAAGAAAGGCAGCAAGTCATTTTTATTGACTTTCTCAGTCTCTTTCGCGTTTTTGTCTTTCACTGGGAAGTATCGTTGGTGGTGCACCATCACGGTCTCGATCAAAGTGTCGGGCAGGTCGAGATACTCTTTTTCGAACTCGCCGACGAGGGCGCTGGGCCATTCAGTGATGTGCACGACCTCTTCCAGAAGCGAGCCCTTGAGCTGCTTCGGCACGCCGCCACGTTCATTCGCCAGTTTAGTCACCTGCTCTTCGATGATCTTTTTGCGCTCGGCGGAATCGACGATGACAAACGCTTTGCGCAACTCTTGCGCGTACTTGTCGGCATTGCTGATCGTCACCTTGCCCGGAGCGAGAATCCGATGCCCAGCCGATTCTCTGCCACTCTTCAAATTGTCCAACTGGACCGGCACCACATCGTTGCCGAGCAGCGAAACTATCCAGCGGATCGGACGCGAGAATTTGAATTCAGAGTGACCCCAGCGCATCGCACGTTCGGCGGGCAATTGCGAGATCGCTTTTAAAACTATGGGAGCGAGCACTTCGGCTGTGGGTTTGCCTGCAGTAGTGACGTTGGCGAACAGATACTCAACGTCGCCGACTTTCTCGCGTGCCAACTCTTCGACTTTGAGTCCGTTGCGCTCTGCGAATCCGAGTGCTTGTTTGTTCGGCTTGCCGTCGGCCTCAAAACTTCTTTCGACCGGCGGACCTTTCTGCTTTTTGAAGGTCGTTTCTTGTTTGTCGGCGATACCTTCGACTATAACCGTCAGCCGGCGCGGCGTGCTGTACGAGCGCGTCGCCGTAAAATGCAAAGGCGCGGCTCTCAAACCTTCCTCGATTGCCTGCTGCAGTTTTGCCTGCGCCTCGGGAATGTATCCCGCGGGCAACTCCTCGGTACCGATTTCAAGTAGATAATCAGCCATCTCTGTCTCCACCTTCTCCAGCCCGACATTATATATGCGCGCGCGCCAGGGGTTCTCACAGGGCCATCGCATCGAGCAAATTCTTTATAGAGCGAGGTCGTGAGTCGTTAGCGTCCGCGACTCCTCGAACAGCCTGTCCAGTCTCTCGCCAGAGTGCTCGTCAGCCACCTGGCGCTTCGCCTATGGCCGCTTTGATCAGCTTGTCGAGCATCTGCCAGTTTTTCGTTCTGAAGACGCCCAACTCCTGAGCAGCTTCTTCCGACTTTCCTTTCGCCGCTGCCAGCTGTATCGTCATCATTTCCGTCTCCTGAGAGTCGGGAAATCTCTTGCGAGCCTGTTCGACAAAGTCCGCCGCACCCGTGTTGTCGTCCAATTTGACGCTGACGTTGCAACACTCGAACAGCGCTTGTTTGCCGCACATATCATCATCGGCGGCGTTTTTGTAATCAGTCAGTGCTTGCTTGTAATAGGAGAGCCTCTTAGCCGCATCTTTTTCTATGTCACCGCGCCATTGTTCAAGCTCACCTCTGCGCACGAGTGACAGCCCCATTTTCGGAAACAGCGAGACCTCCTTGTCGAGAATTTGCTGTGCCAGATCCGGATTTATCGCTGCCTCGCTCAGAAGACGCGCGTTATCGCCGGGATAGCAAGCGTGGTAGAGGTCGCCGATTCCATAAGCAAGCTTGTTATCATCCTTTTCCATGTAAAAGCGCTGATAGCAGGTCGATGGATCGTACGGCACATGAGCGAGAATCTCGTCTATCACCTCAATCGCCTTGCCAGAGTACTTGTGTTGCAGATAAATCCAGGTCAGTACTTGAGATACCCAGAGGCGCTCCGAATCGCTCCACGGCATTCCCACCGATCGCATAGCTGCATCGGCCTTTTGTGCATACTCAAAAGCCGTAGATTTGTCTTCGGTTGTCATCCCCCCGTAGTACGAGGCACAGACTAACGCCGAAATATTGGCCGGCTCTTTCTGCACCAACTTCTCGACTATCTCGGTAGCAGTTTTGTAATTCTTATTGGCGCCCTGTATGCGAGCCTGTTTGAAGAGCAGTTCGTCCTGCATGTTTGCGGAGTTGGGCACTAGAATTCGACTGGCAAATTTGTCGATGAACGTCTGGCTCGGCTCGAATTTATCTTGTTCGACATAAGCGCTCACCATCTCGGCCAGCGCTTCCTCCTCGTTGGTACAACTGTATTCCGTCGGACAAATGTTCTCCTTCAACAACGCGGCGGCAATGTCTTTCGATGCATAGGTCGGAGAGAGCGCCATTTTGAGCCGTGCTTCAGCGATCGGTCGTTCGATAAAACCGAGCCACTCTTTCGAGTCACATACTCGCTTTGAAAGATCCGCTTCGTGCACTAATTCATGTGTCAGCCCATGAAATTGCAGAGGCGTGCGAAAAAACGAGTCGGAAAGTGCAATCGCGCACGGGCATGACTGAGACGCAGGCGGGCGCCCACGAACGATCTCGGTTTCTTGCCGCCGGCCCGGTTTAAGCGTGTCGGCTCTGATTAGAGCGATTTTTGCTCCCGACGCCGCACTGATTCCCAAACCGGGAGCGTTGTCCAAGATGCGCTCAAGCACTCGCTTGATGTCGTCCTTCTCCTCTCGGATCCACGCCTTTAATTTGACATGGGTCGAGGCTAATTCGGGATGAGCCGCATCCGCTGCATCGGGAAACCAAAAAAGAGTGTCAACGGTTGGATGCATCGAAGCAGCGATTTTTGCTTGCTCGGCAGTCAAAAATTTCTTTGAGGGCATTGGCGGATGATAGAACTCGCCCGCATCGGCACTTTTGTCCTGCGGGCTCGGGATCATAACCGAATCAGCTGTGTTCTCCTGCGCAGCTACTGCAACCGGTGCGGTCAATGCCAGGAAAATCAAAAATGAGCTTACTGTTTTGAGCATGCTATTTGAGTGTTTGATCAACTGATCAATCATACCCAGAAGTCAGATTCGCAAATTCCGGCCGAAGCACCGGGCGATTTAACTTTAAGGCTTAGCTGAACGCATCCATTTTCAGCCGCACCTTGCCAGTCCGGATCAGTCTTCTTTCCGCACGAGGAGCCGGATTCGGCTGATTTCGAACTCTGCTAGTCAGGGACATTTTTTGCTGGTTTCACTCCTAATTACGGTCGCCTTTCAGTTTAACTTGCAACAAAAGGAAAGCCGCTTCGTCTGTACTTCTCAGCCAGGCAAGGATGTGCTAAGTTAAAAGTAAGTGAGGGGCTCGTTTATGTCCGTTTTTAGCAATAGCAACGAACTACTAGAAGTGATGCAAGAGCTGTGGCGCCGGATTAAGGCTGACGATCAGATGTCGGCCAAACTTCTGAAGTCGCGGCTCGTAGTGCGTTTTGTCTACCGAGATCCCGATGGAATCCTGACTATCGACGGCAGCGACGGAGTTGAACTCAAAGTCTATGCCGGTAGATGTGACATCAAACCGATCATCGAGATGTCGATGAAATCAGACGTTGCGCATAATTTCTGGTTAGGCAAGGAAAACCCGGCAGTGGCTTTAATCTCTGGCAAAATCAGTTCGAGAGGACCTGTCAATCAGGCTCTTGCTCTGTTGCCCGTGGTGAGGCCGGCGTTTCAGATTTACCCTGCCGTCGTCGAAGATTTGAGGAAATCCGCCTAGTCAGGTGCTATTCGGGTTCACGGCAGAGAGTGCCGCGTACTAGCGCGTCCGTGCAACTCGCCTGAGAAGGCGCGTCGTCACAATCCTTTCCGTCCAGACTTGAGGATGATCGACACCGCATGAGAGCGACTGCTCGCATGCAGTTTGCGCAGGATGTTTTTCACGTGCACTTTCACCGTCTGTATCTTCAAACCCATAGTATCGGCAATCTCCTGATTACTCACACCCTCGATCAAGAGCCGCGCCACATCTTGTTCTCGGTCGGAGAGCATTGTCAGCGGTGTCACTTCAGCAAACTGATCGGCTACGCCTCTGAGCAAGGGCAGCCCCTTGCCCATAGTTAGGTACTGAGCGATGTTGGGACCAATCCATCCCAAGCCGGCTTCGACGTATTTCACCGCCCAGGGCAGCAAGTCGATTTTGGTTTCGCGCAGTGCATAACCATTCGCCCCTGACCTGAGCGCCTCCCAAATATCACTGGCGCGATCAAGAAGAACGATAATCGCGGTCTGGCTGCCAACTTGCGCGCGAATCCGCTGGCAGCAGGCCACCGAATTTATGACAGGCAGGTCGTGTTTGACGAGCAAAACCGCCGGGCGCAGTTCAACAACTGCATCAATAGTGGATGGTCCATCTTCCGTCTCTGCCAAAACCGTATAGCCGGCCGACCGCAAAGCCTGAACGATGCCCAATCTGAGAAGAGATTGGTCTTCGCCCACAACAATCGTCAGTGGATTAGAGGGCATATTTGTTCATTTTCGGTTCATTTGACTAACTCTAAGGAGTTAACTGTCTGGAAAACCCCTATTTTTTTCCTCACGGCTATCTGTATTGCTGAGCCCATAGCGGTTGGGTTACTGGGCTATCCCCAACCCCTCAAGTTATACCTCGGTAGAGGTATAACCCGTTTGACCGCCGTATGGCATGCTTAGAAACGGAACGGCAGAGCTTAGCATCCGCCAAAACTGAGGGCTCCCGACATGAGCAAACACATGAAACTGGTCAAGACAACAGCCCCGCCCCGGAATCCCGGTATCAACGGTCGGTTGGAGATCACGCTCAAACGGGAACTGCGTACCTCCCGACGCAACTTCGGCATTCAGCACGTCAACGTCGCCATGGCGCTGATTCATCTGGGCGACTTTTTCGTCAACCAGCAGAGATATAAGGAAGCGTCCACCGCATTCAGACAAGCGGGCTCAATCTACGAGCAGCTTGGCGTCGGGCACGAGTTGCTCTGGGCCATCGCGCTGCGCAGCCTGTCGCAGTGCCTATTCGCGATGGAAGAGTACGCCGAAGCACGCGCAGTCACCGCGCAAGCGACTGACCTAATCCTCAGCTATCAATAATTAGGCACGGATCTGTGAGCCATGCCGCGTTCCGACTCGCCTTGCTCCGGCTGCGGAGCGCCAGGCTGGACGCCGAGTTAATCGGTGGGAGCGATAGGAAACGGCGGAAAATTATCGCTGTGGCCGATAAGTGAGGCTGGGCGCCGAGTTAATCGGTGGGAGCGGTAGGAAACGGCGAAAAATTATCGCTGTGGCCGATAGCTGAGGCTGGGCGCCGAGTTAATCGGGGGGAGCGATAGGAAACGGCGGAAAATTATCGCTGTGGCCGATAGGTGAGGCTGGGCGCCGAGTTAATCGGTGGGAGCGATAGAAAACGGCGGAAAATTATCGCTGTGGCCGATAGGTGAGGCTGGCTTCGTCGCTCGGGCTGCGGAGCGCCAGGCGCCTGCCTGGCACCGAAGCTCGACGACCGAGATCGGCTTCCCGAGCCGGTCCGGCACAGGGAGACTCACCCCCGGAATGCAACGCTCCCCCGTCGCACAGAAGTGGTCCGTCAAAACCAAAGTCTTCGAAAAACGACATCGACCTCTCACATAATTTCCCGGGCCGGGTAGAATGGCCAACGAGACCTCTTTTTGGCAGGCGCATGATCGATCGCATAATCTCATTGATGGTAGGAGCAGCAATTCTGTTTTTCTGCGCCGTCACCGAGTCGATGCCGTGCATGCAAACGCCCACGCAGATGCAGCAGGCGTGCACTGCCACTGTACAAGCCTGTTGCGCCGGTCAGGGCGCGGCGATGGCGATGGCGTGTTGTTGTGCAGATCAACAGCCAGGCTCTTGCGAAGGACTGAAGCTCTCCTCCAGCCAATCGACAAAAGCAAAAGGCGATGCGCCGCGCGGAGTTTTTAGCGGACCAGATTTGCGCATCACCGTCGTATCGGCGAGCTACGGCACAGTCACCAAGCCAGTTCTATCAGCTGGCAAGTTATACCTGCTCAATCGCTCTTTATTAATCTGAAAACTTCTCCTGCTCAAACAAACTCGACACATCTCGTTGGTGTGTCGCGAACGAATTTGCAAAGGAGAAACCTATGAAAACTGCAATTTATTTCTGTCTATCGCTGGCGTTTGCGTTTGCACTCCTATTTGGCGGCAGAGCGGCTTTCGCAGCCGACTCGAGCGCGTGTCAGGCGGAGTGCAATAAGTGCGCTTCAATGTGCGAGCAAACAGCGGCGCACTCCAAAAAATCGAAGGGCGACACAGCTACCGTCAAAAAGATGGAAGACTGCGCCAAAATGTGCCGAACCAGCGCCGACTTCATAAAACGCGACTCTGAGCAGAGCGCCAAAGTCTGCGCAGTCTGCCAAGATCTGTGCAATACATGCGCCGAATCGTGCGAAAAATCGACGGACGCGAAATTGAAAGCATGCGCCGACGAGTGCCGTAACTGTGCGGATCACTGCAAGAAAATGGCCGGCTAATCGGTCCTGGACATAAACAAAGAGCTCGGCGCATGCCGAGCTCTTTTTGTTAGAATGCACTGCGTTACCCTTGCCAGGTTGCGCCCGAGCAGGATGAAAAGCAAATCAGGCGGCTCCAATAATATAGTCATCTACTCATTGCTCGCCGTTGGCGTTATGTCCGCCATAGGTGCGTATGCCTGGTGGATCTTCCAAACTCCGTCTTCGACCAATACAAAAGTGGCGCCAAACCTGCAGGTTGCTGCAATCAATGCGCCCAGCTCCGAATCTCCCGGCTCTTCAAACGCCAGAGAGTCGGATGACATGGTGAGAAAGTCGATCGAAGCAAATCCCGACCAGACCTCATTTGCGATCAAAGAATCCGACGTGACCGACAAAGGTCTCGAGGCACTCCTTTCGCTTAAACATCTGATTCGCTTGGAAATTGAAGAGTGCGACAACGTCACCGATGACGGTGTCAAAGAGTTAGGTGCGATTTCGACGCTGAAAGCGCTCAGCCTGCACGCCTGCCGCAACGTCACCTCAAAGTCTATGACTTGGCTCGGGCATCTGTCACTGGTTTATCTCGATGTAAGCGAAACTCAGATCGACGATGCGGGTCTGCAAGATCTCGCCAAAACGCACACCTTGCAGGTGATTCTGCTCAATCGCACGCGCGTTACCGACAAAGGGCTGGACAATTTGCGCGCCTTTCCGCTGCTTCAACTGTACATGGTTCGGGTCGATGGTTTGACCGGCAGCGGGTGCGCCACACTGGCAAAAGTAGTAAGCCTGCAATTACTCGACCTCACCGGCTGTACACACATCGCAGTCGGTCTCGACAAATTAGCGACACTGCACCTCCAACGCCTGTCACTCAAGCAAACGGACGTGCATGACGGGGACATCCAATTTCTTCCTGCGATGCCGACCCTGGAAGCGCTCGATCTGTCAGGCACGAGCATAACCGACAAGATAATTCCGATGTTGTGCAAGATGACCAAACTGAAGCAGGTCTCTGTAATGAACTGCCCGCACGTTACTGCCAGCGCGCAAGAAGCATTGCGCAAGGCGCTGCCTAAAGCGTTCGTCCAAACCGGGACGACAAACAACGTCAGGAAAACGAATGAATTGAAAGATCAGTGGAAGTAAAACAGTGGCGTCGAGGTTCTCCAGCTTAGTATCGCTCGCGGTGGCAGCGCTGTTCTTTTCGTCGGCCACGGCATGGAGCAATACGAGCTCGCTTCCTCAGGATGTATTGCCGTTATCAGGCAGTCTGGATCAGATTCCCGTCTTCAACAGCAACTCTCCCGAGGTGGTTAAACAACCAGGAATACTGCTTTCTACATTTCCTGCGGAAACCTCCAGTTTGCCGGGCGCTCACCTCGGATATCCGCTCACTGGGCGCTTTGACGTATTTTTCCATCACATCGTCAACGGCATCAAAACTCACGACTACCGCACTTTATTCATTGCCTGTCTGGTTGGTAATGCATCCAATCGCAAAGTCACGGTGCACACTCTTAAAGCTTCCAGCTATTTGAGTCAGCCTGATGCGCCGTTTCAGGAGCTTCCGTCGGTAGCGCCTGATAACAACGGCAATATCTTCGCCGGACCCGGCGATCGGGTAGCACTGGATTTTCTGCGCGGAAAAACACAAAAGGGCTGGCGATCGGATCTGGTTTTAGCGCCTGGTGAACAGCGGCTTCTTTTCTGCCTGCCTGTCACAGTGAGTGGACTTGGCGATCCTTTAAACGGTCGGTCGGGACTGGTACAGTTGAAGAGCAATGGTCCCGTATACCTGGCCACGCTGGCTCTATTTGGAACCGATGCCCAAGGTCATGATGACTCACCGCCCTCCTTGGCTGATTGGCAGAAAGTGCTGGCGGACGGTATCCTGGCTGGTCCTCGTGATGTCGCACCGACGGCGCCCGATTTCAAGGGAGGCATAAAATACGGCCGAGTCGCCGGCATCGACCGCGGAACAAGCTGGACGACAACACTCGCAAATCAAGATGTACACGGACCTCGGCCGAGGCTGGGAATTAAATCCGGCGAGACAATATCATATGTAATCAGTTCCGTCACCCGTGGCACATTAGGAACCGAACAAGTGCAAAGCGCACCGATGCTGGTGCGCTATCCCGACACCGCATACATGGCTCACGGCAACTACGGCGTTTTGTACGACCTGACCCTGCCCATCGCCAACACCTCGACGGAAGATGAGTCAGTGGAAATTTCGCTCGAGTCACCAATTAAAAACAAAAGCGACTCTAAACAACTGACGTTTTACGATGACCCACCCAAGAGCGTGTTCTTCAGAGGGGCCGTCCGGCTGCGCTTCCGCGACGAGCACGGCAGAAAACGCGATGAAACAATTCACCTCGTTGAAAAACAAGGTCAACTCGTTGATCCATTTATAAGTCTTTCACTGCGTCCCGGACAACTCCGCACCGTGCGAGTCAGCCTTGTCTATCCAGCCGACGCCACCCCTCCCCAAGTCCTCACCCTCACCGCCAAACCAGCTCGCCCACACTCGGATCCGTGAACGGGTCTTGTGGAAAGAAATCGACCGATTACTCGGGCGCCTGCAAGGTGCCCCTACAGTAGTACCGCCGACAGTGCCCATGTTATAACGCCTTTCCAAACCGTGCTGGCACAAGTACCATAGGGGCGGGCTTGCAGCCGCCCGCTTTCGCGATCCGGATCGTTCTGAGTGGAGCTTGTCCCTGCAAGTCAGTGCAGCGAAGCGCGCCGAGCGAGGCGTGCAGAGCGAAGCGTAATAGCGCGGAGCAGGAAAGGAACGGCCGACGAAGCGCTTATGTAGATTCGGCCTGCAGCCGCCCGCTCTCGCGACCCGGATCGTTTCACTCGCCGCGAATTACAACACTGCCTTTCTCAATCGCAAGGCATTTAAAATCACAGACACAGAACTCAAACTCATAGCCGCGCTGGCGATCATGGGGTTGAGGGTGATGCCGAAGTGCGGGTATAACACGCCGGCCGCGATCGGGATAGCGACTGCGTTGTAGACAAACGCGAGAAACAAGTTTTGGCGAATATTTTCCATCATGGCGCGACTCAAATTGTACGCTCGCACGACACCGGATAAATCACCTTTGACGAGCACAATCTTCGCTGCCTCGATGGCAATGTCGGAGCCGTTGCCCATGCCGATGCCTACGTCGGCTTGGCTCAGGGCAGGCGCGTCATTGACTCCGTCACCGGCCATGGCAACGCGTTTTTTCTCTTCCTGTAATTTGCGAATGACTTGCAGTTTTTCAACCGGCAGAACGTTTGCCTCAATTCTCTCGATGCCTAAATTGGCTGCCACTTCTTTCGCGCTTTCGCGACTGTCGCCGGTGAGCATGATCGTGCTGAGACCGGACTGTTTAAGAGCGCGCACAGCTTGCTCGCTTGTTGCCTTCACTCGATCGCCGGCGGCGAATGTGGCTCTGTGCTGACCGTCGATGGCAAGATAGATTTTCGTTGCACCAGTCAGAGTGGCATCGTCATTTACTTCTATTTTGAATGACGCAAGAAATTCTTTTTTGCCGACAGCGATCGTTTTTCCATCTATTTGCGCTTGCACGCCCATCCCTGCAGTCGAGTTGAAATCGCGAACTTCGCCAATAGCAACTCCTTCCTCTTTGGCTTTCTCGACCACTGCTTGTGCGAGCGGATGCTCGCTCAGTCTTTCCACAGATCCTGCTATTCGCAACGCTTCTTTTTCATCAATGTTGTATGTGACAATCTTCGTGATTGTCGGGCGCCCTTCAGTCAAGGTTCCGGTTTTGTCGAAGACGATCGTATCGGTCTGCGACAACACCTCGAGCGCGGCAGCATCTCGGACGAGAATTCCTGATGCAGCGCCACGCGCAGTCGCCACCATGATGGACATGGGCGTGGCGAGCCCAAGGGCGCAAGGACAGGCAATAATCAAAACAGCTATCGCGCACATGATGGCAAAAGAAAGCGAGTGCTGCGAATCAATAGCGAGCCAGAATATCAGAGTGATCAAGCTTATCGTCATGACTGCAGGCACGAACACGGCCGCGACTTTATCGACCAGACTCTGAATCTGCACGCGACTGCGTTGAGCCTGATTGACTGCTTCAACAATCTGCGCCAGAACAGTGTTGGCACCGACTCGTGTCGCTCTCATCAAAAACGCACCGTCAATGTTTACGGTTCCACCAGTAACATTCTCTCCTGCAATCTTCTGCACCGGAAGCGGCTCGCCAGTCAGCATCGATTCATTGACCGTGCTTTGACCTTCGACGACGACACCATCTACAGGCACCTTCTCGCCTGGTTTCACCCGAAGCCTGTTTCCGACCTCAATCTCCGCCAGCGGCACATCGACTTCATTGCCATCGTCACGCACCCGACGCGCAGACTTCGGCGCCAGCGCCAGCAACCCCCGAATGGCATCACCGGTCCGGCGGCGCGCGTTCAACTCGAGCAGCTGCCCGAGCAGAACAAGCGTCGTTATCACCGCTGCCGACTCGAAGTACAGCCCGTTCGATTGAGGCACAAGAGTCGGAGCAAAAAGAGCAATCGTGCTGAAACCGTAGGCGATGCCGGTGCCAATTGCAATCAGCGAAAACATATTCAGGCTGCGGTAGACGAATGAGTCCCAGGCGCGTTTGAAAAACGGAGCCCCGCACCACACCACCACTGGTGTCGTGAAAATGAACTCCACCCAGTGAGAGTTCGCGCCTGGCATGCTCGCCATCTCCGACATACCGATGATCGCGACAGGAACCGACAGTACGAAGCTGACAATAAATCGTTTTTTGAAATCACTATATTCGGTATCATCTTCCTGACTATGATCCGTTGCAGATGTCTGCCCGCGTTCGAGGGACATGCCGCACTTCGGACAACTGCCCGGCTTAGGCTGCTCGACTTCCGGATGCATAGGACACGTATATACAACCGCCTGCCCATGGGGAGGTGGAGGTTGAACGCGCTTTTCCTTTACAGATAAGAACGCATCGGGAGATTGAGCGAATTTCGATTTGCAGTGCACGCTGCAGAAATAGTAAGTGGTGCCGCCAACCTCATGACGAGCGGCTGCACGCTCGGCGGTGACAGTCATTCCGCACACAGGATCAAGCAACTCTCCCGCATGCACAATGCTCTCGTTGTCAGACGTACCGGCCATAGCGTCGCCACTATAACAGGTTAGGTCGACATCACGCTCTCTGTCTCTCTTGCGTCAATCAATAAACGGACGATCAATGCCAGTTGCTGCCCAAGCGATTGAGAATCGTTCCGGATGTGTTAGTTGTGTAATAACCCGGATTGTAGTTATTCACTGCGTTATTGAGCAAACCGTGGCTCGCCATCCAGGCAGCGTGGTGGCACATTCCGCTGTTCGCAATCGGCTCGACATATTGCGGCGCCACGACCGGAACCCCACTTACGACGGAGCCCAACATGCTGGGCGCAGCCATCACCGGTGGCGCATAGCCGACAGGCACAGTCGCATAACCGACGGGCACAGAGGCATAACCGGCGCCGGGCATCATGCCGTTGACCGCGGCATCGCGCTCACGCCACAACTGCTTCTCCATGCCGTGCTCTTGACCTCTGGAGATGATGCCGTCGCGTTCTAACTTTTCGATCTGTCTGTCTTCTCTGTGAATCTGTCCCACCGATTGTATGCCGGAGTTGAAGAGCGATCCGTTGCCGCCTCCGAACATGTTGCCGAAAAAACCGCCTCCGTAGTTGCGAGTGACGGTGCGGTTGTCCAATGCTTGAGCTTGCATCGGATTGATTACGCCTTCTTGAACGAGGCTATTGATATCGCGTTGGTCGCTTTGCATAGTCCAACCGTTGTAGGCGAACACCGCCGACGGTATTGACGTCAATGCGGCAACAGCCAGTAGAGTCGATGTGAAAAATTGGTTTCGAATACCTGTCATAAAGCAATCCCCTAAATCTGCGGCGGGTCTAATGAGTGAGACGATGAGCTTCAGGGCGTGTTTCTCAGATCCACGAAACATACACAACTAAATTTTGTTGGAAGGATGCCCGTATAATCGACAAAGCAAGCGAGCGACGGGTGGAGTATACAAGTGCAAATTAAAAGGATTTTTCTCTCTCTGATGACCTTATCCGTCGTCACCGCGCAGTGCCAGTATGGTGTCATTGCGAAGGGCGACGAGCCTCGCTTTGCCGGCGTGGAATTCTACGGCTCGTCGCAGGTCACCAAGTTGGAATTGGAAAAGATGTTAGGCATCAAACCTGGTGCCTCGGCGTCAGCCACCGAATCCGCCCGGAAGCGCATTGAGAAACAGTTGGAAGCGCGCCATCTGGATGCACGTGTTGAGGTCGTTCAGGAATCCGGCAACGAACTTTATGTCGTGGTCGATCTTCCGGATTCGGGTGAGGAGGCTCCGCTGAGGAGATTCAACGCACCTCACCATGTTAGCGTGCGCACCGAAAAACCGTTCATCGTGTTAGCCGATTTGAAGGCGCGCATCGCGGAAGTCGAAGGTCAGGGGCGCGACGTGAAAGAGATCATGAACAATGGCTTCAGGTCATTCTCGGATGAGCCGTGCAATCAGTTTGTCACCGAGATTCGCAAATACGCGGGGGTAATGCGCGAGGAGCTCATCGCGGTCGTCGATGCTGATCCTAGCCCGGAGCGAAGAGTACAAGCTATAGAACTGTTGGGTTGGGCAGGCGAGTTTCCCGATTCGATGGTGCGCGTGATTCCTGCCATCGACGATGTTGATCCGGAAGTGAGGGCAAGCGCGGACCGATTTATCTTCCCGCGACTGGCTTTGCTTCCGCCCAATTTCCCCTACCAACAGTTGGTTGCAGCGTGGTCGCGTCAGATTACCCGCCGCAGCCACGAGGACCGCGCCAAGGGGCTCTACTGTTTGTTGGCGTTGTGCACAGTACATCCGCAAGTCATCCATTCCGTCAGATTGGCCAGTGCCACCCGCGTGCAGCAGCTCGCAACTTCGACCATTTTGCCGACTGTGAAAAATCCGGCAGATCAACTTTTGGTGTTGTTCGCCAAAGATGCTAAACCCAAACCGACGCATGGTCTGCCATTCTTGCAGGGACAAGATTAAAAACAGCGTGCAACGCAGCTGAAATGTTAGGTGCAAAACATTTCGGTGGGCGTGCCAAACACCAGAGTTGATGCGCTTTTTCGCACCACCTCAGAGTTAATCTTCGAGCGTTTTAGAAAAATTTGTGTGGTGGTATCTAACTAGTAGCCGGTGGGAGTGGCTTGCAGCCTCTTTACCAGACAAACGTCGTGAGGGCGCCTTCCACCGGCGCCTTTTTTAATGCAGACTAAAATGCTATCAAACGATGCGCCCGCGACCGTCGTAGAGCAACCGCTGAACGGGTTTGTCGCCTGGTCTGCCTTGATGCTATCAAACGATGCGCCCACGACCGTCGTAGAGCAACCGCTGAACGGGTTTGTCGCCGATGAGATGAGATTCGACAATCTCTTTGACGTCGGACGGCTGAACATGTGCGTACCAGACGCTTTCTGGATAGACGACTATCATCGGTCCATTGCCGCACTGGTCGAAACAGCCTGCTTTGTTGATGCGGATCTCTTTTTTCAGTCCGCGCTCAACAATCTCTTTCCGCAGCGCATCACAAACTTCGACGGCGCCCTCGTTCGGGCATGTTTTGCCTGTGGTGCAAATGAATACGTGTTTTTTGAAGACTTCCATTTTTGGTGTTCCGTGACTTCCGACTACATATCATACGCAATGCGACCGGGCAATTACTGTGGGTAATCAAAAGCGCGTGCATTTCATTACTGCAGTAATCAGTGGTGCTGTGCGCCCTTCTGATGACTCCCAGTAATCAAAAACGCCCGAATTTTATGACTCCCAGGAATAGCTTGGGCTCTGCGCCCATCCCATCACTGGGAGGAATCAAAAACCCCCGAATTTTATTCCTCCCAGTAATCACTTGTGCTCTGCGCCCATCCCATCACTGGGAGGAATCAAAAACCCCCGAATTTTATTCCTCCCAGGAATACCTTGCGTTCTGCGCCCATCCCATCACTGGGAGGAATCAAAAACCCCCGAATTTTATTCCTCCCAGGAATACCTTGCGCTCTGCGCCCATCTGCTCTACCAGCATCGAAACCCCCGAACTTGGCGTACTTGACAGCACCGTGACGAAACAGCTGAGATACTATTGTGAGGTGGGTAATTGAGGTGCGGGTGTTGTCGAGAAACATATTCTTGTCGGTTTTGATATCGACTACGATCGGATTGTCCATGTCCCAATTCGGTATCGCGGCATCAAATATCAGCCCCGGCGAAATAGTAGGCGTGCTAAGAGCGGCAAAGGTAGTCAAGGCAGACCTGCCGTTGCGTGCAGCTTACAGCTCAGGCGATTGCATCATCACGACACAGCGCAACAAGTTAGCTAAAGACGAAGATTGCAAAATCGATGCGATCTTGATGGCAAAAACTTTGTTCGACAGTTTTCCCGATGCAGGTATTTTGCACGTTAAGGTCTTATTCTCCGAGTACGAAGTGCACAAATACATGGAGGTGTCAGTATCAAAAAGCGACGTTGCAGCGTACGGAGACGGAAAACTCAGTTCGAACGAGCTACTTTCCAGTATCGGTGCCACCAGATACGATGAGGATGTAGACCCGTTCGCGCCTGCATCCCACCAAGACGAATCGGCCGCTGCCACGAGTATCACGCCAGGACCGCTCAGTGACAAACGTTTGATATTACTGGGCCGAATCGATTCATTGAAAAAGCACGGAACCAACCCGGAGATGTTTCTCACTGCGTTTCAATCTATAGAAGATATGGTGAAAGCGCAAAAAGATCCCTCCGAGATTGAAGCCGCCATTCGTAAATTGAATGGCGATATCGATGATCAGGAGAAACGGCGCGAAGAGGCGAACAAAAGCAACATGAGGCACGAAGCTGAGAAGTTTCAAGCTAACATCCAGGCGTACACAATCAAAGCCATGGCAATGCATCAAAAGCTGCCGTTCAGCTTCAATGACGTCGCCAGAGTGCAGCAGCTCGTCACAGCGGGCCGCTACGAAGAAGCCGCCGCGCTCATGCGCCAACTCAACGCGAAAATGCGGTAGCTCTTGCGGCAGCCGCTACGAAGAAGCCGCCGCGCTCATGCGCCAACTCAACGCGAAAATGCGATAGCTCTTGCGGCAGCCGCTGCGACTGCGGTAAGCGGCTGCGACTGCGAAACGCTGGTGTCCTCGCCGGCGGCGAACCTCACCGGCCAGCGTTGCCTTCACAAGCCGTCCTGCCAAGCCCGAAGCAGGCATACCTCTACAAACACTCTGGTCTCAACCAAACAAAACCAGCTTTCACACCCAACCCTGCGTCAAAACATCAAAATCTCTCGCCCATCTATGCCGGGTTTCCTTTGCACCTTGTTAAGAAACTCTGTAGCGCCGGGCGACAGTTGCGGGGTGTCTTGTACAATAGCCGACTGCACTATGCAATGACCGCAGACAGTTTGGTGCCCGCTCTGCAATGAGCGCGGCTTAATGGTCTCAGAAGAGACCGCCTACTAGAGGTCACAAAACGACTTTGTCGAAAGGGGAGTTCTGCTCCCTGTTTGTGATCCCGGCGGGAATTGTTCCCCTGGGGTTTTTCTTTTGGGGGCGACAGTTACCCGTGACCTGCGCTCAAGCCCCGCCAACAGGCGAGGCTAGCTGGTGAGACCTCTAACGACGGTGCGGCAACGCACCCAAGCGAGAGACCTCTACAGCAACCGCAGTCAATAAAGGAGGCATTCATGGCCACCAAGGCTAGAAAACAAGAAATAGTCTCCGAACTGCAGACGTTTTTCAATAACGGCAAAGTCGCCATTGTTACTGATTTAAGCGGCTTTACCGTCAAAGAGATAACCCAGCTGCGGCGGAAACTTGATAAAGACAACGCGAAATGCCGCGTTGCCAAAAACACTCTGGTCAAGATCGCGACGACCTCGAAAGACTTCGATGCGATTAGAGATCTGGCTAAAGGTCCGTCGGCAATCATTATTGGTTACGACGATCCTGCTCAGCCCGCCAAAACGACGGTCGAATTCCTCAAGCAATTGAAGAAAGGCGCTGTCAGAGGCGGAGTGCTCGAAGGCAGAAAGTTAGGTCCGGCAGAAGTGAAGGAGCTCGCAGAGCTTCCCTCCAAGGATCAACTGCTCTCCAGCATCATGGGCGGCTTGGATTCCGGCGCCAGAGGCATTGCCGGCATTTTGGAAAGCATCATTCGCGACATCGCTTTGCTGGCTGAAGAAGTCGCAAAGAAGAACGAAGGCGCTGCTTAAACTAATCGAGAACTAAGGAGAATAACAATGGCAACCAAACTCTCAGTTGAAGATCTGCTCGATCAGATCGGCTCGCTCACTTTGCTTGAAGCCGCTGATCTGAAGAAGAAAATGGAAGACAAGTTCGGCGTCACAGCCGCTGCACCTGTCGCTTTCGCCGCAGCTCCCGGAGCCGGCGCAGCCGCTGTCGAAGAGAAGACCGAGTTCGATGCAGTCTTGACCGCCGTCGGCGACAAGAAAATCGAAGTTCTCAAGGTCGTCCGCGAAGTTACCGGTCTCGGTTTGAAAGAAGCCAAAGACCTCGTAGACAGCGCTCCGAAACCGCTCAAGGAAAAGGTCAAGAAGGAAGAAGCCGAACAGATGAAGCAAAAGCTCGAAGCTGTCGGCGCCAAGGTCGAAATCAAGTAATCGACCAGTCACGGTCCAATCGGTCAAGCGGAACCTCCTTTTCAGGGGTTCCGCTTTTAATATGTTGAAGTTCGAAGCAGCCGCCGCCTGTTCAGGGCGTGCTGAGCCGCTGCGGGGACGACTCGGTAGAACAGGCCAACAGGCGCCAGGGCTGTCGACATCCAAGCGTGGGCAAGGGCAACGAAGCCGCCCGCCGCCGCTGAGCCGTTTGGAGCGAGTGCTTGAATAGCGAACGAGCGAAGCGGTGGAGCGCTTATATGTATAGAATGATCCTTGAAGCTACGAATCTGCCTCTTGGACGGCTCGAGCCGAGAACTATAAATGAAGTGCCCAGCTTGCGGACTCTATCATCCGCCCCAGTATGAAAATTGCATGTCCTGCGGCGCCTACATGCACGCAGTGCCCGAAACGGTCGACGCCCGACAGATGGCGGCAGACCCGGGCGCGGAGCAGCCGCTCGAAGCGCCGGCTCGCCACGATCGCATGCCCGATGAACAAGACGATGACTCGAACGGCGCAGCAGGAGCAACAATGAAGAGAGACAGCGTGCGCAAGCCGGTCAGGCGTTCGAAAGCGCAGCCAGCCCGGATGCGCAGCGGGTTTCCCGTGGTTATGGGCAGCTTGATCTTCGTGACAGTGTTGTTGGTATTCGCGGGGGCGACCGTTTTCTTTCTGACGAAACCTCCGGACGACGAGCGCCTTTTCCAAGATGGGATGAAACAAGTCGCCGATGGACAGTTCGCCTTTGCAGTGAAGACTCTCAGCCAGGCAGCCGCGTTGCGCCCGAAAGATGCTCGTATCTACCTGGCTCTGGCCCGTGCTTATGTCGGCATCGATCAAGTCGACAAAGCCTGGGAGTGCGTCAATCAGGCACAGCAACTGGGCGCCGGCGTAGCCACCGATCCGGCTCTCGCATCCGAGCTGGCGAATTACTACAAACAACGTTCTCAATTCGAGAAAGCGATCAATCTTTTGCGTCCCCTGGCAAAAGCGGGTGTCGAGGGCAAACGGGCAGAACTGTCGGACATTGACGCGATGTGGGGTGACGAAGCTTTGCGCGACGGCAAAGTCGATTTGGCGTTGCGTTGTTGGGAAGAAGTTCGCGACCTGGGTGAAGGCTCTCGCTCCGGTGAAGCGGAAGCACGCCTTGCCACCATCTATCAGAAGCTCGCCAATACTTACGCTTCGGACACGAACAAAGATAATGACGACGACGCGCTCAAGTATTTGAATAAGTTGAACAATATCGCGCAGAACCCGAAAAACTACGAGATGGCTGCCGATCTCTACGAGAAGCAGGGACAGCTCGAGCTGGCAATAGATCAGATGCGCAAAGCCTCCAGGCTGGCGGGCAAAAATCCTGTATACGATCGCAAGCTCGCGGCACTTCTTTCGCGCAGAGGCAAAGAGTTGCTCGACGAGGGCAATACGGACGCAGGATATGGATACTTGCAGCAAGCAAAAACTGTCAGCTCTGACAGCAGCTTGCCGCCGGTGGCGTTGCGCAATTTGAATGTGACGGTAGATCGTTATTCGCACATGCCGCAAATCTCAGGCGAGGTGTGGAACCCCGGAGATAATTCGATCAACGCCTTGACTTTGAAAGTGGAGTTATTCGACCCCGTCAATTCGAAAGTCTTGTGGACAAAAGATCAAAGATTGGTGGACGAGTTTGTTCCGGCGCTCGGAAGCCACGAGTCCAAGCCATTTGAGATGTCGTCGGCGGTGGCGTGCAAGAACGACGGCTCCAATGAGTTTCGCGTCTACTTAGACGGCGGTTTGTATAAAGAGTATCCGATAGGCAAGAAAGACGAGAACGCGACACAAGCAAAACTGCCCGCGGAGTTGGGTTCGGCGCCGAAGTACGGTGTGCGTAAGAAGACGTTTGTTCCGCGTGATGCGTCTGAGCACATGCCCGCCGCCGCACCGCCGGTAGTGCGGGAAGAGCAGACTGTTCCGGCGACGGCGCCCAATCTATTGGCACCGCCGCAGACGCCAACGGCAGCCACACCGCCTCCGACAGGACGAACCGGTTCGGGCTCGTCCGAAGAGAAGACGATGAAAGATCTGGATCAATAGATTAGGGTGCACGAATAGTTATGGCGACTTGCGCCTCGAGCCTCTATCCGGCGCCCCCAGGTCAAAAGGGCGAGCACGCCGGAGTTCTCAAAATAGTTAGACCTAAATCGGCTAGTGGAGAGCTTGTTCAGAGATAGCTGATTGAGCCATTGGGATCTCTGATTAAACCCCTAGACCCACGTACCAAAATGGTGCATTTTAATGATGCGAACCATAGTCCGTAATCACTGACTCTGAGCGCCTTTCCAGAATCAGCACGCTTACTTGTCAATGTACAGTTTTGGTACGTGACTCTAGGCGATCAAAGGGCCAGTACAATTCAACAAGACCGAAAGTTGGCAAAACCAACTAGTGGAGCGCACCCACACGAAATGGCGAGTTTCAGGTGCCGGGCAGGAGCCCGGCGTTCCACACCGGCTCGACGCGGAACGGCTTGGGGAGACGGTCTCGGTCGCCGCGCTCAGGTGCCGGCGAGGACGCCGGCGCTCCACATGCGCAGTCGATCGCTCTCGACCAGTAGAGCCGACGCACGCCGCGATCAGGTGCCGGCGGCGCTCACAAATAGTCGTGCCGGACTTAGCCGCTGTAGATTTGGTCGCCGCCTTGTTTGCGGGCGACGACGAGGAAATCTAATGCCATGTTGAGGAGATCGACTCCGTCGCGGGCGTGCGTCGGATACGAGACCACGCCGATTGAGGCTGTCACTGCCAGACCGCGAAGATCTGCGCTGACGGGCGACGATTTGAGCTTTTCCCGCACACGATCGCTGACAACAATGGCGCGCGATGAGTAGGTTTCTGGAAAAATAACTGCCAGCTGATCGGCGTTCGAACGACAAGCGATATCGACGTCTCTGATTGCGCCTTTGACGATGTCGGCGGCTGCTTTCATCACTTCGTCTTGCGCGAGAAGTCCGTACTGTCTGCGGATTTCGTCCATGCGGTCGATGGAGAGAATCAAAAGCGACAGAGGGCGTTTGTAGCGTTTGGCTCGTTTGAGCTCGTAGTGAAGCTTTTTCTTGAAGCTGCGGGAGTTGTACAAACCCGTGGCTTTGTCGAGTACCGCCGCTTGTTCGTACTCCTCTATCTTTTCGTCAGTGAGAAATAGCTGGCGGCTTTTTTCGAAAACTTGCTGCTGCCTGGTCTCTTTGAAGCGTTGGCGGTTCCACCGGTTTTGGAAGACCATGCGGGTAAATGCGGACTCTTTGCCGAGCACCGCCCAACCCTGTTCGGCCATCGAGGGATCATAAGTGCGGGGATCAACCTTCTCCTCAGTCATCTCAACCTTCCTGGCGCGAGCTTTGTACGATACACGGTAAGGGCAATGTTCCCTCATGTTCTGGGTTTGAAACCGCCGGCTAGCCGCCTGTTTAGGGTTGGAGCCGTCATCGAGGTCCAAGTTGCAAACGCAGACTTGCCTATTGTACGCCACGCCCGCAGAAAACTCCCTCCACTGGCTGAATTCAACCGCCGGTAGTAAAGTAGAAATAGAGGATCGCCTGTTGGACGGTGCATATGACGCGGAATTTGCAAGCGCATCTCGAATACTACAAAAGCGAACACCGCACCCTGGGCTGCAAACTTACTCACATGGTGGGCGTTCCGCTAATTTTCCTCTCGCTTCCCGCCGTGCTTTTCAGTTGGCGCACCGCCCTCAAACTGTTCGCCGCAGGTTGGGGATTGCAGTTCATTGGACATTTCTGTTTCGAGAAAAACCGTCCCGTTCTCTTCTCCGACGGCGATCCAGTAATGACTGCAAGAGCCGCCGCGATCTATGTATACGACAGTTGGGCGCGACTTTTCTCTGGGCGCCCGCTTGGGGACGAAGATGATGAAATCGACGCCGAGCAAGATCCAGACTCGATTCCAGAGGTCATCGACCTACAAAAACGCGTCAGTCGCCGGCGCCAGGCGCTTTAGTAATTTGAAAACGCAAACCGGGCGGCTGAACGCTGTCAGCCGCTCGCATCAAGTCTATTGGGAGCTCGAAACTACCAGGAGCCCCTCTTCGGGGACGATTCACGCGGTCTCGAAGGATTGACGGTAATCTGGCGGCCATCGAGCGTGGTGCCGTTGAAGCTTTCAACAGCTTGCTTCGCCGCTTCTTCTGTTTCCATTTCAACGAATCCAAAACCACGCTTGCGTCCGGTCTCGCGGTCGGTCGGAATCGCTACGGAAACAACCTTCCCTGCTTGAGAGAATGCTTCTTCCAACTGCGCTTCCGTGGTTTTGAACGAGAGGTTTCCTACAAACAGTTTCGTACTCATAATCAATTTCCTATTGGCTTCAGTGCTAGCAGAAATTTTTCGCACTGAGATGACCTGATGGTCACGTATGCCTAGTATGACAGGTTTAATCCGGATCAGTCGAGATGTCTCATAATTCTCGCCGATCCCCTCGGAGGATGCCCAGCGGGGCTTTCCAGACTCTCGCCATGCAGATAAACCAGCAATGGGCTAGTCAGCCGGGTTCTCGCCGGTTTTATCCTTTGCTTGCGCGCTTGCAGGAGTCGGCTTGAAAGTGCCGCAAGTCGAGATGACAGAATCGTCGAGACTGAAATATTTGCGGATGCAGGCGTCGACCTGCGGCTTCGTCACCTTGGCCAGATTGTCGCCGAATTCATCGATGTATTTCGCTCCCAATCCAAGAATTTCCAGCTCGCAGATTTTGGCCGCGATCTGCTTGGGACCACGCAGTTGCACGAAATAGGCGCCCAATAAGTGCGATTTTTCGAGCTTGATTTCGTTCTGAGTGATACCGCCCCTCTCGTACGTTTCAATGATGCGGTCCACCATCGACATCGCTTTTTGATAGTTTTCCGGATTGACGGAGAACGTCACCAGCCATGGGGAGTAGGGAAATTCGGCGCTGACGCTGGAGACGATGTAATAGGTGAGACCGTACTTGTCGCGCACCGGCGATAGGCGGCAGGCAAACGAGTCATAACCGAGAGCGGCATTGCCGACGATTGTCGGAAAGTAGTCAGGATCGCCGACCGCAACCGCGATCGGATGCCCTGCGTAGACATCGAGGTTTGATTTGTCCGGCAACTCCTGTCTGATCGATCTCTGTCCCTTGACGGATAAAACCGCCGACTGATCGATCTTGATCTTGTCTGCCGGTCCTCCAGTCCATGAGCGAAAAACTTTCTCTACCGCGGCCCGTCCGTCTTCTGGCGAGATGTCGCCGGCGAGCGCAATCACGGTATTGCGCGGAATGACGTGCGCCTGGTGATACGCCCTCAGATCTTGCGCAGTGATTTTATCCAGCTCTTTCAGCTGCTCTGCGAACGGCTTGTCGTAATAAACGCTCGTCGGTTTGTAGCAGTTTTGCAGGAAGCGATTCCAGGCAACGCTGCCGGTATCAGCCATCGCGTCTTTGATTGCAGCCGCTCTCAACTTCTTGCACTTTTCGATCTCCGCATCGGCAAAAGTCGGATTCTCGAGGGCATCAGCAACCAGCGGCATGAAAGAGTTGACGTCCTCCGACGTTACTTCCGAGTTGAACGAAAGCCAGAAATCATCGAGGTCGAACGTAAGACTCGATCCGAGCTCTTCCAGCTTCTCCGCCAGAATTTCTTTCGAGAAGTTTTTGGAACCTCCCGTAAGCAGATCGGACATCAGGTCGGGGGCGAGAGATTTTTCCGGCACACGGAAAAACTCTCCGGCGCGCACCCTGCCGGATATAGCGACGGTACCAGTGCCTTTCATAGGCATGACCAGGACGGTCATGCCGTTATCGAGAACGAACTTATGAACGCGAGAGGCGAAGCTCGGCGTCTCCGCAATCGCTTCTGCAACACCACTGCCGGCGGTGCCCAGCCGTGCGCCTGCAGCAGACTGAGTCTGCGCGCTCGGCTTGACGGGAGGCTGATTAGGAGCCGTCGCAGAGGACGCGGCCGACTCAGTCGGTTTGGGCGGGCTCGTCTCGGTCGTCGCTCCGGCTTTCGACTCTTTCTCCGATGCAGCCGGCACCGTATTCGGTGCAGCCGTCGCAGCCGGTTTTGGCGCCGGCGCCTTATCTTTAGCGGCAGTCTCCGACGCAGCCGGCGCCGATGTGCTCATAGAATCCGAGTCGGCAAGTTTTTCCGACTCCGGTTGTTCAGGATTGGGCAGGTAATAACCCACAGTCATATTGGGCTCGGTGCAATACCGTTTGACTACACGCTGAACATCTTCTGCCGTGACTGCTTTGATCTTTTCGGGATAGTCCGAGAGCCAGCGCCAATCCGCGACCGCGATGCCTTCTGCCATCTGCTCGGCCATGCTGACCGGCTCACTGTAAATCAATTTCAATTTCTTGATTATGGACTGCTTCGCTCGATCGAGCTCCTCTCGATCGGGAGGCGTGGTGCGCAGTTTATCAATCTCCGCCAACAACGCCTTCTCTGCTTGCTCAGGTTTGGTCTGGGCGCTGACTGTAGCCGTGAGAACAAAAAGACCGGGATCGCGCAACGACGTATTGCTGGCATCAGCCTCTGATGCTAACCCCGTGTCGATCAAACCTTTATAGAGACGGCTGGATTTGCTGTTCTCGTCGCCGAGAATGCTTTCTAAAACATCGAGGGCGTAGGTGTCAGGATGCCGCGCTTTTACTGCGTGAAAGGCAATCGAGACATGGGGCAACTCCACGCCCTTTTGCACGATAAAGCGGCGCTGCCCCTCCTGCGGCGGCTCCTGCGTGTATACATCAGGCATTTCTGCGGGAGCAGGAGGGATCTTGCCGAAATATTCAACGATATTTTTCAGCACTTCGTCAGTTTTGAAATCGCCGACAACCATAAGAGTGGCGTTATTCGGCCAATAAAACTCGTCGTAAAACTGGCGCAGACGCTTGCTCGGCACGTTTTCCACATCCGATCGCCAACCGATCACAGGGTGATGATACGGGTGCTCTTGAAACGCCGTCGTGAAAATGTGCTGTTGCAAAAGCTGTTGCGGCTCGTCTTCATTGCGTTCCAATTCGTTGCGCACGACCGTCATCTCAGAGTCGTGGTCTTCTTTTCGCAGAAGCAAGTTGCGCATACGATCGGATTCGAGATCAAGACACAGATCGATATTCTTCGACGGAACAATCTCAAAGTAATTAGTTCGATCGTAAAACGTGGTGGCATTGTTGTAGCCGCCTATCGGCTTCAGGACATCGTCAACGCCCGTGCCTTTCTGCGGGTCGTGTTTAGCAGTCCCCTTGAACATCATGTGCTCGAGGAAGTGCGTCGAACCGGTGTACCCGACAGCCTCATTTCGCGAACCGACATGGTAGACGACCATGACGCAGGCGATCGGCGTGGCATGGCGCTCGCCGAGAAGAATGCTCAGTCCGTTGCTTTTCAGCTTGTATTCGCTGATCGGCTGTCCACCGGAAAACAGTTGAGTAGTGACGAATTCGACGCCCAATTTGTCCAGCTCTGCAGCTGAAAGTTTAGCAACGGCGGCATCATCGGCCGGTGCCGTCCGACCAGGCAGAGAGGCAGAAACGGAAATCGCCAGAGAAAGCGCAATCACTGAGCTCGCTCTGACGATTTTGTTTATGACCGTATCGGCACGACGCCGACTACTGTTTACGACCGAACGAAAGGCAGTTATCGCCACCTGAAAGACTCCTTTGTTGAGGGATCAGCGAGGGCGCGTCGTGCCGCGCACTGGCGTCAGGCTGCCTGCTGTTGACGTCGGTCGACTGCCGCTTATTGGCTGGTCGATGTGGTTGTCGTTGTCGATTTCGATTTTTTCTTGATCGGATCGAGCTTCTTCACGCCATGTCCGATGCCGGTGAACACTTTTTTGGTGCCCTTGCCGAGATCTTCGACGCCTTTTTTGGTTTCAGTACCGACCTTCTCGACACCTTTGCCGGTGTCCTTGACGACGGTTTTGCCACCTTTTTCAACGTCCTGACCACTGCGCTTGACGACGTTTTCTTTTTTGGTTGTCGTGGTGGTGCTAGTGGTGGTGTCATCTGCTTTCGCCATGCTGATGCCGGCGAATGCAAACGACGCTGCTAAAACTAATGCCAATTGTTTATTCATGACTTCTCCTCGCTACGGTCAATAGTCTTCTATCACACATGCTTCGTAATCATCTATTCTCGAACACGCCTGTTAGCGTAATGTAATACCACGGCAAGACTTTGGGAGTTATTGACATGAGGCAACTCAAGCGGATCGCGGCGCTGGCAACATTGATGTTTGGCTGCACCACGGCTTTTGCTGCGACGCCATCGGTAGATTATGAGAAGGCGGGCAAGGAAGCTGCCGATTGGTTGTCTCACTATTTGCAAATCGACACAACCAACCCGCCCGGCAACGAGAAGCTAGGCGCCGAATATCTGGCGAACATACTAAAGAGTCACGGTCTGGAAGCGCAGATTTTGGAAACCGCTCCCAACAGAGCGTGCGTTTACGCTCGTTTGAAGGGCAACGGCAAAAAGAGAGCGATTGTTTTGCTCAATCATATTGATGTGGTGCCCGTGCAAGCCAAAGATTGGAAATATCCTCCTTTCAAAGGAGAAGTGCATGACGGTGAGCTCTGGGGCAGAGGCGCGCTCGATATGAAAGACATGGGCATCATGGAACTAGAAGCCATGCTCATGTTGAAAAAATCAGGCGTCACTCTCGATCGCGACATCATTTTTCTCGGCACACCGGACGAAGAGATGGGCGCTGACGCCGGTGCCAAGTGGTTCAAAGAGAAACATCCGGAGTTGGTCAAAGATGCGGAGTTTTTGCTGAACGAAGGGTTTCAGATCGAATCAGATGCCAATTTGAAACCGATTTATTGGGGCGTCGATGTTGGAGAGAAGTCGGTTTTGTGGCTCCAGGTCAAGGCTACCGGTCACGCCGGACACGCTTCGATGCCCTTTTATGATTCCGCTCCCAATAAATTGGTGCGGGCGCTCGATCGACTCGTTTCCGCTCCAGCTCATCTGACAGTACTGCCCGTGGTGCAACAGTATTTCCGCGATATCGCTCCGTCCGCCCCGCCGGAGCTGCAACCACTATATAAAGATTTAGCAGCTGCCAGCCACAACCAGGCATCAGTCGATGCATTGTTGAAAGATACGCTCAAGTCGGCGATGCTACACAATACGGTTTCACTGACCGTGCTGAAAGCAGGATACAAAACCAACGTCATTCCAGGAGAGGCGACAGCCGAACTCGATTGCCGTTTGCTGCCGGGTGTGAAGTCGGAAGAGTTTGTCGATGAGATCAGAAAAGAGCTTGGCGATGCCAGCCTCGAAGTCAACGTGACTGACTGGCAGCAAGCCGTCGCTTCCAGCGCCGACACTGAGTTGTTTCGCGCTATCAAAGCGGTGGCGGCTGAAGAAAACCCGAACGTACCGGTCGTACCGATGGTTGTTGGCTGGTTTACCGACTCGCACCATTTTCGCGATCTTGGTATCACCAGTTATGGATTCCAACCGGTCGAAGTCGACCTCGTGCACCTCGGCACCGTCCACGGTGTGGACGAGCGCATTCCTCTGAAAGCGCTCACCAACGGCGTACGCAGGATGTACAAGATCTTGTTGCGGTTGGAGACGACCAGCTCCTAACGCTGCGCAGTTGCAAATACTTCGTCGTTTACACGGGTCGCTGCAAGCGACCCCTACGTTCTTTGGCAGACACGCCGAATTGTGCACACATGAGCGGTTGCATATCGCACCGTAGGGGCGCCTTGCAGGCGCCCGATAAACGGCATGGCTGACGTTTCAGCCGCCCTGCGCCTGCTCGATTGACTGATCGAGCAGATCTCTCGCCGTCGTGTAGATGACTTCTTCCGCCACTGCCGGCGGTGCCTCACTGCGCATGTGCTCGGCTTCGTCCAGTTTTACCAACAGCTCTTGCGATGGATTGCCCAGGCGCTGCTCGTACGCCTGAGCGCGCTTGTTGCTTGCTTTGATGTTGCGGTTAAGGAGTTTGAGGATGACAAACCTGACGCTGGGGATAACCAGATACATCGACGAATAAATCCAAAAGAACAAAAACAGGTGATGCAACTGCCGGTGCGTAATGGCAAATATCAATACCAACAACCCGCTTCCCAGCAAATTAGCCACGATCAGAGCAAGCATTTTTCTCATGCGATCTCTGTTCAGATAGCTGAATTTCCACAGCTTTTGCTCCAACAGCGCCGGCACCAGTCCGTACGAACTGACTGCGCTGCGACTTCGCATCGTCGGAAAAACGTAGACGATATTGCCGCTTTCCGACACCTCGGGAATGCCACCGAACTTGGCCAGTACTGAGAATATATCTCGCTCTTCATCCGGGTCGCGCGCCAGATACGGTGCCAGATGTTCAGCCAGGACGACACCTTCATTCAAGCGAATCGTCTGGGCGATCAATTGCCATCGCGTCTCCTCGACGTTTCCGTTCGGATTTCCGTCGCCAAACAAAAACGAATAGCAGTCGAGCAAAAAGTTTGTCTTGGCGCCGTCGGCTGCGTTCGGATCAATCTCAGAAGGCGCCATCTGTCTTTGCGTAAATCGCACGCAGATTGTCCAAAAATCCATCCACATGTTGGCGATCAGCGTCGAATTGCCGCTAAATGAAAGCGCGATTGTCTGGATTATCAGAATCGTAGTCATCACGCACATGATAGACACAAGCAAGAGAATGCCGAACGACATCTTGAAAGCGAAGAAAAGAAGCGCCATGATGCGGTTCCACCCATGCCGCAAAAACACAGCAAAATTGCGCGCCAAGAGCAGATAAAAATAGTTAGGCTGATAACAGTAGTAAATCTCGCCCGTCTTCGTCACTTCCAGGTTGGCGTTCGTTTCAGACGCCAGCTTGTTCAGTGCCTGAGACACATCACCGACCGACTGCCCAGTCTTGGCCACCACATCGGCGACAGTGACCCGCCGGCCAAGCTCGCCGACTGCTTTTACTATCAATTGATTCTGAGAATTTGTCACGAGCCCAATTAAGGAAGACGCTCCAATAGGACTTCTCTGATGTTGCTATATTAACAGGCGTGCGCAAAACAGGAAGGGCGGCAATGGTCCAGGAAGATCCATTCGAGGCAAGTTGGCTGACCGAGGCGGCTGAGCGCGGAATTGCTGAGGCACAGGTCAGGCTGGCTGAGCTCTATCTGTCCGGCACCGGCGTCGAGCATGATTCGCAGAAGGCGCACAGTTTGCTGGAGCAAGCGGCGGCTCAAGACTACTTACCTGCGATGGAGAAGCTGGGCGATCTTTACTTGCAAGGCACCGGAGTGGCGCTGGACTATGACCGCGCCTTCGAGTACTACCACGATGCAGCCGAAAAGGGCAGTCTGGTTGGTCACATGAAACTGGGACACTTATATATGGATGGGTTGGGGGTGCCACAACGCTTCGATCTGGCCATCAATCACTTACTAGCTGCCGCCAACGGTGGCGTGGCGGAGGCGATGTATGAGTTGGGGGTGGCATACTCTGAACGTCTGCCCGAGCGCAACTACAAGGAAGCGGCAAAGTATTTCGAGCAAGCCACGGCACTCGGGCACGTCGGTGCTTTGATCAAACTTGGCAAAATGTACGTGCGCGGTCAGGGTGTCCGACACGACGCGGCCCACGCCATCGCACTCTTGACCAAAGCTGCAGACCTGGGAATTGCCGATGCCGAGTACGAGTTGGGCATGCTCTATCAGGGTTCTGACGGCTCTGTCATTGACCAAACCAAATCGTTGCAGTGGCTGAACGAATCGGCCACGCATGGCGACGCGCGCGCTCAATTGCAGTTGGGTATTATCCATTACCACGGTGATTTCGGCGTGGCACACGATTCAGACATGGCGCAGCGCTTTTTCGAGGTTGCATCGCAAGGCGGCTCAGCGCAAGCAAAAGTCTGGCTCGCGCTCATGCTCACTCAGAATTCACCCATTTCGCAGCAGTCTAAATCTTCCGCATACAAGCTCTATCAGGAAGCGATCAACTCGAACGATCCAACCGCACTCTGCTCGATAGCTCACCTCTATTCGCATGGGCAGGGAGGTTTGCCGCTGGATCACGGCAAGGCATTCGAACTCTATCTCTTGTCAGCAGAGCAAGGTTATGACGAAGGAATAGTCAACGTCGCCGATATGTACCGCAACGGCTTGGGTGTGCCGCGAGATTATGGACAGGCGATGCAGCTGTACTTGAGAGCTGCCGAGAAAGGCATCGCCGAAGCGCAATACAAGATCGGTTATATGTATCGGCTCGGGGAAGGTGTACGGCAAGATGCGGCGGCCGCATATAAGTGGCTAAGTTTGGCTGGTCGTGGCAAAGGAGAGTTCGCACAGCGAGTGCGCACCGAACGAGATCAACTGGCCAGAATGTTGACTCCGCAGGCATTGAACGATGCGCAACAACAAGCTTCTGATTGGTTCGAGAGTCATCGACGTATTTAATCTCTGGACTCGGATCTATTTCAGGGGTTTACCCCCGATCCGGCAAAAGTCGATCCTGCTAGAATGCCCAAGCAAAGGCATGGTAGCGAGGGATTATGCGAGGAAAACGTCGCGCGCGTTTGCACGCCCGAAACGCTGTCGGACTGTCACTTCTTTTGCTGGCGCAGAGCTGGCAAATTGGCTGCATCTCGGCAGCGTACGCAAATGATGACGCCAATGCAATCATGCGTTTGCCGGCGCCGCCGCCGCTACCGATGCCGATAGCCGCCGGCAAAATGCTACCGCCTCCGTTCGGTTTTCCGCGACGCCCTCCGCCGCCAGGCGCGTCAAGAGAAGCGTCCTCTAAATACAACTTTTCAGTAACTGTATCGACTACAACCGCAGAGAAAAGCGCACCCATCAAGATATCGGCCGGACAACCGCTCTCGTCTCAGCGTCTGACTGAACTCCTGCGCAGACTGCCAGATCTGACCGCCTCGCCGGAGAGCAAAAAGCCGATTTTTCCTGAGCAAAACGTTGTCAAACCGGAAGCCCCAGCCACTACAATCAAACAGCCCTTTCCACCGACACCGACAAGTGCGCCGGAGAAGCCCTCCACGCGGACAACACAGGCGCTGACAATCACCCGCTTTAGTCCGTCTGGCGCGGTGGCTTCTGCAACTGAACTGGCCATTCAATTTTCACAACCGATGGTGGCGATTACAGATGTAGACAAAGTCGACAGTGCAGCAAACATTCCCGCCAAGATTTCGCCGAGCATCGAAGGAAGCTGGAAGTGGATGGGCGCACAGACTCTAGTGTTTCAGCCGAAGCGAGGAAAGTTTGCCCAATCGACGCAATACCATATCGATGTTTCTGCGGGAACCAAATCTGCGACGGGCGGTGAATTGAAGACGTCGAAAGATTGGACTTTTACGACCGAGACAGTGAAGGTGACGTCTTTCTTTCCCAATGAGGACGACTCGCAAGGACGATCACCGGTCATGATTCTCGGCTTCAGCCAGCCAATAGATGCGGAAAAGATTTTAAAACTTATGCACCTGCGTGCAGGAAAACGCCAGTTTGCCCTGCAGCTCTTGCCGCACAGCGCTGCTCCGGCAAACAACATTCCCACTGAAGACAGTAAATGTTGGTTTGCATTCGCACCCGAGGAGAAGCTTCCACTCGGCACAAGATTCGAGCTGCATATCGATGCCGGTTGTCCTTCGCTGGAAGGTCCGCTCACCAGCAAAGCCTCGGACTCCTACAAATTTTCGACGTACGGCAAGCTGGCAATCGATCCGTCATTCGTCACGTCCAAATGGCAAACACTATCGACGGAAGCCGAGGGCGCCTCGTTGGCAATTCCCTTTACGAATGCGCTGGATGAAAAACGGTTCAAGCCGTCGATGGTGCAGATTATGCCTGCAGTTCCGGGTCTGGCGACTGGGGTGTACGACAAGGAGCTGCAATTGGCAGGAGGCTTTTCCGGGCACACCCACTACACCGCCACCATCGGCGGTGCGCTCGCGGACACGAAAGGGCAGACTCTCGGTAAAACGACAATCGTCAGGTTGACGACTGGTGCGCTCGACCCGTGGGTTAGCGGCCCCGATGCTTTCGTCACGATTCAGCGCGGACAACCGCCCGTGGCGCACTTCAGAGTAGCAGGCGTGCCGCGCCTGGTGTTAACGGTTAACCGAGTAAAGCCGGCGGACTACCTGCGCTGGAAAGACAAAGATAAACCGCATGTCGGCATGGTAGTAAAAACTCAGATCGTCAACGCTCGCGACAAATTCGTCAACTACGACCTTGACCTCTCACCATATTTGCAAAACGGTACCGGGCAATTCACAATGCATTGCGAAGCTCCGGGACTGAAAGACTTCGAAAAGTACAACGGCTGGCTGCAAGTAACGGACCTCGGCATAGATGCCTTTGACACGACGGATTTGCTGGTAGCGGCGTCGACGCTCTCTGGTGGCTCGCCCATCCCAGGCGTTTCAGTGCAGTTATTGCCTAATGGCTCCCCGACGACGACGACTGACGCAAGGGGAGTGGCGCGCCTGCACATGCCAACTGCTCAACCTGCTGCCAAACTATTGGTTGCGACCAAGGGTTCAGACAGCTCGATACTCCCTTGCGGCTATACTGACTGGCTGGCCACCTCCGAGTTGCCGGCGGTAGAGTGGTATACCGTGCTCGACACGGCGCTATACCGGCCGGGTGACGACGTCCACTTCAAAGGATGGGTGCGCGCGCAGAAATTCGGCAAACGGTTGCAAACCGAACTGTACAGCGCCCAACCTGACACCATCTCTTACATCGCCGCAATCAATTCTGAACAACTGGCCAAAGGCAGCGTGGCAGCCGATCAGTTTGGCGGCTTTTCCGGTCAATTCAAACTGCCTGAGCATGTCTCTTTGGGCAACGCGGCATTGCACTTCTCATTGCACTCAAAAGATCCGGCTCTCTCGGACTCAGAGGCGCACGAAGTCGAGAATGCACAAGGTTTTTCCATTCAGGAGTTTCGCAAACCCGATTTCGAATGCAGCTTGAAAGCAGACCCAGGCCAATTGGTCATGTGCGATCAGCCGGTCAAAGTGACCACCCAAGCCTCGTTTTACGCAGGTGGTGCCTTGAAAGATGTGCCCACTTATTGGAATTTCTCCGTTATAAAATCACAATTTTCGCCCCCCGGTTGGTCAGACTACAAGTTCGGCAGCTCGCGGCCGTGGTTTATGGACTTCAACAATGAAGAAGATGCACTGGCTAACCGATCGTTGTCCGGATCGACTGACAGCAGCGGGCGCGAGAGTCTCGACCTGCACTTCGACAAAGTACCGTATCCGGTGTCATGCAAGTACGAATGCACAGTCACCGATCCTAACCAGCAGGCACTCAGTCAAAACGACACCCTTCTCGTTCATCCGAGTAACAGCTATGTGGGCGTGCTCACCGATAACTACGTCTACGACAAAGACAAACCGCTGGCAATGAAGGTCGTGGTGGTTGATACGGAGGGCAAGCCACAAAGCGGTCGCACCGTCAACCTCACTCTGTGTGAAGCGTCAGATGGCAAGCCCCTGCAATCGTCGAGCGTAGTGAGCACGAGCAAACCGACAGAAGCTGAATTCAAGCCAATGCCGGCTGGCGATTATCAGATTCTGGCGGATGTGGTTGATGAGAAAGGAAACCACAATCAAACGACGGTGTCGACCTGGGTCGAGCGTGTTTCCATCACGCCATCCAGCACGATGGAATTACAGAAGGCAGTTATCGTGCCGGACAAGCAATCGTATACGGTGGGAGAGACCGCGCACATTTTTGTAGCGTCGCCATTCGGTCCAGCTTCAGGAATTTTGACGCTGAGACGACACGGCATTCCAGCAGTCTTTCCCATCTCCATGACAGACAAGTCCGGGAAAGTCGATGTTCCGATTACATCTGACTATTATCCGAACGCCGACATTCAAGTTTCACTGCAGGGCAAGGACTCTCGCTTTGCCGATGGTACCGTCAGCATAACTATCGATGACAGCACTCGCACGCTCAAACTCGCGATCCAGCCAAAGGAGAAGAAGCTCGCTCCAGGAGCCGACTCAGAAATCGTTTGCAAATTAACGGACAGCGCTGGACTACCGGTCAAGCAGGGACAGATCGCTCTTGCAGTTGTTGATGAGTCCGTGCTGGCACTCGATGGTTATAGTTGGCCGGATCCGATCACGAACAGCTTTTATACGCCGGTCACTACTGAGGGCGGCAACGAATACCTGCGTGCGACGGTTAAACCACCGGAGCCGAAAGCAGTGAAAAAGCTCTCGATGCAGCGACCCATTGTACCCCAACCTGAGATGGCAGCGCTGCCGGCACCCTCTGCAGCAGCCCCTTCAGGCGGAGCCTCGGTGGAAAAAGAGATGCGATTTGCAGGTAAATCCTCGGCCGACAAAGGCGCGGACTCGGGAGCAACCAAACCGAAATTCAACGTGCGCAAACTGTTCACCAACTGTGCCTTGTTTGCACCATCCCTGGTGACCGATGAAAACGGCAACGTTCAAGTCAAACTGCACTTGCCGGATAATCTGACGAGATATCGAATCATGGCGGCAGCCGTGGACAAAGATACACTCTTCGGACACGCAGAGTCGACCGTGACTGCACGCCTGCCGTTGATGGTTCGCCCGTCTCCCCCTCGTTTCCTCAACCTCGGAGATTCTTGCCTGTTGCCGGTGTCGGTGCAAAATCAAACCGATGCGGATATGAATGTCGACGTCATCGCCCGCTCACACAATGCCGTGCTTGGTTCGGAGAATCCATTGGCCGATGTCACCGGACAATCGATCAAGGTCCCGGCAAACAGCACCGTAGCGGTCGCGTTTACCACGCGCACCAACAAAATCGGCACGGCGCAATTTCAATTTGCAGCTGCTTCAGGAGATTTATCCGACGCGTCGGAGCAGAAGGTTCCCGTACAGAAGCCTGCTACGTTTGAAGCTTTCGCAACCTACGGCGAAATCGACAAGTCCGGTGCCGTTTTGCAAAAAGTAGTGCCGCCCGCCAACGCTCTCGAAGAGATCGGCGGGCTCTCGGTCACCACCAGCAGTACCGCCATGCAATCGCTCTCAGATGCGTTATTTTACCTGCGGCACTACCCGTATGAATGCTCGGAGCAGATCTCCGCCCGGGTCCTTGCTACTCTCGCGCTGCGAGACGTTTTGTCTCAGTTCGGCATAATGAGCGAAGCGGACAAATTCCTCGTCAACGATCAAGTCAAAAAAGACATTCAAATGCTGCGGAGCCGCGAGCGCCGCCAAGGGGGTTTCGGTCTCTGGAGCGCGACGGAAACTTACGATGATCCCTATGTTTCGTTGCAAGTAATAAGAGCTTTGTATCTAGCCCGCGATAAAGACTTCGGGGTGAGCGAAGAGCTGCTGGGCCGGTGCGATGACTACATCCGACACATCGACCACCATCTTGGTGAAAACTATCAACCTACTGAGCAATTAGCTATACAAGCCTATGCCGCATATCTGACGAACTTTACGAGCAGCATGAAGAACGAAGGTGCGAAAATTGTTGCCGATGCGCTCGGTATCTACCTCCGATGGCCGAAGAAGGGCAACCAACTGTACAACTTGGATGACGCATCGATTGAATCTCTCGCTTGGCTGTTGCCTGAGCTCGACAAGAAAAGCGCCAGGTATCAGCAAGTTTTGCAACTGATTCAGAACAAAGTACACGAGACGGCGTCGACAGCGGCAGTTGAGACAGACGGTTATGGAGAGTTCGACTGGCGCTTGTACTTCTCTCCCACACGCGCTAATGCCGTGGTCTTCGAAACGCTGCAAATGGCGGAACCACAAAATAGCCTGATACCAAAGTTGGCGAAAGGATTGTTGTCGGCGAGAAATAATGGCATCTGGAAAGGAACCCAGGAGAACTGCTTGTCGCTTCTAGCGTTGCAGCGGTATTTCGCCACCTACGAAAAGGCAACGCCTAACTTCGAAACGCAAGTGTGGCTCGGCAACACATTCGCGGGCTCCAGTAAGTTTGTCGGCAGATCTACCGACAGACGAGAGATCGATGTGCCCATCAGCACGGTGCAAAAGCTAGGACCGCAGGATCTTCTTATAAGCAAAAATGGAGACGGACGCCTCTATTACCGAGTCGGCTTGGACTATGCCCGCGCCGACTTGATGGTGGCCGAGCGAGATCAAGGATTTCACGTCACACGCACTTACGAAGCGATGGACAAATCAACCGACGTGCTCAAAGACCCTAGTGGAACCTGGCATTTCAAACTTGGTGCCGACATCAAGGTAAAAGTCAAATTCACTTGCTCGAGCGAACGCTACCATGTCGCGCTCGTCGATCCGCTCCCTGCCGGTGCTGAGCCCATGAACCCAGCACTCTCCGGCGCGCGCGTGCTGTTCAACAAACCGGATGCAGATGCCAATGCGCCGGCACCGCCGAGCCCTGGTGGTGAGCCTGATGCACCGCCGTCTCCAGTGGAAGGATATGGAGCAGATGAGGCGTATCCCATGACACCATGGTGGACATGGCAGTGGTTCGATCATCAGAATCTGCGCGACAATCAGGCCGAGGCATTTGCGTCCGACATCCAGAACGGCACCTACACCTACAGCTACATCATCCACGCCACCACCGCCGGTTCATACGTCGTGCCGCCGTGCAAAGCCGAAGAAATGTACGAGCCCGAGACCTTCGGCCGCACCTCCACCGAGCACGTCGTAATCGAGTAGCCAAAGAGGCCTCCCCAGAACAGAAGCGCTCAACATCATGGAGATGCCGACTCTGTGCACTTCCCAGTGAGCGAAACGGAGCGCGCCGCCCGAGGGGGGCTTATGCAGCAAGCTGCCCAGCTCCAGCGAGGCGTGCGAAGTGAAGCGTATCAGCGCGGAGGAGGCGAGGGACGAAGCCGACGGAGCGCTTAAATATGATTTCGTGTCAGTTTCTTCAGAATGTCCGTAGCCTCAAATCGCATCGTCAATTGGTCGTACGTGAGCGCTGACAAACACGAGCTAATAGCAAACAGTAAAGCCATTAATGGTGTCATGATGCAACATTCGGCAGTAATAATTGCCCCTGTCACCACCTCTCGCATACCGCCCTCAAAAAGTTTACTCACCTCTCTGAGAAACGAAAGCATTTCGGGAGGAACCACCAGGAGGTTGATTACCAGGGATTGGAGCATAAGCACAGCAAACATCCAACCGAAGCTGTGAAAAATAATTTTGCAGTATCGATCGAGTTCTCCCGTCAGCGAGAGCCCATTAGCGGCGAGACCAGCAACGTAAGTTTCGTTCAACTGAGTAACAGCACAAAACGGAAGCGTACCGACGAGCGTCACGACAATCAGCCCGATCACTCCGAAGGCTATTAGCGGATTTGCTCGCATCGAAGGATCGGCCGCTACCCATGTCTCTATAGTTATGCATGCAAGAAACAGCAGGTCCAGAAATATCGATGGAGCGATGCCGGCGAGAATCTTGAAACGCTGCTTATAGCCCTTCTGCAGCGCATCTTCAAAAAGGGCTGTTTCAGAAAACACGGAAAGGCAAAGTGCAAATGAGCGAATGGCGAGATCCCACCGCACTGCGAACAACAAAAGCGGTATCACCACGAATGCCACCAGGCGAGCTCCTGAAGGAACAGCGTGATTGGAGATGAACCAGGGACCAAAAGAGTAGATCCATTCATACAAGAACGATTGATATCCGAACAATATCATCATAGGCCGCCAATTGTGGCGCACCTGCCTGATTGCCAAACCGACGAGATCGGGCGCAGAGATGAGACGTGAGGGAAGACTGATCATTGGCGGCAACGAAAATCAGATTGGAACGCTTGGACCGAGCGTAGCATTCTGCAGTGGTTAATGCAATTAATGCGCGCCTGGCAAAGGCGCCACGTTTTGCAACACCGGCCACTGTGCCGCTGTTCCGGCGGCGAAGCGCGTCAGCATTCCGTGCGAGTCGCCGGCTAACGGTCGTACCCAGATCGGTGACGTCCACATTCTGATCGGAGAGATCGCAGCTGCTCCCTGTTCGACGCGTGCAGCTTCGACAAAGTACAAGGAGTTGTTGCCTGCTTTATGAGTGATAGGATCAAATGCTACTTCGCCATTCGAACTAAGGAGCTCCTGTCCGCTCACCTGCTTGGTCTGAATGACTGCTGCGTCTTTACCATCGAGAACTTGATCGTCTCCAAACAGTTTCACGGTGTATTGAGCGTTCGCATCGATCTCTCCGCCGATCTTCATCTTCAAATTGAGTTGTGGGACTGCCGATTGATCGAGGATGCTGCCCATATAGAATTTGTCGTTTGCCATCAAATAGCCGTTTAGTTTTACACCGTTGGTAGTGGCAGCCGTGCGCCGTTGCCTCATCGAATCGAGAACTTCCGGTTTGTCCAACGATGTGACGAGAAACTGTGTGGCGCCAGGATTGCCGACTGGGTTACCATAGTGGAAGTCACGTCCAAACCCCGGTCCAGCTTCAACACCCAGCCCGAGATAACCGACGTAGCTCGCTACATCAATGTTGCCCGCCGGTACTTCGTCCACAGGATGTGGTGTCAGGGCACCGCCCTTAATTAACTCAATAACGCGAACGAAGGGGAGCACGAACTGTTGACGCCATTCATCGTCGTTAGCGAATGACTTTCTTCCATAGTCGCGATTGCGCAGCGCATCAGGAAGCGATGGACTTTTGTCAGCCATGAATCTCGGATGATTCAGCGTAATAACAGGAGTGTTGCCCGTTGAATCTTTCATGTTTTGCAGATGAGCGACCAAAGACTTGTAGTCGCCATCGTTGATCTTAATAACATCCGGAGCTTTTAGTTCGGTCATAGCACCAAAAGTTAGCCGCGAGAAGAGCGCAGAAAATCCCTTTTTCGGTTGGCGAACAGCCTCGAAGAATGTCGGCACTTCCAGCAAGTTGATGTGGTTGACGCCGCTAGGTCCGCCGAGGTGCTCAGGACTGAGCGATTCCAGCTGCGCCGCCTTAAAATCTCGAGGTACGAACAGTTTTGGCGCGCCCGCAGCTGGTTGTTCGAACAGCGAATCCGGAGGCTCAGGTCCGATTATTTTGCTGGCACTAGTCGTGGTGGCATCGCCATCGGCAGGTGCTTGCTTCGCACTCTTGGCGTCGCCTTCTGGTGGCTCTGACGAACCTTCTTCCCCTTCACCGCCATGCGCATGCCCGCCGCCGCCCTCTCCGCCATGGCCGTGGGGCTCACTTCCGATTGTTCCCACCTCGATACCATAGAGAGAGACATGCTTGCCAGGAATTGTGGTTGCGGCCGCATCTTGCTGCGTTTGCGCGTATTCGATCGGATCTGCCGCCACAACCGGGGCTTTTGTTTGATCTGCAGCACGCGGATCGTCGGGCTTGACGCCACCACGAGCAGCCAGGTGATTGTGATCCGTAATCGCCGTTACTTGCTGACCCTCGGCAATCGCTTGTTTGTACAGATCGATCGGCAATCCCATACCGTCGGAGTAGCGCGAATGCCCATGAGTCGACCCGAATACCGAAATCAATTCCGGCTGCGAACTCACTACGGCAGGCGCTTCTCGCGTCATCAGCGAATACTGATTCATTCTCGCGTTCAGTCGCCCGAAGTATGATTTCGGAACATAACCCAGATTGACCGGCTTCTTTGTTGCGGTAGCTGACTGGGCACCTGACGCGACACCGAGTTTATCTTCGAGCCGGCCGTCTGCAATCCCCGACGATTTCGCAGAGACAAAATCAGGCTGAGCAACAGCACTCGAACTTTCCGTCACCGGACTTCGACTCCAAGTCGCACTGAGCTTATCGAAGCCATTGCGCATCAATAGCAAAGTTTCGTTTTCACCAATCGCGATTTTCTGGTGCAGTGCTCTGGCAGGAGCGCCATACTTTTCGGACTTCGCAAGGGCTGTGCCATTTTTTGCTCCCCAGTAGCCGCCGGCCAGGTCGATCGCCAGATCAAATCCGCTGTCAACGCTGTCTCGAGCCAGTCCCTGCGCAATAACATCGCTGCTGGCTTTGTGCTGATGCAAATCGTGCGATGCTTCCGCCAATCGCTTGACGCCGTTAATAAGCATTGGCGCGCTCAAGGCGATTCCCGTAATGGCAGCCGCCGGTCCTTTGGCTGGTACGACATAACCGATGAGCCCGCCGAAGAGGTACGAACTTAAACCCTCTTTGATGATGTGCGCCATTGTGTCAGTCTTGTGCGCCCACGCTTCCTGCGCGAAGTTGACGCTCGCACGCGGCACATCTTCCACCGCTTGCAGATATAAACCCGCAGAACTGACTTCAGTTCGCTTATTAGCGTCCGCCATATTCACTTCGTCCGGAGTGACCGTTCAAAATTGCCCTGCCCCACATCTTACTCAGGGCGCCTGTGCCGGTAACTGGTGTAACTACGCAGCCCCTCGTAATTTCCGCAGATCAAGTACAGTTCAACTGTTCAGCTCATCGTCAAACGACGTCATGATTGTCTGCTGTTAAAATGTCTTACCAAAAGCAACCGGTTGTAAAATGTCACTGAAACAAATACTGTTCACCAGTTTGATCGCGGCTTTTTACACCTCGCAAGTTTGTGCAGCCGACCTAAAAGCAGCAGTCCAAGAGTACAACAGCAGGCGATTTGAAGAAGCCCGGCAAACATTCGAGTCAGATAAGAAAACAACCTTGCAAAGTCCAAGCACGGCTTACTATTATGCTCTGACACTCTATAAACTCAGACAAGTAAATCAGGCAGTCGAAGTATGTGAGCAAATTGTCAAACGCTTTCCCAAATCCCAAGAAGCAAAATATTCTGCGGTAATCATAAAGAGAGACAAACCACCTAAAGTTTCACCTGAGCTGTCCGACAAAGAACTATCAAAGATTGGAGTTGTGGGTCTGAAGTTTGTTATGGCGTCGGGAAACCTCCCGCAAGTAGGGCAGGTCTTCGCGCACGGTCCCGCAGAACAAGCCGGAATCGCGAAGGGCGATCTAATTACGGCGGTCGATGGAGTTCCAACAAAGGGAATGACGAAAGAGGAGATTTTCAACATGCTGGTCGATAAACCTGGAACCCACGTTGAGATCAATTTGAAGAGAAATAACGAAGAGTTGACGAGAACGGTCAAGCGAGTTTCGGTCTTGGAGCTATCAAAGGTGAACCCGCAGACTTATAGGCTGTACCGGGAGAGTATGTAGTGATGCTCGCACTTGGATTTGGCACGGAACAGAAGGGGGTTGGTCGTATTGATTTTGAATAAATTGTCTCTTGCAAGAGCATTTGTATCGGCAACCGTACTCTTGAGCGCACCATCTGTGATGGCGCAAAACAGCACGACGGCAACACCGGCTGCTTCGTCGGAATCTGCGCCTGTGCTCGAACCGGAGAAGCCGATCAAAGCCGTTGTCCCAGCGATGCCGCCGGCGGCGCCTCCGATTGAACAACAATCGCCCGCGCAACGACCATATGCGCCACCATCTACTGGCTACGAACCGCCTGCGACAAGCTATCAACCGGCACCGCATGAACAACCATACGCGTACCATCCGTTTCAATATCCGTATCAGCCGGAGCCCGAGTACGGTGCCAGTCCTCGTTATCCGTATGGCAGCCCAATGTACGCACCGCCGCAGCAGGAGCCACCTTACAGGGCAACAACTTATGACTACTCTCATCGTCCCTCCGGCTATGCACCGTCAGGTCTGACGATTCCCATCGATTTGCAAACGGCGATATCGACGCAGGTGGCGAAAGAAGGCGACTACATTCAGGCGAAAGTTAATGAGAATGTCCCGCTCAACGGAGTGTCATATATTCCCGCGGGAACCGTCGTGTCGGGCGAGATATCCGAATCGGAGGCGGGCAGGAGATTGAGCCGCTCTGGTTCTTTGAACATAGAGTTCAACCAGATGCGATTACCAAATGGTCAAATCATTGAGATCAGCGGTCATCTGGTCGGCAAAATCGGTCGATACAATTACGGCAAGAATGATGAATTGCACGGTGAAACCTGGAAAGCAAAATTGGGACAATTTGCTCTTCGCGGTCTGGGCGGAGCCGGTCTCGGTGCTGCACTAGGTACAGGCATCGGTGCCATCGGCGGCGGTGGCTACGGAGCCGGCACGGGAGCGTGGTCAGGCGCCGCTATCGGCGGTGGCCTTGGTGGACTCGACATGCTGTTGCGCAAAGGCCGTGATGTCATCATTCCATCCGGCACGAAGATGGAACTGCAACTTGACCAGCCCCTCAACCTGCCACCGCCGGGACCACCAACATACCCGACGTAAAGCTTTCCTTACCACCGTCGGTGGTGTTACATGCGAATCGCTCTTGAGCGGTTGTGCATTTTGTTCGCTTCGCCGTGCTTGTTAGTTTTATCCAGCGCGTCGGCGTACGCTTCCAAGATCGGGCACAACGCCGCATTCTGCGGTCCGTTCATCGCTTCCGAGGTCTTCAACGCCTGCGCATACAACGGCGACGCTTCCGAATAACGACCTTCTCTCGAATACAAAGTCGCCAATGCTAACTGAAACCTTGACGTGTGACCACTGCTTTTCCCGTACGCTTCCTCGCAAGAATCCATAGTCGTGCGCAGCACATGTTCTGCCTCTGAAAGCTTTCCTTCTCTCACCAGACATTGCGCATAACCATCGGCGCGATCGAGAGTTTCCGGTTTGTGCGCACCAACAGCTCTGACGCTGATCTCAAACGCTTGCCGATACAACGGCTCCGCTTCATCAGCCTTTCCTTCCGCGACGTACAACTTAGCCAAACTTTCACAGCTCGACGCGAGCGCCATATGCGTAGGCGGCAGCGACGACGCTCTGATCGCAAGAGCCATGCAGAACAGCGGCTCCGCTTGCGGGCGGTTGTTGTATGTCGTGCCGAGAGAGTCGAGCACGACTGCCAGATCTAAATCTCCATTGGCTGCCTGCTTGTGGGTCAGCTCCTCCGCTTGTTTCACCATAATTTCGGCTTCTTCTAAATCACGGTGCGAAGCGTAAAAATCGCTGAGCGATTTGAAAGCATTACCTACAGATTTGCGCTCAGCCGTCACTTTTTGCGCGTAGGTCACGACCCGCGCGCAGAGCCGATCGGCTTTGGTGATATCGCCGGTTTGAATGTAGTACTCACACAGCTTGGCGACGCCTGAGACGACCTCGAAATTGGTCGGACCTAATGCGCTCTGCTCGATTGCCACTGCTCGCTCGAGCAGAGGACCAGCCTTTTGCAGCGGTCCATGCGCCTTGTAGACCAATCCGAGATTGATCAGACTCTTTGCCAGGCGCACATCTCTCGGACCGAACGCTTCCGCTTCTTTCAGAGCGAGTTTGAAAGACCGCTCCGCCGGACCGTACTGTGCTAGCTGCAAAGCCTCAGTACCGTCCTTCGTGTACTGTTGCCACGCTTGCGCATCGGCCAGTGCGGCTCTGACGTTGATAGTAAGGAAAACAGAGGCAGCCAGAGAAGCTGAGAAGAATCTTCTATTGAGCATGAATTAGATTGCACCCCCGCCATGAATTGTATCGCGGAAGAGCAGATGAAAAGCCCTTGTCGAGCTTAACTGCTTGCCATTGAAGGCAGTTGCTAAGAGATATACCTTCAACATGCGAACGCCGAAAGAGGCGCCGCTAGATTGATGCGCGAATTGATTTCGAGCTGAACGGAGTCTTAGGCGCCAGGTCAGCCGGCAAAACTTCACATCCCGGAAGCGGTTTATCCATGCCTTCGGAGAGCATCCGCACCTGAGCGACACTGAGAAGCGGTTCGGTCATGACATTTTCCATCCATTTCGCCATCATATACTGACCGAGAAGCGGCATCGGAATGGGCAATACCGGCTTCTTCATCTCTTTGGCGACGCGGCGCACACATGTGCTTAAACCGATTTTGTCAGGTCCAATCACCGCCATGGTCTTGTTGGACAGCTGCCCCTCGACCAGCGACGCAATCAAAATATCGACCATATCATCGATGAATATCGGGTTGATTGGGCGCTCTAATAGACCGAGTGTCGGCCAAAATCCGACAACGGGAAACATATGCAAACCATCGACTATGCTCGCCACCATCTGGTCGCCATGACCATACACCATGCCAGGTTTGAGCACTGTGTAATCCAACATGGAGTTGCGAATTATCTCTTCCGCTTGCCACTTCGTGTTCAGATAGCCTGAAGTGCGGCTCTTGCGCGCGTGAATGAAGCTGACAAAAACAATCTTCTTAACCTGCGCATGATTCGCAGCCGTCACCACAGTGCGAGTGCCCTGCACGTGCACTTTCTCGAAATCGCCGGAGTTTTTCTCGCGATTGATGCCGACCAAATGGCAAACCGCATCAGCCCCGCCGAACGCTGCTGTCAGCTGTTTCTCCTCATTGACGCCGGCGGGCGAGAAATGAACGTTGGGCTCTTTCGTGATCGGGTCGTCGCGATGGGTGATACCACGCGCCAGCAGTCTAGCGAAATGTCCGCGCGCGACGAGTTGGCGCGCCAGATGCGCTCCGATAAATCCAGTTCCGCCGGTGATTGCTACAACAGCCATGCTTCCTCACTAGATGTCCCAAGCGCAGATACTTTTACTACACGCGATCGCCTGAGGGCTCGGAGTTAACAATAGCGTTATTGACATCCGTTTTCCCCTGTAAGGATCTGTGCAGGAGTTCGTCGATTTGATTGAAACGCCACTGTTTTGCGGTATCTTAGACACTTGTCGAATTTGTCGGGTGTCCTTTTCGAGGGCAGAGCGGAGAAACAATGATTAACACAGTTGGCACGGCGGACAAAAAACTGGCTGAGTTGGGCATTCGTAAAGTCTCCGAAGTGAAAAACGTGGTCGAGTATGTGCTCGACAACGGGCTCAAGGTGCTACTGCTTGAAAATCACAGCGCTCCGGTGATCACGCTTCTGGTCCTCTATAAGGTGGGCAGCCGCAACGAGGCGGTCGGGCACACGGGCTCTACGCACTTTTTGGAGCATATGCTCTTCAAGGGCACCAAAAAGCACAATCCGGAAAAAGGCAACGGCATCGACGATCTTTTGACACAGATTGGCGCCTATTGGAACGCCACAACCTGGTTCGACCGCACCAGTTATTTCGAGGTTGTTCCTGCTGAGTATCTCGAGCTGTGCATTAAGCTCGAAGCCGACCGCATGCGCAATCTTCTCTTGCGGCAAGAAGACCACGATTCGGAAATGTCCGTGGTGCGCAACGAACTAGAACGTGGCGAAAATTTCCCCGAAGACGCGCTCGAAAAAGAAATGTACGCGCTCGCATTCCGCGAGCATCCGTATCACCATCCGACAATCGGCTGGCGCTCAGACGTCGAGGGCGTGCCGATGGATCGCCTGCGCGAGTTCTACAACACGTTCTACTGGCCCAACAATGCAACCGTGATTTTGGTGGGCGATTTCGAGAACACAGAAGCGCTGTCGATGATACATAAGTACTACGGAAAAATTCCTTCATCGCCCAATCCGATTCCCGATGTCTACACAGTTGAGCCGCCGCAAGAAGGCGAGCGCCGCTTCCAGATTAAGCGCGTCGGCGACCTGCCGCGCGTATGGCTCGGTTATCACATTCCTGAAGCAAAGCACGAAGACACTTACCCGCTTGCAGCTATGCGCCATATTTTGGGCAGCTCCTATGAGCGTTCGAGCCGCTTGTATAAACGCCTTATCGATACCAGCATGGCATCAGAGATCTTTGCCCGTCACGATGATCTGCGCGATCCCGCACTGTTTATGGTTGGAGCAACGACCAATCAGGGAGTCGATCTCAAAGAAGTCGAAGAAGCCATTCAAGACGAACTGGAAAAATTCGCCCGCGAGCCTGTGACCGAACAAGAGCTGAGCAGAGCGAAGACTGCCAATCGCAAAGGAACAATCTTATCGAAAGCAGACCCCAGCAGTCTAGCGTTCATGCTGGGAGAGGCCGAATCCAAGCAGGATTGGCACTGGCTCATGGAGTACGATGACAATTTCGATGCTGTCACCGCCGACGATATCATGCGTGTTGCGGCCATTTACTTCGATCGCGACAACCGCACAGTGGGCACATTCATTCCCAAAGAGCCGAGCGCAGCCGAGGTGAGTGCGTTTGACGATGAAGGAGATGGGGAGGAACTGCCGGAAGAGGCGGAGGAATTTGCAGAGGAGCGGGCAGAGTCCGCTGACCTCTCGTCGTTGATTGCTTTGCGTCCCCCGATGACTCGCGTCAAGTTGGAAAAACCGAAGAAGCGCACGGTGTCATTCGAATCGCAAGTGGTCAAAGAAGTTTTGCCGAACGGCATGACACTGCTCTTGATGCGCAATCCGGGCACCGAATCCGTCGGCCTTACCGGTTATCTGCGTGGAGGCAAATATTTCAGCCACGATCTCGGCAGCAACGTCTCCGAAATCATGGCAGACGTTATGCCGAAGGGCTCGAAAAACTATTCCAAACTGCAAATCGCCGAAGCTCTGGAAAACATGGGCATCCCAGGCGGGCTCGATCTTCAGATCGACAACTACAGAATGAGTTTTAGCTCCAATATCGTCGTCGCCGATCTTCCTGAATATCTTCGTCTGCTCAACGACGTCTTGCGCAATCCGACTTTCGCAGAAGACGAGCTTGCCAAAACTAAAATTGAATGGCACTCGCGCTATACGGAAGCGCTGACGAACACCCGCACCATGGCATGGGTGAAGTTGCGCCGCAGCCTGTACCCGGAAAAACATCTTTTCTACGAAAAGACATACGAAGAGCTGACCGAAGAGCTGAACACCCTCGACGTCGAGAAGCTGCGCCAAATTCACAATCGTTTGTTCACGCCGCACTCTTCCATCATCACGCTTGTTGGTGATTTCGAAATTGATGAGGCGCGCAAATTGATTCGCGATCAATTCGGCGATTGGCAAGGCAAAGAGCCACGCAAGATTGAGGTTGCTGAAGTTAAGCTGCCGCAGAGCCGGCAGCGCCATGACGTATTCCTCGCTGACAAAAAATCAGCCGACATCGTTATTGCCCATCCGTCGGACCTGCGACGCGCAGGCAAAGACTACTACGCGGCCAAACTGGCCAACGCCGCTCTCGGTCAAGACACGATTACGTCGAGACTGGGCAATGTCGTGCGCGACCGCGCCGGTCTCACTTACGGCATTCACTCATCGTTTTCCGACACCGCATTCGGCAGCGCACCGTGGGCGGTGACACTGTCGGTCAACCCGGCCAACATCGAAAAATCATTGCAGTTGGTGTCGCTAGTACTCGACGACTACATTCAAAACGGCATCACCGAAGACGAGCTGCTGAAAGAGACAGGTCGTGCGGTCGGCTCCTTCACGGTCGGTCTGGCATCATCACTCGGCATCGCCAGGGCGCTTACTGAGTTCGAATTCCTCGGTCTCGGCGTCGCCGAACTCGACAATGTCTCCAGCGAATACCTCGCTATCACCAAACAACAAGTCGACTCGGCCATCCGCAAATACCTCCACCCCAGTCGCGCCATCACGGTCGTCGCCGGTACGTTGTAGAACAACAAAACCGTTCTATCAGGTCGCTGCAAGCGACCCCTACGGCATGCGGTGCGACCTCGCCTCGTGTGAAACTCGACTCGTCTAACGGGTCGCTTCAAGCGGCCCCAACGGTATGTGTAATCATTCTCGGATATACTCAAGCGGCGGCGAGACCCGCACTGGCACCCGTAGGGGCGCGTTGTACGCAGCGTTGTACGCGCCCGGTCGAACCATCCGAGAGATGATCGAAATCATGTATTCACCCGATGCGGGCCCCCCGATCGGGGCACGTTATCAGCCCGACGTGATGGGTACGATCTATTTAGGCGACTGCGTGAAAGACATGTCATGGATGAAATCATAGAACAAAGCGTCGAACTCAAGACCAGTGAAGCTGAGTCCGCAACATCGACAGCCAACCAAATAGCCACAACCGAACCACCCGCCACTCGCGGTCGTGAGGTGCCTCGTTTCACAATATTGTCGGAAGTGGCGAAAGGTTCGTCCGGTACCGTATACAAAGCCAAACGCAACGAGGACGGCGTTCTAGCTGCCGTCAAATTGTTCAACAAAGAGCTGGTACCTGATGCGGAGTCACAGCGACGATTTCAACAAGAGTTGGCAACGTTGAGCAAGCTTGGCCATCCCAACATCGTCAAGGTTTTGGATTACGGGGTTACATCCGATTCCGTTCCATTCATCGCAATGGAACTCGTCGAGGGTCAGAGCCTTCGCCAGCACCTCGAGTCGGAAGGTGTCTTCGAGCCACGTCGAGCAGTGTTGGTCGTACGAGAAATCTGCCGGGCATTGGCGGCAGCACACTCCGAGTTTATAATTCACCGCGATTTAAAACCGACCAATATCATCGTCGACAATCACAACATCGCCAAAGTGATCGACTTCGGCATCGCCAAAGCCGTGGGCGCTTCGGGCGACACGATTACGGCTTACGGAGCGGTGATCGGTACTCCTGCCTACATGAGCCCTGAGCAGTGCCTGGGCGAACGAGTCGACGCGCGATCTGACATTTACTCTCTCGGTTGTACATTCTTCGAGATGCTTACAAACATCAAAGCGTTCGATTCAGCAACCGCAGTGGAAGCGATAGCCAAGCAGATCAGTCCTGACAGATCGCACATCGCCAGGCGCCTTAAATCGACGAACGCTCCCGAGCCGCTGCAGAAGATCATTCTCAAATGTCTCGACAGAAAACCTGACAATCGCTATCGCAACATCTCCGAGCTCGATCACGATCTGAGCGCGTTTCTCATCGGACTGCCACCCAAGTTCGCCGGTACCAGTCAAGCGATATTACAAATGGTGCTAGCATCGGCAATCGCTGGGCTCAGCGTCTTTCTTATCACGTATCTCGTTGCGAATTCGCACAGCAGCGTGCGCATGCCAGACCTCGGTCCGAGACGGGCTCCTCATATCAGACCGGTGTACACGTCTATGCCCCCGGTGCCGGTGGGACCGATGGAGGTTCGCGATCGCACCACCGGAGCCATAATCTTTTCCGATCCGACAGCCGCCAACATGACCGAGGTATTGATGGATGCAAATAAGCGGGGACTGTCGCTGGTCAACGCAGACTTGCGCCGAGCACAACTTTCCCGATTATCGCTAAACTCCATGAACTTAGCCAACGCAGATTTGAGCAATGCGTTAATGATGGATGCTCAGCTTACTGACGTGAATTTGCACGGTGCTATTCTCTCTCATACGTGTTTGCTACATGCATCACTGCTCGGTGTAAACCTCAGCAACGCCGACCTTGATCACGCCCTCTTATCGAGCGTAAATGCCCCGTCATGCAACTTTGTCAACGCCGACCTGAGCGAAGCACAGCTCATGCTTGCCAAACTCGAACGCGCTAATTGCACCGGAGCAGATTTCAGCAATGCAAGAATGCACAACGCAAATATGCAAAACACCGCCTGTTCGAATGCCCAGTTTGTTAACGCGAAGCTTATGGTAACCGATTTCAGAGGGGCGAATTGCTCTGACGCAAAATTCGACGGAGCCATAATGAACAATACAGATTTCAAAGGTGCCACTCTTACTCACGCATCATTTCGCGGCACGCATCCAATGCATGTGTGGATTTCGGGCGCAAATCTCAACGGAGCAGAACTCGGCGGCATCACCACAAATGCACAGGGTTATCTTGAAGGCAACTACTGATGCCCAAGACAAGACTGAGCACCGTATTTCGGATTGCTCGATCTCGCTGCATTTGATATAGAAAAAGCTATTTCTCCCCGCTCAACAGCTTCGTCAACCACCCTTTGAAATCCGCCAGGTTACCGGTCATCGCTCTGCCCAAATAGCCGTGGTTGCCGCCGTCGCCAATGCTGCAATACGCCCACGTAGGCTCTCCGTTTTCAGGCGCTGACTTTTCGAGAGTATAGACGGTGAACTCTTTGCTCTTATTGAAGAAGCCATCGGGTTTGAATACCACGGCAGCGTATAAACATTCAAACGAGCGCTCAACCGTCGGCAGAATAACGAACACTCGCAACCGCCCGCCATTCTCATCGGTTTCCGCCTTCAGATCATCACCAGGCAGGCGATCCTCCGGTGGCAAACTTTCTCCAACTTTCGCCCATAGGTGGCGCAGAATCTGTGTCAGTTGACCATTCTTCGCCGCCGTGCGCAACTTGACGGGGTCGTATTTGCAAAAATCATAGAAGACCTTGAATACAAAACCGAAGTGATGCGGTCGCGCCCTCTCAGGAAATCCGGCAGGATCTTGCGTTTGTGTTTCTTCAGACATGTTTTATCACCCAATCTCTATTTCGATATCGTCTCCATCCAAGGTTACCGGGTATGCCGAGACTCCTTCGCCACACGGTCCACTCAGCCCTTTGCCGGTGTCGAGCGCGAAGGTGGCGTTGTGCAGCGGGCATGCGATGTCGTTGTCGCCTAGAAAACCATGCGACAAAGATGCTCCTTTGTGAGGACAAGTATCGTCGAGAGCATAGAACTTCCCACCGACATTGAAGACAGCGATGCACAGGTTGGCGACGTCAAACGCTCTGCCCTTTCCTGGCGGGATGTCTTTCTTCTTAGCGATTTTAAACTTGCTCACATTTCCTCGTCAATTGCTTTGAAGCGGTGGATAGTCCTGGTAAATTCGCAAAATTGTCGCTTTATCTCGTTTGGACAACACCGGCCACACCGTCGGCGACACCGAGAAGAACATAATATCGTGGTTGTTGTTGGAGTGTCCATTAAGTCCCAGCGCGTGCCCTAGCTCGTGCAGGCAGGTCTTCTTCATGTCATCGTCGCTCAACGGTTTTTGCTTTTCACGATCAACAGTAAGAATGCGAATGTTCGCTCGTTCAATTTGTATCACAGGATCGCTCAGTCGTTCAGCAGTGTGCAACTGACAGATGCCCTGCTCGACGTTGCTTCCGGTTTGCCGCACATCAAATGGGTTTCCAGTCCAGCTACATAATATATCTGCGATATTCGGATTTTGCACTTGCGTGAAAAGCAATCTTCCTTGCGATGCTTGCGCCCATGCGGTAAATGAATCGTACAACGCTTGACCAAAACTGTCACGATAACCAGGCACTCCCGCACCCGCTTCTATCCACACACGAAGGGGAAAACGTTGGAGTGGCCAGCGCGTTATTTTGTTATTGCGCAGAGTCGTATCCGCGTAGTCGGGCGCATGCGGATCGCTTTGCGGCTCCGTTGATTTCTCTTGCAATTTGGCAATCATATTGCGCACCGTCACCGCTTCCGGCGCGTCCGGCATAACCTGCAAATACTGTTGAAACCACTGAATCGCTTCTTGCGTTCGCCCCATTGATTGATAGCAGCCGGCGATATTAAATATGGCGCCGGCGTGATTCGGTTGTATCTCCAGGACTTTTTGATAATCAGCGATGGCGCCTTGAGTGTCGCCCAGCTCGTCACGCGCGCGAGCCAGCTTGAATCGCGCTTGCAGATCTTGCGGGCTCATTTGGCACGCATGCTCGAGCATTTTTTTGGCGTCGTAGACTTTTTCGTGCTCCATGCAATCCGTGGCGGCGGCAGTCAGCATCTGCGCTTCCACTTGTGTCGCCTTGGGCGAATCATGATGCTCTTTGAGAAATCGTTGAAACCACGGAATAGCTTTGGCGGATTGTCCGGCATTGCAGTAGACGTATGCGATGTTGAGCAGTGCCTCGGAGAGGTCCGGCTGCAACTTCAAGGCAATCTGATACTCCTTGATCGACTCGGGATACTGACTGCAGAGGGAGAGCGCATTACCCAACTCGAGATGCATGTTGGAAGACTGTGGATATTCAGTTACGCCTTCCTGAAGCATGGTCAGAGCTTCGTTGGAACGATGCGCCTGCATCAAATCGATGGCCTTAGATATTATCTGCCCATCCTGAGTAGAGGCCGAGCAATTCGGCTTTGCGCCGACAAGCAAGGTCAATGCCAGGGCTGACGCCCCGACACAAAATCTGGTGCGGAATTGCCGGACAGAAGCAGTCATTTACTCACGCTATGCGCATGCACCATGCATTCCCGACCTTTTTCCGCGCCAAACATTGATGCTTGCTCCTTCGGGGGTTAAGATGCGACCAGGAGTATTTATGCGCAGAATCGCGTTCATTCATTTTATAGCCACCGCCGCCCTCATGCACGCGCTTTGCGTCACAGGATCGGCGGTTTGGGCAGATGAGCCCGTGCCCGCCTGGCAGCAGATTGAGCAGGAAGCCCGTTCCAACCTCGTCTCTGGGAAGCTGGACACGGCGGAGGAGCAGTATAAGAGAGCTTTGACCACTGCCGAGCAGGCGGGAGCGATCGAGCCTGGACTGGTCACCTGTCTGGTTGGTTTGGCGTACGTCAATGAAAAGAGGGGAAACCCTCACGAAGCGGAGCGCCTGTACGAGTTGGCGATGCGCAATATGGAAGGGTTGGTCGGTCCGACCAGCACGCGATTCGCTGACTGGCTGCCTGATTTAGCGTTTCTCTACGACGCTCACGGCAAACCGGACAAGGCGGAAGTTCTGTTCAAGCGCAACTGGCGCATCAAACAAGACACCTACGGTGCCAACGACGTGCGCGTTGCCGACGCAATGGAGCAGTACGCCAAGTTCTTGCGCAAAAACAGCAGAGAGGCAGAGGCATCAGACGTAGAGTCCAGGGCCCGCACGATTCGCCAGAAAAACTCGCCTTGAGGGCTATTTGTTTGCCATCATGCAGCGATTGCCGCCCATGTTCTGAGCTTGCATCAAAGCTGCTTGGACGGTCTGAATCAAGTCTTCGTCCTTGGTGCCGGCGATTGGGTATGAGCCCATGCCGACGCTGACGGTGACATTCCAGTTTTGCCCGACATCGGAGACGCGGTTAGCCGGCAAACGGCTGCGAATGCGCTCTGACAGCACTCCGATACCAGTCTGATCGGTGTTGGGGCATATGACGAGGAATGTCTCAGCATCGTACCTGGCAGGGATATCGACATCGCGAATCATGCCCATCATGAAGTTGGCGACGCCCTTGAGGACCGAATCGCTCGCCAGAGCGCCGAATCTGCCGTTGATTTCGCTAAAACCGTCAACACTGAGCATGAGCAGGCTCATGTTCATTTTGTAGCGCTTGGCGCGTTTTACTTCGTCCCTGAGAATGCGCGTAATCGTGCTGTGGTTGTACAGCTCGGTCAACCCGTCGAGCAGGGCAACACGCTCCAACTCGCGCGGATCGGACTGCTGAATAGTGCTCTGAACGTTTTCCAGATACGTGCTGCGCTCGATTTCGCGCATGCGCGGCTGGCTGTCCATCGGTGGCTGCATCGCCGGCATAGAGCCTGTGCGGCGAAGGGCGTCCAGCTTTTTACGAAACAATGACTCTCTCGCTAAAAGAGGTTCTTTCTGTGTTCTGAAATCATCCGCCATTTGAGTGCCTCACTCTGGTACACGGCCACCTGCCAAGAACGAGATTATACTGTAGAGCCCGTGCCTTTCCTATACCCGATCTGCACTTTTGCCGCTCTGACGCGACTGGTGGGCGATTTCCGGCGCCGAAAGGTAAGTTTTGTTGCCTTTGCGGGCGCTGAGCCGCTTGCCGGTCCGCAGTTACCTTAGTCGCGCCTCTCTGCCAAGGGCGGTTTAGTGCCTGAGCTAGCGATACCGAATATGGTGTCAATGCAGTGAGTGAACTGCTTGACACCACCGACGGTGCGGACAAAAGTGATGTCAAGTTCACATATAAATGAGTTAAAATTAGTTCTCGGGCAAACCCATGACATTTAGGTCATCTTTGTGAGCTCGCTTCTGGTGAGCCTTTCAAAGAGATTTATGTGCCGCTCGGTAGTCAATAGGACGATATCGAATTCATATCCTTGACTTTAGCGTTTGATAAACTACTTTCAACTGAATTGCCGCTGACACGTATGTCAAGGTAGTTCGAATTTTCTATTACGCACATAGGTCTGATTCCACGATGCGAACATTCTCGGCGCTGGCCAACCGCACGGTTGCTGCCCTGTCTCTAGCCCTTTTGGCGTCCTTGCCCCTCGATGCTCGTCCAGTCGATCCGTCAATCGAATATCAGCAACGTCTTGCCAAAGGCGAAGTGATCGTCGGCATGAAGAACGCAGGTGACGACAAACTCGTCAGCGGAACCATCCTCATAAACGAGCCGCCGGACCGCGTCTGGCCGATCATGGTCAATCCTTTCGAATTCAAAGGAACGATCTCGCCACGCATGAAAGAAGTAGAGGTCGTTGTCGACAAACAAGATTTATCGGTACTGAAAGTGACGTTGGATATGTCCTTCTTCTATCCGAACTTCACTTACGTGGTCGAGTCTAAGTATGAAAATGGGCAGCGCATCGAGTTTCACCGGGTTGGCGGTGTGCTCAAAGATTTCAAAGGCTCGTGGGATATGAGCCCCATTGACGGTGGCAAGAAAACCGAGCTCACGTATTCGATGTACATTGATCCAGGTTTCTGCGTTCCACAATGGATCATGCGCGAAGGCGTCAAAGGCGAACTGCCGAGAACGCTCAAAGGGCTGAGAGAACGAGTCCAAGCCGTCTATCACGCTTCCAAGCAACCAGTAACACACACATTGATGGCAGCAGCCACGCATCACTCGATCATGACCGCCTCAACCGATCACGAAATGTAGATCACCAAGTGTAGGGGTCGCTTGCAGCGACTCGTTAATAATGAAGCTTAAGGAGCGCCGTTCTTAACAGAAAGGGCAATTACAAACACGCCTTCTCTGCGCGCCTGGTGACGCGCGCTCCTGATCGCCGATTAAATCAATGCCGGCGTTTTTTATGACTCGTGTGTTGATGCGAATAGGTGCCGTAACTGACCGCGGGGTGCGTCAGCTCGACAACCGGCTTGGTTGCGCCTGTGTCTTTGCCGTCGGCCGCTTTGACGGGGACGTACGAAATGTTCGTGATCTCATTCAACAACCCAACGAGATCCGACAACGTTCCGCCAAGTCCTTTCACATTTTGCATGTGGTCGTTGATGATAATCGCCACAGCCAACTGCTGACCACCGGCGGTACCAAGCACCCCAGCGATCGAGCGCACGGTGTCCATACTGCCGGTCTTGAACATGAACTGCCCTTTTCTGGTGACGGTTCCGCTGCTCTTCAACAAGCTCAGATACGGACCATCTACCTTCGGTCCCGCCATGTACCTCAGCACCATATTCAGTGCGTGAGGCGAAATCCCATTTTTGCGGCTCAGTCCACAACCATCGAAAAGAATCGCTTCCTGCGGCTGGATACCGATCGAGCTGAGCCAATGCGACAGCCGGTTGACCCCGGCATCTTCCAGCAGCCCGACATTTCCTGAAACCTTCGAGTTGGGCGGAGGCAACGCTAAAGTTCGCAGCAACTGTTGAGCGTACAAGTTGTCACTTCTATGCAAGCAGTGCTCGATCAGAATCGGCAAAGCTTTCGAGACATGATCGCCAAGCAGTTCTATCGGTGCCGAGTTCTGCTGCTTGCCTAAATGTATCCCGAGATTCTCGACGGTATCCGCGGCCATGGCGGTATTGAATTCGTTCGGGTCGCTCACCGAAAGCGGGCTCTTGGGACTGACACCCGCTCCAATGAACGCCTGCATCTCGCGCGCATACGGATTGTACGTAATCCAACCGGCAGCCTCTTCGCTGTTCATCAACGAACGTTCCATCCCGTTAAAGTTATCATTCGCTCCAACATTCACAGAGCGAATGCCTTTGAAGTTGACCACGCCCTGCGAAATATTACGATCGACGACAAGGTCGGAGCAAACCGGCATCCAATCTTGTCCGAAATCCTCGATAATCCAGTTTGGTGAGAAGTAGTCGACGCCACCTTTAGGCGCTGCCAGAGATACTCCTCCTTCCACCTTGCGAATTTTGTGTTGCGACAATGATGAAGACAAAAGTCCTCTCAAATCTTCCGCCCTTAAAGATGGATCTTCCGACGGAACAATGACCAGGTCACCAGATACGGTGTCGCCGGCAACTTTGCCGCCTGCGTACAGTTGAGTGTGATAGGTATAGCTAGTTCCCAACAGCGTGTATGCGCAAGCGGTAGTAAGCACTTTGGTTGTAGAAGCAGGCGCGAATCTTCTATTGCCGTTCGATGAATACATGATCCGGCCTGACGGCAGTTCCATCACCTCGACACCGACAAATGAGTGCTTGATCTCCGGACGATTCAACCAGGCGTTGACCAGATTATCCAGGGGCTGACCGGCGGGCGGCGCCGATTTTGTAGTGGTGGTCTCAGTCTTGGTGGTGGTTTTGGTGGTCGTGGTTACGGTTTGCGCCGACGCTGCGGTGCGTGCTTGCACTGGCGAAGCGAATAACTGCGTCAGCATGCTGCATGAAAGTATTGCGGTGATTAGAGTGCGTGGTGCCATTGGTTAGTTTTGCTCAGCCTTTCTGTAAATCTCGATGAACTCAGCCGGCAGTCGGCGCGGCTTACCCGTGACGACATCGACGAACACGCCGACATGTGTCGCATGCGTCGTCAACTGCCCATCAACATAAATCTCGCCTTCAAATTTGTAGCTCGCGTTGCCCAACTCCGAGATCCACATAAATCCTTTCGGTTTATCGAACAATTTTATTGCTCGTTTGTATTCAATATGTGTAGCGGCGATCACGGGTTGATAACCTTTGTCGAGAAACTCCTTCATTGAGAAATAACGCTCGATGACTTCCAGGCGCATGTCTTCCATCCAGTACAGATAGTTGATATTCGACACGTGTCCGGCGGAGTCAATGTCGTACGTACGCACCTTGATGTCCATCTCGATCAACAACGGGCGTTTTCGTAGAGTTGTGCTCATCTATAATTTCCTGATCCAACTGCGTTAGTCTACATTAGCTTGCCAAAGCTGAAATTAGCTCGCAGCCCGTGAGATACTTACGTTAACGCAAAAGTTTTAGCCCAATTTCGGAGGTTTCCATGCCTGGGAAAATTGCTCTTGGTGCCGATCATGCCGGCTTCGACCTGAAGACCACCGTGCACGGCTTTCTTGAAAAACAAGGCTACGAAGTGCTTGACTTGGGAACCTTCTCCACCGACGCCGTCGATTATCCTGACTTCGCGTTGGCGGTCGGACAAGCCATTGTCGAAGGCAAAGCCGAGCGCGGCGTGCTCGTATGCGGCAGCGGAGTGGGAGCTAGTGTTGCCGCGAACAAAGTTCCGGGCGTTCGCGCCGGGCTCATTCATGACACCTTCTCCGCACACCAGGGCGTCGAAGATGACGACATGAACGTGCTCTGTTTTGGTGCGCGAGTGGTCGGACCAGCCCTCGCCCTGGAGATCCTTAAAGCCTGGCTAGGCGCCACGTTTTCCGGAGCCGAACGTCACGTGCGGCGGTTGAAAAAGATCGCCGACATCGAGAAGAGATACTCGATGCCAGCAACCAAAGCCTGAACTATTTAGATGCTGCCACTTTTGGAATGGATGCACCGTTGAGGCGGACCGCCGACTCCACGAGCTGTTCGACGCGCAGGCGAATTTCCGGATCTGTGATGGCACCACCCTCGAAGGCACTGCCGTCAGCGTATACAAATCGCGGAATGATCAGGCATCTGAAATCGAGCATCAAGCTGTTCGCCACACTCATGATCGACATGTAGCTAGAGCGCCCGCCCGCTGCGCAGAGGAAGCCGACCGTTTTGTCTTCCCAGCTCCGACCCGTCAATTCGATCAAATTCTTTGCCGCGGCACCACAATCGAAATTGTAAATCGGCACCGCCAACAAAATGCACGTCGCCTCCGCGAGCTTCTTCCCAAGCTCTTTCACGTTGGGATGACCGTAGGCGGCATTGCCATCGCACAAGGGCAGCTCATACTCCCTCAGGTCTATCCACTCTGTCTTATGATTCTCGCTCAACTGGCGAAACGCTTCACGAGCGAGAATATTGCTGCGGCTGCCCGGATTCAAACTCGAGCTTATTACCACGAACGACATTTTTTTCTCTCCTTTTCTTCTTGATTTAGTTTACTATTTTCAGATTATGCGCACGTTCGGCCGTGACCATTAATACTTCGCGGCGCGTTCTCGTTGCACCGTAGGGGCGCCTTGCAGGCGCCCGTTACGACAGTTTTCGCACTGATCACGCGGCTGAACTTCCGCGTTCGTCGCTTTCACTCTCCGACTGTTGCACTTTCTCCAACGCCTTCTGATATCGACCAGCGTGAAACTTTTCCACCATCGCCAAGGCGTGAAACCGCTTCGCAGCCTGCTCGAAGATGCGTGCATGTTGGCGCGATTCCTCACCTTGCTCGACGAATTCCGCCGCAGCTTCCCGATCGCCTTCCGCAATTGCGGTACGCTCGAAATCAGGATACATCTCATTGGTTTCATACAACTCACCTTCGATCGCGATCTCTAAAAGCCGCGCCACTGTGAGTTCATTCGTAGGATACATAAGCTCCAGATGAGAGAAGGCGTGTCCCGTCTCTTGATGGGCGGTCTCTTCGAATAGTTTGGCAATCTCCTCATTACCCAGGCTGCGCGCGATCTTGGCGAAGTACAAATATTTGCGGTTCGCCATCGATTCGCCCGCGAATGCGGAGTGAAGGTTTTCTGCGGTTTTGCTGTCTTGTAATCGTTTCATGGATGACCTCGCTTTATATTTAATCTAGTATTGGAGTTTGTCTAAGTGCGGCCCAAAATTTTTTGTCACAGGCAGCAGCCTGCCTCCGTGCCTGGCAAGCATTTTCAACGCGCGTGCCTACACGCGATGACTGTCGCCTGGCGAACGAAGACTATTGCGCGCTCTTGTTCTGCTCCACTTCGCCGTAGAACGTGATGTGAAAGCTATGTACCTTAAACTTGTCGCCAAGCTTGAGCTTCAATTGCGACACTAGCTCAGGGTCAACATCGAGCACCTGTCCGGTTTTAACGTCAATAAAGTGATGATGGTCGGAGACTTTGGCGTCGTAGCGAGTGCGTCCCGACTCCGTCACCACTTCCTTGATGACCCCCGCCTCGACGAGCGCATTGAGCGTGTTGTATACGGTCGCCCGAGACAGCGGCACAGGCAGTTTATCGGAAACAGCCTGAAAGACCTCATCCGCAGTGGGGTGGCTATGCGTGCCGACCAGATACTCAGCTATGACAGCCCGCTGTGGCGTTGGTTTTACGCCATGCTCGAGCAGCAATTCTTCTATCTGGCTGGACATCGCTTCCCCTTGGATTCAATCTGTATTTAGAATAAGTCTAAACCGAGATTTTGTCAACGGAGCTTTCGCAGCTCTAACTGATACTCTTGCATCTTCGCCTGAAGCTGCTTCTGCAGCGCCCGATTTTCTTGCAACTGAAACAGCATCTGTTCTCGCGCCATCTTGGGAGCGCCTAAGTCGCCCACTTGCGCCCGCCCGATATTGCTGTCGGCGCGCTGAATCTGATCGACGAGCTTATCTTCAGTCGTTTTGAGATTGGCGATTGACTCCGTCAGTTCTTCAATGTTTTTTTCAAGCTCTTTCTTAGCCGCGCCCGAGAAAAGATTGGTAATCCAAGAAAACATAGACCGGTCCTCCTGCAATGCAATTGTATAGCCGGAGCGCCTGTCGCGGGTCATATTGTTTAGCGACACTACTTTTCGATTGCTTGCCAGTAGATCACTTTATTGCAAAACGGATCGCAAACCGTCACGGAGCGCTCACCCCACTCTTGAGTTTCCAGTCCCGGGCGCATGTAGTTGTAATTCTTGGCTTTAAGCTCAGCATAAAACGCGTCGATGTCCTCTACCGCTACCCGCAGATGTTGACCGGGAGCGCCGTCGCCATGGTGCTCACTCAGATGAATGACCGAATCATCGCGCGAAATCTGCATGTATAGTGGGAGCTTCGACTCGAATCGATGCTCCCAGTCAACTTTATAACCGAGATAATCGATGTAGAATTCGCGCGCCTTGTCCACGTTAAACATGCGCAGAACCGGGGTCGCCTTGCCTAACCTCATCGTTTAGTCCTCGCTGAATTGCCAGGCAAATATAACCGATTGGCTTGACTGTGAGCTTTTGCCGGAAAATTCGATATACTCATTGCCAACCAATGACCAATCGAGTTGCATATAAGAGGTAGGAATGTCTCTCAAAGTTATCAAAGATGCGATCGCCAATAAAAAAATGCGTTGTCCGAAATGCAAAGGCGCGATTCAGCAGCAAGAAAAATACGTCGAGATGACTGAGCAGATCTGGGACGGCGCCGGCGACTCCGACAGAGGCACCACCCAGGCCGGTTCCAAAGTAACGCTCACCTGCGGCAACGCAGGCTGCGATTGGAAAGAGCGCACCGAATTCTGGAACAATTACATCGACGATTAGTTTAGTTGCCCTGCGAATTCGGCTGGACTGTATTGTTGGGCTGTTCTGCAACAACTGCAGCGAAGGCTAGTGCGGCCGTATGTATGTTGCAACAGTTCATAAGCCCTGTGCAATTCGGAGAGCATGCAGCTGCGCAAACTGCGACTCAAGTGCCCGGCACTGGACACCATGTTGCGAGCAATCATGCGACCGAACGCCGCCACACGAATAGCGTGTTCGCACAATTGATATAACTATTCCGATTCGGATTCCCGTTCTGAAACGGGATGGCTGGCATCGCCTGCGGTGCTGGATTGGGACAATGAATGATTGGGCTCACTCGATTGGACCTGTGGAATATGCGGTCTGAACTCCGGGTGCAGCGCCTGATGTGTTTTCGAGTCGGGCTGCGGCAGAGACGCGCGCGGCTTCGATTCAGTGGGCGCGACACTTGTGGGATGCGCTTCGGATTCTTTGGCGGGCGTTGATTCGGTATTTGTTTGGGGTGAAACCGCATCGCTGGGCGCAGGCGCCGGAGATTTCGTTGGTCCGTTGGACGTAGGCTGCGCTTTGCTTTCGATGTCGCGCGCTTGCTTCAAACAATCTTCGGCCTTCACAGTCTGCCCGGAGGCTTCGTACATCTCAGCCATGCCTTTCAAAACCTCAGCAGCCATGGGACTGTTTGCGCCATACTGCTTTTCGCGCAGCGCTAAGACCTTCTTATAAAGTGGCTCTGCCAGCGAATATTGACCTTTCATAACGTAGAGCTGAGCCAGCTTGCTCATCTTGTATGCCAGGTCATCTTGGTCTACGTCACCGGATGAACCTTGGCTGGCAATCGCTTGTTTATAAGATGATTCCACGTCAGTGAGCTTACTCTGCTGCGCGGCAAGGGCTTCGAGCGCGTCGGAGAGCGCTTTGTTGGCGGCAGTCTTCTCCTGCTCGGTACCTGTGGTAGCAATCTTTTGCAGCGCGGAAACAGTGCCAGTACTGGCAAAAATGTTCGCGAATTTGCCCGCGAGCTCGGGATTTGTCATGGCGGAAATCGCAAGAATCGCGGCTTTCTTGCTTTGCTCGTTGCCCATCAAGTGCGGAATAAACTTTTCAATCGTCTGCACTTCTTGCAAACGCAACTGTTGTTGGTTGAAGGTGTATGTAAACCAGCCGCCCATCACGAATATCATCGTGCCAGATATGATGGGAGCAAGAGCGGCAATCTTGTCCCAGTTATCCTTGGGTGGACGAGCCGCTTTCGTGCGCTCCCTGTCGACCTCTCGGCGCGACTTTTTACGCCGGTCCCGATTGCGCCGACGCTCGACACCACGATAGCTGACTTGCGCAAAGCCATCATCGACGCTTGCATCAAGAGGGCGTGACAGAACCGCCGCTTCAGGTGTTGAAATTCTCTCGGTCTGGCTGCCTTCTTTCGTCAGCAACTGGTCTTGCGTTGTCTCAGTCATTAGTACGTGCGAGTTATCCAAAACGCCGATTGTAGAGGCTTCCGACGTGCATAGAGTATAGATCTATGTTGTCATAGGATCAAATGCAAAAGCGCGCAAATACGGCTCTGTGACCAGCTCCTTATACAGCCCCGGCGGCTTTGCGAAAGTATTTAATTGTATGAAGTTGGTAGCTTTCTCTAATCATTCATCTATACAATGTTGCCAGAGCAACTGGAGATAGCCAGATGAGAGCGATCGTTATCACAAAGCCCGGCGGACCGGACGTGTTGCAGCTCGACGAACTGCCGGATATTCAGCCGCAGCGCGGCGAAGTACGAGTGCGCGTCCGCGCCACAGCGGTCAATCGCGCCGACGTTCTTCAGCGTCAGGGCAGATATCCTGCGCCTGTCGACTGCCCTGCCAATATTCCAGGTCTCGAGTACGCCGGAGAGATCGATGCGATCGGCGAAGGAACAACTGATTTGCGAATCGGTGATCGCGTATTCGGCTTGGTCGGCGGCGGCTCATACTCTGAACACATCGTGGCGCACTGGCGCACGGTCGCGCGCATGCCCGAAGGACTTTCCTTTGAAGAAGCAACGGCCCTGCCGGAAGCCTGCCTCACCGCCTATGATGCCATTATTTTGCAGTGCAAACTTTCGCCAGGCGAAACAGTTCTGATCAACCCAGCCGCCAGCGGAGTAGGAACAGCAGCAGTGCAAATCGCACGCGCAATCGGTGCCATCACATTCGGCACCACACGAACCAGCGAAAAGATGGAACGTATCTTCGAACTCGGTCTCGAGCACGGCATTGTCTGCCCCGATGGCAAGTTTGCCGAGAAGGTCATGACCATGACCGACAAGCGCGGTGTCAACGTTGTCCTCGATCTGATCGGCGGCAACTACATCAATGAAGATATGAAATGCCTGGCGATGAAAGGACGTTTGATCGTCGTCGGACTTTTAGGTGGTACAAAAGCCGATCTGGATCTGGCGCAGTTGTTGATGCGCAGGCTGGAAGTCAGAGGAACAACTTTGCGTGCCCGACCGCTCGAAGAGAAGATCGCGGCCGCGCAAGTGCTGACACACAATATTGTGCCGATGATCGAGAAAGGGCACGTCCGACCGATCATCGATAAGATTTTCAAGCTGGAGCAGATCGACGAAGCGCACGCATACATGGAAAGCAATCGCAGCTTCGGCAAGATCGTCATCACCGTATAAACTCATATGGAGCTGGTGACGACCGAAGACGGTTCGCAATCCATCAGAGATGACGAGACCGGTGAGCTTCATCACAACCGCGCCGGCGCTTACACCGAAGCGCTCGTAAACTATATTCAGCCGTCAGGAGTGATGAGCGCGCGGGCAGATGAGCTGCATGTTCTCGATGTTTGCTTCGGGGCTGGTTACAACACGTTCACTCTCATGTCCGAGTTGTGCAGAGAAGAAACTGCGCGTTATCAGAAGGTCGTCATTACCGCTATCGAAGCCAGCCTTGACGTGCTCGCGCATGTTGAACAGATATTAGCGTTCGAAAAGTTCAAAGAGGTTGCAACTCGGTTGAACGTTTCTACGTGGCTGGCTGAGTGCCGGAAAGCCAACAACGAAACCTCAAAACTTCGCGCCAATCAACAGCGGTTTCACCTGAAAAATGGTTGCGATGCAGAGTTAAAACTGTTCGTTGCCGATGTCCGGCTCGCAGTGCCACACCTCGCCAAAAACGAAGAGTTTGATATTGTATTTCACGATCCATTCTCGCCCAAAAGAATGCCGGAGTTGTGGACGATCGATCTGTTTCTGTGCTATCGAAAGATGCTTGAGCGGCGGCGCGGCAAGGTATTGACGTACAGCGCGGCATCCGCAGTCCGCGGCGGATTGCGAGAGGCTCGATTTACGGTCGGACGCAGCACGGCATTAGGCGGCAAATCCGGCGGCACCGTCGGTAGTATCGGCGACTCGGCCGCTTCTAATGAATTTGTCTTTCCTCTATCAGAGGAAGAACTTACGAAATGCCGCTCCGCATCAGGTATCCCATATAGAGATGAAACTTTCGAATCATCGCGCGAAGAAATCCAATCCCGCCGCCGCGTGGAACAACTGGATTTTAACGCACAGGCGCGGCTCTAAAGCGCCGTAGGGGTGGCTTGCACCAGGCCGGTTGACCGGCGAGTCTGTTTAGAATATCGCGTACGTTTAACGGGTCGCTGCAAGCGACCCCTACGGCGTTCGCTAAATGATGCCGGCGTGGAGCAGATCTTTCAAGTCGATCAAACCGCTCGGGCGGCGCGATTCGTCGAGAATCAGCAACGCTGCGATTGAATGTTTTTCCATCAATCTCAAGGCTTCCACTGCCAATGCGTTCGTCGTGATCGTCTTGGGATTACGCGTCATGATCTCATGCGCAGTCTTGTTGAATAGCGCCTCGCCCCATGTTTGCATGGCGCGCCGCAAGTCACCGTCGGTGATGATTCCGGCGAGACTGCCATCTTCGTTGCACACGCTGGTGAAGCCCAACCGCTTCTCCGTGATCTCCTTAAGAACGTGCTTGTGAGTGGCATTCAATGCCACTGCAGGAACCGCACCTCCAGACCGCGCCACCTCGCGCACCGTCAGAAGCCGCTGCCCGAGCGAGCCGCCTGGATGGCTGCGCGCGTAATCTTCGACGTTGAAACCTTTTCGTGTCATGACCACAATCGCGAGCGCATCGCCCATCGCCAATGCAGCCGTCGTAGACGACGTCGGCGCCAGGTTGAGCGGGCACGCCTCGCGTTCGACACCGACATCGAGAACGGCGTCGCTGACCTTGGCTAAGGTCGATGTCGTATTACCGGTAAGAGCGATAATCTTGATGCCCAGGCGCTTAATCGGATCGAGCGCCAACTTTATCTCCTGCGTTTCGCCGGAGCCTGAAAGCGCGACGACCAGATCACGTTCTTCCAACATGCCGAAATCGCCGTGGCGCAGCTCAGCGGGGTGGACGAAGAAGGCGGGGGTTCCGGTGGAGGCGAACGTGGCGGCGATCTTATTGCCGATGTGCCCCGACTTGCCCATGCCCGTGACAACTACCTTGCCCGAACACTTGATGACCATCTCAACCGCTTTGGTGAACTCTTCCGTAAGGCGCCCCGAAATCGCGTGAATCGCTTCGGCTTCCTGGCGCAAAATGTCGCGGGCGTGCTCGATCGCGTTGATCGGAGGCGAGAAATCGGTCTCTTCGGCAGCGTTAAAAGACGCGGGGCGCCCTGTATTGGTCATAGTAAAGTCCGTGCTCATCAATCCTCGGCTACTGGCAACTCATCGCGGCAAGCGATAGCGTCGTCCGGCTTATTTTAGCTACTCGGACCCGGGTTTTTCTTGACAAATGTTCAGTTTAGGGACCCGGATGCCAAGCAGGAGCCCGAAGCTTGGGCTGCAGGATAACGCGAGGCTGGGTACAAATTACATAAGAGAATTTCCACAATTACTTGTGGGTGTTATTGCAAGGAAATTCCGGGGCGTTATAGATGCGTAGAGAGTGAGACCGGTTCGACAGTAATGGCAGTAATGTTTTCCCGCGGCGACAAGCTCGAGTCGGGGCACTACACAATAATCAAAGAGATCGGCGTCGGCGGCATGGGGGTCGTGTACCACTGCCGCGACGAGCAGCTCCTGCGCGATGTCGCAGTCAAAATGCTGCTTCCCGAGCTCATGGCTGATAAATCCAATCTGGAAGTGTTTCGCCAGGAAGCTCGCCTGGCTGCTCAGCTCGAACATCCTAACGTCGTCACCGTCTACGACATCGGCGTAGAAGAGCGGCAGAAGAAGATTCACCATTATGTTTGCATGGAGTATCTGCCGGGCGGCAATTTGGCAAACCGCGTCATCAGCGGACCTCTGGCGGTCGAGCATTGTTTGAACTGGATGAAACAGCTTGCCTCCGGTCTCACATACGCACATAAGCGCGGCGTGGTGCACCAGGACATCAAAGCGGACAACATTTTCATCACTAATGAAGGCGACCTGAAGATTGGAGACTTCGGTCTGGCGCGATTGCTCGTCGGTCGTGTGCACTACAACGCGCAGAACAAGGGCATGGGAACGCCCGCATACATGTCGCCCGAGTTGTGCCGGGGCGAGCCGCAAGATCATCGATCAGATATTTATTCGCTCGGTGTGCTCTTCTTCGAGATGGCGACTGGGCAGCTGCCGTTTCGCGCGCGCGGCATGATCGAGATGGCGACAAAACATTCATCCGCGCCTATTCCCTCAGCAAAGCGCATCAATCCACTCATACCGGAAATTCTCGATAAAGTCATTCGCCGTATGATGGCGAAGACGCCTGAAGAGCGCTATTCGTCGATGTCGGAAGTATTGACGATTCTCGACGACTTGATCTTCGAACTGCGCGTAGCGCGTCTTGGGCTGGGCAATCGTCCGCTTCTGCGCTCAGGCAACATCCAGGCGGAGTTGCTGGCGCATGCGCAGAATCAGGCACAGTGGCAAGCGCAGCCTACACAGCCGGAAGAAGACCCCGCTGATCTGTGGAAAGCACCGGACCCATCATCTCACGCATCGCCGTACAAGCCCGATACCGAGCCGCATACCACGAGCTTGCCGCGATCCGATCCGAAATCGACGGCACGCCTTGCAGGCGGACAAAAGCTGCCATTGTCCGCGTCAGAGCAGCTAATCGCGCAGCTAGAAAGCAATGCAGAGCCGATCAATAACAAGACGATTCCGTTCGAGCCCACGTCCTCAACCCCAACTCCGCGCAATACGCCTCGAAATACAGTTAATCATTTCCATCAGACTCAGCAAGTTCATCCTCCTGCCTCGCATCAAGAACAACCGCCTCAGCCGTCCGAGCGCAACAGATTCGCTGAGCACATGGAATCTTCACGAGGCGATGCCGAACGCAATCAAGAAGAAACCTCCACAACATTGATGCCGATACAGATGCAGAGCGCACCGGCTGTTCATGCCGCTCAGCAAGCCGCTGTCGACGCTGGTTCGTTGCACACCGCACCGGGCGCGGTGCCACCTACGGCTCGTGATTTTTCGCATGCCGATCATGCGGCATCAGATGCAGTATCATCGTTTGTCGAGTTGCCGGCGATTTCAAGCACACCGTTAGCTCGTCCAGAGCCGCCAGCTCCGCCCGTCTCGACTGCACCAGAAACTCCGGCGCCGACCGCTCCAACGACTGGCGCTGCTGCGACTGTGCCAGAAATACCGGTGCCGGCTGTTCCCACTTCTTCAGTGGCGACAAGCTCTTTTTCCAGTTCAACAAGCCTTCCCATAACACGACCTGATGTTGGTCCGCGCACTTCCAGCAGCCATCTGCCCAAGCTGCGCTTCGCACAGGTGTTGCAGACGCTCAAGCCCGGGCTTGATTTGCAGTGGATTTTCCGCAGCAAAGGACCGATCGGGTGGAGCTCGCCAGTTCTCGATAAAGAAGAACACGTGCTGTTCGTCGGTTCGAGCGATGGCACTCTATATGCGCTCGACGCCGCGACTGGGTCGCAGAGATGGGCAACAAAAATGGGAAGCCCGATCCTTTCCAGTCCCATCTTGCAGGGCGAGAAGATTATGGTCGTCGGCTCATCCGGCTTGATCTCAGCACTGTCTGCGCGCGACGGTTCTATTTTGTGGCGTTTCGATGCTCAGGAGACGATTGTAGCGACGCCCAATTTGATAAAGGACATGCTGATCGTACCTACCGCCAAAGGTCGCATTTTCGCGATAGAAACCAATGGGGGCTTGCAGCGCTGGCAATTCAAATCGGAAGACAGCATTGTTTCGACCCCTCATAAACACGCGGACATGGTCGTCTTCGGCTCACGTGGCGGCGATCTGCATGCACTAAACATCGACAGCGGCAGAAGCATCTGGAAGTTCGACGCAGGCTCGCCAATCGTCGCCTCGCCGGCGGTATCAGTCGACAGCATCTACGTCGGCACCGAAGGCGGAACATTCTTCGCAGTAGAAGCCGAGTCCGGCGGGTTGATCTGGGAGTATCCGACCGAGCGTCCAATTGTGGCGCGCGCAGTCATCGCGTTCACATCTGTGATGTTCTGCTCGCACGACAAATGGATGTATTGCTGCGAGCGCTACGACGGTGGTCTGAGGTGGAAAGGCGCTCTTCGTGGGCGTGTCGTCGCCAATCCCATCGCCACCAAAGACACCGTTCTTAGTGTCACCCGTGAGGGCTGGATTCAATCATTCGCCACTTCAAATGGTGAGCTGCGCTGGCAACGCGATCTCGGACGCTGCCTCGAATCGCAGCCCGTAGTCAGCGCAGACCGCTTCTTCATCTCGACCGTCGAAGGCGAAGTCATCGCCTACTCGATGGCCAACGCCACAGTCTTGGGCGCCAAGTCGGCATAGTTATTGCAACTCTCTATTAAACGTCATTCTTGCGCTTGCGCTCAAGCCGCGTCAGCCTGGCGTCGTGGTGCTTTTCCAGCTCGATCAGGTAGCTCCCTATGCCATCAAAACCGCGGTCTACACGGTCGCTCAAATTGTCGATCCGCTCGCTCATACCGTCAACTTTCTCGGTGAGCTGATCGAGCCTGCCATTGGTTCCTTCAAGTTGGTCAACGGTTTGATCAAGTCGGTTAACGGTTTGGTCAAGTCTGGCATTGGTTTGATCGAGTCTGGCAACGGTTTGGTCAAGTCGGTCTACGGTTTGGTCAAGTCTGGCATTGGATTGGTCAAGTCTGGCGTTGGTTTGGTCGAGCTTGGCGTTAGTCTGGTCGATCCTGGCGTTGGTTCCGTCCAACTTGTCAGTGATAGACACAAATCCCTGCTTCAATTCAATTGTTAGCGCCTCTGTCCGATCGAGCCTGGCATTGGTTTCGCCCAATGCGTCAGTAACAGAGCGAAATCCCTGCCTCAATTCAATTGTTAACGCCTCTGATCCATCGAGCCTGGAATTGGTTTGGTCGATGCTGGAATTGGTTTGGTCGATCCTGGCGTTGGTTTCGCTCACCGCCTCAGTGACAGATCGAAAGCCCTGCCTCAACTCGATTGTAAGCGCATCTATTAGCTGCTGGTTGTCCATTTCGAATCTCCGAACTCCTTACCTCTAATAGACGCTCAAATCCATGCCAAGAGTTCAATTAATTTCAGTATAGCAATCAAGCCCGCAGCCGCAATGGCTGAATTATGCATCAGCAACTCCGAACTCCTAAGTGATTCCTAATGGCTTTCAAAAGGCCTCGTTTTTGAGTCGCATTCAGGAATCACTTTCGTTCATCCCCTCACGTAGCTAAGAACCCCACAGGGCTCCACTTTCGAACCGCGGATCAACTGCTCATGAAGAAGCTTGCTTTACGAAACTACTTACAACTCTAAAGGAATTCTTTGGAGAAGCGCTCATATAAAGAATCGCCAGGTATCGTGACTGGGTAGTCACAGGAGACACGAAAATGACCACCGCTGTTGCATCCAGAATTGAGGGCATTTTCCAGGTTCGCAGAACCGCGGAAAACTGGATCATCATCCCCATCGTCTACGGTTCTGGCGTATCGTTCCAACCGTTAGAAATGACCTCGAAACAAGCAGTCGAATTGTTTGGCGCTTGCCAGCTGCCGAAAGCCTCTCTCGCTCAAGAGAGCTTCATCATTGAGCTCACCAGCCCGGTGACCATTGACTTGCTCGCACACTTTGGATTTAAAGCACTCGCTCGAGTCTAAATAACTCCAGTGCCAAATTAACTTGCCGGCTCTCGTGCATTCAGCGCGAGAGCCGCAGCGCGTTATAGGAATCGCTAGCACAGCTCTGAGCCGGGAGTCCCACAAACGATGCGAAACTGGCTCTGTCCCGCAATTCTGGGACCGCCGGCATCCTGCCGGCTCCGAGTATACGTTCTGTTCGGAGGAAGCCTCATATTTGAAGTGAAACCGCCGGGTTGGGCGATACGTTTTCAGATTTCGACGCAGGATCCATTGCAGGGCGCCGAATCCGCCGGCGCCAAATCTGCGTAAGAACCCCACGGTGACACAATTTTCCTGCAATTTATTCAGCTTAATCGTGTAATACTGAGTTTAGGTCCTGGAGACTGGACGATGAAGAAGAAGAATCGCTATGTGGTTCTGTGCTGCGCCGGAACAGCTCTCGGCGCCGTGATTGGCGCTTTGTCTCTCAATAGTTGCAATTTTGGCTCCTTCCCTCTCTGGATTCGGCCGCTCGTCATCGCATTCGCTCTATATTCGACCTTCACAGGCAGCTATTTCGGACTATTCCTCGCGGCGCTCTGGTCGATCTTGGACTTCGAGGGCATTTGGAAAGAGAGTCGGCTTCGCACTCTCGGAGTGCCTGTTCTTGGCTCCACTCTTGGATTGGTACTGCTCGGTTGGATAGCCCTGGTTGCCCCGCAGGCATCCGAGTTCTTCAGCCAAGCCCATCTCTCGAGTTTCCCTGATACATGGAAGCTACCTATCTACACTCAAGAGACTTTAGTTCCTCAAGCCTATTTCCTTTCCGTTGCAAAGATTTTCGTCGACTATGCCGAACAGTTCGCCGCACTTTTTGCGGCATTCGCAATGCTCACGATCGGATCGTTCGATCGCTTCAAACCGCCGTGGTACATAACCACAATCGTGCTCGGTTTTCTAGTGCCTATTCCAGCGTACATGGCTCTGGCAATCGCTCACGTAGCAGCCATCGATTCTTATTTCGAAAGCTTGGTTGGCTGGACTTGCATCTCGACAGGCGTTTTCGGCACAGTCATCACTGTTACTGTGGCTCTTGTTCAATTCGCTCGGCGCGGCAGCACGACATACTTTTCGCCCGAGCAGATTCGGTCGAGGGAAATTCAGAAAATTAGGCAACGCTCCAAGACCCCCGTGCAGCTCTAGAAGGAGTTTCTGACGCTCGCTCCGAAACTTCAATCGCCGGCACCACGTCGCATTGAGCCGTGTAATACTGGACATAAGAGTGTCAACGTGCACGCCAATAGCTCATCGATACCAACGGAAAGGTATAAAATGGTGTCATGCCTAAAATGAGCAAGACGATGCGCAAGGCACTCATAATCGGTATCCTAATCGGAGCCGGTCTCTCTCTTGTGCTCCAAAACGCCGACGTAGTACCCTGGGAACAGCCAATCATTGTCGCCATTCAGTTACACTTGTGCTTAACCGGGATTTTCCTCGGTTGGCTGGTCGCAACGCTAATTGACATTTTCCAAAGCAACCAACTTTGGGCGAGCCAGCGTTTTCGAGTTATCGGTGTTGCTGCCGTGGGAGCAATGCTCGGACTGTTCATCCTCTCTTGGATCGCTGTCCTTTGCCCCAGTGGGCTTGAAGAGCTTCGCAACAGCCGTGTTGAATCACTTTTGTTCGGCGGCGGAAGTGACACTGTCCGCAAACTTTGGCCGACCGCTGAATTGTTAGCAGCCGGCAAAACTATGATTGATGAGGGAGGACAGTTCGCGAGCTGTTTTGCTGCAGCGCTGATGATCGTTGTTTTTCTCTACGACCGAGTCAAACCAACATGGAAGCCAGCGAGCTTCTTCGGAGGAATGCTCCTTCCCATGCCAGTTTATCTCTGCGTCCTGATTGAGAAGTGCGCTGTTTCCGATGCCATTCCGCACACCACAAATCTCGTTGACGTCAGCTGGAACACCCTTTTCGTCAGCGTGCTGTGTGGAGCAGCGTGCATGTTATTGACCTGGGCGATGCGCGGACCTCGAGCCACTGCGTCTGTTCAATAACGACTTCCAAACTCAGTCCACGAATTAATCTCACCCACAGCTAACACGCCTGCAACTCTTAAATTGAAAACACGTGCCATACTGGTCTCAGGTTTAGGATAATGCACGTGAAAACACGAAACGCAATCTTAGCCGCGATCGGCGCCAGCTGTGGACTGTTTATCGGCGCACTGACGCAACTATATTTCAGGACGCCGTGGGAACAGCCAATATTTCTGGCAGCGGTTATTTATTTTGTCATTGCCGGAGCGTACGGTGCTGTCTCAGCCGGAGTCGTTCGCGACATCCTGGGTTCAAAAGGCAGCTGGGCAAATTCGAAATTCCGGATGCTTGGGGTTCCGATCTTTGGTGCGACGACCGGGCTAGTCTTTCTTGCTTGGCTCTGCCTATTCTTTCCCGAGGGAATTAAATCTTTTCAGGCAGCCGATCTTACCAATATATGGTCAGTCCCAGAAGCAATAAGATTCCTGGTACCAAAAGCCTACTTACTGGCGGCAGCAAAAATGTTTGTCGATTATGCAGACCAGTTTGCAGGAATCTTCGCCGCACTATTCGCATTAGCAATCGGCTTTCACGACACCATTCGACCGAAGTGGTACGTAACAACGACCGCGGTCGGCCTTGTCCTACCGGTGCCGTTATTCGTCGCCAACGCAATCACAACGCACCAAACGATCCGCGACTTCTTCGATTACGGCTTCTTGCCTTTCATTGCAATCTCGATCACTGGAGGCATGCTTTGTGCCGCAGTGGCAGCAATCGTAGGCAGTATTCGCGGCGGCTGGTGGCTTCCATCCACGGGTGCCTGGTATGCTGAAAGAGCCAAGGAACAGCGAAAGATCCACGAGACGAAATGAGTGAAAACCTCTCGACAGCTGACTAGCCCATGAAGGACGGATATATACGCTCAGCATTCATGGGAGCCGGATGGGGTGCGATTCCTGGGGGGCTTATATTTCTTGCATCATCCGCAGAACATGAGTCGGATCGCATAGAACTAGTGGCTCTAGCCGTGTTAATTGTGATTACTTGTGCATACGTGGCAGTTTTCTTGAGAGGACTCCAGGATATTCTTAAGTTCAGAGGTCCGTGCGCAAACACGAAGTTTCGGACCTTTTTCACTCCAGCTCTTGGTGCGTCAGCCGGTTTGCTTTGGCTTGCCTGGTTTTCATACGCTTGGCCCAGTGGATTGTCTTTTCTCGACGGCGATTCGATCTCCAACTTAGTGACTGGCAGCGGTGATCTACATGAACAAGCACTGCTCCTAATTCCCAAACTATTTGTTCTTGCATCTGTCAGGATGTTCCTCGAACATGCGGAGCAGTACGCTGCAATCTTCGCAGCGATTGCAATGTTGGGAGTGGCGATTCTCGACTACCTTAAACCTAAATGGTATGTCGTCACGTTCAGTCTCGGAGTCCTCGCTCAGCTCATACCGTTTATTTTTTGGGCAAACAACTGGTTACTCTACGGAACATTCGACTTCCCCGCTCCTGTTAGCTCTGAATCTATTCTGGAGGTTACAGAAGCCGGCATCGGTCTCGGCGCAATTTTGACAGCATTTGTCGCCAGCGTTCGCAAGGGCTGGTGGAGCCCAACGACAGGCGCTTGGTACGCCGCCAGAGGGAAAGAAAGACGAAACTTTGAGGCAAAGTATGGTCACGTAATTAAGCCGCTTTCGAGCACCGCTCCTGATACCAGCACACCATCCCTTATCGAACAGACCGGCAACGAAGACGATCCTGTCATTCGTCTCGACGAAACCATTCCAATTGAAGTACCGGGCGAAGCATAGATGCACAATCAAAACGCAAAACCTCGCTTCGATTTTCACCTGCATGTGATTTGCTCAGGCTTTGTCTTCGGCATTATTGCAGCAATGCCGTCTTTCGACCATGGACCCTCATGGGAGTCGGCAATTAACGCAACTTCCGTCTGTTTGCTATTCACCTACTTGTTTACGTTCTGCGCAATACTCAACGATATTTTTCGACGAAAAGGTTTGTGGGCAGACTCTCGCTTTCGCGCAATTGGCGTACCCGTATTCGGCGCCTCCCTTGGAACCGCGTATTTATTGCTCACTGCGATTTTCGGGCACAGCGGTGCCTTCGAGATGCAACGTTATCAGTTGGACTATTTGCTTAGACATGGTCAGCTACCGACCAGTGTAACCATCCGATTTAGCGATTTGCTTGAACAAGCTTCGCTTTTGCAGTCTCTTGGTTTTATCGTTGACCACTTAACGAATTACCTTTCAGTCTTTGCCGGATTGGCAATGCTATACATTGGTCTGTATGACCTACTAAGACCAAAATGGTATTGGGCAGCCTTCTGTATGGGTTTCCTAATATTGATCTTTCCGATAGTCGCATTTGCACTTGCCACCGCTAACTCGGTGTTTGACGTAGTCATCACAATCACCTCCGGGCTCATTCAAGCGCTTCCAGTGGAAATCATTCTCGGTGGGTTCATGGTTGCCATTGTCAGCACCGTTCTAAGCGGCAAGAGCTGGTGGAACGTCCCAACTGCCGAATGGTATCAAGCAAACCCAGAGCCGTATCGACCTAAGACTCTCGCTACCGAGACGCAGACAAATCAAACAACTCAGTCGCAACTCGACCCGAATCATCTTATCGAGCAAAATCGCGACGATGATCAAAATGCTAATGATGCCGTCGATTCTAAAGAAGGCGGCGTTGAGCCTCCTGCAGTTATTCGGCTCGACGAACCTGCTACACTTCGAGAACAAATTCAAGTGAACCGAAATGAATAAGCAGTCAAAGACACTGCCACCGCTTGATCTGCACACACACTTGATGCTGGCTGGATTCATAGTAGGCATTTTAGTTTCGGTCCCCCAATTTGTTGGCGGGTTTACTCACGACGCGTGGTGGAGTGCGTTCGTATGTTTAATCTCAACGTACTCGTTTACTTTCTGCGGGGTAGTCAACGACATCTTTCGGCGAAAAGGACCATGGGCCGATTCTCGTTTTAGAGCGTTGGGTGTCCCCATATTTGGTGCTTCGCTCGGCGTGTTCTTCCTGCTACTCATCGCCGTGTTGGGGTACGGTCATCCTGTCGATGAACAAATCGACTGGGAGAATCTTCTTGCGTACGGGAAATTACCACCGCAGATCAGTTTTAGGGCTGACAATTTGCTTCAGCAAGCAATCCTGCTAAGGATAAGCGCCTTCCTCGTCGATCACTGCATCAGTTACATATTCTCTTACGCCGGAATCGCCATGCTGTACATCGGTCTATACGACTTGCTCAAACCAAGGTGGGTACTCGGATCATTTTGTATGGGTTTCCTGTTTTTGATACTGCCACTGCTCGCCGTGGCGCTGGCAACAGCAGACACTCCCATCACTGCTGCAATGATGATCGGTGCCATGTGCCTCGTGGCGCTTCCCTACCTGCTCGCTTGCGGACTGACTATGATCCTTATAGTAAATATTGTCCGCAATGGCCGCGGCTGGTGGAATTCAGCAACACCAGCATGGTGGGCTCTCTCTGATGTTCCGCCAGACAGCAACAAATCCACTGCCAGCCCAGCAACTTCCGCGCTCACCCAATCACAACTCAACCCGAGTCAACTTATCCAGCACAATCGCGACGAAGATCAGAATGCCGTTGATGCCGTTGATGTTGAAGAAGGCGGCGTTGAACTTGGTTTGGGAGGATTTTTGACCGCGATCCTCAAAAGCGAGCGCAAAGGCTGGTGGAGCCCGGCAATAGGCGTCTGGCACGCAGCAAGAGGTAAGGACAGACGAAAATTCGAAGCAAGTCTGGGCGGTACGATAAAGTTACCGAACAGCACCTCCAACGATACCACGCCACCGTCTCTCATTGAGCAGGCTCGCACTGAGGAGGGAGCCGTCATTCATCTCGACGAAGCTCATCCAATTAAAGCGAAAGTCTCGTGCGAAGAGTAGATGCAAAAGCAGAAACATGACAGAACAATCCAAGCCTAAAACCAAGTTCGATCTGCATCTGCGGCTGATGCTCGCCGGCTTTATTGTTGGCACCTTGTGTTCGGTCCCTTTTATCCTGCAAACTCACTTCGCCCTATACTCGTGGTTGACCTGGCTTGTGTTTAGCCTGGCATCAACCTTTTCGTTCACATTCTGCGGCGTGGTGAACGACATTTTTCGACGGAATGGACCATGGGCTGATTCTCGTTTTAGAGCATTTGCGGTGCCCGCCTTTGGCGGGTGCCTGGGAGTATTCTTCCTGATTCTTATCGCCGTCATGGGATTCGGTCACCCCGTCGATGAGCAAATTGACTGGATGCAGCTTCTTTCAAATGGGCACTTGCCTTCGCAAATCGGCTTGCAGGTAAGCAACTTGTTACAGCAAGCGATTGGGTTGCGGATGACCGGTTTTCTCGTAGATCATTGTTTCAGTTACATATTTTCGTTTGCCGGATTAGCCATGCTCTACATCGGTCTGTACGATTTGCTCAAACCAAAATGGATATTTGCGGCATTCTGCATGGGTTTCCTCTTCCTGATACTTCCAGCCCTCGCAGTGGCACTCGCAACAGCCGACAGCCCACTCACCGCTGCAATGATGGTCGGATATGCGTCTATGTTCTTTTTTCCTTACTATATCGTTTGTGGGCTGTTCATGATCTTCATCGTTTTCTGCGCGCGCAATTTTCGGCGCTGGATCAATTTAGCGGCACCAGAGCGGTTCCACTCTGAGATACACCCCGACCCCAAAACAAGCGAAGAGCCACCAAATGCGCTTACAGCGTTGCAATCTCAACTCAACCCGAGTCAACTTATCGAGCAAAATCGCGACGAAGATCAAAATGCTGATTATGCCATTGATACTAAAGAAGGCGGCGTTGAGCTTGGAGAGGTCGTTCAGCTCGGCGAAAACACCGTATCTGAACGCAAACTCGAAATATAAAGTGCTCAAATTTGCCCAATACACATAAACAAGCTGTATTGGGTGTATGGGGGCAAAGAGCGTGCACAGAACCAATATAGAACTGGACGAAACCCTCGTTAAAGAAGCGATGAAGCTCACGCGCATAACGACCAAGAAGGAACTGATTAACTTTGCACTTGCGGAGCTAGTTCGTAGAAAGCGCAGAAAGAAAATTTTGAACCTAAAAGGCAAGGTCGATTGGATTGGTGAGCTGGACGACATGAGAGCAGACCGCCTGTGATACTGGTTGATTCAAGCGTCTGGATAGACCTTCTTAAGGGCAGCGATACCAAAGAAGCCGGAAAGCTCGAAAAGTTGATTGTCAGCGAAGAAGACATTGCAATCACCGAGATAATATTGACCGAGTTGCTGCAAGGGGTTCGCAACGATAAAACTTTTGGTTCCTTGAGTCGCTATCTTTTGGATTTTCACCTGCTCAAACCCAAGGGTACCGAAACTTACCTTGAAGCGGCTAACATCTGTCGTTTGTGTCGTACGAAAGGCAGGACCATACGCAAGACGGTAGACTGCATCATCGCTGCAATCTGCATCGAGAACGGCGCCATACTTTTACACAAGGATTCTGACTTTGATTCGATAGCGGCGTGTTTAAGTCTCAAGATCCTGCAACCTACGAACGCAATCACAGCTCAACCCGAGTCAACTTGTCTAACAAAATCGCGACGAAGATCAAAATACTGATGATGCCATTGATGTTAAAGAACGCAGCATTGAGCTTGGAGAGGTCGTTCGGCTTGACGAGATCGTGTTCGTAGGCGAGCATGGCGCAGACGATGGAGACGCCGATCCAGTAAATAAGTCCCAACGACAAGACGACTCCAAGCGCGCTCAAGCAGATAGCAGTCACTAAATGCAGTATCACCGATACATCAAGCGCCATCTTGATACCAAATTTTGCCGGCAGACTGTGCAGATGTTCATCCCTATCGATGGTCACGTCCTGGCAGGCGTAAATCAAGTCAAAACCTGCCACCCAGGTAGTAACAGCGAGCGCCAACAACCAGGGCGCTGCACCTTCGACTGTTCCACTCGAAGCAATCCATCCCCCTAACGCACCGCCACCAAGGGCGATACCGAGAACAAAATGGCATAACCAGGTAAATCTCTTTGTGTACGAATAGATGCTCAACCAAACAATGGCGATTGGGGAGAGTGTCAAGCATAAACGCGGCAGATTCGACGCGGCGAATAGCATGAGCGCGAAAGACAAAATCGCGAAAACCCATGCTTGAGCTTTGTTGATTCGCCCCGCCGGAATCGATCGCATCTGCGTGCGCGGATTGCGCCCATCAATCTCCGCGTCGATGATCCGGTTGAGAGTCATGGCGGCGCATCGCGCGCCCAAGAAGGCGAGGACAACCCACAAAACCGTCAATGCCGAAGGCAATTCCCGAGTAGCCAAAATCATTCCGGAGAGCGCAAACGGCAAGGCAAACACCGTGTGCTCGATTTTGATCATCTCAGCCCACTCGCGGACGGTCTTGAACAGACCGCCTTTGGGCTGCGCACCGGAAGGCGTGGGCTCAACCTGGTTGTCGGAGGTTTGCGCCATTGCGAAATTAGTGGGCTCTAACTACGACCTGAAAGCGTCATCAATCATAGCGCTTCTGCGCCGCCAACCGATTACGAAGCCATATTTTTGTCTAGGGAGCCGGTTTTGAGAGCTTAACACGGCAGGAAAGTGCTTGAATAAGTACTTGATTACTGCCACAATCAACCAGGCAACCCGGATTTTGAAGAGGAAATCCCCATGCAGTCTTTTGATCCAACCAGCTCATCAGGAGCGCCCCCCGCCGTAACCATCGACCTGCAGGGCGTGGCGTCTTTCGCGGCGCTCGTCGAATTGTTGGCAAAAGAGCTTAACACCACACCAGGGCGTCTCGTCGGCAACCTGCCTAACGGGTCGTCCTTCAATGAGTTGGTCGGCGAGATCGATTCGGTGGCGCAAGGGTTTCATCGCCGTCTGACCTTGTTGGCACGCCCGAATTCACCGCTGACCTTGAGATTGCAAACGTCCTATCGCGAAGGGCGCATTCAGGAAAACGTGCTTACAACGACATCCGATTTCTATCTGAATGCCACCGTTGAAAGCATTTTGCCGCAGGGTCGCGCGCTTGCCAGGCACATCGAAGAGCTGTTCACCGTTATGGACCGCATGGTGACGCTCGGTCACACCGGGCGCCTATCGACTAATATTTCGGCCGCTCAACTGGAAGCGTTCGAAAGCTCCCAAGGCACGCTTGTCACGCCCTCGGCGCCGAACGACAACCGGTAATGCAAGCTAAGACCCCGTCTCCTGAGTATGCAGCCTACCCCTTGCCTGTTGCTGCAACAACGGCTCGCCAGGCGAGTCACGCATCACAGCGTCCATGATTAACCAATCGGCGCCAAGACCGGCTACCAGCTAGACAACACCCATATCCGAACGCTTCTCCGGCGGATTGCCCCTGCGAATCGACTGCAGCAAACCGATGCTGACCAGATCGACAATCAACGCGGTTCCTCCATAACTCAAAAATGGCAATGGAACCCCCGCCACAGGCATGATTCCAATAGTCATGCCGATATTGAGAAAGACGTGGAAGAGAAATAAACACATGAAGGCGATCGACATGATGCTCCCGCCCGGCTCGTTTTTGCTTTGATAAGCAATCATCAAAGAGCGCACGCAGATGATCGCGTACGCCAGGACGACGAGCGCCGAAATCCTGAATCCAAGCTCTTCGCCAACGACTGCGAAAATGAAGTCGGTATGCCGCTCAGGAATAAACGCACCCTGGCTCTGGTTGCCTTTGCCGATGCCGGCACCATTCAAGCCACCACTGCCGATGGCAATCAAACTCTGCAGAATGTGATAGCCGGAGCCGCGAGGATCTTCGTACGGATTGACAAAGCTCGTCAGGCGCTTCTGTTGATACTCCTTCAGCATGCCCCACATGTGCGGTCGCATCTTGCCCGCTTCATAGTTGGCGCCGAGAATGACCAGAAGCATCAAAAAGCGAATAGCGATATGCTTCCAACCTTTGTGGCGCCAGAACAGCAAAAGCGTCACGCCCAGCGCGCCAATCCAGTAGAGCCAGAGCTTCTCGCCTAATGGTCCAGCCATGTCGGTATCAGAGATGGCGTTCAAGATCAGCGTGATGACTGGGCTGGCGAGGACCAAGATGTCCATTACTGAGGCGCCCGCCCAGTAAACTGTTCCTAAAAATACCGCACCAAAAGTGAGTGATGTCCCCAGGTCAGGCTGCTTGAACACGAGCACCGCCGGCGCCGCGATGATAGCCGCGGCTTTGAAGATATCGAAAAATGATTTGATAGGAAACCGGCGCAGCCAGGCGGAGAGGGTGAAGATAACGACGAGCTTGGCGATTTCGGAGGGCTGCAATGTGATGGGACCGATGCTGAGCCAACGCTGAGCGCCCAGCGCGCTGTGCCCCTTGAGCATTACAGCAACCAGCAAGCCGAGGTTGACCACGTACATCGAAATGTTGACCCACTTCTGCAACCAGACCTTATAAGGAATGGCGCTGAAGACGACGAGCAGTACCAAGCCTGCCCACATGAAATCGATCTGTTTGTCGAAGTAGCCCGCGGTTTGACGGGAGTTGAGGACCGTCAGCCCTGTCCAGACGAGAAACGACGTTGCCGCCAAAAGCCACAAGTCGACGGTGTTGAAGAATTGGCTGACGCCGCGTAGGTAGGGAGCAAATGGCGTCGCTCGTAGGGTCATGGACACTTTGTCATCGCTGCTCCGCTTGTCAAATCGAGCCTGATCCTAACATTTATCGCCGGGGCGCGGCGACTCAGCCGCGTGTGGGTTGCACAATAATATATCGCGCCCGCCGGCGGTTAAGCAGACGGGCGCGACGTAGCCGTGTCTAGAGAAAACCTTCTTTACGTCCTAGCATTCCTTCGAGCGCAGCAATGGGAAGTTCGCGATCAGCGAAGCCCGGCGCTCGAACTGTTGCAAGTCGAATTTCGTGGTGTCCTTCTCGAGATCGAAGTAGCGCGAAACTACTGCGACGAGCTCTTCTTCAAGCATCTCGAGGCGTCCGGCAGGCAGCTCCAATCTGTCATGCACGAGCATATTGCGCATGCGATCTTTCGCTGTGTCCTTGACCGTGACTTCCTGGCTACGGAAAAACCAATTAAGCACTGTTTGCACTTCTCAGTCCTCCGTTAGACCTTAACCGCGGGATTGAAAAATTGGACGATGCGGCTAAACCACGTGGCGTTCTGTGGATCGAGATCCATGAACGGAACGTCCTCACCTCTGATGCGGCGCGCAATATTGCGAAACGCCATGCCCGAGCGGGTATTGTCGGTTCCTGATACCGGTTCGCCTTTGTTGGTCGAAGTGATGATCTCTTCGTCTTCCGGCACCACTCCCAGGAGTTTGACCGAAAGAATTTCGAGAACGTCATCGACACTCATCATGTCGTTGTTCTTCACCATGTTCGGACGAATGCGGTTGATGACCAGCCTGTACTGCTGGATTTCATCTTTGCGCGCTTCGAGCAAACCGATGATGCGATCCGCGTCCCTGACCGCAGACATTTCAGGTGTGGTGATAACGATCGCTTCTTCCGCGCCGGCAACGGCGTTTTGGAATCCACTTTCGATACCGGCTGGGCTGTCGATAACGACGAATTCGAATAGCTCTTTGAGCTCTGCGCACAAAGCCTTCATCTGATCGCTGTTGACGGCTGTCTTGTCTCGCGTCTGCGCTGCGGGCAACAAACTCAAGTTGGGAAGTTTTTTGTCTTTGACGAGCGCTTGCCGCAATTTGCAGCGTTCTTCCACGACATCGACGAGGTTGTAGACGACCCGATTTTCCAACCCCATGAGAATGTCGAGATTGCGTAATCCGATGTCCATGTCGACTAGTGCGACGCTTGCGCCTGTGTTGGCGAGCGCCACACCGATGTTTGCGGAAGCCGTCGTCTTACCGACGCCGCCTTTTCCGGAGGTTATTGTTATTACTCGACCACTCATTCTTTCTACCTTTGCGGTTGGTTGGTTGGTGATGCTGTGGGCGCTGCAACACGCGCCGGGGAGTTATTCGATGTTGCGTTTAGAAACTCGTATCTTGCCGTCGACCAGTCTGGCCGTCTCAGGACCCGCTCCTTTTTGGGAAGCGAATTTGATGTTCGGACGGTCAGGTGATCTCGCGATCGCGTGGGCGATGCGAATCTGCACTGGTTGTAATTTCAGTGCGCGAATCTCGGCGTTGACATTGCCGCCGATACCAGCGTGAGCAATGCCGCGCAGAGAGCCCCACACGGTGATGTCGCCTTCAGCCATCAGCTCTGCGCCCGGATTGACGTCGCCGACAATGACGAGGTGACCTTTGTGGCTGACGGTTTGTCCCGAGCGAAGTGTTTGTCTCAAATAAAGAACTTGAGGAACGGGCGGAGCGTTTGTAGCGGCCGGCTCTTCCTCGAGTGTTTCAGTCAGTTCTTGACTCTCTTGGGTTTCATATAAATAGGTGATGTCTTCTTCCGCCACCTTCGCAGTGACGTATTCGTTGGCATCGTCTTCGACCATGTCGTGCTGCGCTGAAGCATCCATGTTGACGATGGGCAAGCTCATCGGCGTGCCCGATCCGAGGCGGACATTCTGCTGTTCCAGCGATGCTTTAGTCACGCCGCTGGTCGAGAACACTTCATAAGGAATTGCTCCGACACCTTTGGTGATAGCAAGAATCTGTGATACCTGGGCTGGTGCCAGATCCAGTTTGCCAAGGTTGAGCGCGACGTTCGATCCTTTCCAAAATTGGCTGGACACTTGTAGCGTGGAGCTCAGATGCTCGATGGCTTCTTGCATCGTAGTGCACCCGCTGACGTCAATCAAAACGCCCTGGTCTGGTTGACTAATAATGGCTATTTTAGACATGCAAAAATCCCAACCGCATTTGCGAACCCGATGTATATACTGCGAGCTTGTGCGCTTCGCCGTAACAAATCGTATGAGTTGGAAACCCGCGCGTCAAGCCAATCGGCATACGGTCTGCATATACGATCGAACAATTATTTGATGACATATGAGTAAGGTTTGGAAGTTCGGTGGCACCATGCTGTATTGAGCGAAGATAAGAAGGTTATGATTGAGTTGTTCCGGGGGGAAATTGCATGACTGAATCAGGACACTTTACGCGCGCATTAGGGCTGGTCGATTCGACGGCGCTGGTCGTCGGATCGATGATTGGCTCGGGAATCTTTATTGTTTCAGCGGAAACCGCCAGGAATCTCGGCTCTCCGGCGTGGTTGTTGGTTGCGTGGGCACTGGCTGGCGTGCTGACGGTCTTGGCTGCGTTGTGCTACGGCGAACTCGCATCGATGTATCCGCATGCGGGTGGTCAATATATATTCCTGCGGGAGGCGTACGGAAAGCTCGCTGGTTTCTTATATGGATGGACTCTTTTCATGGTCATCCAATGCGGAACCATCGCCGCTGTGGCTGTGGGTTTCGCCAAATTTCTCGGAGTGCTGGCGCCGCCGGGGCTTCTGACGGCAAAAAATGTTCTTTTCTCGGCAGGACACTGGAGTTTTAACTCTCTACAGGCGGTGGCACTCGTGATGATCGCCGTCTTGACTGCATTGAATGCGAGAGGCGTGAAAACAGGCGCGGTCATTCAAACGACATTCACCGTCGCCAAGACATCAGCTCTAGCTCTGCTGATCATTCTCGGATTTGTGTCGGTCAACAAATACTTTGGCTTGCCGGTCAACATGCAGCACGTTTGGCAGGCTCAAGATGTCCAGGGGCAGCCGCTGGCAGGATTTGGATTGATGGGAGTTCTTGCTCTCGCCATGGTCGGTCCGCTTTTCTCTTGTGATGCGTGGAACAACGTCACGTTCGCGGGAGATGAAGTGAAAGACGCGAGTCGCACACTTGCCAAAAGTCTTATGTTCGGAACGATGATCGTCAGTTTCTTATATATTCTGGCCAATATCGCGTATCTTCTGCTTATACCACTGCATGGCACCGCCAATGGTGCGGACGTAGTGGCCAGGGGTCTTCAGTACGCAGACCAGGACCGAGTCGGAACAGCCGCAGCGGAAGTCATCTTTGGACCGATCGGCGCCAGCCTGATGGCAGTCGCGATCGTGATCTCGACTTTCGGAGCCAACAACGGCTTGATTCTTTCAGGTCCGCGCGCCTATTACGCGATGGCACGTGACGGACTTTTCTTCAAGAAAGCAGGCGAGTTGCACCCGAAGACGAACGTTCCGCTGTGGGGACTGATCATTCAGGGCATCTGGTCGGCAATTTTGACGACGACCGGCGAGTATGGCGACTTGCTCGATTATGTCGTTTTTGCGGCTCTGATGTTCTATGTACTGACCGTATTCGCGCTGATCAGGCTAAGGATGAAACGGCCGGAAGTGGAGCGACCAGTCAAGGTGCCGGGGTATCCGCTCGTGCCCATCGTCTACATAATCGCCGCCGCTGCGATCATGCTGGGACAGATCTGCTTGAAGCCCACCTATCCTGGCTTCAGCCTGCTAATCATCGTGTCGGGACTGCCGTTTTACTTCATCTGGTCCAAGTTGAATTCGAGGACTAAAGCCACTTCAAGCTCTTAAACGCATTCATGATCGTGGGGTAGTGTTTGTAGAAAGCGTCTCTGGGCGCCAAGAAAGTGACTTCTTGCACGGCTGAGCCCTCGTGCTTTTTCGATGCGTCGATAAATACTGTGATAGTGCGCATGTTGTGCTGCTTGTAGACGCCTTCCACTACCAGCACCATGCGCAATCCGATGGCGACTGTCTTGATGCTGCAATAGGCGAAGCCCTTTTGCGGGATCTTCTCGCGCAAAATCTCTTCCACCGACTTACGCTCATCCATGTCCAGCAAGTGCGGGTGGAGTCCCAGCACCGAACGGAAGGCATCCGTTGCGGCCTGGCTTGCCGGGGCGCCTCGATAGTAAAAGCAGAGGTGAGTGTGCTGCTCGGTCTCCAGGTTGAACTGTTGCAATACGCCACCCGGCGTGTTGACTATGGGCGCCGGCTCTCTCTTCCACTTGCCGCCAATCGCCACACGCGCAATCTGTCCGATGTTCGAGACTTCGAGGAGATCACTCAATTTTATCTCGGTCGAGGCGTTAACCGAAAAGCGCGCAGAATCGAGCGGAACCGGTGTGAGCGGGGCGTATTTAGATAGAGTTTGCATTGTCCACCTGGTAAAAAGCGGCATACGCGACGTTATGCCTGGGCGGGGAGTTAGGGCTGAACTGGCTAGTAAAGTAGCAACGGTATTTATATTTACATACGCTGTGTGGCGAAACCATGACAAGTCGGCGCTACCGCCCAGTTTTAATCTTTCCAGGCTCTTGAGGACCGCTTACTCTTAGTTAATGCCAACCCGGCGCTCGTGGCTCTGACCTTATAATTGCTCGGTTCTAGACTTTTCAAGGACCAAAAAGTGGGCGCCTCGGCAATTTCCACAGCCAGCAAAGAAGACATCGCCTTTCAGTCGCTCGAGCGCGCGAAAAGCTGGCCGAGCCTGCTGACGATTCTGGTGGTCAGCTCTTGCACCTTCTTTTTCCGGCTCGGAAATTTCGGCGTCATAGATGGGTCTGAATCTTATTACCCGGCTGCCGTGCGGGAGATGGTAGAAGCGCACAGCTACCTGATTCCGCAGATGAATTACCAGGTTTATTTCTCCAAGCCGATTATGACCTTTTGGCTGTTGTCGGCTGCCTATCACATGTTTGGCGTCAACGAATTCGCCGGCAGGTTTTTTGGCGCTCTTTTCGGAGTGCTTGTTTCCCTGGCTATCTACGCGGTCACCAGGGCGATTGCCGGCAATCGAGCCGCGCTGCTGGCCGGTTTGTTCTTTGCCGGCTCGCCGTTCGTGCTCGAATACTTCCGCGCGTCGTCCGTTGACGCTTTTTTCACAACTTTTCTGGCGCTGGCATTCTGCGCCTTTCTTGCCGTGGTCAGCGCCGGAAGGCTGCGCTGGTGGCCGGCGATCTATGTCGCTCTCGGATGTGCAGCTTTAACCAAAGGACCGGCTGGTCTTGTTTTGTTCGGTGCCGGTGCCGCTTTTTCTCTATTGGCGTTGCGTCCACGGTGGGCGACAATCAAGTTCTGGTTGAGCGCATTGCATCCGTTCAAAGGAGTTGCGTTGTTGCTCGCGGTCGCAGCGCCTTGGTATGTGGCGGTCGGACTGGCGACTAAGTGGCTTTTCCTGAAAGTGTTTTTCGTGTACGAAAATATCGGGCGATTCAACGGACATACGAACGCGCACCCCGTGTACTGGTGGCGCTATCCGCTCGTGGTTTTGGCTGGACTGCTGCCCTGGTCACTGTTCGTACCTGCGCTCGTCACTGACGCGGTAAAAGCTGTATTCGCGAAAACATCTGCTAGAGGAGTAGGGAGCGCTAGCCTGGTGGCTAGCACCAGTTCGTGGTCAAACAATGTCGATGCCGGGCAGGAGCCCGGCGCTCCACAAGGCGCTCGTTCGATGCATTTGCAGCAACTTCAACAAAGCGACACCGCCGGCAGTGTCACGGATCGAAATGAAACTGCGTCGAAGAGTTTACTGCTCGATGCAAAACTCGTCTCCGTAAGTTTTGCTGCGGCTGTAATCATCTTGTTTAGCATGTCGAAAACGCAGATGGAACCTTACATTCTGCCGGCAGTAACGCCACTGGCAATCGCTGCTGCACTATATGCAGAACAATGGAGCAAAGCGACGAAAGGTTTCGGTCTGTGGACCATGCAAAAATGCAGCGTGTTAGCGACCTTTGCCGGACCGATTCTGGCGACTGCGGCAACAGTCGCGGCGTTTGTATTCAAAGATCACGCCTTCCCAATGTGGGCACGTATTGTGATACCAGCGACTGCGTGGATGACTGCGGCATTTTGGATTTGGCAGCGCAGGCTGGTCCGCAACCATCGCCTCATGGATGCAGCGCTCGCGATCGCGGTTGCCTCCTCGCTGCTTTTTGGCACCATTGTCGCGGGCGTAATTGAATATGTGTACAACAAAAAATTCGCCGACCTGCACTATCTATGCGGCGTCGTGCGGACGCAGACGAACGGAGAAGTCGGGCTCTTCGGCAACTATTACCCATCGGTCTTCTATTACGTTCAGCGCCCTGTGAACTGTTTTTATCAAGCGCATTGGTTGGAAAAACGTCCTGGTGCAAACAATTATGTGTACGTGTTGTGCCGCAACAATGACCTACCGCGATTGCAGAACGAGTCTGGAGTGACATTGACACCGTATCTGGTGCGCGGCGAATGGGGACTGTATAAAGCCGACAACGCTTATTTGGAACCGTACGCGACATTATCCAAAACATTCACGACTTTGTCGATTCCCGACATCATCTCCGACCGCTATCACCTCGGCGTGCTCACCGACTGCCTGAGCGGCGGTCCTCTGTGGAAGGGCAAGTAGGTATATGAAACGTTGGTCTGCGATCTTTTCGATTGTGTGCGTGTCTCTAGTTTCCTCTCGGGCTTACGCCGATGGCGAAATCAATCCGTACGATTTTCATCTCCCCATGCAGTACGATTCGAACGGATATTGCCATCTTCCGCAGTACATGGAGTATACGAACTCCTATGCGCATCTATATCCCTGGGAGCGACGCGGTTGGATTCGGCTTCCAGTTGTCCAGCGTTCTTCATCGCAGACTGACGACACGGACAAGTTTACGCGCTTGTATGGCTCGGTAGGGTGCAAATAGAGGGCGTTCTCAGCAACTCAAACTCCATCAGGACTGAGCCGGAATTTGCGGCACGAAATGCAAGTCAATTTTCGGCACGACTTCGTCGACCAGTTCTTGAATGACAGTTCCGGAACACTTAACGGTTGTGACCAGATCACTTTGATCTGATTCTAGATGCCAATCGCTGATGTTTCATCTTAACTGACATCCGAATCTAGTGTCAGTCAGCCGTGTCTCGATTAAAATGTCCTGTCTGAGACGTTGCTTGCTTTGCAACCAACAAGACAAGGGGAAACATGGACGGATTGACGGCGCTAATAACTGGTGGTGGCTCGGGCATTGGATTGGCAACCGCGCGCACGATGTTGGAGCGCGGTGCAAATGTCATGATCGTCGGGCGCGATCAGAAGAAATTGGTCGCGGCAGCTGAGTCACTTGGACACGAAGGCAAACTCAAATTCATGGCCGGCGATGTGTCGAGCGAAGGTTATGCCAATAAGCTGGTCAAAGACACGGTCAAAGCTTTCGGCAAACTCGACATTCTGATCAACAACGCCGGCGTGTTTCGCAATCTCAACATTCTCGAGATGGACGAAGACGAATTCGACTACGACATCAGCAACAATCTCAAAGGCACATGGTTCATGTGCAAATTCGGCGCCAAAGCGATGCTGGCGAGTGGTGGCTCTATTGTCAACATTTCCTCACTGCTGGCTAAGCAGGCTCTTCCCGGTGTTCCTTCCAGTGCATATTCTGCTGCGAAAGCTGGAATCATCGGCTTGACGCACGCACTTGCAATCGAACTCGCGCCACACAAAATTCGTGTCAATGTAGTTTTGCCTGCCGTTATCCGCACTCCCATATTAGCCGCAGGCATGGGTGATGAGATGACAGCCAAGATCATCGAGCGCGGGAAAAAGCTCTATCCAATGGGTCGTGTCGGCGAGGCTGAAGACGTCGCGCGCGCGATCGTATTTCTCGCCGATCCGGTCAACGCCTGGATCACCGGCACCGAACTCACAGTCGACGGCGGCATCAGCAACTGCTAAGGCAAGCGGTCAGACAAACATCTCGAATAGACTCAGCTAGAGAACGTCGATCCTCATTGCTACAGGAGCAGCAGCGCGCGTCACCCCAATTCGAAACCTGCGCATGCGCGCATTCGAAAGTACATTTTGCAAGCACGCTTGCGCATCTTAGCCGCAAAATCCAACGACTCTTCCAATTGAATCCGCGCGGGCGCGCATACAAAAGTCTGTTTTACATGCGCGCTTGCGCATCCTAGCCGCAAATGTGACCACTTTTCCAATTGAATCCGCGCGGACGCGCATACAAAAGTCTGTTTTACATGCGCGCTTGCGAGTATTGCTAGACAAATGATACTCAATCCAGCTTCGCCCAGAGCCGCCCGTCCAAAGCGTAAACCTCTGGGGAGGCGCCTGCAGCACGCGCTTAGTTTGTTCCGAGCCTACGCGCTTCCCCTTAACCGGACAGAGGCGGTGCTCCGATTACCAACCGCCGCCAGCCTCGTTTTGTGCTTCGTTAGCCATAGATCGAGCGTAGTCAGCATCAGAGCGCGCTTGCGAAGCCATGTCGCTCAGCGTCGAATCATTCGGGAAGCTTTGCGATAGGTTATACACTTTGTCGGAGGCAGATCTGGCTTGGTCTGCATGCGAATTTGCGTCACTTGCATAACTGCGTCTGGTTGATTTGTCTGATTCGCCCGAGATGGAATTCTTCGAATCGATCGCCTGCGCCTTCTGATTGGCAGCCTCGTTAACGTATTCCTGCGCGGATGCCTCAGCCTCCTGCGGAGTAGATGGCGGCGCGAACATGCTTTTAAACAGTCCTAACGGTCCTGATGGCGCCTGCTGGGTTGTAGATTGCGGAGCTGTTTGCGCTCCGTTTGCGGCAGCACCCATGAACGCAGACTTCAATAAATTGAGGATAGGGTGCGAATTTTGTGGCACCATTCCCGCGCTAGGCATCTGTCCACCAGTCATGGCGCCGCCTTGCATAGGCGGCTGACCCATCGGACTTTGATTAAACTGATTGGCTGTTCCGTTGCCGTTGTAATTGAAGTTGCCAGACTGGGACTGCGGTTGCATCAGCCCGTAATTGCTGGCGGGCATCTGTTGCGAAAATTGACTCGGGAAGCCCTGCCCCTGCATGTTGCCCATCGGTACATTGCCATAATTTTGCATGCCCTGACCGAACTGCGGCGCCTGATTTTGCATGCCGCCACAACCGCCCTGCATATTTGGCGCTGCTTGATACTGCATCTGGTTGTTCGGCGCAAAATTACCCTGCTGCATACCCTGTCCAAACTGAGTCGGGCTGCCGTACTGCATGCCGCCCATGTTCGAGTTGGGATCAGGCATGCCTTGTTGGAATTGACCGGGCATGGTCTGCTGGAACTGACCGGGCATATTCTGCTGGTACTGACCAGCCATTCCCGGCATTGCATTGTAGTTCTGAACCGATCCCTGCCACTGCGTCTGGGAGGGCACATTATTCATTCCGGATTGGTCGTACTGAGCTTTAGCTTCGTTCGCCGAAAAGCAAGCAACCGCCAGCGCAGCGCAGAAGAAAGCTATAAGTCTGATCTTAGTAAATCTATTTTGGAGAAGGGCCATATATTGAGTATGGCTGAAAGCTCACAGATGTCAACATCAACGTCCTTTCTTTTGGACCTTTGACGCTACAAGCTCGCGAACCTGCACTAATTCGGTGTCCGACAAACATCGTTTGGGAACAATGTACATCTGAAACTGCGACGTATACAGGTAAAGAGCTTCCTTGTATTCTTTCCAGTTCATGAAGTTCGACCAGTCCAATTTTGAATTGAGGCTGGGAGACTCGGATATCAGCCCCTCTTCATAGATTACGAAATGGATTTCACTCGAAAACATTGGCGCTTGCAGAAGTTTTCTTGCCATTCTTTTCGTGGTGATGAAACGAATCGCCAAGGTGGTAAATCCGAAACAGCCAAGGCACACAAACGGCAACTTAAAAGCCGAGATCATGGGTCCGACGATTCCGTCTGGCAGCACTCCTAGAAATAGGAATGGTCCAAAAATACACGTGATAGGCAGCCAATTTCTCGCAAACCATATGTGATTTACTTGCGCTGACCACAGATCTTCTAACGTATAACTGACTGTGTATTCAATCTTTTGATCCATCTTTGAAACCCGTAAAGTTGCGACCAGTTTTTCAATTTCAGGGTTTCCCTAATGATTCCAACGACACTTATATCACGCCATCGAGGTGAATGGGCACCCCGCAGAAGATCTGCAGCGAAGTTCGCACAATACGACACGTTATGGACACGAACAGCGGATACAACAGGAGCACTCGTTTACTCTATGCGCTTTTTGCGGGCAATTAGCATAGGTTTTTAACCATGGTCAACCAAACGTCGGACCGGGCCATTAGTGCTGCTCAGAATACTGTATGGACGCCCACAGATGGGGGAGCGACTTCGGCTGCAAGATCTGCGAACACCGCGGAAGGACAGAGCTTATACAAAGCTGCGACTGCCTCGACCAAGGACACATCGCAGAAGCACGTGACAAATCTGCAAATAGGGTCGGAGCACGTCAAAGGCGCCGATGGCAATGACATGCAAATTTGGCGTGACAAATCTGGGAATGTCACCCAATCCCTCGAGCATACTAAAGATGGCGGCAAGATGATCAAGTCCTATAAGTATGATCCTGAGACCAATAACATGACTTCGGCGGTCTGGACAGAAACCGATAAGAACAACAAACTTACATACGGGACGGCGCAACACTTCGATGGAAAGACCGGAAATATGACGTCAGACTATCATCAGTTTGCCGACGGCACTTATCATGGAAGGAAGTTCGATGCAGACTCCAACCTAGTTTCGAGTACCGATGGTGATGCTAACGGCAACAAGACCGTGCATCAGTTCAACAATAAAGGACAAGAAACTGATCGCTATAACACGTCGCAATCAACCGGGATCAACGACCATCAACACTTCGTAAGCGGTCACCTGTCTTACAAAGTTCAATCCGATGCGCTCAATCACAGTTCGACAACAACGACCTACGATCCGAACACGCACCACGCGCTTACATATGACAAACAGTACGGCAATGGCAGCAGCACGCACATGCAGATGGATCCCAACACCGATATCGTTGTAAGCCAAACATCGATGGACAAGAGTGGAAACGGCACATCAACCACGCGTGACAGCCAAACCGGCAAAGTCACTCACGTCAACCCAATCCGGCAAGGGCACATTGTCAATCCTGGATTGCAATCGTACTGATAGTCCGTTACTTTGCGTGTCCGTTTGATCCGAACAGACCTTGGATCAACTTTTGTGCGGCTGAATGCGGGTCGGTTTGGTGATTGACGACGTCGGTGAGCATGCGCTGGACGTCGGCTTGTTCGAGTGATGTGCGCAGATTTTCGCGGGCGATGTCTGCTACGAGTTCAGAAAGTTCGGCTTGGATTTTTTGCTTGCGACGCTCAGTCAACAATCCTGTGCTCTGCAAAAATTCGCGGTGCTGTTTACAGGCATTCCACACTTCATCAACACCTTGACCGGTCTCTGAGATCGCGATGACGACGGGCGGGCGCCATTCCGTCGTGAACGTATTCAGTTCAAGGCTGCTCATGATCTCGCTGGCTGATTTGTTGGCACCGGGCAAGTCGCCTTTGTTGACGACAAAGATGTCGCCGATTTCCATTATGCCGGATTTGATCGCTTGAATGTCATCGCCAGATCCAGGCATCAACACAAGAATTGTCGTGTCCGCAGTGGAAGCAATGGCGAGTTCGGATTGTCCGACACCGACGGTTTCAATCAGAATAACTTCATAGCCGCTCGCTTCCATCATGCGCACAGCATCATAGGTGGCTAGTGCCACTCCGCCGGCATGATTGTGGTTTGCCATCGAACGGATAAATACATTTTTGTCCAGCGTGTGCCCTTGCATGCGAATGCGATCGCCGAGAATCGCGCCGCCGGTAAACGGGCTCGACGGATCGATCGCGAGCACGCCGACTTTCTGTCCGCCGTCGCGAATCTTGGTAATGAGCGCATCGACGAGAGTCGATTTGCCGACGCCCGGTGAGCCGGTGATGCCGATGAGATGCGCCTTGCCCGAATGAGGAAAGAGCGATTTGACCAGCTGCGACGCGGCTTCGCCCCCATTCTCGACTACAGTAATAGCTTTTGCCAGCGCGCGTTTGTTGCCGGCAAGTACATCCTGAGAAAGTTTGTCCAAATCGATTGTCACTGAAAAATCCCGAAGAGCCGCGATTGTAGCAAGAGGAGAGCCATTCCTGCATGTGACCCGTGCCACGCAGATCTTGGGAACAATAGCTCTTCCCAGTTGTCCATAGGTACAGAGCCATCTTTGGAGGTCGCCGTGAAATCAGGTTATGCGGTGCTTTTGTCAACAATCGTCATGATCGGCTCCGCCGCAGCCGCACTTGCCCACGATGACGACCGACCGGGCAGTCTCGATATTCGCAGCGGTTATGGCGAAGAGATTTACCTCAAGCACGGCTTACTTGGCAACAAAGAGACTGCAGTCAAAGATCGCCTGGGCGATGAATATGTAAACAAGAAGGGCATTTTGGGCGGCGAAGACAAGTCCGTCAACGTCTTTGGCAACGGCTACGAAAAGCACCGAGGCATTTTCGGTCTGGGCGGCACAAAAGTAGAAGCGCAGACAATGCTTGGCGACAAGATGTATTCACACAAAACATTTTTCGGGCTCGGACCGCGCCAGACGACAGTTGATCTGAGTGGAGTCAGTTCGGTAGCGCAAGGGCTGATCGGTAAATTGCATCAGCAGGTCTTAATGCCGGATGGAAACATGATGGCACCGGGCATGATGTCGCCTGGTATGACGGCACCCGGCGCCGGAGCACCAAGTGTCAACTCATGGGGCATGCCGTACATCGCTCCCACCAATCCGCTCGACGCCGCAGCAGGGCTTGCGCCGAGCACGCCACTACAAAATCCATAAATAGGACGCCAGCCTCGAAGGTTTCCACCTGAGCGCAGCGCCACCAAATATGGTGTTTACTTCTTTTGCTTGAACGGTCGCAGCCAGCCCGTGCTAGCTTGCGAATCTTTAGCGCCGTTCGATAAGTCTTCTGCCGCTCTGCGCTGTGCGTTTTCTGCCTCGTTGAGCATGACCGCCAATAGGTCGCGCTCCGATTCACGCATTTTCAACTGTTGTTGCAATTCGGCTACAGCCGACCGCAGCTCTTCCACTTCGTTGAGCTTCAAGTCGAGCACGCCTGTGACGCGCGAAAGCTCCTGGTGCAAATGCTTATTTTCGCGAGTTTTATCAGCCAGCAGAAGACCTTGCGCAGTCAATTCAGACTTCAGGTCATCCGAGTCTCTGGCGATACGCTCCAATTCACGGGTCTGCGCGGTAAGCACCAGGTTTTTCTCCTGGGCCTGCAGCAACTGATCCTGCAGCTCGAGCACTCGCTGCATTATCGCGTTGGGATCCATGGTAGGGGGATTCGTAGCCATTCAGGCAGGACTTGTTACTCGCCACATTCAACCGGTAATATTCCCAGAGTTCTGGACGGTAAATCGCCAGAACTCCCTAGGGCAACGTACCCTGAGGCAGGCTATTTACAACGGTCTACTACAGATATAACACAGTAATTTTGGCGATTCGATAGTCATGGGAAACCTTTTATTGGTGGGCGGCGAGGTCATTACGCCGCTGGAAGAGCGATTTACAGACCTTCTTATTGAAAACGACGTCGTCGCTGCCATTAATGGGGGTGGCGACGAAAAGCCCGAGAAGGCGGAAACACTTGACGTCAGCGGCTGTTACGTCACTCCTGGTTTGATTGATTTGCAAGTGAACGGAAACGAGCCGTGCAACTTCTGGGGCGACCCAGAACCCGCACAGGTAGAGGCTTTATGCCGTCGCATGCTGCAGTCGGGTGTAACTGCATTTCTGCCGACCCTGATCACAGACGATTTGCAGCACATGAACAAAAATATATCTTTCTTGCAGTCGCTAGGGGTGGGGAAAGAGGGCGCTTTGACATTTGGGGTGCGCATGCCCGGGCTGCACCTCGAGGGTCCGTGTATATCACCCAAGCGCCCGGGGGTTCATCCTCCGCAGCATCTAAAACCGCTCAATATCGAGGTTTTGAAGCAGATCGTCACGCCGATCGTACTATTAGTGACTGTCGCTCCCGAGCTGGACGGCAAGGGAGAGGCGCTTGCCTGGCTGAAAGAGAAGGGTGTAACCGTTTCACTCGGACACTCCAACGCCACGTGCGATGAGGCCAACGCTGCCTTCGAGCGTGGCATTCGCATGATGACGCATACGTTCAACGCGCTTCCGCCGCTGCACCACAGAGATCCCGGCGCTGTTGCGGCGGCGCTATTGGACGATCGGGTGAGCTGCTGCATCATTTGCGACGGATTGCACTTAGATCCCACTGCTGTTCGCCTGATTTTGAAAAGCAAAACGGCGCAGAGAACGATTCTAGTGACTGATATTGCTCAAGTCGGCACCAGTCATGGTGGCCTCGTCGGCTCCTCGCTCTATCTCGATGAAGCTGTGCGCAACGTCGTCCAATGGCAGGCCGCCACCTTTCCTGAAGCAATACGCATGAGCACATGGAACGCAGCTTGCGCCGTCGGGTTGGCGGAGAAGTTCGGCAAAATTGCGGTAGGAAGGCAGGCGGACCTGGTTGTTTGGGATAAAGCAAGCCTTGCCATTAAGCACGTCATCGTGGCTGGTAAACGAATTTCATAATTCTTCCCGGCACGATGTGCGAGCCTCTTATCTGCTTTGCCTTGTCCCGCACACGTTAGGTTCAGGCGGTTCTTTACGGTATTCAACAGGCGCCCGTGAATGGCGAGCTACAGCTGGGTAGTAAACTATAGAAGGACTGAAGTCGGGCGTACGAATTTACTAGACCGGCGTTTTTAAGTATTTGAATTTGAGAGGTGGATATGAAGAGGTTTGAGGCTTCAGGTGCAATAGTCGCCTTACTCGCGTTGTCGTTGGCACCGTCGTTGCCAGTGTCTGCGCAGGGTATCGGCGAAATGGGTGGCGCTTATGGAGCCAGCAGTGCTCTGCAAGGCACATTGAATAAAGGCAACGTCAACGGCGCCGTCAACAACCTCTACAACAGCAGTGGCGGAGCGTTGAACAAGCTCAACGGCGCTGCTGGCGGACAAAGCGGCGGTTCTACTGTTAACTCGATCCCGACATCGGCTCCATCGCACAGTCCCAGTCGCAGCAGACATAGAGGTCGGACAATCGCGAGGAGAGACGACGTCGCTGATCCGTTTGCCGTCAAGATCGACCCCAACGGAGATCCGGTTATTCCTGATGCTCACGTTTTGGTGAAAAATGTCTCTGTTGCGTCTAATAAGCTGTACGCAGAAGCCGAAGTAAAACGCAAACAAGGCAAGATTGAAGAAGCCGAGAGACTGTACATGAAGGCTTTGAGCATGCGCAACCGCGTATGGGGCGACAAGGATCCGGCTGTCGTAAAAATGTACTTGATAATAGGCGACATCGAGTCGCACAAGAAAAACTCCTCTGGAGCAGAAGCCTTCTACCACCGCGCACTGACAGCGGCTCTCAAGTCGTACGGAATCGGTTCGTATGAGCTGGTCCCCTATCTCGACAAATTCGGCGACTGCTTATACGCACAGCAGAAGTTTGTCGATGCCACCAACGAGTTTCAACAAGTCGTTGAATTGAAGAATCGCAAACTCGGTGAAGATGATAAATCGACGCTGCAATCCGGATTGAAATTGGCGCGTTCGTATGCGAACAGTGAGAAAGGATATTGGCCTGATGCCGAAGATCTTCTCAAGAAAAATATCGAGTATGCCAAGAAAAAACCTGGTTGCGAACAACTGTGCATGCAGATGATGCAGTTGCAGGTTGATGTTCTCACCAAAGACGGCAAGAAAGACAAAGCAGATGCGGTAGCTTCCGACCTTACAGACATGAAGGCTAAGCTTGGCGTAGCCAATGACAGCAAGAAAAACGAAGCCACTCCCCCTGGTGACCAACCAGCTAAGGCCGACGATAAGAGCAAAGATAAGGACAGCAAGCCTGCTGCCAGCAGCTCGACCAGCGATAAAGACAAAGGTGTTGCTTTGAGCAAATCGTCGGACTCAGGAAAGACGAAAACCAATCAATAAATCGATTGCTGTAAATGCAAAAGCCCGGTGGTGACACCGGGCTTTTGTTCTTTATAGAAACGGCATTCCAGGCTGGTTTAAGCGCGCTGCAGTGAAGCCGGTTTGAATTCTTTCGAGCGAGCAAGTTGCATTTGTTCGCGGAATTGTTACCACGCTGTTTTCAACCTAGTGTGTCCGATCGACTACAACGCCTTTTGCACATTGCAACCGATCAGTGAACGAGCGAATTCGTATATAAGGAATGCACCTTGTCACGGGTCACTGCAAGCGACCCTGCCTGACGCTCGTCAGCCGTGGGCGCACGAGGGCCCGTGCGGGATTCGCAAACCGACCATGGTACGGCGCTATACCGTAGGGGCGCGTTGTACGCGCCCGTGCGAGCAAGCATGCGCTTTTCAGGGAAAAGACCTTACAACCGCCCAAATATTCAAGCACACGCGTTCATTGCAAATCGGCTTGGCAAGCCAATCCTACGGCGCCATACCGTATGCGTTATAATTCCCGATCAATATCGAACGCGCTTAAATCGCATATCTACCGCATAAGCTCACTAAGATCGAGCTAACGATTTAATCAATGAGTTTATAGCGCGCTCACTTTGATCATTTAAATGAACTCACAAAAGGCTGAGCTAGCGTGGCATTCAAAGCCGGTATATGCGCAAGATACAGAGCAGGAGCGTCCTTGACAGGGACTCCAGTATCTTAGTATAAAAGTCGACATCATCAAAATTGAAAAAGCAAGTCCAGGATCGCGTCACAGATATCCGTTGATATGTGGACGCTGCAAATCCAAATTCCATGCCACTTCGGAGGCATGAATTTGACTCTGGAAAATTGCTTGCTGTTTGATTCACGAAATCAGGAGACGTTATGAAATCAGCCGCAGAGTTAAAGATACTCGGTGATCAATATGAAGAACGCGGCGACTACGAGAGCGCCGAGTTGATGTTTCGTAGAGCATTGGCTGACCAGGAAGCCCTCTGGGGTGACGAGCACCCCAGTCTCGCACTCGATTTGTACAATCTCGGTTTACTCTGTTACGCCATGGAGAAATTCTCTGATGCAGAAGCGTTTCTCATGCGCGCGTGGGTGATCGAGCGCACCTGCCACGGCCCCATGCACCCGGAGACGCTTGCCACCCTGCAAGCGCTCAACGAGCTGTATTACGATGCCAACCGTAATCTAGATTTGGAATGCAAAACCCTGTTGTCCGCGCCGACGATCAGCTATGCAGCAACAACTTCCCACATGTATCACTAATAACCGCACGCACTTCCCTACCGGCGCTCGACTGGCCTATCTATCTGCCACGCAACCAGTTGAGCGCTTGCACAACTTGACTCTTCCAGTTCTCTTCCGTTTGGCGCAATCTTTCTGATCCACGATCGACTTCCTGTTTTCGCCTGCGCGCGCCTAAAATCAGATCGTAGTACAGCGGTCGATCGTTTTTCTTCGGGTCGAGCTCCGTGCGCAAAACGATATACATGAGCCCGTCAGGACGTTTCCAGTGTGCCAGCCGCAACGCTTTGATCTGCCCGCCACTGCGCGCAGTTCCGCGGGACCATGCCGGCACCACAGTGCTCAAATTGCGCTCTTTCCGTTCGGCGGCTTCTTGAGGCTGTTCTCCCTCGGGGGCTTCTTCTTCTTCGCCCGGAGCCGGCAGCAATTCATCATCGCCTTTTTTGATCTGACTGTTGAACTCAGGATCGCCCCAGATGGTGCTGATTTCGCGGACGATGGTATCAAAACTCTGCTCGAAGCGTTGCTCCGCGTTCAAGATATGCGGCGAGGCAGTCTCCAGTAGATGCTCTTTATTGTTGACACTTTCGTCGTTCAACAATTTTTCTAAAACAGCAATAGCCGAGCTCATCTCAGTTATTTCCTTATTGCGATGTCTAGTAAAGAGATTCCAAAGCAGCTGCGAAGGTCGCGGAGCCAAAAATCCGGGGCAGCCTAAGATTCAATATAGTGCATGAAACGGCAAACCGGAAGGGCCCCCCCGATCGGTACTGCCTACAGCTGGCACCAGACCTCTATCGCGGCGAGGGAGCGGGATTGCAGGCTTTGCCTTATCAGTCACCGGAGGAAGCCGAAAGATGAAAATTGTGGCGTTTGTAGTGTCGATTTCAAGCGGCAAAGACAGTCAGTTCAAATCTGGCTCGGGCAGGTCGAATTCTTTCAGCACTGATGCGGCATGGTCGAGCGTGGAGAAGTGAATTGTATGAATGCCTAAACTTTTAGCCGCTTCAATATTCGGTTCGCGGTCATCCAGGAAGAGGGTGGAGTGCGCGGGAACACCCAACAACTCGAGCGTGTGGTGATAGATTTCCGGATCAGGCTTGATATAACCGACGTCGCAGGAATATACGCAATGATCAAAGCCCGACAGCCAGTCGCAGTTCTGGTCGATAAACAGTTTGAGCGGAGACGGCATGTTGGAAAGAATGGCGGTGCCGATGCCGTGCTCTCTCAGTACTCTCACCCAGCGCATTATGCGATGACTTGGACGAGACCAGCTCTGCCCATCTGCGTGCGCAGCGTTCTGGATTTGCAGGGCTGTAAACGACTTGCCGGCGGCGGTACCTACTTTTTGCCAGTACACGGTATGGTCAAAATCGCCCCGGTCGTACTCCTCTCTGAAGCGCCAGTACAACGGCTCGAACGTGGCTGTATCGAGCCCCAGACTGTCCGCCATGGTGACTATGTCTGTTGGACGCTGTGGCTCGCAAAGAACGTTGCCGTAATCGAAAATAACTGCTTTGATCTTAATCAATGTGCTGCGCTCCTCGTTGAGGCATCACATTCTATCAAGGCTCACAGCCGTTTTCATTCTCAGGTTAAGCTTGCTGTATTCTGTTTGCGTGCTTGATTGAGAAGACCATTTCGTCTAACCGGACCGCCTCCTGATAGCCGCCGGACTTCTTCAACAGCGCAATTAGCAGCGCTAATGGCTCAAGAGTCTCGACGCTCTTTTTGCCGTACACGCGTCGCACAATTGCCAGGCTGCGCCGGAGATGCTTTTCAGCGAGGGTAAACTTGGACTCGGCACTCAACGATTTAGCCAAAAGGATCAAGGTGCCGGCTACCCGCTCATCGTCTTTGGGCAGGAGCTCTTCCTGAGTCTCCAGGGCGCGACGGTGCAGGACTTCTGCTTTCTTGTAGTGTTCTTGCTCCAAATAAAAAGCACCGAGAGTGTTTAACGTCTCCGCTAAGCCTACTTCGCCGGAAGCAGGTCGGTTGATCTCAATTAGAGCCGAGGTAAACATTTTGTGGGCCAGGTCAAAAAACCCTTTCCTGTAGGCATTGTCGCCCAGCTCGACGTATGTTTCCCATACGGCTTCGCAAACGAACTTCTCTTTTTTGACGATTAATGACGGCTCCACTCGCAGGGATCCGTCGTGCCATGGGCGATGTGTGTTGAGAGCGCTGGGTTGCATCATAGAATCTTGTCTTTTTTCGGCGAGGGGTGCACGGTTAGACTACGATCCGTTCGTGACGTCAAAGTGACACGATTGTGAATTAAACTCGGCGAGCAGCATGCCCTTTGCCAATTGCTCTAAGACAAGCGTGCCGTCCACTGCCACTGGCAGCTCCACAAACGCATTGCCGGAGCCATCCGAAGGGCTAGAAACTGCCTTGCACGGGCGCGCCCAGCCACAAGCTGCGTCAACGATATCTCTTACCTTTAGCCTATCTCGGGAGTTTCACCCAAAAGAAAAGCGCCGGCTTTATCAACCAGCGCTGAATTGGTCGCAGGATCCGGTACTGCCCCGGTGCGGAGCATCCCTGCTCCTACCACTTGATCCCCTGCGTTATGTTCGCACAGACGGCCATGGATGGGTTAAGTTCCCGAAGTGTATGAGCCGTGCTTGCCTAACTAGTGATTTACAGACGCTCTGGCGAAATTAGGAGGATTTTGTTCCGAGACGGTTTTTGTCGAAAATTGGTGCAGTTGATGTCGCAATCGATCGATGTCGGATGCGATGGCATACACCTGCACCGAACTGAGAGCACCATCTGTGTTTTGTCCGATGAAGTTGCTTTGTTTTGCGGTAATCTGATCCAGCCTCTGGCGCAGTGTCGCGGCCTGCTTGGTATCAATTTTGCTGGCGCGCTCGGCGCTGTCTACGTCCATCTGCAAGTCGACTTCAGCTTTATTGAGATCCGGAATCGCAGTTTGATTTAGCTTGAGCTCTTGGGCGAAATGCGCCTGAATGTCTTGAATGGCGGAGCGCACCTGATTAACCTGCAAAGCCGTTAATGACGAGCTGCCGGAGTGCATTCCGTTCTCCATTGAGACAGTTGCCTGCATATCACGCCGCAGCTTATCTGCATCGGCTTGAGTAAGAAGGATAGCGTTCAATGCAGCGTCAATCCTCTCATTGAGACGAGAGCGCATGGTGGCCGGATCGGGCGCTTCCGCGGGTGCGTCGGAGATGAGCACGAGCTTGGCCGCGACGCGATTCAGATCTCTGGTCAACGTCAGGGCTGAAGAGAACGGCAGCCCGGAAGGGTGCAAACTCTTTTCCTGTGATTCGGCAGTAGCGATTTTCGATATTTTATTTGTTAGTTCGGATGATTGCACGGCGGTCAACTTTGCTGCCGTGAGCGAGCTTTGCAGCTTCTGAATGCGGGCATCCACGTCCTTATAGCTGTCGGCGGTGGGTCCGAGCGAATCAGTCATATCGCGAAATGCATCGTTGACTGACTGCGAATTACAAACAACAGCGCTGGCAATCAGCAACAGCGCAACTGCAGAAATAATTGTCGAGAAACGCATATTCATTGGTGGAAGGCAGCAAATAACCTGGTAGAGCCGGTCGTCTATTATAAGCGAAACAGCGGGCGGCGGAATTTATCGTTGCTCAGGAGAGCCTGGGGATCGCCTTCGGTACCCATTCTCAAGTGCATCAAAGGTTTATTCCACGTCGAGGCACAGCTTACGGAGCGGAACTACTTAGATGATCGATAGTCTTTAGAGTCGGCTTCGCTGGCGGGGTGACTATGACAGGACACGTTTTAATTCTCGACGATCAGGTCAGGCACATCGCCGACATTCAGGCGACCAAGTCTGACGACAATCAGTACTTCTTTGTTACTAACCCATATTCGGCACTTTACTTGCTACTGGAATATGACGTCGACCACGACCTCGACCTGATTGCGTGCAATGTCAATTTGCGGGGCGGCGATGTCTCGCAGTTCATTAAACAGGTGAAGGCGGACCGACAGCTCAGTACTATTCCTGTGGTCTGCTACTGTGTCACGTCCGATCTCGCTCTCGAATCGATCAGAAGTGTGGCCGAAACTTTAGGCGTTGATGAGTTGATTGCCTCGAGCACATTCGACGCAGAGACAATCTGTCACGAGATCGACCACCTCGTCGAGCCTGGAAGCCGTGTTACTCCACCGTTTGAATTTGGTGGAGCAGAAGACTTTAGCGCAAACAACTAAAAATAATGAGGGTGGTGCGATGCACCACCCCCTATGTTTACACGTATGCCTTAATTAGCACTTACCGCAAAAATCATCCAAGTCTTTTTCGACTTTATCTTTGGCGTAGCCGTAACGCTCTTGCAGTTTGCCGACCAACTGATCTTTCTTACCGGCAATGCGCTCGAGATCGTCATCGGTGAGTTTGCCCCACTGCTCTTTAACTTTGCCCTTCAAGTGTTTCCAGTTGCCTTCAACTTGATCCCAGTTCATAAAAAAACCTCCCTGGAGTTACTGCCGGATGAGATGCAGCTGCCGTGAATTAGTTCCGCGGACGGGAAATATGATTGTTTAAAGTGCAAAGAAATGCAAAAGAAGTTCGTATCTTGCGATCCTTTGGAACCGGCCTTTTCATGAGCCCGTCCTGCAAACAGAAGAGACGGAGGAGACAGTATCATTATGATTAGCAAACCGATTATCGCAGCCTTGAGCTTGAGCATCATGCTCGGCGGCATGCAAAGCGCACGCGCGCAGCTTGTAGAAGAGACAATCTCCTCGCCAGGCGCCATCACAACAATGCCTGTAGGAGAGACGACGGTGACGAAAACCACGACCACAACGACTAGCGATGACGCAATTCCAGTAGCCGTTCCGGAGGTTTCGCGCAAAACCATTTATATGGAAGGTCCGATTGGCTCGACGACATCGAGTGCAACAGTCCTTTTAGGCAACGGATTGGGCAGAGAAGATTACGCCGGCAGGTTGGCGAAAATGCAAGAACAGATCAACATGGGCATGGAACGCGGATTTATCTCATCGACTGAAGGCGCGAATCTTTCGGCGCAGCAGAATGACCTGTGCAATCTGGAAGCTAATGTTTGCGCAAACGGTTTTCAGAGATCGGAGTCCAACGACCTGGAAAAACGGATGAACGCACTCAACATTAGAATCTCCAATGAGCTTACCGCCGGTTCGCAAACCGCCGGAGTCGGCAGCTTTCAATAATTACTGAAGCCCGTCGGCAGTAACACCGCCGACAGTATCAACCAGTAGGCAGAGCAGTCTGCGCTCCGACTCTCGACAGCTCAGTGAGCAAAACGCTCATTCGATCATATGTCGAGACGTCCAGTCCCCTCCAGGGAGCTGAGCGCGATTGCTCTCTCGTCTGCCGCGGCTCTGCATCGATAATGGAACCGTTTTCTACGCGTAGCGAATGCAGGACGCCTTTGTGGCTGTACTCGAGCTGAGCGTGCAGAAGTCCGGTAAGTGATTTACTGCGCACATAAACGCGTGCGATGTGGCGAAGGAGACGCTCGTATTTCAGAGCGACTTCTTGAGCGGTGAGGGCGTAGAGATCGTCGGGTTCATCAGGTTCTTGGGTTGATTCTTTGGCTAGGACTTCGTCCTCATCTTCATCGGCTTTTGCTTCCTCTAGCAGCGCCAGTCGCTTCTTCTCAATTTTGCGGCGGCGGTAGAACCAAAGACCCAGAGCGAGCAACGAACGTGGGCTCGCGAGATCGGCAGGCTCCACTCCTTCATTGATGCAGAACAGCTCAAACCCGTCATACAGCAAAGACTTCGGCACGTCGTAGTAAAAGATATCAGACGTAAAAGATCGGGTCGCCAGCGATTCCATCAACTTCAGAATCGGCTGCACTACTTGCGCGCTGGGAAACGGTCCCACCGGATGCTCGTCGTCCTGTCTAGTGGTGGCTTGCGAAAAATCAGGCGAGTAGAAAACTAGCTCTCGCTGGCGGCGTTTCAGCACCCTGTTGTATGGCGGATCCCATTTCTTGATCTCATCGGCCTCTAGCAGTGCTGCTTGCAAAGGCGTCGAGCACGGTGTCACATCGAGATCCCAAACCTGGCTGAGCAGCTCCTTGGTTTTGCTATCCTTTCCTTTTTGTCCACGAAAATAGCTGTTGACACGGCTCTTGAGCGAAGTCGCCTTGCCGACGTAGAGGATGGCGCCCGACTTACTAATCATCCTGTAGACGCCTGGCTGATCGGGAAGACAAAGTCTTTTCTCCTTGGGCAGCGGATACTCGAATTTCGTCCGCTTTGGCGCCGCTTCAGAAAGCAGCCATGACTGCAACTGTGCCACGTCCTTGATGCCGGCCTCAGTCAGCGGTTGAAGTAATCCTTCCCAGATCGACCGCGTCGCTTCCACGTGGCAGCGTGCCCGTTTCATTTCACCGCAGGTGGTGCCGAAATAACCGGCGACAGCGCGGATACCTTTGCTGGGTAGGTTGGGAAATAAGCGTCGCGCGATTTCGTATGTGCATAGCAAATCGAACGGTAAGCTAGTATCACTATCGGCAGAACATAATAAAGTTCGCAAAAACGGATGCTCGAAGCGGGCAAAATGTGCCACGCAGGTGGCTGGATTGGGAAGCTCATTCAGTGACAGTTGAAAGAGACGACGCACCTCGTCCATGTCGATTGCTTCCTTCATCTCGTCATCGCTGATGCCGGTGATAGCTTTGATGCGAAATGGAACAGCTTTCTGCCCCGGCTGTTTTACGAGATATGAGCAAATCTCCTCGTTAGCGCCGGCAATGAACCATGAGATCTCGAGCAGATCTCCGGCAGTTGGATTGGCGCCAGTTGTCTGGCAATCAACAAACAGTACCGGCTGTGTCGCTAAGGTCAATGCGCAGTGTCCTGCCAGAAATCGCTTATGTCTTTCAGTATCGAAGTGGAGACCAGCTCGGTGACGTTCTGATGAAACCAATCAGCAGGCATCGCTCGAGCATACTGATCGCTGAGAAATCGATTGTCCATCAATACTAGCAGCCCACGGTCAGTCTCTGATCTGACAATGCGCCCGGCAGATTGAATTACTTTAGTCATGGCCGGATATACATACGCGTACTCGAACCCCTGACCGTACGCCTTATCGTAGTACTGCCGCAGCAGCTCCCTTTCTAAATCATAAGTCGGCAATCCCGGACCAACGATGATCGCGCCCGATGCCATGTCGCCGGCAAAGTCGATGCCCTCGGAGAAGATGCCGCCCTGCACAGCGAATAACAAGCACGGTTGTGTCGTGCGCAACTCGTCCAGGAGCGCGCTCGTCTCGTGCCTCGACATGCTGCGACGCTGCACCAGCATTTTGTATGCTGGCGCCGACACCCGCTCGGCGATGCGTTCGAGAAAGTCGAAGCTTGGGAAGAAGATGATGTAGTTGACGTGCTTTACCGCAGTAATACGAGCGATGGCGTCGGCGATCTTCGCGTAATTTGCATTGCGATCTTTGTACTTTGTCGAAATCTGCGGTATTACCATAAGTTTTCGATTGTGGCGAGGAAACGGCGACGTTGCTTCGAGCAGCTCGCAAGAAGCGCTGTCGAAGCCTGACAACTTCGTGTAGTATTCGAACGGTTTTAACGTGGCGGAGAAGGCTATGACGTTGTCGAACAGCTTGTATTGCGCTCGCAGGTGAGCAGATCCGTCACAGCACGTAACCTTCAAAGTAACATCTCCGGACGCCGTTTTACACGTGGTAAAACGCTCGATGTTCTCATGCGTCAGCGCGGCCGTAAATTCGGACCAGCTGCGCGAGAAGGTCAGTGCAGGTGCGATCTGCTCAACGGCGGCACTCTCCTCTACTAAATCCATGATGCTGCGATTGATGCGATCGGCTAGCCCCGTGAATTGGCGGGGACCGAGCTCTATATCAGACGAAGTGTTCGCTGGCACAGTGGCGGCAGCGTTTCGTTGCGTGGTCAGTGCTACGGCATCGCGAAGGATGCGTACACCGTCAGCTGCGTGCGCAGCCATCTTCGGCACCGTCGTCAGTAACTCGCTGTGCCACGCAACTAGCTGCGGCGTCGAAATCGAAGCCGAGAAATAGTCAGCAGCGCGAGTATGCAAGTTATGCGCTTCGTCGATGATCAGATTCGGTTTTGCGTTTTTCTTGTGGACAGCCGCAGTCAGTCGCCCTGAGAGTGAAACAGGGGCGAACACGTGGTTGTAATCGCAAATAACTACGTCAGCTCTGTCGATGCAATCGATGGATAGCTCGAAGGGACAGACTTTGTGTTTTTTGCCCAACTCCGTGAAGTGCTGCGGCGTCATCTGTTTGGTTTTACTCGCCTCCTCGACCAGTTTGTTTTCGCTGATCTTCGTGTAATAGTCGCGTGCGTACTCACAGACTTTGGGATCGCAGACAGGCTCGGGCAGCAAGCACATCTTCGCTTTGGCAGTCAAAGTCAGTGATTTGATGGCTACTTTCTTAGCTCGCAACCGTTTGACCGCATCTTCAGCCACGAGATGCAGACTGTTTTTTGGTGTTGTGTAGACAACCCTCTGTCCACGCGCGAGCGATTCTTTCAAAGCGGGCAGCAAGACTGCCACCGTTTTCCCCAGACCGGTTGGAGCCTGTACGAGAATCGGTTTGCCTTTCGACATACCGTCCTCAATCTGCTGAATCAGTTCTGCTTGCCCCTCACGTGCAGTGGTGAAAGGAAACTCCAGCTTGGTGGCCAACCGTTGCCGTCTTTTGTACTCTTTCTCCTGGAAGCGAGCCTCTTCCACGACTCCGGCGAGCCTTCTGGCAAGCCAGCTTTCGTACTCAAGCAAATCGAGCGGACACTCAATTTTGCTCGCTTCTTGGCCGAACAACGACACCAAATGCAGTGCGCCTTCCGGCATGATTCCGTTTTGTTTCCAGTACAGATAGCAGTAAGTATCCAACTGCAGTCTGTATGGGTGCCAACGATCTTGGCGCAATCGCTGTGCCAGTGCCGCGATACGAAAGGCGGTCTTTATTTCCTCGATTTTTGGAATTGCGTGCTGAAATAGACCATCAATTCGACCGCTAACCTGGATGCAAAAATCGTCGTGTTCAAACTTATGACTGATTTTCGCTTCCGCCTTGTAAAGTTCGTCCTCCTCTCGATTTTTCTGTTGGATCACTTTGTGGACTTCTGAGCCGAGTGTTGTCGCAATACTCAGGCCGTAGCCAGAACCCGGCTCGATGCTTCCCTCTCGTGGGTACGGAACAGCAAACTCTCGAACGTCGAGTGCAATCTGTTTCATGTCATCGCCGGGCTCAGCATACGTTTGTATGGTAATGCGAGAATCCGATTATGTCAATGACTTTTTTGCAGTTTTCTTTCGGCGATCAAATTCAGCTTCATCGATTTCGTCATGCGCTTGATCCTGTACTCCCAGGACATAGCCTCACTCTTGCTCTCGAAATCCCATGATGCCACCACTTCTACCGGCAGACGCGTGCGCGTATATTTGGACCCTTTGCCGATATTGTGGGCGACGACGCGATTCTCGATGTCATTAGTCCACCCTGTGTAGAGTGACCCGTCAGCGCATTCCAATATATAGGTATGAAACATCCGCACCACCTATGGTGAGGCCATTTTACCTAAAGATTTCACAGACGGAAATAAATTGTCGAACGATCGCTAACCGGTAACGTCGGCGTCGACGATGTCATCGCCGCCTTTGTCCGATTCGGAAGAGCTCGATCCGCCGCTGGAAGAGCCTCCGCTCCCGCCGGCACCAGCTCCGACAGGCTGACGCGCGTCCTGCTGAATCAAAACGAGAAGTCCGCGCAGATCGTTCATCAGACTCTTCATCGTGTCGCCATCAGCGCGCTGCTCGATCTTCACTCGAATATCGGCGATCAGCTTCTCTGCCTTTTCACGGTTGGAAGCAGTGACGTTATCGCCGGCTTCACGAATCTCGCGCTCTACCGTATAGCACAGAGTGTCGGCCTCGTTTCTGGCGTCGGCAGCCTCTTTCATCTTGCGATCTTCGTCGGCGTGACTTTGCGACTCTTTGATCATGCGTTCGATGTCGTCTTTGCCCAGGTTGGTGCTGGCAGTGATCGTGATCTTCTGCTCTTTGCCGGTGTCCATATCTTTGGCAGCGACGCTCAAGATACCGTTGGCGTCGATATCGAACGACACTTCGATCTTCGGCATCGCACGCTGAGCGGGACGAATTCCGTCGAGACGGAATGTACCGAGCATTTTGTTGTCTTTCGCCATGGGACGCTCGCCCTGGAAGATCTGAATGTCTACCGCCGGTTGGTTGTCTTCAGCCGTCGAGAAGACTTGCGACTTGTGCGTGGGAATCGTGGTGTTGCGCTCGACCAGTTTGGTGAACACTCCGCCCATCGTTTCGATACCAAGCGAAAGAGGCGTCACGTCGAGAAGGACGATGTCCTTCACTTCGCCGGCGAGAATACCGGCTTGAATGGCGGCGCCTACAGCGACGACCTCATCCGGGTTAACGCTCTGGTTAGGCTCTTTTCCCCCGGTCAGGCTCTTTACCAGATCTTGCACGGCAGGAATGCGGGTAGAACCACCCACCAGCACTACTTCATCAATGTCCTGATATTTCAGCTTCGCATCTGTGAGCGCGTCTTCGACAGGCTTTCTGCACTTCTCGACGAGGTGGCGCGTGAGCTCGTTGAATTTAGCGCGCGTCAGGCGCATGTCCAAATGCTTGGGACCGGTCTCGTTCGCCGTAATGAACGGCAGGGAGACGCTCGCTTCGGTTACGGTCGAGAGCTCGATCTTCGATTTTTCAGCTGCTTCAGTGAGACGCTGCAACGCCTGCGGATCTTTGCGCAGGTCGATGCCTTCCATTCTCTTGAACTCATCGGCAAAATAATCGACGAGCACATGGTCGAAATCGTCGCCGCCCAGGTGCGTGTCACCGGAGGTGGAGTTGACTTCGAACACTCCATCGCCGACTTCGAGGATGGAGACGTCGAAGGTGCCACCGCCCAAGTCGAATACGAGGATTTTTTCGTTGTTCTTCTTGTCGATACCGTACGCCAGAGCCGCTGCTGTCGGCTCGTTGATAATACGGAGCACTTCCAACCCGGCGATCGAGCCGGCGTTCTTAGTAGATTGGCGCTGTGAGTCGTTGAAATAGGCCGGAACGGTGATTACCGCGCTGGCGACCTTTTCGCCCAGGTACTTTTCGGCGTCTTCCTTAAGTTTGCGCAGGATCATCGCCGAGATCTCCTCAGGCGTGTAATCCTTGTCGTTGATGGCGACTTTGCAACCGCCCTCGGAGCTTTCCTTTACCTTGTAAGAGACCATCGCCCGCTCGGACGAAACCTCGTCGAAGCGGCGACCGATGAAACGCTTAATGGAATAGACGGTGTTCTGAGGGTTAACCACCGCTTGGCGACGCGCGAGCTGACCGACCAGCCGCTCTCCCGTCTTCGACCAGGCGACCACCGACGGCGTCGTCCGCATCCCTTCGGTGTTGGCAATGACCGTCGGCTTACCGCCTTCCATCACGGCCACCACGGAATTGGTGGTTCCCAAGTCAATACCCACTGATTTTGCCATGTCGATCTCCTGAACGCATCCGGTCCTATCCTGTAAATAACACCTAAAGAGATGTCATTTCCCAGTTCACAACAAAGTCTTAAAACTGTTGTTCGGCGGCAAGGCGGTAGCTGGTCGTCCCCGAACGGGTGATTCGCACCGCATATGGTGCGATTTAGGTCAGAGAGACTTATAGTTGCCGTAATGCTCGACGAGAATTTTCACAGACTCCTCGATGGTTTTGCCGTCAGTCAGCCGCTTCACTTCGCCCTCGGGGTCGAGTTGATGCAACGCCTCGGCTGCTTTCACTCGAATTTTCTCCTGCGGATGTTTTTCAGCCACAACGAACAGCGGTGGAATGCTGACCGGACGGCGCTCGCGCACGAGCTGATCGATGATGATCGATACTGCCTGAACATCGTCACGCTTGAGCCCTTCGATTACCATTTTGAAGGTCATCTGATCGATTTTGGCGAAGATGCCTTTGGTGGCACCGCCGATAAGATTTTCTGCGTACTGCAAATAAGTGTGAAAGTCGGCCATGCTTCTTTCTCAGCATCAACTCTGCCATTGTATACCCATCTCTGTGGGCGATGCAAAAGCGAGCGGAGTTATCAGCCTTCGCTAAGCAATTGAGCGACGTTGCGCTAGCATATTTCGTCAGAAAACCCCAACGATCCTCCACGCAACCAGGACTATCTTGTAGAATATAAGTTACACCGGAGTCGCATCCAGCACTCCGATCGATATATTTCCGGGACTACTTACCGGACGGAGCGCCTGTCGTCATGCATGATTCACTGTGGGACCATTACGACAAACTCGCGATTGAAGCACTCAATCAAAGAAGATATACGAAAGCATCACGACTGACCAAAGATGCTCTGCACAGAGCCACTTTGATGTGCGAGCTCCAGCCCGAGCTAGTGCAGCGCGCCGATTATCTGGCTAAAGTACACAGCGATTCGGGCGACTATATGAGCGCCGCGGCTATATATAGATTGATTCTCGAGTTGCAGCGGGCAACGCTCGGCTCTGAACACCCGGACGTCGAGCAATCATCCAAAGTTCTGCTCGAAGCGCTCATGAACAGCGGCTGCATCACGCCTGGACATGCCTGATTCGTCAGACCACCGAGCGGCAGTGTAAAATCGATCTACTGCTCGGAGCTGTGTCGTTTTGAGTACGGACGAAAAACTTTGGCATTTAGTGGCCGCGGCAGTCGCTCAGCAAAATGACGACGCCGCCAACAGATCGTACGAGCAGCTGGTACGGACGATTTCAGACGAGCGCGGCGGCGACCAGAAAGAGATTGCTCAGGCGCTGCAGACCCTGGCGCGCCAGGTGGAAAGCAAAATAGACGCGGATACCGCCTTTGCCTTCAAGCAGAAGTCCTGCGCCGTGCTGCTTATATTTAATATGGAGGCGCGTCGCTCAGGGCGCAAACCGGTGGCCGCCCCCGCCTCCACCCAACCTGACCCGGGCACCAACGACCTGACGCGGCGCGCCAGCGCGGCAGTTCGCGAAGAGCCGGCTCGGTCCGAGAGATTAATTCAAGAAATCATTGAAGAGCTGGAAAAGCGATATGAAAACAATCAACGCGACGTAGCTGCGGCTCTGCAAAAGATCTCTAAACAGTTGGAAGCCGACGGCCAGGGAAATGACGCTATCGAGTTCAAGCAACGTTCATGCGCAGCGCTGCTGAAAATGAGCATGGCGTCGCGACGCAGAACGATGAGATAGCCTAAGCCGGCTCCGCAGTCTTGCCCACAGCTTTATCAATCATCGCCAAATATCGGTGGCGCTGATCCGAGGTAATGAACGAGGCGAGGATGGAGTTTTTCGCCAGTTGCACAATCTCATCATCGGTGACGTTGAGAGCTTTTTTGATGGCAGTGAAATTGTCCGCCACATAACCGCCAAAGTAGGCCGGATCATCAGAGTTTACTGTGGCACGGATACCACGCTCCAACATCTTGCCGATATTGTGGTCCTTCATATCTTTGAAGACGCGCAGCTTGACGTTTGAGAGTGGACAAACAGTCAGAGGCATCTGTTCGTCGACCAGACGGCTCACCAGTTTTTCGTCTTCGAGACTGCGCACTCCATGATCGATGCGAGAAACCTTCAATAGATCGAGCGCCTGCCAGACATATGCCGGAGGACCTTCTTCCCCGGCATGCGCCACCGTGAGAAATCCTTCCGCCTTCGCTTTCTCGAAGACCTTTTCAAACTTCGACGGTGGATTATTAACCTCGGCAGAATCGAGCCCGACTGCCACGATTCGCTCACCGTACTTGGTCGCGCTCTCGAGAGTCTCCATGGCCGACTCGGGGCTGAGGTCACGTAAAAAACACATGATCAATTTGCTGCTGATGCCGTATTTCTCGCTGCTCTGCGACACCGCATCCCATAAGCCGTCCATCACTGTTTCTAAGGCTATGCCGCGCTGTGTGTGCGCTTGCGGATCGAAAAACATCTCTACGTGAACGACACCCTGCGAGGCCGCCTTTTTCAGATATGCATCAGCAAGATCTGCGAAGTCCTCCTCTTTACGCAGCACGTTCATGCCGGCATAGTAAAGATCGAGAAACGACTGCAGATTGCTGAAATCATACGCTTTCCGTAGCGCCTCGACGGAGCCGTAGCTCAAGCCGACCTTGTTGCGTTGTGCAATGGCGAAAATCAGTTCTGGCTCGAAGGTACCTTCAATGTGCAGATGCAACTCCGCCTTTGGCAGTTGCTCGATGGAAGTTTGCATGGTAAACGACCCACTGAGAGTTTGGTGTCGATCACTATACAGAAGATTGTGCTGTTTGTCCCACAGGCTCTGTGCCGCAGCGCCGCTCTTCGAGGTTTCATCTCATCGTTTTTGCCTGCCGTGCTACCATCTTCTGGGCAAAATCGAGAGTTGACATGAATAGATTTCGTTTTCTGGCACCACTGCTTATCTCTTTGAGTCTGGCACTCTCAACCGTGTCGGCTCAAGCAGTCGATGCTCCGGTAATCTCACCGGCTACTCCCTGGTGGCAGCACGCCGTCATCTACGAGATTTATCCGCGCAGCTTCGCAGATTCTAACGGCGACGGCGTAGGCGACCTCAACGGCATCACGTCGAAGCTCGATTATTTGAAAGATCTCGGCGTCGACGCACTTTGGATCACACCATGCTTCCCCTCTCCACAAGTAGATTTCGGCTACGACATCTCGGACTACTGCAACATCGCGCCAGAGTACGGAACGCTGGCGGATTTCGACCGTCTGGTCGCGGAAGCAAAAAAACGCAATATCCGCATCGTCCTCGACTTCGTCATTAATCACACCTCCGACAAGCATCCATGGTTCGTCCAGTCGCGTTCATCTTTAAAAAATCCGAAGCGTGACTGGTATATCTGGCGCGACGGCAAGTCCCCGGGCAACCCGCCCAACAACTGGCAATCACTGTTCGGGCACTCGGCATGGGCTTTAGATGCGAAGACTAATCAGTACTACTATCACTTTTTCTATCCTCAACAACCGGATCTCAACTGGCGCAATCCTGATGTGCGCAAGGCGATGTACGACGTGATGAGATTCTGGATGGATAGAGGCGTCGCCGGTTTTCGCCTCGATGCCGTCGGTTGTATGTTCGAAGATCCGGCTTTGAAAGACAATCCAGTGGCGCCAGGAACCAATGCATACGGCGACCCGAACATGATCAACGTATACAACGATCATCTGCCGGAAGTGCACGACGTGCTGCGCCAGATGCGGCAAGTGATGAATAGCTACCCTGGCAACCGCGTGCTGATCGGAGAAACATCAGGCAAAGATATCGCCGACGTTTGCACCATGTACGGTGCCAAGCTGGATGAAATTCAGCTGCCGATGAACTTCTTTTTCGCTTTCATCAATAAACTTTCGCCCAAGGATTTTCGTGACAGGATTGCGGAATGGGACAATAATCCGTCCAAAGGGTGGCCCGTCTATCTGTTTAGCAATCACGACCAGATCCGCCATTACGTCCGCTACGGAGACGGAGTACACAACGACGACATCGCCAAGATGATGGCCACACTGCTACTGACCATGCGCGGAACTCCGCTTCTTTACTATGGCGAAGAGATCGGCATGGAGAATAACGATCCTAAACGGAAAGAAGATGTCTTCGATCCGATCGGTAAGATCGGCTGGCCGAAGGAAAAAGGGCGCGACGGCGAGCGCACGCCCATGCAGTGGAACACTAGCGAATTTGCCGGTTTTAGCACCCATAAACCGTGGCTCGCTTCTCCGGCGAGCTATTCCAGTCACAACGTCGCCAGCGAATCGAGCGATCCGAGTTCAATTCTCAACTTCTACAAGCATTTAATCGACTTGCGGCGCAATAATAAAGCATTGCGTGAAGGATCGCTGGAGCTGCTCGATCCTGATAACGATAAAGTGCTGGCTTACCTGCGCAAGACAGCGAACGATAGGACCATGATCGTGATGAACATGAGCGGCGTTCCGCAGGACTTTACGCCTAAGTTCAATGGCGAGGCGATAGCCATTAATAAGCTTGGTCCGCTTCTTGACTCGAACCTCTCCATGTGTGCTACCAACAGCTCGATAAAGTTGCTACCGTATCAAACGATCGTATTGTCGGTGCAAAAATAATTGGTTGGTTCTGATGCGCTTGCAGCCGGCCGTAAGCCTGTTAATCGACAGGCGTGAGAATGCGCGCGCTCGTTGTCGCTTTGTGATGCACGACTGCCGCTTTCTTCTTGCCCGGTCCGGTAATGCGGCGCGTAAGTTCGCCCTTGAGCTGGTCGATTAAACGTTGCAGGCGATGCGCATCCTGGGTCGACGGAGGCATGGCGAGATACGCACTGCAAGCCACAATCGATGCTTTCAGTTGTTGTGTCGACGTCGATTCGAGACACATGGGAATACATTCGCCGGCGTTTTGACGCCATTTGCGCGCATATATCGCTGTCGGTTCGCAGACCAGCGAGTTGCGTTCGTAAACGATCTGCTTGACGGTCCACTCCCGTTCGCAGTCGGAGCCGTAGCCTAAAGCCGGCAATCCGCGTGTCGGGTCGCCAAAAAACAGATAGTGTGCCACCGAAAATTTCGTGCGCGCCCTCAGGGGCTCAGCATTATTGAAAAAGGTTTGACGCCCGGACAGCCAGGCATTTGCGTCAATTCCGAAAGCCAGTCCGGAAAAAATTTCTTCTACTTCAGCCGCTGAGACTTGCTCGTTCTGGTAATGCTGCATTTTCCACGCCGTGGAGAGGTGACCGGCGCTATCGTAAATTCTTGCTGCTCCCTTGTCGATAAGCGCATTTGCAGCAGATGTACAGAGTGTACATACGACAGACTAGTGATCGGTCTAAGAGAGATAGTGATTGGTAAAAGCTGAAGGGAAAGTTAGATTCAGAATCTCTCCCCGCGACCGGCAGTTGAATCTGGCGTAGGTATACCGCGTATTCGGTATTTTGGCGCCAGCCTGCAGGCTGTAAGATGGAACTGAGTTACCTGACACTCTCCAGCAATTCTGCCAATGTCTAAACCCAGAGTTTTAGTCGTAGACGACAGCGAAGTGGGGCGCACTCTCTTATTGAGTCAGTTGTCCCACTTGGGTTATGAAGCGGAAGCGGCCGACAATGGCGTCAAGGCCGTCGACAAAGTGATGCAGGGCGATTTCAGCTTGGTCTTGATGGACATTTTTATGCCTGGCATAGACGGCATCGAGGCGACCAGACAGATTCGCGAATATCAGACGCAGCAGGGTAAGAGTCGGATTCCTATCGTGGCGGTCACTGGCGGCGCCGACAGACAAGCCTGCATTGCGGGCGGTCTGGACGATTTCGTCAGCAAACCGATCATGCTCGATGATCTGCGTCGCGTCATCACCCAGTGGCTAACGCCGATGAACACCCCGAAGTGATCACAATTTGACGAAGACAACGCGCCGATTGAGGGCGCGACCCGCCGCCGTCTTGTTGCTGGCCACAGGCTTGGTGTAGCCGTAGCCTTTACTCTTGAATCTGGAAAGGTTGACGTGACCGGTCTTCAGTAGATAATCGCGCACAGCATTCGCTCGCCGTTGTGAGAGCTTGATGTTGTAATCGTAGCCGCCGACGTTATCCGTGTGTCCTTCAATCGATAAGCCCACCTTGCCGTCGGACTTGAGATAGCCGATCAACTCATTCAGGATCGGCTTAGCCGATGGCTTCAGCTTGGCGGAATCGAAGTCGAAGAGAATCGATCGCGTAGTTGCTATGCCCTTCTTCTTTAGATCGTTGACGATTCGTTTACCTTCGTTCTTACTGGCTTTCGGTGTCGGCTCAGGAGTTTCGTCCACGATGATCGTCGGCGCGTCCCATCTAATCGGCCCGTCGCCCTTTACCATGAGCGGAAAACGGGCGTTATCCAAAATCCAGTATTGCCAACCGTTGTCGGCTATCGCCTTGATCGTGTTGACCTCAACCTGTTTATTGTTGACAGTGATCTCGACTTGTTCTTGGCCGACTTTGTGAATAGTAGTGGGCGCCGGTCTTTCAGCCTTGTGGTTGACCATGACTACATCCGGTCCATCCGAGCCGAAGCCTGAATCCAAGCCGGCTTTCAAATGCTGGTACAGATAATCGGAGACCCGCAAGATACTGGTAAAGCCGTCCAACGTGCATTCTTGCTTATCCTGGTAGAAGAAGCTCGTCTCCTTTGAACTGTGCAGGTCGCCTCTGGAGATGGCCCGGATACCGGCTGCTTCAGCCGGCGGCGACATGGTCCATTTATAACTGAGAGCGCAGTCGGGAGCTTTCGGTTCGACTATCGCGGTGAACTGGTAGTCTCCAATCGGTTTTCGATGGGTGTCAATGCCGTCGTGGATCGAAAACGTCAGCTCCATGCCGGTTTTGGCATTGATCTTGGTGGTGTAGTCCGGAAGAGTGGCGGGCGCTCCCGGAGCGGGTGCTCCTGGTTGAGAAGGTAAAACCGGCGCCGGTGCAGGAGTAGCGTTGCCCGGCAGAGAACCCCCGGGCGGAACCGCTGGGTTTGAGGGCGGGGGAGGCAGATTGTCGGCGATGGCAGGCGAACTCAGCAGCGGCAAAACAAGCAAACCTATGAGCCCCTGCCATTTCCGCTTCATTACGTGCCTCCGGTCCTTCTACTCCAACGCCCCTAAGAGTGTATCGAAACTCTATAGAGTTCGTCCTCCAGTCGCTCCACACGTATGTCAACTTTGAGGAAACGTTTGATTATTTCGATATTAGTCTTGGTGTGGAGGGTCGGTGTTTGTGTGACATAGGAGCCGCCTCCGGCAAGCGAGAGCGGCAACAGGAGCTGATCGGCGAGGTGTTCACCGACGGCTGCATCGACTCGCAGGTATCGATTAACTTCCTGCGCGGCGCGCTCGGCTACGACTTCAGCGCGCAGCCCCCGTTCGCCAATCTGGGTAATCGTCTCTACAAGTTGATCGCTCTTCACCCAAACCGTAACCACGTTGCCTGGGCTGACGGCGTTTGATGATTGAGCGAGGGAGACGTCGCTCTTTTTTAGCTGCGGGATGGATTTTTGCAGCACACTGATTTCGCGCTCCGCCACGTTGGTCGGAAGCTTGATCACCAGACAGCGCGCCGAGACCTCTGATGTGCCTCTGGCCTCGAGATGCAAAGGAGTTAGCGTTGCGGATGATGGACGGATAGTGACTTTGATCTTGCCGCCGCCAGGCGGGTAAAAGCCCATTTTCTCCAGTTCGGCTGTCACCGCCGGTCCCATTTTATTGATCAGTGGAACGAACGTCGACTCGATAAAATCGAACGGCGGCGCGTGCGGATTGTGCGTGCCGCCCTCGAGAAAGAGTGTGCTCTCTGCCTGCGCCATCATCAGCGGCGGCAAGAGTGTTTGCAAAACGAGAAGCACACTGCCGGCGGTGCCGATGCTAAAACGATAGTTGCCTGGTTGAATCTCTCCCGGGCTAAACGTGAAGGCGGTGGACTGCAATTTCGCGCCCTCCACTTCAGCAGAGCCGACTTCGGCTGCAGCCCTGACGCAAGTCAGATGCTGATTTTGCAACCCCGGCTTTTCGCGGTTGGCTCGCACTTTGCGCACGCTGAACGGCTTACCTGTGATCAGCGAAAGCGCCAGAGACGTGCGAATAATCTGTCCGCCGCCTTCGCCCGCACTGCCGTCGATTTCAATCATCTCGGTTATTGCCGGCGGTGGCATGTCTGGCGGCATAAAGTTTGGCGGTGGCCTCGACTTCCTGCTTGACCAGAGCGCGCAACTCCGCCGGTTGAAGCACCTCGGCATCACTGCCGTATGTGAGCACCCAGCGCTTTACCTCGTCCAGACTCTGCGTCACAAACGTCAGAGTACAGCCGCCATCCTCTTCTTCCGTCAATTCTTGCGTGTAGTGCCAAATGCGCTCGCGGATGTAGCGGGCAGAGTTGCCGCGAAATCTGATCACGACTTTATGCTCGGCGGCGCCGTGCTCGAGCTGAAAGGCCGAGTCAAGCCATTTGTCGATCTCGTCCGAGCCGCGCGCGACAAACTCTTTCTCACTCCCTTCGTACTCTTTTATGCGATGCAATGCGAACAGACGCATATCATGCCGCATGTGGCAGTAAGCGACCAGATACCACGTGCTGCGATATTCCAGCAGTCTGTAAGGGTCGACAGTTCTGCGGGTGACTTCGTCTTTGCTGGCTGAATAATACTCGATTGTCACTTCGTGCGAGTGCTCGCAGGACTGGTTGAGATCGAGAAAGAGCTTTCTGCTCACCTGTATAACCGGACCAGCATTGAATTTGACGATAGAGCGAACGTCCTCGAAGTCGACATTGATACGATCGGGCAATCGCTCTTTGATCTTCTCCAGCGCACTGCGCAAAATTGACTCGAAAGATGTGCCTGTATACTGGCTGAGCATTTCTTTGCCGAGAGTAAGAGCAAAGACTTCGCCTTCGGTTAGTTGAAACGATGGCAGCTGCTTTTTTGGATTGGCATTGTAATAACCGCTGTGAAAACGGTCGTACTCGATCTCCAACCCGAGCCCTTCTTTCATGAGCTTGATGTCGTCCATGACCGTCCGGCGTTTGATCTCGAACATGTCCATGAATTTCTGGACGTTCGGAAAATATCCTTTGCGAATCTCTTCATCCATTCTCAGTAGACGCTCGAGGCGCGTGGTCATGGTTCAGCTCTCTTTAGGGAGATGGTTTGGGTGGGGCGATGTCTGATTGTGTATCCAATGGATGTGCGATAGCAAGATCGCAGCAGCATATTTAAGGAAATTAGTTTGCAGTGTGCGGATTATTTGCACACCGAGCGTTTAACTTGGGACTATAGCAAGGATGAGCGTTGCTATTGTTCGAAGATACCACTATTGTGATTGAGTCAGGAGGCGGATTTGCCGGCATATACAGACTGATATCTCCGTATATTTTCGTCTGTGGTGGCAGATATGCTCTGCGTCCTGGCGAGAAAAGCGCGTGCAGTTTTGCCGGATCGAGGAAACGATGGAATATTTGACATGCAGTATAGTCGCCGCCCTTGCGGGCGCGTTGATCACGTTCCTTATTCTGCGATCGCGCTTGGCTGATCCTCAGGCTCGCGTTGCCGGTTTGCGATCAGACCTGCAAACTGCTCGCGACCGACTGGCCCAGCGAGACGAGCAGTTGTCCGAGGCAAAGACTCACGCTGACAACCTGCGTCGAGAAGTTGATGTCGTACGTGACTCGCTCATGCGAGAGATATCTACGCGGTCGGCCATCGAAGAGAGAGCCTCCCGCATTCCAACGCTCGAAGCGACCATTCGCGATCGCGAAGATGCCATCGCCAGATCGATGCAAGAGTTCGTAGCATTGCGCGCTCAATTGACTCAAAGCGAAACCACACTTGATGAAGAGCGCAAAGCCATGCGAGAGAAAGTCACTTTTCTCATTGACACTCAGCAGCGCCTGCAAGATTCCTTTAAAGCCATGTCTGCAGAAGCTTTGAGTTCCAACAATCAGTCGTTCATGGCGCTGGCATCGGCTGCGTTCGAACGCTTTCAGGACAACGCCAAGTCCGATCTCGAACAACGTCAGAAAACCATCGACGAATTGGTGAAGCCACTCAAGGACTCGCTGCAAAACGTCGACACCAAAATCCACGAACTGGAAAAATCAAGAATCGACGCGTACGCCACCCTCGTCGAGCAGGTAAAAACGCTGGGCGCCGGCCAAGCCAACCTGAATCAGCAAACGCAAAATCTCGTAAACGCCCTGCGCGCTCCTGCGGTGCGAGGACGGTGGGGTGAAATCCAACTCAAACGCGTCGTGGAAATCGCCGGCATGCTCGATCATTGCGACTTCTACCAGCAAGAGACAGTAGTCGGCGAAGACGGTCGACTGCGGCCGGACATGCTCATCCAACTGCCCGGTCAAAAGAGCATCGTCGTCGACTCGAAAGCACCGCTGCAAGCATTCCTCGAATCACTCGATGCAGCAGATGATGAAACCAAAGCACTGCGCATGAAGGATCACGCCCGCCAGATCCGCTCCCACATCACCAAGTTGTCCAGCAAAGCATATTGGGATCAATTCGAAAACAGCCCTGAATTCGTTGTCCTCTTCCTGCCCGGGGAGACGTTCTTCAGCGGCGCCTTAGAACATGATCCGAGTTTGATCGAATTCGGCGTCTCCGAGAAAGTCATTCTCGCCACACCCACGACGCTCATCGCTCTGCTGAAAGCAGTCGCCTTCGGTTGGAAGCAAGAGAAGATGACCGAAAACGCACAAGCAATTAGCGACCTCGGCCGCCAGATGTACGAGCGCCTGCGCGCGATGGCCAGTCACTTCGCCGACATCAAAAAAGGGCTCGATCGAACAGTCGAGTCTTACAACAAGGCCGTTGGCTCGCTTGAATCTCGCGTTCTTGTCACTGCACGACGGTTCAGAGAGTTGGGTGTTTCCGACGAACACGAGATTGAACTGCTCGAGACAGTCGACCGCGTCCCTCGCGGTTTGCAATCACCCGACATGGTCCGCCGCGCACTTCTCGAGACGTCATTCATCGACACACCCGAGCACATCGCCCAAGACTGACGTCAGCCGGCTGCTGTCAGATTTCGTTGCGGCCATCTGATCTATGTCACTTGATCACGGCTTCAACCTTGTCCAGATCGCGCACATCGTTTTCAATCGTTTTCAGATCTCGATACTTTCCATCTAGATCGCGCTGCAGATCATCGAGCGCTCGATTAACGTCCGCATGCGTGTCGCGCTTCAATTCATCCATCTCGCCTTTGATTCTGTCCGCGTCTCTCCAGATACGGTCGTAGTTGCGCAAGTATTCCTGGCGTTGGTCATTGAGAGCTTTGTATTCTTGGTTGTCCGACGATGCGATCGCCGGCGAGATTGCAGAGCCAGCGATTATCGTTACCGCGATCACGGCTGAATATCTTTTGAAGAGCTCATTGTACTCGCCGAAAAATTCAGGCGGAGTTTCGCCTTTCATGACGGCAATCAATTGATCTAAATGGGCATGCCAACCGGCTCCAACTTTAGGCATGAAGTCAGGCGGGAGATGTGTGTGCGTCAGGACGAGACGTGTTTCCTGTCCGCGAGCTTCCAGCTCGAAGCGCACTCGTGAAGTTAGATCGAACGAAGTATCAAACCATGAGTAGGCGAAGACTCGCGGTGGCGTGCACTCTTCCACAATGCCGCGCACGTTATAAGTGGCTCCGTTAGCGGGGTCCGCCTGATCAAATCTGAGGTTAACTCGCCCTCCAGAACTTAACTCCATCGTTGTCTTAGGGCTGCACAGCCAGGTCGCCAGCGAGTCGACCGAGGTGATGTATTGCCAGGCAGTCTCTATGGGAACCGGCAAGATTCGTTCAAAGCGGACAGAATGCGAATTAAGTATCTGTCCCATCTCATTTGTCATCACATCTTCCTCACTCGTTGTCAGATATTTGGTCATACCGCAGAGCTATCATTCGTCGATACATATTAAAACATGCAGGCGGGGTCAAACCTGCCTGCATGCCTAATGGATTTTTCGCTGCCAGTCGTGTTTAGCGAACGCTGGCCGCATGCGCTGCGGTATGAGCAGCATGAGTCTCAACGTGTGCTTTAGTCTTCTTGACTTTGCGAAGCGCGGTGCCTTTGTGCATGGCAATGTGCCCGCTCGAATCACTCTTGATAAGATACTGCGGTTCTTTCAGTGACGCGTGACGAACATATCCTTTGAACATAATCTCAGTGATCACTTTTTCAGTGATGACGCCGGTTGCTCGGTGACCTTCATAGTTCCACTCAACGTGGTCTCCAACTCTATAATCGTGTTTCATATCGCTGCCCTCACCCACCATCACCAGTATGGCGTAAACACGCCCGCAATTGTTTCGCTCAATCCGCGCACCCCCTACCCACTTGGCTTCCGCGGTTTGACTGACTGCATTAAGTGAGAAAAGTGCCCCTCTCTTACTGAACGCTATCGGAGAAAGTATCGCATATATTGAGCCTGGCGTGGTATCAAATCTTTGACGGGTCAGAGCTGCACAAAAGTGATCTTCTCTCGAGTCGGTATGAAAGTTTAGCGTCCTGGATCACGATGAATGATTTTCGTCTTTGAAATGAAACAACTCGTACTAATGATCAAAACTGTCCGTGTGCGGTGATAAACGTCGAGCCCGCAAGTAAGTCTGTCCATGCCTGCCCGCTGCACGTAGTTATGGAATCCATGATCGAGAGTGTCCGTGCCCCTGAATAAAGCAAATGACTCTATCTGATGATCGTAAAAAATTGGCAGACCATGCAGCTCAGGCAGCTTTGCGCGATATCGTCTGGATGCTCGACTCGGATGGCAGTGTGCAGAAAGCAGACGAGCTCGATGGAGTCAAAGTCGTTGCTCTGCTCCGCAAAAGTTGGACAAGGCTCGATCCCGATAAAGACGGCATCACCAGAGTCGAACTACTCAACGCCCTGAGAAATCCCCGCTCATTCACGCCGGAAGAGTACACGGTACTCCACCTCCTCAGCAAATATTTCGACATGATCATCAATTTTTCCGACGATGAAGATGGCGAAGAGACTCGCATCACCCGCAAAGACGCTGCGGTGCTGGCCCAATTCTTGCTGCACAGCAATCACACACTCGCCAGTCTCAGTCGGTGGCTGGAAGATCCGAGCAGACGCTCGACCAGCGTTGACACGATCGCGCCGCCACCGCTGGCCGGCGACTAAGACACGGCTGAGCTAGAGTCATTACTTCTTAATACCGTGCGTGGTGTATCGTCGCTGCGGGCATATAAAAATTATCGGTTGCCGAGACTCGTCTATAATCGATGTCCGGCATGTTCAGCCGGTTTTGCTCGAAGTGACTCAAACTCATCTACGTGGTGCCTGAATGAAAAAATACAGACTACCGGCGATAGCAGCTCTCACAGTTGCACTGCTGGCGCTCTTTGGGCTGGCGTTTACGGGGACTTTCAATCAAAATCCCGTTCCTCATTTGCCTGAAGAAGTCGCTGCAATGCGCTCCATGCCTCAGTATGAGCTGGACCGCTTGATCGCTGAGAATCCATCCTCGATTGACAAAATCGTATGTTACAAAGGTCTGCGCACCATTGTTGCTGACGTTGAGCCTCTAGGTCCTGCACTTGTTGATTATCCGAACACCGGACAGCTGATGGTAAAGACGCACGCCGCCAACGTGCCGGTAGTCGTAACCAATCCCGCTGGGGGAGCGCCGATAGAGCGTTTTTTCAACTCGCTGCACTGGAGTTTTTGGTGGCTGTTGGTCACATTCGCCACTTTGATTATTTGCGTCACCTTCAATGAAAAGCTGTTTCGCAAAATCGATCTTTCGTTCAGCATGCCTGGTCTCGATAACACCAATCCTGTCGCAGTCTCTACGGGAGCCGAAGACACACGTAGCTTCGAAGATGTAGCCGGCTGCGAAGAAGCGATCGCAAAACTCAAACGCGTCGCTCGTTGGCTCAAATCACCGGAATGGTATGAACAGTTCGGCGCCAAGATCCCCAAAGGCATTCTAGCTGTCGGACCGCCCGGAACAGGCAAAACACTTCTCGCCCGGGCCCTCGCCGGAGAAGTTGACGCTTCATTCTTCTCGGCTCATGGTTCTAGCTTCGTTGAAATGTTCGCCGGCGTGGGCGCTCGTCGCATTCGCAAGTTGTTCGCCAGCGCTGTCGAAGCGCGCAAGCGCACCGGCAAACCGTCGATCATCTTCATCGATGAAATCGACGCCATCGGTAAGAAGCGCGGACAATCAATGTCCGGTGCCGATTCCGAACGCGATCAAACGCTCAACCAGCTGCTCGTCTGCATGCAAGGCTTTGAGCAGAGCTCAGGCATCATCGTCATGGCGGCCACTAATATGGCTGATTCATTAGATGAAGCGCTGAAGCGTCCGGGTCGCTTTGACTATCAAGTATCCGTCGATCTGCCGGACACATTCGGCAGAGAGAAGATCTTCGGCATCCACTCGCGCAACATGAAGTTGCATTCAAAGGTAGTTCTGCGCGATCTAGCGATCAGAACACCGCAGTTCTCGGGAGCAGACATCGAACAAGTCTGCAACGAAGCGGCAATCGCAGCCGCTGAGCGCCTCGAGCCTCTGATGGAAGGAAAATCCAAAGAGGAGTGCGAGGCTATGGAGAAGACGATCACAATTGAAGATTTCGATATCGGTATCGATTACGTTCAATTTGGCGACCCCATGTTGTCCCGCGCTCGTGCCATGAGCGTCGAAGACAAGCGCAACACTGCATATCACGAAGCCGGACACTGTGCCGTTCAACAAGCCCTGCAAGACCAAGGCGCCGATCCGATCACCAAAGTGACGATCGAACCACGCACCAAAACAATGGGTTCAATGCAGAGCCATCCGGTCGGCGATCGCTACGGCTATACAAAAGAACAGCTGGTCGCACGTGTCACCACCGCCATGGGCGGACGTGTCGCACAGCAGCTCTTCTTGGGCAAGAGCGATACCGGCGCATCGAACGACTTCGAGCAAGCGACCAACATCGCTCGCCTGATGGTGACCGAATTCGGTATGACGGATCTCGGACCAATCTCAGTCAAGCTGACGGAGAGCGCCAACTCGACGACGAAGCTGGGACCTGAACTGATGAACCAGATCGATCAAGAGTGGAGACATATTGTTGAAGAGTGCTACGAGAATGCACGCCGCATCGTTCTGCAAAACGAAAGGCGCGTCGAACGCATCGCCGAAGCACTGCTCGCTGAACAGACTCTCATGGGCGACCGGCTAGTGGAGCTGTGGAACAAGGAAATTCCTTCCTCTCCTCGCTCCCAGTCAGTCATGACTGAAGCCTGCACTTCAGCCCTCGAACTGAGAATCTAAGTCCGAGCATGGAAAAATCCAGCGCCGCGGCAGAACACCTGCCACGGCGTTGCTGTTTACGCCCGACGACCCCATAACTGGGAGTAATCAAAACTGCCCGAAATTTATTACTCCCAGTAATAACTGCGGCTGTACGCCCTGCCCGTCTAATTGCTGACGGGATGAAGGTACGTGCTGCCCATTGGGATACCAAAATCAAGACAACTAGGTAGCCCAGCAGGCACGCCAGCCGAGGATTAGCTGTCTTTAATAATCCAGCACTCCCACTCGACGCACCCGCTCCCTCCTTGTCTCCCAATGGTTTCCGGCATTTCTTACGCAGATTCGTGAATACTCAACTGAGCATTCACGCCCGCGGCAAGGGCGACTAGGATGGAATTGTGAGCTTCGAGCGAAGCCACTCAGTCGGAAAGCACAGACATTCACTACGCAGCACGAACGACATCATCGATCGGCTCTATTTAGTTGGCCTTGGGGGGCACGAAAATGGGTAAAGCACTGACAGCACGCAAGTCCGATCTCCGCAACACCACAACGTTTCCGAAAAACAATTACTTCTGCTACCGCTGGCGCGTCGTTGACAACTTCAGCAAAACTGTAGAACGCGATCTTTACCATATGCAAGTCACCGGCGGTGCTTACCACACATCGCTGCAGAACGAGCGCATTCTTGCCCTGTACAAGATGACCTATCGCAGACGCAAAAATGATTTCATCAGCCAATTGACTCGCGACGCAATGAACTTCCTCGACGCTCGCCGAGCGGAAGTGTCACAGGCAGTGCGCGAAGAGTCAGCCTATACCAAGGCTATGACGCAAATCGTGGAATCGATCTTCAATATCCTTCTTTCCTGCTCGATCGAACTCAACACGGTGCTGGGCTTCAGCGAACTGTTCGTCGCAGCCACCGAACCGGAAGTGCAGACATCTACCGTCAATGGTCGCACCCGCATCAAAGCGATGAACGCGCGTTTTTCAACCAGCCTGTACAGCCTGGTCCTGTACGGCAACAAGAACAGAATTTCGCTGTACGTGGTTCCGGTCGAAGGTTTGATCGGCAATCAGACTCCAGGCGAAGGTCACGAACCGATCGGCGAATGCATCGGCACCTTCGAAAACGGCGAAACATTCTGGACGTGCAACGACGACGACCTTTCTGAAGATGCACTCGAAACCATGTGCCACGATGCCCTGCGCGAGCTGATTACCTCAACCAAAGAAACTCTCTCTCAGTCGGCGCCGCAAATGTTCTAGAGAGTTGCCGGCAACGAAATCGAAAAACACGAGAATTTGTAAAAACGAAGTCAGCGGAGCTCCGCGCGGCAAGTGAGCCGTGCGGAGCGAAGCGCTTCCATAGTGGACGAGCCGAGAGACGCAGCCGCCGGAGCGGCCCGACGTTTATAGGAATTTCAGAAACCTGCTCTCAGCCGCGGTTATGTTATGCGATTTTGCAAGATGAGGCGGATCAGCGGTACATCCCGAGCAATCGGCGTATGATCTTGAACTCCCAGACCAAAACGAGCCACATGAAAGATTTACACTGGGTTTTCATCTTTGCCGCTATTTTGATCACGCCATTTTTGCCGTCGCTTCTGCGCAGCAAATGTCCGGGGTGCGGCAAGCGCAGGCTGCAGTCGCTCGACACCGTGCGCATCATGGCAGAGAGCGAAGAAAGCGGATTCACATACGTGACGCTCTATCGCTGCGACAAATGCGCCGGCCGCTTTAAGCGCACCAAGAGCGGCGACCTGGAGACTTCTACCAGCGACGAGCACAATATGCTCAACGAAGCGGCGATCAAATGAATTTGCGCATTACGCTGTCGCTCCTCACCTGCCTCATCCTCTGCGGCTGTTCGACATCAACTCCCAGCAACCAGAATTTTTCGCTAGAATCAATTCCTCAATCCAAAATCCGTGCAGAGATCATCAATCAGGCGTCGCACCTCGGCATCGTTGACGGCTACTATTTTGGCGAAGAGGCGCGCAACTTCAAAACCGAGTACCTGCTCACCAAACCGGACGTGAAAGCAGACTTTGCACTGGCTTACGAGGACATGCTCAGCAAACAGAACGAGGACATGCTGCACAACTGGAAATCGTATGTTGCTTACTCTAAACGCGCTGAATTCGCTCGCACCTGGTGGTCGGCTCACTCTGCCGCCTTCAACAAGCAATCCGAGAAGATGAAGATCTTGTGGATGCACGAAGCCATTCTCGATGGCGGCGAACTGTGGTGGAGAGCGGTGGAAAAGCTCGCTTCCAATCAGATGACCTCACCAGCTGTCTTGACTCATGACGAAGAACAGCACCTCGTGTTCGATTATGCCGAAGACGAAAATTCGCGCGGCAGTTTGAGTACGCAGAGCGCACACTTTCACTGAGTCAGTGCACGCCGACCATCAGCTTGCGAATCGTCGGCACTAACAGCGCCAGCAAAACCACACACACAGCCAGTCCACCTGCCATACCAGCAAACAGAATCATGAGTCCGTGCAGGTCCTTCGCATTGAACATCCCACCGAGATAACCTGCCAGCTTGTTGCCGAATGCCATAGAGAGAAACCAGATGCCCATGGTGGAAGCGACAAACCGCCGGGGCGCCAGTTTTGTTGCTGTGCTCAAACCGACAGGGCTGAGACACATCTCGCCAATCACCTGGAGAAGATAACAGCCCACCAGCCACATCACTCCCACCTTCCCGTATTGAGCGGCCATCATCGTCGCCGGCACCATCACGAAAATACCCAACCCGAGAAACGCCAAGCCGTATGCAAATTTTGTCGGGCTGGACGGCTCTTTATCACCCATCTTCACCCACAACGCCGAGAACAACGGAGCGGCGATGATGACGAAGATCGCCGGCAATGATTGAAACCAGCTGGAAGGAAATTGCCATCCGAACATCTCGCAGTTAGTCAATCGATCGGCAAAGAGGTTCAAGCTAGAACCGCCCTGCTCGTACACTGTCCAAAACGCCATGTGGAAAAAGAACAAAATAGCGACGGCCCCGAGACGTTTCCACTCATCGATGGTGAGGTTGCCGCTGGTGCTCACCCCGACTGTTGCTTCCGGCTCGGCTTTTTGCGTGACAGGCGCATCTTTCTTCCGTGAAAGATTGCCCACATCTTTCAGCTTCTCTCGCTGAAGGACGAACTGAATCAGACCAAAAACCATGCCCACACCGGCGGCAGCGAATCCCCAGTGCCAGCTCAACAACGGATTCAGGTGCATACTCGACAAATACGACTTGAACTCCTTGCTCTGTGCAAGAAAACCGCAAATTATTGGAGCGAGCGCGGCGCCGATGTTGATTCCCATATAGAAGATGGAGAAGCCGCTGTCTCTTCGATGATCGTTCGGTCCGTACAAGCCACCGAGCATGGTGCTGATGTTCGGTTTTAACAGACCGGTGCCCAGCACGATCAAACACAGTCCAGTATAAAATGCGGGCAACGCTGGGTTTGCCAGAGTGAAGTGACCGAGCGCAATGATGGCGCCGCCAATCAATACCGAAAGTTTCGCTCCCAGAATATTGTCAGCGATGAAACCGCCGGGGATGGACGCCATATACACCATCATGGTGTACGTGCCGTAAATGTCACCCACCTGTTGAGGCGAAAACGCCAATCCGCCGGCACTCACCGGCGCGGCCATGTAGAGAACAAGCAGCGCGCGCATCCCGTAATAGCTGAAGCGCTCCCACATTTCTGTGAAAAAGAGTGTCGGCAATCCGGCTGGATGGTTGGCGAACAACGCAAGGCCCATAAACGGCTGCACTGCTGAATCGCTGACCGTTTTCGTCACGGCCGTCGGCACCTAATCATCTGATCAATAACCATAACCGCCTAAGCCGCCGCCGACCACATCACTCAGCGCCATTCGTCCGACAAATCCGGCTGCTTTCGCCAGTCCATGCAACAGCCCACGACCAGCAGGTTTTTGCGTTTGCGGATTGGTCTGATTGCCAGTCTGATTCTGCGCACCGTACTGTTGCGGCGTACCGTACTGCCCTTCACTGCCGTAGGTCTGTGGCGTTCCATATTGTTGCGGGGCGCCATATTGTTGCGGCGCGCCATATTGTGGCTGTGTGCCGTATTGCGGCGTCTGTGCCGCAGAGTACTGATTCTGTGCATAAGAAGGCACCTGCTGCCCAGCGTCAGGCTGGTAATATGCCCCCCGCGGAACAGCTATCGTTTGAGGCATTCCCTTGTTGAACTCGACGGCATTGACCAAAGTGTCGACGTTCTCTTGCAACGGCTCACTGGCAACACTTCTATCAGTGGGAAACACCGACGCGTCCAGTTTTTTCACTCGATCATCCATCTGATCGTTCGCATTGCTGCGCCCATAAATTTCGGTTTCCAACCAAGCAACCTTCGCCTTGAGTGATGTTCCTTCTGCCGGCTCGCCCGGCGTCGCTATATTCTGCTCTCCGCCATCTTCAGGATTATTTCGCGGCATCAGTCCCTTGTGCTGCGCATACGCGTCCAGTTTATCGGTGCGCTCCGACAGGGCTTTATCGGAAATCTTGCCAAACGCCTTCTCATCGAGAGCGTCAAGTCTTTTGTGAATGTTCCAGTCACGATGCGTGGTGCCGAGCAACGCTTGTTCAAGCGCCGTTATTCGGGGATAGTCATCAACACCCGGAACGCTCCCAGGCACTGCCGGCTCCGCCACCGTCGTTGGAATCTGCGCCGGGCTAGATTGCTCGGAGCTTTGATTGCTCTGTGTCTCATTGGGCGAACTGCTTGCCGGCGTGGCAGCGGCGCCTGTGTTCGCAGGTTTTACCGCGTTCAGCAACTCCTGTACGCGCGTGGCGTCCGAACCCTGCCGAACTTCACCGAAAACCATCTTATCCAGCCGTTCGAGGCGGTCTTCCTCCGACTCGGATTTGTACGTCGTCTCGAAAAAATTGTTCTCCAGAGATGCGATGCCGGCGTCTTGTTGCGCCTGATTCAGCGCGCCAGAGGCTGATTCTGTCGCGATCGCTGCGGTGGAAAAACTGAATGCGCTAACAAGCAAACCAGCCGTTGCCAGTATTGCGCGCCATCGGCAGTGCGTAGTCATGGTCAATTCCCGACAGTATTCTCGGGCGCATTATATCCCAAGAATATAAACCGACCATTAGCTCGCCCACACCTGTCTATTGGGCAGAACTAAGTGTTGCACCGGCAAGGGCGACCGTGTCTTCTCGATTAAGCCACTGGTTGATCGAGGATACTACCAGGGGCTTCAGATGGTTGGTGCCCAGCATGACGTGTCCGCAGCCGGGTATCATCACCAGCGCTTTGTCGCTGGTGCGAGCGGCATGCATGATTCTCGAAGCCGATGCAGGACGCAACACATGATCGACGGTGCCTTGCAAGACAAGAATCGGGATGCGCGGGTCGAGTCGTTTGGCCACGCGCGCTGTTCCGCAAACCACATTCTTGACGCGCAGCACTTCTCTGGCTGTGAGATATCTTCTCACGCATGGATCGCTCATGGATTCCTGCAAATCTCTCTCATTGTCTGAGGCGTACAACTTTTGATAACGCATTACGCTGATCGGGTGCAAGGCGCTGGTGCACAGGTCGTGCATCACCCACATCGTATGAAAATGGCAGCCTTTCACACCAGCCGAACAGAGCACGAGACCATCAATTGCGTCCGGAGCTTTCACTGCTGCTTTCGCTATGACTGCGGCGCCTGCGCTCTCGCCGATGCAGTACAGCGGCACGTTGGGATTCTCGCTTTTGATTGTTCGCACCAATTCAACAATATCGTCGGTAGAGCGGTTGAAGTCGCACGTATAACCGTCGGCGCCCGCGGACTGCTTGAAGTGCCAGTATCCGTGACCGCGCTGATCGATCGCCCAGACGAAAAAACCGTCTTTGACAATTATCCGCGCCAGCGAATCGAGACAGATACCACGCTGAGTCAACCCATGCACGAGAAGAACGCAGCCCTTAGGCTTCTGCGTAGGGTCACTCCATTCGCAGACAGGCAGTCCGGTCTTTTTTGCCTCGTCACAATGTTCGCTGACAATCGTTTGAGCATTAACCGGTATGAAAGCGAAGAACAAAAGAAAGGCCAGACTCGGAATCAGCCTGGCCGCACAGAGTTGGTAAGAAATTCCCGGCGTCATTTTTTTATACCTGAAGACGTTCCACACCGCAAAAGATGCGGTGCTTGCGAAGTGAGTAAAGGGGCAGACTTGCGGCGGAGGAAGCACCGTTCATCTAGGCAAATATGTCGAAATATTTATCGAAAAGTTCCCAATCGAAGTCGGAATTCCGTGACTGATGCGACTTTCCGGTCGAGTGTCTGCTAAATCCGAAGTGGGAACCCTCGGTCAAAACGATTGAGAGCGATTTTCCGATATGCAGCGCATATCGCGTCAAAAAGCCGCTGGGCAAGCGGGCCGCCGCATCATTGCGGAATACTGAAATATGCGTCATGCACAGCCGTTGTGGGTTATCATGGCTGGAGTTGGAGACCGGAGTAACCTCATGCTGAAGACTACGCTTGCTTGGAAAATACTGACGTCCGAGCAAATTGCCGATTGCAAGGTGTTTTCAGTGACCCGGAACATATCCCAACATATCGGCAGGCGCGGCGAGCGCGTCAGCGACTTTTATGTGCTCAGTCCGAACGATTGGGTGAACATCATTCCAATCACTAGCGACGGACAAGTGGTTATGGTCGAGCAGTACAGGCACGGCGTCGAAGCCGTCACGCTCGAAATTCCGGGTGGAACCGTCGATGATACCGACGAATGTCCGAAAGACGCCGCGGAGCGCGAGTTGCTCGAAGAGACCGGTTATACGGCCAGCGAAGTAATCCCGCTCGGTTTTAACTATCCGAATCCCGCCATTCAGTCGAATGTCTGCCACACCTATCTCGCCCTCGATGCGAAGAAGATTCGCGAACCGCAATTCGATTCCAACGAAGAAACCGTCGTCAGGCTTGTCCCGATGTCCGAAATCGAACAGTTGATTATCGACGGCAAAATCAACCACGCGTTGGTCATAGTCGCGTTCCATCTCCTGAAGATCCGCCAGAACACGCAACAGACTGTTTAGCTGCATTTAGATTGAAACTATATAGATGGACGATCCAACGAACATATCGTTGTGGGCGTTCTTATATATACGCTCCGTAGGGTTCATCCCTCTTCTTGGCAGCACGCTCCTCTCTGCTTCTGGGAGCGCCGGCATCCTGCCGGCTTCGGAGCTCGACGGCTCCGATTCCATCGCCAACCCGCGCAGCATCACACCCTAAAGAGCGCGCGTCTCCAGGCGCGCAGGAATGCGTGCTTGCGCCGCGATCATGCTCCTGCCAGGCACCTGAACTCCCTTTGCGGGGGCGGTGCACTCGGTTCGCAGGTTTCGGGCGTTCCCGCTTCAAAATTTCTTCCTTCCAAATCGACCAAATCCCCAAATCGAAGTCCTGATCCGGCTTCCATTCCAGTGCAGTCATTAGACCTAGTAACAATTTTGTACTCGAGTCCAATTTTTTAGGCCACTTTCGTATTTCTCCCATAGTCGCAAGGAGGGCCGAGTCGTAGTATTCAGTCGGCTTCACCAAATGGCATTAGTACCTAACCCTAAATCCAGCACCTGCTATTAGCTCAGCGTGCTTGCGACTTTCGTGCACACGATAAGATCTGCAAGTTCATCGAGCAAGGAGAATTTCTCATGCTTCAAATCGCATTCAGCCCCGTCGCCCATGTAGAAGAAACGGCAACCCAACGCTATATCAACGCTGGCGCCTGCAACTTGCCGGCGTGGCTAGCAGAAGAGTATGCGCACGATGTCGACTACAAAGTTCGACGCCGGATTGCGGAAAATAGCTCTGCACCGAGACAGATCTTGCAAACATTGGCTCTCGATGAACATAGTGAAGTTCGCATTGCACTGAGTGAAAATCCAAGCGCGCCGTTCAGCCTGCTGGCGCTCCTGGCTGCTGATGAAGATACGTGCGTTAGATATGATATGGCTGACAATCCGCATCTTCCGTACGCCATTCACTTGATTCTCGCCCAAGACGAAAACCCGTACGTGGCTGCGAGAGCACAAGCGATGTTGCGAATCTGCTGCTTGTGTGCAAATTCGATGGCAGCATAGATCTCTGACTGACGGGCAGTACTATAAGCGCATTGGCCAAACTTAAGGCTCAATGCGCTTTTTTGCATAATTGCACAGTGCCTGCTCTCGGTCGAGATGCGATAATTCAGATTGCTGCCTATCGAGAGGAATATATGCCGGCCGGTCGTTCACGCGCTAAAACTGTAGCTGCTGCAAAAACTTCTACGGTGACGAAAAAGAATGGGACAAGGCAAGTGACAAAATCAGTTGCTGTCGTTGCCTCAACGTCAAAGAGCTCGAAGCGAACGACTGCAAGCACCACTGTCATCGCCAAGAAAGTCACCAGCAAATCTAATACTGTGGGCTCGCCGCTCGAAATCGCGGTGGCAACAGTAACAACTGTGGTGGTGCGCGGCGATACGCGTCCGAAATCAAAACTTTTAGCGACGCCGATAGTTGGTGCACACGTTAATGGTGGCATCAAAGGCGCAGTTCCTAAAGCATTGGAAATCGGGGCGCAAACAATCCAAATTTTTCTCGGCTCACCTCAAATGTGGCGCCAGCCGAATCCGGGACAGCAAGAAGTGCAAGCTTTTATGAGCGGTGTCCGCGAACATAAATTAGGACCTGTCTTTGTGCACGGCAACTATCTCGTCAATCTTGCCGCTGCCAGTCCCGACAACTTGCGCAAATCAATCGAGAATCTGCGCATCAATCTGTTTATGGCTGACTCGATCGGAGCGACCGGAGTCATCTTCCATCCCGGCTCCGCTGGACAGGCGCCGTATGCGGACGCGTTGGCGAAGGTTGTCTCTTCGCTCGAAGAAGTGCTGGACGGTTATTCAGGCAATTGCAAACTACTGCTCGAAGTGTGCGCCGGACAGGGACAAACTATCGGTGACAAATTCAGCGAATTTGCCGATATCATGAGCGCCATGGAGCACGATCAACGGTTAGGCGTCTGCTGGGATACGTGCCATCTTTTTGCGGCAGGTTATGACATCGCGTCGGCCCGCGGCTTGCGTAGCACTATGAATGAATTCGAGAAGTTCGTCGGATTCGAATGGTTGTATGCAATTCATGCCAACGATTCGAAAGCGCCGCTAGGCTCCCGCCGGGACAGACATGAAAATATCGGGCAAGGTCACATCGGCGAGGCGGCTTTTGCCCGTATGTGGCAGGAGCCTGAGCTGAGAAGAGTTCCGTGGATACTCGAGGTGCCCGGACTCGAGAAAAAAGGTCCGGATCGCTCAAACATCGATCTGCTTAAAACATTGGCTGGATAATCGGCTTTTGCGGTATCTTTTGGATGTCCTGGCGCCAGCACCTCCTCGCGAGTATCATTCATGTCACTGCCGGTTGTCATCATCGTAGTTGCGATTTTGCTCGTGGTGGCATTCATCGCCGGTGGTGCCTACAAATATTCGAGTTTATTCGCGCCCAAACACATCTGCGAATTCGCCACCGGCATCGCCCAGCTCAAACGCGCTGCTCTCGCCTCGATCATCCAGCCCGGCGAAGAGTACGAAGCGCGCAGGTTCGACCACAATACCTTGGTCACGGGCGCTGGTTTGGGTGTAATGTACACAATCTCCATGCAGAAAGATCTGTTCTGCCACCACATTTCCATCTCTCATCAAACATCATCACTCGCACACAGCGCCGCAATGACCTTCGCCACATGGGTCTCGTACATTCTCAATGTTCCAGCCGAGAAGATCAGTGTGCCAATCGGAGCGTCATCTCTTCCAGGTGATGTCTGGCACGTCACTTTCGAGCTGACCGCCGACGAAGAAGCAGCGTACAAAGCCTCCGAGCCTCAAGTCGTAGATCAGAAAACCGTCACTGACTCACTCTGGAAGCAGATCGCTCCTCGACGCGAAATCATCATGCAAGCGTCTCTTCCCAACGCCGCCCCCAGGCAACTGCCTGGTTCTTCCGAATCTCAATAACTTTACGATAACGTGGCTAAAGCTTTGGGCGAGGCGAGGGCGACGTGGCGATATTCGGGTTGGAAACCTTCGGATCGGGCGTAGCCTAAAACGCGCTTGACGTCTCTTTCGATCACAGCGCCTGCGGCTTGCGTGACTTCGTCTTCCCATGGAACGTCGAAGTCATTGGCACCATATCTCAATCCACGTAAGGCGTTGGCGTTTTGTGTCAGAACCGATGTGCGAATGTGTTTGATGTTATCGAAATAGATTCTGCACAAAGCAAGGTGACGCAGGTATTCCTGCGCGCTGACTTCGGTGCCGCCTAAATCATTGTTGTACGGCTTGTAAGTCCAGCAGAGAAAGCTGAACAAACCGCCAGCGACCTGATCTTGAAAGTCACGTACGGTCTCGAGATGATCGAGCCGCTCATCAATGGTTTCATCAAAGCCGATTACCATCGTGGCAGTCGTCTTCAATCCCGCTTCAAGAATATCTTTCTGCGTCTGCATGTACTCGGCCACCGTGTATTTCTGCGGGCTGTGACGCAAGCGAAAACTGTCAGCAAGAATCTCGGCACCACCCCCGGTGATCCATCTCACGCCCGCTTCCTTCAACTGCTTCAACGCTTCTGGAACCGTAATTCGGCTCACACGCGCAATGTAGAGCAGCTCTACAACTGTCATAGCGTAAAATTCGATCGCATCACCATAACGTTGTCGAATCGAGCCGAACAGATCGGCGTAATAGTCGATCTTCAGCTCAGGGTTAAACCCGCCGTTGAACGCGAAAAGATCGCCACCAATATCGGCGAGTTCGTCAATTTTGGAGTAGATGTACTCCTTTGAACGCAGATAGCCATCCGGCGCTTTCGGTAAGCGGTAGAAGCTGCAGTAATCGCATTTAGCTACGCAGATGTTGGTGTAGTTGATGATTCGCATCAACATGTACGTTGCTTTGTCCGGTTGGTGAAAGCGGGCACGCACGGTACCGGCAAGTGATTGCAACTGCTCATCCGTGGCGTTGCGCCACAACCACTCCGCTTCGGCGCGGGTGATTCGGCCGCCGGAGTTGATTCGGCTTTCAATCTCGTTAAGCGATGTGCTGCTGGTCATCTGGCACCTATTATCGGTCTGTCAATTTTACCAAGATTGGCTGAGTCACCGGCTTTAGTTTGCGATTCGTACCTTACCCCCGATTAATGAGAGAGTTAGGGAGATTTAATCCGGACGGGAAACATCAGCTACTGCCGGTCGTCGATCTGATAAGACGGGCGTGTAATCCAGGCGCCCTCGTAGCTTCGACTATAAAAGAAGGAGGACTGCATGAGCAAACTGCTCGATGCATATTTCACCCTCGGAGTCGCTCCAGATTCGCCCCTGAGCGACGTACAAGACAGGTACAAATGGCTCGCCTCCGTGTACCATCCGGACCGGTTCAGCACCGCCAAGAAAGACAAGGCGGAGGTGGAAATGAAGCGAGTCAATGACGCCCGTGACGTTATTAAGGAGCACTTCGCGCTTTCCCATCCAAATCAAGGCGCCCATTGCAACTGTTTCAAAATCGATCCCGGCTCGAATGCAACATCGAACAATCCAGAACCCGCGCGGAGCGGCGCAGCAGGCAATTCACAGTCCTCGCCCAAACAAGAAGAACGTGAAAGCGCTTCGCACAACCAAGAACAATGCACTGGTAGCACAAGCGGTGGCAGTGACTCCAGAACTTCGTTCGGCAATCAATCGCAAGGTGGCAGTTTCAACAACGCCGAGTGGACATATCGATACGCCGATGGGTCAGAGCAAACAGCGCCCCAGCCCGGACCAGTCATCAAGCCCTCGACTCCGGGCGAAAACAGAACTAATCTTGGTTGGTGGATCTTCGGCATCATCAGCTGGTTTCTCATGTTGAAATTCGGCAGTGCCTGGTAGCACAAACGACGATTTCGTCGCACGGGGCGCCTGCAAGGCGCCCCTACGGTAGTACCACCGACAGTGCCGCTTGATCTGTTACCATGCGGAAATGCAATCGCGAAGTTTCGCTGTCATTTAGGGCGCCCACGATACCGTAGGGGCGCCTGTAGGCGCCCACCACAGCGCGGATCTGTTTCAATACCCGCACTCCCTTCGCCCAGGCACGAATTAATTTCTAGCGCCGTGACCGTTGTCTTTGTCGGTGATTATCAGCAGTTTGGATGACAATTCGCGCATGAATTTTGCGCCGGTTTCTGCGCACACGGTTTCGGTCCAATCGCACTCGGGCTCGTCGATCTCGATCGTCAATTCCACTTCGTCCTCAGACGCAACCCAGGTAGCGCTCAGAGCCAGCGTCAGAGGAACTTCCTCCTGGTTGCCGTCGTAATCTTTGGTCACCATGTCAGTACGCTCAGCGCTGAGCGTGCTGAGTTCGTAATGCAGCTCCAGGTTTTCCCATTTCTCGCGCCTGATCAAACTAAGCAGCTCGTCGACCAGGTCATCTTCGTGCGCACTGAACATCCGTGTGATCGATGAGTGGCTGTTGTTTCGTTCCTCTTGCATACGTTCCTCTGCTTGTGCACAGTCATTATCCCACGCATTCTGGTGGTAAACTTGGGCTGATATGGACAGCCAGGGCAGCAAAGAGACGAAAGAAGAACAGGGCGGCGAAGAGCAGCAGCAAGCCGTCAAGCTCGATCGCGCCGCTCGGCAGATACAAGCTACAACGGACGGTCCGGACTTTTCCGGACTTACCGATAATGAATTGAAGTGGGAACGTGATGTTTTCCGCGACGTTCTAAACAACGCCAATCAGACACTGCGATTTCAAATACAAATGGCGGTACCGCTCCTTGCCGGATGCGTGACGGTGCTTAATATCGTGCCGCCTCAAGCTCACCAGGAGCTGCTTAACGACCTCGATCGCTGGGTCTTTATACCGGCGATCCTCTCAATTGCACTGGCATATCGCGCACTGGAGTTTCATTTTTACTCCTATAAAAATGTCTCCAAACTAGATGCGGACGTGCATCAACTTTACAAATTGGTCCAATATAAACAGCGCATGGTGCGGTTCTCGATCCTGTTTCAGGCGCTTGGGCTCCTTCTGTTGATGGTTTTTGTTCTGCTTGAGTATAAATAGACACTGCCACCGTTCATGGTGTCAGATGTTACAATCAGGTTTTAGCGGCGACGCCCAAGGGCAGTTAAACAGATAGAATTGACAACTCAACGGGGGTCGGCGCTACAATATGCTCCGGTTAGAGCCAGTTAGTCCATGTTCCCCAATGTCCGGCAAAAGAGGGATATTTCTTGATTAAGCTCAGGAACCCTCACCCTGTGGGTCACGTCACAAAACGTTAGGTTAAATAGAGTGGTGGCGCTCAACCTAATAAACCTCGTGTGGTGAATCATGCCTTCGAAACAAAATCTGCTCGCCTACTCTGTTCTCCTCCTCGCATCCATCGCAGCAACCAACCCCGCGCTCGCGGGCAACACGCCGACCTTGGCAGACGATATGAGCACCGCCGAACCGGCACGGACATCTGATGCAGATGCGCAAAAGGATATACAGATTGCTCAATTGTCTCTACCAATGCATGCAATCAACTCGAGATACGCTGTCTATGCTGAAAAGCACGCTTCTAGCGGACTTTTTTCACACTTCAATCCGCTGAACGGGACAGAACGCCGCCTACAACAGTTGCAGGCACCGATACGCGAACTCAGCAGTCCGCTCGGGCAACTCCAGGGGTCGATAGACGACTTGAGAGATCCGATTTCCGGGTTGAAAGCTCCTCTAAGGCAGTTGGGTGAACCGATTAACGGATTGCGGCAGCCGATTAAAGAGCTGTCGAGCCCGATCAGCACACTAGGTCAGAGCGTCACGTCCCTGTCGGCGCCGATCGATGGACTGCAACAGCCGATAAAGGGCTTGCAGCGTCCGATGGATAACATGGTCAGGTCTGCCGATGCGCTCAAACAGCCGATGACCGGCGTCGCGCACGAGTTGGCAGGAGTGAGGGAGCCGCTGGCAATGCTGGCGCAGCCCTTGGGACAGCTGCAGCAACCGCTCAGCCAGATCGCCAAACCGCTCGGTCAGCTCGAAACACCGCTGACTGGCTTGAAACAGCCGCTTTCTGAGCTTTCACCGTCGGTCGGACACCTCAGTAATGAAGTTAAGGATCTGCGCTCGGAAGTTGGACTGCTCCACCAAACCATAGCTGACGCCGTAAGCAAAATCAGTCTCGCCATTGTTCTGAGCGCCTTGTTGATTGCCGTCGCAATCTGGACGAGCCATCGCCGCAGCAAGTCGGTTGAACCAAAGACCGTCGTTTATTACGGCAAACCACCAGAAAACCTCGCCTCCGCAGCCATCGCCCATCCTGCGGAAGAAGTGCTGAACTGATCTGACAACGCCCGCATCCTGCTGAACAAGCGCGTCTGGGAACGCCGGCATCCCGCCGGCTCCGAAGCTCGACGTCCGAGAACGCTCTATGACCCAGCGCGGCATGGTCGGTCAGAAGTGCCGAACGCGAGTGCTTCCACATTGCCTTACTTCTTAGCGAACGTAACGGTAAACTAGGAAATGGCGCCGTTTGCGTCTACAATTATGATTCAGAAAATTTCGGTAAGGAGGAGCAACCTGTGGCAAGACTAGGTATTTGGGGCGGTCCAATCGCGCTGGCTGGTGTTCTTCTGTTCGGCACCGAGCCCGGACGCAAGTTCTTGAAAAAGGTCAGCCGGGAAGCAACGAAGGTTGGCGTCCAGGCTTACGACAAAGTGAAAGAGCTCGCGACCGAAGCGCGCGAAGAAGCTCAGCACTTGATTGAAGAAGCTAAGTCCGAGAAAAACAACGGCAAGCCGGTCAGCGTCGACTAGTTCGAGACCCGCCCGTTAGGCGAACGTTGGCAGTACGCCGACTTCGAGATGCGCCCACTTTCGTTGAGCAGCGTCCATTTTTTGCCGGTTTCAACCTGAGCCTCAGCAGGAAAATTTCGGCAACGTCGCCGAACTGATAATGGCTGCAGAAATGAGTGAAACACTCCATTCACCGATTCGCCAAGCTCTGCACTTCGATCGCGACGCAGAGCTCGGTAAGCGTTTCAACATTCCCTCCGCACGGCAGTGCGCTTCGAGCCGGGAGAGTCACAAGAAGTCGAGCTGATCGAATTCGGTGGTCAGCGATTCATCGAGGGTTTCAATCGTCTCGTAAATGGTTTTGTCACCGACGAAGCAACACGGAAAAACGCAAGCGAACAAATTAAACGATTCTGTGAACCAACCAACAAATAACTCCCCAGCGCTTCTGACGCTCATCAACCTCTCCGATTCGGCTCTACCTATCGGCGGTTACAGCCATTCATGGGGATTGGAAACATGGGTGCAGTCAGGTGATCTGCAGTCGGCTGAAGACGTGCACTCGTGCATCAAAGCGTTGTTGCTCATGTCTATTGGTCCTCAGGATGGAACTGCTTGCGCATTGGCGCATCGATATCAAAAAGTTCGAGATTTCACCATGTTCGCCAAACTAAACGAACAGCTGTCGGCAGCCCGTTGGCCAAAAGAGACTTTCAAAGCTTCGATCAGCATGGGCGAGCGCTTGTACAAATTAGCTGCGGAAGTCGGAATAGTCGAAGACCAACGCGAGCGGCTGCCGCAGCAACTGCACCACAGCGCGACGTTCGGTTGGATAAGCGCGGCGGCTGATATCACCACCGGTGATGCCACCAGCGCCTTTATCTATTCTACCTGCACCAATCTGATATCAGCATGCGTCCGTCTGATACCACTTGGGCAAACAGATGAACAGAAGATTCTCGCTCGACTGCGTCCTGCGATCAATGTCGTAGCAAGCTCCTGCATCGACAGCGATCTTGATGAAGTCGGCAGTTTTGCGCCGCTCAACGAATGGGCCGGTATCGAACACGAAACACTGTATTCCCGGCTCTTTCAGTCGTGAGGTGCGAGTTGAACAGACCGAGCGCACCGTGATGATCCGCTCGATGCACGTGCTCGACGACATGACGATCTTGCTCGAAGCCGACGGTCCGTTGCAGTCGTGGTTAGATCAGGCAGGTGTGGCATACACAGTGGAAAACAGAGCAGATTTTCAACCAAACCTGTAGGCGCACGCGCACGATTAGTTTAAACTGTCAAAAGCGCCGACAGGATGTCGCGTGCGTGCGCCGCGCGCCTAAGCTTTTTCGTTGGCAGTCCATGCTTTGAGCGAAGGCATATAATGGTAAGGAGGAGCCTTACCTATGCAACGCTCGAAACCCAGTTGGATCATGCTCTCAGCATTTATCTGCCTCGTGTGTGTGATTTCGGGGCTCTTCACCGGCGCACAGGCAGGTTATCGAGGTTTTGCGATTACTTCGGCAATTCTCCTGACCGCTGGGTTAATGGGCGTGTTGTTTTGTTTTTCGTGCAGAAAAGCAAACCGCAACTATCTTTCCACTTTGGGCACCATTTTGTTCGTTTCATTTGTCGCATTATGCATGCTCGAAGGTTCTAAAGACAGTTTGAAGCTGAGTATCAGTAGCGCTTTTTCTGCTTGTATCTTTCCTTTGGAAAACTTGGAGACATCACCCGCACAGCAGGCTGCCATCGCAGCAAGGCACAAAGAGAATGCTGATCAATCGCACGCAATTCTAAGGTTTTTAGACAACTTCTAAGAACCAACCAGCACGCTTTCTACGGCAATTTATAACGATGAATCGCGGACGCCTCTTGCTCAAAGATCGGATCGGCGCCTGCCCAGCGCACCGTCCAGTTCATCGGCACACCGCCGACCATCGATTTCTTCGCTCGTTCAAAAATTTCTACCAAACGCAACACATGCGAACGTCCTTACATCAAGGGCACCTTCCTTCGGTGTTTGGTACTAAATTGCGATGCGCACGTTCGTGCGCATGTTGGCAAAGATTATGCGCACGTACGTGCGCATGAGCCCCAAAAAGGTTCGCTTTTCCGCCTCGATGCGTACGAGCGTGCGCACGAAAGTTCAAGCAATGCGCAAGATTTTGCGCATGGTAAGGTGTCGGGTATTCACATACGATCCCAAAAGAAAGGACCGCCGTTGAGAGCGGTCCCATTGTTCCGTTGGTGTGAAATCTAATTGAATAGATTGGCATCTCGAGCTGCTGCTACCATCCAATTGATCATTCCAGGCGTAACCCAACCGACTGCAAAGATTATGCACATCAATGCAATACGATCAGCTCGTCGCAGCCCTGCATTCACAATCGGAACCATTACGTATCCTCGATTCACGCATACGGATACGAGCAGCAACGCAGCGAGGATGAAACTGCCGACCTGCACGGCATTTGCCACCATCTGCAGCAGGCACTCCAGATTTTCCAAATTGTTGACACGGACCGCACCAGAGGTGTTGACACCCGTGACATAAGTGGCATCGGCACCCTGGGGGCCGATTGTTCCATTTACAGCGCCTTGCAAGATCGGATTACCTCCCGAGCTGTCGCTCGCAATGGCAGTCGCAGTGTTTAATGATCCGGCCGCTCCTGCAAAAGTTGCGCCTTCTATCGGAGCCGCGTTAGCAGTCGGACTCGCGTCCGGCGACGGAACAGGCGGCGGAGCCGGCATGAGCGCCGCAGCCGGTGGCTGCGAAAGCGGCTGCATAGCCATACCCGCAGCCCGCGTTCTGCGATGCCCCGCGCCCCAACTCAAGGAGAAGTTGTCAGAACTGCTAGCAACAGCGGGCTCGTTTCCGTCAGTCGGACGCACATTTGCAGGCGCACCATCAGCGAGAGTTTCGCTCTCTGCTTCCGCCTTGTCCGGCTTAAGCCCGAATTGCTCGTAATCAGAACTTCTCTCCAGCACAACACCGGCACTTACCGGCGTGACGATGTGATTGCGCGTGGCAACAGCTACCGCAAGATCGTTTCTGCTCAAGCTAAGGAAATACCGAGCTTCGTGGGCGGCGCACAAAGCAGCCAGCTCTTGCACCTCGGGACCAGTCACTATCGGGCAGTTTTGCGGCTGCCGATTCATGTGGAAAAATTCCACTTTGTAGCTCTTCGTATTCGGCTTCCACTGCGCAAGGAATTTCGTCAGATCGTCCTGCAATTTTCCGTTGCGAGAAACACCGGTAAACGGGCCGATATCACGATGATTTTGGAAGAACTCCGAGATATTCGTCCATCCGTCATCGATAGGCAGATCGTAAAAGCTCGGCGTGCTGAAGAACTTAGAGGAAATGTAGATCTCGTGATTAGTGCTAGGCTGAGGTCCGTGGATCCAAATGACGGCACCATTGTTGGTTTCGCCGGCGACTTCGGCAGCCTTGATCACGGCGGGGAGATTATTATGTCCGCCGGCAAAGCTCGTTTTGCGCAATCGCTCAATTCCTTCTTGGAGCGGCACCGGTTCGAGGTCACTTTCGTGATCGGTATTGGCGATAATCACCGAAGTCGGAACCAAATCTGAAGACCATTTCGACAGCGCTTCCGCGATATCATCGACATGCGCCTTCACTTTTTCAGAACCGTCAACGACGACCACGAGATGACTCGGCGCCTTGACTTGAATCTCTTTCAAGCTTTCAACGAAGTATCCGAGACGCTGCATCGAAGCGACGCGCCCGGTAGCATCTCGCTGCACATGCAACTCGGGAGCGGCAACAGCGCCAAGCGACGGCTTACGCGTCGCGGCGATGGAAAGTGCCGTCTTCGTCACATCTTCCTCAGTCAGTCGCGCAACATAAAGCTGCGACCCCGTCGCTCTAGTCACGCGCCGCGATTTGGCGATATCGAGTGACAGTGCGTTTTTCGACTGCAGGTTGAGAGTATGGTCACCTTTCGCAGAAAAATTGCTGGCTAGCAGTCGCGGCAAGGTAAGCGAGGCTTGCGTGCGAGAGTCGATCCTCATCGGCGCCTTGATCGACACACGCACCTTCAACTCCTTATGCGGCCCGACCGGATAGCACTGCATGAGAACACGATTGTGTCCCAAGTCAGTGACCAGCGCCGGATCTCGGTGCTGAACCACAACCCAGTGATAGGCTCCCGAGGTTTGTTCGGTACTGCCAATGGTAGCATCCACGGGAGCACCATTCTCCCAGAGAGTCATTCCGGAGACCACCGCATTTGGTGGCAATAGAATCTCGGCACGCGCCTCGCGATCTTGCCAGCCAGAATTTTTCAAAACCATCGTCCAGTCGAGGCTGGAGGAGAGCGTATCTGCGTTAACGCTACCGCTTATCTCCGAGCGCGCCACTGAAAGTTCTGGAATTACCGTACCGACCACGTGCGAGCCGAGATACGAGTCCGGCATATCCATGACAGAACTAGCACCACCTTTGTTGTCGTGGTAGGGAGTTCCTACCGCTTCGAAATAGAGGTCTTTTGCCATGGTAGAATCGATCGGCAAAAACAGCCCGGACAACCCACCGCTGCGGACATCTGCGATGTCCATGCGCAGGTCTTTTTCGCAGTTTAATTGGCGTAACAGATCGATGGCACCATCTTTCTCCTCTGCGGTTCCATTTATCGCTTTGCCTTCGGCGATTCGAATAATAGTCGGTCGTCCCTCAGAGATGGCGACGCCAAACAGCGCCAGAAAAACTCCGAAGAGCGAATACAGAGTCTGCCTGTTACGCGCGCTGCTTGTTTCCCATGAGCCACGCAGCTGCATCATCAGATAGATCGATACTAAAGCCGAGAACAAAGCCACAAAACCGACCCACTGAAACCCAGCAGCATGATCGCTTGCCAGCGGATAGCCAAGCAGCAGGCCCGCAAGCGCTCCGACCATGCCCAGCATGGCGCCACCGAACGCGATACCATTTAAAATGCCGGTGCCCGCCGCGTTTTTACACTGTTGCAGCCGAACGCGCTTCCAGGCGATGAAGTTGCCCATCGGAATGCAGACAGCTAATGCAAACTGCACGATAGACTCAATCGGGTGCCGCAAGAATGCGCCGCACGTCTCTTCAGGCAACGTCCCCGCAAGCGCCAACAAAGTAAGGCCGGGAAAGATGACGCCCATGCACACGATTGGAGTCGCGTCCCACCCTACAAACATCGAAGACGCCGGCTCCGGCATTTTAATCTGGTCGTGATACTCATGAGTCGCCTGATGCGACTCGGAAGAAGCGTGAGCTCCTTCGCTAGACCCTTCGGCTGGCGCAATTTCTAGCTCAATCATGATTTCTACTCCGAAAGTGAGCGACCGCAAATCACACCGGTGCGCAAACGCGCGCCGGTTCGAGAACGATCTAGTAAGTTGATTCCAAGCAGCCAAAGTGGCTAGCGCAAATGTACGTGAGGAGGCGCCAGCGGTCGATAGGGTTTTTCCTGAGCATGACCAGGGCGCGCTCCCGAATAACAAAATCCGAGTAGTCAAACATTTAAGGGCACCTTGTAAGTTGGTACACTGTCGCAACTCGAGTGGCGCTGGAGATGCACTATGCCCTGGTGGCAGTTTTGGAAGCCTGAGACAGAAGCCGAAAAGGCGGAGAACGCCCGGCAGAAAGCTTCTATTATTGCTCTGGAAACGGGCGATCTTCCTCCCAGCGCGAAAGACCGCATCGCCGCTCAAATGAGCCGGGACTCAAACTTCTTCAGCAGCGATCTTTCGGTGCGAGAATTTCTGCTCACGCGCGAGTCGGGCATCCAGCCTATCTCTCAAGTGATGGGCACTTCGTTTTTCAACGTTAGTTACTTCGGCTCATATATCGGTCAGTACAGATTCACCGGTGAGCTGGAGAAAGTCAGCCATGCGCAGATGCAAGCGCGTAAGGTGGCGATGGACCGCATGCGGCAGGAAGCGAAACTTATGGGAGCGTCCGGTGTCATCGGAGTGCGCCTGACATCGAAGCCATCACGCATGGGCGTGCGCATGACGGAATTCACTTGTTATGGAACGGCGGTGCGCATTCCAGGCTATCCAACAAACGCAGAGCCGTTCACGAGTCATCTTAACGGACAGGAATTCTGGCAGCTGTTTAAAAGTGGATATAAGCCGAAAGCACTCGTGATGGGAACGAGTTCATACTATGTCTGGACCAATTGGCGTTCGAGCTGGCAGCAAAGCGGTCTGTTCGGCATCACAGCCAATCAAGAGATAGATCAGTATACGCAGTGCTTCAACAACGCTCGGCACTCAGCGATGAATAAGATGACGCAGGAGCTGTATGAGTGCGCCGCGGATGGTGCTATTGGCGTGACGATATCACACGAAATCGAGCGCGTGATATACGACGACCGAAGCAGCCAAGTCGACCTACTGATCAACTTCACAGCCATGGGTACGGCGGTTGATTTTGGCACACCGGTGGAGCCGCAGGGACGTTTGATGTGCATCAACTTGAAAGATCCACAAAGTAAAAAGATGCTTGTTGATTTTAATTAGGAAGAAACCTTTAGGGATAGACGACAGAGCGAAGCAGGAGTAAGGACATGCCGGATGATATAAGCGACAGCGTTCCATCGGATGCGCATAAGCGCCTGAAAGAGATGCGCGGCACGGGCGGCAAGCGCGTCTTGTTCACCAGCGATCTTTCAGTCAACGAATTTCTGCTCGTGAAAGAAGCAGGATTCGATGCCGCCGGACTCGTAGTTGGCAGCTCGATCTATCACATCGGATTTCAGATGGCAGCCTGGACAAAAAACCAGGAGATGGACGTTCTGACACAAGCTCTGTATCACGCACGCGAACTGGCGATGAGTCGTATGGAAGAAGAAGCGCGAGAGCTTGGAGCCGACGGAATCGTCGGTGTTCGACTCACCGCTAAGCGCATGGAGTGGAATCCTGACTTGGCAGAGTTCGTCGCTATCGGCACCGCTGTTTATCGCACTGATGGCACCGGCGATCAATGGAAAGTCAAAGGCAAAGCGTTCACCAGCGATCTTTCCGGACAAGATTTCTGGACGTTGCTCAAAGCCGGATACCGCCCGGTCGGACTTGTGATGGGCAACTGCGTCTATCACATCGCACTGACAAGCATCGGTCAGATGTTCAAAAATGTCGGCAAGAATATCGAGATGGTAAATTTCACGCAAGGTCTCTACGACGCTCGCGAACTCGCCATGTCCCGAATGCAAGCCGAAGCAGAAGAGCTGCACGCGGAAGGCATCGTCGGCGTCGACATCCACGAAGGCAATTACGGCTGGTCATCGCACGTAATCGAATTCTTCACCGTCGGCACCGCCATCGTCCCCATCCGCGCCGACCACCACATTCAAACACCACAGCTGGTGCTCACCGTCAACGATTAGTCGGTTCGCGGAGCGTCACCCGCCTGGGTGGCACCTAATTCGTTGCAGCACATGCCCGATGCCAGGCAGCGCCCGGCGCTCCACATCGCGTGATAGGATGGAAATAGGACTCCTTCGGAGTTATTTACTATGCTCAAACGAGAAGGCAGCTGGACGAGAGTCGCAGTAGCAACATCGCTATGTTGTGTTTCTTTGGGATTTATCCAAGGATACTTATCATCAGCAACTTGGCGGTCACAGGTGTCCGGCACATACAGTTCTCTCATCAAGACATTTCGACCTAGAACAAAACCGATCATTTACGAACACGACATTGGCACAGTAGATTTAGGATCCGAGGATCTAAGCGCTAAAGATGGGTTTCGAACCATATTTAGGTGAGGGAGGATGACATGCCTAAACGAAAAGGCGGCTGGACCATAGTGGCAATGGCGACAGGAATTCTCTGCACAGCAGGCGGCTTTATTTATGGTTTGGCTAACCACAGCCGCGGATATGTGAGGACAAACTATCCGTCGACGATCCTGGCACTCTCGGTGAGGTAATGCGATGAGCCGAAAACGAGAAGGTGGCTGGACGAAAGTCGCAGCTGCAACGATAGCCGCCTGCGGAGTGCTTGGCTTTGCATACGGATATCAAAATCTTCAGGTTCACGCTGATTCTTTGCCATACGGATGCGATCCAGGAAGGTTGGCGGGTGACTTCGGACCATACCCAAATCTCACGCCATCTGGCAAAGTCGACGAATCAGGGAAGCTCTACACAGACGATCCAGGCACACTCGGACTGTCCAGCACAAATCATTGACTCGAAACGGGCGTGTGCAACACGCCACTTCCATGACCTGTCGTGAAGCAGCTCACCAATCGATTGTTGGAACGGCCCAGAACCTACCGTAGGGGCGCCTTGCAGGCGCCCGCGCTGACGAGCCGGTTTCATTTCTTGTCGTGATAAGATGAAATCACGGCTCCTTTGGAGTTATCCCTATGCACAAACGTACGGGCAGCTGGATGAAAGTCGCAGTTACGACAGCCGTAGCTTGCTTCATCCTTGGTGTAGCGTGTGGGTTCGATCCTCAAACCCCACAATGGCCGAATGTTTTTCAAGATGTTTTGGAAGCAATAAACGCGCCTACACATGCAAGGGAATACCTAGCATACATAACAAAAGATGGCCGCAAAATCAGCATCGAACTCCCCTATGGTTCGGATGGCCGACCAGCAAAAGCCGGCGACAAACTCAAACTCCCAGACGGCACTTACAAGGTCGAAGGAATTATTGAATTCTTCCACTAAGAAGCTCTAACTATCATCTTCTTGTTCTGTCACAGCCTTGATCTTGCCAGTCGACACGGCGCCCATGAGTTCTTCGTAGTCTTTTTCGACTTGGTTGGCGTAGTCGAGTGAAAATTCGCGCAGAGCTTCGTCGAAAGTTTCGTGCGTGCCGAGGTAACCGCGGATGGTGGCAGCATCGCCGGTGCGTGCGTGAGCGCGAGCGAGGACTTGACCCATGTGCTCTGCGTTTTCGAGCATGTGCGGTCCTTCCCAGATCTCGGGTTCTGGTTTCAACTTCGTATCACGCAATTGCCTGATATAAAAATGCTTGCCGTCCAACTCCGTCCAGCCGAGAAAAATGTCTGATGCCGATTGCGCGATGCGCTGTCCGGCGACGACTCTGCGTCCCTGATTGGAATACTCGCTTCTGCCTACATATGGTTCCAACACCGAAGGACGTGCTTCTTTCATCTGCAAAATCAACGGCTCGTTATCCGGCGCGAACAACAACGCGACTGCGCAGAAAGTTCCGACGCTGCCGATGCCGACGACTTTAATGGCGACATCTTCCAACTGATACCGACCGACCAGCGCTTGCTTATCTTCCTGAAGCGATTCTTTGTATAACGACAAAGCTTTTTGCACCCGCGTGAAAAAATCCTCGCGTCCTTTCTTTTCCGCCAAGTGATACATCTGTGGCGGACTGTCTTTGAACGTGAATTTCCCGTTGAGCTGCTGTGTGAGCCTCGGTAAATAGTGATCTTGAATCGTGCGCTTCATCTCTTTTTTGAGCTTGCCTTTGCGAAGTTCTTGCAAGCGTTCGTCGCTAGTCGAATCAATGACCGTTTGCCAGTCGACACGGTCGTACCAGATGTCCAAAATGCTTTTGCGCGTGTATTCGACCATTTTGTGCCGGTAGGCGCGACCAACTGCTTCGGCCACTTCCCGAACATACTTGTCTTTCAAACCGTTATCGCGCGCCGCTAAAACAAAGCTGACTGCCAAACGTTTCAGATCCCACTCCCAGGGAGCCGGCAAAGTTTCATCAAAATCATTTATATCGAACACGATGTTGCGCTCAGGAGTGGCAAAAGCACCGAAATTGAGCAGATGGCAGTCCCCACAAGCCTGCACGTTGATGCCGGAATTTGGTGTATTCGAGAGATCCCAGGCCATCAAGGCAGCGGCGCCACGATAGAAGGTGAACGCCGAAGGAAGCATGCGCCCATAACGTACCGGGATTAGCTCAGGAATGCGTCCCTGGTTGGATTTCTCCAAAATCTCTACAGGAGACGGTCGGTTGGCTGGGGCTTTCCAGCCCGCATGCGCTCTGTGCGGAATCGACTCGCGCAGTACCTGACCGCGCTGGCGGCGAGTATCGCGAGGCGACATCGTGCTGTCGTGAAGCATCGCTGTCTCGAGGTCTTCTTCGAGAAATTGTTCTGGCATGGCGTGTCCTGCTGGCTAGTCCGATAGAAAGTCGGCAAGCAGGGTGTGGAAATGATGCACGTTTGGCTCCCACTGCGGAGAGTAGCGCCCTCGCTTATACAGCCTCGAGCGGATACCCTTTTGCACCTGCTGGACTATATCTTGATCTTCCCGCTCAGTCTTATCTATTAACTCCGGCGAAGCGCTGCCGAGCCTACTCGGATCGCTTACATAAGTAAGGAAGCGAACCCGAGTGACCGATGGGCTCACAGGAATGATGAGATTGATCGACGCTCCCCAAGGATAGAAATTAAACATGACGTTCGGAAACAACCAATAGTAGTAGGCGGCAACTCCTAAATTCGCATCCGGCGAATCGGGCGGCAGGTCGAACGCATCATCGCCTTTAGTAGCCAAACCTATCTGCAAGTTAGAAAACCTCTGCTGCTCGTAACGATAATCCTTTGTGTCAATCACCGCAGCCAGCCCGGGATGCACGAACGGAACATGCAATCCTTCCAGATAATTCTCAACGTACAGCGCCCAGTTGGCCTGGGTTTCATACTCCCGCGAGCGCAGAGGGTCAAATACCAGCTTGTGCAGCGGCATCCAGGACAGCCGATCACGCATGTCGCCGATCAGATCGTCGAACGAAAACGCGGGGTTTAGGGAGGCAAAGAGAAACTTTCCCCAAGAGTCGAATTCAGCATGGGGCAGGTCGTCACGGTCGGTGGGGAATTCCAGAGCGTCCTCGAATCCGGGCGCAGAAAGGTACCTGCCAGTCAGGTCGAAGCGGCGCCCATGATAACGGCAACGCATACTGCCGTTGGACTGACACTCATTTTCGACGATGATGTTGCCACGATGCGTGCAGACGTTCGAGAAGCAATGCACCTTGTTCTGGTCGTCGCGTGTCCACACAAGTGGTTCGTCGAGATAACCTTCGAGCATTGTCCAGGGCAAACATTTGCCCGCAGCATCGAGTCGATCCCCATCAACGGCGAGCTGCCAGCTTCGGGCGAAGATGCGATCCTTCGCCAGCTCGAAATATTTGGGATCGCGGTAATACTCGGTTGGAAGCGTCTCAGCGCTTCTGATATCCGAACCGATGATCTTCTCCGCGGACTTGCCTTTGGGTGCCATACTCAACCTCCGCCTTGACAGATTCTAGCGCCATTTGGGGGGCCATAAAAGGCTAAACCGCTAACCCGGGTGATTTTCCGTAACGGGACGGAAGCAGCAGCTCAACAATTTGCCGGTTCGCATGATCGAGCAGAAGCTCCGCATACAGAGCATGAAACCCTCATATTTGTAGTATCTCCGCCGACATACCGCTTAAGGGTGTCGATCCCCGAAAACGCCTGGCATACGGGGGATCAGCCTTCGCACTGCACGTTTACTTCACTTTGCGTTCACCTCAACTTCCCGTTTGAGCGGTACAAAGGTAGAGTCAAGGAGTGAACGCCATGAAATTACAACATCCGATTTGCGGACAAGACGACGTGTTCATCGTGGGTCTAGCTCTGCAGCAGCAGGCGGGACTAGAACTAAAGGATCATCTGCAACAACTCGGGTATCAGGTCATTTTGATGACAAACAGCGATAGCATCGAACATCTGATCTGCGAAGGCTATTTCGATGCGCTCGTTTACGATCCCAAACTCGAAGGCGCCGAAAACGTGATCGATACTGCCTCGACGCGCATGTTTCCCTTCTCGTGCATAAGCACTGGTGAAGACGGCACCATTGATATTTGCTCGAAAGTGAAAGCTGCGCACGGAAAGTTCATTTTCCCGCGCACGACACAAACAGAAACAGACGCCGCATAAACTAGCCCTTTCACTCTTGCCTGCCACTGAGCTTTGCCACATACTGATGGCAGAGCTTTTTGGCTTTTGGAGTCCCGCAGTGCTTTTTTTCGAGCGATGTGTATGCCGATCGGAATTGTAATTTTGATGTGGTGCGTAGCGGGATTCTTTGTCATTCCGCTTGCGGTCGCATGTGTGGTCGCGAACAAGGATCGCACCACAAGCATCACTCGAATCAGCAACAGCACAGCTGATCAAAACTCAGAGCTAACCCCAACGGACCGTCTGTTCACGGATATCGCGAGACATGATTTACCGGAAACGGCGCGAGAGGATCATCCGACCATTGAATGGTTGATCGCGATTAACAGACGTTTCCTCCGAATCAGGCTCTGGTTAGCACTAGTTGTCGATCGAATTTTATTTCTCGCTTTTCACAGACAGCAAGACAAATATTCATTCGAACTTCGCAAAGCCATCATTAATCTCAGTGAGCGATATGAATCGGCGCTCCAGCGACATGCGGAATACAGGCAGCAGTTAAGCGAAATAAGACAGGAAGAAGGAGAAATACAGAAACAGATTGCGGGCTTGAGACAGCAAATAAGGCTGGAAAAACGCAAACATAGCTCAGACAATCGCAGCCGATTGAAACAACTGAAAGAAGAATCTTGGGTACACAAATCGAAGTTATCCAAATCAAGACTCAGAATTGAAGCCCTACAAGAGCTCATTCTCGAAACGGAAAGGGAATGCCAAAATGTACAGGTGAACAGAGCTACAATACTCGCCTCATCGAAGGGGCGAAAGAAGCTCGACAGAGCGCTAGCCTCAACCGTGCTCTCTGCCGCGACTACTGTTTCAGTGTACGAGAAAATGGAACAGATGGTAGAAGATCGAGAAAGGAGAGCAACACTGGGGCTTCAGCGCAGGGTTAAAGTAGTGAAGGTCACTACGCAGGAATTCGAAGAACATTGCACGAAAGCGGAAAAAGCGATTAGCGAATTGGAGAGTAAGATCCCCTCTGGAGAAGCCATTGCACTAAAACGATTTGAACAGCAGTTACAAACAAAAGAAAAGAAAGCCGCCGAAGCACTATCGGAAATTGCCGTAACACTCTCAAAAATGTTGTCTTCGGAATATATCGACGGATTAAGTTTGGAAGAGCTATCGCGAAAATCGATCGATGTAGACGATGCGATGTACCAAATGCAAGCAGTCTTAGATTCCATGAATAAAACAGTCGCAGGCTTAAAAATTTGTCTTCGAGATGCATTAACAGAAGCAATTGTATTCAGCCGACGTGCTAAGGAGTTCGACGTTGAAACAATCACCATTGGCGACGAACATAATTCTGCAGCCTTACAACACCTAAAGGGGGCACAGACAGCACGCGGGCGCTGCGAAAAATTGGCCAGTGTGTTCGCTGAGGCGGGCGATATACTGGAGCACCAACTCGAAACGGCAAAGGAATGCCACAGTAAAGTCGCTAATGCGGTGGCAAGTCTAAAAGGTCTGTCGCAGCGGATCGACGCACGGCTGGCTGAGTTGAGCGACAAGTCAAAAGAGCCAGATGAAAAATCATCGGGCGTCTGACCCGGTCGCGGAACTCAAAAAACCAGGTTGCATGCGGCGCTGGAGCGCCACGGTCCTTGCCCATTGTGTTCGCAGGCATGCCTGGAACGGCTTAGTGCGCCGTTCCACGGGCGCGTACAACGCCGCGTACAACGCGCCCCTACGGTTCGGTCCAGCTGCACTCGCCTTGTGTGTTAGGAGCCGTTGGTGGCTGGGTTGTTTTGCGGCACGGGGGCGCCGGGCAGTGTGGGTTGTTGCGGCGGCGGTGGCTGCGTTACTGGTTGACCGGGCTGGACAACGGGCGTGCCGGGGAGATTCGGTTGGGGCTGCGGCGTCACGGGCGTGCCAGGCAGGCCGGTAGGCGGAGCCGAACGCGGCACTGGTGTGCCGGGCAGATTTGGATGCGCATCGGTCGTCGTTGTCGTGCTGTCAGGAATGGCGTTGGCATTGTGCCCCTGGTTGTAGCGAATGACAAACACCAGAGCGATGATGAACAGGACTGCCACGGCGATGCTAAACGCTGTCATGGTGTTGCCGGCAGAACTTGCCTGCGTGCTGGAGTAACCGCCGCCGTACGCGGTAGGCGCCACAGGCGCGCCGCCTTCGATGACGTTGTAGCACTTGCTGCAGACGAGTCGCCCTTGTCCCACATCAGTCGCTTCGCCGCCGCACTTGGGGCACGGGCGGGCGTTGTAGTGGGGGGCAGGAGCGCTTGTGATCGTCGGCAAGGGCGCGTTCGGGTCTTTAGAGAGCTGAACGGGCGCGTTGGGCGCAGCCGCCGGTGCTGCTGAGCTAGCCGCGGGCGCTGTTGCTCCTGCCGTGCCGGGACTGTCTATGACGTGATAGCAAGTTCCGCATACGAACTTACCACCGATAACTTCCGTGTCATTGCCGCATTTTGGGCATTTCGCGTCACTCATCTTTTCTCCCCAAGAGGATGTCGCCACTACAGTGTAATAGGTTTGATGTCTCTATACATTATTACCGGTTTTTTGGTGTCACGAGACTGGGCCATAGCCATGTCCGCAGCACCTAACAACTCACCCAATTCAGAAAAATCCTCCGGCATTGAAGCGACGCCGACGGCCAGCGACAGGTCCGAAGAACTGATGTCGCCGGCCAGTGGGCTGTCCGTCAACGATTTTACAATTCTCTTGGCAAATATCTGCGCACCGTTAGCTTTCGTATTTGGCAACAAGAGCGCGTAATCCATCGAGTCATAATGCGCGAGCAGATCCACGTGTCGTTTTAGTTGACTGATGCGCAGCACCGCATCCAGTACCGCCGCAGACGGAAGCGACTCGCGCTCGGCGCTATCATTTTTGCATCGCATTTCGAAAACAATCACCGATAGAGGCGTTTTCGATCTGTAGCAACGAAAATACTCCTGCTCCAAAAAATATAAGAACGCAGGATAGATAAACATGCCGGTCTCGAGCCTTCGCAGGCTCATCATCACACCTTGAATGGCAGCTGTTTCAATTGCTCTCGGCTGCATTGTATTTTTCTTTTGCAGCACGATCGGAACTGAAATTTTCGCCAGTCCATTGATCACCAGATGATAGATAACATTGATCAGCTGCACGCGAGACATCTGTGCCGAGTGCGCCATTTCTTCGATTGTTGTTTTACCGTCCAGGCTGCGATAAAACCTGGTCAATTCCGGTAAAGCCATCGGAGCACCGCGATAAGCCTTCTGCGCGAACTCTCCGTCTGAGCAGTTTGTATCACGTGCCACCACTACCGAACCAGCAGACATACCTGCTTTTGTCAGGTAGTCGGTACGCTCGCCTAATTGCTTGCTTTGTGCAAGCAGCGATTCGAGCGTCTGATGCACAGTATGACTGTTGCGCAAAACACGCGGTTCGAAGCTAAAGCTTCCGCTTTTCCAGGTGAGCAGCTCGACCATGGCATCATCGCCTTCAGCATCCGACGCCGTCGCATCAACCGGAATTCCTTCCTTGACGAAGAGCAGCGCGGTGTGATGGTCTTTCCGCAACTCGAGGCGCCCCGTCGATTTTTCGCTTCTGAGCCGTTCGAGCAAACGATCCAGCGAGGTGTCGGCAAGCTCGCCTGTAATCCCTCTGGCATGCTCGTCCTCTTCGGCGGGCGTCTTGGCGATCTCAGGCTCTCCCGCGGAAGGCGGAGGAGTGTCTGGAACGATCGCTGACTTACTCAAGCCCATCGAAGTTCGGGCAGCGGTCTGTCCGCAGGAAGTAACAATCGAGTTGTGAATCAACAGCACGTCACAACTGGGATAGTCGAAAAGGAGCTGCCGGCCACTCGGGCTCTCGCGATACAAGCGCCATTTCGGATCGCTCGTCTCTTCGCTGCCAAAAACATCGAGGACAAAACTGGCAGACCTGTCGCTCGAACGCCAGACTCTCTGAATGTGCTGCCCTCTCCTGCCAAGAGCTTGGGAGAGAAGCCGATGCAGCTCCGCCAAATCCGGTGCATCCGCTGTCCGGTTCGACTGCAATGAAACACCCTGTTGAGACATTCTTGTACCCTGACACCAGTCCAGTAATTATGCCCCGCCCGACCGGTCGCTAAAAGCTACCGACCGAAGTTGTAAACTCCACCTGGCAGCCGGATTGCACCTGGCGAATTAATTCAAAGCCCGACGGTTGAAATCCGCGCTCGACGGCTCAGCACGATGCCAAGCCAACTGGGCATGTCCGTGTCCATATGCGCGTCCCAAGGAGTAACCATGTTCGCTACGATCAGCTGAAGTTAGCGCAATCCGTATCTCAAAAAACTGGTGAGACCGGCTTTGAGGGCCATGGTTCCGTCCTTCTTCACTTCGCGCTCGACTGGATGCGCTCGCGGATCATTGCCGATGTACGCTTCTTTCTCTTTATTCGCACCAGGCTCAAGCTGTCCATTGGCCATGCGCATATCTTCTTTTTTGTCGTAGAACGGTTTGCCGTAATCAGCATAAGCTGCGACATTGAAGCGGTCGTACCGCTCGAATGGACGCGCCGCCATGCGTTCGTGCATCAGGATATCGGTAGTTTTGACCGCCTCAGGAGGTGTCTTCTTAGCCGAAGGATCGATCATGCGTGGATCATAGAACACATCCGACGTGTAGAGCCGATGCTTCACTTCGTATTGAATGTCGAAGCCTTGCATGTGGCTGCGATTGTGCTCGCCTTTGGAATGCTCCTGAATGTGCGCAAGCTGCAGCTCTCTGAACTGATTGTCCTTTTCGGCGCGCGACAAATTGGGATCCATCCAAACGTCATTCAGCTTTTGCGCCAATTTCAGTTCAGGAACGAGATCCTGCGCGTGCCAATAACCTGGCAGCACAGTCAAGACAGTGCCGTCGGTCGCGAGCACGAACATCTGAATGTTGTGCGGTCCAGCACCGTTGGTGGTGTCGACTGCGTTGCCGTCGACCGGGTGTTTGCCGGAGGCGCCGGCGTATTTTTCGTTGGCGATATTCCTATAGCCACAAATGAAATTGTCTTTGATATAAGAGAAAGCTGGTTCTGACGAGAGCGACACGGCTCTCAGGCTATTGCCGGCCGATCAAGTGGCGCCGTCGATCTTGCCCACGATGTGCACCCAGAAGACGAGCTTGTTTTCCTCGGCGGCTTGCTTCTCGGCCTTTTTCAGGTTTTTATTCCAGTCGATTTCCGTCGTCAGCTTGTGTACGTTTTCCTCGCACACTTGTCCTTCCAACAGCTTCTCCGCGCTCGCCGGAGCGACGCCATAGATGCTGAAGCTTCCTAGTAAGAGCGACAATGCGGCAACGACTGCCTTAGTTCTGCTCATGGGACAAACCTCTGGTCACTGTCAGGGTTATTGAAACAGCGTTTCGTGCAATTTTCGTGGAGTTCTCAAGAATTAATAGAAACGGCGCCATTACATGGCTAAGGTCCGCTCCCGGCGCTCGTCGGCACGAAAGGTAACATCCGAGAGCTCGGCGGAGAAGACCGTGGAGGCTTGTCCTGCAAGGGCTATCCGTTCGTCGTCGATAATTCGCACCCGCACGACGCCGCCGCGACGCGAGGCCTGATAGCCGACCAGGTCGGATTTGCCCAAGCGCTTCGCCCAGTACGGTCCCAGACTGCAGTGCGCTGAGCCCGTCACCGGGTCTTCATTGATCCCTACAGATGGAGCGAAAAACCGCGAGACGAAATCAAACTCAGGCGAAGCGGACGGCGCTGTGATCGATACGCCGCGAATCGGCAACCGCCTTAGCTCGGCAAGATCTGGAATCAACGCGCGCAGCGAAGTCTCTGAGTCGACTTCGATGACATAGTCGAACCTATTCTGTCCGACGAAGGTAATCGGCACATCGAGAACGCTCTTCAGCTCTGCAGGCGGCGCACATTCTTTGGCAGGCTCCGACGGAAAATCCATTTCGATCCAGCCGTTCGATTGGCGCGCGTACAGCCAGCCGCTCAGAGTCGAGAAGCTAATCTCTTTGCTCTCTTCGACAAAGCCCTGTTCCCACAGTACATGCGCGCTTGCCAGAGTGGCGTGACCGCACAACTCAATCTCGACGGTGGGCGTAAACCAGCGCAGGTTATAACCTTCCTCCTCCTTGAGAAGAAAGGCGGTCTCGGACAGATTCATCTCTTCAGCCAACCGCTGCATCCATATATAGCTGCGCGGCTCGGTGAGAATGCAAACGGCTGCCGGATTACCTCCGAACGGACGACTGGAAAATGCATCCACGTGAAACAGCTTGAAACCCATCCTCATGGCCCTCCGGCATGCAGTCCGATAAGTATAAGTGATCTGGGTTAGCTCTACAATTTCGGCGGATTCTACGTACAATTATGTGCATCTTTTCAACTACCAAAAGCTCGTCATACACGCAATCTCCACAAATCAACGTTAGGATGAAAATGCTCTTGTCACGCGAAATTGGCTTGAAGACGAGATCGCGACGGTGTCGCGCTCTACTGAGCGCGCGTGCGGAGATTCAGAGGGAAGGATATGCGGAAACCTGCGCTTAAGCAAATCGGACACAGGCTGAAGCAGACGGCACTGGCAGCAACAGTGATTGCAATTTTGCCTGGTGCGGCTGCATTTGCCGAGCACTTCAAGATGGTGCACCCGTTTATTTTCGCTCCCTCAGCAGAAAGCGTGATTTTCTGCGCCCCTACAATCGGCGAGCTCAATTCAGCCTCGACACCGACTGCAGAAGAGTACATCTTCGATCAGCTGTCTGAGTAGTTAAGGACTGGCCTTTTTCGCAGGCGCCGCCGGTTTCGGTACATTTTTATTTTTCGCCTCTGGTTTAGGGTTTCTTCCCACCAGAGAATCCAATCGCTTGTTCACGTCTTCCAGCTCTCGTTTTTGCTCACGCGATTTTTTCTGCAAGTCGAGCAACTCGCTGCGCAGTTCGTGCAGATTTTCGTACGGTTTGTTGTGCCAGTAAATATTGCTGACCGCCGAGCGTGCTTCCTCGCGCAAAGGGCTGTCGTCCGCCGTACTGGCAAATGTCTCCAAAGCCGCTTCGGACTGCGGATCCGCGAGTTCACCCAGCGCACGAATGGCACCGATTTGCACGCGCTGACATTTGTCATTTAAATAAGCGGAGACGAAATCGCGCGCCACCTTTTTGTTCGTCTCATTGCGGTCGATGTGCCCGACCGCGCTCAACCCGTTGGCAAAATTCTTGCGCGGGAAAGAGTTATCTCTGCTGCGCAAAGTGGCGACAAGCGACTCGACAAATTCCGGATCGTCACGTTCTCGAATGGCGGAAATGGCTGAATCGGCAATCCGCTCCTTGTATGAATGACTGTCGAGACATCTGTGCAGCGCAGCCACTACAGCGTCGTCGTCATACTGGCCTAATCCCTCAACTGCAGCTTGAATAATCGCTGGATTATGCTCCGTATCAATGCAAGCCAGTAGTGCATCCCGCGCCTTAGGATTGTAGAACTTGCCCAACTGCACGACAACGTACCGGCGCACTCGCGGGTTGTCCTGTTGGACCGAAGCGAGCAGAGCATCGAGTGCAGCATCAGTGTGGATCTGGCGCAAGCTCTCAGCCGCGCGTGCGCGCACGCCGAAAAAGCTGTCGTTATTGAGCACATCTTTCAATTTTGCTACTGTCGCTGCGTCTTGGTTTTTGCTCAACAGATCGCAAGCGAATAGTCGTGCCACCACATCGTTTTTGTCGGCGAGCATCGAGTACGTCATTGGCGTCGCCAGCGGACAGTTGATTTTGACCAGAGTTGCCATTTCCGGATCAGGAACCAGATATTTGGGCGCAGCAGCGAGGCTGAAGTAGAATGATTCGTCAGGCTTCGTTACGTCCAACGTTCTATCGATCATTTCTCCATTGACGTTAAAACGCACCGGCAAAGGAAAGTGATAGCCGTCTTTTCTCTCTTCTTTATCACCGTCATCTGATTTTTTATCGGCGGACTTCGTCGGATGCATCGATTGTTCCACAGTCAGCTTAACTAGCTTGGTGCGCTCATCCCACCCGTACCAAAGATTGATGTGAGGCACTTGAGAGCGGTACAGCCATTGATCGAAAAATCGATCGAAAGATCTTCCCGACATCTCTTCGACAACGCTCGTCAGGTCAGACGTGACGACAGTTTGATATTGATGTCGAACTAGATAAGCTTTAATGCACCGACTAAACAGTTCGTCTCCGAGCTGACAGCGAAGCATTTGCAGGACCCACGAGCCTTTCTGATACTGGCGAGTAAGATTGAACTGCTCCCAGACATCCTTGTATTTGTGTGAAACAATAGGTTGAGAGTTGCAATGATCATCATCGACGACAATCTGTTTGTCTAGATAGAGTTCATAGAGAAACATATCTTTCCCGTAGCGCTCGCGGGCGAACAGCAAAGCGTAATACGTAGCAAAACCCTCATTTAGCCAGCTGTTGGACCAATCTTTGCAGGTGACGAGATCACCAAACCACTGATGCGCCAGCTCGTGCGCCATCAGACCTTCCGATTCGAGCGAGTAGCAGGGACCCTCGGACGTTGGTATATTTTCGCTATCTCGCGTACGCAAAATCTCTTCCGTCAAGGTTGTGAAAGATGTGTTTTCCATGCCACCCATGGTGAAATCCCGCACCACAACCTGTCCGTACTGAGCCCATGGAAATGGAACACCAATCTCCTTCTCCATAATCCCCAGCATCGGCTTGGTACTTTCGAAGGCCAGGGGTGCCTCAGCGGAATCGGAAGGCAAAGTGTAAAAACTGATCGGGATGTCGCGATATCTGTCTTCGAGCTTGTCGAATCGTCCTGCCACAAGCGTGATCAAGTAGTTGACGTGCGGCTTGTCCTGCAGCCAGTGCACAGCTTTTAATCCGGATGAATCTGTTTCAGAAGAGATCAGGCGCCCGTTCGAAAGAACGGTCATATCTTTCGGAACGTGACAGATGATCTCAGACGTGAACTTTTCGTTCGGATAATCATAAGAGGGAAACCACCGGCGAGCATCGGTCATTTCGCCCTGGCTGAAAACGTGGGTCTCCCCGGACGGATAGCCGTTGGCGGCAGTCCTGAACAACAGCCCGGCAGAGGGATGAGCGGAGTAGGTGATTGTCACATTGGCATCGGTGCCGGGTGCAATCGGTTTGGCAAAATCGACAACTACTTCTTCTCTTGTAGCTTGGTAGCCGGCAAGAGCAACGCTGGCAGTGACGTTGGTGACATTCAGATCGACACCGTCTAAGCGCAGCTCCTCGAGCGGCTTGCTGATTGGGCTGAATCTCATGTTGGCGGTGCCACTGATTTCGCACTTGTCGAAATTTGGTGTCACGTCAAGCTTGAGGTGTTTGACATCGACAATGCGATCCGGTGCAAACTTGAATTCGTCCGCCGATTTTGGATCCGATGCAATCGCTCCGCCTGCAACCAACACGCCCGTGCCAATGGCGACCGTTAGCGCCAGCATTGGGCACAACCGTTTTACCGCAATCAATCAGCCTTCTTTACTGGGTGCGTCGCATGCTTCGCGTGCACATGCGTAGTGTTGCTGCTCGTATGTGTTGTCGTCTTTGTCGTTGTCGTTTTAGATGCCGCCGGTTTTGTCAGAGGTTTTTTCGCTTCGGCTGGCTTGGGCTCTTCCTTCTTCACCTCTACTGGTGGCAGTGACGGATCGATCACTTTTACTCGGCACGAATTTAGTCCATATGCATAACTGATGAGAAATGCATTGACAACGAGAAGAAAACAGAGAAATTTGATTTTCAACTCGACTACTCCGTGGTGAAATCCATCTCTTCGCTGAAATTGCCGGACTCGGCGGCGTTGCGGCGGTACTTAACTACGACATCGGAAGGCTTGAATGCGTCCGTAATCGTTGCTCCTTTCACTAATTGAACTGTCAAGGCAAACTGTTTTTCACCTTTGTGTTGATTGAAGTTGTCTTCCAGTTCTTTAGCTTCAAACTTGACCGTGTTGTTTCCTTTCTTGACCAGATCAGTCACGTCGACCGTCTTGCCAGGAGCGAAAAAATTGTCGACGGGAGTGTCGTCAACCGTCGCAGAGATTGAATAGCCAACCATCCGATCGCCGGTCGAAGCGAGCCAATATTTGACCTTTCCAGATTTTTTAGGGGTTGGAGTAGCATCGGATTGAGTGGCACTCTCCTTGGTTGTCTCAGTCGTACTGCTCGAACTCTTCTCAGACGTCGATGCTGCCGGCTTGACCACCATTTCTCTGGCATTCGGCGTCCCCGGCGGAACCAGATCGACAATCGCCATTTTTTGGTGGGTTCCCCAGAAATACCCGCCGAACCCAGCGGCGCAGATAATCAGTACAAGGACCAGCAAGTCTGTAATCGCGCCCATCACGGTTTGCTTTTTTTTAACCGTCGGCGCGGGTTTTTGTGTCATGTCTCAGCCACTCCTAGAAGACTCATCCACCTATTTCCACGTACCACAAACCAGCTAAAGATACGCTGGGCTGGGCAAACGAGCCTGGCGGCACTTTTAAGCGCAATTTGCGACAGTCTTATAAAATAGGATCCTCAATTTTCGAGGTTCCCATGCCGAAAACCGAAACTGTCGCCACCAGCAGGAAAAAACAGGTCGTCGACATCACCGACAAGGTCGAAAGGATTTTGCAGGGCAAGAAAGCAGAGGCAGGAGTCTGCCACGTTTTTTGCTTGCATACCACTTCAGCCATAACCACGGCAGACCTCGACCCCGGCACCGATCTCGACATGCTGGACGCATTCGAAGAGATGATCCCAAAACTCGCATACCGTCATCCGCATAACCCGGCTCACGTTGGCGATCACATCATGAGCACAATTATAGGTCCTGGCGTCCTTGTCCCAGTCGAAGACGGCAAGCTCGTTCTCGGCACGTGGCAGCGGGTCGTCCTCGTCGAGCTCGACGGCCCCCGCCATCGAAAGATCGCGGTCACGTTCTTGCCGGAAGACTAGGCAGTTCGATCACGGCGCGACCGCCTGTGGAGCGCGGTCACGGCGGCGCTGGAGCGCCGCGTTAGTTTTTTGCGGCCTCTTGCTTCAACACGGCGAGTGCCCAGTCGTACGAAAAACACGAATGCGATCCGTTATCTTTGACCCACTCGAGCAGCGCGTTGCTCTGCGCTATTTTGCCCTGCGCGCGCATATTCATGGCAACAATTCCTTTCGCATCGGTGACGTTGACATCATCACCGGACGCCTCGTCAAGGACAGACTCGAGAGAGCGTTCCCCGTGCAGATAGTCGATCAGACTGCGAGGCCACATCTCTTTAGGGAGCTGGCGCTGTGCCAGCTCGAGCACTCGCTTTGCTGACACCTCATCATGAACGATTCGATAACACACACAGGCATAGGCAGTAGCCAAGCCGCCCTTGGAGTCTTCCCAGTCCTCACTTTGCCTGAGCCATTGTTCCAGCTCTACCGCAGCCTGACGAGGATGATCCATGATCAATGATCGCCCGGCGAAAAATCCGCCTTTTTTCTCAGCCCCGAGCAGAAAACTCATAATCTGGCGGGGAGAAAGATAGCCGACTCTGCTCGAAATCGACACACCGTTTGCAAGGGTTGCATCGAACTGAGGAAAGGCCAACACTTCATATCGCTGTTGCAGATGTTTGATCTCGGCGCGTTCAGGTATCGAAGCCGTGACACCAGGATCCATCACCCGCACAAGGATGAAATGGTTGTTGAGCTCGTTGATTACATTTTTGTCGCGGAACGTCGTCTTGTCCATAATCTTACAAGGTCCGCACCATGCGGCGCTGAAGTCATATAGTACCAGCTGATCCGGCTTCAGCTTGATTGCCGCAAACTGCTTCGGCGTCATCCACTGTAGCGGAGACTTCGTTGCTTCGGTTTTGTCGTTAATCATCAGAATGATTCGCGCTAAGAAGAGGAGGACAGCGATTGTCACCATCCACAGCGGCACACCGATGGCTGATGCTGCATCATTCCGACGCATAGTAAAATTCTCGGCGAGACATCAGATATGTGGCAAGAAGGAGGTAGATGACCATATTGGACGCATAGTTCACCACTGGAGTCCAACTGAAAGCTACCGAGTTGACCAGGTCTTGCAGATCGATTGTCGGCGTCACTACAGTTTGCATCAACTGAAAGCCGCCCGTGATAATCGAAGTCACCGCCGGTTCTGAGCTGCGACTCGAGTAGTTGGAAAACATCGGACCGATCATCGACAGATAGAATACGGTGAAGAAAAGAAACATGCCCAGGCGCATCGGCACTGCGCTGATCACTACAACCAGAGCGGTAGTGCTCATGCAGTTGAGGAGAATATTGAGAATCTCCACCGGATCAGGACCTTTGCTGGCGCCCACTAAAGCCGCACCGCCAAGAAATACCGCATAGGCGAGATAGACACAAATTGCCACCCCTGTTGTACCGGCGATCCATTTAGTGACGACATACGTCGAGCGTCTGATCGGACGAGTAAATAACAGAGACAGATATTCGCCGTCGCTGAGGTTTTTCGAGTTAGCCACCGTATCTGCCACCAGTGTATAGGCGATAAGCATGGGCAAGATCGAGTGCAGCAACGTCGGGATAAAACTATCCACCATGGCGTCCTCGGCCGCTTTTGCACCAACGCCAAGGATGAAGGGAAAAGCAATGGTCAAAACAAAAGTGGTGACAAGGCTGCGAAAAGTGAACAAGCGCATCAGTGTGAAAATGAATACTCCGATATTCATAGTTTCACCCCTTCTGCTCTACGAAAAGATCGAGCAGAGCCTTGCGCTCGAATGTTGCTTCCGTTATCGGAATGCCGTTGTGCACGAGAAAGTTGATAACTTCAGAGGCCTGCGCCTGATTATTGAGCCGCAGTTTGGCATTGCCGGGGACGTGTTCTTGCAGTGAGATTTCCAACTTTTCTGTCAATTGGTTCATCACCGACTCAATGGTTCCATTGACGCTGCCGGCATCCCAGCGCACGATATAAATGCATGTGCCATTAGCATTGACGCCGGTATTCTCAATCGACTGAATCGAGCCTTTCTGAATGAAAGCAACGCGATTGCAAATTCGTTCGACCTCATCAAGGTGATGCGAGTTCAAAACAATCGTAGCGCCTTCATCTCGCCATTTCAGCAAGAGCTCCCGCACCAGAGCCATGCCCAGTGGGTCCATGCCGGATGTGGGCTCATCCAAAAAACACAGCTTCGGCTTGTTGATAATGATTTGGGCCAGTCCGACACGTTGGAGCATGCCTCGTGAAAGCTTGCGTATGGGGCGTTTCCACGCGGCGCGCTCGAGTTGAACCTGAACGAGCGCGTCATCTATGACCGGTCGAGCTGTCTTCAACGGCTTGCCGCACAGCATGTACTGGTAAGTGAGAAATTGGGTGATCGTCATCCATTTGTCGAAGCTCGGACGCTCCGGCATAAATCCGGTCATGGACTTAACGGCTAAGTCGTTCGGCGAGCGGCCGTCAATCACTACCGAGCCCTTGCTCGGCCACAATAATCCCAGCAAACAACCCATGAGCGTGGTCTTGCCGGCGCCGTTCGGGCCAATCAGCCCAAATATCTCGCCTTTCTGGATGTCCAGCGAGATGCCGTCGAGTGCCTTGACCTTGCCGAAGTTGTAAGTCTTCGCCAGGTCCTTGACTTGAATTAAGACCCCGTCGTCCATTAAACCCGGACTTCTATACCCTCAATGGCGATTTTCCACCGGGGAGGGGGGAATAAACCTTTCGCCGCTTCCGGCGCGTTTTTCGTCGTTTTCTCGGTTTGCGCTCCACCGGCTCTTTCAAACCCGGGACTCGCCAATTACCCCTAGCTTTGAGCTTTGCGCCGATAATTCTTCTCAACTGGTCGAGCTCCAAACTGTCAGCCAGGCGCTGCCACATCAATCTTCTCGATTTTGTACGGACGCCGAAATCTAATCCGAGCGCGGTGAGAATTTCCAGGACCTCCTGACGCCAGAGCAACTGGCAAACCAGAAGTTTGTCGATATTGATATTTTGCCGGGAGGGCCAGATTTCGTTGAGATGCGGTCGTCCATCTCGAATGCTGACAGCGATCAATCCCCACCACGGCGGAATGATCCGAACGGCTTCAGCGACGTGGCGTTCGTCCGCCACCAAAGTCATTTTGTCGAAGATCCGGCTGTACGATTCTTGCTGGGCGGGCAAGCGCTCAAGATTATCGGAAGCGCTTTTAATTTCGTATCCGTGCAGTTTGCCGCTGATGACCGCCACATCAATGCGATATTTGCCTTCCATTATCCCCAGTTCGTCAACGACCAGGCTGTCCGGGTCTTGCTCGAGAAGCCGACCAATCTCCATCTCGTAGAGAGCCTGCTTGACGTCGTACTCTCGCATCACGGGCGGTAGCATGCAGATCTCTTAACCAAGGGGATAAAAGCATGGTATCAAAAGTCAACTGATACCGCAGCTAGTGTGCCGCCACGCGCGGTGCCCGCAGTTTTAAGCAGGCACGGGTGCGTCTCCTCCGTCGGCATCACTATCGATGCTGCGCCGCAGGCATTCGTCGATCTGCTCAATTGTTTCGTCGGGAAACCTGCCAATCTTACTAACGATCAAAGTTTTCGGCATGGTGGCAATAAACGTACAGTCCACTATAGAATCCAGCCGCAAGCCGGCCGCTTGCCCCTCGGGGCTGTCCATCATAACAACGACAACAAAAGGATCTGGCTCTTGTTTGGCGTCTTTACTTCGCAGCGGCACGATGAGGACATCATCGAGTCGGGCGTTGTTATGGTCATTGGAAACTATCACCGCGGGCCGTCTTTTACTTTGAATCTGCCCACCGGGAGTGCTGATCGGAAAGGCCACAAGCACCACATCGCCCTTTTTCAAATGAACGACAGGAGAGCTTGTCATACAGTCCCAATAATCAGCTATGTACTTCCATCATAGCCTCTCGACTAGTCCGATTCCAATCATCAGAAACCGGTCGATCTGGGCTTGAAGTCGTCCAGGTTAAAGCCCGAAATTTCAGGACCGAGCGTGCGCCAGATTCTGAATGTCGCGCGATTCTCCATCCGTTTTAACACCTCGTCAATTGGCTCTTTCATTAGATTCAAATCGTAGAGAATTTCGACGAATTCAAGCAAGCTGAAATCGTCACGCTCCTCGTCAATAAAATTCCATTGAAAACCTAAACCGAGGCGATAAATAGGCGGAACTCCAGCCCGCTCCAAAACGTGCAAAGCAATGAGAAGCGGGCAACCACGCAAGACCCGGGAATAATCCAAATTTCTGCACGCCTTTACCAGCCCGAACCACCAGGGTGGTTCAGGCAGCTGCGTTGCATCAATGCTTGGGAAGCCATCCCCTTCGCTATACCCTAAGGCGGTTCTGCCCTTATTGCCCGGACCGGCGCCAGAGTACTCGAGCTGCAAGCGCGGCTTCTTCTTGTCGTCATCATCCAGTGCTTGGAACATGAAAAGGCGTCCTCGACAACCTCTCATTCCATTCTAGATCAAGGCGCCCCGGACAGCTGTTAAGCAGAAGTGACCGGACGCCGCGCCAGGCGGGGCGCAACATCCGGTCACTTCTAGGCTGTTTCGGATCGGGGTAAAGGCTCTTCTGTTTGGAATCTATAACCGATGCGGGTAAGGGTGATGAGCATGCGCGGGCGAGCGGGGTCGCTTTCGATCTTGTTGCGCAGGCTGGCGACGTGCACACGCAGTGTGTGTCCGTCGTCGGAATAGTCCGAACGCCACACCTGAGAAAGAATCTGTTTGTGCGTCAGCACCTGGTTGGCATGTGCCACCATGTAGCACAACAACTCATACTCGCGGGGGCGCAGATGGATGACGCCATCACTGACGGTGACTCGACGAAGATGGAAATCGATCGCCAGACTGCCGCATTGGAAAAATCTGTCCGGCTGCGGTGTACGCTTCGGCTCTCTGCGACACCAGACGTTCATGCGAGCTAACAACTCCGACTCACCTATGGGCTTGCGCACATAATCGTTAGCACCGGCATCGAAGGCAGCAACTGCATTTGCTTCCTCGATATCGCGAGAAACTCCGATGATAGGCGTTTTCGACCGCGCACGGAGCAATCTGCACGCCTCCACACCGACGATGTCGGAGATGTCGAAATCAATCAGAATCAGGTCCGGAGCCACGAATGGCACCTGGCACGCAGCGTCGCGTGCATCACTCGCTTTGATCACCGACCAACCGTTGTCTTCAAACAACTGCGTCGGCACGGTCCACACGCGAGCATCGTGTACCAATAAGAGTTTCATTGCCGTTTTCTTGATTCCCGAATAGGGATTGCTGCTGGACGGGCGCGCTGGATACGCAGCTTACGTGTGTACTCGATCAGTTCGGGAACTGCGACATACAAAATTAGTAACTGGATTCCGAACAACGCCATGGACATGAAAAACGCAAGATTCACAAACTGTTCTCCGCGTGCTCAATCAATGACTCTATTACACCGCGGGTGTGTTAAACGGTTGTGTTTTGGCGGACGGGCAGTTTAAAGGATTTGTAAACGCTAGCTCGAAACGCTCTCAGGCGCAGGAATATTGGATTCGGCGGAAGTTCTTGGGCATGATTTCAAGCAGAGTTCGACTTCTAATCCGCGCGGCTGGCGATTACGCACGTGAACCACGCCTTCACAAGCTTCCACGCAGGTCTTTACTATAGCCAAACCAAGTCCAACCCCACCGGAGGCACGGCTTCTCGAAGGCTCAGGACGGTAAAACGGCTCTCCCAGCATCTTGATAGATTCCGGCGGCACGCCGGGACCGGAATCTCGTGTCGTAACGACCACTCCATCATCCGAGCCATGCGCGTGCACGGTAATCGGACCGTCTTTGGCTGCATACCTGACCGCATTGCGGAAAATATTCGAGAATGCCCGCTCTAACAAGAGCTGATCGCCCAACACGGTCAGATTTTTGCCTACGTCAACGGAAATGAGATGTTCAGAGCTGATTTTCTGGATCGCGGTTCGTATTACCGGTTCGATGTTAACAGCGACAAGTTGGATATCTTTTCCCTGAATGCCAGCTTTGGAGAATGCCAGCAGTTCGTTAATGAGACTGCTCATCTCATGGACTTCCTCACGGATATCACTGATAACGCGCTCCTGATCGGAGGTTCCAGAGGCCTCCAGAAGCTCGAGCGCAATTTGCAATCTCGACACAGGCGAGCAAAGTTCGTGCGCGATTGCGCCGAGAAACCGTTTTTGCCCGCTGACAAAATTTTCCAGTCGTTCTGCCATAACATTCACGGACTCCGCCAGTGAGCCAATTTCGTCGCTACGCCGCGTGTTCAATCTCGTATCGAACTTTCCTTCCGCGATTTCGTTTGTCGCCTTCGTTAGATCCCAGAGCGCACGCGTGATTCTGTAAACGAACGGCCACCAGAAGAGGATCGAAATTAAAAAGATCCCGAGCGCTACAGTCAAGAGCGGACCGACGTCAAAGAAAAGCCTCGTCTGCCACAGGTTGGGAGTGGTAGCTAGCAGCAGCAAACGCTCAGGACGATTGTCATCTTTGTTGTAGATGACAATGCGCATTCCCACCCAAAACAGCTCGGGATCACGAGTACGCACGAGAAAACGGCGGTGCGAGATCTGATCTCTTTCCGAAAGTGGAACCGGCGTCACTTGTTGCACCTGCCCTTGTCCATGATGTCCATGGGCAAAGCCGGCCGGCAACATGCGAGCCATGTGAGCGGCGACTTCTTCAGGCAAGGCGACAGGCGGTCCGGCTAACTGGTCTTTATGATTGTCGAAGAGATAGAACGTGACGCCGTAAAACTTGCCCCATTGCTCGAGAATTCCATTCCACTGTTTGGTCGGCACGCCCAAAGTTTGGTTGCGCAGCACGCCGGCGATCGCGTCAACGCGGTCTCCCGCAGGGCTGTACAGCAGTGCTTCCCATCCCCGACCGAACTGCGTATTGAATAGAATAAGGAACACGAGCGACAGTAATCCCAAATGCAGCAAAAGATAGCCTATCGTTTGCGCATACAGTGGAAACCGAATTCTCATATCACTCCGCCGCTAAATCAACATATAACCAGCCGCCCGGACGGTGCGGATGAAGCGCGGCGATTTGGGATCGTCATTCAATTTTTTGCGCAAGGCTGAGATGTGAACATCGATCGAACGATCGAAGACATCGTAATTGCGATCGCGAATTTCGTTGATCAACTCTTCGCGAGACTTGACGCGACCACGCGACTGCGCCAGCACGACCAGAAGATCGAATTCAACCGGAGTCAACGGCACCGGTTCGTCTTCCAAATTGGCGGTGCGAGCGCCAAGATTGATGCTCAATGGACCGATGATCAACTCGGGAGCGGGATTATCGCCCGGCTCGTTGATCGGCCTGGAGGCGCGCCTCAACAAGGCACGCAGGCGAGCGAGAAGTTCGCGCGGCGAGGTTGTTTTAGGCAAATAATCATCGGCGCCCAGCTCTAGTCCGACGATCCTATCGGTTTCCTCACCTAAAGCTGTCAGCATCAAAACCGGCACGCCGGTCTGTTCACGCAACTTGTTGAGCACCTCGAATCCATCGATGCCGGGCAGCATCACATCGAGAATTATGGCATGCCACTTATTTGCTACAGCGGTCTGCAAACCTTCCTGTCCATTATGAACAGCAAAGACTTCGTAGCCGAAACGCGTCAGATAGTCGGAGATCAGCCGGCAAAACTTTTCGTCATCATCGACGATAAGAAGTCGGGTCTGCCCTCCGGCAGCTTGTTGGCTTGGCATATCAATTTCAATACAGGTGTCATTACTCGGGATCATAGCAGTCTCAGTCATAATCGCAAAAGGTTAAAAGTAAAGCCGCCCAGGGCATCGGTTCAGACGCTGGGCGGCTTGGACGTTACACGTATAAGCGGCACCTTACAGTGCGCAAAGTCACTGTCTTTAGCCGTCTTCAGCCTGAGCTTCGGGGCTCGCAGGAGCTTCGGCGCCTTCGGGTCCTCCATGACCGTGATGGTGTTTACCACCCGGTCCGCCAGGTCCGCCGTGTCCGCGCTCATGCCCGCCGCCGCAACCACCACGTCCGTGATGATGATGGCCGCCGCCGAAAGCGTTTGCCATCAGCATGTGACGGCGCATATGCTCTCTTTGCTCGGGAGTCAAGATGTTCATCATATCTAATTTAAAGTCCAGACCCTTGCTGGCAAGGTCGGAGTGAATCGAATTGATCTGCGACAAAATAGACTGAGCGCCGGAGCGATCGACATTCTCTTTCGCTAATGCCTCGCGCAACTGTCTGTGCAGAAGGCGAATCTGATCTTTTTGCGATGCAGTTTTTTGCATGTACTGATCTTTCAACGCGGCCATTTTTTCCAGTTGATCGTCAGTAAAGTTGGGTCCATGACGCCAGCCTTTGCCTTCTCCACCTTTGCCATCTGCATCTTCACCTTCGGCAGTTACGACCGCGGTGCGTGGCGTCGATGCGAGCTGCGACATGTCAGAATTATCAAGACTGTCAGCAGCGAATGCCGGCGCTGCAAATACGCTTAAAGCAAGGGCAAGGTTGCAAATCACGTTGTATTTCATAAAGCCTCCGGGCTCGTGATCAGTTCGTTTGTAGTTAGTTTTTTAAGTCGAGAACGTTGTAGTTTTGCGAGGAATCCTCGAGTGGATCGCAATACTTATGATGACTGGGTTTTAGTGACTATTGTTTCCGAAGAATTGGCCGATTTTTTGTGCGAAGCTTCCACCAGTAGTAGAAGTGGTACCGTTCGTGCCACCAAAGTTATTGCCACCAAATTGGGAGAAACCTTGATGATGGTGATGGTGATACTGGTTTTGCCCATAACCTTGAGCGTTTACAGGCAAGCCATTTTGTTGCAACGCACTCTGATTTACCGCGTAAGGATTGTTGTATTGAGGATGATAATAGTTCGGAGCAAACGCCGGCACTCCATTCGTCGCGTACGGATAACCACCAGCCGGATGTCCATCTCTGGCAGCATCGTACATGGTTTGATGTTGTACGTTTTGCAGTTCATCGGCGAGCTTATGCTTCTCGCCGCTGGTTAGATGTCCACCGTTTTGCTGCATCCATTGTTGTTCTTGATTCTGGATATGCGCGTCTTTCGATTCCAAACGGTTGGCTTGACCTTGACTGATAAAACCGTTATTCGCATCTTGCTGCACATTGCCCGCTTGGTTGTTCGACCAATTTTGCAGCGCCTGTCCTACCGATTGAGCCTTCGCGACGTTCGTCGTGAAAGCGACCAATGCCAGCGCAGCCGGCAGTACTGACAGATTGATTAGTAACGATTTGGATGTTTTCGACACTTGTCACTCCTCCTGCTCGCAGACAACCCCCGTGGGCTGCATTTGACACAGCTTTGTAATTTACATCAAACCGCACAGGCGTAAAGTTGTGATGTTTCTAAGGGCTTTGTTTGCAAAGGTTTTGTAAACGCCCGAAATCGGGCGCCCTTCGTGCACTTACAGGTTGCCATGATTTTTGTCCAAATTCGAGCGCTTGGGTGTATATGCAATCGGCGCGAACAGTTTTTTACGAGGAGGTTGCGCATGGCAGCCCGCGATATAGATTTTGCCGTCCACGAAAGCAGTACTCAAGCGCGACAATTACTTTCTGACGAATTCGTTGGCGGCCGTCAGAAAAGCACATCTTCGCAGGACCAGCAGGGCAAAGACAAAACCAAGGCCGCAAGCTGCACACCAAATCCGGCGTACGAAGACTACATAGCTCTGGCAGGATTTGAATTGTACGACCCGAAATCGTTAGGCGACATTCGCACACTGGAAAACCAGTATGCGTGCCAAGCGAAAACGCCGGCCGACGCAGTCACCTATGCCAACAAGGCACTGCAAGTGATTGATGATCCACATACTATTGTACTGTCCTCTGATGAGACCAAAGCGCTGCAACAACAGATGGACGGTCATCTCTCAGGCATTGGCATAGGTATCGGTCCCAAGCCTGGTCAACCACTTAATGCCGATGGCTCGCTACCGCCGGGACCTACATATATTCGCCAGGTATACCCCGGTTCACCGGCCGAGCAGTCCGGAGTGAAAGTGGGCGACATGATCAAAGCGGTCAATGGAGTTGATGTTACTAACAAGAGCTTCAACGACGTAGCCAACATGACACGCGGTGACAAAGGCTCTGCGCTCGATCTAACTCTCATTCGAGACGGCAAAGAAGTGCATGTGAAGCCGGTCCGAGCGGACATAGAATATCCTGTAGTGACAGATAAGACCCTTCCCAACGGCATCGCATATATTCGCATTAGCAACTTCATACAGTCGGACGTTGCGGACAAACTCAAGCAAGCTCTGCAGCGGCACGCGGATGCGAAGGGCTACATCATCGACGTGAGAAGCAACCCGGGCGGTGTCGTTGGCAACGCTACCGATTCAGCCTCAATGTTCGTCAAAGATGGAACACTTGCCACTACCAGCCAGCGCGTGCCGTCCGATCCTTCCGATGTTCAATACTCGACCGGCGCAATTGGGAAGAGCACGATTCTGGGAATCGGAGTCGAGTACGCGGAAAACAAAACGCCCGGTTCATGGCTGCCAAAAATCCGCCTCAAGCAAGTATCTGATTTAGTCGGCGACAAGCCGGTAGACATCCTGGTCAACGGTGACACGGCATCTGCGGCGGAGTTGTTTACCGCTGCCGTGCACGATGACGATCATGCAACAGTGGTTGGCACCAAAACGTACGGAAAAGGAATCGGTCAAACATATAACCCTCAGCTGGAAAACGGAACGTCGATGGCAATTACGTCAATGCGATATTACACGCCCAAAGGACAATGGCTAGGTGATGCAAACAAGAATCGCATTGGTATCACGCCTGATATCACCGTCGACAGTCCCTTGAACGCTATACCCGGGGAGTCATCGGACGTGCAGCTCAACGCGGCGATGGCTGACATGAATAAACGGCTGCAGCACTAACATGTCAATATTTTGATTGGCGGGAACCGCGGGGTTGCGCGCGGGTGTACTTTCATTTGCAGGCGCAAGCGCTGTTTTCCTGGCGTCCTTAACGTGCTATAAATTGTTTGGCACGCAGCGGGTCGTAGAGAGAGATGGCGAAGGTATTGATCGCAGACGATGATGTCGGGCTGTGCACGACTATCAAAGGATGGCTTTCGCTCGACCATCACAACGTCGAGATCGTGCATGATGGCGAAGACGCGCTGGCACGCCTGAAAGTGTACGACTACGATCTGATCATCCTTGATATCGGCATGCCGGGATTGAGTGGGTTTGAAGTGCTGACTTCGTATCGCTCGAATGGTGGGGTCTCTCCGGTACTGTTTCTCACCGGCAAAAATACGATTGAAGATGTTGAACGAGGGTTTGCCGCAGGAGCCGACGACTATCTGCGCAAACCGTTTCACGGCAAAGAGTTGACCGCGCGCGTCAAGGCTCTCTTGCGCCGCCCGCAGAGCCTGGTCGGCAATGTCCTGGGGTTTGGCGCTTTGAGCCTCGATCGTGAGAACTACCGAGTCACCAAAGACGGTGCTGAGCTGCAGCTGCTGCCTAAAGAGTTTGCGCTGCTCGAGTTTTTCATGCGTCATCCCAATCGCGTGTTTGCGCCGGAAGCGCTGTTGAACAGAGTCTGGACGGCGGAATCGGAAGCGACCGTCGACGCTGTGACGACATGCATCAAGCGTTTGCGGCAGAAGATCGACGACGAAGGAAAGCAATCATACATCCGCACCGTTCGCGGTGCCGGCTATCGCCTGGAAGAGATTGATTAGATCTTCTCTTTGATCCGTTCGTCGCTGAGGATGAGACCGTCTTTGACGCGGATGATTCGGTGGGCGTGACTGGCGGTCTCCGGGTCATGAGTGACGACAACGACCGTGACGCCTTGCAAAATCAGCCCATCGATGAGCTGCATCAATTCAGCAGCAGTCTGGCTATCTAACGCTCCAGTAGGCTCGTCAGCCAGCAGAATCTTGGGATTGTTGACGAGAGCCCGGGCGATCGAAACGCGCTGCTGTTGACCGCCGGAGAGTTGATTTGGTCTGTGCCGATGTCGGTCCGAGAGCCCGACAAGGCTGAGTGCGTGCTGCGCTCGATCGTTGCGCGTTTCCTTCGCTACTCCTGCATAGGTCAGAGGCAGAGTGACGTTTTGCAGTGCGGTCATGTGCGGCAGAAGGTTGAACTGCTGAAATACAAAGCCGACCATCCTGTTGCGTACCGCGGCTAATTCGTCGTCATCGCAGTTTTGCACGGCTTTCCCGCCGAGGATATATTCGCCAGAACTGGGCTTGTCGAGGCAGCCGATGATGTGCATGAGCGTCGATTTGCCGGAGCCCGACGCGCCCATGATTGCCACGTACTCTCCGGATTCGACCGTAAAACTGACACCACGCAGCGCCTGCACAACTTCGGTGCCCATCACATAATTTTTGCTGATCTGATTTAGTTCAATTATCGACAAAGGCTAGACCTCCGAACATCTATTCAGACCTCAGCGCCGTGATGGGATCAAGCTTGGCTGCGCGTCTGGCAGGGTAGATCCCGAAGAACAGTCCGATGGCAATCGAAACAAAGAACGAAAGGATCACCGACCAGGGAGTGATGATCGTCGTCCACTTGGCCATGCTCGCTACTAAGGCGGCTCCGGCAAAACCGCATAGAATGCCGATTATTCCGCCACCGAGAGAGAGCACGATCGCTTCGATGACAAACTGCCAGAGTATGTCGCTAAACTTCGCACCTATCGCTTTACGGATGCCGATCTCACGAGTGCGTTCTGTCACTGAGACCAGCATGATGTTCATGATGCCGATGCCACCCACCAACAGCGAGATTCCGGCGGTGGCGCCCAACAAAACCGTAAATACCTGCGTCACAGATTCGGCGGTTTCCATCAAATCTGCTTGCGTTCTGATCGTAAAATCATCCGGTTGTGGTGGCACGATTCTGTGCCGCAGTCTTAAAACATTGGTGATTTGAAACATCGCTGGAGTGACATCATCGCCGTCTTTTGCCGCCACGAGGATGTTTCTCACTGCTCTACCCGTCGAAGCATTTTGTCCGAAAAGGCAATTATATCCAGTGCTGAGAGGCACAAAAACCGTATCGTCCTGATCGTTAAACTGCGTCACTCCTTTGTGTTCCATAACACCGATCACTTCGAACAACTCGCCTCTGATCAGCACTGATTTGCCGAGAGGGTCTTCATCTTCGCCGAACAGGTTTTCCACGACGGTATCACCGAGAACACAGACTCGATTGTAGCTGTTGATGTCTCCTTGCGTGAAAAACCTTCCCTTAGCGACGTGAAAATTTCTGATGTCGCAGTAGTTGGGCTCTGTCGCCTGAATCTGCGTGGCAGTGTTTTGTCCGGCGTACTGCACCTGGAAGCTGGCATTGTATACCGGCGCTACATCTTCGACAGCAGGGCAAATCTCGCCGATCGTTTTGGCGTCATCGTAGGTAAGCGTCGCGGCGCTGCCCTGCCCCTGTGAGACGCTGGAGGCGCTGACAGCGCCTGGTCTTATATAGATCAAATTGCTGCCGAGAGACTGGATCTGTCGTTGTGTTTCCACTGACGCCCCCTGCCCGATTGCCAGCAGAACAATAACCGCGGCGATACCGATGACGATACCGAGCACGGTCAAAAGGCTGCGCATCCGGTTGTCGGAGATTCCTTGCCAGGCGATGACAACGAGCTCCAGGAGATTCATCGCGGCTCCTTAACGACCAAACGAGCGCGGAATGGGTGCACCGCCAGTACCACCACCGCCGTGCCCACCGCCGTGTCCTTCGCGACCCTCGTGATTATGTCCCGAACCGTCGCCATAACCTTGTTGATCGAGCTGCTCTTTGGACAAGCCGGTCAGCACCTTATCGCCGTCATCGAGTCCATGCAGAACAGCAGTCTTGGTGCCGACGGTCGGTCCGGTTTTGACCTGCTTAAATTTGGGCGTTCCATCCGGCTGAGCGAGGAGAACGCCGGTCTTGCCGTGACGCGACATGATGCAGACAGTCGGAACCAATATCACGTTATTCAGCTGTCCCGCCACGAATCTGGCGCTGACGTTCATTCCCGACAACAAGCGGTGATGTCTATCGTCCTCTATAGAGGAATGAACTTCGAAGGTGGTGACGTTTTGAGTGACGACTGCCTCCGGGGCAATTTGCGTTACCTTGCCATGAAAGGACTTCTCGGGAAATGCGTTGGGAATTATCTCGACGTCCTGACCTAATTGAATTTTGCCGATATCCGTCTCGGCGACTTCAGCAACGACTTCCAGCGCCCCCGCCAGCGCCACGATTGAACTCGACGTTGCCGAGGTGGTGGCAGCCGACGTGGTCGGCGTCACAATCGCCCCGGTATCTGCGTATTTCTGTGTGATCACGCCGGCAAACGGCGCCTTGATCGTCATGTCATTGAAATTGCTTTCCAGCGTGTCTAACTGCCCTTTCGCTTGCAACACGGCATGCTCGGCGGAGGAGATATCTTCCTTTCGATTGCCGATCCGGCTCAGTTCATGCTGCTCCGCCGCGGCAGCTTCCTCCGCTTTATTCTGCGCCAGAGTTGCTTCCGCCTGCGTCAGCTCGCGGCGCGCCGCAGTAAGATTGGCTAAGGTGACTTTAGCTTGAGTTTGCGCATTCAAGCTGTCCTGATCTGAAATCGCACCCTGGTCGTCCAGATACGCCTGGCGCTTCGCCATCTGCTCGTCGCGAATCAGCTGCTGCTCTTGCGATTCTACCTGCGCCTTCAGGCGAATGATATTTTGCTCTGCCTGACGCACTATATCCGTGGCACGCCGCTCCTGGTACTGGGCGATGGCGATTTCCTGCGGCCGGTTGCCGGAAGAGAGCTTGGCGTAATTGTCCTTCGCCATTAGATATGAGCCTTTCGCCCCTTCGAGCTGCCCGGCCAAGTTGCTTGCGTCCATCTGAGCAAGGACCTGTCCTTCCTGGACGTAGTCACCTTGCTTCACATACAGTTTTTTGATCAGCCCTGTGGATTTCGGACTGACTTTCACCTCATTAAGCGGTCGAATGGTTCCTGTGGCAACGATGCGGACATCGATAGAACCGCGCTCGACAGTAGCGACGTTGCGGTCGGATATGCCGGACTTTGGCTTGATGAATGACCAAATCCCAAAAGCGATCAATCCGATCACTATCAAAATTATGGCAATTAAGATCGGCTTGCGGAGCCGGGATTGGCTCGCCGTATTGTCGGTTTGTTTAGGAACGCGTGTTTTGAACATTCGTTGATCCGCGATTTGGACTTGGCTCTATCTTTGCCGATCGGGCTCGATTATGACCTGCCCTTTAAATTATCTCAATATCTGCGATTTTCGCTTATGCGATTGTATTACTGTCGTCAGCAAGTTAAAACGGGCCGGAGCTAAACCCACTGCTGTTGCCGCTGCCAAGCACCAAAGACAACGCGCCAGACGAGAAAGGTTTCTCCTCGGGAGAGGCACCCGCCTGCCGCGCGCGCCCGAACCGTCGCCTGCTTCCCATCGTTGCCGGATTGCTCACCGGCATTCAGATTGCAACTGCCCCCTGCTTGGCGCAAGACTTAACGCCGATTGATGACGCCAATGCAAAAGGCAACGCCGATGCCGATGTCTTAGGTGCAATGAGTCAACCGCTCAAATTGAAGCCGTTGCCGCCCGAGCCTATCCTCGATCACGAGATGAACAAGCGGCTCGAGATGGGCCCGTTTCACATAAATTCGTTGATCAAGATCTCTAATCTCAAACCGATTAGATTGGAAGCCAGCTATGACGAGCCACTGACACTGCGCGACGCGCTTAACTACACCCTGCGCAACAGTTTGCCAATCAAAATCTCCAAGGAGAGTTGGAACTACCAGCACTGGCAATTCTACAGCGAGCTTGTTGACTGCGTGCCGATTCCGAACTTCGGCATGAACTGGAATCTCACCGGCACGGATATCACCAACACCGGCACGACGAGCAGCTCGAACGTCTTCCAACAGACGCTGCGTTTTCCTGTGTTCGCAGGTGGAGCAAACGTTTACAGCGCTCTCGCTCAGTATTACCGCCTGAAAGGATGGCGTCAGGCCTATTACACGACGGTCAACGACGCGCTGCTCGACGTCTATCAAAAATATGAAAACTCCGTCCTGCAAAACGCCCTTTTACAGATCAGCGCCAAAGCGGTCGAGGTGAGCGAAGCACAACTTCAACTCAACAATAAGCTCTATCAGGCTGGAACCGGCACTCAATTTGCGATTATGCAATCGCGCACGCAGCTTGCCGCGTCCAGGCAACAGCTCTTGCAGCAACAGGCAAATGTCAGACAGGCATCGCTCGCGCTCGCATTCGCTCTCAATCTGCCGATGGCCATCAACCTTGTCCCGCAGGAAGAGACAATCTCAGAGCAAGCGTTGATCGACTCCAAACTGAACATAAATGAGCTCCTGAATGTGGCGCTCATTCACCGTCCTGAATTGAGGCAGTACGAACTATATAGACTGGCTGCCGCGAGAAACATACAGGTCGCCGCTTCGCCGCTCTACCCTTCGGTTTCCTTTTTTACATCCTACACTCACGCCAGCACCGCTGTGCATCCTCCCGGTGGCAACACGAACGGCGCGGCGGTCGCACAGATCGCCTCTTCATCGAACGGCACCGGCACAGCCAGCAACAATGCACTGGGGCAAACTGCAAGCTTCAGCCCCACCGGCAATACCAGCGCCAACGTCGGCACCAACAATACTATTTCCACACCAATTGTCGCCGGCAGCGGCGGCAACCCCCTCAACCTGGTTCAATCAGGCTCCATCGTCACGTCAGGAGCGACTGCTCCGTCAATAGCAGGAGGCAATTCCGGCGGCAGTGGCGGCACCGGATTTAGTACCGCCAATACCAACGGCTCCAACACCGCAGGCGCAGGCGTATTCGGTGGAGTGTTCAGCACCTGGCAGACCGGCTTCACACTGAGCTGGACCTTGACCAACATGGGAATAACCAACGTCCTCAACATCGCCTCGGCGCGCAATTTGTCCAGACAGGCTTTGTTGCAAGCCAACCAGGAATTACTTCTCGTCACAGAGCAGGTTCGTGCCGATTTCCTTAATGCGCTCACTGCCAGCGCGCAGATCGACAACGCTGCTTCCGGAGCGGTCTCTGCCAAAGAAGCGCTGCGGTTGGCGGGGCTGCGACTGCAGTCCGGCATGGGCACCAATCTCGATCTGATGACAGGACAGCAGGGCTACATCGGTGCCCTCACATCACAAGCGCAAGCCATCGTCAACTCCAACGTCGCCCAAGCCCAACTCCTGCACGACATGGGCGTCATCTCCGTGGACGCGCTCTGCAACGGCTACCAACCGCAGCCGCAAGATCTGAATATCCGCAGAAGTCAAAAACCGTAGCTGATCAACTTTCGTCGAGCCCTGATGCCTGGCTGCGTTTCATCTGCCAACTTCCGCGCAGTGTACCTTTGTTGCCGGGTGCGACATACCAGGTGCCCGTGATCTCGTCAGCTCCGTTGAAGCGTCCTTCGTAATAAAAGACAGCGAAAATGCTCGCTGCTTGCATACCAACGATCGGCTTAGCGTACGTCTTTTTGAAACGAAGCCTGGGATAGTCCATGGCACCAGTGATGCTGGCTTCACCGTACGAATCGATTATGTGCCCCGCGAATAAATCGTCGCCGCTCAATGTCGCGGCGAACGAGCTGTCACTTTCAGACAAATCGCTGTTGCTGCGTTTGTAAGTCCCTGACCACTTACCGGCTATCAATCGATTTTCTGAAGAACGCTTGGTGGGCGCTTGCACCCAGCTGCTTTCCAGGTTGTCCTGTCTGGTCTGCTTCATCTTTCGCCCGAGGGGACGTCCGAAAAGAAAGAAAGAGAACAAACCGACAATGAGCGCCAATCCCGCCAGCACCGCATTTAATACCGCTGGATTCTCACGGAAAAATTGCATCTGCGCGTCCATCGCATCTTGCAAATTCTCTTGCGTTTGTACCTGACATAGCCACGAGAATAATTCGTTGGCGCCTTGGTGACCCTGGTGGCGAGTAATCTCCCTGGTCGGATTGTTGCTGCCGAAAATTACGATCGTGGGCATTTTATGCACGTTCAAGGCATCAGCTGTGGCCCGATCAGCATCATCGTCGACCTGCACTGCTATCGCGTTTTGCTTGATCCACTGCTGGATAATGCCGTTCGGCCAGGTGTGCTTCTCCATATCCTGACACGGACCGCACCATTTCGCAGTCACCTCCGCCAGCACCATCTTGTGCTCTTTCTGAGCTTCCTCCTGCGCGGCCGCCAACGAAAGATTGGAAAATCCTTCCGGTATCGCGAGAGCTGGGAGCGCAGTGCAACAACCGACTGCCAAAAGCAGAGTCGCTCGCTGCCAAAATTTTAGTTTCGCTCGACCGTACGCGCTCATAAACACAATTCGATTGCAGACCCACCACCCGTGATTAGATTATACGAGGAACCACAGGCTTTCAGTTTCAAGACAAAGCGATCTCAGCTATTTGTTTCTGATGAGGGCGGTGTCGGATTTGTCGTATAGCGAGTTGACGGGAAGCTCGACTGTGGCGTGGGCGATAGAAGCGGACGTCTCGAAGTAGACGACGCCCTGAGTGCTGTCGCCGGGCCAGACGATGCGCTTGCCGAAGCGGGAAATCTCGTCGCCTCGGCGGGTTTCATCTTTGCCATACCGCCCGAGGATAGGTCCTTCCTGGCGAATCATGTCTTCGGCGGTAACTTCAGCGCCGATGGAGCCGCCCTGTACGACGGTATCGACGGCGGCAGCTTTTAGTTTTTGTTGAAACGTAGGTATAGGAGCAGCGATATTCTCGAGCACGATGAGCGGCGCGGCAGTCAGTTTGGCTCCGTTGACATTGGCGACGGCACCGTTGCCGTCGAAGATCAAAGGTCTGTCAGTGTGGTTTTTCACTTGCACCAACAATCCGCGCAACGGTCCAAGAATCACCTCGTTCTGCCCGATGGTTATGTCGGCGTTGACGTTGATGACACTGGTCAGCGGTTCTCTCCTGTTTTTCAGTCCTTCAGTCGATTGCTCTTGCGCCTTGCGAGCCGCTTGCACCTCGGCCGCCCCGCTGCCCGGAGGCATCTTCTCGGCCTGTCCCGACGGCGCCTCTGCCGGTGACGGCTGAGCAAACGCAGGCGAATTGGTTGTTGGTCCGACGGGGTGGACGGATTTAAAGTCCTGCGCCAGGGCGGGGACGACTGCCAGAACTGACAAAAGCAAGATAGTACGGAAGGCGATATTCATCTTCTACCTGTGGGTTTTCCGCTCCATATTATGTCAGGCGCCAGAGCATGAAGGGTTTCACCCTGATGCCCTGGGCAACCTAATTTAATCAACATGTCATCAACATGCCAAATTGGTGGCGGCAAACTGCCAGGAAGTTTTTGTACAGTATCGATGTTGGCAGTTGACGCTCGTAGCCAACAAATCCCCCCAACGAACGACATAGTCACGGCACTGTCCGTGATACCGCCCCCGAAAGTTTATGGACGAAGGGTAGTAAGTGGCTGTTTCGACCTTTGCTGGTTGAAACAGTCACCGTCCTTTTTATGACTTTCGCGCCACCGCCTGCGGTTTCTTCTTGGGAATGCGAAACGTGAATGTGGTGCCTTTGTCGACATCGCTAACGACAATGATCGTGCCCCCATGCTCCTCGATAATGGCTTTTGTAATTGCCAATCCCAGACCGGAGCCGCCCAGTACCCGCGCATCATCAGCAGTGACTTGCTGAAAGCGGTCGAATATTCGCGCCACATGATCGGCCGGAATTCCACGACCTTCATCACTAACAGTAAACTCGATCACTTCCATCAACTCCTTGACGCCGATGGTGATCGTTGTATTGTTCGGCGAAAATTTGAGCGCATTGCCGAGGAGATTGATGAGCACTCGCGAAAGCCTGTCGTCGTCCGCGCTGAGATAGAGAAGCTCGTCAACCTTTGGACGTTTGATCGTGATCTTCTTCTTCTCCGCCAACGCGATAACAGCGCTGACGGCACGACGAAGCAAATCATCGACGTCAATGTCGCTGTACTCCAGATTGAGATTGCCGGATTCGATCCGCTCTATCTCCAGAAGCTCGCGGATCAAACCGAGAATTGTCTGAACGTTGTCGTGCGCCCGATTAAGCCACTCTTTGGCGCCGGGAGCGAGTTCGCCATGATGACCCTCGATGACAAATTCGAGCGACGCTTGTACATTAGTGAGCGGCGTGCGCAGGTCATGGCTGATCATCGACATGAATTCCTGTTTTCGCTGCTCTGCCAAATGCAGCGAGTCGACCATGGAGTGAAAGGTGGAATCGAGCTGCGCGATTTCGTCTGTTCCGCCGACCGGCTCATTCAGCGATTCTCGTCGGGCAAATTTGCGACTGTTATCTGAAAGGATCGCCAGCCGATTTGTGAGCTTGCGAGTGTAGATGAACATGAGAGCAGCGGCGATGAGAATATTGATGAATATCAGAACGAAGATATACTCATTGCGTTCTTGCCGATTTTTAGGCAGCTCTTCGGGCTTTTGCTTGAGCTGGCGAAGTTCGCCTTCGAGAAGTTCGTGGCGCAGTTTGTACAGTTCGGTAAAAGTGGGCAAAAGCTCCAGTCGCACCAATTGAATCAAACGCTCGTTGCGAGGCACCAGTGCCGGCTGATGCGCCATTGAGTCAAGCACTGCGAGCAGTTGGGTGATCAGCTCTTTGCTGTGCTTGATACGCAGGCTCTGGTCGGAGTCGCCACTGTACTCATTCGCGAGACCGTTAAACTGGTCGGCGATCTGACCGCGACCGCTGACATATTTGTCAAGGCACTCCTCATCGCCCGTAACTGCGTACGCAAGACAACTGAGCGTGCTGCCTGACAGCAACGTCCCTACCCAGTTGCATCGTCCGACCACGGAAAGATTGTGGTTTTCCTGCGCTGCCAAGAACTCGGAGCGGTTCAGCAAGATGCCATAGTATCCGAGGAAAATCAGCTGGATGACCAGCACTCCTGCGATAACGAAAAGCCCTTTCTTATAGAGCGTCAGTTTCACAAAACGTTCAGCGCGCGCTGCCTCGAACAACCCACGACAATATTACTGTCTTGGCTACACTCGCCGCAGCTATGCCTAGGGCGGCATCTGCACGGTGCGCACGCGGAAGAGAATATCGACGCTGATGCCGGTCTTCTGCTGATAAGTCGGGCGTACTGCGCCGCCTGGGGGACCGGAGGGAAACGTCCCCGCATTGGTCAACTCGTCGATCTCGCGCCCGTACGGGTCGGGAGGACCATTGTTAAAGGGCGGAATGGGATCTCCGGGCACTTCGCCTGCATGTTTGCCACCATTGATTCGCCCAGGTTGATAAACGAAATCCTTGACGTACACGTCATAGATAGAACGATTGGCTGGGGGCAAGGTGGGCGGACCCAAGTAAACTAAACCGCTTCGAGAATAAAGCTGTTTGTCGCTGACGGGTCGCGTTATGCCTTTGCCGTATGGCTGGACAGATTGCTGGATGTTGCCGCTCAAGTCGAATTGATACTGTTGAATCTGCGGCAGATTAGCTGGAATGCCAGGCACGAAAGGCAGGGTGAAGGCATTGATGAGGGAGGCGACGTTGACGTTGGTGCCCGCCTGGCGAAACCAATCGTAAACCGCCAGCGCCAGGACATATCCAAATGGAGGGTGCAGGACGTTATTCGGGGGCGCCACGACAGTATTGAGTGGCGGCGGAGAGATTTGCACCAGTCCGCCGGGCGGGGAGTCACCGTTTGGCGGCGTGAGAAGCAAGTCAGTCGGACTCTTCATAACCTGATTGCTGCAAAAAATGTCCATCAGGCTGTTGATACCAGTTACGGTTCCCATCGGGAAATCGATGGCAAGCGCGCCGGGAGCGGGCAGATGGTCGCCCAGACTGGCAGGTTCTGCACAGGCTACGCAATGAATTGTGTGCGTTTCTTTTCCGCTGGCCGGCTGCACCGTCGTGTACTGCTGATCCGCTTCGCACTTCACAATGCTAGGAATGACGTAAGGCATGCTGCCGTTGCCGGTTTGAAACGTTCGCCAATCGACCAACCGCACATCGGTGTCGATGGCGGCAAAAACGAAATCGCGTTTGGTGTACGGCGTTCCCTTGAATGTGTAGGGGCAATCGACGAATGATTTGTAGCAATTTTGATTGCGTTGCGCCACCGTCAAAGAGGCGATGGAGGCTGGGTACGGCACAACTGTGTTGGTGTAGAGCTCGTCTTCCCAACCGAGTGTTATCTTGAGCGAGTTAGCAACCAGCGTCGATTTGCCGCCTTCCATTCTGATCAAATTCGACTCGTAAGCTGCCACCGCGTCATCGTACGGATTGACCGGATTGCCGTCTATATCCTGCCCGCCGCCGCCGGGCTTGATGGAGGCTTGCAATAAGGTTACCAATCGATTTTTCGCCGCCATCGCATTGGTATAGTCACGATCGCACGCCAAGCGCATAATCGTGCTATTGAGCTGATCGGAGATGATCATGTCCAACCGGATCGTGCCGAGAACTGTGTTGATGCCCCTGACATTGCAAAACCAGTTGTCCTGCGCCTTGGTGTCCTTCCCCACCGGCGGACAGTCCGACAGTGAGATCAGCCCAAAATTGGGATCATCGATGACGATGCGTTGCAGATCTTTAGCAACAGCCATGCTGGCAGCTTCAATGGCCGTGCGCTGTTCTTGCTGACTGCCGGTGGTGCGCACGAACTGCTGCGTGAAGAATGCCACCGGAAGCACAATAAAACACATGACCGCAATAACGAGGATGAGCACGTTGCCACGACTGTGGCGATGGTGCATGCTGTGTTTTTGAGATTTTCGTCTCACTGCGGATCCGCTCCTCGCGGCGTGCTACTGGGCTGAAATCACGCGAACCATGAACATCCCGGTGTTATTAACATAAGGAGTGTTCGGCGGAGCGGGATTTGGCGGCGGCGGCGCTTTTCCTAATACCGGACCGTCTCCGTCATTGACAGCGAGATAGAGAGTGCCGCTGCCCTTTACGTCAAACTTGGACGAGCCGATTAAGAACGGTTGTCCATTCGTACCGATCATTCCAATCAAAGCGCCCAGCGGTAAGCCGTTTTTCAGTTTAGTGCTCGTACCGTTTGGTCCGACCTGCACCGGACTACCGTGAAGCGTGATGTATCCATCCGGTCTGGTATCGAAGAAATACTGCCCGCCGGAATTGGTGAATATAGTTTTCGTCCACGTCGGGTTGTTGCCCAAAACCGTGATCACATCATCGTCGGTGGGATTGAGTCCGTAGCTGAGAACAATGTCGTACAGTTGCACGAAGTTCCAACTGCTACCGGATGTGGTGTTGGCAGAATCCCAGGGGATAGAAATGGTGCCAATCGTCAAGCCACCACCATCGGTGCCTGACGAAACATCGCCCACTTGATTCAGTCCCATCGGATATTCAGCAGGACGGCTCGCTTGAAAGTCCAACTGAAACGGTTTGCCGAGACCAGGCACATTACCTAAATATGGAACTCCCTGAAAGCTGATCGTCGGTCCTACCTGGTAATGAGTTTTAACGGTGCACTCATACAAGTAGGTCGAGGGATCGATAGGTCCGGTAACTGGGCTGTCTGGTTCGAACCAGCGGATTGAGTTGGTTTTGTAGTTGGTAGCGACGATATAAAGATCGGCACCGGTCTGTCTGTTGCCACCGATCGGTTTCATTTTGGAGAACGAGGCAAATCCGGTCGATAACAGTCCTTGCGCTTCCGAAGTCATCGCCGAAAGCGCAGTGTCATAGCGTTGATGCGATGCCGCTCTGGCAACCGATTGATCGGCGAGCAGAAGCGCAGTGCCTGCTCCAATTGCGACGCCGAGCAGATCAATGAGCGGAAACGCAATTATGACAAACAAAATCAGGAGAACGAGCGGAAGCTCGTTTATGCTGCCACGGCGTGACCGCAGCACGAGAGAGTTGGTAAACAAGGCGGGTGGACTCCGTTAATGGGGGATTCATTAACGCTCGTTAACATATCTTGCCACTGTATAAACATCTTGTCAATTAAGATTTTCAGCAAAGGTCCACCAGATGGGCCGTTTGCCTTTTGCCCCATGGATTTTCGGGTATGTCCCGAGTTCGGCGGCAGCGAGACCAACGAGGTCTGGAAACCCTTCGCCAAACACGGAAGTTTCTCCAAAGGCTCGAAACTGTCGGCACTAGTCGACTACTTTGATGGTCCCGGTCATGCTGTCATGCCCCAAACCGCACATAACGTCGCAGTGAAACTCAAAATTGCCGGTCTTCTCGGGCGTCAGCTTGATTTCGGCAGTCTGACCCGGCTCAATCGTCACCCGCTTATCCATCGCTGGAATTGCCATACCGTGCGATCTGTCTTGCGTGGTCAGCTCGAGAACGTAGGGAACGCCCTTTTTCAAGGTGATTTCAGACGGGGTGAAGCTGTAGCGTTTGGCGGAAATCTTGATGACTTTTGCTTCGTTGGCAGCCTGAACGGCATACGCTCCGATTACGATTATCGCCAGAGTAGTCATCAAGTATTTCATCGATTGGTCTCCAATAATCCGATTGCTAAATGGATAACCGAATATTCGGCTTACAATATTTCGTTCAATATTCTGCTAGGTACCCGACGCGGTCAATACTGAATCAGATGGCGAACCCAAAAAATCAATCGAGCGATGCTGAGGATGTGACGTTCGGCGACGGGCTTCACGGCACAATAGGTGGGCGAGCGGAGCAGGGCGCCGTGCTCATCAGCCATGGCGCCGGCGGCAGCAAGGATACGCCTTTCCTCAAGAGTATCGCCTCGAGTCTGGAGGAAATCGGCTTTCTCACACTGCGCTGGAATTTCGGGTACGTCGACTCGGGCCGCGTAGCCTCGGCGGGAGGCAAGAAAGAGCTGCCCGAGATGCAGTGTGCAATAGAGTTTTTGAAGGCGCGCGCGCCTGCCGTTCCCTTGATATTGCTGGGGAAATCATTTGGCGGGCGCGTCTCTACGTACGTGGGGCAAGACCGTGACGATATAGCCGCTTACGTTTTTCTCGGATTGCCTTTGCAATCGATGAATGCCAACGGCAAACCGCGCGATTGGTCGCACATGGCGAAACTCGCAGGCAAGCTGCTTTTCATCACCGGAGATAAAGACAAATTGTGTCCGCTGGAGCAGCTGAAGGATGTGCAAAAATCAGTGCTCGTACCGTACAAATCTGTCGTTGTACCAGGCGGCCATTCGTATAGTCAAAAAGGAACGAAGCAAGCGCTGTCTGAATTGATCCTTTGGATGGATGAAACTTTTGCGTGCGGCGCGTTAAGATAAAGGCGGAGGGAGGCTAGAGACGTGTGCGGGCGATACACCATTTCGCACTCCACTGAGGAAATTCTGGAGCGCTTTCAAATTCTGGCAGAGAAGGTCGATCTCAGGCCCAACTACAATGTGGCGCCATCACAGATGGTTCCGATCGTAGTAAGCGAAGAGCCACCGTCACCAGACGAACCCGGCAGCAGGCTCTTGCAGATCTGCAAGTGGGGTTTGCTGCCATTCTGGGCAAAAGACCCTTCCCAAGCCAAACCGCTTATCAACGCGCGGGCGGAAACTTTGACCGAGAAAAAGGTGTTCAAGAAAGCGTTTATCAAACGACGCTGTGTCATTCCCGCCGATGGTTTTTACGAGTGGAAGAAATTAGCCAGTGGTAAAAAACAGCCGATGCGCATCTGCTTCAACGACGGGCGGTTGTTCGGGTTTGCCGGCATCTATCAAGATATGAAAACCGACGAAGGAGAAATGATCAGAACAGTAGCGATCATTACTGTTCCTGCAAGCGAGGTCGTGAAGGATATCCACGATCGCATGCCGGCTATTTTGAATTTGGAAACCGAGAAAATCTGGCTAGATCCCGAGATCCAAGATGAGGCGGCGTTGTCACACTGCTTGCAGCCTTACGGATTTTCAGACTTGGAAGCATTTGTCGTCTCGACTGGCGTCAACAAAGTGAGCACCAACACGCCTGAACTGATCGAGCGCTTGAGCGCCGAACAAATCGCCGCTGCCGAAAATGCGGAGCCGGAGAAGAAGAAACCGTCCGCAAGCAAGAAAAAATCGGTGCCGGTAGAATCGCCCGGGCAGTTGAAACTGCCATTCGCATAGCGAGCTCGCGATCGCAGCCGGCAGCGGAGTACCTTAATCCGGAGCCGGCAAGATGCCGGCGCTCCCAGATGCGTACACGAGCCGGTCTCGTACCAGCCACCGTATACACCACCATGCTCACAATCTCGCAAACCACCGTAGGGGCGACTTGCAGTCGCCCGTTAGAAGGCAAACAACTAAATCGCGTAGGTGTAATTCTTCGGCAAAGTTGCGGCGTCTTTGACGCCAAGCTCTTTCGCCGCGTGATACGGCCAATACGGGTCACGCATGGATTCACGCGCAAGCAAGACGAGATCCGCTTTCCCATCTCGAATGATCGCATCTGCTTGTTCGGCTTTCGTTATCTCTCCAACTGCCGCTGTCATAATGCCCGCTTCTTTGCGAACCTTCTCGGCCAGCGGCACTTGCCAGCCCGGACCGAAATTGTATCGATCACCGGAGCGGATGTACGCACTGCTGCAATCAACCATATCGACTCCGTGTTCTTGTAAGAGTTTCGCCAGGCGCACCGAATCATCGATAGTCCATCCGCCTTCCACCCAATCACTTGCTGAAAGGCGCACCGAAAGCGGCAATTCCTCCGGCCAGATCTTGCGCACGGCATCGACGACTTGCAGATGAATGCGCGTACGATTTTCAAAACTGCCACCATATTCGTCGGTGCGGAAATTTGAAAGCGGCGAATAAAAACTGTGCAGCAGATATCCATGCGCCGAGTGAATTTCTAAAAACTTGAAACCAGCCTTCAAAGCCCTTTTAGCAGCATCGGCAAATTTCTGCACCACTTCCTGAATTTCCGCTATTGTCAGTTCGTGAGGCACTCGCGACGAGGGCGAGAAAGGCACCGCGCTCGGTGCTATGATTGCCCAGCCGCCTTCTGCATCAGTGAGGTCTTGCTTTTCGTGGCGATTGCCAACCTTCCATGGATTCTTCGTTGATGCCTTGCGCCCAGCATGAGCGATTTGAATTCCCGGAACGGCACCGAACTTGCTTACAAATTCTGTAATACGAGAAAGAAATTCGACATGCTCGTCCTTGTAGATCCCGAGATCATCGGGCGTGATTCTTCCACGCGCCTCGACTGCCGATGCCTCCACAATAACGATTCCCGCCCCGCCCACTGCCCGCGAACCGAGATGTTGAATATGCCAATCATTGGCAAACCCGTCCACTGAGATATATTGGCACATAGGAGAAATGCCGATGCGATTGCGAAGAGTGACGCTCCGCAGTTTCAGGGGCGAGAACAAACTTGCCGCTGTTTCATCGGTTTTTGGTTCTGGTTGAACTTGGGTATCCTGCATGGCTTCATCCTTAAGCGATCAAACTCGCGTGATCATAACCTCTTATAGTCCATTAGCGGACAAATTTCAGGCAGGATGCTTGAGGTTACTTAGCCTATCGATGGACGCTGTACTCTGTCGTCCGGCGCAAACTGAGCTTACCCAAACGCATCCGGAAGCGTTTATTACGCAACCGCAGAACTGGTACGCACTTCCGGACTTTGAATGCCTCGGCGCATTTATAACTCTTACTCTGGAGCCCTCGGTGAAAGACTAGCGACAAATTCGGCGTGTTCTTCTGACTCCAATCCGAATTCTAAGACTTTAAGAATGCGCTTCTTGTCACCTCGCGCAAACGCTCGGATATCCAGCCACAATCCAGGAAACACTTTCGACTCAATGATGCCATACCCGTCGGAAATAATTACTATGGTATACGACCAAGCGGTGAGCGCGGCAAGTCAACCTACGCTTGCACGCCATAGATCTGTTCGAACGCCGAATGAACCTCAGCAACGGAAATTTTGAACGCGGCAAGCTGTTCTAGTTTCAGTGGCATGCCCACGCGCAGACGAGCTGCCTGACGTCCGATCTCGCTGGAGCGAGCATCGAACGGAAGCGGACGTTGGAAGCAAGCTTCTTCCAGTGGTGGCAGCGGCGGTGTCATGACTAGAACATTCTTTTCCGCCGCCGCAATTAATTCGGAGTCGGTCGACGCTGGATGAAACAGAGAAGGTTGGACGAGTGCAGGCTGAACTGTTGTAGCTTGACTGCCCTTGCGCTTTCGACCAGGTCTGCCACGCTTGAAACGGCTTGCCAGTTTGCGCGCAACTTCTCGCTCGAGCCACGGCGCCTCTTGATTCAACAGCTTGATGCCAATTTTACTGATGACAGGTTGAGCGGCTCTCAGACGCTTGATCACGTCTTGATCCGGCGCCACCAATTTATTGACGAGGTCCCATGCTTCATCGTACGACGGAAAGCGCCCTTTGCTGCGGCCGTTCTTATACCAATCCGGAAATACTTGAGGGATTTTGTCGACCCAGCGCTCCTGATACCAGCAAGCGATGCCCTCTTCCAAAACCGTAGAACCCACCCAGCTCGGAGTAATTAAGTGAACGCATTCATGCGCCAATTGCCAGATCGCACCGCCGGGATCTTTCGACGACCCTGCCGAAAGACGTATCTTCGTGAAATGATTGCCTCTTTCCTCAGAAAACTCCATGCGCGCATGGCTGGAAGCGTAGTAAATGCCTTCGAACTCATAATGCTTGTCGGTCAAGCGCGGACCGACAAGCCTCTCGATATCCTCGGTCATAAACTCAGTAATCGTCAGCAGGTCGTTGCGATTAAACTGGTCTTTAGCCAGCCGCCGCGCGATCAAGTAGTATGGGTCGAATTGCGCCAAGTTAGAATGAAACCGGAGAGTCCTGCTGGTCCCATCTACTTTTAGCAAACTTGCCGGCAAACCGCAGCAAGAAATCGAACCCCGTTTAATCTATAGGGTTTCCGCAAATAGCGAAACCTTTGCAATTTCATTCACGAGTAGACCGCGATCTACGACTCGAGAACCTTCAGCTGAGCGAAAATGCTTTCGAGTTGGTTGTTCAGATCGGCAAGTTGCGCTTCTATACCGTCGACTTTTTCCTTCGGAGCACGGGCACGAAAGTCAGCGTTGTTGAGCTGAGTTTGCACTTTCTCGATATCTTTTTCAACGGCAGCTTGGCGTTGTTCGAGTTTACTCTTCGCTTTCTCGACATCAATCACGTTGCCGAGTGGCACGATCACTTTCACGGAAGCTACCATCTGCGTCGCCGCCCGCGGTGGCACAGTGGCGTTGGTTGCAATCGTTACTTTGCTCGCCCTGCACGTACGATCTTTCTGAATGTACACCAATCCCTTTTGCAGGGTTTCGGCCTCATCCTTATTCTCGGTTGAAAGTAAGATCTCGACTTCCGCTGACGCGGGAACGCTGAATGTGGAGCGAATGTCTCGAATCGATCGAATGACACGCACGATCAATCCCATCTGCGACTCGGCTTCGTCATCGATGTAGCGCTCGTCAGGGCGCGGGTACGGCGCGAACATAATGGAGATGAGATCTGCAAACAAAGGTGACTTCGGTACCTTCGACCAGAGTTCTTCAGTGATGAACGGCATGATTGGATGCAACGCGCGCATCAAACCTTCAAAAATCAGACAGAGTATCTTCTTGGTCTGACCGGAATCGGCCGTCTCTTCTGACATCTGACCTTTAGCTATCTCGAGATACCAGTCACAGAAATAATCCCAAGTGAAGTCGTACAGCTCGCGCGCGGCGTCGTGATAGTCGTAGTTGTTGAAATCTTCAACGACTTTGTCCAGCATGACGTTGTACAGATCCAAAATCCATTTGTCCGCCAGTGTCAGTTTCGCATCATCGATAGCACTGGGCTTAAACCCCTCCAACTGCGTCAGAACGAAGTTGCCTGCGTTAAACAGCTTGTTTGCGAATTTCTTGTATTCGTCCAAACGTTCTTCTCGGAAGCGAACATCTTGATCGCCTTTCACTCCAAGTGAGCAAAAGTAGAAGCGATTGGCATCGGCTCCGAACTTCGCGATCATATCTAACGGATCGATCGAGTTCATCTTCGATTTCGACATGCGTTTGCCATCTTTAGTCTGCACGACCGGATGGATCAAAACATGCTTGAAAGGAATCATCTTCGTGAATTTGACACTCATGAAGATCATGCGAGAAACCCAAAGATTGATGATTTCACGAGCGGTCGAAAGGACCGTCGTCGGATAAAACTCTTTCATCAGTCTCGTGTTTTCCGGCCAACCAAGCGTGGCGAACGGCCAGAGCGCGGAGCTAAACCACGTGTCGAGCACGTCGGGATCTTGTTCTAGCTGAGTCGAATCGCATTTCGAGCACTTAGTCGGCGACTCTTCGTATGCCTCGACGTGGCCGTTGGCACAGGTCCAAATTGGAATACGGTGCCCCCACCATAGTTGGCGGGAGATATTCCAATCTCGAATGTTTCGCATCCAATCCAGATACGTACTGGCGTAACGGTCGGGAATAAACACGACTCGCTGCTCTTCGACGGCTTGGATAGCCGGCTCGGCCAGCTCTTTCATTCTCACGTACCACTGATCGGAGAGATACGGTTCAATTACCGTATTGCACCGCTCGCAGTGCCCAACACCGTTGGTATATTCCTGCTCTTGTACCAGCAACTCTTCAGCTTTCAGCTGCTCGACTGCGGCTTCGCGGCACTTGAAACGATCCAACTTCTGGAATTGCTGAGGAACATACTCATTGTCCAGCATCTTTCCTTCCGCATCTATCACCACTGGCGATGGCAGGTTGTGACGCTGTCCCACCTCCCAGTCATTGGCGTCATGCGCGGGGGTAATTTTGAGAGCGCCGGTTCCGAACTCGCGATCGACGTATGCATCGCCAATTACCGGCAGTTCCCTAATGGTGAGCGGCAACTTGACTTTCTTACCGATGAACTTTTTGTAGCGCTCGTCGCTCGGGTGCACCGCCACCGCAACATCGCCGAACAGAGTCTCGGGACGCGTCGTCGCTACCGTAAGAGCGCCCGAACCATCAGTCGCCTTGTAGTCGATGTGATAAAGATAACCTTTGGTGTCTTCGTGCACGACCTCCAGATCCGACAAGCTCGTGAGACAGCGCGGGCACCAGTTGGTGACCCGGTTGCCTTGATAGATGAAACCTTCATTGAATAGAGTCACGAACACGCGATAGATGGCTTTAACGTACGCCGGATCGAGAGTAAACGCGAGCCGGTCCCAGTTGAAGCTGACGCCGAGCTTTTTGTACTGATTGAAAATCTGGCCGCCAGACTCTTCGCGCCACTTCCAGACTTCAGCCTCGAACGCTTCGCGCCCCATCTCGCGACGGAGTACGGGTGGCTTTCGCTCACGTAGTTTGCGTTCAACAACTATCTGCGTGGAAATGCCCGCGTGGTCAGTGCCAGCCTGCCAGAGAACGTTGTATCCCTGCATCCGCTTCAAGCGAATCAGGACGTCCTGCAGAGTTCCATTCAGAGCGTGACCCATGTGCAAGTTGCCCGTAATGTTGGGCGGCGGCAAGGCAATGGAAAATTTTGGTTTGTCAGGATTAATGTCAAGGCTGAAGACTTCGTTATCGAACCAATGCTTGGTCCATTTAGCCTCAACTTCGCTCGGAGTGTAGGCACTCTTGGGTGTTTCAGTCATTGTGGGGCTCTTCGCAGTCGACATTTTCAACCTTATGCTTGCTCCGCTCGCCCAATGAACCATGGGCGCGGGCTTTTAGCTATCTCAGGAATTCGCATTATAACGGCGCCAGCCAGCACCCGGCAACCGGATCAAGGCTTGCTTGCGGGATGTAACCGCCGTGTCAACGGCGGAAAGGGCGCCGCCGCCCGGTATTTGCCTCTCGCCCACCGGCAATCCGTCGTTACAGATCCTTAGTAGATCATGGATCTCTTGGTACGATGATAAAATCTTGCGGTGGCCAGAGGCAGCCACCCGTCTTACCTTGACTACCAAGCCCAGCCTCGGGCGTTACGGATAGCAATGATCTCGAGCAACGACTTTCGACCTGGCGTCACCATCGTCTATAACAACGGAATTTGGCAAATCGTAGAAGCGATGCACGTCAAACCCGGCAAAGGCTCAGCCTTTGTGCGCACAAGAATGAAAAATGTAGAGACCGGCAACACCCTCGAACAGACGTTCAGAGCGGGTGAAAAAGTGCCGCAGGCTATCGTAGAGAAGTCTGACATGCACTACTCCTACAAAGACGGCAACAACTACGTGCTGGTCGATTCATCCACTTACGATCAACTCGAAGTCGCAGCCGAGCAGATCGGATCGCCGGTAGAGTTTCTCAAAGAAGGATTGGAAGGCATTTCCGTCCTGCGTCATGACAATCGAGTGATCGGCGTTGAACTGCCGAACACCGTTGAACTGGAAGTTAAAGAAGCAGCCCCTGATGAGCGCGGTGATACCAGCTCTGGTGGCGGCAAACCGGCAACACTGGAAACAGGCGCTATCATCACCGTTCCGTTTCACATCAAAGTGGGCGACATGATCCGCGTGGACACACGTTCACGCAAATACTTGACCCGCGTGTAGTTTGATGGATTCGAAGCAATCAGTTCGAGGCAAGGGCGTGGACATCGATCTCAAGACAATTCGAGAACTGCTCGCTGTGGTCAGCAACACTGACATTACCGAGCTCACGATTGAGTCCGGCGATCAGCGCATCACAGTGAAAAAATCTTCCGCAGCCGGTGGCGCTTCGCAACCGAGCGTGATTGAAGCTCTCGTTCCGGCGGCGGCAGCACACAGAGCCACTGCAACAGCGGCGGCGCCAGAAGTGAAAGCTGAGCCGGCTAAAGAATCGGCACCGCCGGCGGGCGACAACGGTGCGTCCAACGGTTATGTTCCAATCACCTCACCAATGGTGGGAACCTTCTACCGCGCTGCCTCACCGACAGCTGCGCCGTTCGTCAATATCGGCGACCGTGTCAACGTCGGGCAAACAGTTTGCATTATTGAAGCGATGAAGCTGATGAACGATATGCCGTCCGAAGTAGCAGGCAAAATTGTCAAAGTCTTGGTAGACAACGGAACGACTGTGGAATACGGGCAATCGCTCTTCATCGTTGATCCTAAGGGTTAGATTTAAAGGCGCGCCAGAGCGGGAAATGATCGAAAAGGTATTGATCGCCAATCGCGGCGAAATCGCATTAAGAGTGATTCGTGCTTGCCGTGAAATGGGAATTCGTACCGTCGCGGTATATTCGCAAGCAGATGCGGACTCGCTGCACGTCAAACTTGCCGACGAGGCATTTTGCATCGGACCGCCGATGTCGCAAAGAAGCTATCTGCACATTCCGGCATTAATCAGCACAGCGGTCGTGACCGGAGCGGATGCCATTCACCCCGGATACGGTTTTCTCTCCGAAAACGCAAACTTCGCCGAGATTTGCGCGGACCATCGCATTAAGTTCATCGGACCGAGCGTCAAAGCCATCAATTCGATGGGCGACAAAGCATCGGCGAGAGAAACGATGAGAAAGGCGAAGGTTCCTGTTGTGCCGGGAAGCCAGGGTCTGATCGAGACCGAAGCCGCTGCTTTCAAACTTGCTGATGAAATCGGTTATCCGATTATCATCAAAGCCACTGCCGGTGGTGGAGGGCGCGGCATGCGCGTGGCCACCGACCGGCAACAGCTCGCCAATCAGTTGGCGTCTGCTCGCAGCGAAGCGTCGGCTTCTTTCGGCGACGCCGGCGTCTACATCGAAAAATACTGCAAGCCGATCCGCCACATCGAGATTCAGATCATGGCGGACGGACACGGCAATTGTATTCACATCGGTGAGCGCGATTGCTCGGTGCAAAGACGTCACCAAAAACTTATCGAAGAGTCGCCGAGCCCGGCGCTTACGCCCGAGATGCGCGAAAAGATGGGTCAAGCCGCCGTCTCAGCTGCAAAATCCATCAATTACGAAGGCGCTGGAACCGTGGAGTTTATCTACTCCAACGGCGATTTTTATTTCATGGAAATGAACACTCGTATCCAGGTCGAGCACCCGGTCACTGAAATGATTACCGGCTTCGATCTGATCAAAGAACAGATTCGCGTCGCTTCAGGACTGAAGCTTTCCTGGAAACAGGAAGATGTCAAAATGCGCGGTCACGCAATCGAGTGCCGCATCAACGCCGAAGACCCGGACCGCAATTTCCTGCCATCACCCGGTCGTATCGATGCCTACATCAGCCCGGGTGGACCCGGCGTGCGCGTCGACAGTCATTGCTATCCAGGTTATTCGATTCCTCCCTTCTACGATTCGCTCGTCAGCAAATTGATCTGTTGGGGTGAAACCCGCCAGGAAGCGATCCAAAGAATGCAGCGTGCGCTCGACGAATACGCAATCACCGGTATTCGCACAACAATTCCGTTTCATCAGAAAGTGCTTTCGCACCCGGCATTCATTGCCGGCGACGTGCACACCGACTTCGTCGAAAAGTACATGATACCGGCTACAGTCAAGTAAGCACTCCGTCGTCCGAGATTTATCGCTTGGCGCCGCCACCGCTGATATGAGCGCGTACGTACCAATCTCGAAATAATGCGCCACTGCTGGCAGGTTTCTTTCAAAAAACAATCGGCAAATGCGCGCGCTGCCCAGAAAAGATTCCGGGCAGCGCGCTTGCAGGCAATCGCTTATTCTTAGAGTCCGGTGAATAGCGGGCAGAACGACTGAGCTGATTCCGTCACATCGATTGCCGCAACACCATCGACTGTGACATTGCGCACTTTCGCCTGAGCCGTAAAACTGGAAGACTCATTCATCAGCCCGATGTACATGCGTTGCATCGTAACGCCTGGCGGCATGCTCAGGTCAGCGCGAGTGATATTTTCGTGTTGCCAAACGTTCATTGCTGGTGTCGGAAAATCATTGCAAGTGAGGGTGTAGATGTTGTTGTCAGAGCCTAATACCTGAACGAAGAAAACGGATAGTCCGCCACTGCAAACATTGCTCGTATAGTCGAAGGCAAAGCTAGTGGCTGGGTGCAGCGTTTGCGGTTTGACTACGCCGCCTGCGTAACTGGGCTCCAATGCAACTGAGGGTGCGACCGCAGCAAGAGTCACTTCACTGCCAGTGCAACCACGAACACTCAGATTAAGATCAAGGTGGAAGTGATTGGGATCATTCGTCCATGTCGCTGAGACCTGTGCGTTAGAACAGCCGCTGCACACCGTGGGAATGACTTCGGGGTGATAGGGGTCGGATGCCTGCGACGGGCGCACAGACACGATCGCAGTTATCATTGCCAGCGCGAGACTGAACAGTGTTGTGTTCTTCATAGTTGTTGATTCTCCTAGCCGTTGATGGCATAACGGCCGCCCGATAAGAATTAGGCGCGAACTCGACTATGAGATACGGTTAACTGCATGGCGCGACGAGATCTATAAATAGATCGCCCTAGTCCATAAGCTCGCGCAACGTCAGAGCATTATCGATCGCATAACCCATTGCGTCGTTATTGAAGTAGACGAATAGATCGATTCCTTGTTTGAGAAGTTTTTTCATCAGGGTCGCTTGCTTTCGCAGTTCGGCAAGAGAGTAGCGCGGATTCTTATCTGCTCTGCCGTGAAACCGGAAGTAAGCGAAGTCGGTAGTGATATCGTCGAAGCGCTCGAACTTGTGTGAGTCGGCGATGCACCATGCCGCATCGTGCTTCTCGAGCAACCGCAAAACATTCTTCGTATGCCACGAATCGTTGCGAAACTCGAAAACGAGTCGAGGCAATTGCTCTTTCTCACTCGACGCCATATCCAGGAATTCAGACAAACGCGCGAGGTCCTTGTTCCACAACGCAGGAAATTGCAGCAGAACAGGACCAAGCTTTCCTTTAAGATTCCGCGCCGGCTCCATGATCCGAGCCCATGGATCGGCGGGGTCTTTCAATTTCTTCATGTGCGTTAGGAAACGGCTCGCTTTGAGTGAGAACACAAAGTCAGTGGGAACTTGGTTGAACCAGGAAGTACAGGCGGCATCAGTGGGTAGGCGGTAGTAAGACGAGTTGATTTCGACTGTCGGGAATTCGTGCGAGTAGAACTCGAGATCTCGCCTCTGCGGCAGATCTTTCGGGTAGAACCTCTCTTTCCAACTATCGTAAACCCAGCCGCTTGTGCCAATCAGCGCTTCGCTCATATCTGACCCGGCTCAGCTGATTGGACCTACGCAGCCCGGGTGCCCGCACTCGCAAAGATGCGACGCCGAGGACTGGGCGCTGTTGCGGCAAGCTTCACTGCAGTACTCTTGCCCATGTTCGGGCACGCACGTACAGGTCGGGTGTGCGCATTGCTTATCGACAGAGGTTGCCACTAACTCATCTTCAGCCATTGTTTCATTCCTGCGGTTTCTTCGCTATGCAAGACGGTTTCTTGCATTCGTGGTTCCCTCCCTGCTGTTGCACTAACTCAACAGCGCAAACACGGGAACCGCGCTTGGCGTAGCACGTCAGCCAGTTTGCCGCGGATAGGCCGACGAGGCGGCGGATTCCTTAAAAAGGTGCGCACCAATGATTTCGCAGTCAATTCAGAACCGGCAGTTCAAAGTGCAAGCGTTTTCGGACGTTCTATTCGAGAACCGCGTGCAATACGAGCAGGCTATCTCCCGACATAACTATAAGTTTTTATGGACCTACGCCGCCAACTGCATACTAGGGCTGTTTTTACTCACAAGCCCGTACCTATATAACTACGACAGTTTTGCCATGGTCCTCAGTGACACAGTGGCAGGAACGCTGATTATTTTGATCGAGTACTTATCGTTTTCGCCGAAGCTGTGCTTTATGCGATGGGGAACCGCGGCAATGGCTGTCTGGCTTCTGTTTGCACCACTGATTTTTTGGGCGCCGCGCCCGGCGACATTTCTGATCGACACTATCGTTGCCTGTTTCGCTATCGTGTTTTCTGTTCTCGTACCGGGAATGCCGGGGAGAGCCGGACTTGATTTGCCCGGTCCGGACATTCCGCCAGGCTGGTCGTACAACCCCTCGTCCTGGATCAGACGCTGGTTAGGGATTGCACTTTCGCTCTTAGGATTCTTCATCGCACGCTATATGGCGGCCTACCAGCTAGGCTACATTGACCACGCTGTTGATCCTTTCTTCGGTAGAAGCTCAGAAAAGGTTCTCACCTCGGTCGTCTCGCGCTCATTCCCGATATCAGATGCCGGCTTCGGATCGGTCGCATACATCTTGGAGGCGATTTCCGGATTCATGGGCGACCGCGCCCGTTGGCGCACGGCACCATTTTTGGTGCTTCTGTTTGCGGTGCTCGTTCTGCCCCTGGGCGCAACCAGCATAATGCTTGTTATTATGCAGCCAGTCATTGTCGGCGCATGGTGCGGGCTCTGCCTGATCGCCGCGACGGGAATGATGGCTTCCGTGCCGCTGGCAGTACACGAACTAATAGCAATGGGACAATTTTTGCTTGCAGCCAAGCAACAACGGCGCAACTTCTGGAACGTCTTTTGGATGGGCGGCAGCATCACGGGTGGTGGCACGCCAGATCCTAACAGAACCCATTACACGTTGGCACAGAGATACATTGCCAGCGTGCAAGGCGTAACGATCCCCTGGATGATAGGTGTGCAATTGACAGTAGGGGCGTGGCTAATGGCCCGCCCGGACTTGCTGCCGGCAGACAAAATCTCGGCAAACTGCGATCACATACTCGGTGCGGTCGTTATTACTGCGGCTGCAATAGCAACAGCTGAAGTGACAAGAACGGCGCGTCTGTTTAACGTGCTGGTCGGAGCGCTTCTGATTGTTGCCGCTCTCGCCTTCAACCTGCATCAGCCGGTCGTCTTGGTCAGCGACTTAGTCTGCGCCGCGTTGCTGATTCCGTGCTCCATTCCACGCGGAGAGATTGTCGAACGTTACGCTGGGTGGCACAAATTCATCAAGTGATCGACTGCGCGAGATCATTTCGGCGTTAATCGTCCTCACCGGTGTCGCACGCATGTCAGTTGCAGTGCAGGGGTCCACAAACCACAAGCTCAGGCGTTGGTGTCAATAGCAACGATTGGAGGCTCTGTATTCGGCTAACGCGATGCCGAATACGGAGCCTCCAATCGTGTGGCAGACATAGAGGCAGGCATACCGCGATCGAGGCAGGCATTGACCTAGTGTCCTCACTCATGTGAGCCGAGAGCGCTGTCCCAAGCCAATCTTAATGTCTTGCTTGAAAGATTGATTTTGCACATGATTGCATGCGTTGCATGGTTGAGATTGCGCCCAATGCGCACAGCATCAGGAACATCAGCGTTTTAGCTGATGTCTATTTATTTGTGGATTGACAAAAGACAAAAAGCGGAGCGGCGGGTGTGACTGCTGACCGCAGGGCTAGCCTTTTTGAAAGGCTGGAGGAAAGAATGAATAGACGATTTATCGGTGCATGTCTTGCACTTGTAACTCTGGCTCTTACATCGCTAACACTGCCCGCCGAGGCTTATCATCACGGCGGCTGGGGCTATCGAGGCGGATGGCATGGTGGCTGGGGCGGCGGCGGCTGGGGCGGCGGCTGGGGTTGGGGTCACCCCTATTACGGTGGCTTCGGTAGTGGCTTCGCCCTTGGCACTGGCGTAGGACTTGTCGGTGGCGCTTTGATTAACCGCCCACGGTATTACGGAGGCTATCCGGCATACCCAGCATATGGCCCTTATGGCTACGCGCCGTACCCGGGCTATGGTGTACGAGTGTATGAAGGCGGACCCTACGGCTATTAGTGCCACCGAGCGTGGTGACTAACTAAGGAATTGCAAGCCTAGCTTGCGTGCTAAAGATTGAAGTGAGACTTGGCGACCCAAGACGCCTGTCTCACTTCAATCGCTTTTTGCGGTTCTTCCCAAATTACTCTGCGAAGCTGTCGAGACTTGGCTTTCATGGCGGATGCTATTGCCTGTCTGCTACAGAGCTACGGTTTCTTCGTCCTTGGCAAACTTGAGACCGGACACTACGGCGACTGCGTAAAGCGCGGCCCCGCATATGAATACGATTGTAAAACCCGATGAGATTGCAATCAATATGGCAGCAAAGCTTCCAAGGACAGATGCGCAGCCGTTGATCCCCCACACCCAGGGAACATAGTCAGCCCGTTTTTCTCGCACCCTCTGCAAACCCACCGGCAGAAACGTTCCCATTAGTATGCCGAGAGGAAAGAGCAATGCCGAAGTGACCAGAATACGACCGAGCAATGGCGCGTGCATCAGAGCGTAGAAGACCGCATTCACTCCCACGCCGAGGAGAATTAGCAACAGCACGAGGGCGCTCCCAAAAGTAGTGACTGTCTTTTTGATGGACCAGTTCAATCTAGTAACCAGCCAGCTCCCAACTCCTGCACTCAAAAGTAAGCTCGCGAGAACGACAGGCAAAGAGTAGAGCGGGCTGCCCAGGAAAAGCACACACTTCTGCATCAGAGCAATTTCAACGAGCATAAAGCCGGTTCCAATTGCCGCGAAATAGACGCTGAAAATCCCCATTGATTTGTCCAGGGATTGTCGTTGAAACTTCCACAAGGGGAAAAAGATTGCCATCAAAGTAAAGAGAATCGATTCGGACAAGACAGCGTAGAGCGTGACATTGGCGGCGCTGCCTCGCAGGTCGTTGAAGTTAGGGAGTTCGAGAGCGCTCTTCGAGTACTCGAAGAAAAATGGAGAATCATCGGTGGTTGGCGTGACAAGAGCTGGGTACGAATCGAAAAATTGCTTCTCGGTGTTATGTTCGAAAGCTTCAATCATCGTTTGGAATATAGAATGCGAATCGACACATTGTTTATCTTGGTTTTGGTAATAAGCCTTCTCAAGATCAGCTTGCTGCTTGGCTGGAAGCACTTTCGGCCAATAGATAACGGGCAGTTTTCTTCTTGCGGCGCCCGCCTTAATTGTTTGAAACTCGTCAATGGTGAAAGGCGAATTTTTAAAGAGACAGACTGCCCAACCGTTGGCTGTGTAAAAAATGAACACGCGCTTGTCCAGCTCGTGTCCCCCGTTGAGCCGCATTGCCTCCAATGCAATAGATACTAATCGCAGCGACTCTTTTGGTGGGAACGTACTCCAGCGGCCAAACGACAAAATGCCATCTTCATGCAAATGATTGAACATTTCACGAAAGGCTTCTGTCGTATATAGATAATTTTCGCTGAGAACGTAAGCACCACTGGATAGTGCAGCGAACGTGTCTATGCCTATTACCTGGATTATGTCGAACTTTTTGTTTTGCTGCCGCAACATATTGCGGCCTTCCTCGACCAGCGGTGTAAGCCGCTTATCCGTGGTGAAATGACCGTTGTAATCGGCGTAGCGACGGGTGACGATGTCGTAAGTAGCCGGGTTGAGTTCGGCCGAGATGACCGATTTAGAGCCATGGGCAAGCGCGTTGGCGATGTCGATTCCGCCGCCGACGCCGATAACTGCCACGTCTGGGCTCTGTTTCACGTCCCAAGCCATCGTGCCGGGATACATGTCGGTGTTATTTTTCGCGCTGTTATTTATCTCTTCGATGTTCTTCGCTGACAGTAGATAAGTATGAGCACTCGCGTCTTGAGTGATCTCTTTCACCCCTGGACTGATATTCGTAACATCGATACGGCACAGTGGTGTCCAGACCGTCGTCTCAATCGCAGCTCCGGATACGGATAAGTAATCGTGCAGCTCCTTGTACGGCTCTGCCAGCAACGGTATTTTGACAAAGATTGAACAGATAACTACCATCAGCCCCACTGATGCAACGGCAAAACCTGTTAGTTTTAGCGCCTTGTCCTCTGACGCCCACCGCATAGCGAGAGCACCCATGACCAAGGTGATAAGTCCGATCAGTTTGTCTGGTTCGAGGAGAGGCAGAAGGAAAAAGAAAGCGATACATGCGAGCCCGGCACTCAGCAGGTCGGCAGCGTAGAGACGCCCGACATTATTATTTGGCGATGACAGAAGAACACTTATGATTGAACCAGCAAATACAAAGGGAAACAGATAGATGAAGTATGCTGCGAATATCTTGATCAAGCCTGATTGGCCGCCAAGCAGCGGCAGCAAATAGGTCAGATAGAGCGCACCACTTGCGGTGGCGCCAAACAGTGCCAGCAATTTACTAAGAAGCTTTCCGCTGTCTGTAATCTTCGGCATGAAGATCGACGTAATCGTACCGCTGATGCCGAAGCCCAACATCGCCGAGGACAAGGTGATGTAGACCAAATGATTCCAAAAAATGAAGGAAAGAACTCTAGTCTGCAGAAGTTCGAACAGGATGGTGGCAAATGACACTAATCCGATAGTAATAATCGCCAACCGTCGTTCCAACTTCTGACCTCGCCATGCAATCATATTGAATGTACCCAGCGCGTTAGCCTGAACATCCGAAGACGCTTTCGCCGAGCGGGGCGTCCGATAAATTGCACTGCGTAGACGGGGTCACCTTCTGCGTCCAGCCGGTCTTGAAGAAACCCGTTTCCAAAGCCACAAACGGCGCTTTGTATTCACACCCCATGCTCGAATGGCGAGAAACAACGTTTCGTGGGCGGGCACGGTGCACTGGCGACCCGCTCGAGTATTTAACAGCTCGGCAACGTCTGCCTCGACCTCTTGCCTTATCATCAAATCCTTTACCAACGTCCCAGGCTATCGACCTCTATCCGCGATTCCATCGCGGATCTAGTTTTTACAGACTCCAGGAGAGATCAATATGACCACACCTCTCGAACAAACGTCCCAAGGCGACAAAGCGGCTGCCACGAGTGGTCTGCCTCCAGGTCTGGGTGGAGAACTGCTCTCCACATATGAAGCTGGTCAAATCCTGGTCCAGGCCGACAATGCACGCAACAAAAAGTTGTCGGCAAGCCTCAACTCAATCTTGCCTCAAGACGTAATATCTTTTGACAACAGCACTCAATCGGTGACTATCAAGGATGTTGATCCTGGAGAGAACATGGTTCTGAAACCTGACGGCACATATTCCCAAACAGACGCCAATGGAACGAATAGAGTAGATGGCACCTGGAAGATGAACAACGGTGGCGTAGAACTCGATTTGCCCAACGTATCAACCGTGGCTAGTGCGGACGGAACGTATCAGGATCTGAAATCTTGGAACGGGGTTCTCAACAACAAAAATGGGGCTCAAACGGCAAACGGACCTGAAATGAATTATGGAGAGAAGTTCACTGTAACGCCTCAAAGTGACGGCAGCAGCCAACTCTCCCTCGCCGGAGACACATACATTTTAAACAGCGACGGCAAAACTGGTCACGTGAAAGGCAGCAATGAGCAGTTTACCTACCAGAAGGTGGGCGGTGAATACGACATTAGCTTCGATCAGGGAGCCAAAATGGCAGTCGGTCCTACAATCGGCGGCGGACAATCGGAGGTTGTTACCCTTCCTAACGACGATGCCGAAAAAGCGCTGCCAAAAGGACTGAAAAAACTCTGGGACAAAACGGCTAACCAATGGACGCTCGCAGGCTAACGGTAGCAAGCAATTGATCCAAGCGCGGCGCATAGCAGGTCTATGACGGCGCGAAACTTTAGCGCTCTAAACTCCTTTCAGTGGGTTGCGAACACCCCGCTGTCTACAAGCGGTGAGGAAACTCGCCTTCTTCAACGTGAGCAGTGCTAACATTGCGTCGAGATGCAGGTTAGGCTTTTGGCGAGGAAGTTGTTGTGGACAGGAAAAATATTTTCGACCAGCGCGCTGTCGTTAGTCGTGCATTCGCGAAGGGCGGCACGAAGATTTTGTTGATTTCCAAATGTGCTCTAGCACTCCTGATGGCTGCTCTTGTGGTGCGGTCAGCGTACGGACAAAACGGACTTCCTGATACCGGCGTCACTCTTGCGCAATTCAAACACGGCTTTACTCAGCACATCACCCAGATTGCTCCGAAGCTACAGATGAAGGGCAAGACTAAGCTGTTTGACGCCAACTTTGCGTACGTTTTCGCTCCGCATATCAATGTTTCATTATGGACTGACAATCGCAGTTTGATAAAAAAGCTGGAAGTGAATGGTCTCCCCAGTGAATCTGCGACGTTTTGGAATATTGTCGACGCGACTATCGAAACAGTCGACGAATCTCAAACCGGTGAAGAGAGAGAAACAGTGCTGAGAAAAATCGGTAAAACCGGTTCGGATTCGGTTCCCAAAGCAGCTTCGCTAACCAATTTCCATGGGCTCGAATATATCTATGGCGGAATAAGCGACTACGACAAAACATGCTCTCTCACGATCCAAAAATCGTCGCATAGCAAATCGCCGTAAGCGTCTGTCGGACTGAGTAGCGGGGGCTTATTTGCGGGGACACGATTCAGGTTTAAGATCATATATTTTTGCTTCGGGCACCAGCAGTCCGTTTAGTTTGATCTCACGCACTACCACGTTCATCGAGCTGTCCTCTTCTCCAGGACTCAACCCGACAATGATCGTGGCAAGGAACGATCCAGATGGAAAATCTGCGTCTGAAACGCTTGAAAGTGTTGTTATGCCATCCTTTTCAGACACCGCTGTGTTACTAGAACCGGGCGCAAAACTGACAAATTGAGGAAACCCAGGATTATGGAAATACCAACAATAGATAATCGGTACCTGAGTTGCGCTTATTCCTGTTCCGGTATAAGTCATCGAGATACTGTGAAACGCGACGCGCTCACCCCGAAAGTCGACAAGAGCGCCGGGCGCGCCCTGATTGACGCGGTGAAGGTCTAACGCATAGTGCCCTAGTCCTGGAACGTTGACCAGCTTGGCACTAGCGGAGCACTCGGTGCAGGGGGACTCGCAGTTTGCCAGTAATTGGTTAAGTACAACAGTTCCTTTGTCCCAGGTACCCTCAGCAATCGATACGCTGGCATTTGGTCCGAGAATTAAGAACAGCAGAGCGCCGGTCAGTGTAATCGACTTTATCCAATCTTTCATAGTGTCTCCTCATTTTGCACCGCGCGCTCAAGTCAATCAGGACGAATTGATGCGTTTTGCATTCAACAAGCGTGTCAGTTTCACATTTAGATTTCTGCCTAGTCTACACTTTTATGATGACAATTGCCTTCATAAAATGCGCGCCGCTCTCCTGCGTCACAGCGAGCAACGTTTTGGCGACAACTAGGCTGCTCTCAAAGCCATATCAGAGGTTTGCGAAGCTGAAAGCACCACGAAATACGGAGAGCCTACAAACACATCCCGCACGTAGCCTAAAAATAACCGCGCTAACCAATTTCCATGGGCTCGAATATATCTATGGCGGAATAAGCGACTACGACAAAACATGCTCTCTCATGATCCAAAAATCGCCGCATAACAAGTAATGTGAGCGGTCATCCGCGCCCGACGACCAAGCGGCCAAACGGTGGCAACTCTAGACACAGTGCGGAGCTGTCATAGCGGCTTAGTTGCGATCATTGTTCTGTACAAATCGCGGTCTGTCTGATGGTGTTTATAAATTGCTCCGAACTCATCTATCCTGCTCAAATCTGATTCGTTCGGGAAATGCACGTACATGCTATTGAAGTGTTTTGATAACAACTCATTTCCAATAGCTTCGGCTTTCGTGGGGTACGAGTGTAGAAGCAGTTGGCCCCCAGGTTTGAGCACCCGCGCCGCTTCGGCCACAGCCTGTCTTTTTGTTATCGTCGGCAAATTATTCCAGAAACAGAGCGGGGGGCACCCATAAGCGCAAACGAGATCTTGAGATTCGCTTGCAAGAGGTAGCGAAGTCGCTGAAGCTCCTACTCTAAATTTGTTAGTGGTGGCGATGCCGTACTTGTTCATCAACCTGGTCCACTCTTCGCTTAAGATGGGGTTTTCGTTCAGGTCCATTGTCAAATACTGCGAAAGGCGTGAATCGAGAACTCTTGGAACAGTTATGTCCGTGCTGCCACCGATTTCCACAACTTTGAGCGCATCGCCTTTCACCACATCTCTTAGCGCTGGTAATCTCCGAGCTTCGGTATAGGCCACTCTTTCGTCCGATTGCGTCGCTACATACATATATCGTGAGAAATCATTCGCCAGCACGTGATCGTGCCAGTCGCGGGTTGACTTCAGTTGAGCGTTGATTCTTTTCCACTGCGAGGCTGTAGGTTCCCAGACCGCATTGGTTGCACTGTCAGCGGTCTGAATGCTCTTGTTCGCTCCAGAGAGCTCGGATATGACTGACTCTGCAAGCGCAGAAGCAGATTTGGTCAAAGCTTCCCCTGTTGGGGTTTCTCCAACCATTGCCAAAGCTCTCGATGCGAGGATCTCCGATTCCATGAGAGACTACTTTGCCCTTGTGATGGAACAACTGTTACATCACGCGCACTTCCGCCTGCCGTCATGTAACGCCCGCTGCATCCCGGTCGCCACTTATTTAGAGTGAGCGGCCTTTGGCGACATGAGCGCAGTCACACCGAACTCTTCGGCGAACTCTTTACTCTTTGCCTAGATGAACCGATAATGCGCGTGCTACCGCAACGTTACCCAACAGTTTGTCCCATGTCCACCGGGTAAATACGTAGCCGAATCATCATGAGCGGGTGGCGTAAAAATTGGCTCCGACAGGATTCGAACCTGTAGCCTGGCGATTATGAGTCGCTTGCTCCACCATTGAGCTACGGAGCCATAGCCAAGGCTGAACGTTCAATTGTATAACAACGGGCAGCCCGAGACCTCAACTGTAACCAGGATTTGCAATGCCCACCACCGCGCATCGCACAGGCGCTTAACAACCCAAGCGAATCTTTTGGTCACATGGCATCCTTCGCACAGCGAGATCCAGTATCCTGCCAGTATGGGAAAAGTCGGAAAAGTAGTGATCGCGGCCCTGGCTCTTGGTTTGTGCTACGGAGCAGGCGTTGGCATCAAGCATCTTCTAACACAAGCTCAAGAACCAGCGAAAGATCTCGTCGGTGTTCCTGAAACTGAATACGAACAGAAACGATCTGGAGCCGCTGTATCGCGGAATCAAGCTGTGTTCTATTATCGTGCCGGCACCAGGCTACTTAACGGCGGGAAATTCGCCGATGCAATCAAGCAATTCGATCAGGCGATTGCGCGGCACCGAAACTATCCGGACGCCTACGCCAATAGAGCATACGCGCGAGCTGCCTTGCACGATCCTGCCGGCGCGGTCGAGGACATGACGAACTTACTCAAAATTGAACCGGCGAATCCGCGAGCATACGCTGTCCGCGCGCAATTCCGCCTGCTCGTAGGTGATCCCAAATTAGCTCTCGATGATTACGACATGGCTATTCAGCTTGATCCAAACTCCGACAGCCTTTTTTGCGGACGAGCCGCTGTACTTGAGAAGGCCGGTGATTACAAGTCCGCCGCAGCAGACTACAATACTGCCCTGGGAATCAATCCGCGATCAACTGATGCATACAACGGTCTCGCACGATGCTCAGGCACGCTCCGCCGATAAGCCCTCGAGGTTGGAATGACGCAATCAGAGCACAGCAAGATCAGTGTTACCGCGAAACTCGTCGCGTATTTCAGGCAATTTTCCGACATTCCATTTGCGGAAGAAGTTGCTGAATTCATCCATGCGAAAGAAGCTTTTGAGGGAATTATCGAGCGCAGCGACCTCGAGACGAACGAACTCTTGCAGTATGCACCCATCTTCGAAGCTCGCTACAAGAGCATTGTCCGGTTGCTCCGCCAACACCAGTGCCAACAAGTTCTTGAACTCGCCAGCGGATTTTCCTTGCGCGGACTGGCAATGTCAAATTCTGACGGACTGAATTACATCGAAACAGATCTGGCTGGGGTCAATGAAGAAAAACGCAAACTGATAGAGCAAGTTCGCAGTGCTCACAATTTAAAGAACACGGGCATTCATCACGTTGCTACCGCCAACGCTCTCGACCTAGACGAGCTCAAGCCCGCAATGGTGCCGCTAAAGCGAGGTAGCAAACTAGCCATAGTGAACGAAGGATTGATTCACTATTTTTCTGCAGACGAAAGAGAAACCCTGGCGAAGATTATTCGAAGCATCCTGGAACAGTTCGAAGGAAGCATCTGGATTACACCGGATTTTTCCACCAAGCTCGACGCAAATAATGTTCCGTCAGCTCTAAATAAACTCCGCGATGCGATCGCCGGAGCAACCGATCGCGAGCTCTATAATTCTGCCTTCGAAACGGACGAACAACGTGACGACTTCTTCCGCAAACTCGGTTTTAATTTTGAATGCCACTTCCAAGCTGATTTAGTCGAAGACATCGCCTCCGTCTACAAACTCAAAATCCGCCCCGAAGTAATGCAGCGCCTCAAACGCTGGATGCGCATCTGGGTGCTGAGCCTGCCAGGTTAAGTCGGCGGCGTCACTCACATCGCACCCTGCGGAATCTTCCAATTGAAGCACTGGGGGGTGTGAACGTGCTCGCATCTCGCCAGTGCCCAATCGCTTTTTTTTCCGGCAGCCTTTGCGCCCACTTTGATCTTTTCAATCCACCTTAAGGGGGAATTCCGCGTACGATTCCTCAAAAGACTGTGCAATTGCACAGTGCGCTCCGCCCATTTGACGCGTATTACTGAGAAGGCAACGATAACAACTCAAAGAGGGCGTCGAAATGAATGTCAAATATGAATACGCTGGATGCGATCCCCACGCCGTATATATCAACGAAAATTTCTGGGATGCATTCAAGAACGATCTCCGAAGCGCTCGTGAATCGGTACAGATCTTTAGTCCTTACATTGGTGAAAAACGATTAAAAGACATCAGCGGTCTGCTGAAAGCATGCATAGATCGTGGCGTCAAAATCTGCGTGTTCGTTGAATGCCCAGACCCAAATTATCCAAGCAATCGAGAGCGGAGAAAAAAGCTAACTTTGGTCAAAGGCGGTATCGAACGAACCGGGATTCATGTAACCGAGATACCCGACACACACATCAAAGTCGCGGTAATCGATGACGAAATTGCTTGGGACGGTAGCCTCAATATCCTCAGCCAGTGGGAGACAAACGAACGCATGACTCGTTGGGAGTCGCGAGACAAAGCAGCTGAGATCAAGAAAAGTCATCAGCTTCACCTTTGCGAAACTTGTCTAAAGAACGCAAGCGCATAGCTGCCCGCGGCAAAGGCCAAACGCACTGGTATTCGAGGATATCAAAATTGATCACAGCTACACCACCCAAACAAAGAAGGCGTAGAAATATAACCTCTTCGCCCGAGCACACAGTCCACTTCGACGTCGATTTCTACCAAGAATTCGAAAACGACATCAAGTACGCACGTGGCTTGTTACTCATTTTGAGCCCGTACATTACAGTCAGGCGCATACTTTTGCTTAAATCAGCATTAGAAGAATGTGTAAAACGTGGTGTCAGAATCTGCGTTTTCGTCCAAAGATTGCGCATGTCCACACCGCCAACAGCGGACGAACTCAACCGCGCAGAAGCGCATAATGCAGCACGAAAACTTCTCGAAGAGATGGGCATTCACGTAACTGACATTCCTGCCGTCCACGCAAAGGTAGCAATCATCGATGATGAAATCGCCTGGGACGGCAGCCTGAACATACTCAGTCAATACAGAACGGAGGAGCGTATGACTCGCTGGAGAAATAAGGCAAAAGTTGCTGAGATCATAAAAAGTCATCGACTTGATTGTTGCAATGAGTGCATGCGCCCGGGATTTTGTATCACTTCGGAAAAAGATCGTAAATCCTTCGTCCAGAAGCAGCGAATAGCACTTGGTGCTGACATCGCCGCCCGACGTGAACAGCTCAGTTTGTCACAGCGAGATTTATCCGATCTCTCGGGAGTTAGTCAGACATTTATCGCTCAGATTGAAAAAGGGGGCAAGGAGATAACGCTGACGACGTTATCCTTGCTGGGGCGAGCACTCGAGACGACGTTTATGCCAATTCCTTTTCACCTCGGACCAAGCGTGAATGAGCAAATCAGGACTCGTCTTAAAGTTCGGACATGACTGAATCTCTTTAGTCCATTCGCAGTAGATAAGGGGTGAGCAAGCTCACCCCTTATCTACTGCCAAATTTTGACCGAGACAAATCGAATTGATCCGGCTTCCGATTATCACTCTGCCATCGCTCATAACGATTCCTACTGGTTAATCGGATTTTCCAAATTCCGATTCCTACCAGTTAATCACTCTGCCATCGCTCATAACGATTCCTACTGGTTAATCGGATTTTCCAATTTCCGATTCCTACCAGTTAATCACTTTGCCATCGCTCATAACGATTCCTACTGGTTAATCGGATTATCCAATTTCCGATTCCTACCAGTTAATCACTTTGCCATTGCTCATAACGATTCCTACTGGTTAATCGGATTTTCCAATTTCCGATTCCTACCAGTTAATCACTCTGCCATTGCTCATAACTATCGCTGCAATGGGCTCGCCCAACTACTTCTTTTTCTTCAACGCTTTTTCGTCCATGACGAGGACGTCTTGGATGCTGGTGCGGAGCTGGTCGAAGCAGTCGTGAAGATCTTCTTCGAGTTGCGCTCGGGTGGCTTCAGCCTTCTCCAACTTCAACGTGACTGCGCTCAAAAATTTGTCGTCAGGTCGCCCGCGCAGCTTGGCGTAGGTGTGATCGACTTCTTCAACTTGATGATGCGCCTTCAGTAGATCATGATCAATCAGCTTGGCAGAGCGAATGTCTTGCAAGATGTACCAGCCCGCGGAGCCTTCCATTTTGTTCAAGTTGACGACTAATGTCAGGGCGCGATCAAGTTTGGGTTCGTCTTCGGCGGTCGCTGGTGTTTTGTGCGTTACGACCATGGCGAGAGCCGCACCGAGAGTGATAACGAAGAATCCCAAATAATCGCGCGAAAAGGAGCGTTTGGCGTGCATATCAATAACCTGCAAGAAGCGGTTTAGAGTTTACATGATTGCTCCGCGCAAACGCCGCCACATCGATAAATGATCTTATATACTTCTCTTGCTTTTATAGAGAACTCGAATGCGTCGAAGACTGGAGCTTTTACTAGCGCTGTCCTGCTTAGCGGCGGCGAGCGACGTGCAGGCGCAGACTACCAATCCAGTGATGGTTCCGCGCGAGGCGCCTTTTCAATCTGCTGCTCCTCCACCCCCTGCTGAAGAGAAAGCCGCCCCTAAGACCGTTGAGAAGATGTCATCTGACAACGGTTTTGAGCTGGTCGATCCGCTCGCCAAACAAAACGAGGGGGAGGAAGATCCATTTCAGGTTTCTAGCGTTCAGGAGCTGATGGATTACGGAATGGCCGCGGCAAAGCGCGAGGATTTCGATGAAGCGATCGAGATCTTCAATCAGGTTTTGAAAAAAGATCCAAACAACACTCCAGCGCGCAACAATCTCGCGGTGTGCTTGCGCCGGGTAGGGAAGCCCGGTGAGGCAGTGAAGAATCTGCAGATTGCGCTGCAAACACAGCCGAACAAAGCAGAGCTGTACAACAATCTCGCTACCGCTTATCTAGCTGACGGCAACTTCGACAGCGCAATGAATGCTGCATATCAGGCGCTGCGACTGAAGCCAGACTACGCGCAAGCGCATTACAATCTCGGACACATCCTGGCGTATCGCGGCGATTACAGCGACGCGGTGAACGAGTATCAAGAAGCACTAAAGTTGATGCCGGAGAGCGCAGAATATCATCGCGATCTCGGAGATGCCCTCGAGAAGCTGGATCGCAATGATGATGCGGTGGTTGAATATCGCGCGGCCCAAGCAAGAGGTGACAAGTCCGTGGCACTCGATCTGCGCGTGGCCCGCGTGTTGAAGCAATCGGACAAGCTGACTGAAGCGAAGATCATGCTGGAAAAAGTCCTGGCAGCGGAGCCGAAAAATGTCGAAGCGCTCAATCAGTTGGGCGTGGTTTTGTGGAAGATGGATCGCCCACGCGATGCCGCATTGACCTTGGAAGACGCATTGAAGGTCGAGCCCAATTTTGCGCAGGCGCGAAATAACTTAGGCATCGTGCTGTATGGATTGAAACAGTATGACGATGCGGTGGCGGTTTGGAAACAAGCGATCACACTTCGCCCCGATTACTCAGCAGCGCACTACAACATGGGAACAGCACTTTACCAGTCAGGGCACTATAAAGAGGCATGCGGAGAGTTCAAGGAATGTTTGCGCAGCAGCCCGACCGACGCCTACGCGTACAACAACCTCGGTTTGGCGGAACTGAAGTTGGACCAATCCGCGGACGCCCTGCAGGACTGGCATAAGGCGATCGAGCTCAACCCTGAGTTGGCACAAGCTTATATAAATATAGGAAAAGCACTGCATCAAAAGCAGTCCGTTGCTGACTACACGAAGTAAGATCTTGGCATTCGAAACCCTTACCGGTCGAGCAATGGAAGACAGTTTCAACCTCCATCAAACAGTCATAGCTGTAAAACAGGCAATATTCGCGGTCGTGTGTCACATGACGTTCGACTTCGCCATTCACGGACTGGTATTGGCACTCGTCCTGGGCGCCGCCGGCTTTCTGCTCAACACGCGCGGAAATCGCTACGGCAAACCACTGATGAACGTGGGCAAGCGAGTTTCGCTCGTGTGTGCGGCTTTAGCACTGCCAGGCGTGATCACATTTGCCATCATGCACAGCCTGCCGCCAACCGGCGTCTACAACATCAACAGCATCGGTTTCATCGTTTTCTGGAGCATGGTGTGCGTGCATCAGTGCGGCGAAGAGATGAACTACTGCTTCTGGGTCAGAAGCACGCCTAAAGCTGAGCAGAACACCCCCGAGCTGGAAAAGACGCAGGCATAGTTTAAAGAGCTATACTGGTTGATTGGAAGAACTCCACAGACGAGGCGTTCAGCTATGAAAAATCTTCGATTGGTAGCTTTGGCTGCGTCGGTGTTCCTTGCTGCTCCGGCGCTCGCACAGACTAAGCTCAATTCCGTCTCCGGACCCGGACCGACCTTCGCCTATCCGGGCATGACATACCAATCCGGCAATGGAGTCTATTACAGAGGTGCTACCGGCTACCCGTACTCCTATCAGCAGCCGTACGGTTTTGGCTATCCGGGATATAACTACGGCGTGCCGACAGTCACTCCCAATGGGCTCTACAATTTCGGACTGGGCAAACAAGCAATCAATATGTGGCGAGCGCCGTCCGGTTATTACTATCCCTGGTACGGTATGCCGGCGGGATACAGCCAAACTACCATCCTTTACGCGCCCACGACTTCCACCACTCCTACGGTGCAACAGCCGCCCATCTCGACGACTGCTTCCGACATGCTCAAGTTCATCGACGAAGCGCACGGCAAAAAGGAGATCAGCGACGGCGACTACGAGCACCTGCGCCGGCGCGTCACGGACTTGCAGAGCAAGTACCGAGACCTGTTTTCACAGAGCAACGGCAATGTTGATCCGCAAGACGAACAACAGATCCGCACTGATCTGCAGTCGGCAGGGATGGAAATTCAAGGGCGCGTGCACCCGCAATAATTAGTGTTTGATCTCAGCTAAGACAGTCACGGCTTCCGTGTGCCTGCCCGCTTGCTCTAGACATTCGGAGTAAGCAGTCAACACTGTCGGCAGCATGTTTTGTGCGCCTTGCTTGCACATCGCCACGAGCTCTTTATGAACGTCGAGCGCATCATCTAACAGTCCCAGCTTCTGGTAGCATCGAGAAAGCCCCTGACGAGGACCGATTCGGCAACAAGAGATGACATTCGGCTCGCAGATGTTGCCTATATCGACAGCGAGCTTCCAATACTCAGCGGCTTTCTTGAAGTCTTTACGATCCTCCTCGAGCTGAGCAAGCGCGATCGCAACGTCACCAGCCGGTATCGTCATGCGCCCGTAGATCTTTTCGTTGATCTCGAAAGCTTCAGTCAACAGCTCCTCTGCCTTCATCAAATCCTTCCCTGCGCCGTAAAGAAATTCGTGACTCAAAAGCAGCATCAGATGCGCGACTTGAGTGGACGATTTTCCGTAAGCTTTGCTGGCGATGGCGATCGAACGCTCGTACATCTCCGCCGCTTTTTCAGGTTGATTCTGCGTTTTATACAACAAAGCCATTTTGTCTAGAATCGGCAGAGCACGCGCATCATCGAACTTGCTGGCGGCTTTCTGATGCTCAGCCAACTTCAAAGTCTCCGCCCACATCTTATAGGCTTCCTGATACCGTCCAGACTGATAGACGGCATTACCAGCGTCGAACGAATCCTGCCAAGGTTTTACCTCTCCTGACTGCACGACAATGTGCCCTTCATGCGCGGGCTTCGCCGGCTGTGGGGCTGAAACCGTCGAGTCTGTCGCCCGGTTCAAGGCTGTGAACGCTGCCATCGTGGCCAGACAGCCAAGCGAAACAAAGCCGCGCTGATTTCGCGCTCTAATCATATTCATGTCCCCGCGTTCGGATGATCGCATCCTACATCCGGCTCTCTCGGGTTTCGCCAGGTTTTACCCCAGGCTTTTGCGCGGCTTGAGAACGAACTCTAGTTGAGCAAAGAAAGGTCGATTTTATTGCCGAGACGTTCTATAAATATGCGCTTAAACTCTGCTTGAGCGACAGTAAGCGGTTTACTGGCGTCGAGAATACGCCAACGGTCCGGCTCTTTCTTGGCTAATTCCAGATAGCCTTTGCGCACTTTGATATGAAAGTCGAGCGCTTCTCGTTCAAGACGGTCGTGACCGCCCGGATGCAACCGTGCCAGACCATCACTGCTTTCCAGATCGAAGAGGATAGTTAATTCCGGCATCAAACCGCCGGTGGCGACTTCGCTCAACTGGTCGATTATGGCGAAGTCGATGCCGCGCCCGAAGCCCTGGTAGGCAAGGGTTGAATCGACGTAGCGATCACAGATGACCAGCTTGCCTGCCTCCAGCGACGGCAAGATCACTTCCGCGACATGCTGCGAGCGATCCGCCTGATAGAGCAACAGTTCAGCCATAGGTTGAACCGGATTTTCCGGATTGAGAAGAATGCGACGTATCTGCTTACCCAGCGGCGTTCCACCAGGATCGCGCGTGACGACGTGCGCCACGCCAGCCGCGTCCAATTGCTTGGAAAGCAGCTTGACCTGCGTTGTTTTGCCCGCGCCTTCCGGTCCCTCGAGCGTCACGAAAGTGCCAGGATAGCTTTTGCCCATACGCCTCTGCTTCAGTAGATATGCGGTTTGTCCGCCAATGTGCCTGCCATTTTCGCACAATTTATTCCCGAGTTTATGCAACACGAGGAAGGCATGTGATGCCTGTGTAGCCAGCATGGGGCTTCTTCCACGTGGTTTGGCTTCCAATTGAAATGAGCAGACTTTGTCTAACTTTGGATAATTAATGGGACCCGATCGCTTATTCGCTCGAATCCCGCTTTTAACCTGCACTGTGGCAGAGTTTTGCATGGCTGCGTGCTAAAATTAAACGAACTTTGGAATTCCAGCTCCTGACAGCGCGCACTGACTTTCGTGCTCGTAAGTTGGCGCAATCTGCCGTCCGGCAGCTGGATGTAGCGCATTCGATTATTTAGGCAAGAGAGGTTTTTCACCATGGCGCAGACGCTAACGGCACCAAAAGTCAAGGTAGACCGAAAGTGGCAATTGTGGATCGACGGTAAATTCGTAGACGGCGCCAAAGAGCGCACGCTCTACAATCCCGCTGACGGCAAAGAGCTTTGCAAGGTAGCCGAGGCAGGAAAAGAGCACGTCGAGAAGGCGATCAAAGCTGCTCGCAAAGCCTTCGACAAGGGACCATGGCCGCGTATGACAGCGATGGAACGCGCGCAGTTTCTCTTCAAACTTGCCGACAAGATCGACCAAAACGCCGGTGAGCTGGCTGAGTTGGAAACACTGAACGGCGGCAAACCTCTTCGCGAGACGCAGTACGATATGGCTGATGCCGCCAACTGCTTCCGCTACTACGCCGGTCTAGTCACTAAGCCGACTGGACAGTCTGTCGATGTGCCGGCACCATCGATTACTTCAATCGTGCGCGAACCGATCGGTGTCTGCGGACAGATCATTCCGTGGAACTATCCTCTTTTGATGGCTGCTTGGAAGCTGGCTCCAGCTCTGGCTGCCGGCAACACCTGCATCCTCAAGCCCAGCGAATACACACCACTGACAGTTGTGCGATTGGCGGAAATCCTCAACGAGTTGGAACTGCCGGAAGGCGTCGTAAATATTGTTTTGGGCGATGGTCCGACTGTTGGACAGCCGATTGCAGAGAGCCAGCTCGTAGACAAGATTGCCTTCACGGGCAGCGTCAAGACAGGCAAAATCATTGCCCAAGCAGCTCTCTCCAACTTGAAGAAAGTGACACTCGAGTTGGGCGGCAAATCGCCGATGATCGTCTTCTCTGACTTTAATCTCGACACCGCAGTCGACTATGCACTCTTTGCCATCTACTGCAACGCCGGACAGGTATGTTCGGCTGGTTCGCGAATGCTCGTGGAAGAGTCCATCTATCCTGAGTTTGTGAAAAAGATGGCTGAGCGCGCCAAGAAGATCAAGGTGGGTCCAGGCTTCGATGAAGAAACGGAGATGGGTCCGCTCGTCAGCGAGCCGCAGATGAAGCGCGTAATGGAGTACATCGAAATCGGACAAAAAGAAGGCGCCAAGCTGGAAGTTGGTGGCGACCGTCCGAAAGGCGATAAATTCAACAACGGCTATTACATCAATCCGACAATCTTCAGTGGCGTCAAGCAAGAGATGCGCATCGTCCAGGAAGAGATCTTCGGACCAGTAGTGACCGTGCAAAAGTTCAAAACAGAGGAAGAAGCAATCGACCTCGCCAACGGAACAGCGTACGGCTTAGCCGGCGCCGTCTTCAGCAACGACATCACGAGAGCGCACCGCGTCGTCAAAGCAATTCGCGCAGGCATAACCTGGGTGAACGGCTACCACAGCACTTTCAACGAGTGCCCGTGGGGCGGCTACAAGCAAAGCGGCTGGGGACGCGAACTGGGAACGTTCGGACTGGAGGCGTACACCGAAGTCAAACAGGTAAACATCAACCTCGATCCACAACCGATCAACTGGTTCAAGCCGTAATCCGGCATGCCAAACAGTAGGCGTCGGGCAACCGGCGCCTTTTTCTTTGCCGCGCCTTGATAAAATTGCCTGACGCAGAAACCTGCCATAGAAAAGCGCACCGCCGGCGCTACCAAGGAGATGTGTGAACGCCTTGGACTCGCGAGACGGTCGCATCTTAAACGCGAGATTGCAACCAGCTAGGTGTCTTGCGAAAGGGACGCAGAGGCGCGTCGCGCGTTACAAAGGCTGCGCTCGCATCAGCACGACATGCGCATCCAACGATGTCCGATCTCTCTTCTCCGTCAACCACTCGATATGTTGCGCGCTGTCCGCCACTCCATCTTGCAGATTTTTCAACAACGCGTAGGCATGAATAACGGTCATGCGATCGAGATCGAACTCGTGCTCGAATAACTGCGCTTCCGTGATCTCATTCAACAAATATCGCGCGCAATTCGACAACCAATGAGGACCGATCTCATTCAAGCACTGACTCAAGATCTCCTTTGCGGATACTCTGTCACCCGAGTCAACCAGAGCAAAATAACAACAGATCGCTGCACGCACAGCGTTGCGATGCCGCCAACCGAACTTAGTCAGGAGCTGCCGGCAATCGACAATGGCATCGAACGGGTTTTTCATTTTCAATCTCAACCAGGCTCGCTTGATGTACGCATCTGCCAGACACGTATCAATGTCGAGCGCTGTTGTGAAATCCATCAGCGCATTGCGGTCATCATCGAGTTCTGCCAGGATCTCCCCTCTACTCAACAGCGCGTGCACGAAATACTCGTCGCACCCCAATGATTGTGAGTACTCCTCCAGCGCTTTCTGTTTCTCGCCTAAAAGACGGAAGGCATGTCCTCGCCATTCGTGCGCCATGGCGTCCGTCGCCACCATCGTCAGAACGCGCCGATAATCATCTCTGGCGGTGTCTTTTTGACCGAGAGCCTCCAAAGCTGCACCGCGCTCTAAATAGGCGACAAAGTGATACGGGTTGAGTTCGAGAGCGCGCGTGTAGTCGGCGGCAGCGCCGCCCCTGTCACCTAAGAGATCGCGCACGTTGCCACGAATCACATACAGGTTGTCGTACTCTTCGTTGTCCTTGATCAGCCGGTCACAGTCCGCAAGCGCCAGCACTCCCTCGCCGAGATCTGCGTACAACATGGCCCGGCAAATCAAAGTCAAACGCTCGCCAGGCATCACTTTCAACACGTGCGAAAAATCAGCGATCGCACCTTCGCAGTCACCGAGAGCGGTGCGCGAGCGCCCGCGCAACAGATATGCTTCCATGCTGGTGCCGGTCAGCTTAATCGCTTCGTCGCAGTCATCCATGGCGCTGCGGTGGTCGCCGGAGTTCTCGTGCGCGCGAGCGCGGCAGAGATACAACTGCGCTTCGTCGCCGAGCAATGTCAGCGCCTGCGTATAGTCCTCGATCGCACGCTCGTAGTGACCCAGTTCCAAATATATGTTCGCCCGCGACCGATACGCTGGACCAAACTCGCAATTCTGCTGAAGCGCCGAAGTGAAATCGCTGACGGCACCATGATGATCGCCGAGAATTGCTCGTCCGAGCCCTCGCAGCAGCAGCGATTGCGGCATGTCGAGCGGGTCCCAATTGGCTGTTTCGGGGTAGAGGTCGCCGAGCAATTTAAGGATAAAACTCTCAAACTCCATCTGGCGGCTGCTTCCGAGTTGTCCGAGTGATGCATCGCCGTGCCGGCTGACCTCTTCCAGTGTCTGCGCCTCCGACTTCAGCCGGGCAGCAAATTTGCAGCTTGGCACAAGCTCGGTGGCTCGCGTGAACTCAACGGCGGCCTGCGAAAATGCGCCCTGACGCAGATGAATCCACCCGCTGGCGGTCAGAGCTGATGCTTTGATATTGCGCAAGACAGAGTTGACTCTGTCAGCGTTCGAGAGCAGCAAGTCTTCATTGGTCACCTCCCGAATCAGCTCAGCCGCTATGCGAAACTGCTCCAACGCCGGGTCGAGCTCGTTGTTATCGAGGCAGTGCCAGGCGCGAATCAGGAAAGGTTTATAGGCGACCTTGTCGAGCGGCAATCGATTTCACCCGTACGTACGACTCTGAGAGCATGAATGACCAATACTGACTTACTTCCCTTTATGGCCGGCAGATTATCAGTCGGGAATTGTTATTACGAAACAGATCCACGCCATACTGTCGAATACGCGAGCACGACCATTAAACTGCTGCCATCATATGCGGTGCAGTAACAGCGAAGTTTCTAAATTCAGTCTAACATTGCAATGGTTTCATTGGTAGAAAATTGACCCGCGAAACACCTTGGCATGATCGACCGTCGTGTTAAAATAGCGCGCTGACAGCGGTATTTTTGATGCAAACAGCCCTTAGCAAATCATTCCGTTCTTCTTTGTCTGGAAAACGCCGGCTCTGCACTTTAATCGCAGTGTCTGTGGCGCTCTCCCACGCGGTCCTGCCGGCACTGGCAGATTTCTCCACGCCGATTCTGCCGCCGCTCAAGCCGGAGACTGCCGTCGCGGGCGCGCCTGAAGCCGCTCCTGCAGCCGATGCGAAAGCACCCGATGCAGCCCCGAAAGCACCGAGCAATGCCACCAACGATCCGGATTCGATCTTGCCGTCCAGTAGCACCGGTGGTGCCACTGATACCAAAGCAGCAGAAGGAAGCGTCAACGACGCGACGACAACCGCCGCTCCCAACAGTAATCTGACCATCGATGACGTCAAGATTGAAGGCAACAGGCTGGTCCCCACCGCAGACATCATGCACGTCGTCAAGACACATCACGGCGACAAATTCGATCGCGATCAAGTGATGAACGATTTAAAAGCGATCAACGGTATGGGCTACTTCGACGATCGCAGTCTGCAAGTCGCTCCTGAGCTGACTACAGGTGGCGTGCTGCTGAAAATTCACGTCCAGGAAAATGCACCGGTAACCGAATTTTCGTTTCAGGGCAATAAAGTCTTGTCCAGCGAAGACATCTCGAAGGTGTTCTCCGATCAGCTCGGCAAGCCGCAAAATCTCAACCAACTTTCTTCCGCAATCGACAAAGTTGAACAGCTCTATCACCAGAGAGGCTACATTCTCTCGCGCGTAACCGACGTCAAGGACGACCCGGACGGCAGTATTGGTCTCACGATCAGCGAAGGCACCATCGACAAAATTCAGGTTGTCGGCAACAAAAAGACTCTGCCCAGCGTAGTGGATAACTACCTGAAAGGGATCAAGCAGGGCAGCGTATACAACGACAAAGTGCTGACGGCAGACCTGCGAAAGCTATACGCGCAAGGCTACTTTTCGGATATACGTCGCAGCTTGCAGCCATCGGCGGATAATCCCGACAGATATACGCTCAAAGTCGAAGTCGATGAGAAGCGCAGTGGAACAGTCGGATTGGGCGGCGGGGTGGACTCGTTGTTCGGACCGTTCGGCTCACTCAACGTGTCGGACACTAACTTCATGGGACATGGGACCGCCGTTTCGCTCAACGGGCAGGTCGGCACCACGATGTTCGGCAGCATCAACAATACGCTTAGCAACGGCGGCGCTTCGTTCTTGCCGAACCAACGTACTTTCAACCTCACTGCCAACTATCTCGACAACCATCTATTCGGCACCGACAACTCCATGGACGCACAGGCGTTCGGGCGCCAGATGCCGAGTATGTTGATCGAGAACTCGATGCAGCAGACGATCGGTGCCAGCACTACGTTCAGCCGTCAGCTCGGTCATGGACTGAGCGCCAGCCTGGGCTTCACCGCGCAGAATACCTCATTATGGAACGGATTGGACACGACAGATTCTGACACTTTGCTTGCGCAAGTCGAACAGCGTGCCTTGAACACCGGATTGGCTACCGACGCCAATCAATTAGCGGTGGCGCAAGCCGCCAGAGCCGCCCAGTTGAAGGGCGGAGCTTACCTGAACGTGAGCCCGACATTGCAGTTTGACACCCGCAATTCAAAGACAGACCCGACAGAGGGTACTCTGGCGCGAATTTCTGCAACGCCGTCACTGGGTTTGACCAACGCCAGCGTACTTAAACTCGGCGCCAGCGTCAGCCAATATATACCGCTGCCTATGCAAACAACGCTCGCCCTTAATACCCAAGCCGGCACGTCCTACGGCAACATGCCTCAATTCATGATGTACAACTTGGGCGGCTTCAACGGCATTCGCGGCTATCGCCAGTTTACCGATCTCGGTATCGGCACCGGACTGTTGATGGGATCAGCCGAAATTCGCGGTCACATGCCGTTTCTGCGACGCAGCGACAACAAATACGCCAAGCTGGTCGACCGCCACATCAAATGGGATATTTTCTCTGATGCCGGACAGGTCGTTGGCAACGGTACGTCCGACAGCCTCTTCTCGCGTTCTGCCATGGGCGCCTCAGTCGGTGTTGGTGTGCGCGTCAATCTGCCCATGATCGGTGTAGTCAGACTGGACTACGGCTTCCCCCTGTTGAACAGCATTCAGGGAGGCTTCACGCCGCGATTCACAGTCGGATTTGGAAACAACTTTTAGTTTACACATATGTAAGGATGCCCAAGTCGGTAAACGGCTCGTCTTGCCGCGCAGTCTGAGCGGATCCGCGTTTAATATAGACAGCAATATTGTCTTGGCACCTCATTCAACATGCCCGGCGCACGCCCCAAGAGCCGCACAACCAGCGATGTTTGCCCCGTGTTTGATCGACGCGAACGGACTCAGCATGAATTAACCGCCCGTATTAGATCCGCGGCGATAGTGTAAACTGAGCCAGTTGGCAAGTATTTTTTGTTTTAGAACCGAGTTGGAGAAGAGGATGCATATCTCTCAAAAGCGCACCGCAGTACTAATTAGTTCGATCGCAGCTCTCGGCTTTGCTTCGCAAGCCTTTGCCCAAGCGACCCATCCGCTTTCGATCGGTCTCGTCGACAAAGACAAGGTCGTTCAAGCATATCCGAAAGCGCAGTCAGCTGCCGATTCATTGAAAAAGTCCGAAGATAAAGTGCACAAGATGATCGAAGAAAGCAACAAGCAGTACGAAGACGCGAAAAACGCGCACAAGACGCCGGCCGAGCTGGAAGGTCTTCAACGCCGCTTGCAGGGTTCGATCGACGACGAAGTGAAAAAGATTCAGGGTCAAGCACAAGGACTCGAATCTTCACTCGAGCAGGAGATCGATTCCGCCATCAAAGCTGAAGCAGCGAGCCGCAAATGCGACACGGTGCTGATGAAACAAGCTGTCCTGGTTGGTGGTGTAGACCTCACCGATGGTGTCGTCAAACGCCTCAACGCTGGCGCCGCCGCTGCACCGGCTGCTGCGAGCAAGAAGTAACTGCACGCGCGAATCAGCATATTCACCGAGCAGCCGGACGATCAGTTCGGCTGCCTTTGAGTGGCTCAGAGAGCCAGGGAGTAGGAGATGAAGCTGCCAAGTGAAATGACCTCCGGGCAAATCGCCCAACTGATCGGCGGACGCACCCACGGCGATCCGAATATAAAGGTATCGTCAGTGGCGATGTCGCCGTTGGAAGCCGGCGAAGGTCAGATCGCCTTCATCTATGAAGAGAAGCTCGTCAAGCGGTTGCCGGATTGCAAAGCGTCCGTCGTCATCGTGCCGGAAGGCACCGAAGCCGATAGACCGCTAATCATTGTCAAGCGCGCCCCGCTGGCGCTTTCGAAAGTCTTACATGCTCTGGCACCTAAACGTTACACCCCCGACAAAGGCGTTCACCCGACCGCAGTCGTTCATCCCACCGCGGAAATCGGTGAAAACGTCGCCATCGGTCCACTTTGCGTCATCGGCGCCAAAACGAAAATCGGCGCACGCACGAGAATCGCCGCCGGTGTTCTGATTGGCGGAGAAGTGACGATCGGCGACGAGTGCTTCCTCAATCAAGGCGTCCGCATCGCTGATTACGTCAAGATCGGCAATAAGGTCGTCCTGCAACAAGGAGCCAGCATCGGCGCCGACGGTTTTGGCTACGTCACCGAACGTCCCAGCAACATGGAACTGAAAATCGCCGGCGCCAAAGCCGATCAAATGTCAGACGAGCCCAACCCGCTCCTGAAAATTCCTCAAATTGGCACCGTCATTATCGAAGATGAGGTCGAAATCGGCTCCAACTCAACCATCGATCGTGCCACCATGGGTGCCACCGTCATCGGCAAAGGCACCAAGATCGACAACCTCGTCATGATTGCGCACAACGTCCGCATCGGACGCGAATGTATCATAGTCGCCGGCACAGGCGTCGCCGGCTCCTGCACCATCGGCGATCGCGCCGTGTTGGCCGGATACGTCTCGGTCAACGATCACGTGCGCATCGGCAAAGATTCAATCGCCGAAGGTTGCGCAAGCGTAATGGAGAACATTCCCGATGGCGAGGCGCACGTGGGCACGCCCGCACAGCCACACGCTCCCTGGTGGAAACAGCAAGCGATAATTCGCAAGTTGCCGCAGATGCGCAGTGATGTGAAGGCCCTGGAAAAACGAATCGCTCAACTAGAACAACAACTGCTCGAGCGACAATTGATCAAAGGATAGGAGACGATCATGGGAGAGACAGGCGGCACAACTTTATCGAACGCAGCAGCCGCCATGTGCTCTTATACCGGCAAGGGCATCACCAGCCGGCAAGAGATAACCGTCACTACACGTGCAGGCGCTCCGGGTCAGGGGATCGTATTTGAGATTCCCAATCCGAAAAGCGCCGGAGAGAAGATTTTGATTCCCGCACGCGCGGAATCTGTCGTCAATACTTTGCGCAACGTCACGCTCGGCAAAGAGAGCGCTCGCCTCTGCATAGTTGAGCACTACCTTGCGGCAGTGGCACTGTGGGGCTTGGAAGATCTGACAACAACCGTCGACGGTCCGGAGATGCCGCTCGGCGACGGCAGTGCCAACTTCTGGATTGACATGCTGTCCGACTGCGCGGTTGCTTCCAACAAAGAAAATTGGCTGCGCATCGATCTGCCCGAGCCGGTACAGGTCTGCAAAGGCGATCGATCGATTATCGCTATCCCTGACTCACAATTCTCAGTGTCGTACTTGATGGACTGGAACCATCCTATGATCGGCAAGCGCTGGCAGACATGGAGCCCGTCCCAGCCAATCGCGGAGGTCACGGACGCGCGCACGTTCGGATCGATGAAAGAGCACGAGATGCTCGGATTGACTAAGGACGTAGTCAGCTTGACCGAAGATGGATTTACTTCTCCCTTGCGTTTTGAAGATGAACCGGTGAGACACAAGCTGCTCGACCTGATCGGCGATCTCACTTTGATCGGCTTCAACCCGCTGCGTCTCAACGCGCGAATCATCAGCATCAAGGGCGGTCACGAACTAGATGTGCAGATAGCGAAGAAATTGATTGCCGCATTAAACAGATAGCTGCAATTTTTTTCTGGAAACCTTTCTCAATTAGCGAAGGAGCATAGAGATCGATGGTTGCACGCAGTGTGAAAACCGTACTTGTGGCTGTGGCTTTTGCTGCGGCCGCGCCGTGCGTACAGGCGCAGGAATTACAAGCATCAGCGCCGGAAAATGTCAGTCTGACGATATACAACTCTAATTTCGGATTGGTGAAAGAAGTTCGGACGGTTGATTTGCATGACGGCTTAAACATGCTTCGGGTCGATGATGTAGCAACGGGGATTGAACCAACTACCGTCAGCCTCACTTCCTTGACCGCACCAAACTCAGTAACCGTGCGCGAACAGAACTACCAATACGATCTGATCGACACTAATACCATTTTGCAAAAGTCCATCGGCAAGCATGTGAAGATTCGACAAATTGCACCAAGCGGTGCAGTCAATACAATCGAGGGAACTCTGCTCAATTCATTGCCTACCGGTCTCGTGATCAAGACCGCGGAGGGACTGGTTCTCAATCCGACTGGTGAAATCGAGGTGGCAGAGCTTCCTGCTGGTTTGATTTCCAAACCGTCACTCTTGTGGGACCTGGAAACGGAAAAAGCGGGAAAACAGCGGCTGGAAGTCGGCTATCAAACAAGCGGTTTGAATTGGAAGTGCGATTACGTTGCGGTCGTCAATCAGGATGACTCGGCGATGGACCTCACAAGCTGGGTGACGTTGAACAACCAATCGGGAGCCACCTATAAGAACGCGGCCTTAAAACTATTGGCCGGTGATGTGCACATGGTCCCGCGGGGAGTGGTCATTGATGAAAGGCATTACAGTGGAATGCGGGCGGCGCTGGCGGCACCGGCGCCACAGTTTCAAGAGGAAACTTTCGACGAGTATCATCTGTACAGCCTGCAAAGACGCACTGATGTCAAAGACAAAGAAACCAAGCAGCTGACTCTGTTCAACGCAGACGCTGTCAAAGCGCACAAGCGTTATGTGCTGGAAGTTGGTGGTGGCTTGTTCATGCCCATGTCACAAAACCCGGATGGTACCAAGAAAATCCAGAGCAAGCTGGAAGTCGTCAACTCCGAAGCGAACCATCTCGGTATGCCGCTGCCCAAAGGCACGGTGCGCGTCTACAAGCGCGACAAAGACGGATCGTTGCAGTTCATCGGCGAGGACGAGATCGATCACACTCCGCGCGATGAAAAAATCCGCGTCCTTCTCGGCAACGCCTTCGACGTCGTCGGTCAATGGCAACAAACCAACGTCGAGCGTGTCTCCAACTCGGTTCGACGCGAGCGCTATCAAGTCAAACTGCACAACCACAAAGACTCGGCAATCACAGTCACCGTGATCCAACACGCATACGGATATTGGAAAGTAATCGACAACAGCGCCAAGTACAACCAAAGAGACTCGCACACCTTCGAATTCGAAATCGACGTCCCTGCCAATGGCGACGCTGAACTCACCTACGGCATCGAGTTTCACAACTAATTCGTGACAAACACGTTTGCGCGAGGCGGGTCGCTGCAAGCGACCCCTACGTCACGCTACGCCGCTGTGCGGCGAGTTGACGAACGAGTAAGGAGCACGGCGCTCCCGCGCCGCATTGCGGGTTGTCGTCAGGTCCATGTTTGCCATTGATAGTTCGCAAACTGTGTCAACACGCATTCTCTGCGCGCCTGGAGTCGCGCTCCTTTGCGCCACCGCAAACCTCCCGTAGGGGCGGCTTGCAGGCGCCCGCTCACACATTACAGTTCTACCTAATCGACGCGGTCTTGGGCAAAACAGCATCGATGGCGCACTGCGCCACGCCCACTATGCCGGCGAAATCGCCTAGCGGCGACAGTTCTATCATCACTTTCTCGTGGCTTTTTTCCATCGTCAAGTCGACGAACTTCTCTCGCAGAAGATCAAAATCAACGACTTTGCTCATGCCACCACTGAGAACAAAACAGTTCGGGTTGAGCACGTGAGCAAGATTAGCCAGCCCCTGCGCCACGTGCCCGTGATAGATGTTGAGCGCCTTTTGCGCGATGATGTCACCTTGTTGCGCAGCAGCCACAATGGTGCGTGTATGAAGGTTGTCGACATCAGCAGCCAACGGCGTCTGCTCCGCTGAAATCCCTTGCAGCAGCTCTTTGCACGTGGCCACCAATCCGCGTCCGGCGCCGTACGCTTCCCAGCAATCAAAGAGCCCGCAGGTACACAGTCGTTTGTTATCCAGTGAGATGCGCATGTGCCCGCACTCGCCGGCGCCCCAGTTGCCGCCACGGTACGGCTTGCCGTCGATGACAATGCCGGTGCCGATGCCAGTTCCTAATGTCACTCCGACGACACACTTCGTATGCGCGAGCCCGAGAGCAAGCGTATCCCCATAGGCGGCCGCATTTGCGTCGTTATCGACAAGCACGGGCAGCATCGTTTTTGATTCAATCAGACTTTTCAGTGGTGTCCCCGCCCACCCCGGCAGGTTTCCGGTAGAACCGATAATGTCCCCCGTGTCGACATTGACTATGCCGGCCGTGGCAATACCTACGCCTGCCAGTGTGTACTCAGCTTGAAACTGCCGGATCAAATGGATAAGCGCACCGACGATATTTTGCGGACCGTGCGGTGTCGGCACCGTGCGCGGCTCGGACACCACCTTGCAATCTACTACGACAGCGGCACTGAGTTTGGTGCCGCCCAGATCGATGCCGACGGCGGGCATCTGATTTTTCAACTTGGAATCTATGCTCTGACTATCACGGCCGCCAGCCTGACTCATTACAGACCACCCAATTCTCCGTTGTCGGCTTTCTCTTTGATCGTCATATCGTGAAACTTGATTTTCTGCCCGTATAAGATGTCGAAACCAACCTGGTAGTTGCCGCGCACCATATCTTCGGACAGGAGCAATTTACAGTCTTGCGGTCCAACCGCGGCAGTGAGCATTTTACCGTAGTATTGCTTTTGGTCCATGTTGTATCCGAGCGATGCTCCCACACTCAAGAACCTCGTCACCTTCACGTCGCCTGCGGCCGTGACCGAGTGTTGACCTTGAATGAACTTGTCATACACGAATGGATCGGTCCCCTGGATTTTCGATTGCGTGTATCCAGTCTGTAATCTCAAGCGACCGAGGTACGCATCCAACACCGGACCCGCCTGAATCAAGCTGTTGGCATCGCCGGTCGAATAGGCTCTGCCGGCAGCGCCACCATAAATGTAGCCCTTCAAACCGTATGTGGAATCACCGACGCTGAAGATGGGGTGAGTGTTGACCGTTATCTGTTCTTGCACAGTGTAGGCGCTAGGCATCTTGGTGCTGTTGGTGTTGACATTGCCGAACAAGGCGCGGTAATTGGATGACTGGTTCAACAATGCCGGGTTATCTTGCGCCCACCCTGCTGAAGATCTGAAGTTCAAGTTCTGAATAAACGGAATATTCGTGATCCCGTGCATGTCGACGATTTCCGCATCTAATCTAGCTCGACGTGGACCGTACATACCGTCATCGAGGTATCTGTTGATACCGGTTTGCACACGCAAGCCCTTGCGAATTCTCTCCTTGAAGTCTGCCACGAGCAAGTTGGAAACAGAGCCGTATGCCAGATGACTGACGAGTCGGGAATCGGCATATGTGACGTTGCCGGCAAGACCGATCGAGCCCAGAGTCGTACCGTTCAAAGTGTTGCTGGTGGTGGAGGTACCGATCTTGCCGCCCAACTGCACCATAGGCGACCAGGTCAGAATGCCGGTCTTACCCATAGCGGTGCTGAAGGTGGGACCGATGTTGGTACCACCGCTCAACAAGTTGTTGCCGATAGCGACACCGACCGGAAACGTCACTTTGTTTTGGGCGGCTCCCATCGTCGTCGTAAATTTCGGAATAGGGATAGCGAAACTTCCCACCTCAAGCTTGCCACCAAATACGGTGAGGTTATTTTGATCGAGGTACCGTTCATACACCAACTTGTCGCAGGAGAAAGACCAGTCCTGTTTAGGCGGAACGAATGCATCGGGGTGCTGTTGTCGCTCCTGTACAGTGTCTCTATAACTGAGCGGGCCGTTGAATTGGTTTTGCATCATGGAGAACGGTTTGGGCAGCTGCACGGTACCGTTCTTGAAGTGGATACCGCCTCGGGCGCCATAACCTTTGCGTGCCACAATTTGGGCGCCGTTGATTTCAGTATCAGGATTGGTGATTAGATATTCGTCTTTGGTGATTTGAAATTTAAAAGCGCTGCCGGTAGTCAGCTGTGAGTTGCGATAGATGCGCACGTTGCCGCGGCAATCCATGATCTGATTGTTCTGGTTGTAGAGAATCGAATCGGCTTCCAGTTTTGAGTCTTCACCACCGATGATGGCAACGGCGTTGCCGGTTCCGAGGAATGTGTTGTTGCCTTCGTCGAACTCCGTGTCGTCCGCGACGATTTGTACGGTTCCTTTCAATAGAGGGCCGTCCGCCATGGGATCGATCGCTGCTTTGCCGGTGCCGATTTTGCCGTCTTCCGGAGTGATTTTGTCCGGTGTAGGCAACAGCTCAGGGGCTTCTTCAGCAGCTTTGGCGGTCTGCGCATTTTGTCCGAGCGTATCTGAAATCGCCGAAGCACCACCCTTCTGTGCGCCGGTGGTTTTTTCAGCCGGGGAAGTATCGAATGCGGGGAAAGGCGGATTGGCCGGCGGATGCGGAGCAGCACTTTCGGACGCTTCGTCCATTTTCGGCGTCAACGGTAACAGCAGAGTTCCGGGAGCCGACTCGGGCATGACCGCCTGAGCGAACACCTGGTATGCGCAGGTGGTTTCCAAGACGAGGGCGCAGCATAGAGCTACTCCCAGGGTTTTCGCCACCTTCAGTGGCGCGAAATCCCGTTTGGAGCTGTTTCTAGTGCGTCCCAAAGTCATTCTCAGTCCTCTTTCTATGCTTCGACTCTGTCGTGCTGCTTACGGTTGACAGTGTATCTCAGCCGGGTTGGCGTCGCATGGCTCAGCCGGTGAGCGGGCGCAATCCGCTCAACTTTCGCATGGTCACGTGAATGTTTTGTGTTGCGCAAAGAAACCGCACATTAGCGGATGTCAACAAAACGGAGCTAATACTATAGAGAAATGCATTGAAGATCAAGGAAGTTGCGCTCACGATGTCCTTCGGGACGCGAATAAAGCCAACGGACCGGTCCTCAGCCCAAGCGATTTTCGATGAAGATTTTGTTATCTTACTCATCGCCATTTCGATAACTTGAGACGCTTATAGTGCATGATTAGAACTGAGCTTTCATGTGACAATCCTTATACACCAAGCCTTAGATCGCTTATGAATCCGTTTGTTTTCCACTGCCCGACCAAAGTCAATTTCGGTGAGCACATGGCTGCGACCGCAGCGGACTCCGTCAAAGACTGCGGCGCCAAGAAGACCCTGATCGTCACTGACGCAGTGCTTCTTCAGGCTGGCATTCTGCAGCCCATACTGAGCGGCTTTGACGAAAAAGAGTACGTGATCTTTTCCGATGTGCCACCAGACAGCGATGTCGATTGCGTCAACAAAGGCGCAAGAATGGCACGCGAAGCCGGCTGCGACTGCGTACTGGCAGTGGGTGGCGGCTCGGTTCTCGATACTGCGAAGGTAATAAATATATGTATGTCGCTCGGTGGCGAACTGCTCGAGTATCAGGGTCTGAACAACCTCGACGAGCGGCTCGGGCCGTTGATCGCCATTCCCACTACTGCCGGCACCGGCTCTGAAGTTTCGATGGTGGCAATGGTGAAAGATAACGCCGAGGGCAAAAAGCTTCTCTTCGGCAGCCGCTTTCTCGCCCCTGACGTAGCCATTCTCGACCCGACACTGCTGGTGAGCTTGCCGGCCAAACTGACAGCCGCTACTGGTCTCGATGCGCTCACTCATGATATCGAAGCATATACAGCAGTAATCTCGAACTCTATATTCACTGATGCCTTGTGCGTCGGTTCATTAAAACTTCTTTTCGAGCATCTGCCTCGTGCCACCAATCATGGTGACGACTTGGAAGCACGCGCCGCCACTCTCGTCGCTTCCGCTATGGCCGGTGTCGCTTTTACAAACTCCGGAGTGGGCATCGTACACGCCCTGGCGCACGCCACTGGCGCTAAATTCGGCACGCACCACGGCTTGACGAACTCGATTTTCCTGCCACACGGTATGCACTTCAATCTCGATGTGGTATCAGAACGATATGCTTCTCTCGCCCGTCATCTCGGTTTCTCCAACTCGAGCAACAGTGAGGAGGCGGCGCGCGCACTCATATCGGCGATCGAGCAACTTTCGCATAGGGTGGGCTTGCCTAATAAGCTCCGCGACCTCGGTGTGCCAAAGCTGAATAATTCTCAGCTTGATGAATTAGCCTTTTTGGCCAGCACCGATCCTGCAATAATGTTCAACCCCAAGGAAAGTTCAGTAGAAGATATAATTGGAATATACGAGAGGGCTTATTGATGTCGGCTTACGATAATTCTGACGAACTGCAAAAAATAATGGTGGACCTGTGGAACACCATCAAGCAACAACCTGAGATCGCCGGCAAATTGCTTGCCTCCAAACTTATTGTTCAGTTTCATTATCGCGAGCCCAACGGTCTGATCACAATCGACTGCAGCGACGGCAAAGAGATGTTCGTCCACGGCGGAGCGAATACCCTCAAGCCCACCGTCGAGATGTTCATGAAAGCTGATACCGCCCACGATTTCTGGTTGGGCAAAGTGAATGTGCCGATGGCGCTGCTCACCGGACAGATGAGCGCCAAGGGTCCGGTCAACAAGGCGCTATCTTTGCTGCCCGCTATCAAACCGGCTTTCAGCCTTTATCCGGCAGTATATAAAAAGTACGGCCAGAAATCCGCCGTTTCCGGCTAGAAAAGCGACTCGAGCGCAGCAGGATGGTCATCGCCGGCATTGGTGAACTCGTAGTCGATTGGATAGCCACTGAAAAAGGCGATCATCCTCTCACCGCCGGATTGTTTTATCGCGGACTCGGTGGCAACTGTGCCAACATGACCGTGGGAGTGGCGCGCTTGGGCGGCAAAGCTCGCCTGATCGCAAAAGTCGGCGTCGATATACACAGAGACTACCTTTTCAAGGCGCTCAAAGACGAAGGCGTCGATTCGAGCAGTATCATCGTCGACGAGCGCTATCCGACGGCGCAATGCTACTGTTACTGGAATCGGGGCGTCGACGACTACTCTTACTACAACTGGCCCATTCCTCATGCCGCAGACAAATTGGCGGCGGACGAGTTGCAGCCGTTCATGTTCGAAGGCGTATCCATCATTCACGCCACGGGCATCTCTTTGATGATCGAACCGCGCCGGTCGGCCATATTGCGTGCTGTCGACATGGCGAAGGAGCGGGGCATCGTCGTTTCGTTCGACGCATGCTTCCCCACTGACAAAGAAGATGCGATGGCGCCCGCCGGCAGAAAACTGATGCAGGCAAGTGACATTCTCAAAGTAAACCTGCACGAACTTTCGTACTGGTATCACACTCTTCTAAAAGAAACCGCCGGGGAGTTCGGTGTCGGCGAAGATGAGAAGGTGCGGCAAGATCTTTTGCGCGCGGCTGAACGAATGCTCGAAGAGTACGAACCTTCTCTGATGGTTGTCACATTGGGTGCCAACGGATCTTTCTTGCTCAACAGAACTACACACGTTTACTGTCCACCATTCGCAGTTAAAACTATCGCGGCGGTAGGAGCAGGCGACGGTTATATAGCCGGGCTGTTGCACAAAGTTGACGACATGCTGGACAAACCGAGCGCCTCTGAATTGCAACGGTTGCACGGCAAGGCGCTCCTCGAGATCGGCACATTCGCCAATGCCTGTGGCGCCCTGGTCACGACCAAGATCGGCGCCTCAGACGGCATGCCGTATGCTGCCGACGTCGACGATCTGCTCAAAGCTCACTCGCGGCTGCCCTAACTCTCGCCTAGAGTTAGTGACCAAAATCTGCTCCCTAACAACTGCCGGCAAAAAGACTCAAACATCGGATGGCATCTGAGTTTACGGCATGTACCAAAAAGGTACTTGCGGTCACCTGGCCGGTGACAACTTTTAGCACCGCGAGAGCATGCCCCCGCCCAGGTCAGATCACCGAGAGTTACTTCGACTAGAATGAATTATCAGCGTTCGGGTACGTAAGAACCTCCCTGAGAGCCGGAACTTCAGTCTTCTGCCTGCATCTTACTGGTGGTAGTATTTGCCCGGTTGTCCAGGTCCCTTCGTCATGCATATCGTCAACACCCTTCTTCATTTCGGCTCCATCGCTCTGATGGGAATTCTCATCATCGCAGCGTTTGCGCTGTTGATCGTCTTTTTCAAAATCTTCGAAAAAGATCTATTCAGCTCCGATTAGTCGCGAAAACGAAAGAGCGCGGCGCGCCTCTACGGTTGAATGATCTTATCCGCGACCATCAAGAACTCGCAGATGGCGAACATGTTTGTGATCTGCTCCGTGGCGATTTTGCCTTTCAACCCGTAGAAATCGACACACAGTCCGCAGGCGAGAACTTCCACGCCTGAATCACGAAAGTCGTTCAGCACTTTTACCGTGGTCGCATCAGGATCCATCAGTTTGACGCCGGTGTTGGCCATCAAGATTGCTCTTGGCTTATGGCCTCCTTGCAATAGCGTTTGCAAAAACAGGTCGATCAGATGCCGGCTAAACTCGGGATCTCCTTCGCCAAACCTGTCCTTCCCCAAGAAAACCACGGTTCCGACTGTCGCGTCTGAGGGTTGTGAAACTGCTGTCTGCGCAGTATCGTCCGGTTTGCTCTGGTCCGTGTCGGCGTTGAGCGCATTAGTGCTGTCACGCTCCAACGTCACTCGATAGCAGTCACCGTCGATGGAGGAAGAGAAACGCAATTTCAGCGAGCGGGCGAGCCGTTGCAAATTATTGACGTTGATCTCTGTTTCGACAAACGCCTCGACCTTCTCGATCGTCGCGTCATCTAAAAGTTTCTTCGCGCGAAGAACGGGTTCTGGACACACGAGTCCGCGCAAGTCAACTGTTTTTTTCATAACAAACCTCAACCAAACCGCTCTCTCCTTCTTTGAACTCGCCAATTGCATGCGCTACTACACCCGCGTTGTGCAATGCGCTTACCAGATCGTCCGCCCGCGATTTATCAAGCGCAAACAGCAGTCCGCCCGATGTCTGCGGATCGAACAGAAGATCTGTCACCGGCAGATCCACATCATTTATATAGGTAGTGAATTGCTCGTATGACTTGCGGTTGCCGTAAGCACCGGCCGGCACAAATCCTTCTTCGGCGAATTTCGGCGTCTCTGGCAAAAACGGCACGGCGCCAGCGTTTAGGCGAATCGCCAGAGCGCTCCCCTTGGCCATCTCGTGCAGATGTCCGAGCAGTCCGAAGCCAGTCACGTCAGTAAGCGCAGACGGCTTGAACGGCAACGCTGTTTGCAACGTGTCCTTACTAAGAGTGGTCATACTATCGATCAGCGCTTGTTCAGCGGTTTTTGACAAGAGTCCCGCTTTCATGGCCAGAAGTGCTATGCCTGTGCCGATCGGTTTGCAAAGAACGAGGCGATCGCCTGCCTTGGCACCACCATTGGTGAGCACTCCTTGAGGGGGCACCAGCCCCGTAACCGAAAGCCCGTATACAGGCTCCGGCGATTGGATCGAGTGTCCTCCCGCCAATACCGCACCGGCTGCGGCCACTTGCTCGGCACCGCCGCGCAGGATCTCCCGCACGACATCCAGTGGGTAATCGCAAGTGGGAAAGCAAAGTACAGCCAGTGCCAATATCGGACGACCACCCATCGCATACACGTCAGACAGCGCATTCGTAGCGGCTATTCGTCCGTACAGATATGGATCGTCTACTACAGGCGGAAAGAAATCAATCGTTTGAATAATTGCAAGGTCTTCTCTCAATTTGTAAACGGCTGCATCTTCAAAATTCTCTAGACTAGTGAGAAGCTCCGCACAACTGTGACTGGGCAAACCGCGCAGAACCTGCTCCAGCTCGGAGCTGCTAAGTTTTGCCGCACAACCACCTGCCTTTACGTTGGCGGTCAATTTTCGAGGCATGGAGTCTGGACGACTAGTCATAGTAAGTTCAAGTCTCGTATCAAAGCGAATTGGGCATGATATCGGTGTTTCAAGCGATTAGCGGTTCTACTCGTCGAAGGCCGGTGTGGTCGAACTCGTTTGACTTTTCGGATGGACCTTCTGAAAACCCGCATCATCAGTAGCTCTCCACGAGCGCCAATTTTCGGTGTTTCAAAAAAAGCTTTTAGATTAGTTTCAACAGCTTCCTGCGATTATGGGCATTTGAGCCCTTCTAAAATTCATTGCTTGAGTGTAGATTGTATTGCAGCGATTACCACGCGGGCCAAGCATAGACGGTGAACTTGCGAACGTCTATTGGCCCGATTGCTTTCGTAAATTTTTACATTTTGCTACGCATTACCTGTTTCCACCCCACCTCCTCGAGTCCAAAGGATCTACATGCCTAAGAAAGTACTTGTGGCTCTACCGCCCGGATTACTTGAACAAATCGATTTTGTTGCACAGGTCGAGCACCGCACGCGCTCCGACCTCATACGGGAAGCCCTTCGTCGCTATATCGATACTTTCAAACGCACCCAGAATCCTCGCATGTCCGTGAGCAGCGTTGGCACTCAAAAGGTAGCATTGCTGACCGATAGTGAGTAGATTCCCCACCCGCATCGTTGACTTGTTGCGGTAATCGCCGTACGATTGCCGCACGTAGCCTGCCTCAAGACATTTGCAGTCATGCGAGGCAACACGAAAGGCGAAACGCGGGAGGCGAAAAGCCCAATGCACATGTTGCACCCAGCGCAACTGTTGCAGTATGCAGCAGCACATCCGGGGCGGCTTAACTGGCCGCATATCCTCTTCTGCGAGCTGATCTTCATCACCATCGTCATGATGGGGCTGGGCTACATCAAGGCGCCACACTGGATGTACCGCAGGCAGTTGGCTAAAGGCTTCCCCTGGGGCTACTACACCGACCGCATTCCCAAGAAAGACCCGGGTTTTACGGGCGACGACAACGACAGCGACTTCCTGCATGACACCGGCACTGAATTCGGTGGTCTGGAAGGCTTCGGCGATTACGGCGAATTCAGCGGCTTCGGCGAACTGGGCGAATACGGCGAAAGCTTCTTCTCGGGCGACATCGGCGGCATGATGTAGCCGACCGGTTAGCGGCGCCCCTGAAAGCGCTGCGGCTGTCAGGCAGCTATACTGACCCTGTCAGCCCTCGGCTGTCAGCGACTTTGACGTGGAGCTAACTTGGTATCGATATTTGCCTTTGTCTGGATGTTACTGTTCGTCGTCTTGTGCGCCATGTGGCTGTCCAACAAGGCGCTTCGCCCGAACATCTCGACCGCTATCTGTGTCTGGTTGACAATCTACGTCGGCTTCGGTCTGGGCTCATTGATCTTCGACAAAAACCGGCTGGCCGCCTCCACGCCTATCTTGCAGGCTGACCGCGCCGAGTTGATGCTGCGTTTTAAATCAGCATTCGACTCGATGGACAAGCTCATGCCCAGCGCCAGTCCGAAAAAGTTCAACTCCACTGCCAAAGAGCTCAAACAATTCACTGAGCAGGCTGACGAACTGCTGGCCCCGTTGGTGGAGAAAAATCCTAAAAGCCTGCCTATCCTCGTGCGCTACGTAATCCTCGAGCATTACATGCAGCGACCGATCGACAAAACGCTTGCGCAGTTGGCAAATGCCGATGCGCCTGACGCGAAAGATATCGCCGAAGATATCGGTGCATTGTATTCGAAACAGCCGATAGATCCGCACAAGGTGCCGAAGATGGAAGCGGAGCTGACCAAGCGGCTTCCCCGCGGCTGGTATCAAGACTCAGCCATGGAAACCTTTTATCAGCGGACGAATCAGCAAGCGAAGCTGAAAGCGCTTACAGACGACGAGCAGGGGAAAAACTACACCATGCTCGTCAAATTCGCCGGGCTCTTCGTGCTCGCGGCTTTGACGGCACTGGCGGGCGCCATCATCGTGCTGGTGACGTTGATCTTTTTGCCGCGCAAACTGACGACCGACGAAGATAAACAGCTTGTGGCGGCACCGGCGGCCTACGGCATAAAGGCGGTCTACGGCTCGTTCCTTGCCTGGTTGGCGGCGGAGATGACGACGTCGTATCTGTTGCTCAATTTAACTCTCAGCCTGCACTTTCATCTCGCCGATTACGGCGTTTTAGCAGCCGCTATCGGCATTCTCGTCACTTACAGCCTGGCTAACGGGCCGGGATTGCTCTTTGCCTATCTGATCGCGATGAAACCAAACGGTGTCTCGTTTTTCGAAGGTTTCAAATTCCGCACGCACGTGGGCAAGCTCGGTCCATGGCGGTTAATCGGGATCGGAATTATGACCTGGGTTGCTGCAGTGCCGCTCGTCGTTCTTTCGGCTTTGATCGCGTTCAAAGGTTTGGGCAGCGAGGGCTCATCCAACCCGGTGATTCCGCAAATCATGGAAGCGGCGCGATCGTCAAACGTGCTGGCAATCCTTATCTTCTACTTTACGGTCAGCGTGCTGGCGCCGATTTGCGAAGAGAGTCTCTTCCGCGGCTTTCTGTACAGCTCACTGCGCCGGCGCCTCAACTTTCTCCCTTCCGCGCTCATTACCGCTCTCCTTTTCGCCGGCATTCATCTCGATCCCGGCGGTTTCGTGCCGCTTTTCACCCTTGGTCTCGTTTTCGCATTTGTAGTCGAGCGAACAAGGAGCACGTTGCCCACGATGATCGCTCACGGTTTGTGGAACGGCATCACATTTACCCTCGTTCTTCTCCTTTTCGGAAACTAATCGGCACATTTCCAGTCATTCCAGGCAAGCAGCCCGTCTTGACTTTGACGCACTTGCTGTATGCTGGAATTAGTGGCTGAACTGGCCGAGCGAACGATAAATGGTTAGTACACCCGGTTCTACAAAACTGATGCTCGTTTCGAATCCGTATACGAGACGGGTGGGGCTTTTTCCGCTGATAATTGCTATCTCGGCCGGCTGGGTCTTCGTCTTTCTCTGGAGCGCGGTGACCGCATACGCGTTCTGGTACAACAATTACTGGGCCGTTGTCCTGCTCGCCTCTACGCTGGCCTTTGCGTCGTTTCTCACTTATATGTCTTATTCGCTCGTTCGTGATGCCTTTCAGGAGTACACGTTCGAGTTGACGGATTCAGAAGCAATTTTGACGGTCCTCGACAAGCTCAAACACAAGAAATCGATGTTCATGATCCTGCTGGATGACGTCAAATATGCGGAGTACTACCCCTACTCGGACTCGTCGTGCATCATTTTGAAAGCGCCCTACTATGAGATGGAAGTGCCGCTCTGGCCATTAGGCGAGCGTGCACAAGACGTCATCGATTTCCTTTCCGGTCGCGGCATCCGCATCGTCAACGTACAGTCCGACGATCCCATTCCCGAAGTGCGCCAAAACATCCCGCATTAGTCTGGGCAAAGCCGCGGGCGCCGTTTCGGAAATAGAAGCGCACATCAGTGCGCGCCTCGAGAGGCGCACTCCGCACGACAGAACCCTGGACAAGGCGCGCCCCGAGACGAGCGTCACTCACTGGACAGGGCGCTTTCCCGTGCGTTCATCATGACCTATCCGGACAAAAGCGCAGGTGGCGAGCGCGGCGCTCCTGCGCCGCCCATAAGCTCGACGTTAAAAACGGCATCAAAAGCCGGTCTGGCAGGATCGTGGTTTTGCAACTGCCGCCTGGGCCCTGCGCGAGCCCGAACTCTGGCGCCCTACACTGACTAGTTCTAAAGCACTGCTCACCCTGCCTGGTGCAGTAAAATGTAGTCCAGTAAGAACGGAACCACCATAATGAGTCTGAAAGAAAAAATCTCCGCCGACTTGAAAGAAGCGATGAAGGCACGCGACCAGGTGCGCATCGACACCTTAAGAGGGGCAATCTCGGCGTTCACCTACAAAAGGGTGGAAACCGGCAAGGAGTTGAGCCCTGATGAGGAGCTCGCTGTCCTGCAAAAACAGGTCAAGCAACGCGGCGACTCCATCACCGAGTTTACCAAAGCCGGGCGCGCGGAGATGGCAGCGAAAGAGGCACAAGAGCGCGACATCCTCTCTGTCTACCTGCCGGCACAGAAGTCCGAAGCGGAAGTGCGCCAAGCAGTGCGTAAAATCATCGCCGGTATTGCGGCTGAATCTCGCAATCAAGGCGCCGTCATGAAAGTGGCGATGCCGGAGCTGAAAGGTGTTGCCGACGGCAACCTGGTGCGACAGATCGTCACTGAAGAGTTAAAGGGCGGAAGTTGAAGAAGACCATTGCCGCGACTGTGTTTGTTGTGTTGGCGTTGCAAATGCCAGCATTTGCGGGAGCTGATTTCGATCATGCAGTTCAACTGTACAACCAAAAACAGTATCGCCCGGCTCTAGATCTGTTTTTGCGCGCCGCATCAACAGAGCCGAAAAACGCGGGCACATACTTCTATGCCGCCAACTGCTTTTATCAGTTAGGCAACATGACGCGCGCTATTCAAACTTACAACATGGTAGTGCAGTACTATCCGAACTCGCCTCAAGCCGTGATGGCGAAAGACTTTCTAGACAGAGTCGCCAGCGCTCAAGCTGCGAAAGAGCAAAAACAGTCGGAGAAAAAACAAGTTGCAGACGTATCGCCTTCCGCTCCGGAGAAGGTCGCTAAAGAAGAGAGCAAGGAGCCCATCGATTGCAGAGACCTGCTCGTTATAGTGCGCCCGCAAAAAGATCGTCCGCCTGTATCGGACGAGTTGACTGCGGCGATGAAATCGAAGCTCAGTTCGATGCCGCACGATGTCGGCAAGCTGTTGCACGAGCGAAAAATCAAAGTGCACATTTCGACGAGCATGATCGACGCTCGCCCGGATCTGGCTAACGAGGAAGGCCGGGGCTATGAAGGCGCTACGTATAAAAGCTGTCCGGGAATGTTTTGCGGCGACGGCATTTTTCTTGCCGAACATGCGATCAGCGAAAGCGATGAAACATTGCGACCAGCCATTCCGATAGTGCAAGTGATCAACACGTTCGACCACGAGTGCGGTCACGCCCTGGATTGGTGTCTGGACAACGTCTCAGAAACTGGCGAGTATCAGCACGTGTATCTGCTCGACTGCGGTAATGTCACACGCAATGCGCCGGAAGCAGCGAACGAGTTGAGATATTACATGCAAAAGTCCGAGGCTGGACAGCAAGAGTGTTGTGGAGAACTAATCGGAGCGCTGCTAGGGAAGAGCGATACGCAAGCGACCGATCTAAAGGCAAACTTCCCCCTGACATTGAAGTTCTTGAAAGACAAACTCAAAATGCAGTAAATACGGCGATCGACTCTTCGTCGCACACGATTGCTGATCGACTTGACCGGTGACCAATCACTTTTGATGCGGCGCGGGAGCGCCTTGCTTCTTAGGCACTGATCGTAAATATTGCTGTGTTGAAAGCCATTTCGCGACCACTTGGAAATGTTTAATCTGCCAAAACATAGTAATCTGAGTAGCCGTTAACCCGGGACCGTGATCCGCACTGCAAGCGGACGCGTTCTTACAGAGGTCTGAAGATGAGCCAGAGCGTAGCAACACAGGACAAAGTTCAGGACAACCCGTTATTGGAAGGCATGCATGACGATCGCCGAGCTGATCCATTCGCGATGGTGATATTCGGTGCCCACGGCGATTTGACCAAGCGCAAGCTTCTGCCCGCGCTCTATGCACTCTACCTGCAGGATCTGCTGGCGAAAGATTTCGCCATTGTCGGCTTGTCGCGCACGGAGATGTCTGACGACAAATTTCGCGACTTCATGTGCGATTCACTTAAGAAGTTCGCACCGGACCTGAAGTTCGAGCAAGACACGTGGGACCGCTTTGCGAAAACTCTCTACTATTTGCCCGCCGATGTCAGCAAAAAAGAAGACATGGACAACTTGAAGGGCAAGCTCGACGAGCTGAAAGAGAAGCACGGCACGCAGGGCAACAACATCTTCTATCTTTCGACCGCACCATCACTCTACACGACTATCGTCAAAAATCTGGCGGCGTCGGGACTGACGAAAAAATGTCGGGCCAACGAATCACCGTGGCCGCGCATTATCGTCGAAAAGCCGTTCGGGCATGATTTGAACTCTTCAGAAGAGCTCGATTTCGAAATTCACGAAGTGTTCAACGAACATCAGGTTTATCGTATCGACCACTATCTCGGCAAAGAGACAGTGCAAAACATCATGGTTTTGCGCTTCGCGAATGGCATCTTCGAGCCGTTGTGGAACTATAAATATATCGACCATGTGCAAATCACCAACGCCGAGACGTTGGGCGTGGAAGATCGCGGTCCTTATTATGAAGAAGCGGGCGCTCTGCGCGATATGTTTCAAAACCACCTGCTGCAGCTGGTGGCGTTGGTTGGCATGGAACCACCCATCTCGATGGGCGCGGAGGCGACACGCGACGAGAAAGCAAAACTGCTCAAGTGCTTGCGCCCGATCGAGCAAGAGCATGTCGACGATTTTGTCGTCCGCGGTCAGTACGGACCTGGTTATATCCTCGGGCAAGACGTGCCCGGATACCGCCAGGAGAGCCGCGTTTCGCCGCAGTCCAACACCGAGACGTTCGTTGCCACCAAACTGTTCATCGATAACTGGCGTTGGTCTGGTGTGCCGTTTTTCGTGCGCTCGGGCAAGCGCCTGGCGAAATCGATAACCGAAATTGCCATTCAATTCTCGCGCCCGGCCCACAAACTGTTTGCCGATCTGCCGGGCATCGGCTCGGAAGGCATCAACCCGAACGTGCTCGTCATTCAGGTTCAACCTGACGAGGGGATTTCGCTCAAGTTTGCCACCAAGCAACCCGGTCAGACCAACACGATTCGTTATCTCAATATGGACTTCAAATACGGCGCCGCCTTCGGCGTGCGCAGCCCATCAGCGTACGAGCGTTTGATTCACGACTGCATGCTCGGCGATCCCTCTCTGTTCACGAGAACGGACCAGGTCGACGTAGCCTGGCAGTTCGTCGATCCGATTATGACTTCCTGGAGCGAGGCGAATAAGAAGAATCCGCCTAAGTTTGCCAACTACGCTGCTGGTTCGTGGGGTCCGGAAGCAAGCGACAAACTGATCGGCTCTGCCGGATTTTCGTGGAGGCGCCTATGACCACCGGTGCATCGACAAAATCGCGCCAACGCGACTCGCAAGCCACTACTGAAGAGTTTCTCTCGGGCAAGTTGGCACAAGTCGACATCAAACGGATCGAGAGCGAGTTGAAGTCCCTGTGGGAGTCGGCTGCACGTTCTGATAAAGAGCGCGCACAAGGCCCGGTGACGCGCGTCTGCGTGATGAACCTGATCATGTACACCGATCACCGAGAAGCGGAGAAGTCGGCCACCGACCTTTTGGGCGACATCATCCTTCGCCATCCCTGCCGCGCCATTCTCGCCATCTGCAGAGAGAGCGCGCCTCGGGCTCTGGAAGCATGGGTCTCCGCCCGTTGCCATAGAACGGATGAGAAAACGCAGAAGCAGATTTGCTGCGAGCAGATCACCGTGCGCGGTGAATCAGTTTCGACCAAGGAGCTCGCCAGCGCAGTGATGCCGATGATTCTCGCCGACCTGCCCGTGTTCATGTGGTGGAACGCTGAAGAGTTCTCGTTCGATAAGGCAAAACCGTTTCTTTCCTCTGTCGATCGTTTCATCGTCGACAGTGGTATCGATTCCGGTGCGCTGCAATTTTTCTGCGATCTACTAAAAATCATGAACGAGAGCAATGCTCGGTCGGGCGAACCGGCGGTAAGCTGTTCAGACCTCAATTGGCGACGCTCGGCGCCGTGGCGTGAAGCAGTGGCGCTGGCGTTCGAAAAACGGCAGGGTCAACTCTCTCCCGAATACTTGCCCGGCATCTCGTCGCTCGACATCCGTTATGGTTATGCCAACGACGCGGCGTCGCCTGTCGGACTGACGAATCAAGCTCTGTTAATTATCGGATGGCTCGCTTCCGCTCTCGGCTGGCGCCCCCAGTCGGCAAAGGTGGGAGAGAAAGGCAGGGTTGAACTGGCATTCGATGCGCGCGGCAACAAAGTGGCAGTCAATCTCATCGCAGTGGCGACTGATGAAGCCGCAGTGGGCGACATCGGCAGTATTCAAATCCACTCGAATAAACCCGAAGACGTGACGATCGTCGCGTCACAGCAGCCAGGCAATCCTGGCATCGGAGTCACGTGCCTGCGCGGAATCAGTTCGCAAAAAGCACAGGGCGCCACGCTTTTCGAATTGGATGAAGCGCCGGAAAGGCAGCTGATCGATAAGGAGCTGGAGAATTTGGGTGATGAACCCGTGTTCAAACGTTCCGTGGCATCCACTGTAGAGATCCTCACTTTGCTCACCAAAGATGGTGGCAATTCACAGCGGAGATAAGCATGACAGTACTGGAGCTGAAAGAAAGTCGAGTCAACATCAGCGATGATGCAAACGGGCTTGTGCACGAGCTCGCCGAACGCATCTGCGTGCTGGCGAAAGAGGCGATTAATGCTCGCAATCAATTCACGATAGCGCTTTCCGGCGGCACCACGCCGAAGGCGCTCTACGAGCTCCTCGCCACTCCCGAATACAGCGGGCGCATCAACTGGGAGAAAGTGCTGGTATTTCTCGGCGACGAGCGCTGCGTACCGCACAATCATCCGGACAGCAACTTCGGTATGGCGAAAGCCGCCTGGCTGTCCAAAGTCAACATCCCGCCATCTAATGTCTTCGCCACGGAAGGTCAAGACAAAGATCCCGAGCAAGCAGCGAAGCACTACGAAGAGAGCATCCGCAGAGCGTTCGGCGTGCACTCCGACTTTCCGGTTTTCGATCTGGTTTTGCTCGGTCTCGGGCCGGACGGTCACACGGCATCGCTGTTTCCCGATAGCGCCGCACTGGGACAGAAACAGCGGATTTTCGTCGCCAACTTCAGTCCCAAGATGCAAGCGTGGCGCATGACCCTGACGTTTCCCGCAATCAATCATGCGCGCAACATCGCGTTTCTCGTCAGCGGCTCATCCAAGGCTGCAATCATCGACGACATTTTTCATTCGCAGACAAAGAAATATCCGGCGCAGTTCGTGCAGCCGGATAACGGAAAGTTAGAGTGGTACATGGATCGAGCTGCCGCGGCAAGCTTGAGTGGAGGTTAACTGAAATGGCTAAAGCAAAGATCGGGCTGATCGGACTCGGTGTCATGGGCGAAAACCTGGCACTCAACATCGAGCGCAACGGCTATCCGATAGCGGTCTACAACCGCACAGTCTCTAAGGTCGACGATTTCGTCAGAGATCGCGGACAAGGCAAACAGGTGATTGGCTGCCACGACGATAAGAGCTTCGCAGAAAGTCTGGAAACACCGCGCAAAATCGTCCTTCTCGTCAAGGCAGGCTCGGCAGTCGACCAGACGATCGCTAATTTAAAACCGTTTCTTCAGAAAGGCGACATCATCATCGATGGTGGCAACTCGCATTTCACAGACACTATCAAAAGAGAGAAAGAGCTGAAGGAAGAAGGATTTTTCTTGATCGGCTCAGGCGTTTCCGGCGGAGAAGAAGGAGCCCTCTGGGGACCGTCTTTGATGCCTGGCGGCGACAAAGGAGCGTACGAACAGATTCGTCCGGTTTGGGAAGCGATTGCAGCCAAAGTCAACGACGGCCCGTGCGTAACCTACCTGGGACCGAACGGCGCCGGACATTTCGTCAAGATGGTGCACAACGGTATCGAATACGGTGACATGCAGCTGATCGCTGAAATCTACGACGTCATGCGTCGCGGTTTGGGCATGAGCGCCTCCGAATGCGCTGAGACCTTCGAACAGTGGAACACTGGTATCCTCGATTCGTTCCTCATCGAAATCACGGCCAAGATATTGTCCGTCATCGATCCTGAGACCAACAAGCCGCTCGTCGATCTCATCGTCGACAAAGCCGGTCAGAAAGGAACGGGCAAATGGACAGGTGAAATCGCGCTCGACCTGGGTATCGCCATTCCCACAATCGACGCCGCATTGACAGCACGCTTGCTTTCAGCTCTGAAAGATCAACGCGTTGCCGCCAGCAAGAAACTGCACGGACCGAAAAACGAATCGGCCAACGCCGCGGACAAGAAAAAGCTTCTGCAAGCGTTGCACGATGCTCTGTACGCCAGCAAGTGCTGCAGCTACGCGCAAGGCATGGCATTGATCAAAGCCGGCTCGGACGAGTACAAGTGGGGCATCGACCTGGGCGAATGCGCTCGCATCTGGAAGGGTGGCTGCATCATCCGCGCCAAACTGTTAGAACAGATCAGAGCGGCGTTCAAGCGCGATGCTAAACTGCCCAACCTGCTCGTAGACGCAGAGTTCAGCGCCTGGCTCAACGACGCTCAGGACAACTGGAGATTCGCCGTCTCGACCGCCACCAATCTCGGTATCGCGGTGCCGGCGCTGAGTGCCAGCCTGGCATATTACGACAGCTATCGCTCTGCCAACCTGCCGCAAAACCTGACGCAAGCGCAGCGCGATTTCTTCGGCGCCCACACCTTCGAGCGCGTCGACAAGCCGGACGCCGGCTTCATTCACGTCGACTGGCCGTCGCTTGTGCGCACGAAGGCCGCTAAGAAGTAGGCAGGCAAACCAGCAAACCTCACCAACGGGCGCTTACAAGGCGCCCGTTCCCTTCTGCGGAGCGCCAACCGTCTGGCTGCACCGAATTCGGCTACCTCGTTCTAGAATGACACACGGTGCGGGTTCTGATCCTCCGCCGTGCTAGGCGCCTTGCAGGCGCCCGCTGGGACGGGCGCGGTGATATCACTTCAACAGCTCGTTGACAGACTTCGTATATTGCGATCCGACATGTCGTAACAAGGGGATGTAATTCTTCGGCGCCGATCGCAGCCTCACCGACTGCTTCGGGTCGGACGCGGCTTGAAGAAGATTGCCGCCATGATCGGGAAGATCTGACGTCAGGACAAAAAGCAGAGGCGGATGCTGACCTTTGACGTACTGAGTATTATCAAAGGCGCCTTTCGGATAAAACGGCTCGGGCACGATACTCATCGCTTGGGCTGCGGGAATCTCGTCGATGAATTTTTTCAAATTGGTCCACGGCGTTTCCAAAATTATCGCCTTACAGGTTTTATGCGCGTTTTGCACCAGTGCTAAATGCGCGCCCAATTGGGACCCCATCAGCACAATGTGATCAGCAGGAATTTTTCGATCATTGAGCAGGTAATCGTAAGCGGCCACACCATCGTCTTCGAATGTGCCCAACGTCGCCGGGGTTCCACCGCTCTTGCCGAATCCTCGGAAATCATAAGCGAACACTGATAAGCCCGCTTTTTCAAACACTTTGATGTAGCCGAGCAGCACGGGCAGACGCATGTCGCAGATGCCGTTCCAGTTGAGCAAGACCGTGCCGCGATCATTCGTCGTCTTGAAATACCAGCCGTGCAACTCTGTTCCGTCGCTCGCCTTGAAAGATACATCTTCCGGCTGCGGCACCTGCAGTTCGGCGAAGTCCGTTTTGTTCAAGGACCGACGCATGCGGTGGAAAGCGTCGTTCAACTCTTTCGGAAATTGCTCATCGTCGTCACTGAGCCAATCGTCGGAGATCGTATTGTCATGCTCAGGATAGAACAACACTTCATTGATAAAAGAAGGATTGATCGCCGGCGCGAAAAGCAGGAATAAAACGATGCCACCTACTACCAGACAGGCAATAAAGAAAGCAACTAAGCGCAAGACATGTTTTTTCGCATCGCCTGTATTTGTGCCGTTTTTCGCCGAGTTATCGGTCATCGCTACGCCTCTGGGCCGTCACTATCATGTACCACGAAAGTTTCGCGGCAACGCAGGCGTACTTCGCCGTTGGGAACGAATTGCAATGATTGCTGTGTGCAATCAGAATCGGTCGTTTCTGATTGCTGCCAGCAATCAACATGCCAAAACTGCCTAACTGATTGCTGTGTGCAGTCAAAATCAAGCATTTCTGATTGCTGCCAGCAATCAACATGCCAAAACTGCCTAACTGATTGCTGTGTGCAATCAAAATCGGTCGTTTCTGATTGCTGCCAGCAATCAACATGCCAAAACTGCCTAACTGATTGCTGTGTGCAATCAAAATCGAGCGTTTTTGATTGCTGCCAGCAATCAACATGCCAAACTGCCTAACTGATTGCTGTGTGCAATCAAAATCGGGCGTTTTTGATTGCTGCCAGCAATCAACTCGCTGAGGCGCCTAAGTGATCGCTGTGCAATCGAATTCAGGCGTTTTTGATCGTGACAATGACGCGGGAATGCCAGGCGAGCAATGCCGGTGATACGACTGCAAACGCGGTCGCACGGTCGAGAGTGTAAACGAAGAGGATGAACAGTTCTAGCGCAGAGGAGGTGCCGGCGCCTGCGCCACCGCTTTGCCGTGCTGGAAGAAACACATTTCGTCCATCAGGTCAGCAGCGATCACGCCTACAACACCGATACCCATCGCGATTCCGGCTCCGATGGCAGCGCCGATTAATGCACCTCTTGCATTCGGCATTAGCAGTGATTTCAACACTAAATGAACTCTCCACTGAGGGTTGGACGGGTCCCCGAAGATCGACGGCTGAATGCCGACAATGCGCTTCGTGTTTTGCATGTGAGTGGTCTCGAGGGATCTAGTTGAATAATATTATTGGAATTTATTTGTGTCCGGGATGTGACACGAATGTGAGAGACACGGGCATTACACGAATTACATCCGGGAAAAAAGCCCCAAAAAGATACCGCAGCAGTTGGAGGGCTGCTGCGGTCCAGTCGGTCGTTCGGGGAAAGTCTTCAGTTGATTATTTGTGCATAATGGTGATACTGCACGCGGTGACACGGTCCCTCTCGGGGACCACTTGCTGGATTCGACAACGGCTTCCAGGTGAATCGAAATCGCCTGTCGATGGCGATGTCACAACAGTAGAGGCAAAAAGCAAATGAGACAACCCTCATGCGATGAAGTGAGGGGGGAAAACACGTACAAAAGAAAACAATTCGAAACAGTCAGGGGAGTGCATTCTGCAGAAGTATCGCAGGGAAGAACGTGATGCCAGGCTGAGCGACTCAAACAGCGCCGCAAGCGCTATCATGTGGTTAGTTCTGGCTGCAAATCATGCCTACATATACTCTCACCGCCATCACCATCGGCAGTTTCAATCTCGGAGAATCCGACAAGATTCTCACTCTTTTCTCCGCCGAACGTGGCTTGGTGCGCGCCGTCGCTAAAGGAGCGCGCAAGCCGGGAGCAAAAATCTCCGGGCGCTCGGATGTTCTCAACGTCAACAAACTGCTGCTCGCCACGGGAAAATCCCTCGACATAATCACGCAAGCCGAATCGGTGCAAACGTTTCCCGCTTTGCGTCAGGATCTCGTGCGCCTGTCGTACTGCCTGTACTACGCCGAATTGACACAACACTTCGGGCAGGGGCTGGCAGACGAAAGCGACTCGTACTTGCAGTTTTTTACTGACAGCCTGCGCTTGCAAGCGGAAAAACGCGGCGAAGCCTCGATGCTTTGTCTGGAGTTTGAACTGCACTTGTTGCAGACTCTTGGTTACAAACCGGAAATCGATTACTGCGTGGTATGCCGCACGCCGCTCACCGAATATCTGCTGGCCGCCTTCCATTACGACCTCGGCGGCATAGTCTGCGACCGGTGCTTCAACAGCCGCCGGCAGTATGTAAGGGAAGGGCGTCACTCTGATTCGGACGCTATGCAGGGCAGCGGACGCACACACGTGACGCCACTCGTGTGGAAACGGCTCATTCTCGCGGGTCAACGATTAACACCGGAGCAGACATCAGAACCCGGTCAAAATATGATACGTGCCAACCAGGCGGCCAGACGCATAGTGCAGGGATATATCGAGCATCGAGCCGGGCGCAGAATGAAGTCTCTTGACCTGATCGCCTCAATGTAGGACAAAACTAAGGCGAGTGCGCGCCGGTAGCACACGCTGAACTCCCTCTCCAATTCAGCATCCTGGCTCCCTGGATAACGGAAGCTCCTTTTCTGTGGAGTACTTAAGATGTCTGGAAACAGCATCTTCAACCCGCTAAAATTAGCTTAGTACCGCGCGAATCGGCATTGGAGGTGCGCTCGTGGCCAGTCTTAAGGATACAGATCCGGAGATTTACGAACAGCTCAAACTCGAGCTTGAACGGCAGCAGACCGGCATCGAGCTCATCGCCAGTGAAAACTTCGTCAGCGAGGCAGTGCTGGAAGCGCAAGGTTCGGTCTGTACTAACAAGTACGCCGAAGGGCTTCCCGGCAAACGCTACTACGGCGGCAACGAGCATATGGACGTCATCGAACGCTTGGCAATCGAACGCGTCAAGAAGTTGTTCAACGCCCCGCACGCCAACGTTCAGCCGCACTCCGGCGCCCAAGCCAACATGGCAGTCCTTTTCGCCATGCTCACTCCAGGAGATTCGATCCTGGGCATGGCGCTCGACCACGGCGGTCACCTGACGCACGGATGGCCGGTGAGCATGTCCGGCAAATGGTTTCAATCTCATTTCTACGGCGTTAATATCGAAACGGGACGAATCGATTACGACGAAGTGGCGAAGCAAGCCAAAGAGCACAAACCGAAGCTCATCATCTGCGGTGCGAGCAACTATTCGCGCGTTATCGATTTCGCCAAGTTTCGCGAGATAGCCGACAGCGTAGGCGCCTTGCTCATGGCAGACGTGGCGCACATCGCCGGCTTGATCGTCGCGGGTATTCATCCCAATGCCTTCCCCCACGCCCATTTTGTCACCACGACAACTCACAAAACCTTGCGCGGACCGCGCGCCGGCGTCGTCATGTGTCAGGAAGAGTTTGCCGCGCCGATAGACAAAGCAGTCTTCCCGGGCATCCAGGGCGGACCGCTCATGCATGTCATCGCCGCTAAAGCTGTCGCGTTTCAAGAAGCGCTTCAACCGGAGTTTCGCGAGTATCAAAAACAGATCGTCGCCAACGCGAAGGCTCTGGCAGAAGGTTTGATGTCGCACGGACTCGATATCGTCTCCGGTGGCACGGATAATCACCTGATGACGGCTGATCTGCGCCCCATCAAGATGACCGGCAAAAAAGCGTCCGCGCTTCTCGACACCGTCAAGATTACGACCAACAAAAACACAATCCCCAACGACCCCGAGAAGCCGATGGTTACCAGCGGCATCAGATTAGGAACCCCAGCAGTTACGACGCGCGGCATGAAGGAAGCCGACATGAAGCGCATCGCTGAATGCATCGTCGACAAATTGAAAAATCCAGAAGACGAAAAAATACACCAACAAACGCTGAAGACAGTGGCAGAGTTGTGCAAGCAACATCCTCTGTATAAGGACCGTCTCGTTGGTGCCCATTAGCCCAAACGTGAGATGCTGACTCCACTCAAAGGCGATAAGCAGGTGAACTCGCCGCAGTCCCCAGACCCAATCGACTCGAGCTTATCGTCCAAACGCGATCAGCAAACCTCGTCACAGCTCGCCGATCCCGATGATGCAAATGTCACCCTCAAAAGCGAACCTGAGAAGCATCTCCCACAACCAGCCCCTGATGCCGCTCCCGCCGACCCAGAAGGGCCGGCAGCAGTGAGCCAGGCTCCTGAACAAGACCAGCCCATCGATCTGTCGAAAACATCGACGACGGCGGTGCGCGTCTTCCAGGCGCTTCTGCTCATCGGCGGACTGGGATGGGCAGTGGCGTGGTCGCACTGGCCCCAGGGATTCGACTATATGCAGGGTCCCGGCTTTCTCATCGCCATGTCGATCAGCTGGTGGCTGACGCCGGAGATTCGCGCACGCGCGCTGCGGCTCGGGCTGGTTGACAAACCAGGCGAAGAACGGCGCATTCACAAAGTGGCGGTTCCTCGATTGGGTGGCGTCGCCATTTACATCAGCGTCATCGCCACCGTCGTAGGGCTTGTCGCCATCTGCGGCAGGTTTCCCCAGGAGGCTCGCGGCTCCGAAGGCGGATTGGCCGGTATCGCAGTCGGTGGCACACTGATTTTCGTGCTCGGACTGCTCGACGATCTGGAATCACTGCCCGCCAAAGCTAAGTTGCTCGTTCAGATCGTGGCAGGCTGCGTCGCTTACTCGCTAGGAGTACGTATCAAGCACATCTCCATTCCTGCCACATTGATGCCGCAGCTCATGCACCTCGGATCGTTCTTCCACCTCGATCTGCCGAAAGACGGCATCTTCCAGCTTGGTCCGTTAAGCTCCGTCATCACTGTTATCTGGCTGGTCGGCATCGCCAACGCCGTCAATTTGATCGACGGCATGGATGGACTGGCGGCAGGCGTGTCACTTATATCCGCACTGACAATTTGGAGCGTTGCTCTCGCTGATGGCATTGATCGTCCATATGCGGCCCTGGCAGCGGCTGTCCTGGCAGGAGCCCTGCTCGGATTCTTGCGTTGGAACTTCAACCCTGCTCGCATCTTCCTTGGTGACTCAGGCGCCTATCTCGTCGGTTTCATCTTGGGCTCAATTTCGGTTATGGGCGTGATCAAAGTCGTGCCAGCCGGAACCGTGATTGTGCCCACCTTCCTTCTCGTTCTTCTTATCCTGTTTTTCCCGATTCTCGACACGTCATGGGCAATCGTTCGTCGCGTCGCCAAAGGCAAATCGCCTTTCGAGCCTGATGCCGGGCACATCCACCATCGTCTCCTGCGCACCGGTCTTTCGCAGAAGAAAGTGGCGTATCTGATCTACGGCGTCTCTGCGCTTCTCGGTTTGATTGCGGCAGCGCTGGTTGGGCAAACTCTCTACTTCCTCTGTCTTGCTGCTGCAGTATTGGTCATGGCGTTGTTCTTCTCCGAAGTATTGAATCGCCATCGTCAGCGGCAAAAGAAGCCGAACGAGATCGATCCGGACGATAAGGGTGAAACCGCAAAATGAAGCGAGCCATTCTCAGTTTTGTTGTGATGTCGTTGGCGTACGGCTCCGCGTCTTACGCCGCTAATGACGTGCTCTGGCAACGGTATACTGACGAGGGCAATAATGCGAAGAAGGACGGCAATCTAACAGAAGCGGAGACATTCTATCGCGCCGCGCTGGAGCGCGCCGACAAGCTGCATTCGACGGACGACGTCTTGCGCACCAGCTACCAAAATCTCGCCGACACCAAATACTTGCACGGGCATTACGCTGATGCGGTGCCGTTGTTCAAAAAGGCGATCGACAGCTACAACTCCGAGCTAAAGCGCATGACGGCGGAGAAAATCGCAGTCAGCGAAAAGCTGGTAAAAGAGCAGATGAATCTCGCCGATTGTTATCGTGCCGACGGTAAATATAAACTTGCGGAAGCGGCATACCGAGATGCACTGAAGACGCTGGATTCTAATCACGACGATAATAAGTTGATGCGTGCGCACGTCCAGTCAGAACTCGGCGACACGCTATGCATAGAAGCGAAATATTCCGAAGCAGAAGCTGTATATAAGGAAGCGCTGCCTGTTCTCGAGAAATACAACGCCACCGATATTCTCGTCGACTTGCTGCAAGATTACGATGCTCTGATGCGCGCGACCAACCGCACTTCCGAGGCTGAGAGGCTGGAAGGCAAACTGGCGGCCATCCGCCAGCAAGAGATTAAAGCAGTCAACAGCGCCACTTCTCACTAAGTCGCTCCGTCGCTGGTACCCCTCGCTCCTCCGCTATGAAAGCGCTACGCTCAGCACGCCTCACTCGGCGCGCTTCGCTTCGCTGGCATAGCAGCCTTCGGTAGTTTAGGCGCTCCGTCGCTGGAGCTGGGCAGCTTGCTGCATAAGCCCCCGCGGGCGGCGCGCTTCCCTGGAACAGCCGCCTTCGGTAGCCGCGCTGTCGATAGCAAAATCTGCAAAAGCTGGACGTTTGACTAGAGCACACGGTTGCCTGACGGCAGAACCGCTAGACGCGTAAGTCTGGCTAGTCGATGGAACCTGTGTAAGGACGCGGTCCACCGGCGCCTTTCTTTCTCTCTTCCAGCTCACGAATGGCTTTTTGATCGCCCATTTCGGCTCGGGCTTGCAGCGATTTCATCTCGCCTTCAGCGATTTCAGCGAGACGTTTTTCTTCCTGTTTGTGGGACGCTGCATCGGTAATGCGACGCTTTTCGTGCTCCTTGTTTTCGCGTTCGCGCTCTTTGTCGGCGATGCGTTTGCGCTCGGCGCGCTGCACTTCGTCTCTCTTGTAAGCCTCAGCCTCTCTTCGTTTGCGGGCTTCTTCGACGTTTGGCATTGCTCCCGTCCTCCGGTACCGTACCTAATAATGCACTGCTACTAACTCTCGCTACCTATATATGCCCCAAGGGCGAAGTTTGTTATCCGGAGCACTGAAACCTGGATAAATAGGCAAATCGGAGTAGAATTGGAGCGATTGGCGCTTAGGGACGGTGAATTCATGCTGCGACTTCAACATATCATCGGCATAGTGATTGTCTTGATCATCGCTGTGTGGGCGATTCACCAGGTGGTCACGCATAATGGCGGCGGCGGTGCTGCCAGCGCCGAGGCGGCTTCGAGCTACCAGCAGGGCAAGACGGCTTACCTGTCGGGCAACGCAGCACAAGGGCTGACACTGGCCGAGCAGGCAATCGCAAAAGATCCCACCCAGGCTGACTATTTCAACCTGGCAGCGATGTGCTGCTACAAGCGCGACGATATTCAAGGCGGGGTGCAGTACGTGCAAAAAGCGATCAGCCTCAATCCGAACGAGGCGAAGTATTGGGAAAACCTCGGACGCGGGCTGCTTGAATTGCAAAAGCTACCAGAGGCGAAGCAGGCTTTCGAGAAAGCTTTGGCTTGCAATAACGACCCGGCGCGCAAGGCAGAGATCGACCAGATTATGCAGACCGCGGGCATGGCCAAGTAACTCTGGCTCTGGCAGCCTTTGAATCCCTGAGCTATGCCTTCACATTGTGTGTAGCCTTATCTCCGCTCTCGAGTGGCGTGTCAGTTTGCGGTTTTGTCTGATCGGTTGCAACGCTGGCTTTAGGGTGATCAGCAGGCGCGTCCGACTTGGTCGCGGCTTTGGGCGGAGCAGCGGGTTTGTCAGACTTGCTCACGGATTCGTGCTTAGCAGGCAGTGGCTTTGTTTCATTGGGTCCATCGCTAACGTGGACTAAACCGCCGGGCGCAACTTTGCCTGAAGCGGTTTTTTGTACGGCTTCGGGTGGCGTACTGTTGCCTGCTTCAGTTTCTCCTGATTTTCCCGTACCATCTGGTCCGGCGGCGGGTGGTTTACTCTTTTCGCTTGATCCCTTACCGGCGGTGCCAGGAGCGGCTGGCTTCTCGACCTGTGCCGTCTCGTACGGGTTGCCGAAATCAAGGAAATCCGGTTCTTTTTGGAGGGGCAAGTAGGCATCTGCTCTCGCAACCGGCAGCAGCTCGAATTCCGGTTGGATATTGGCATACGGAATGAACTCCGGAACGAATTTTTGGGCATTTTCTAAAGTCGCCATGGTAAAGGTTCCTCCATCTGGAAGAAAGGACCGTAGTAATAAAGGGCAGCCAACTAACGTGCTGCACAGCTTAACTTCGAGGCGAACTCAGTGTGTTACAAACTCGTGTAACTACGCGTGATTGGGAGCGGATCGCACGCTCGCCGAGCGGTGCAGTGTTTTGCCGCGGTCGATTTTTCAGGCTCCCGATTGCGATTAATGGAAAGAGTCCTAGAAGACGGCCCTATATCCACGTACCGAAACGGTGCATTTTCATGTTCAGGCATGGTAGCTCGCAACGCACCCGTAGACAGCGTTTACAGACTTACGCTTCGTCATTGTCAATGCACCATATTGGTGCGTGGGTCTAGGCGAAGGAAATGAATACTCCCCCAACGGATGTTAAAGCACAACGTCCCGATGCAAAATCGAGACGTTGCAGCATTTCAAAGATGCGGCGCAAACCACCGCAGTCATTTTAGAAGTCGTATGTGCCAGCTTCTTCCGAGTGCAGTGATTTTGTGCGGCGCGCGACGCCGGTTTTGACGGCAGCGGCGACGACGGCAGGAGCCACCTTTTCGACGACTTTCGGGTTGAACACACCGGGGATGATGTAATCCTCGTTCAGTTCGCTGTCCGCAACGACGTCAGCGATGGCGTAGGCGGCAGCCAGTTTCATCTCTTCATTGATGTCGGTTGCCTGGCAATCCAGCGCTCCACGGAAGATTCCGGGGAAGCACAACACATTATTGATCTGGTTCGGATAGTCTGAGCGTCCGGTCGCCATTATGCGCACGAACTCCGCCGCTTCTTCCGGCATGATTTCCGGAATCGGATTGGCCATGGCGAACACGATCGGGTCGCGCGCCATCTTTTTCAGGGCGCTCGCCTCGACGGTTCCCGGTCCGGAAAGTCCGAGGAAGAGATCAGCACCTTCCAAGCCGCCGCTCATTGCGCCTTTGTAGCCGCTCGGGTTGGTGTTGTCCGCGAACCACTCTTTCATGAAGTTCATGTTCTCTTTGCGGCCTTTATAGATCGCACCGGCGCGGTCAAAACCGATGATGTTCTTAACGCCGGCATTCATCAAGATCTTCGAGCAGGCAACGCCGGCTGCGCCAACGCCACTGACGATCACTTTCAGATCCTTCATCTGTTTTTTGACGATCTTGAGAGCGTTGATCAACGCCGCCAGGACGACAACGGCTGTTCCGTGTTGGTCATCATGAAACACCGGAATATCAAGCTCTTTCTTCAGTCTGTCTTCGATCTCGAAGCAGCGAGGAGCAGAGATGTCTTCCAGGTTGATGCCACCAAATACGGGGGCAATATATTTGACCGCTTTGATGATTTCTTCGGTATCTTTTGTATCTAAGCAAATCGGGAAAGCGTCGATTTTGCCGAACTCTTTGAACAGCATGGCTTTTCCTTCCATGACCGGAAGTCCGGCGCACGGTCCGATGTCGCCCAAGCCGAGGACGGCGGTTCCATCAGTAACGACTGCAACAGTGTTGCGCTTGATCGTCAGTTTGTAGGCGTTTTCCGGCTCATCGTGAATAGCCATGCAAACGCGAGCGACACCGGGTGTGTAGGCCATCGACAAATCGTCGCGTGTCGTGAGCGGAACTTTGTTGGTGACGCGAATCTTGCCGCCCAGGTGCATGAGGAACGTGCGATCGGAAACGTTGACGACTTCGATGTCGCCAATCTTTTTCAATTCGCGCACAATCTGGTCACCGTGTTCGGTATCGCGCACCTTCACCGTCAGATCGCGGATGATGGCGTCTTTTTCGAAGCCAGCGATATCAACTGCGCCGATGTCGCCACCAATTTCACCGATACGCGATGTGATTTTGCCAAGCATGCCGGGCACGTTGCGAATCTTGAGGCGCAACGTGAGACTGTAGCTGGCGCTCGGCTTAACGAGCTTGTTATCTTTCGCTGTTTCTGGGTTGGTTTTTGTCGTAGTCATTTTTAACCGCTCAGGGAAGTTGGGACGACACTCGCCAGCAAAAGCACTTGACCGCTCCGTACGGATCTCATCTCGCAAGTATGCTAAGCTGACCTGCGTTAAAGATATCGCGTATTCACATGAGTATCGGCGGCTTTAGCAGAGTCGTTATTATTAAGTCCCTTGGCAATTGTGCGCGCGAAGTAGCGTACATGAGCTCGTTCTGTGGCAGTTTTTAAGAGGAGAGAGTCATGACGTCCAAAGACCACGAACTCATCGGCAACTATGAAGTAGGTGAAAAGGATTACGTCACGCGTCGCGACGTGTTGATCATGGGTGCCCTCGCAGCAGGCGGATTGGTGACAGCGGCAGCGCCGGCCCTTGCTGCCCCGCAAGTGAGCGCCGCTACAGTCTCAACAGCGTCTGAGCCTTATGTAGCCAAAGACTTTTCCGGATTGTCCGGCAAACTCGACGGTTTTACCGCCAGCCAGATCGACCAGCACATCAAGTTGTACAAAGGTTATATCGGCAAAGCGAACGAGATCACATCCAAATTGAGAGATGCTGACCTCGCCAACGCCAATGCCACGTACTCGCCGCTGCGCGAACTGCTCGTCGAAGAAAGCTATGCCGTCAACGGCGTTGTTTTCCACGAGCTGTATTTCGGCAACCTCGGCGGCAAAGGCGGCGAGCCCACAGGCGACCTGCAAGCTGCCATCGACGAGCGGTGGGGCTCTCACGCCAAGTTCATCGATTACGTCAAAGCGGCAGGCAAATGCATGCGCGGCTGGGTGATCGTGGGCTACAACACACGCGGCGCGCACTTGAGCACATTTGGTCTCGACATGCACAACATGTGGACGCCGGCAAACACCGTTCCGATCTTGGCACTCGACGTGTACGAACATGCGTACATGGTCGACTACGGCATCGACCGTGGCAAATACCTCGACGCTTTTGTCAAGAACATCGACTGGAACGTCGTCGCCAAGCGCCTTGCCTACTCACGCAAGCACCCGAGCGGCCAAGAATCCACATAAGATCGGTACGCAATCAATTGACGAAACGCCCGGGTTATCTCGGGCGTTTTTGTCACTCGGTGTCTTGTTCTGCAGGAATGACCCAGTCATCGCCGCGCTCGGAGTGTTGCCATTGTGGAATGTGATCTTCCACCTCTTTGAGAACGCCCGAGATCGGAAAGATGTGGAAAGCCAAATCTCCATACATAAAGCCAGCGCCGAGGAATAGCGCACTCGTCACCAGACAAACGTTCGTCCATTTTCCTTTTGGTTTCATTGCATAATTTTTCAGTATGTGATGCTGAACGGTCCGCCGTCTCTCTCGCTGTATGTCCCAGTAGGGTCGAGTCCAGCTGTCTTGTTGATCCAACCCTGGATCTGAGTTGTATGAGTAACTGCCCAGCCGTAACCCAACCCTAAACAAACGCACACGGAACACGTAACCACACTGATCTTGGTCCATGCAATTTTGCTCTTTCGCTTTGGCTTCGGCACGATGTTGCAACCTCAACTCTGCGGCATATCACTTCCGTGCGGTTCGTGGTGGATCTTACGATCCGGTCCGAACATTCTATTGATAAAAGTGTTGATGAATGGATTGTTCAAGTAAAACATTCTCGCCACCATATAAATGCAACCACCTACGAGCAGGATGACGATCAAAGCTTTGAGCCAATCAAGTTTCAGTTCTCGCATCAGTGTCATCGCATACCTAGATTTGACTCAAAGAGTACTTTCGCCCCGGCTCACCCCAGTCAAATCCCCACACCATCTGGAAATCGCCTGTTTGTTGCACCTCAATCCACCGTAGAGCAGACCCAAGCACAAGCAACCCGCGATCGTGACTACCCACGTCTTAGTCCAGGTATTGTTGGTTTTCCTTACACTCATTATGCGCTTACCTGCGAAACGTATCTTCAGTATGACACAGCTTTGCCACGCCAAATCGCCAAATATCGGGGCTGGATCAGGGTTAACCCCATCGAAGAGGCATCGCTCTTTGCCTATAGTGGGCTTAGCTTGTTATCGGCACTTTCAAAAAACGTGCCTTCCCTAATTTACTAGTTCGTTGCCAACCTAGTGTCCGGCAAGACGCTCGGACGTATTGACGCCCCGCCAGCCCGGGGAGGAGTTCGCCATGTCTGAAAATTACGCAACCGCGAGCCCGCAAGACACCGGCGCCACCGCCAATGGTGACCATCGTCATCAGGAGGTCGAGCCGTGCGCTTGTTGTCGCGCACTCGCCACTAAGTATGTGGCGTTCGTGCCGGCAGGAAGTATTCCCGCCGCTGTCACATACTATCAAGAGCCACCGCACACGCACTTGTCCCCGACACAGCCGGCGAAAACAGCGCCACGCGCTTTTCGCTTGCCAAATCTGCTCAAAGACAATCATACCAACGGCAACGGTAAGCACAAACTGTTTGGAGCGGCCAAGAAAAAAGATGAAACCCATCAGGAGGATGTGAACGATTCAGAGCAATCGAAAGCTGACTCGCTAGGCGAGAAAGGCGGCGCAGAGCACGAAGACGATTTCGTCAAAGCGCCGAAGAAAAAACACCTTTTCAGCGGTATCGACGGCATCGCCATAATGGTACTGGGGGTGATACTGCCGGGCTTGATGCTCGTGACCACAGCTTTCTCTTGCCCGAAGCGCCTGACACTGGTAATTCTCAATCATCCTCTGGAAAGTCTCGGGCAGCTCCTGCTTCTACTGAGCATTCCTGTCGTCAACTTCTCAATCTGGCGCGCGTTACGCAAAAACGATATCCGCTTCAACATCGTGCGCGGGCTTAGTCTCGGCGCCGCATCGGCAACTTCGCTGCTAGTGTCGGGAATCTGCGTCGCAGCCTTATTCTTCGGCAGGCAAGATCTCCAATCGGAAATCGGCTCATCATTTAGTGATGGTTTCTGCTGGCTGAGCATTCTCTGTCTGGCGTCGGCGGCGACAAGCGCGTATCTCATTTACAGATTCCGCCAGACCAGAGAGCTGCCCAAAGCACGCCAGTACATTCTTGCCCTGACAGCCTGCGGCGCCGTTCTTTCATGGCTCACTTTCGTGGCAGCCGAGTGGCGCCCGTGGACGATTCGCCTGGCAGAACAACGTGCAGTGGCCAACTCACCGAAAGAACGGCAGGAAGGACTGGATCAACTGCGCCTGCTCGACCCCGAACGCGAGTTGCGCATGGAGTGCTCTGACCCGCGTGCAGCAGGGCTTTCAGGTTTGTTTTTGCCGTTAAAACCAAGCGCGCAGCAAGAGTTGTATTTTGCCGTCACAGGAAAACCGTACAGCTTTCGCGATGCAAACAACGAAAATTTCGCCGCCATGTCGGACGAATACCTCAGTCACAACGTAGTGGGCGAAAAGGTTACCGGGTTGTCTCTCACCCGTTCATCTTTGACTGCAGACGTGCATCCGCGCACGTTATCATCCAAGATTCACTGGACATTCGTATTTAAAAATGAAACCGCCGAACCGATCGAGGCACGCGCCGAAATGGCTGTGCCACCAGGGGCGGTAGTGACCGGTTTGACTCGCTGGCACGACGGTGAGCCCGAAGATGCCCTGTTCACGGCTTCCGGCAATATCGCCGGCGCCAATATGCAACATATGGGTCACGACACAGCGGCGATGGTGACTGACCTTGGTCGCGGCAGAGTTCTTCTGCACTGCTATCCTGTCGAACCGGCACAACAGTTGAAAGTCGATGTGGCCATGGTCGTGCCGATGAAACCCGAGACACAGACGACCGCGTCCCTGACAATGCCGAAGTTTCTCGCTACCAATTTCGACACTGAAGGTGAGCACGTTCTGCGCTTGCAATCAGAGTTGCCCTTATCAGGCACCGGCGGATTGAAGCAATCAATCACTCCGGCGCACGACCATATGCTCATCGGTTCCCTCAGCGATAAACAGTTGGAAGGCGCACCGATAATCGTTGAAGCAGCTCGCCCGGTACAGCCGCAAAAGATCGCAATGCTCGACAAAATCGCCGATAAAATGAAAGAGGAGGAGGAGAAAAGAAAAGAAGCCGAGCGTGTACGCAAGCTGAAAGAAGCCGAACGCATGCAGGGCGAGCAAGTCGTCATTTACATCGACGGCAATCAGTTGAAAAACCAATTGGATGATCTGTCCACGGCTTTGAGCAAAAATCATCGCCGCTCAGTCAAACAAAAAGTCATCGTGATCAAACCCGAATACGTCACGGAATCCGTGGATCAGGTCACGTCCGCTGCCCCTAAACATCTGGTTGTGGTAATTGACGGCTCTGTCGCCATGGCATCTCACGTACAGGAGTTGAAAAAAGCGCTGGCGCGAATTCCGGCTTCGGTGCCGGTATCGATGATCGTCGCTTCTCAGGATCAACCGAATCTGCTGGAACCCACGTCACTGAGCGAAGGTTTGAGCAAGCTGGAAAAGGTCCGTTTTCAGGGCGGACAAGACAACTTGAAAGCGGTTGTGCAGGGTGCTGAACTGGCGGGTGAAACCAAAGGTGGTGCCCTGCTGTGGATTCACGGACCTCAACCCACGTTGAACAGCAACATCTACATCATGAAGCAGTACGTCGCCGCGCCTAAATTCTACGAAGTCGCGCTGGACAGCGGTGACGTAGATACTTATGAGTTCTTCAAGAACCACTCGGAGATCGGCCCATTCGAAGCAGTGCCACAAGACAAATCACTCGTGTCGCAGTTGAGCGATTTCTTCGGCAAATGGCAGCCGGGCAACAGCGCCTATTCCACAGTGTTCTCGCAATCGAACGCGGTACCGAATAAGGTGCAACTGCTTTCTGACAAAGAGTCGGAAGAACTCCTGCAACTTCATGCGCACGACACAGTGATCAACTTGATCAAGTCACGTCACAGCAATAAAGCGGCTGCGATGGCGCTGCGCTACGGCATTCTCAGTCCGGTCAGCAGTGCCCTCCTGCAAGCTCAACCAGTTGCGGATGCATCGATCGAACAAGACGGCTCCTTCATAAGGGGCAGTTTATCCAGTCCCACTCTGCAAGGAGTCACCAACGGGACGATCGGACCGCAAGGCATGGACGCCACAATCGTGACCGGTATCAACACTGCCGGCACAGTGCGAGTCAACAACCTCGCCAACCTGGAAGCGTTGCTCAATATCATCGCCAACTTGGCGGAGATTGGTTTAGCACTTCTCGGTGTCGTCGTGCTTGTTCACGGTCTATCGATTCGCGAAGACTCTGCCCTGTTTGGTATGCCATTCACGATGAGCTCCGGGCTGCGCCTTGCCGTCGGCATCGCAGTGATCTTGCTCGCACTGGCAGTTCCTGGAACGATCAACTGGTTTGTCGCATCTGCCCGCGACGCCAACCTGTTCAGCTAAACTGCGTCGGTCAGCCGACGCATCAGGCTAAACCCAGCAACACCTCGCCACTCCCGGCGAGGTGTTGTTTTATCCGTGCGCCTACTTCTCAATGACAAACCCCAACTCGTACTTGTTAGGCGCCGGGGTCGTGTCGGCGGCGGCGACCGTCACTCCTGCTTTCGGCGTGATTTGCACGTCGCGCGCGAAAAACACTTTTGACTGGTTAACGAGTTTTCGATATTCATCGAGCGAGATGTCCGCTGAACGGAAGGCTGTTCCGGTGCCGGTCATGTTCATTGCCACCGAAAGAGGTGGGTTCTTCGATTCATCAAGCGGGTACGCGTAGACGAAAATTCTCTCGCTGCTCACTTGTCTGCCTTTCGGCAGTGAAGCAGTGTAGTCAAAACTGGAACTGTCTCCGCCAATCGCGACAGTCTGTCCCGCTTTTACAGACGATGCTTGCTGAAACTGATTGGGAAACAGTTGGGTAAGTTTGCCGCGACCATCGAAATCGAAAATCATCAGATTGCAATCTTTGGCTGCGCTTACATTGATTTCCATCTTTTCGCCCGAGTGATAGCGGGGTTCCGCCCCGGATTTATTGAGCCAAACTTTCACCATAGCATCGCCCGGATTCGAATAGGAGGCGGGCACTACTGCCGTTTCTCTTGCATCTTTCGATGGTGTCGTCCCTGGTACCTTCTTGGTGGCAACGATCGGGTGCACAGCGCGCGTACCGTGCGCTTCTTTGCCGGCATTATGCGCTGTATGAAGTCGCGACTTGGTCGCCGCCGTGTGTGCAACCGGCAGGGTGTTCGTTTGGGGACCGGCAACTGTGCTCTTCGCGCGTACAGACAGAGGCACTGGGCTCACCGGCACAGGAACAATTCCGCGCACGGTCGATGAGTTGATCTCCTTCACCGTCGGCGGTTTGGGCGATGACGTATCGTCGCCTTCTGCAGCCATCGCGGCGCCAGACAGCATAAGAGCTGCCACGGCGGCAAGAATCATTTCGTTCATTCTAATCATCTCTCTTCCCTCGAATGGCGCTCTATTTCTCGGCCTCGTGGCTCGTCGGAGCGTCAAGCACTGCGTAGAAATTGGCGGAATCTTTCGCCATCTCTTCCTTGATCACTTCGACTAGATCCGGTCCTTTTATATTCAACGGACTGTCCAGCTTCGTCGTTTTGTAGTCACTGCTCCTCAACAGACCCTTGTCCGATTTTAGGACGACCAGATAAAGTTTTGCTGGAGATTTATCGACCGTGAGCTTGTCTCCGCGCCAGCGGTCTATGATTCGAGCATCCTTTGCCGCAACGAAAGATTTTTCGCCCACTGGTGGAAAGAGTTGAAGCACGTCTCCCTTGTGGTCTACATAGAATAGGTACATGTAGCAGTTGGAACGCGGCAACAGTGTCAGAGAGAGGTTGTCGTCCTTGGTGAACTCGTGGGGGGGCTTGTTGAAGGTGATGTCGACTGGCGCAACGTCCGGCTCGGCTACGGCCCACTGTCCTTTAGCGCCCTGCACGTGCAGGTAACTAGCTATCAAAAACGCCAGAAAAAACGCTGCCACTGCCGCCAAAATCGTCATCGGCATCTTGCTTTCGCGGGTGGGGAAGTAAGTTTCGCTCACTCGCATATCCCGCAAGGCATCGACTGAAAGCGCCAATCGGATGGCCGTGGTGGGGAGGTTTAATCCAGGCAATGTGGCTGTGTCACCGCAATGTATAGCTACGACCGTGAGTCCGTCGAAGATTGGCGCGCCGCTGTCCCCGGGGGACAGTGCCAGATCGTGCAAAAGGTGGAGGTTATCTCGCTGGCTCAGCGGACCAAGGTAGCGCCCCATCTGAACCAGAGGATTGGGTGCTCCGCTCAACTGCCCCAGGTGCGCCGGGTATCGAACCGCAGCCAGCGCCTGCTGCGGACTCAAACTCTTGTCGAATTGAATCGGCAGCGGGCTCGCTTCGCGCTGATCGACGATTAGAACAGCCGCGTCGAACTTGACTAGATGGTCCGTCTGCCGCACGAAGCGTGGATGTAAGCGGATTCCGTGCACCGGATAGCGGTTGCCGGAGGCGGGAAAGTGGACTTGCAGATCCCCGGGGTTTTGCACAAATTGATCGACCACGTGTCCGCAGGTAATCAATTGATTGGCACCGACCATCCACGCCTGTCCAAGAACCACGTCCTGGCCGCCTTCCTGGCGAATGACATGCGCCAGAGCCGGACCGAACTCCTCCGGACGGTCGGGTAGTCCATGCGATTTAGTTTGAGGTAAGTGTTCTGCCACCCAAGCCCACTGGTTTGAAAACAGATATCAGTTTATCAATTGATGCCGCCTTACATCGTCCACCCATGTTCTTCGTGGTCGATTCTAGTTACTCGCCTTGGTATCACCATAACGATTCCTATTGGTTAATCGGAAATCGGCAAAAGCGATTCCCACCAGTTAATCAATTTGAGTTTTTCCCATGGCGATTCCTACTAGTTAATCGGAAATCCGCAAATGCGATTCCCACCAGTTAATCGCTTTGAGTTTCACTCCCCTCCGGAGCGGTTCAGCCCCAGGCGAGCATGGACGCTGCTGAGTTGAGCGGGTATGATTTAATCCCCTTGATCTGAGCGGGACCAAGATGCCGGCAAAAGTCGCCGAGTTGCAAGAGATTCTCGACATCATCCCTGAGTGGAGTCCAGTCTACGACTCGCTTCTGTCGCAGCGTGCCGGCGATGGCGGCGCAAAACTCGGCTCTTTCGAGCTGCTGGAGCGGCTCGGCGCCAAGGCGATGTACGCGAAGCTCCTCAATCATCCTCAAAACAAGCGCCTCGGTTGCATTGTCAGGGATTGGTACCTGCAGCCGCTGCTGACAAAGATGATGACCTCCAACCAAAACTTGCGCCGTTTCTGGTCTCAACGGCGCGTGGCACCTGATACCCAGGGTGCTCAGGCTCGTTCTTTCGCCGTCGAACTGGCGCAAAAGCTCGACGGCGTTCTGGCGAAGCACCTGACGCAGAGCAACGAAGATGGTTTTAAGGTCTTGTTGCCGGCGTACATTCAGCGCAGCGTGCACAACTTCGTCATCGACCACATTCGCGATGAATGGGAGTGGGAGAAAGCGACGCTGCAAGATCTCAACCTGGATCCGGAGCAAGAGGATCCGCGCCAAAGAACGGCGGACGACCCCGTCTATTCGCCGGAGAATCGTGCCATCTCCGCCGAAGAAGTTCGCTATTCGAATGAATTGCGCCAGAAGATGACAGCGCTTTTGCAGGATGCAAAAGTGCAGCGCCAGCCGCTCGTCGTCGTGGATTGCATGTTCGGTATGGGTTTGACCGAACATTCGCAGGCAGGCGTCGAGATGACTATGCGCGAATGCTGCGACAAGCTCAATCTGCCGGGCGACACGCAGGCTCGCAAAATCGCACGCTGTCAGGTTTTGCTGGATAAGGGTCTGGATATGGTACGGCAGATGGTGCGGGAAAAAATGCCGGCGGTCGCTGACTTCTGGCAGTGCGACACCAATATCAACACGGCATCGCGCCGCGAGTTGGGCTACTATCTCGGTTTGACGGAAGGCGAGGTGGAACGTTTGATCGCCTGGCGCCAATATTATTCATTGGATGAACTGGTCGAACGAAGTGTCATCAAGCCCGGCCGACTTTCAGAGTTGCGCAGCAAGGGTGCTGTGGCGGCGTTTGTTCCGCTCGATCTCAACTCCGCCACCGTGCGCGATATCATCGATATTCTCGGGGTTCCCAAAGAAGCGGCGCAAAAGATTGGGGCGCAGCGCCCCTTCAGCCAGATGAAACAGTTGGTCGAGCAGAAGATTCTGGACAATAAGGCGGTGGAAACCATCATTAATAGGGGCGCGGTGCTCAAGATTAAAGCGCAGACCGGACAGCGCCCGGACCTCAATCGTATTAAAGAGGATGAGGTAGCAGCGCTGGGCGTTCCGCCTGAGATTGCAGAGCGGCTCGTGCGCGGTCGCCCGTTTGCTACATGGGCTGAGCTGGAGGAGTTTGTTTCTTGCGACGCTACCGCCTGGAGCGTTTTGAGACAAAATTTTTGCTTGGGGCTAGCTCCCGGCTAATTTTCGTAAAGCGCCCGTTAATAATTCAACGGCGCAGAGCGCGAACGAAACCGGTGTGGGGAAAGACTGATGTCAAACCAAATCAAATTGAATCCCGAAGTAGTGAGACTGGCACAGTTGCGAGCTCGCAGCATCGGCTCTAACCTCAAGCTCGAGCTGGCACGAGCGCTCGTCCAAGAATCCGTTTTACAGCTCGACCCCGAACTCGGCTACATGCTCGACGAAAGCGCCGCCTTGAGTTCTGGCGACGGGCTTGCTTGCGCCCTCGGCGCCAACGATATCGTAGTCAACGACCGGCACATCGATGTGCGCGTGCTCGAAGATGACGGCACAATCACGATGATTCGCGCCCTGGTCGGCACTTCCTATCTCACATTGGGCAGCGTGGTGGTTAAACTCGACGACAATCACAGCGGTTGTGTCATCGGATATATTGGACCAGGCGCCTGGCTTTCGGCAGAACAGAAATTCAATAAAGAACAAGTCGTGCAGTTGGAATTCGAGGTGCCGGCGCAGTTCGATTTTGCCGCTTCGCTGTTCGAGTTGTGCAATCGCGCCATTGTGCAGATAGGAGTATCGGAAAAATCACTTCCCGATGCAGATGAACTGTCGGTCTTACTCGATAACAGAGAGAAGCTGATCGTGGCACGCCAAAAACAGATCGTCTCCGCGCTCGTCACCAATGCGCCGTTGTTGCAACAAGCGAAAGAGTTGGGCGAACAGACAGTCAGCAAAAATACGCAGCGCGCGCTCAATAGCGCATCGCTTTGGTCCGGGCGCGTCGAGAGCTTTGCCGATGCAGTGGCACCCAAGTTTCCCAGTCTCACACGCGAGCAAGTGTGCGCACGCATTCGCAAGACAGGTGAGGTATTTGGAGGACAAACAGATGCGCCTTCCTTTCGCCGCGAAGTTCTCTCGCACTTGACCAAAGAGCAGTTGATGCGCAAATTCGCCGGCGCCAATCAGACAAAAGTCGCGGCTGTGATCGACAACGTTATGTCCGGTCGTTCAGCCGCCGATTGCGTAAAAGATCTGGTTAAGAGCAAGGTAGCGGTAGATCTGGCAGCCGCCATCAAGCACAGTCGCGCTCGCGTCGAGGAATTCGTTGCGGCCAGCGCCGAAGAGATCGGGGCAGCATTGAAAACGCTGGCGCTGCAACCTTCCTACGCCACTCACAGCACGGAAGCCGAAGGCGGTATCGAAGCAATCAATGAAGCGCTGCAGCTTCTTGAAGTGGGCGAGATGGCAGAGCAAATCAAACAGCTCGACCAGGAGCTAACCGTAAAATAATCGGTATCCCCGCCTGCGGAGCACATACTTTGACCTCAGCCACGATCAACTGCCCATCTTGCCAGCATGAGAACGAGAGTGAGATGAGTTTTTGCGCGGCGTGCGGCAAGATATTAAGGCAGCAAGCGGGCGCGAATGCAGGCAACACCTGCCATCGCTGCGGGCGTCTCGATCAGCTCAACATTCGTTATTGCATCTTCTGCGGTAATGACACCACTGTTGGTGCCGATGCAACGCGCGAGCTGGCAACAGACGACCACGAATTGAGCGACACGGACGGCAGGGCCGCAATTCAAAGCAGTGGCATGACACGATCCGCACAAATAGGTCTAATCGTCGCAGTGGCAGCAATCCTCGGCGTGGCGGCAGCGCATCTTCTCGCACCAATTCTGGACAAAGTCGCACCCAAAAGCTGGCCCAATTCATCGATCGTCTTGTACGTCGCACAAAAAGACGCTCAGATAAAGCTTTATGCCCAGGACGAAGCGCGCACATTCACCATCGGAAAGGTCGGAGCCGGCGGAGATCTGACGATCACCGATTTAGAACCGGGACCCTACATCTGCCAGGTATCCGCGCCCAATGCGCAAACATCGGCAATCGGTCCAGAACCCAAACTGACCGTCGAGAAAAATCGTCCCACCGTCATCGGCTTTCCCAAACCATTCCAACTGGCGCCGCGGCACTGACCAACCGGTTAAGACGCCGCCCAGTGCGGAAGAACATGCTACAGTTGTCTGTTATGGACGAAACAGACAGCAGAACGGTAACCTGCCCCGCCTGCAAGCGCACACTGGCAGCTGGTTCACGCTTTTGCGGCTTCGACGGTACCTCCTTAACGACCGCCGGATCATTGGCGTCTGTCGCAGCTAAACTGGCGACAGCAAAGGGTCCTACCGAAGCCAAGCAGTGTCCGAAGTGTGAGCGCCGCTATCCCGAGCATGCCACGTACTGCTCGTTCGACGCCGTGTTGCTCAATCACATGCCCGATTTTCAAGTGTCGAGCAAAACAGATTTGCAGCCGATCGAGACGCCCCAAGCAGCTCCGGCACCGGCAGTGAAGCCAGCGCTTGCCAATGTTGGAACCCCGATAGATGGCGAAGCGTATTCCAGTTTGATTGGAAAGATGATCGAAGGAAAGTATCAGATCGAATCAATCATCGGCGAAGGCGGAATGGCTGTCGTCTATCGCGCCAATCACGTGCAGATGGAACGCACCGTTGTCATCAAAGTAATGCAAGGATGGCTCCTGTCCAACAAAACCTCCGTCGAGCGGTTCGAACGCGAGTGCAAGTTGACCGCGAAGTTGAATCATCCGAACATCGTCATCGTTTACGACGTCGGCACCATAAATGATGTGCAACCGTATTTGGTGATGGAATACATCAAAGGCGAGCCGCTGTCAGAAAAACTCCGCCGCAATGGTCCGATGCCGATCAAAACGGTGGGCAACATCATCGTGCAGATCTGCCGCGGCCTCCAGGAGGCGCATTCTGTAGGGATCATACACAGAGATTTGAAGCCGGAAAATATTCTGCTGCAAGAAAAATCCGACCGACCGGATTGGGTCAAAATCGTAGACTTCGGCATCTCGCACCTGGCGATGGGATCTAAACGCCTCACTCGCACAGGCAAAATGATCGGCACGCCCGAATATATCGCACCTGAACAGCTGCGAGACAGGGCAATCGATGTGCGCACCGATATGTACTCTCTCGGCATTATGATGTACGAAATGTTGGCAGGAAGAGTGCCGTTTGATGGTGACACGGCCGAATCGGTGTTGATGAAACACCTTCTGGAGCCACCGCCGCCACTGCTAGATTTTCGCGATGATATCCCTGATGATTCGCTGATTTCCAAGATCGTCTATAAGTCGCTGGAGAAAAATCCGGACGACCGGTACCAATCCGCGACTGATCTTCGCCTTGACTTGGAACGAGCACTGAGCACCGAAATGCTCAAACGCAGTTGATAGACATGGCAAAGCGGCTAAGCACACCAACACGAACACTTGCCCTGTCAGCCTGCCTTGTCTTGATTGCGATGTTGCATTCGCAGACCGCGTTTGCACAGTACGGACAAGACTACACAATTACAATAAAGCATTCGGGTTATAGCGAAACAATATATCTAAAGAAGCCTTCGGTGTCCGACGCTCCTCGCATGATTCCCGTCAAACCGTCGTCTTATCAGCTGACAATCCCACCCCTTGTGGTAGCTCAAACCACGCCCGCCCCTGCCGTTCCATCTCCCACTCCATCTCCTGAAGTGTTGAAACATTATGCAGAGATCGAGCAGCGCTTAGAACTCGCAAAAAAGAAAAACTCAGCCTCGGATCAAGCTGATGCGCTCTACGACCTTGCCGTCGCACACTACAACCAACACGATTATGCGTCGGCCGAGACGTTTATGAAACAGGCTGTCGCAGCCGAAGACGCGCTCAAGCGCGTACAACAGCGCATACAGGATCGGCAAGTTCTCGGTGCGATTATGCATGCCACTAATAGTGATGCAGAACAGCTAAGCGCTTATAATGATGCTCTCGCGATTGCCGATGAAAACAAACTGACAGCAAAAGAAGTCGACATTCTCTTGTGCCTCGGCCAGTTGTCGCTCAATAAAAACAACCTGGCTGACGCCGATAAATACTTCCAGCGCGCGGACGAGGCGGCAAAAGCCGGCAATCTGCCGTCGTGTCAGGCACAAGCTTTGAGCAATCTGGCGGTTGTGGCAAGGAAAAACAACGACAACAAAAAAGCGATCGATTGTCTCGAACGCGCGGTAAAGCTGACGACCCAATGGGAAGACACGGGTTCATCGTTCGGTCCGATCTACATTCAGTTAGGAACTGCTTATGCCGACGAAGGAATGTTGGATCAAGCAGTGGCTGCATTCGCCAAAGCGGCTAAGGTAGGCGAAGAAGACGGCGAAATGGAAACGCGCGCCAAAGCGCTTTCGCATTTAGGTGACACCGAGTTGGCGCTGCAAAAATCGACGGAGGCGCTCGCTAATTTGCAGCAAGCAGAGACTTTACTATCCGGAACCAACACCCCCGGGCACGTCGATTGCCTGATTGGCTTAGCCTCAGCTCAAGCCGATCTCGGGCAGTTCGAACAGGCGAAGAAGGGGCATACTGATGCGGTTGAATTGGCTAAGAAGACCGGTTATCGCGACGGTGCGTTGTTAGCCCTGACCGAACTTGGTTATGACGACCTCCTGCAAGGCTCGCAAGAGAAAGCTCTGAACGGATTTTTCGAAGCGTACAACTATCTCAGCCACGATTTACCGAACGATGAGTACGATAAGGCGCTTTTACTCAATTACATCGGCATGTGCTACGACGGGCTCGGACAGACCGACGCGGCGCTCGACTACCAACAGCAGTCGGCCGACCTGTTTCATAAGTTAGGCAAGACGACCGACGAAGCGATGGCGTACAACAGCATCGCTGTTGCGTACCTCAATAAGGGCTCCTTCACTGAATTCAAAAAATATTTCGACAAAGCGAAACAGATGCTCGAGTCGATGCCGACGCAATCAATGAAAGTGAAGTTGTCGCAGGCATATCTCGATTACAACTACGCGCAGGCGTGTATCTGTCAGGCGAAGGCAGCCGACGCGCTGGACGCCTATCAGCGCGCCATGGCAGTGTACAAGGAAGCAAACGATACAAAAGGTCAGGCTCGCGTACTTTGCGGAATCGGCCTATACAGTTTGCAGACGGGGAAACCGCAGGACGCGGCGCAATGTTATGAGCAAGCGTGGGAGCTTGCCGGTAAGCAGGGCGATGTCGAAACGCGCTGGGACTGCGCCGTCGGCTCGGGCAAAGCGTATCGGGCTCTGAACAATCTGCCCCTGGCGGAAAAACGCTTTGCTCAGGCGATTCAGATTGTCGAGAGCGAACGCAAGCAGATGTCGCGTGACACGTACAAAACTTTCAATCTGGATTGGCGGCAGGATTGCTTCCAAGAATTGAGCGACATACTTGCCGCTTCGGGGCGAGCAGACGAGGCGCTCGAGGTGGCCGAGAAGGGCAGAGCGAGAGCGTTTCTCGATTTGCTGGAAGTGCGCTGCCGGGGACGACTTTTTAACGGTGAAGTTGCAAAAGTTGATCCTGGAATAGGACAAGTCGATTCGCGACCACAACTGATTGCATTGGCTGGTCCAACCGACGCAACCACTGTTCGCGGCGTGTCAGTCATTCCCAAGATTCGCTCGGCGGTTGAAGTTTCGGCGATCAGCCCTGTCTATGCTGCTCCGCCTACACTGGCTGAACTCAAAGCGCTTGTCGTGAAGAGCAGATCGTTTTACGTCGAGTACTACGTGCTGCCTAACAAAATATTAGTTTGGGTTGTAACACCGGATGGCACAGTGAAAATGCCACCACCGATACAAATCGCCAGCGTTGATCTGACGCGCCAAGTCAAAGATGCGTATGCGGCGATCGTGACGCCGCCCAAATCGTTCGCCGACGTAAACAAAGCAGATGCGGCGAGACAGGCGAAGTTGCATGAACTATACAAACTTTTGATTGCGCCAGTGGAAGAATCTCTCCCTAAATCGCCTGATGAGATCGTGACGATTGTTCCGCATGGTCCATTGTTTCAGGTTCCGTTTGCAGCATTGTTGACTGCCAAAGGACAATTTCTGACAGAGCAACACAGTCTTGCTTATCTACCAGCGCTGGGCGTCTTGCGTGCCACTGAAAAACTTGAAAGTGATGTTTCCGGCGAAAGCAACCGACTGCTTGCATTTGGAAATCCGATTACAAAACAGATTTCGTTTTTGGGTGCCTTGCCGTACGCTGAGAAAGAAGTTCACTCAGTTGCATCATTTTTTCCTGGTTCAACCGCGACCGTCGAGGTTGGCGAACAGGCGACCAAGAGCCTGTTCAGGAAGCTGGCGCCGGAAAACAGCGTCATCCATTTAGCCACTCACGGATTGATCGACGAAGAGCATCCGATGGACTCGGCGGTCGTGCTCGCACCAGACTCAACCGACGACGGTCTGCTTACGGTGCGCGACATCTTGCAACTGCCGCCACTAAAAGCTCGCTTGATCGTTCTGTCCGCGTGTCAGACTGGGCGGGGCAAAATCACAGGCGACGGAGTTGTCGGCTTGTCGCGCGCGTTCATAATCGCAGGCACTCCGTCGATCATTGTCAGTCAATGGAACGTCGACGACGTTATGACCGAATACCAGATGAAGCTGTTCTACGCCGCATTTTTGCCAGCAGGCGAGAAAGCGAAAGCGCTCCGGGACGCACAAGTCAAAACAATCCAGTTCATGGAAAAGACCCTGCCAGCCGGCACCGCCGGCGGTGAAGCCATCCGGGCCAACCCCCGCTACTGGGCCGCTTTCGAGCTCATCGGCGATTATAAATAACATTCTCGATTTCATTAAATGGTACTGACTACCAAAAATTGGGCATGAGAAAAAAGATCATGTCCGTTTTCATGACGATAAAATGTAGTCAACAGACCGCCGAGAGAGAATTCAGCATGCCACAAAAGCAAGTTTATTCCACGATGGTTGCGCTGGTTTCCGGCGACATTACGAGGTCGCCGCTCGAAGCAATTGTCACCGATTCCAATCCCGACCTGAAAGCGGGTCGCGGTCCTAACAACGCCATTCACACCGCGGCAGGTCCTGCACTGGCAACGGAATGCAAACAAAGTTTCGATCACGATGGACCGTGTGAAGCGGGGCAGGTTCGCATCACCGGAGCAGGCATGCTGCGCGCGAAATATGTAATTCACGCAGTCAGTCCCAAGTGGCAGGGCGGAATGGGCTTGGAAGAACGAATTCTCGGCGATACTTATCAAGCCGCTCTTAAAGCAGCGGCTGACTACGGGCTTTCATCAGTTGCTCTGACTTTGCTCGGCATCGGTGACTACTCCAGATATCCTGTTGACAAAGCGGCAACCGTTGGAATTTACGCGGTGGAAGAATTTTGCCGCGCAGACGAACGACTGCGCGAAATTCAGTTCATCATTTCGGATCAGTTCGTCTACAGCATGGTCAATAAGGCCATGACGTATTAGCACCGTATTTGATACTAACTACTTCGGCAACTTAACTGGAAAAATGGCAGGCTTACTAAGCGCCACGCGTAGTCCGCCAAAGACGCGGAAATTCACGCCGGCATAACCGGGCGAACTGGCGCCGATGTTGAAAATCGGCTGCGCTTGTACGTAGACTGAGAGCGGATACTTGCGACTCAACTGGCGAGCCGCTTCCAAGGTCATGATTATTACCTGGTTGTTCTGTCCGTCGCGCAAACGGACTTTGCCGAAATTGCTAGCCAATGTCAAATCCGTCCAGAATGTCCATAGGTTTCTCCTCATGACACTTCCGATCGAATAGAACTGATCGCCTTCCTGAAACTGAATGAACATGTTCTGCCAGCGCAACTGCCCGAGCACTGCGGCGTACACCACATCTGCATAACCGACTCGGTGCGACAGCGTGACGCCTGGAATCAAATCAGTCAGTTCATGCGAAGCCTGGTCGTTCAAATCAGTGAGCAACGCTCTGCCGAAAAAGCTTGGTGTCAAAGTGGTGCGATCGGTCAAGTTGATATCGTGATCGACGCGTAAACCGATGCTGTGAATATTGCGGCTCAGACTTTCTTTCGTCGTGTACTGATCGCGAAAGAAGAAATAGTTAGCAGCCACGCGCGTTTTATCAGTCAACGCATAACCAGCCAGCACATCAGGGAAGACGCGATAGATCATGTCTTGCCGGTAGTTGTCTTCCGTCTGATAGACGTTTGTTTCTAAGCGCAGCGAGTTGTCGCAAATCGTGCTGAAGAACATGCGTGATGGCAACTTGTAGAGAGCGTTCGTTTCAAACGTGCTGAAGTTCGTAAACTGCGGACCGCGCTCCGGCAACTGCACCGGCGTTAAATCGGCAGGGCGAGGCTGATCTTGGCCGGGTGTAGCCTGAGCCGGTTGTGTATCGGCGGACTGCGCAATCGGAAGTGAAAGGGTTGCTTGATCTGCGCTAGGCAACGCCGCTCCAGGCGGAACAGCGACGTCCGCAAAGGCAGCACTGGCATGCGCCAACCCGAGCAAAATGCTCAGCGTCATCGCAACGCAGCGAACTTTTTTAGAGCCATATGCGCGCATATACAAGCTCGTTGCCAACAGCTATTGCGGTAGTTATCTTGCCCCCATGCCGATTATATCCGACAAGCTGAACGATTGCCCTGCGCGAAGCCACCACCTTCGGTGAGCCTGAAAAGAAGCGATCTAATTTAATTGAATTGATTTGCGCGCTGGGTTCGGCAGGGATTGTCCCTAGCATAGTCAAGATGGAACAGTATGATGACAGCCTGGAGATACGCTTGAATACCGAAAAACCTCCTAGAGATCCGGCAATTCGCGTGGTTTTGTTGCCGAAAGACACCAACCGCCACGGAACCATTTTTGGCGGCATCATCCTTAGCTATATCGACCTTGCCGGCGCTGTAGAAGTGACAAAACACACCCGTCAGCGCATCGTCACCGTATCGGTGGAAAAGGTCGTTTTCAAAGAGCCTGTAATGGTGGGCGAGGTCGTCTCCTTTTACACTTCGACGACACGGATTGGCAATAGCAGTATCTCTGTGCACGTCGACGTTGAAGCGATGCGCGGAGGCGTAGAAGAGGCTCATGTGACGTCCGCGGACCTTACCTACGTCTGTGTGGACGACAACGGCAGACCGACCCCAGTACTGCGCATTTCTTAGCCGCACCGGCTATCATAGTCTTCTGTCAATCGGGGTCTGATGGCCATGACAACTCAAGAACAGCCGGCGGCGAAAGCAGCAGAAGAAGGTCAGCCAGTACAAGAACGTATTCGGCTTTACCTGGGCACAGGCTGCGGCAAGACTACGGCCACATTCGGGCTGGCACTGCGGGCGCTTTCGCGCGGCAAAAATGTCACCATCGTATTTTTCGACAAACTCGAACAGAATTCGAGCGAGGGTCGGGCATTCCGAATTCTTAGCGAAGTTCAGCAACCAGGATTCGGCAAACTTTTGGTGCATTACACGGGTGTCAATCGCATCGGCACCGGGCCGAAAGGCAGTTTTCGTCTGTACAGCTCGCCCAACGGCATCTTGCCGGAAGATCGCGATTCAGCATATGAAGGGCTCAAATACTTGCAAGAAGCGCTCAAGCGCAAAGACGAAATCGTCATTGGAGACGAGCTGCTAGACGTAACCCGCGTCGGATTGTTGGACTGGGATGCCTTTCGCGATGCGGTCGAGCAGCGTCAAGACCCTACCGTTCTCGTTTTCACTGGTCGTCGCGCACCTGATTGGCTGATGGAACAAGCCACCACAATCACGACCACAACGCAATTAAAACACCACGGCCGCGCCATCGAAGGCATGGACTGTTAGGTCATTGCACTTTCTTTTAACGGGTCGCTGCAAGCGACCCCTACGGTTTCGTCCGGCACGCATCGTCCGTCCCGCACGCATCGTCGACGTCCCGCACGCTTCCTCGACGGCAACGGAATCGGCGCAGCTTCGGTGCCAGCCAGGCAGCTGGCGCTCGGCAAGACGCAGCGAAAACGGACCGTCTCTTTCACGACAACGGAATCTACGATTACGCATTCAATGCGGCGCCGGTGCGCCGCGGTCATTTGACGAAAGGGACCGGCGCACCGCCGATCCCTTTCAATGTCTTACCTATTTCGACTGCCTAATCCCTGGCTGTTTGCCCGGCCGAGGCGGTCGTGTTTTCTGTGCTCTTCTTCGCGATTTCGCTCTTCATCACTTCGATGGCTTTGTTCAACTGAAGATCTTTGCCGTCTGTGGGAGCTTTCTTGAAGTTCTGATAGGTTACGTCGATCCACCATGGTCCTTTGCCTTTGGTGTAATCTTCGTCCTTCAGATCGACCTTGTAGTCGGGAAGGATGCCGATTTTATGAATGTCGATATCATTCGGGGTCAGGTAACGAGCGATAGTGACGTTGATGCCGGAGCCGTCTTCTAACTTGTTGATCGCCTGTACCAGCCCTTTTCCAAACGATTTCTGTCCGACCAGTTTGGCGCGATTGTTATCACGCAACGCTCCACTGAGAATTTCACTGGCGCTGGCACTGCCACCATTAATCAGCACGACGAGCGGCTGATGCGTGACGGTTGTACCTGGTTGGACAAACTGCGAGCTCTTGTACCCGTCCGAATCGATGGTGCTGACAATCACGCCCTTATCGAGGAACATCTCCGCGATGTCGATGGCGTTGGCGAGCAAGCCGCCGGGATTGTTACGCAAGTCGAGGATGATACCATCGGCGCCGGACAGCTTCTTCAGCGCCTCTCTCATTTCGGTATTCGCCTTCGATGAGATAAAGCTGTCGAGTCTGATGTAACCAATGTTGCCGGGCAGCAATTCTTTCGTCGCTACTGCGCGAATCGGAATCTCTGCGCGGCTCAATAACACTTGTTTTCTCTCGGTTTTGCGCTGCAGCGTAATCGATACTTTCGTGTCGATAGGTCCGCGGATCTGCTTAACCACCTGATCGAGCGATTGCCCTTTGACCGGCTTTTTATCGACTTCGGTGATCTCATCGCCGGGCTGCACGCCTGCTTTAAATGCAGGTGTTCCTTCGATTGGAGCAATGACAACAACTTTGTGCTCTTTGTTCATGCCGAGCTGCATGCCGACACCGAACAAACGCGCTTCAATTTGCGACTTCTCGTCATCAAACGCGTCTCTGTCGAGAAAACGTGTGTACGGATCGCCAAGACTGGCAAGCATGGTCTCGATCGCTTTGTGCGAATCGTCCATCGTCTTCAATTTGCCGTCGTAATGGTGCTCCCAACGGTTCCAGTCTTGCCCGTTGTATTTGGGATCGTAGTAGGTGTCCTTGATGAGCTTCCAGCCGCGCTGGTACAGGATCGAGGGAATGACCGTCGTGTGCGTCGCCTGGGCAAACCCAGCATCAGCGTTTTGGGCGCCGAAATTGCCATCGGCAGCAATCAGCGTCTGCGGCTGCGGTTGCTTCTGCAACAGCCCCACCAGCCAGCTTTGTACACCAAAGAACAGCAAGCAGAAGAGTAAGGGTACTCCAATTCTCGCAAGCCTCTTCTTCTCTAACAATTTGACTACCTCTATCAATCTAGGTACAAACAGATATTAATGCATCAGGGATGGTCTCACCTCCTCAGCGGAAGGCGCTGTTACATCAGACGTTACTTCTATTGAGAATATCCCTCGTCAAGTTCCCAAGCGGTCAGTAATTGAGCTTGAGAATAATTAATTTTACCCCTTTCCAGCCGTAGTGGTCGACAAATAGACTGGGGATATCACTGGAATTAGGAAGTTAATTCTTTCGGGTTTTAAGGTTGCCAGAAGTCACTTAACATTTTCAGCGAACGCCTTACTACCTGAAGGGATCTCTATGGTTTCTCAACAGCTGGCTCCGGCGGCGGCGGTAGCTCAACCAACCAGACCGACCGAAGTTTTGCCCAGTCCTGCGCCAAACTCAGCGGCAAGCAAATTTGCGCGCTTCAAACCCTCGGCCAAGACCAAGACGCGGCTGAAGCTTCTGCTCAGCGTCGCCATGATCGCCGGGCTGTTTCTTTTCGGCAAAATCGATCTTTCAAAGAGTTGGGAAGTGGCTAAATCGGCCAATCCCTGGTTTCTCGTCACGGCACTCATTCTCTTCCTCTCGACAACGATACTGAACGCGCACCGCTGGCAACTCCTCGCCCGCGCAGTCGGTTTCGACAAGCCACTTAAGCAGCTAATCCAGTACTGCTTTGTCGGCAACTTCTTCAATCTTTTCTTGCCATCAACCGTCGGTGGCGACTTCAGCCGCTGCTACTACTTGAGCAAAGGAACCGGCCGTTATCACCACGCGCTTTACTCCGTTCTTGCCGATCGGGTGATTGGCGTCGCCGTCCTTTTTGCAATTGCTTCTGTGGGCATACTTGTCGGACCCGGCGGCACGAGCTTGCCATGGCAACTGAAGCTACCCATCCTGGGAGGAACAGCCGCGCTCTTCCTTCTTATTCCGAGCATGCCCGCTCTTACTCTCAAGCTGCTCGGTCCGCAGAACAAAATTGCCCAGCGCTTCAACAATTCAATAATGCAGGTTTACTGGAAAGATCGCGGCTTGATCGCGATGACAGTCCTCTTCTCGGTCTGCATGCAGTTGGTAATCGTCATTTGTCATATCGCCGTAGGTTATGCACTGGGGCTCACCAACATACCGTTGTGGTACTACTTTGTCTTTTATCCGTCCGTCGCCGTTCTCGGATTTGTCACACCGAGCTTCAACGGAATCGGCATCCGCGAGTGGTCTTACACTTACTTCCTCACCATGGCTGGTGTCGATCGTTCACACGCACTTGCGTACGCGATTAGCTGGCTCGGGATAAATACCCTGTACTCGCTCTCTGGCGGGCTCGTCTATTTGGGCGCGCATCTCAAACGCCCGCCCGAATACGTGGTCGAAGAAGAGCCTATCGAGCAGTTCGTAGACGTAGACGCTTAACCGGCATTTTTTCCTGCACATTAGAACAACTGCGCGCAAGTTCTTGGCCGCGACAGGCTTGGCGTGAGCGTGGGTGTGTGGGCGTTGTCTCGGTGGGCATCGATTGAGCGATGAACAGATAGGACTGTTGTGATTCAACGCCTATAGTGATGTTGCGATCCGTAAGCAACAGGCAACTCACTGATGAAGTCCGTAAACGCTGACAGTATGGACGATATCGGCGACGAGCCGGGCGGTTGTCAATGATCGAGAATCGCAACATAACTATAGGCAGATTTCCAACGGATATCATCTCTGCAAAAAACAATCGCAAAACAGCCAATCTGCTGAGTACGCTACAATCAAACCGGCGTATATACCGAGCAGCCTCATCATGTCCGTCCAATTTCCTGTCGGCACACATCCGCTCGCCAACGAGCTGAACAAGCGCATGCTGGACATCGCGTCCAGGCACGGCTACCGCATATACATAGTAGGCGGTTTTCTCCGGGACGCTCTCATATATAAACAGGTAGGCACCGCCAAGGATATCGACTACGCTGTCGAGAAAAACAACCAGGATGAGCGATCGGCTCTCAGCCTGGCTCGGCTCGCTGCCAATGAACTGGATGGACATTTTGTTCTTCTGGATGAAACCAACGACACTGCGCGCGTTGTTTTGAAAACCGGAGAGGGCCTCGATTTTGCTGGATGCCAGGGCGGCGACATCAAAGCAGATGTATGGCGTCGCGACTACAGTATCAACGCACTCGTGTGGAACCCAGCAACTCCGGACGAAATCATCGATTACGTCGACGGCGTTAAAGACATCGCATCGCTGACAATCCGCGCCATCTCAGAGAAATCGATAGTGGAAGATCCACTGCGCATCTTGCGAGCATTTCGCTTCGCCTCATATCTAGGCGGTTTCATCGAACAAAAAACAATCGAATGGATCACCGCCCATCGCGATCTGCTCAAAAATGTAGCGAGTGAGCGTGTCAATTACGAGCTGTTTCTGACGCTGGCGCAAATAAAGTGCGCGCGGGAAGTTGAGCAGATGGCATCGTCAGGAGTGTTGGAAGCGATTTTTCCCGAGTTGAAAGAAACTCGAAGAGTGACAGCCAATGCGTTTCATCATTTAGCGTTGTTCGAGCATAGTGTGGATACTGTTCCGCAGTTGGAAGCGATATATCCAACGGTAGACGCATGGGTGCGTGAGAGTGCTGAGAGTGAACTCGCCTTCGCGGTCAGTAAACTTGCAGCGACCAAACTGGCATGCCTGCTGCATGACATCGGCAAACCGCAGACGTGGGAGATTCAGCCTGACGGACGGCACAGCTTTTTCGGTCACGACAAGATCGGTGCCGACATGTGCGAGGTCATTGCTGAGCGCATGAAATGGGCGAGCTCTGTATCTAAATTGATTGTCCATCTTGTTCGTTGGCATCTGCGCCCGGGCGCTCTGTTTCATCACGGAGTGCCGACAGATCGAGCCATCGCCAGATTCTATAGATCAATGGGAGATGACCTGCCCGAACTAATGCTTTTGGCATTTGCAGACTTCGGTGCTACGCGCGGTCCCGGTCTCATGGGGGAAAACCGCAAGCACCAGGAAGAGAGTTTGATGGGGTTGCTAAATGGATATCCGGCGTATAGAGAAGCAGCTCGCCAGCGCGTCAAGCTGCTCAATGGCAACGACGTCATGCAGCTTCTTTCGCTGAAGCCTGGTCCTGTAATCGGTCAGATTCTCGAAGCGCTTGAGGAAGCCCAGGAATTTAAGGAAGTCCTGGATCGCTCTGATGCTGAGCGTTTTGTAAAAAAGCACTTCGCTGAAAAGTATTCCAACTAACCAAATTACCGCTTGGCAACTACCTTCTACGATTAGAAGGGGTTTACCCGGGCATAAGAGATTCAGAGAGAGAACGCAACCGCCGAGGTTAACTCAAAAGGTCGGTTTCAGTTCTTACGAGAACGGTCAACTCATAGACCGCATCCTTGTGACCGCTGGGCAAACAATTTGGAGCGCAAGAACTATGAATACTAAGGCTGATAAGCTGAAAAACTACACCATTATTGCCCGGCTCGATGACGCCATTCCGTTGAACACAGAAGAATGGGTCACCGTCGAACGTTTGTTGAATCAGGTCAGCGAGTTCGTACCGATGTCGATGCTCAACAATTTGACTGAAGCCATAATCGCTTATGCCGATGATCAAGCCCGCCGCGGTTATCTGCTTGGTCAAGAAGACCTCGTACAAGAGCTGAAGAAGAAAGCGGCACGCATAGCCTAGTTATCAAGTTTTGGTTTGGAATGAGCAAAAGCGCTGAGTTTAATGACTCAGCGTTTTTGTTATAAGATAAACTGAGAACCGCAAGGGTGCGCACCAGATTTGGTGCCAGTCACGAAAGGATCGAGGTGACGGAATGAGCGACCTGATTGAAGGCTTGCAAGAAGCACGCGATGGTCTGAAAAACAAGGACTGGCGTAAAACGCAGGGAATTCTCAGGCAGCTGTTTCCCACCTCCGGCAATAACAAATTTATCGGAGATTTGCTGCGCGCAGGACTGGGCGCGCAGAAGAACGGAGAAATCGCGCAGGCGGAGATCTTATTCTGGTTGGCGATCGATATCTACGAAAGCGGGCGCGATGAAAATGCGGAAGTTTTAACAGCCATTCAACTTCTGGCTGACATGTACAAGAAGGGCGACCGTCCTGCCGATATGCAAAATTTGTGCGACAAAACATTTTTGACAGTGCTCGGCGCCGCCGAAGGTTTGCACCGCAGCATCAAGTCCCTGACCAAACAACTCAACGACAGCGAACGCGCATCGCGGTAGCTAGGTGCGGCGCGGGCGCCGATGGTGACAGTGTCGCGGAAGGAATCGCCGACTTCCAACGCATATGCTTTTTACGTCATAAATTTCGCTCGAAAATATTCACCACGTGAATAAACTCATAAAACGTCGCTCAACATCTGTATAAACCCGCCAATAACCAGCAGTTACACCGAAAACCGAGAGAAAGCTTAACTCCTGGAACCTTCCTCTAGGTCATGCGTCCAACAACCCAGGTGCAGCGATTTAATCCCGGACAGGGATGTAACCTGAATAAGGATTCGTCGGCGCCGACCATTTTATATTCGCTCCGTCGCTCGGTACCCCTCGCTACCGCGGACTTTCTCGGCGCGTTACTTGGTCATCTTCGAACGAAACAGCTCTTCGAAATCGTCGCTTTCCATATTATTCAACTGCGCCTCATGCGGAACGCGCTTGTACTCTTTCGGGAATTCAAAATCTTTTTTGCTGCATGTCACCGTTGTGATTTTGCCAGTTGTCAGATATTGATGCTTATTTCTGTCGACAGAATCATACCAACAGACCGCAGGCACACCGACCATTTGAGGCACACCGAAGATCTTTTCCAGCACGCTGCATGGCGCTTGCGGAAGTTTGGTTTGATCTAAAAGATCAAAATGAACAGCGCCTGGAGCAGAACCAGGCAGTTCGCCTGTGTGGTACGCCACCATCTGTGTGGCAGCGTACCTCGGGGTCGAGTCGTAGTGTGCTGCCGACATTCCGAACACTTTCAACGCGCCGGTACGCTGCATTGGAGCTAGTTCCAGGTTGTAGCCATTGAAAACGTTGTTTGATGAGATCAATGCAGACCGATACTGCTTCACGTCGTCAGCTTGGAAGTAGACTTTCGTCTTCGGGTTGAAGCTCACTATTTTCCAATCGGGCGCGGAGCTTACGATAACAGTTTTCAACCGCTCATTCGTCACACGCAAACCGATCGGCGAGATAAGCGCCTTCATCTCGCCAAACACTTTGATCTCTTCGTCAATCAACAATCCTTTCTCAGCGCGAGCCGGCTGCACAGTGCTTGCGAACGAGTAGAGCAAAACCACGCTGCCAGAGAGTGCTCGCGCACTGATCGACATAGCAGCGATGCATGTCGACCTGTTCAGCTTCGCGACACGAGCCGATAAAAGCTTACGCCCACTGACTGCAAGCGAACTGAACCAAGCACAGCGAATTGATGACTCAGTGCAGGAAATTGAGTGGGTTGTTTGGTTTGCCATCGACTCGCACCTCGAAATGCAAGTGTGGTCCAGTCGAGAAACCAGTGGTGCCTTCATATCCTACGATATCGCCTTTGCTTACGTTCTGCCCAGCTTCGACCGCTGTGCGTGACATGTGAGCATAAAGCGTTGCCATGCCCCTGCCGTGGCTGATGATCACGACTTTTCCGTATCCGCCATACCAGCCGGTGTACAGCACGCTGCCGCTGTCGGCTGCGCGAATGGGCGAGTGGTTGGGACCGGCGAGGTCAACTCCAGTGTGGAATTTGCGCACGCCGAAAATTGGATGTTTGCGCCAGCCGAACGGTGATGTTATTGGCGCATGAATAGGATAGGAGAATGTTCCGCTGCCTGACGCCATGTTCTTGTTCGAGCGACGGTTGCTCGTCTCCATGGCGCGGATCTGAGCTTCCAAGTGCGACGACTCAGCAGCGAGCTGTCCTTCAGCCTGTTCGTAAAACGCCCTCTGAGAGCGCAACTTCTCAGCCACTTCTTCTTCGGCTGTCTTCTGCTTGGTGATCTCCATCGCCTTCTTGGCAAAGGCTGATACCAGATCACCAATCTGATTTCTCTTCTCGCCGAGCTTATCTTTCTTGTCCTGGAGCGCTTCGGCTTTGGCTCTCAAAACCTGCAGCAGCTGTCGATCGAGATCAGCAACACGTTCTTCGAAGTAGGCGCGATCCAAAAATGATTGCAGAGTATCTGTTTGAAACAGCTGTTCGACCAGCGACATTCTCTGACCTTCAAAAATTTCGCGCAGACGCCGCGCCGCCTGGTCAGCCAAAGACTCTTTGCTGTGGTTGGTTTGCACGATACTTTGCTGCGTATACTCAATCTGATTTTGCGTTGCCTGCAAATTTTGCTGGTGGTGCTGCAGCACACCTTGCGTCGCATTGAGTTTGATTGTCGTTTGGTGCAAATTCAGCAAGGCAATCTGCTCTTTCTTACGAATCTGCTGAGCTTGCTCGTGAAACTTCTGGCGCTTTTTCTCAATGTCCGCCAGCTTCGCCTTGCTCTCAGCCGGCGCGCTGGCATTGTAAAAATGCTCTTTGCCGTCTTTAGGCGCGGGACCGAGAAAGCGATACGTAGTCGCAGACGCGATCTGCCCTGCTGATAATGTCAGCAGAAGGACGGGGGTCAATAACCTATTAAGTGCAGTTGCTTTTGTCAGACGGTTGTCCGCCATGCGCAGGATGCCATCTATTGTCAGTAAGTAATACGACCGAGCTAGTCTACCACCGCGGCAAGCGGTAGGTTCGTTTCTTCACAATCACTCAGCTAGGATGTCATAAAGATAGTTATCCGTAGCAGCGAACATATGCGGCTTGTGGCTTCCTCTTAAAATCCAATTAAGAGGTCAATTCTACTTGGAAACCATCCTGAGGGGCACAGGATTTGTGTTGCCGATGCTTTTTCTCCTCATTGTTCAGAGCTATAATTTGCTTATCGATCCGCCAGGAAAAGAGCGCCATTTGTCGCTCTTCCGTGAGTTTAACGTCTTCTAACCGAGCGCAAAAATATGTTGAAAGAAATCGTCCAATATCCAATTTTGGTCAAAGGTCAAAAATCGTCCAGTTTTATCGAGATCAAAAGTCCGCACAACGGCGAAGTGATCGCCGCCGTCGGTCAAGCCGATGAGAAAGCGATCGACGCCGCTATAAAGGTAGCGGTCGAGGTCTTCGAAAAGACCATGAAGAAGATGCCGTCTTACGAGCGGGCGGAGATTCTGCACAAAGCCTCCCAGATGATTATGGAACGCCAGGAAGATCTGGCACGGACCATTGCATTAGAGGGTGGCAAACCGATAAAAGATGCGCGCATCGAAGTCGCTCGCGCAGCCAACACGTTCAGGCTGGCGGCAGGCGAAGCCACTCGCTTGGATGGCGAACAGCTGCCCATGGACCTCTCGCGCGGCAACGAAGGTCGCGTAGGCATCGTCATTCGCGAGCCAGTTGGTGTGGTTGGCGCTATCTGCCCGTTCAATTTCCCCCTCAATCTGGTGGCGCATAAGGTGGCACCAGCTTTAGCAGCCGGCAACACGGTTGTGTTAAAACCGTCGTCGCAAACCCCAATTGCAAGTTTCAAACTCGCTGAAATTCTGACTGCAGCCGGATTGCCCGAAGGCGCGCTGCAGATCGTTCCCTGTCGTGGTTCGCTCGGAAATGCGCTGGTAAAAGACAGCCGCATCGCCCTCCTCAGTTTTACGGGCAGCCCGGAAGTGGGCTGGCGCATGCGCGGTGACATTCATCCAGGCACACGCATTGTCTTAGAACTTGGTGGCAACGCCGGACTCGTCGTTCATGACGACGCCGATCTAGAAGCAGCTGCCACAGCCGCCTGCCGGGGCGGTTATGCGCACGCCGGACAGACCTGCATCTCGGTACAACGCGTTTATGTGCAATCGAAGGTCTACGACAAATTCGTCACGCTCTTCAAACAGAAAGTAGAGGCTTTGAAAGTCGGCGATCCTTTGGAAGACTCGACCGATGTCGGTCCACTAATCGATGACGCTGCCGTCGAGAAGACAATCGACTGGATCGAAAAAGCCGTGAAGAGTGGCGCCAAGCTCATCTCCGGAGGCGATCAGCTCGGCAAGCATCAGATCAAACCTGCAGTGTTGACTGATACCAAAGCCGACATGCTCGTAGTCTGCCAGGAAGTGTTCGGACCGATTGTCTCCGTCATGAAGTACGAAAACATCGACGAAGCAATCGACGCCATGAACGACTGTCGCTACGGCTTGCAAGCGGGTGTCTTCACCAACAATCTCGAAATCGCATTCAAGGCTGCTCGCAAGATTGATGTTGGTGGCGTCATGGTAAATGATGCGCCAACCTTCCGCTCCGATCACATGCCGTACGGCGGCCGCAAGGAAAGCGGCGTTGGGCTCGAAGGCGTGCGCTACGCGCTGCACGAAATGACTCAGCCCAAGTTCGTCTGCTTGAATTTGCCTCGCCTGTAAGCAGCAGGTGCGGTGAGCCACGCTCGTGCAAAGCAATTCAATAAATGATTCTGTAAAGCTGCTGGACGGAGTATTAATTGTCTCCTGTCAGGCAAGCACGGGTGAGGCGCTCTGCGCGCCTCAGCACATCGTTGCCATGTCCCTTTCTGCCATCGTCGGCGGTGCCAAGGCGCTGCGGCTCGAAGGCATCGAGAATGTCGCAGCCATTCGCCAGGATGAGCGCGTCCCCGCCAACATTCCTCTGGTGGGGCTAGTCAAAGATATTTCGGTTCCATCCGAAGACCGCCTGAGCACGCCCTACATCACGAATCGCTACAGCGACGCGCAAGAGCTCGCCTCTGCCGGTGCGGACATTATCGCTCTCGACGCCACCGGACGCAAACGCGCGGATGGGCTTTCACTGGAAGAAGTAATTACCAAAATCCACTATGATTTGAAAAAACCGGTCTGGGCCGATGTGGCAACATTCGGAGAGGGCATCAAAGCCATCGAAGCCGGTGCTGACATAGTATCCACCACGCTGTTCGGGTACACAGAGGAAACCACCGTCCCTCGCGAGCACGGACCAGGTTTCGAATTACTCAAAGAACTGATCGACCATTCGTCCATTCCCGTCATCATGGAAGGTCGGGTGTGGACGCCGGAAGAAGTCACACGCGCATTCGACATGGGCGCCTACGCCGTAGTCGTCGGTTCCGCCATCACCCGTCCTCAGTTAATAACAGAGCGCTTCGTCAAAGCCATCCCGACAAGACGCACCCGCAAGTCGCCGGTCTAAAGTTAGGGCAATGCAAAACTTCGGCGCAGATTCTGTGAATCCGTGCCGAGCGAGAGCGTCGAGTTGTACGATCAACTTAGTAAAAAGCTTCGAAGGGTTGATTCAGTTTTGTTAGGCAGCACGGCACTGCGATTGTTCTGGACTCTGGGATTTTTCATTATCCCGCTAGGTGCGACAGACGTGCTGAAGCCACGCCTGGGATTTAACGCCGGATTCGCCATAATGCTGACGCCGCTGATTCTTTGGTTGATCGCGTCGTTTTTAAAAGACTCATCTCAACCTTCAACTGTCGACTTGGGCTGCAAGTTGAATATCGCGTCATCCATTGCGTACGTCGTTCTCGTCACTTGCGGTGTCTTTTTCGGAATACAGGAATTCGGGTCTGCCATGTTTTGGTGGCTTCCAGTGGCGATCGCGGGCAGTGGTACTGCCATCCTCGTCGCGATTGACGAATATCGATTTATGCGCACGCGCACGTTCTTGATACTCCCTTGGACTGCTTACCTCGACGTTGCAATGGTTATTATTATCAGCGCAGCGTTCACAATATTCGGGCTTTCACTCGCGCTTCTAAACTTCCATTCGCCTGATCAGCTGATGTTTCTAACAACGGGATTTTTCTTTGGCAGTGGACTCTTGGTCTTTATCGGCATACAAGTGGTTGCAGCAAGAATCAAATCAGCACCCAAAACACCAAAGATGTCCCCGCTTCGTTGGGGCGATGCCTTTGCTTTGTGCGAGTTGCTTATCGTCTGTGCCTTGATACATCGCACTTTGAACGCAAACGTGCCGAAAGACGCATGGTATTTCTTCGCTTGTGACGGCTTAGTTTTTACACTCGCCGTATTTTATTTGATCACTCGCTGGCGGATGATAGCGAAGAAATCGATCTCTTATGCTGCATGCCGAGAAGGCGTATTGGAACTGTATCAAGAGTGGTATGTGCTCTATCCGTGGGATGACATTCTCACTTCAGGATTGTCCGAGATCGCCGAGCGAATTTTGAACGTTTCAATTTTACTGACGCACGACGAGCACGAATATCCGTGCAGCCAGCCGCCCACCGAGCCAGGCAAGCTACAACGCTACAACAACTGGCAGGCAAATCGCAGCACACGCAATCGCGCCAACTTCGAATGCCACGGCGTACAACTCCGCTTCGGCGATGCGAAGTGTCTCTACGGCATCGTCAACGTCTGGCACAGCATCGGGCTCGCGATGTCAGAGCCATCGCGCAAAGATCAACTGCCGCCCGCGTCGGCGCTTGGTGTAATTATCTCCGTTTGAGCCATCAATCCATTCCAAACTTCAGGCTCGCTCCCAATTCGCCACAGCGCTGCGCAGCAAGATAACACGCCAACGCCTTGAAGAAGGCAGAACGTCCATTGCATCGGTCCCACTGTTGAATCCAGCTGAATCTTCTTCGCCAATTCCGCTTGCAAATAGATCAAGCAACTCAGGGAGGGAGCAAGAATAGCGAACATCAAGGTGATAGTGGTCCAAAAGGCAATCTTCACTGTGGACGACATTCGAACGATAATCGGAGCGGTCACCAGAGGAAATAGACAGCCAAGGCAAAAGGTAGTCATCATACATTGGAAAGCACTATCTACGCCGTGGAAAATGGGGCCGAGAGTTCGGGGGATACAAGCGAGAACGATCGACAGCAACATCTGCGGAAAAAGAGCAATAAGCAGGCAGATTACATTCACCAATGTTGAAATCGCGAAAATCCAACCTGGAGATCTCGCAAGCGGATCTTTTAGCCAACGCAAGCGGTGCAATGCTGCGAGCCAAAAAAACCAAGCAAAATATGAAACCACAATGTAAAGATCCATCTGCGCTAGTTCGGAATGCAGAATTGATAACGGTAACAATCCCGTCAAAACCGCAATCACACCAGCGGCGATCAACAGACAGCGCACCCATGGATCTTCGACATTTCGCATAGAGGCGCGCCTCTAAAATGGTTGCGTCTAGATTCCTATTGGTGGAACAACATCGACAGCCATTCGTTGCTCCAGATTGTCAGGCAGGCGCGGCCGATGACCCGGTTGTCTTCGAGGAAGCCCCAAACGTGTCCGTCGGAGCTGTTGGTGTGGTTGTCGCCGAGAACGAACAGCTCATGCGGTGGAACAACGATAGGAGCTCTGCTGTCACCGAACGGCTTTAGATATTCGCCGATCATTGAGAATCCACGAATATCGCCAAGCGACGTGAGGTCATAATCAGGCTTCGGAACGTTCGCACCTTCTTGAACAAGCTTGCCGTTCACGAAGATACCGACGCCTTTGCGCACTTCAATGCGGTCGCCAGCGACACCGACAACGCGCTTGATGAACGCTTGCGGTCTTTCAGGATAGAAAGGAATCAGGTTAAGCCATTGATTTTGCGGGTCGGGAATGCCTGTTTCGATCGAGGGCGGGTAGAAAACGATGATGTCTCTGCGCCCGATCGGTTTGCCGAGAAGCTTTGGGGATACTTTGTCGACCAAAATTCTGTCTTGAATCTGCAGGGTTGGTTCCATCGAGCCCGAGGGAATGTAACGCGCCTCGGCGATCGTGCCGCGGACGAAGACAAAAATAAGAATGGCGGGCAGCCAGAATTTCATAAAATCTTCGGTGAGCGCGTGCCCCCAACCCATGCCCTCATCGTCGTGTTGGACCTTGCCTTTAGGCTTCTGGCTCGCTGGTTTGTGTTGGGGAGCAATCGGCTCAGGCGCGCCGGTGCTGTCTTCGAAGGATTGAGGCGATTGCTTGAGCTCGACGGAGTCATGCTGCCCGAGGTCGCCCTGCTTGCGTTCCACTGGTCCTCGATTCGCGTCGCTTGAGCTCATCTGGTTTCTCCGGTCAAACAGGCAACCATACCTCAGTATAATGGGGTTGGCCATACTTCATAGTATTTACCATACAATCATTGCCCCATGCATCACGAGTACGACACGTATTTGCTGCCGTTGCTGATACTTTGCGGCATAGGTCTGTTCAGTCAACTGCGGATCGGCTGGCGCTGGATTGGCTTTAACGTCTGCGCCTTGCTACTTCCCATGGCACTGGCGCTCGCTGCCTACTTCTCCGATTACGGGGACTATTTCATGCCTGCCGCGTGGGTTGTGTTTGTCAGTTACGTGGCGTATTGGACCTATTGGGCTGCGCAAGCGAACCGCAATTATCTCAACTCCAACATGATGCGAGCCCGAGCCGCCACCGAACGGCTTCACCTTGTTCAGTGGGGAAAGCCTTTTCAGATGCGGCGAGACACAATGGAAGCGGCTGACCGTTACATGAATGGTCGAAGCGACGAAGGCGACGCGTTGCTCCGAAAATGGGATTGTCCATCGACGCCAAAAATAATGAAGGATCGCATTCCTGCCCAATACATTCTTGGACCGTTGGGAAAGCGAGATTGGGATGCCGTCATTGCGCGAGTCACCGAACTTACGGCAAACGCCCCCGATGGTGACCTTTTCCAGCTTGGTGCTCGGGCGCAAGCGGAGAAAGGAAACATTCGAGAAGCGGTGAACTATTTCGAGCGCCTCAAAACGTCTGAAACATCACCGACGCTGTTGTCGTCGATGGCGGTGTTACCGGTAGTGGCACTGTCAGGAGACGTGGAGAGGTGCGACAAATTATTGAGAGAGCTTACCGCGAGCTCGGAGCGTATGCCGCAGCACGCGGTGAAGTATTGGCAAGCGCGGTGTCGGGCAGCAAATGGAGATCTCGAGGGCGCGGAGAAGCTTCTGAGTGAAGGGTTGAAACTGGTAGAGAGAGACGCAGAGTTCGCAATTTGGAAGCAGCGGTTCGAATACTATCTCGAACGCGTCCAAAATAATGAAGTCGTACCACCGACTGAGGATGGGAGCGCGACACTGGAGCCACTTTGGACTATGTACGCCGATTCCGTCAAAGCACGCAGATTGATCGCGCCGGCGGCCATCTCCAAAACATCAGTCGGAATAATCATCGGCATCAGTTTGATATTCGCAATTGAAAGACTGATGACGCTCTATGGAGACGAACAAGGAATTTTGACGGTCCAGAAAGTTCTCACTGCGACGATGCTAGACCCACAGCAAGTCTTGAACGGACAGTATTACCGGCTAGTAACGTATATGTTGCTGCATAAGGACGAGTTTCATCTTTTCGTCAATATGGTTGGCCTGTATATCTTCGCAAAGCGAGCGCAAAACATTTTTGGAACTCTGCCCATGCTCGTCATTTTTGTAATGAGCGGTATCGCGGGCGGTGTGATGCATACATTCTTCGATTCGCAGACTCTATCAATTGGCGCGTCTGGCGGATTAATGGGCATATTCGGCGCGGTGATTGTTGGCACCTTCCGAGTGCGCTCGCAATTGCCTGAAGCTTTGGCGAAACAGCAACTTAAACTGATGATTGTTCTCGCTGCATTCGGGCTGGTCCTCGACCACATCATTCCTCAGGTGGCAACCTGGGTTCATATCGGCGGACTTATCTGTGGAGTAGCGCTCGGGTTCATGTTTCCGATAGGGAAAAACCCTGAGCTGTAGCAATTTAATTTGGTTCAACCAGTAAAGGCGAATTTGCTCGATGGTTGATTAATTTGAAACGATTGAGACTCCCGCAACCTGGAGCTCTCTGTCATAATTTTATCGATGGCTCAATGCTTCATCGTTGAGGCTTAGACCTCGTAATGACCCAGGCTATGAGTGGGTCATCCTTTTTACTCCCGCCGGACGGCCTGTCAGCGCGGTGCGAACGAAACCAATAGTTCAGCCTGGTCGAGTTGACTGGCCGGACCCAAAACCTTTGAGCGCATACCAAACTGATTAACTGATAGGAATCGGAATCGGCGATTTTCGATTAACCAGTGGGAATCGCTTTCACTCATACCAAACTGATTAACTGATAGGAATCGGAATCAGCGATTTTCGATTAACCAGTGGGAATCGCTTTGGGCGAGCGCGTTGAAATGTGCTCGCAGACCGCATCTTGACAAGACTTATTCAGATTGGTTGCAAGAAAGAGCGGGCATATCAGATTTATCGAGTTTGCGATCGTCAGAATTGCACTTTTAAGCAACTAGTTCGCAAGTTCTCCGTCACGAAATCTGTAGCGCATATTACAAAACAGGAGTTGCCGAAATGAACCGGCTGCTTTCAGGTCTCATGCTGTCTGCATTTTTGCTAGCCGTTCCGGTGGGAGCGCTTGCTGCAACGCCGATTGCAGCGTCCGACCAAAATACTCTTGCAGCGCTAGAGACAAAGCTGTTTACTCATCCTGATGCTGCGCGCAACATTAATGAGCGTGTCAACAACGTAGAACGATTTGTCTACGGCACATCCAAGTCAGGCGACTTGCATGTGCGTATCGCCGCTCTGGCTGGAGCTGTAGCGCGACCAATTGCGAGCACGAGCACAGCAAGTGCTAACACGACTATTGAACGCGCGAAACAGATTGCACAGGCGCGAAGTCAATTGCAACCGGCGAGTACGATTCCGTTCCAGTCTGTTGTTGCGCCGGCAGCGCATGAGCCGAAAGTGACGATGGTTCCTCAGATTGTCATGCCCCGCCGGGCTCATGTGGAGAAGGTCGGCACGGTCGTTGACCGAATCGAATCGTTGGAAGTGAATGTGTTTGGACGCAGAGAGTGCGCCAAGAAATTGCAAGTGCGCGTCGCGCGCTTGGAGAAAAGCCTGTTCGGCAACGATTTCGGCGACACTACCGAGTCGATCACAGCGCGTGTTAACAGATTGTGGTTTGCGTATTTAGGAACGATGCCCGGACTCTAAATCCAGAGTCAGTTGAACGTAATCCGACTCTTCCCGCTCACAGTCGAGATTGGAGAGCGCGAGCCCGAGCAGGCGGGCGTGGCGTTGTTCGACCTCTGTCGTCGCCAGCAAATCGATGGCCGTTTTCATCATCTCATTCACATCAACAACTGAGTCAACGAAGGTTCGACTGCGTGTAACCTGTGTGTAATCGGCATACTTGACCTTGAGCGTCAGTGTTCGCCCGCTGGTCTGGCTCGACTCCATCCGGCGCGCCACGGTTGCGGCAATCTCTTGCAATGCGGTCAAAATCGCGGGGCGTTCGACCAGGTCTTCGGCAAAGCTTTCTTCCGCACCGATCGATTTGCGAATGCGATTGGAGACCACTGGACGGTCGTCTTGCCCGCGAGCAATCTGATAATAGTAGCTTCCTACTTTGCCGAAATTTTTCAGTAGATCAATTTCGTTCCATTTTTTCAAATCCGCGCCGGTATAGACGCCCAAATTGCGCATTTTCTCCGCGGTGACTTTGCCGATGCCGTAGAAGTTCTCGATGGGCAATTGCTCGACGAACTCTTCCGCCTTCTCCGGTGGTATCAAAGTCAGACCATCCGGCTTGTTGATAGCGGAAGCGGTTTTAGCAAGAAATTTATTGATCGATATCCCGGCTGATGCCGTCAACTTCGTCTCTGCCAAGATGCGTGCCTTGATCTCGCGCGCAATCATCGTCGCAGACGGCAGCCCGCGCTTGTTCACCGTCACATCCAGATACGCTTCGTCCAGCGAAAGCGGTTCCACCATATCTGTGTACTCATGAAAAACTCCCCGCACCACATCTGATACCTGTCGATAAACATCAAAGCGCGGTCGGACAAACACAACGTAAGGGCAACGTTGTGCTGCAGTGCGCGAGGGCATTGCCGAATGAATGCCAAAACGCCGCGCCTCATAGCTGGCAGCCGCAACTACGCCGCGCTGCGCCGGCAAACCGCCGACCACAATCGGCTTGCCTACATAGTCAGGATTATCGCGCTGCTCAACCGAAGCGAAGAACGCATCCATGTCGACATGAATAATTTTGCGAATTTCCGGCACTGGCGAGCCACGAAGGGGCAAACCTATTGTACCTTCTTGCCGGTCGCTCTACATGGGCGACTGCAAACCGAGACGACGGAATAACGCAAAGATCAAAACGATGGCAGTGAGATCTGCCAAAAGCGCGTGCACGAGAATCGGCAGCACGATCGATTTCGTGCGCTTATAAATCATGGCAAGAATGGCACCGTGCCCGACGAGCATGAGAGTTCCGAACTCCGCCCAACCCGGGTAGAGGACCAATCGCATTATCGGATAGTGGAACAGCGCATATGCGACGGATGAATAAACGATACCGAAATGTCTCGAACGCGGACGCAACTCTTCCAGTCTTGTCATCACTACACCGCGCCAGAACAGCTCTTCCATCGTCGAATTGCCAACAATGAAATATAGACTGAGTGGCACAAATATGGTCGTGTTATAACCAACCTGCACGAGGAGTTTGTGCGTATTTTGACTGCTAAGCAGATAGTCGCCCATGTAGTTGTACAGCAGGAGCGCCGCACCGCAGAAGGTAACCGAGGCGATACCGAGAAGACCGCACTCGATCAGAGTTGGTCGTTTTAATCCCGCGCGCCACATCGGCATGCCGTAAATAATTCCGGGCATTAAACAGAAAAAGTGATAGAGCAAGAGCGCCATCAAGGCGCTGTGTAAAACGTAAAGACCGTACCACACAGCGGGGATTGGCAGGACCGTAAGCAGAAGGATCAGACCGAGCTCAGGTTGAGCAGTTCTTGTGATTCCGTTCGTAGTCATGAAAAAACTTGGGTCTCCAGGGACGACAAAATAAGTTTAGTCTATAGCCAAAATAACATCAGGGGCGAACGACACTTCATCAACTGCATACCCAAACAGAAAAGCGGCAACTCGTCAGGAGCACCGCTTTCAATAATGAGATACAAGTTTTAACTAGGCGCGCTGCCCAGAAAGTTTAAGTGCTCGTCCCGTCCATGAGTTAAACCCTTGCACACCAGATGCATCGACGTCGCGAAGGATTTGCGAGGCGGCCTTGTCTGGAGTCGTGTACCGGTTCATATCCCATAGTGCGCTGATAGTGCCTTGTACACCTGCGCGGCTTTCCGCCGTGTTTGCGCGGAGGGCTTCGGTGGCTTTACTGACTTCGCCCAAATCGAACATGCCTCTAGTTTCTGAGTTGAGTCTCCAGAAGCTGCTGATAGCGCCAAGCGTTGGAGCATCGTCAGTGGCTAACGCTGCACGGAGCAACGGGCGCATCTGTGCGCCTTCAGGCATTTGGAACAAACGCGTCGCAACCGCCTCGGCTTCCGGACTTGCTTTGAAGGCTTTTCCCGCGGCTCCGAATATTTCCGGAATGTCTTCCAGGAATTTGCCGACTGTGGGAGCGGCTTTCTCAGCCATCGCAAGACCGGTTTCGATTTCAGAAATTGTTGGGGGCATGGGTTTATACCGTGACAGGGAGAATCGTCGCTTGACGCACCCATAATGCCCGCGACCTGCTTTCGGGTCAATACGTAGTTTTCCCTCAGGCGGTCGGCAGCAGGCGACAGTAGCGAATATTGCGTAACAAGCCACGCCTCGAGCGCCTGTCTGGCTGGGGCTGTCACATTGTCGTCACTGCACAATCTTTTAATCCGCCAACTGCTGCGCGATGGGAAAGTTTTTGTTTGAATGAGAATTGAGCTGCCTGCAAGTGCAGTCCGCTTAGTATCGGTCTCTGCTTAACTGCTGCGTTTCCGCTTGGGTGAAACGCTCTTAGTCGCGCGCCTGCATTGAGGTAAAGAATGGATCAACGTTTCACCGTACGGCTGGCTGCTGTTCTCACAGTGGCTCTTTCCATGGGCTCTCTTCCTGCGCACGCCCTGGTCGGACACCTCTCCGGCTACTCGGCACGTCAGATCAGACATCTCACCAGCCAGAGTGAAACGACCTCCAAGCACCATCGCAGCGAGCATAAGCAGAAATTCCACCGCGCCCTGTCTTATATAGGACGAGCGGTCCTGGTGACCAGACACAATCATATGCCGCCGGCGGCGCCTGACTATCATTTCTCGGCGCAGCGAGCGGTAAAACCCGGTGGCGACAGTCGTGTTTTTCTCAACGCCACTCCGTCCCCTGACGTCAGTCGAACAGATATGGAAGACCGCGAGCGGATCTCCGCAGCTTTCGATGACGGCCATGCCGAGCGATATTCGCCGCAGCTTCTTGCCGATGCCCAGGTCTTCGCGTTCGATGCGTTGAAGGGGGGTGTTTTTCATCGTCGCGAGCCGATCAAATATATTATTTTGCACTCGACCGAAACAGCGCGTCCCGCCGATGCGCAGCGCGTAATCTCGAGCTGGAACAACCGCGGCAAGCGGCACGCCGGTGCCCAGTTCATCGTTGACCGCGATGGCACGATCTACAACACAGTCGACCCGCAATTCGCAACCGTGCATGTCGATACACACAGAACCAAATACGGTGTCAACAACGACAACTCAATCGGCATCGAGATCGTGCACACAGGCGATCAGGAGTACTCAGACAACCAGATAGCTTCGGTAGCACGGCTCGTGACGTATTTGCAAGGTCATTACGGCATCAACGATGCGCACGTTTACACGCACCACTACGTGCAGCCAAGCGATCGCAGCGATCCGGTCGCATTCGACTGGAATAAATTCGCCTATGACCGAACCGCCCTTGGAAACAGCGAGACAGCGTTCAACAGATAGAACGGAAGGCTAGGCGCTGCCCTCCTGGATGCAGTTACGGAGCCGGTTGTGACGTAGGGCGCCTTGCAGGCGCCGGCCGCGACGGCGCGGGAAGCCGTTGCGCATATGTACTGGAACGCCTCCGTAAACAGATTCCCGTCGTGCTACAGTAGTTTCGTAGTTGCTTGCGGGCTGAAATTTATGCACGATTGTCCGACTTGTAAAGTCCCTTTGCACGGGCACGAAGAGGTTTGTCCAAGCTGCGGAACCAAGCAGTACGTTCGTCCCGAGTACAGACGCGCCAATCTGCCGCCTCAACCCGGCGTCAATCCGCTGCCGATTGTGGTGGCAGTTCTCGTTGTCGGCGTTGTGCTCGTGCTTGCATCATCAAGCAGTTGGATCGGTCAGTTGATGACGCGCGGACCGGTTCAAGAAGACCCGATGGCGAAAGTCACACCGGCACAAGCTCGTGCCACCATCGAAGATCAGATCACAAAAGGGCTTGCCGCGGCGGGCGCCAAGGGAACAATCAAATACACCGCCGGCGGAGCCGAGTCGACACGAGACGCGCAAGGACCAGTGGAAATGGCAGTCGACATGAAAGGTTTGAAAGACCCCAATCAGCGCCACAACATATTCGATCCCATCAAAGATTATTTGGCGCCGGGTAAAATCACTTCGCTTACAATCAACGATGTCGAAGGCAAAACCACCAGAACTTGGACATATAGCCCCGCACCAGCTCCCTCCCAAGACACTGGCAGCGAGCCGATTCCGGATTTGACCGGTAGTGGAACCGCCGGCAGCGCCGGTTCATCGCAACAGCAGGCAGATCAGTAGAGGTCGCTTGCAGCGCCTCTAACTCTCGCTTTCACCCTTTGGAGTGAAGCTAAATAATCATGTTGACCGGGTATGAGCAGCGCACTGCGCGGGTATAAATCGGGAGTAGCACACAGGAGCTCGGTCATGCCGGAAACCCGGAGAGCCTTAAGAATAGCGGTGGTAGTGGCAATTTCCTGCGCTATTGCCCTGGGTGTAGGCTCCATGGCGAAATCGCAAGATAACTCCGGCATGCCCTCGGTCGTAACGGGGCACGGTCAAGACGCCAATTCTGGCAACACGAATGGCAACCAGAACAACAACAGAAATCAGATGCGGCGCAAACGCATGATCATGAGAAGGAACCGCGAGGGCAGTCCCGACGGCGCAAAATGGACGCAGGGCCAAGACAATTCACAAAACTCACATCGCCTCAAAAATGAAATGAAAGTGCAAGAACTCCGCGAACGCCGTCAGTACGAGCAATCACAGATGCAGGTCAAAGATCAGCAGCAACAACAGTACGAAAAAGACGTGATGCAAACTCTCGGTTCTCAACGTCCCGACATCAAACAAGGCCGCCAAGATATTAAAAAGGTCCGTCAACAGACCGGCGCCAACAACAATAATTGATCTTTCAAATCCGTTAGTCGCCAGTCAGCGAAGCGACGCGCGCCGACAGAGGCGTGCGGAGCGCAGCATAGTTATCTTGCATATATAGGTACTGAAATTTATTTTTCGAAGACCGAAACCTTTTTCTCTGGCAATTGTATTGGCAGATGTGAGCCAAATTGATGGGAGAAATAGACTATGCAATGCTTCAAAGCAGTACTTTCAGCTGCCCTGCTCGCTTTGGTTTCGGCAGCCTGCCTGCAGCCATCTGAAGCAAGAGGATGGCGCGCATACGGAGCGAGAGGCGTAGCCGGCGCGCACGGCGGCAGCTATACGGGCGCCAACGGCGGTACATTCACAGGCGCGCGCGGTGGTTTTGCCGGACAAAACGCCGGGTTGTTCGGCGGCGCCTTCAGAGGCACCGGCGCCAACGGCGGCACTGCACAAGGCGCAGGATTGGCAGGCTACAAGCGCGGTGTGGGCGCCTTCGAAGGAACCAACATGAGCGCCGTAGGAGCGAAAGGAAGCACCTATAACGGTTTTACCCGCGGCAAATATAACGCGCAAAGCGGTCAGGGTTCGTACGACGCCAGCCATCAAGTCTACGACGCACAGAACGGCAAGGACTATGGAGACACCAACCAAACAAGTTTCACCAAAGGACAGGGCGGCGTCACGCAGCTCGACACCGACAATCATGGCGATTACAGTATCGACTGGAAGCAAGGCACGAAGCCAGTGATAACGCCAGACCAATAGATTTCCCCGGTCAATCACTACCCATTCGGCACTGAAAGAGATTTCGGTGCCGTTTCGGTTGGGCACCTGGCTAAGGAGCGCGAAGGCGCCGGCACCGCTAAAGATCCGCGTCCGCGGTGAACGACATCTCGCAGCCGGTTGGCGCCGGACGCACGACCATGTGCGACACTCTGATCGATGATAGCTGTTTTTTCCTCGAGGCGAATATTTTTGCTTTGCTGGCGTAATTGATCGGAATCGTAATTTTGCTCAAATGACTGACGATAACGGCGCGCTCGGCAGTGCGAGCGAGCCCGTCAGTGACCTGAGTCCAATCAAGTTTGACGTCATCCGGAATCGGCAGATTCATGGAAATTTTGTACCGCAGTTGACTATCAGCCAGAGATTTGCCCGGCACAAGCGTGTAGGCAACCGTGCCGTTGCCGTTGCAGTGCGCTGATGCGCTCCAGGGCTTCGTCTCCCACTTCGGAGTTTGGGAAAAGGCATCGAGCAGATGGGCTTTGTCGACGGTTCCATCGGTCACTACATCTCCCGCGACGGAAAAACTTAGTACGTTAGGCGCGTCTTGGGACGCCTCTTCTAAGGTGAGCTGGTGAACGGTCACTGTTTTCACCGTCATATTGCGATAACGCCACTTCCTGTCCTCGAAACATTTGTCGATGTGAAACACCTTATTGTTCGGCAATTCATCACGAATCGACTGTTCGATCGCATCATCGTTGATGAGGACCGTGCAGTTATCCATGTGCGCGACAGCGTCGCCGTTGTGCGATTCAAGAGAGAAGCCACGCGCTTTTACATCGGCTGCGTCGGCACCGAAAAGATCGCTCTGCTCGACGGTGAAGTCCATATCGCTCCTGATGCGGACGTCTTTACCAACATTGACAGCCAGCGTACCGTTGATGTTGCCCAATTTGATCTCGGTGTTTTTACCCGCAAGCTTCGCCTCGCCGAGATGAATCTCGATGGGCAAATCCATTGTCGTCTGCCCGGCATCTTGATCGATCGACAACGACATTCCTTTAGGAACTTCGAGATCCGCAGAGCCAGCTGTTTTTAGAGTGAATCTCTTGGCGCCATTACTCCAATCGAGCTCTTTCAGTTTGGCATTGCCGTGGCGCAGATTGAATTCGAGATCGCCAAATTTGTCCAATGCGATCGGACCAATCTTGGCTTTGAGGAGTGAGATCGCCACGGTGGTCGGCGGCTTCGCTATCTCGATTCGCGCTTCAGAAGCTGTTTCCATCTTCTCGGAAGAAAATTTGGTTTGTCGACCGTTTGCGTCGGAGTCGAACTGAATGTTTGTTGCAACACTGCTGGGGAAATGCGCTCTCGTCTCCTCGACTTGAGTTTTGATATCGATCCATGTATCGCTCAAAAGCATTTTCGACTTGAGGTGGAGTTCTGCATCCCGGCTCCCCTCAGGCTTTACCCAGTCCAGCCCGGACAGATCTAGATCGCATGCGGCAGAGTGAGTTGACGACCGCTTGTTCTTTCCGAATTTGAAAATACACTCTTTCAACGTGAATTCATCTGTGCTCTCCGCTAACGCCAGAATAAATCTGTGGTTTTGTCGGCGTACTTTCAACAACAGGTGCGCCTCGCCGCCGTCGAAGTCACAGTCGACCCGTTCGCCGATCCAGACACATCCGGGAAGAAACTTCAGTATCACATCGCCGTTGCCCTCATAGTTCAAAGAGGGATCAACGTCAAGATCCGTCAGCTCGATGTGAGAACCCTCAGCGAGATGCAGGATATTCTTGCCGAAGTGTCCGACTGAGTCAGGGCGCAAATCGAAGCTCGCTTTATCGATGCGCATGTGCGCGATCATCTGGCGAACGTCATCGGGTGAGTCGGAGGAAAGTTGCTGCTCAAGGACATTGATAAAGTAGGCGCCCACAATACGCACGATATCGACGTCACCGGTGGCTTTGCCGTTTTTGAGTTCGATAGTTTTCGGCGCGACAATATTATCTATGGAGAGCGGGCGCGAGGTCGTCAAGGTACCGGAAGCGTTCTCGGTGCTAATCGAATCCGGATTGTCGACCGGAATCGCCAGATCGATGCGGAATGCCGTATTTGGTTCGACCCTGACCGAAAACCCCTTGATTACATAAGTGCCTTCTGCGAACTGTCCGCTAGCAGAGAGTTGGGCGTGTTGAGTAATTCCGGTGACCTGACGAAGGATCGGGTCGCTGACAGGAATTGTCATTTTTGCAGTAATGGCTTGTTTTTTCAGGAGGGACTGTGTGCAGCCGCTGAGCAGCAAAATAATTGCCGCACAAATCACCAGGTGCGCAGATGTGATCCTGGCGATCACATTATCTCCCTCAGCGGCTCGCCTTCAGGCGTGTCCGCGGTGTGAATGGCGAAAGCCGAGATCCAATGCCGAACGATTGGCGGCTTCATGCCGATATGAAAACCATCTACAGAGAGCTCAGCTGCACGGTCGGCGTTCATGACGCGCTCGTGCTGACGCACATGTTCGCCCCAGTTCTCCACGACGAAATTCTCGACATACCGACTGGGTTTAGACAGATCGCTGTAAACATGCCATTGAAACGCACCGTCACGTTTGCGCTGCACGCCTAACTTCTTTAGAGCCTCGATAAATCCGGCACCCTTGGCTGGGTCGATGATGTACTCAACCGTAATCATCACCGGACCATCATTGGGACCAGGCTCGTTGATCACGGTCGGATCTTTCCAATGGTTGGAGAGCGTTGTATCCATCTGCTCGACGGTTCCTAACGTATAGCGCGAGCCGGCCAGCAGTCCAAGCATAAGCAACATGGAACCGCCAAACAGCGGCATGGTGATGCCGGTATGATTGCCCATCCATCCCCACAAGGCGCTACCGGTGGCAATCGAGCCTTGAAAAATCAAAATGTAGATTCCCAACGCCCTTCCACGCACCCAAGACGGCACGGAGAGCTGAGTTCCGGCGTTCAAGCAGGAATTGACAACAACCCAAGCTGCGCCGAGCGCCACCATATATAGTGCGGCCAGCGAAAAGTTTATCGGAAATCCCAACAACGCTTGAAATAATGCCCACACGCAAAATCCGATGCGTGCGCTTATCTCCAGAGAGAACGTCTGGCGCAAACGCGGCATCATGGCTGCACCGGCTAGAGTTCCAGCGCCAAATGCGCCTAAAAGCAAACCGTATTGGACTGAGTCGAGTTGAAGACGTTCGCGGGCAATGAGCGGCAAAAGAGCCCACATCGCACTAACAGAATTAGCCCAGATAAATGTCTTGATGAAAACTGCCCGCAACGACGCCGAGTGACGAGCAAACCTCAAGCCGGCCTTCATCGCCGTGATAATGCGCTCGCCACTGCGATCGACCGAAGCGCCCAAGTCTGCCTTCGGCTTGTAATTGAACAAAACTGCGATGACGCCGATGAAGGAAAAACCATTGAACAAGAAAACGCATCCAGGTCCGCTGGCAGCGACAAGCAAACCACCTAGTGCGCTGCCAAGCCCGCGAGCGGTGTTATAACCGACGCTGCCGAGAGCAATCGCTTCCTCCAGCTGCTCACGGGGCACCAACTCCGGTATCATGGCGTTCCAAGCCGGACCAGTGATGGCAGCTCCAAATCCGAGAAACAATGTGAGCGCGAGCAGCGACCAGACGTTGGTCATACCCATCACGGTCAAGACACCGAGAATCAAGGCCGCAACGGCCATCCAGATCTGACCGACGATCAAGAGGCTGCGTCTGTCTATGACATCAGCGAACGTGCCCGCCAAAACGGTGAGGAGAAAGTACGGCACATTGGTGGCAGTGGCGAGCAGCGCCACCATCAGCGGTTCTCTTGTCAGCGATGTCATCAACCAAGCGGAGCCCACCTCCTGCATCAGACTGCCGATGTTAGAGACAAAGGCAGCGATCCAAAGAGCTCTAAAAACAGGCTCTTTTAGCGGGCGCCACATGTTGCAGAACCTATTTGCTGCCGAAGACTTTCTTGATCATCTTGGCGATTGGATCATAATATTCGTCAACGACACGTTCTTTCAACGGAATAATGGCGTTGTCGGTGATGTGAATGTCTTCCGGGCAGACTTCGGTGCAGCACTTGGTGATGTTGCAGAAGCCGACGCCGCCTTCGTTTTTGAGAATGGCGGTGCGGTTGACATCATCGAGCGGGTGCATCTCCAATCCGGCGATTCGCACCATGAAGCGCGGTCCGTAAAACGCGTCGGTGCGATGGTGATCGCGCAGCACATGGCAGACGTCCTGGCAGAGGAAGCATTCGATGCACTTGCGGAATTCTTGCACGCGATCGATGTCTTCCTGATAAATAGTCCAGTCGGCGTTCGGTTTTGCTTTGAACGGCGGAATCTTTTTATTGACTTCGAAATTCCACGAGACGTCGGTGACGAGGTCTTTTATCAGAGGAAACGTTTTCACCGGCTCCACCATGATCTCTTCGCCAGGCTCGAAGCGATCCATACGGGTTTTGCACATCAAACTCGGCTTGCCGTTGACTTCGGCGCTGCAGGAGCCGCATTTGGCAGCTTTGCAGTTCCATCTTACGGCAATGTCAGGGGCGAAGTTTTGCTGAATGTAGTGAATGGCATCCAGGATAACCATGCCTGATTCGATCGGTACTTTGTAGTTCTCGAATCCGCCGCCGTCTTTGTTGCCGCGAAACACCTTGAGCGTGGCGGTTTTTGTCTCAGACATGGCTAGGCTCCTTTTTTACGAAAAGCTGTTTCAGTTCATCCGGCATGACCGGCACAGGCGTGTGCTCCCACACCATGGCGCCGTCCTTCGCGTAGATGCTTGTGTTCACCTTGCCAAGTTCGGGATCTTGTTTCTCGAAATCTTCGCGACTGTGAGCTCCACGACTTTCTCTGCGGTTGAGCGCGCTCAAAGCGATTGCTTCCGACGCCACCACCATGTGTTTTAAGTCGCGACACATGTGCCAGCCCGGGTTGAACCTCTTCGTGCCCTTGATGCCGACTTGTTTGATCTCTGCTTTCAAAGCGTCCAGTTTTTCCAGCGCCGTCTTCAGATCGGCTTCATTACGATAGATGCCGACGTAAGTGCTCATGATGTGATTGAGCTGCTTCCAGACATCGTACGGATTTTTTCCGTCCGGACGGCTGAACGGCTCTTCCAACTCATCGATCGCCGCTTTCACTTGCGCATCATCTATGGCTGGTTTCGCGCCTGTTTTCTTGGCATATTCTGCGGCGCCGCCTCCTGCTCTGCGTCCGAAAACGATCAGATCGGACAGTGAGTTGCCGCCCAGGCGGTTGGCACCGTGCATGCCACCACTGACTTCGCCGGCGGCGAAGAGACCGTGCACACGCGGGCTTTCACCAGTGTCAGCGTCAACGCGCACACCGCCCATGATGTAGTGCATCGTCGGTCCTACTTCCATAGGAGTCTTGGTGATATCCACATCTGCCAGATCTTTGAACTGGTGGTACATGGAGGGAAGTTTTTTCTTGACGCGCTCGGGGTCCTGATAGCTGATGTCGAGATAGACTCCACCGTGCTCTGAGCCGCGTCCGGCTTTCACTTCGTTGTAGATGGCGCGAGCGACGTTGTCGCGGGTGGACAGCTCCGGAGGTCGGCGCGCCTCAGTCTGCTGATGAGCGAGCGCCGCATCTACCCAGCGTTTAGACTCAGCGTCGTCAGCGGCATATTCGTTCTTTTTGTCGGGCGGCAGGTAGTCGTACATGAAGCGCTTGCCTTCTTTGTTGCGCAGAATGCCGCCTTCACCGCGCACGCCTTCCGTCACGAGCAGTCCACGCACCCCGGGCGGCCAGACCATGCCCGTCGGGTGGAATTGGACAAACTCCATATCAATCAGATCGGCGCCGGCTTCGTATCCGAGCGCATGACCGTCGGCAGTGTACTCCCAGCTGTTCGATGTGACGGTAAATGCTTTGCCGACGCCGCCGGTGGCGAGCACAATCGCGTTCGCTTTGAAGAGAACGTAGCGTCCATCTTCACGGAAATAGCCGAAAGCACCGGCAACTTTGTCGCCATCTTTAATCAAGCGACTGATCGTGCACTCCATGTAGACCTTGATGCCCTGGTGCACACCGTAATCTTGCAGCGTGCGGATCATCTCGAGACCGGTGCGGTCGCCGACGTGGCAAAGGCGTTTGTAGGTGTGTCCACCGAAAGCGCGCTGCAGAATCTTGCCGTCGTGCGTGCGGTCAAAAACAGCGCCCCACTGCTCCAGCTCGCGGACGCGGTCGGGTGCTTCTTGTGCGTGCAACTCGGCGAAACGCCAGTTGTTGAGCATCTGCCCACCCTTCATAGTGTCCTGGAAGTGAGTCTGCCAGCCGTCTTTCGGGTCGACGTTAGCGAGGGCTGCAGCCACTCCGCCTTCGGCCATAACCGTATGTGCTTTGCCCAAAAGCGACTTGCACACCAGTCCCACCGACAGCCCCGTGTTGGATGCCGCTTCGATGGCAGCGCGCAAGCCCGCTCCACCAGCCCCGATCACGAGGACGTCATGTTCATGTACTTCATAATCTGCCATTACAACTAATCCTCGATTTAGAGACCAAAGCCATGCAGCGCACCGCTCGCTGCCTCACGAATGATGAAATCGGTGAAGGCCACCGAGAAGAGGCTGAGCCATGCCCAGAGCATGTGATGCTCGTTGAGCTTGGTGACGAATTTCCACGCTTTGTAGCGAGGTTGAGCGCTCGGGCAAGAGAAACAGTCGAGCTTGCCGCCGACAAGATGGCGCCAGGCATGGCAGCCGAACGTGTAGAAGCTAAGCAATAAGCAGTTCGCCAGCATGACGACATTGATAATGTTCAAGCCTCTAAACTGACCGTTGGGAAGAAGCGCGTCGAATGCGTCTTTCCAGAGAATGCACAGAACGATGACAGCGAGGTAGAAAAAGTAGCGGTGCAAATTCTGCAGTACAAACGGAAATGAGGTCTCACCGCAATATTTATCGCCGCCCCAGTGACCGACCGAGCAAGCGGGCGGATCTTGGAAGTAAGCACGGTAGTAGGCTTTCCGGTAGTAGTAGCAGGTAGCGCGGAAGCCGGCCGGCATCCACAGAATCACCGCCGCAGGCGAGATCCAGGTGGGCAACCAGGCTTTCAAGTTAGGCGAATAAAACGGCGACAGCACACCCAGACTGGGTATTTCGTAGAACTGCACGTCGAACAGCGCCCGCCACGTTGCATATATGATGAATAAGGTAAAACCGGTAAAAACCAGCGACGGCTCTAGCCACCACGCATCTTTGCGGTGCGTCTTCGCTGGCGGCGCCTTCATGTCTATGTTTGCTGATGTCATTGCGAGGGACCCTTAGCTTGTAGAACTCACGGTCTGTGAGTCGTCCCTACAATTTCCGGACCTTCAGGCTTCGCGAACGGCAACCGCGGCAGAACGAGGGACACCACGACTGAGCAGCTTAAATTATAACAGTTGGAAGCCGCGCCGTATGAGCCTTTTGATACTGTTTGCAACGCCGGTTACATATAAACGAATCGCTGTCCACCAGCCAGATGCGACGCTCTCGCTCAATTTTATGTGCGTAATTTCAGGTAATTGCCGTCATATATACGGCGGACGAACAGGGGCTCGGCTTAGCCGGTACATGCTTTTGCTCGACAACTTCTGCCACCACCTATGGAGCGCGAAATTCAAAAACGAAGTCAAGATGAGGAACAGCGGGGATGGCGCCACGTCGTTTAGTTTGGAAGCAGCGATAGAGCGCGAATAGCAAAGACATATCGCTTGTCATCCAGCTAAAAATGCGACATGAATCTGTGAGGAAAAACAGATGCGCAACCAACCAACCCAATCGAGCAGAAAGAATTCGAAAAAGAGTGATTCGACCAGCGCAAGCAGCCTGCAATCATCATTCAAGGAGCTAGAAATGAAACGCGACAACGTACACAAATTAATTAACGGCAAAACAAAGACTGCGCCTGCCTACATGGTGGTACAGCGTCTTGATGAATCGTTGCCACTTGTGACAGAAGAGTGGCAGCACGTTGAACAAATATTGATGCGATTAACAGAGTTTGCGCCCAATTCTTTGGTAACGGAATTGGTTAACGCAGTGGCCGAATATGCTGATGATCAGGCGCGTCGCGGGTACATACTAGGTCAGGAGGACCTGATGACGGAGATTAGAAAGCGCGTAGCTTAATAATCTTTCCTAATCCAGCTATGATAACATCGCCTCATGGAAACAAGCGCGAACCGCACTCTCATGACCGAAGCGACCGCCAGTGGTATCAACATTCGTGATGCGAATGTCGATGACGTCTCGGCCATCCATAACATATACAACCACTATGTCAGGGAGTCGACTGCCACCTTCGCTGTAGTGGAAGAGCGTATCGAAGACCGGTTTGCCTGGCTTGAACAACACAAGCAACACAAACTGCCGATTATTGTAGCGGTGGGGACGAAAGGACTGGTGTTCGGCTGGGCTAGCGTCTCCAGTTATAGTGAGCGTTGTGCATACAAACAATCGGTGGAAGTCTCTGTGTATCTCGCACCCGAGCACGTTGGCAAAGGCATCGGCAGTCTTCTCCTCGATAAAGTCGTGCAACTGGCGGCTAAGGGCGGCTACCACTGCGTTATCGCCAAAATTTGTACGGAAAACGAAGGCAGCATTCACCTCTTTAAATCCCGAAACTTCGAGCAGGTTGGTATTCTTAGAGAGATCGGTCGCAAGTTCGACCGATGGCTCGATGTAATGATCCTGCAAAAGATGCTCTCCGGGCAGACCCAGTAAGTTACTATCGAGCGAGACACGATAAGATCAATGAAGATGGCACACACTGCAATCGTATTGCTTGCGATCGGTTTGCTGGCACTATATCTGGTGCTCTGCCCGCGCTTGAACTACGCGCTCTATCGACCGCTGCTCTTTCATCCTATGCCGTTCATCGCCGGCAACAGCTCTCCGCCTCAGTTGGTGGGCGTCGATGGAGAGGATGTATTTTTTACCAACAACCGTGGCAACAAACTGCACGGATGGTACTTCTACAATCCTGATGCGAAATACACCGTTCTTTTCTCTCACGGCAACGGCGCCAACGTCGGCGCTCGCGAGGACACGGTCTCCGTTCTCCTGGCAGCCGGTACCTCAGTGCTGATTTATGACTACGCCGGTTATGGCAACAGTGAAGGTGTGCCTTCGGTAGAGCGTGTCTGCCACGACAGCGTTTCGGCCTACGACTACTTGAATAAAACTCGCAATGTGCCTGCCAAAAAGATCATTTTGTACGGCGAGTCGCTTGGCTGCGCCGTGTCCACGTATCTCTCCACACAACGCCCCAGCGCAGGGATTATCCTGCAATCAGGCTTTGCTTCGCTGAACAGGATCGCGACAGAGATTTTCCCAGCGCTAGCTTTGTATCCTGGACAGCTTCTTGCCGATCCGCCGCTGGATAACGTCGCCATTGTCAAACGCCCGCACCCGCCACTGTTGGTTGTGCATGGCACAGATGACGACATCGTTCCGTTTGCGCATGGACAGGCCGTGTACGAAGCAGCAGTCGAGCCGAAGAAGTTCATCGAACTGCAAGGTTGTGGTCACAACGATATCAGCGCCTCGATGCCAGGACAGTACAAGCACATTCTCTCTGACTGGTTCACGTCATTGGATCGCTATCACGATCACGGACGCATCGCTGACAACACCGGTATAAGAACGGCGCCGCATCACGGTTAGGTGATTGCGAACACGCTCGCTCGAGCGGGCGCGTACAACGCGCCATGAACGCGGGGCTTCAGTCCAGCACAGAGCATCGGCACCGGCGCGTGCCGTTCCTGGCAATGAATGAAACGCACCGCCAAGCTTCGGTGCCAACCAGGCGGCTGGCTCCGCCGAAATTCGTGCAAGGCACGTTCCGTTTTACAGCAGCGGAACAGTCGAGAGCATCTACAAATGCGGCGCACGCAGGGGCGCTTCTCGGGCGCGCTGTGAACTCGCGCTCCTGACGAAAACCTACTGCCGCTCTCTCACGCGCCTGATGCCGTAGAAGATGGCGAAGATGATGCCGGCGAAGGCGCCGAAGAGGAGCATGTAGCCGACCATGTAGATGCCCAGACATGCAGGCCAGTGTTTTTCCTCAACGATGACGGGACTGAAGGTGCAGAGCAAAGTGGCCACTACGAAGCAGACCCACAGCGCTTTTTGATATTTGCCGATCCACTGCGGGGTTTCTTTTTTCTTGGCGAATCTATTGATTGCGGTGCGCGGATTCTGTTTTTTCTTGCCGCTCTTACGCATCTTCGAAATGATGAACGTTGGAACGATAAGGACAAAAAACCAGATGACGGCGTTGACGCAGACTTCGCCGAGCTGAAAACCGATGAGGAAATTCGGCTCGGCGTCAGGAGGCACCACAACCTTTTCCGGATGCATGAATACCGCAACCGCCATTTGTATCACCAAAACGGCGTAGACGATCAAGGGGGCTTTCATTGTGACGGCGCTATTTGGATTTGGGGAAGCCGGTCAGATTCAGGGTTCCTACTGTTTTAGTTTTCAGGTCAATGGTGCGAATCTTACTGTTGTTCGTATCCGCAATATACAAGGTATTACCAACAGCCGCCAGACCACCAGGCTCGGAAAACTGCGGATTTTTGCCGTCGGCGAATCCGGGCTTGCCGCTGCCGCATAAAGTCGCGATCGTGCGATTAACAGGATCAACGATCTTGATCTTGTGGTTGTAGCTGTCAGCAACATACAACTTGCCATTGTGCCAGAGCACTGCGAGCGGATGCTGCAGCCGGGCCGTCTTGTTGTCGCCGTCCTTGTCTCCGAAATCGAACAGCCCGATGCCGCCGACGATCGTCGTGATCTGATCGTTATCAGGTATATCGTCTTTGCGAATCGCACTGACCTCGCTGTCGGCGAAATAGAGATTCTTGCCATCGGTCGTGATACCACTTGGTTGAGCGAGATTGGCATGCACAGCGGGACCGTCGATTATGCTTTCGTTGCCCGTACCGGCGTAAACACCGACGGTCGACTTATCAAGGTCCATACGCCACAGTTGATGTGCGCCGGCCATGGCGATATATAACGCGCGTCCAATCAAGGTCACGTCCCACGGCGAATTTAGAGGCACTCGCACTGCCTCCGTCGGTTGCAGCGGTCGCATCGATCTGTCACCTTGCACGCCTGTTCCGGCGATTGTTTTCACGGTCTTCGCTTGCAGATCGATGAGACGTATCAAGTGGTTTTCTGTATCAGCGACATACAGCTTGCCGTCGGCGTAAACCAATCCTTGCGGATGGCGGAATGATGCCTGGGCGTAGGTTCCATTAGCGGAGCCAGAGGCGCCACTGCCGATGACGTCTTTCACTCTGCCGTCGGTAGAAGCGACGATGATGCGATTGTGCCCCGAGTCGCTGATGAACAGACGCTTGCTGGCAGGATCTGCAGCAATTTTTCCGGGAAACGAAAGCGGCGATTGGGCGATCTTATCTTTCTCCAGTGCGAAGTGCACCGGGCGATGGTCGAGCTTACCGGACTTGCCGTACACGTCGATTAAGTGGCGAATTCCGGTATCAAAGAAGGGTGAAACAGTTTCACCCGATCGCACCGCCGAGATGTTGCCGTCCGGATCGATAAGAACTAGCGTTGGCCATGCTTTTACGTTGTAGGCGTTCCACAGTTTCATTTCCGCATCGTTGACGACGGGATGCTCAATGCCATAACGCAAGATCGCTTTGCGGATCGGGTCGTCCTGTTTTTCGTTGCTGAATTTGCCCGAGTGCACGCCGACAATGACGAGCTCATGCGGAAACTTTTTCTCCAGCTCGTGCAGTTGCGGCAAAACATGCATGCAGTTGATGCAGCAGAACGTCCAGAAATCGAGGATGACGATCTTGCCGCGCAGCTCTTTCAGCGTCAGCGGCTTATCAGTATTGAGCCAGCCAACGCCGCCTGTAAGCTCGGGAGCCGCGGTGCCAATTGCACCGGCATCTTTCTTCTCGAGAGAAAACGCGGGCGCGCACTGAAGCGCGCAAGAGAAAACAATTAAGAGGCAACACCACACGCGCCGCCGCCATTCGGCAGTGCGCGCGGGGGCAACGCTCATGCTCAATTCTTTTCGCTCCGCTGCCTGATCAAGTTGAGCGCCGAACCGGCTTTAAACCAATCGATCTGCTCTTCTGTCATCGTGTGTTTGAGCTCGCACTTCTCCGTCTTGCCGTCGGCGTGCGTGATGGTCATCTCGACCGGTTTGCCGGGCGTCAGATTGGCAAGTCCCGTCAAGGCGATGCGATCGTCCTCTTTGATTTTGTCGTAGTCGGACGGATTAGCGAACGTAAAAGCGAGAATGCCTTGCTTCTTCAAATTGGTCTCGTGAATTCTGGCGAAGCTGCGCACGATCACCGCCTTGCAGCCGAGGAAGCGCGGCGACATCGCTGCGTGCTCGCGGCTCGAGCCTTCGCCGTAGTTCTGGTCGCCGATCGACACCCAACCCAACCCTTCCTTCTTATAATGACGAGCGACAGCGGGCAGCTGTTTCACCTGTTTGTCCAGCACATCGATGCCGGTGCCGGGCTCCTTGGTGAAGCAATTGTTCGCACCGATAAACATGTTGTCACTGATCTTGTCGAGATGACCGCGATATTTCAGCCACGGACCCGCCGGCGAGATATGGTCGGTGGTGCATTTGCCGTTGGCTTTCAACAGCACTGCCAGGCTGGTGTAATCTTTTCCATCCCAGGGAGCGAACGGCTCCAACAACTGCAGACGGTCGCTTTTCGGATCGACGGCAACTTTGACGTTGTCACCATTTTCCGGTGGAGCAATGTAGCCTGCATCTTCCGAGACAAAACCGTTAGCAGGAAGCTCGGGAGCCACAGGTGGCTCGAGTTTGACTTGTTTGCCATCGGCCGTTTTCAGCGTATCTTTCATGGGATTGAAGGAGAGCGAACCAGACAGCGCGAAGGCTGTGACGATCTCGGGGCTGCCGATGAACGCCAGAGTTTCGGCGTTGCCATCGTTGCGCTTCTGGAAGTTTCTGTTGAACGAAGTGATGATCGAGTTGCGCTCACCGGGTGTGATGTCTTCGCGCTTCCACTGCCCGATGCACGGTCCGCAAGCGTTGGCGAGCACGGTGCCGCCGATGCTCTCCAATATCTGCAACTGTCCGTCGCGTCCGATGGTTTCATAAATCTGCTCGGAGCCGGGCGTGATCAAAAACCCGATATTCGCTTTGATACCTTTGTCAGCCGCTTGCTGGGCGACATTGGCGGCACGACTCATGTCTTCGTACGAAGAGTTGGTGCAGCTGCCGATCAAGGCAACGCGAATCTGATCGGGATAACCCTTCTCTTTCACTTCGCTGGCAAGCGCAGAGACAGGGCGCGCCAGGTCGGGCGTGTGCGGTCCGACGACATACGGCTCGAGCGTATCGAGATCGATCTCGACAATTTGATCGAAGTATTTCTTCGGCTCTTTCGCCACTTCCGCATCAGCCATGAGATGCTTGCGGTGCTTCTGCGCCAGATCCGCGACTTCGGCGCGACGAGTGGCGCGCAGATATTTGTCCATGCGATCGTCGAAAGGGAACAGCGAGGTAGTGGCGCCCAGTTCTGCGCCCATGTTGGTGATGGTCGCTTTACCGGTGCAGCTGATCGATTCGGTGCCGTCGCCGAAGTACTCGATGATGGCGCCTGTGCCGCCGGCAACCGTGAGGATACCGGCCAATTTCAAAATCACGTCTTTAGGTGAAGTCCAACCGTTTAGCTTACCTTTGAGGTGCACACCGATCAATTTCGGCCAGCGCACGCCCCACGGCTCGCCTGCCATGACGTCGACTGCATCGGCTCCGCCGACACCGATGGCGATCATGCCCAATCCGCCTGCATTAGGTGTGTGCGAGTCGGTACCTATCATCATGGCACCAGGAAAAGCATAATTTTCCAAAACGACCTGGTGAATGATGCCGGCGCCCGGCTTCCAGAAGCCGATGCCGTGCTTGGCTGAGGCGGTGCGGAGGAATTCGTAGACTTCTTTATTTTCTGAAAGCGCACTCTCCATATCTTTGTCGGCACCGACACGAGCTTGAATCAGGTGGTCGCAGTGTACGGTCGATGGAACAGCGACTTTCTTCAGTTGAGCCTGCATGAACTGGAGCACTGCCATCTGCGCCGTCGCGTCTTGCATGGCCACCCGATCCGGACGGAGGAATGTGTAGGTCTCGCCGCGCACTGGAGTTTTGCTCCCTTCCGGCCAGCGGTCGAGGTGCGAGGTCAGTATCTTCTCCGCCAATGTCAATGGGCGGTCATACCGTTTGCGCGCCTCGGCATACTTGCTGTCGAGCGATTCATAGAGCTTTTTGACGTCGTTGATGTTTAGATGTGTCATTGCTTTCTTCTGCGGTTAGATGGATTGATGCAACGACACTGGCGGATACGATTAACCCGAGCGGTTCTACGCCGGTCGTCGTTTGCTTTCACCACGTTTGATTGTAACGCCCGGCGTGCCAAGAAGCCCGAATTTTCGCGACTTCTTCACCTTTCATGTCATATGTCAAGGGAATTCTACTTCTCCAACAACTTGGCCAGCTCATCTTTGGCGGCTTCGACTTGCGCAGCTTTGCCGGCGCCGGAGGTTTGGTCGGCAACAACGAGGTCGGGGGCGACGCCGACGCCTTCCAGGCGCTCACCACCGATGGTGCAGTCCGTGACGGCGAGATAGAGAATGCAATGTTTGTCCAGGACGAACATGCGACCACCAAGAACTGCGCCTGCTGTGTTCAAGCCGACGAGTTTGGCGCGACCGGTTTTCTTCAACGAGTACGCCAACAGCTCTTTACCGCTGCGCGCTCCATCGTTGATGATGGCGACGACCGGCTTGTCATAGTACATGTGATCGGTTGTCGCCTTGCCGTCGCGACTTTTCATGGTAAACGGCGCAAAGCCGGCAGCCGGGCGGTAAAACATGTCCAGGTCTTCGAGCGAGTTGCCACCGTAGCCGTCGCGCAGATCGAGAATCAAACCGTCAGTGTTCGACAACTTGTCGCCAATCGTCTCTTCCAGGGCGTTGTGCGCTTCTTGTCCGCCGCACCAATCGTGCACATAACCGCACGTATGTTTGCCCGCAGTAAAAGTGTACACGCTTTTTCTGATGGCGCTGACGTACTCCAAGTAGTCATCGGCTTTCTTCGGCGTCAGCTGCACTTGCTCCTTGACGCCGTTTCTCTCCAGATCTATGGCAACTTGCTTGCCCGACTTGCCGAAAAAGTTGGCAACGCCGATATATCCATTGCCGTCCACAGCAAGAATGCGGTCGCCTACGAGAATTCCCGCTTTAGCTGCGGGACTGCCGTCGAGAACGTATCGCACACAATCATCGGCAAAACGGGGCGGACCAGTGACGAAGCCCACGTAATCCATTTTCACTCTCAGGTTGGCACGAAAGCGTCCGAACAGGTCGTGCAGAAAGTAGAAAATCTCGTCATTGTCCGTGGCAAATTCCGTATGGCTCGATTTGAGCGAGGAAAGCGCGCCGTTGATGCTCTTGAACAGCTCAATGAAATTGCGACTGGCCAGTATCTTGGCCCGGTCGCGCTCGAGCGCCGGCGGCCAAACTTTGCTGGCAGGCTCCTCGCTGAAATAATTTTTGCGCACGCGCTCGTCTACTTTCTTGAGAATCTCTTCGTCGTAAGAGCGGTCCGTGCAAATCTCATGCGGAACGCGCCGCACTACGCCGGCGACGTTGATGTGATTAGGTTTCAATTCAGGCGGTACACTCACCGCGGGAGCCTGAGCCGCCAACTGTTGACCGGCAATGGCATTGCTGCCGGCACACGGCAGCAAAGATGCAGCCGACAGGCAAAGGAGCATCATTTTCAATCTGCTGTGGCGTATCATTCTCATGTCACAGTGGCTGAGCGACTATCGCGTCCAGGCATACTAACAGATTGAGGAGCCGTATGGCTGCGTCGGCGGGCAAACCGCAAGTTTACGTTTCAACGCTTTACTTTATCGAAGGTCTGCCTTACACGATGGTGACTCAGATGTCGCTAGTGATGTTCAAAAACCTGGGCGCGGACAACGCCTACATCGGTCTTGTGACAACGTATCTCACCATTCCCTGGGCAATCAAGCTCTTGTGGGCGCCGTTCATCGATCAGGTAGGGACACGGCGCGGCTGGATACTGGTATCACATATGGTGCTGGCCGTGCTCACCGGCGTCCTCTCGTGTCTGATGGTGGTGCCCAACGCCAACGTTCTCTCGATAGTGGCGCTTACTTCTATCGCGTTTATCTCGGCCACTCAGGATGTCGCCATCGACGGCTATTACATGGATGTTCTCGACAAAGAGCAACAAGCGCTTTATGTCGGCATTCGCGGCGCCGCCTACAAACTGGCATGGTTGGTGGGTTCGGGAGCGTTAGTCTTTCTCGCGGGAAAAATCGGCTCCTCGACGCCGCTCGGCATCAGGTACGGTTGGGTAGCCTCCTTTGCTACATGCGCACTATTTCTCGCCGTCGCCTGTTTTTTCCACAACCTAATTCTGCCGCGTCCGCTGGAAGCGCACAAACCGCAAATTGAAAAGACGACTTTCTCACAAAAGGTGCGCAATTTTCTCGACGTCTTCATCTCGTACGCCAATCAGGATCGCGCCCACTGGATCTTTGCCTACATATTATTGTTTCGCCTGGGCGACGCGCTGATGATCAAAATGGCGCAACCGTTTTTGCTGGACGGACGCAACTTGGGCGGACTCGGCATTCCGACGGAGAACGTCGGTATTGTCTATGGCACCGTCGGCACTCTCTCACTTCTTGTCGGTGGCATTTTCGGCAGTTGGCTTATCTCCCGTTTCGGGTTGAAACGTTGTCTTCTGCCCGCCGCCATCTTTCAGAGTTCGGCCATTCTTCTCTATTGGGCACTGGCGAAATTTCAACCCGGCATCGAAATGGTGGCGGTAGTCAACGCTTTCGAGCAGTTCAGCTACGGCATCGGCTGCGCTGCCTACACGATCTATCTTATGTCGACAGTGAAGCCGGAATATAAAGCGTCGCATTACGCCATCGCAACAGGAATGATGGCGGTCGGATTGCTGGTACCGGGCATGGTGAGCGGATTTCTCACCAGGCTCGGCTATCCGACTTTCTTCCTCATCAGTTTCCTCGCCTCGATTCCGGGTATCATCACAATTCTATTTCTGCCGTTCAAAGAAGAATACAAAGCAGAATCTCAACCGGAAGGGAGCTAGTTCTCATGGAATATCGCAAGCTTGGCAAGTGGGGAATCAAGGTGAGCGAAGTCGGACTGGGAAGTTGGCTCACGTACGGGGAGACGATTGCCGAAGAAGATACGAGCTATCAAGTGCACTTCGCATTCGAAAGAGGCATCAACTTTTTCGACTGCGCCAATGTCTACGCGCACGGTCAGGCGGAGCGCATGTACGGCAAGGCGCTCAAGGACATCAAACGCGACTCCGTCGTTCTTGCCACCAAAGTATTCTTTCCCATGGACGAAGGTGCCAACGATCGAGGATTGTCACGCAAGCATATTTTCGAGCAGTGCCACCACTCGCTGGAGCGCTTGAACACCGATTACATCGATCTCTATCAATGCCATCGCCCAGACCCGAACGTTCCTATATATGAAACCGTTCGAGCGATGGACGATTTAATCAAGCAAGGGAAAATTCTTTACTGGGGCGTGAGCGAGTGGAGCGCCGACCAGATCGAAGAGGCCGTGCACACGGCGTATTCGCTCAACGCCATGCCGCCTGTATCCAATCAGCCGCAGTACAACATGCTCTGGCGCCGCATCGAAGATGACGTGATTGGGCGCTGCGAGGAGCTGGGGGTGGGGCAGGTAGTTTTCTCACCTTTGGCGCAAGGTGTTTTGACAGGCAAATACAAGCCCGGGCAGCCGTATCCGAAAGACAGCCGCGCCGCTGATGATAAGCAGAATTTCTTTCTCATCGGGCGCGACACGATGTCGGATGAAACCCTGGCGTTGGTGCAGAGATTGCTGCCTATCGCCGAGGGCGCCGGTCTGTCGATGGCTCAACTGGCGCTGGCCTGGTGCCTGCGCAAGTCGAACGTGGCCAGCGTCATCATCGGAGCAACGAAAGTTGAACAGATCGAAGACAACTGCAAAGCCGTCGGTACCAATCTAGGAGACGACGTCTGGAAGAAAGTCGACGACGTTCTCGCCGCTGCCGTGAAATAGCTGAGTTTAGCCGTCCAAGCGCAGCGATGCGACGATCTCCTCGACGATTGCCTGCGGCTCTTTGCCGACGTCCACAGTGAGAGCGTCGTGGGGCTCCTCCAGTGTGGCGAGCTGGCTCGACAGCATCGACGCGCTCATGAAGTGCCCGACGCGATGTTTGAGGCGCGCCTCCAGGGTTGTGGCGTCGCCGTGCAGATAGACGAAGGCAACTCTGGCGCTGTCGATTCTGAGCGTAGCTCTGTAGGTTGACTTCAACGCCGAACATGCCAGGACTACGGGTCGCTTTTCTGAAAGCCAGTTGCGAATGGCCGCGGCCATCGCCTCGAGCCAGGGAGCGCGGTCCGCGTCAGTGAGCGGCTCGCCTCGCGACATCTTGTCTACATTCTCTTTGGGGTGAAACCCATCGGCATCGGCGAACTGCCAGCCCAGGCGGTGGGCAAGCAAGCTGCCGACGGTGGTCTTGCCCGAGCCCGCCACACCCATAATCACGATTACTGCCGGTCTCTCGTCGTTAATCACTGTATTCAGGAATTCTGGGTGACAAGGGTTAAGTCGAACCGAGTAAGATAAGATGAATATATTTAATTACCATATCGGGAGCCGTTGCGATCGCTAAAAGTGTGCAGGTGATTTCAAGCATGTCACCACATTCGGTGCCCGGGTAATGAGCGCGAACTAAGGGTCAAAAATGAAGAAGTCAAAAGTCGGCATTTTGCTTTCACTTACCGCCATGATCAACAGTACGGCACTGCTGCCGGCAATGAGCGCTGGCGGCTCGGGCAGTCAAACAAGCGTGATGGCGCAGGCCACTCCTGATGCGGTTGGGGGCAAAACAGCGAGCGAAGCGGCCGGCACCACGGGCAGTTCATCGAGCAAAGTGGACACAGAGCACTGGCCATGGATGGAGCAAGAGACGCCCAAGCAACGCTGGGATGGCTTGAAGTCGGAGATGCCGCTGCCGAGCACTACCAGTACACCGGCGCCGCCTTCAAGCACTATAAAAATGGAGAAGCCGGTTTTAGATCCTGAGAAATTGATGGCACCGCCGGCGCCTTTAAAACCGGTCGCAGGTCTCAAACCGGAAAGACCGCAAACCGCGACGGTGACCACGAACGCTGCCGCTGCTTCAACAGAGAAGAGGCAGCCGATCCGCCTGTACGGACGTATCGAGCAGATTGAGCGCGGCGGAGCGCCCGCTTTTCCCATCGTCTTGAAAGCGCAGACTGCCAAGATGGACACGCGTCAAGTGCGTCCGTTGCAAGCCAGCGCCTCGGAATTCTCCGGTCGGGCTGTCAGCTCATTCCCGCAAGACTACTCGGGCAATTGGGGCGGGCAGTTGCAAGTGCAACAGGTGCAGGCTGACGCGCGCTACTATCAAGTCGACCGCGCCGAAGCCGAGCGTACATTGCAAGCCTTGCGCATTGGTTTGATGGGCAACGCCAATTTCCAGTTTCAGGGGTTGGGAAGCAGGAAGATCTCTCTTGAGCCGGTAAACGTGCTCTTCATGGTGCCAAGCAAAGACACTATGCAGGGCGACCAGATGAAACAGATGCTGGGACAATCCGGCGCCGGCGGTTTTGCAGGCATGCTCGGGCAGATGATGCAAGGAATGAACGTTCCGGTGCTCCTCAGTTACGGCGATACGGAATCACAAAGAGGAGTGGCAGAAGGTGTCTCCGGCAACCAGTTCTCCGTTCATGTCATCAAGAACGACATCCGTGAATTGGCACCGGGAGTTTTGGAGCAGGATATCGTTGCGCAGAAGCGTACGACAGAAGCCAAAACGGGCACCGTGCGCAACGGCTTCGACGAGACAGTGATGCGTTTTACATCACGCAACCCGCAACAGATGTACGTACAGGCTGCATCAGTCAACTACGACGCCAACAAGCACTTCTTGATGAAGTCGGTTCTCGGTGGCTGGATCACGAAGGGTCAGGTAGTGAATACTAATCCTATGTCCGCCCTCGGCGGCGGCATGGGTGGACTCGGTGGCGCCGGCGGCATAGATCTGAATAAACTATTGGCACCGGGCGCCGGCTCCGGACAGCCCGGACAGATGCCGCAAATCCCCGGACTCGATCCTAATATGTTGAAAAATCTCCTTGGTCAGTAAAAGCACGCTGTCGACACAGGTTGACGAAAGATAATCTAACTATATGGAACTGGAACGATTTGCAGAAATTGTGGACGACATGATCGTCCAGCATGATTACCCGGGCTTTGAGCCGCGCGCGCTGCGGCTGGGGCTGCCTGAAGATATGCTGCGCATGCCGGCCAAAACATACGCGACCGCGCTCGGTCATAAGAGTGTATATGTGAAGCTTGCCGCATTGCGCTGGTTTCAGGATCACTCAGGCATGGCAAAGACACATCTCAACGCTATTGCAGGTCTATTCGACAGCGATGATGAATTTGTTCGCATGGAGTCTGTAAAGACTGCAGAACGGATGAACGATGTGCCAAAAGAGACGCAAGCTAAGATGTCCGTGCTGCTCAAAGACGAGAGCGTGGAAGTGCGCAAAGCCACTGCCAAGGCGCTCGGCAAGCTGGCAAGTAAAGCGAAGCAGAAAGATCCGGCCATTCTTGCCAGCCTGGAAGAAGCATCGCACGATGTCAATCCGGAAGTGCGCATGAAGGTGCAAAAAGCAATTCGCCTGATTAAAGCGTAGCGAAAAGCGCAGTCTTAGCCGGTTTGAAGCGTCGCCAGGCGCTCAGATAATTTTGCTTGAATAGATTGCAATCGCTCAACAAAACAGAGCTCGTAGCGAAGTTTTTGGTAGTAGCCGTGCTCGAAGTACTGCTCGAGGAAATTCAAGTCGTAGCGCGCCATCTTCAAGAGCTCATCAAGAGAGCCGATCAGTTCGAGCAACACTGATTCCAGGTTTGTAAGATCCTGCTTATCGGGGTAGGCACCACCTCTGGTGAGGGCGTGCAGCGAGCCGGCAATCATCGCTCCTGTCACCGCTACGTCGTGCAAGTACATGCGGATCATCTTCTCTTCCAGCGTCACTCGCTTGTCGTTCAGTATGATCACAATCTCGCCGACCTTAGAAATTACGTTCCCAACCTGGCTGGCGCTCTCCATTGCCGATTGCGTCCGGTCTTGTTCGTCGTTCACTGCATCTTTCCGCTTGGTGGATTGACAATTTATATCACGTGCTTATTGAGTCAGTTGAGCCACCTGCTCTTCGTCATTCTCAAGCCCTCACAAGCCTCTGTGAGCGACGAACTACAAAGCCGGATAGGAAAACGCCGCCGGCGCTGGTAGCGGTCGGCGGCGTGATTGCTGAAGGAGGGGATTCCAGGTTGCCTAAATCTTCGGGTGGTCTTTGATATTGCGATTTCGCTGTTTCCCTAATTACTCGCCTTAACGGGAAACGTATCGCAAGAGGCTCAGACGGTCACAATTACGAGAGAGTGGCAGCAAACGGTGCTTCGGTGGACTCCATGGTGGTCACGGCAAGGTGTGTGCCTTGGGTGCGACGGAAATTATCGAGATAGCGGCGGAGCGCTTCACGTATAAGATCTGAGCGTGTGCGGTGCTCACACTGGGCAATGAAATCTACTTGTTCCAACATTGCTGGTGGCAGCGCGATCAGTACCTTTTTGGGCATAGCTTTCTTCCTCACAAAAAAACACAGGGGGAGTTACACGGGCCTTTCAGTGAGCTCTGACGGGCCCGGCTTTTTTCACGGTTCTTAACAAGTTGAATCCGCGGAGGCGATTGGTGATTTATTGCAACCGCTCTCAATGTGTATTCACTTTACACAGCAAAGCTCATATCGTAAAGGTCTAAAACGGGCATAAAATGCCAATTTCACTCAGGCGACATAAAAGCTTTTTCTGAAAGTTCGCAAGCCAACAAAGACGAGACTCGCACCGCGGATGGTAACCATGATACTGACGAAGATATAGATGGTAACGATATCTTCGGACATATAGGCTTGCTTGCAATTCGGCCGGATTGTTGCTAGCGATTTACTTTTCACCGGCCAGTTAGTTGCAAAATAAGGGCTGAAATGGGCGGGGCGGAAAGCAGACTTTGCCTAGAAGAGTGGCATCATGACTGTCTTTGCCACATTTTCAGATGACTGGAAGATTGCTACTCGTCAGCGATAGCGGCTTGCGCGCTATGTGAGAAAAACAACGGAATGAACGGGTGCCACCAATACCGGCAGCGCAGAGGCCCGCGCCCCTGTGGTATCGAATTTGGTGCGATGGTGGCACTGGCATGCTTGACGAGTTGGTTCGACCCGACAGCGCTCTCGCAGTGAGAACGCATTGACGCAGTGCGAAGCTTCCAGTTCGACCGGCCGGTCGGACAGCGATAGTCATCTGACCACTTTGAGGCGATCTGCCCAGTTAGCGGGAATTGCCGGCGGCAGTATGAAGTGACCGTGAAGTCGAAGTCGTTTTCACCATACCGGCGAAAACGTGTCAATCCAGTTTTACGGCTTGTAGATTTGCGAACTCTGGTAGTACGACATGACAGTTGCAGTAACATCGACAGCATTTCGCAAATCGATCTATGCGCGCAAACCTTGATGTTTAGACAATCTCAGAAGACGGCACCGGGCAACATTAGAAAGACGGACGGGCTGCGGGAGAGAGGCAATTAACCAAGAAAAGTTTTGCACAGGCAGCTCAGTGTTCAAGCCTCTGGTTGATGCGGCACTGTGGAAGCGCCTGTTTAAGCGCATTTACAGAGGCTGCCTCCCAGTGCGTGTAATCGATCTCCAACTCCTTCAGTTTGGAAAACTGCCTCAACGTGTTTATAGATGCCGGCGAGAGATTGCAGCCGTCTACATACAACTCAGTCAAATCTTGCAATGGCAGCAACAGCTTCAAATCGTCATCGGTGATTGCCGGGTTTCTCCCCAAATTGAGCCTGACAAGCCGTGGAGCACAAATGCCGATAGTGGAAAGATCCGCTCGTCCCAGAGCGCACCCGACCAGATTCAACTCCTCCAGTCCGGAAAACTCGCGCAATCCATCTATAAATATAGATGCGTCCTTGAGTCGTTCAGCCTTTACGACCCTCAGTTCTTTGCGACGCTTGGCGCGCAACAACCCGGTGCCCGTCACTTCAGTGTCAGAAACATTTAAATCATCCAAACTGGGCAACGCGTCAACGTAACGCAGATCTTCATCTGTAATCTTGGTGCCTTGAACATTGAGCGAACGCAATACCTTATATGAATCGATCACGCGCAGACAATCGACGCTGCATGAAGATCGTGCAAATTCAAGATCTTCTATCTCATCCGAACGAAACCAACGCAACAGAATCGGGTAAGCACCATCGGCACTAACGCGCAAGGCGAAGGGAGCGAAGTTTTCTACGGTCACATCGCCACTCATGGGAATCCACTCGTCAGCCGGCTGCACACTGCCATGCTCGCCTGCAAAAACTCGACAAGCCGGGTTCAACATTCTTATCTTCAATCCGAGAGACTCTTTCGGAAAATGATAATGCCTCGTCGAAGCGTGCAGATCCGCCGCAGGCGAGTAGTACTCGAACGGTGTTTCGGCCAGCTCGCTCTCGTCTTTGTGCACCGCCGGAGCGCTTGTCGGTTCTGTCGTTACTTCCGCGATTGGTCGCTTTAGTTGTGGGGTCCTGTCGTAGCGGAAAAATCCCGCAATCAAAACTGCCGCCCCTACGCATACGACAGTAAGCGCCACAGCAAACCTGGCGTACGGTGGCGCCGCATATACGGCTTTCGGCTGAGGGACCTTGATTTCCGGGACTCGCTCTAGCTCCTGCAATGATTTCTGATAGCCGGACAGATCCGCCGCCACGTCTGCGATTTTTTGATAACGCTCTTCATGATTGCGACGCAGCATCTTTGCAATGATCTCTTCGATCTGCTGCGGAAATCGCTGCACCGAACTCGCTTCGTTCAACAAAGCTGCTTCTTCGTTCTGACGCCGCATCATCGTCATAAGCCCCGTTTCACCGACGAGCGGAGGTTGACCCGTGAGCACTGCGAAGAACACGCAGCCGAGCGAGTAGATGTCCGAGCGTGCGTCGAGCGGTCGTTCGAGACACTGCTCCGGGCTCATGTAGAGTGGTGTGCCCAACCGCTGACCGGGCAAGGTCAGCGGCTTGCCGCCCGCATCTTCAGCGTTCATAATCTTCGCCGTGCCAAAATCCAAAATTTTGGCGGTTTTCAAATCGCCCCTGTCTAGCACCATGATGTTGCTCGGCTTTATGTCTCGGTGAATAACATCGTGCTCATGCGCATAGGCCAGAGCCGAGCAGATCTGTATGAACAGATCGATGACGCCGTCGAGTGGCAGGGTGCCACTGGCTCTCATAATCTCCGCCAACGTTTTCCCGGGGCAGTAGTCCATGACCAGGTACGGGTTGGCGTCCGGCGTCACACCAAAGTCGTAGACTTTCACAAGTCCTGGATGATCGAGAGAACTGGCTGCGTTCGCTTCTCTTTGAAATCTGCGCACGTCACGGTCGGAAGCAGTCTCTAAATCCAAGAGCTTCACTGCCAGCTGTTTTTTCATGAGAAGATGATCCACCAGGTACACGGTTCCATATCCACCGCGTCCCAGAACGTCAACGACTTTATATCGTCCGTCTATTACCGTACCAGGAGCCAGAGGTTCTTTGGTTGAATCAGCAGACGCACCCGTGGTCTCGGCGCGTCCATCCGCCTCCGGTCCTCGTTGGTCTGATGCCCGCTGTCTGTCGTCCATAATGCGATTTGTATACGTTCAAGCAAGGGACTACCTGCATTATGCCAGATTCTCTGTAGTAGCTCAGTTTTGCCAAGTGCTGCAGCCGAATGCATTCAATATAAAGCGAGAATTTTTCAAAGGAAGAATATCGAGATTTTGCGTACCCTATAAGAAACCAGCCGAAGGTGTCCTGATGATATTAGCCAGTTGGAACGTCAACTCTCTCACAGTGCGCATGCCGCAACTGGCGCAATGGGTAAAAGAGCTGCGCCCGAATATCCTCTGTCTGCAAGAGACCAAAATTATTGACGAAAAGTTTCCACGCACCGACCTCGACGCACTCGGATATCGCTACGAGTACTATGGAGAGAAAACATACAATGGCGTCGCGATTCTCTCAGACGAGCCTCTGGAAGCTGTGCAAAAAGGCTTTCTCGAAGAGGAAGAACCGAAAGCAAGACGGTTTATCGAAGCACGATTGGGACCGCTGCACATTTTGAACTGCTACATTCCCAACGGACAACGAGTGGGCTCGGAAAAATACGAATACAAATTGAAGTGGCTGGCTTCTTTGAGAAAACACCTCGATCAGCAGCACAAGCCGGATTCAAAGCTGGTGATTTGCGGAGATTTCAATATTGCCCCGGAAGATCGCGATGTCTACAAGCCGGAAGAAGTACGTGGCACCATCATGGTCAGCGATGAAGAACGCTCGACGCTCGAGCATATTCGTCAATGGGGGTTGAAAGATGCATTTCGAATGCACAATCATGAAGGCGGGCAATTCACCTGGTGGGATTACCGCATGGGCGCATTTCGGCGCAACATGGGCTTTCGCATCGATCACATCTGGATGACCGAGTGCCTCGCTGCCAACTGCACGCGCTCGTGGATCGATAAAGCGCCACGAAAATACGACAGACCTTCAGATCACACACCAATACTGGCCGAGTTCGAAATTTAAACGCCACCATAGGTGGTTTTGATTTACAGGCGCGCATTCAACCGGCCCCTGCAAGCCGCCCCTACAGGCGGTAGCACGATGAACCGTAAAGGCGCGTTGTACGCGCCCGCTTCATCGGTTACGTCGAAGTTTCACCAGCCGGTCTTTTAACCAGCCGCTGTCGCCTTGGCTTTCTCTTTGCTCTCGGCAGGTTTCTTCGTGTAGGAGAACAGAACATCTGCTTTGTAGACGTCGTTGATTTCCTTCCACTTGCCTTCGATGATCATGTCGGCCAATTTCGAGCAAGCTCTGAAATAACGGTCGGACGGCTGCTTGCCTGTGAGCGATCTTTGCAGATCCTGACAGAGGATGTCGGCTGCGGCGATAAACACTTCGTCTTGTTGCTTGTGAGCCCACATGCAGGTGACGAGCATGATGATAACGTCTTGCACGCGGCGCGACATAAGCGCAATGCGGCATTGACGATCAGGCAGCTTGAGCTGGTGCTTCACCATATTTTGGCTCAGTTCGACCGGCAGCTCTTTGAGCATGTCCATGCAGAAGTTGACATGCTCTTGCAGGGCCGGGTTTAAGCCGGCAATGATATGTTGATCCGGGCTCTCGAGAATCTTGCCTGTGCGCCACATCGCATAAGGAATCAGTTCGTTGCGCAATGCGAATGCATGCGCCGGGTTGGCAGGATTGAACGATTTGATCTTCTCTCTCTGCAAAGCCTTACCGACAGGCTCGAAGAATCTCTGCCCGTGATCTTTGGCCAGTGATTTGAAGAATGCCATTCCCAGCATCTCGCCTTCGCCTTCATAAATACATGGCGCCAGAAACTCATGCACGTTGTCGCCGAACATATGGCCATAGAGGAATGAGCGTCCGCCGTGCGTCTTCATGAACAGCTCGATGGCCACTTCTTTCTGCGCTTCCGAGCCGAAGATCTTGGCAATCACGCATTCCAATTCGCCGCGATAACCTTTATCGAGCAACCACGAGCCCCATTGATAGAGCGCTTCGGAGCCGCAGATCAAAGCAGCGGCGCGGGCAATTCTGCGTTTTACCAGTTCGCGCGTGTCGATCGCGTGTCCGTAAGTCTCTCTGAACTGGCTCCACGGGAGCATGTTAGCCAGCATCAGTTTCATCGAGCCGGTAGCAGTGGCGCACAATGCCAGACGACCGAGGTTTAAGCCGTGATAAGCGATGGTCAAACCGTCGCCTACCGGCGGCGTGAGAAGATTTTCCTTCGGCACTGCAAAATCTTTGAAGATCAAGCCGTTGTTGTAGGCATGTTTGAGAGCATGCAGACCGTACGGAACGATCTTGAAGTTGTCGTTCTCTTCTTTCGGCAACTCTGCAACCAGTGCAGCCGGCTTGCCATCGATCAAGCAAACGATGGTGACGGTGCGTCCGGGAATAGCGTTGGTGATGAACAGCTTTTCGCCGTTGACCAGATAGTGATCGCCTTTGAGCACGGCAGTAGTGCGTAAGGCCGTCAAGTCGGAGCCGGCGCAGGGCTCTGTCAGGGCAAAACCGGAGAGAGCGGTGCCATCAGCCAATTTAGGCAGCAAGCGCTTCTTCTGCTCTTCGGTGCCGAAGCTGCTCACCGGGTCGACAGCGCCGATACATCCGTGTACTGACGCCAGGCCAGCGCTGGTCGGGTCAATTTTGGCAACATTGCCGAGGAATGTCATGAACTGGAGGACGGATAAGCCTTGCCCGCCGTACTCCTTGCCGATGAGCATGCCCCAGTAGCCGGCGTCCGCCAGATCCGAGAACACCTGGTTGCTGATCTTGTTCTTCTCGTCGTAAATACTCTTGGCGTCGCGATGCTTGGTCAAAGCAGCGAGCGACTTCTGCATGGCCGGAGTGGAGATCTCGTCCTTGTTCACTTTAGGAGGCGTGAACAGCTCGATCGGCACCTTTTCTTCCCATACAGCCTTGTGAATCGGGCTGTTGACGGTTTTATATTGAGGGGCGAACATCGACTCGACCTGGTCATCAGCGCGGTCGACCGCACCAGTTCGTGTCGCTTCTTCCTCGGTTTTGCCACTCATCCGCATTGCGGTTTCGGCAAAACTGACGTCGTTATTGGGGTCCTGTGTAGATGTCATTATTCTCCACGCCTATGCTAGAGGTCCACTCTGTGATCATAGTACCAAGGCGCCTCCGGACGCCAATCTGCCGGCTTAAATCACAGCGGTGTACGCTTAAACCCTGCCACCATCAGAGTTTTCACAAAACAATCGCAAAGCGAGACAGCCACGGACGCTCGCTAATCTGAACGAAGAGAATCCCCGAGAAACCTGATCAAGTCGGGCGCTTCAGCGCTTGTCGACCGAAGACCCGTCCAATACAACTTATTCAGCTTTATCCAAGCTTTGCCGGGTAAACACTGTCCCGAGCGGCGGGGAATATCTATACAATATGCCTTCACGACCAGCTCAACACGCCAGGAGCGAGACTATGCCAGGCAAAGATGACAACAAGAACACCATCCCACTCCGCCGGGTAGCTCTGTATAAACATGGAATCGGTTATTTCGAGAGGCGAGGAAAATTCAAGGGTCCTGGAGAAGTCGAATTGATGTGCGGTCCCGACGAGATCGACGACATGCTCAAGTCACTTCTCGTGCTGCGCGACGGCGGAAAACAGATCGCCGCCATCACCTATGAATCGTCGAAAACGCTGGAGACACGGCTGGCTGAGTTCGGATTTGACCTGCGCAACTGTCGCGGCATGATCGAGTTGATCGGTCAGCTCAAAGGAGCACCCGTCACCGTCGATATTTCAGGCGAATCGGTCGTCGGTCGCGTCATCGGGCTGGACGCAACAAAACAAGTGATCGGGGAGAGCACCGTCGACGAGCATCAGCTGGTGCTCTACACGGACGAAAAATCTTTGCGACGGCTGGCGCTGTCGGCCATCAAAAATCTAACCGTCAATGATCCGTCCCTTTCAGAGGAGATCCAGCAACAGTTAGAACTCCTTTTTCAGGCTACTCGCAAGAAAGATCAAAAACTTTTGAAAGTGCAGGTGAGCGACGATGAAGAGCGCACGCTGCAGATCGTCTATTCGATTCCTTGTCCCATCTGGAAAACCACGTACCGATTAGTTGCTGTCGACGACACCAAGCTGATTTTGCAGGGCTCGGCGATCGTCGACAACACACAGGAAGAAGATTGGAACGACGTGGAGATGACCTTAGTCAGTGCTTCACCCGTGTCGTTCATTCAGCCGCTTTACGATCCGGTTCAACCGCACCGCACGACGATAAGCGCGCAGGGAGTCAACTCTTCCCAGCCGTTTGTGGCGGAGCGCGCCCACGCTTCGCGCAAGACTCGCATCATGGGAGCGCCGGAGCCGGTTGCGTCACCTGCCGCTGCGCCACCTGTCGGATCATCGCGCAGCGAGCAGTCGACGACGATGGGTGGGCACTGGGGAGCACCGGCAGGCATGGCCCAGGGAGGCGCCTGGGGAAGCGCACCGGCAAAGGCGAGCATGGTCCTCGACGAATTGAAGTTGGATATCTCCACACAAGAAACCGGCGATCAGTTTGAATACAACATCCAGACCCCGGTGACGGTTCCGCGCAATAGCTCCGCCTTGATCAACATCGTGCAGCAGACTGTCGACGGCGAACGCATATCCTTATATAACGAATCGCGCAACCGAACCACGCCGTACTCCGCCATCAGGCTGAAAAACACGACCGGGCTCACTTTGGAAGCAGGTCCGATAACCGTCATGGAGAACAACTCTTATGCCGGCGAGGCGCTGCTCGATGTCGTCAAACCGGACGACACGCGCTTCGTTGCCTACGCCATCGACCAGAGCGTGCGCGTAGTGGTACGCCACGAGTTGTCACGCAAGCCTGTCTGGCGAATTCGCTGCTGGCAGGGTTTTCTCTATCTCGACTTCAAGGAGATGGACCAGAAAACATACCACCTGGAAAACCTTTCCGACAAAAAGAAGACTGTTTTCGTCGAGCATGCGGTCGTGCGTACACGCAATCTGGTAGGAGACGTAAAACCGTCAGAGACCACAGAGAATTTTTACCGCTTCCGCCAGGAGCTTCAAGCGAAAGAAGCGGCACCACTGACGGTGACAGAAGAGTCGGACGGTTTTAACAATGTCTGGCTGGAAAGTTTTGACAACAATGAGCTGCCGGAGTTGGCTTGGGCTCTGCGCCAAAACTTCGTCGACAACAGCTTCAAAGCTTTCCTGGAAGAGGTGATGAAACGGCGCGAGGAGATTTTCCTGTTGCAGCACAAAGAGCGACACCTGAGAGAAGTGATCGGGCAGTGCCAGAAAGATCAAGAGCGCGCTCGCGAAAACGTGAAAGCTGTCGGCACTGCCAACGAGCGCTACAAAAACGCCATCGATCAGGCGGAAGACCGCATCATGAAATCTTCGGCGGAGTTAACGGCAGTTCTCAGCGCGCTCTCCGAAAAGCGACTCGCCTTCAACTCTTTCGTAGCCGCCCAACTGGCAGCCGACATCGAACAACCGCTAGCCGTCCCGCAACGCATGTAAAACGCCAGATCTCACCGGGCGCCTGCAAGGCCGGTGCGTTGAAAGCAAGCCTCGCCCAAGCCGGTTGCAATCCTGCTCTGGGAGCGCCGCCATCCTGCCGGCTCTTGAGCACCGCGAATGGGACGGTCTTCACCCGTTTCGTTAACACGCGACGCTACTTATCCCGCCGGGTGTTTTTCCCGACTGGTGATTTGCACGTGAACGGGCGGGTCTTTGTGCGTGTCGAAAGTCATGGCGAGAGCGCTGCCTTTGAGCAGTTCCACGATTTTGTTGCCGGCCATCTCATGTCGCCATCCGTGCAATAACGGCAAATTGCTCGTTTCCAATTTTTGTTCACGATGCAAACGGCAAAGCGCTTGCAGATCATCACGCGTGGCGACGAGTTCGGTGGCAACATCCACATCGTAAGTCATCACCTTGAGACAGGCAAACAGAACATCCGCCAGCAGCACTTCCTTCTTAGGAGGCACGCGCGAACTCGGCCAGGATGGACACTCTTCTTCGGCAAGCCGTTTGCCCCGCTCGATGGCGGTGAGCATCTGATTGCCGTAGCCTCGTATCTGGTCGACGCGTATGCCGCGAATCCTTTGTATGTCGTTCACTTCTTTTGGGGGTTTCCTCGCCAACTCGAGCAAAATGTTATCGGCGACTACAGACCGCGCCGGGCGATTGACGCGACGAGCCTCGTTGGTGCGCCAGTCGCATAGAGCCTGCAACACCCCTAACCCTCTGCGACTGAGGCTGCTCGCCCCTTTCACTCTGAGAAAATCCTGTGTGTGATCGTGATGGTACCGCTCCGGATTGCTTAATCTTCGACACTCTTCCACCGCCCACTCGAGGCGTCCGAACTCTCCCAGTTTTTCACAGAGTTTGTCGTACATCGGCAGCAGATGACAGACGTCTTCCGTCGCGTACTCGATCTGCGATTGACTCAACGGACGATTGGTCCAATCGGTAAAGCTTTCACTCTTGGCGATTGTCACACCGAGAAGCTGACTGAGCAACTTGCCGTATCCGACAGGATATCCGAATCCGGCAAAGCCGGCGGCGATCTGCGTATCGAAAACATTGCCCGGCACCGATCCGGAAAGACTGTATACGAGATCGAGATCCTGATTGCCGGCGTGCAAAACTACCAGCATATCCTCGGCGTTGAGAGCATCCCACAGCCGAGATAGATCAGGCAGCGCCAATGGGTCTACCAATGCGGCACCATGCTCGGTGGCGACTTGGACGAGACAAAGGATTGGTTCGTACGTGCGCTCCGGCACGAACTCCAGGTCGATAGCACAACGTTTGCCTGAGAGGATGCGATCGCACAGCTCGTTGAGTTCACGTTCTTTGGTTATTAGCGCCATTTCAAACCTTGTCCGGTTGACGCAGATATCTTCTGCACCACGCGAGGGAGCCCGGTCGTCCCATGATGACCGAACATTCTTGCAACACTTTGCTGGTATCGAACGGCAACTCGTCAATTTCCATGCTGCCTACATCAAGACCGGCACCAAGCGCGATGGCAGCCGGTCCGGCGGTATCCCAGGTCTTCAATTTGCCGGAGAGATGAACGAAAACATCGCCTTCGTTCTCCAGCACTTTCACCATTTTGAGACCGATACTGCCGGCTTTGACGAGCTGCACTTTCGGATGCTCTTTTACCCACGGATGACTGGTTCTGTCTCGGAAACCCATCATGACGCGGGCGGTGGCTTCGGAATCTAACGCAGGCAACGGTTTGAAGCGCATGGGCTCCTCTTTCTGCTTGTTGCTCCAGGCACCGAATCCGGGGCCGCCGTAATACAAAGTGTGCTTGGCGGGAGAATAGACCCAACCGAAGACCGGCGTGCGGCGCACGATCAACCCGATCATCACCGCGTACTGCCCATCGTTCGAGATGTAGTTGTCCGTGCCGTCGATCGGATCGATGAGCCAGACGCGATCGTCGATGCCGCTTTTGGGATGTTTCTCATCCTCCTCGGAGATGACAACGTCGCGGGGAAATCGGTCTGAAAGAGCCGACACGAGCATCTGCGAAAGCTCGATATCCGCAGCCGTGACTTTGTCTTCAGGGTCCGACTTGTCGCGAATCGAGACGCCCTCGCGCATCTCTGCTGCGCGGATGCCTGCCTTGATTGCTACTTCGCTGACGTAAGCAATGTCTTGTCCGGTTAGATGTATTGTCACTGTTGCCGCTTAAACCCGTGGTGCCTGAGGCGCGCTGCCCTTCGCATCGCTTGTCTCCGAGTACATGCGTGCGCCGAACTGATCGGCCAATTTATTATCGAGCAGATCGGCAATGTATGCGGTATTCCACACCAGCTCGTCCAGCTCCTCTTGAATCAATCCCATCGTCGGACGCTGTGCCACTACAAGTACGACATCGCCGTGCGTCGCGAGAGCACAGGCGCTTAAATTCGTATTGACGTCAAGACAGTGCCGGTAGAACTCTTCTTTATTCTTCGGCGGCACGAAAACGAGCGGGCTGGTTATGCGAAGTACTGCGCCGTTCGGGCTGTCTTGAATGAAGACGTAGACTTTGGCGCTGCCCTCTGTCAGCCACCACCCACAACCTTCCGAGCCCGACAGCTCGTGAGCGGCTGGATCCAGACCACGATGCCGGAAGTAAACCTCGATCATGGCGACCGCCTCGTCGCACAACCCTTTGCTTATTCTCTGCGTCCCAAACAGGCCCATTTTTGGTAGCCCCTTTGCAGCTAATTAATCACGGTCAATAAGTATACGGTGCCAACGCCCAGATCACCTAATTGTGCTGGATCCGAGCGTTACAGTTGACAAAAATTTAAGCCTGCTGATTTGCCCGATGGGCGTAAAGCCCTCGGTTATCTCGGAAGAGATGCACCACAGATAGTGGCGCCTAACAGCGAGCACTCCTCACGTATTTTCAAGGAATGGCATGTCCGTTTTTCTCAAATGAAGAGCGAACATCGTTGAGGCTTTTTGCGGCGCTCGCATCTGCCATCAGGGGAAGAGCTGCTTCGGCAGCGGAAAGTGCTTCGGCCGCCTGCGAATATTTTTCCTCCCGCAGATAGGCTTTCGCGAGGTTGAGGTAATCGGAGAAGTCTGCCACGACTGTTTGACTTGTTGGCAAATCGGATCGCTTTCGTAATCTCAGTGCATCAGAATAATAAACAACTGCGCTGTCCCACTGATTCTCGTTGGCGCAGTCATCTCCCACCTCAGAACTCAGAAGAGCGCAGTAATTAAAGTCAGGTGAATCGTACTTTTCATTCAGTTGCAAACTCCGGATCAAACAGTCCTTCGCTCTCCTATAGTCGCCCAACCGTTCGTATGCACAGGCTACACTCGTCAATATGGAGGCTCTGTAATAATCATCTAAGAGTGATGCATCTGGTCTATCAAGTATATGACCGAATAATCTAACTAGCTCTGAATATTGCCCTTTATCGTTCATTGCACTCAGCTCCGCAAGAATGTCATCACGATTCGCCACAAGCTTCCAAGATGAAAGTGGAGTTGCACTTTCAGGATCTTCGAAAGCGATAGACTGGTTGGCCCGCAATTCATGAGCTACCGCGTGTGGATAACGCCCGTGTAGCGATTTTTGATTTGCCTGCCAGACGTGATTATTCATGAACAAAGTAAATGGCGGAAAAACAGTCAATCGATCAATCTCCGACGGCTTGATTTGAAGACTTTGCTGGGGATCGTGGGCAAAGGCCTGCAATTTGGCGGCGCTGTCCGAGTCAAAGTTGAAATACGGATGCTTTTTGTCGGCAGCAAGAAGAAACAGATATTCCGCACGCTCGCGCCGCTGCCCGATATACCTGGCCACATCACCATTGTCATTGCCCTGCGTCAAACCGTCTTGGATGTACTGGTAATATATTTGAAAATTGAGAGTACATATTGCGACGAGAACTAACGCCGGCAGCAGTTTCAGCGTCAACAAACGATTGTGTTCCGGCAACGCTAACAGGTCGACGACCAGGAGGGCGGCCGCCTCGATAGCAACCGCTACGAAATACTCGACGAAAGGAAGAATCACTAGCAAACGAGTGTAATCGGGGGTTTTATATACCAGGCAACAAAAAAACACCATCTGAATGAGGAAGCCGGTAATCATCAATATTGACTCGAGGCGCGAGCGCCTGAACAAGATTACAACCAACAATCCCACCCATAACAAAACACCGCTACAGGGATCAAGAAAGCCCGCACACTCATTATCGTACTGTCCCGCTCCGTCCGAAATTTTGCAGTTGAACATTTTTAGCCCGTTGGTGAAATTGATCATCCAAGCCGAACGGAAATCCTTTTGACCGAACCAACGCCTTTCAGCCTCACGTCCCTCTGGAAAAATTATGAAGCTAGCCCTCTGATATCCCAGATGCTCGGGAATTTTCTCAGTGACGGTAGCCGTTGCTAGCGGAAGCCCGGACATAATTAGTCCCAAAAAGAACAGAACGATAAGACGCTTGATTTTTGAGAGCGAATAATAAACGGGCTTGTAACGCGCAGCTACTACCACGAATGCCATCCACAGCGGAAAGATTATGCGGGCCGGATAGTACTGATACAAACACAACCCAGCGAAAATCCCACCGACGTATGTGACAAAAGGGCAGCGTTGTCTGAACCCGTAGAACAGCATGCTTAGAGCTAAGAGCTCATACAACACTGCTCCATTGTCCTTGAATGCCAAACGAGCGATGGCAAAAAAGGAGTGGCAAAAGCAGATGAGAATCGCGCCGGTTAAGGCCGTCAATCGCCGCAACTGCAGCAAGCGATAGAAGAGATAAGCGCATGACAAAATTGTCGAAGCGCAAATTCCCGTCATAAACCGATCGTGGAAAAGATCGATTCCCCCGGCGGCCGCATCAAGCCATCCCCGCACCAGCAGCGGAAAGTACGGGAAGCCGAGGTATGGCGAAGTGCCAAAGAGATCGAAGACGTTGTCTTTAATCCAGAGCTGCTCCCAGCGAATCATGTTGGACTCATCGGTGAGTACCTGCCACGGAATCGTGTAGACCGACCAAGTAAACAGGGGTAGTGCAATAGCGAAAAGAGCTAAGGCGATCAAACAATCGGTTCTATCAAACCACGCACCAGTGACCGCCCTCTCGAGGAAAAGTTCGCAACCCGCAAGCACGAGCCCCGTAAACCAAAGGAAGAAGACAACGGCACTGAAGCCAAACAAGGCGTAAACTAAACAGGCAGAGAAAACTAAGGTGGTGCCGTATTTGACACCATGTTTCTCAAGTTGCGCGAGGACAGGCTCGAGCCGTTTGAGTCCCGAGAAATAATTCCGGTTACTGCGCGGTTCTCCAGATGGCTCTGCAGGTGGGGCTGTAGGTGGGGCTGTAGGTGGCTTGAAGGTGTGCTCAAACAGCACTCGATTGAAAATCGAGGAATAAATGCGAATAGTGCGCGGTTTATGTTCTTTCTGCATAGCCTCTGCGCGCGATTATTTATTCAGATTACAGTTCCTGACACTAATATTCTACAAGAACTGTCCGCCGATCACCTTTTTGCTTTTATCTTTATTCCAGCATTCTCCGCAGCAACAAGCGCTATGGCACAAGGGTCGAATTCGCCTTTTCCCGTGCCGATCGCAGATAAAAACGCATTTTCGATGATATTGAGAAAGGGCATCGGCACTTGCGATTCGATGGCGGCCGACAGGGCCAGCCGCGTGTCTTTCTCTTGCGCGCGAACGGTGAAAGGACCGGTACCTATCTGTTCTTGAGCGATTATTTTGCCGTACTTCTCGTATACGGGAGATTGAAAAAATTCCGATGACATAAACTGCATGAACTTTTGATGGTCTATCTCGTTTTTACGCAGCAGAGCAAATGCTTCGGCAAATGTCTCAATCATCGAGCTGATCATGAAGTTGGCAGCCAGCTTGACAATGATCGCCTTCTCCGGAGTGTCACCGACCACGTGAGTACTCTTGCCGATTGCTTCGAAAACATCTTTGCAGCGTGCGATCGAACCCTTATCTCCGGCGGGCATGACGATTAGCTCTCCTCGTTCGGCTACATCAGGTCGTCCCATGACAGGCGCTGCCACGAACGGCTTGCCGGCGTCCTCGGAAGTGCTGGCAAGCCAGCGCGTCAGTCCGACGCTGATAGTGCTCATAGATATATGCACGGTCTTTTTACCCTGGTGAGGCAAAAAGCCTTCATTCTCCTCGTCGCCGAAGACGACACTTTCCACCGCACTGTCGTCGGCGAGCATCGTGATTACTGCATCACCATTAGCGGCACCGGCAGGGTCGTGGGCTAATGTGGCACCTTTAGCGATCAGAACTTTAGCTTTTTCTGGAGAACGGTTATACACCGTTACGGCGTGACCCGCGACGATCAGGCAGTCCGCGATCGCTGCTCCCATCCTTCCCAAACCGATAACGCCAACTTCCATAGGTTTCACTCCGAAAAAAACGGCTCTACAATTCTATCTGTTCGCATCACGCTATCGATCAATTGTTCTGCTGTTTTTCTTCTTCTTTCGGGTATGTGCCCAGGACTTCCGTACTTCATTTTTCCGTATGTTGAGCGTTATCAATGCCTTTATCCACGTCTATCTGAAACGAGGGACTGAAATCCTTCAGTATTTTCGTGAGTTTCAGTCCAGGATAACGCTCTTTAAAACGCGGACCAATTTTATTCCATGCCGCTTCCGTAATGAACAAAGTAAATGAAGGCGCGGTTATCTGGGTGAGTGCTGGCTCCAGAGATTCATTCGGATTGACTGCGAACACGTCAACTGTTTGCTTCGGTTGCAGGTAAAGCAACATGTCATCTTTCAAAACACCGGGTTGAGCGCCCAAATCGATCGGATTATCCAAAAAATACATCAAGTAAAAAGCATATGGTTTGCGGTCCTTCTTCTCCAAGACGGTTCTGATAAAAAATGAAAATTGGTCGTTAGCATAGTTCCAAGTCGCGCTCATCCACACCTCGTACAGATTGAACGACGCGATCGATAAAATGCAAACGAATGCGATGATATTTTGTACGTCCGGATTTTTACCCGACCATCGAGCTGAAATGAATTGAATACCTAAAACTACGAAGTAATAAATGAAAGGAAGCGCCACCATCAGCCTTCCGTACACCGGCGCACAGTTGATCAAAAGGGCAAGGACGAGCCATAAGATTGTAAATGACGAGATCGCCAACAGATTGAAGTCGACATTTTCCTTTTGTTTGATTTGCCGGACTGCCACGAAAATACCAACCCACAACAACATCCCGCTGACAGGATCGAGAAAGCCAATTTTGCGATCCGGACGGTACAGAAGCCCCCATGTATCACCGACGTTCGAATTGAAGCAAGTAAGCCCTCTAACAATATTCGTTTCAATCGCTTTTTCGGTTGAGGACGTGTGAAGCACTTGTTTCTCCAGGGCTAAGCCTTCCGTTCCGTATAAAACTCGCATCCAGCGATATGTTTTTCCGCCCTGAGAAAGAAGTCCTTGCGATATCGTAGGCAAAGAGATCTGCAAGGCGCCGAATAGAGAGATCACGACCAAGATCGTCAGAGACTTACGCTCTGCGGCTCCCGGGCGAGCCAATAGGGTTCGTATGCATAGAAAAGACAGCCACAAAGGAAGAACGGCTTGCGCTGGAGGAGTCTCCATAAAACTGAATCCCGTTGCCACTCCGCCGATGTACGCCCAAAATTTCGATGACTTTTTTAGCGATATCAACAGAGCTGTCAGAGCCAGGACCTCGGTGGCGATTATATGAACTTCCCATTTGCCATAGCGGCTGTAGCAGAGCACAACTTGATCGCAGCCGAGCAAAAACGCGCCCAGTAAGGCTGCGCGCCAGGGCAGCGTCAACCGCAAAAATAGATACGAGCAAGCGATAAAGACCAGACCGCACATTCCCTCCACAATTCGCAGATTGTCCACAGTTACCGAGTGGAAAAGCAGCTTTGCAATCTGTGCCGGTAGCCAAAAATCAAAGTAGGGAAAATCCCACCAGTTAGCGTACAGTCCGAAAATGTCGAAGCCAGTTGATACCTGTTTTGCGGCATTCAACATGACGCCTTCTTCAGCTGAATACAAACCCGACCCGACTTGGGGACTGATCAGGTACGGCGTTGCGAACAAAATGACGAGACCGATGATTACGATAAGGTCTCTTTTGCAAAAATCCAGTTGCTGCCAACGGTTGGGGTCTGCTCTGAAGAAATGCCTGGCGCCGAACAGCACGCCGGTTAGCCAAAAAAAGAATGCGAGTGCGATTTGGTTTAACACGAACAAGCTGAACATACAGGCCAAAGTACAAGCACCGGCACTGATCAAAGAGTCGTTACGTTGAATCCACTCGCGCACGGAAGGTCTCCATTTTCAATAACATCATCGCGCCATTTCTTCCGGACCGCCAAATTGACAAAACCTTGGGCGGATTCTAAGAGGGAATGCAGGTTTCAATTTGTTGCCAATCCCCGCTCGTCCGTTGGCAATGGCTTATAATAGACTTCTGTGCGCATATTCCCGAGTAGCGCAGCGGTAGCGCAGGTGACTGTTAATCACTTGGTCGTAGGTTCGAATCCTACCTCGGGAGCCATTTTAAAATGAGTTTTGTGCGGTTCGTCATAGAATCGCACTTTTCGTTTGGATGTGAATCCGTAGTTTTGGTCGAAACCGTGCTCCACACCTTTTGTCATTGACACTCGGCAATAGAACAGTTAACCTTGCCCGCGCCTTGGCGATTAAGCAGTAATCATCAGCTCTTGATTACTATCTATTGAAATTATTTCGCAATAACGGAGGGCATCGAGTCACCTCTTGACAGCGGCTCAATTGTCGCAGGAGTGCGCGTTTTGCCAGAGCGGTCGCAAAAATTGACAGTATTAGACAGCTTTACGCACCTATTGAAATCCTCTCGCAAATCATCCACGATCACCTGTGCGGTCGAACCGCATTCCGGACTGGAAAGGCAAACTCGTGGCAAACTCTGTAGTTACTAAACCCAACCAAGTTGCGACCGAAGCGGTCGAGCCTAGACGCAACAACCAATACCCTCCACAAATGTACCTTGTATGGTCGATCGTATTTAGCCTGGCGCTCTACGCAGCGTACTGTATTCCCGCCGGACGCTCGGTCATCGAGCACGTCGATCTTTGGACTGCATACGCTTTCAACTCTATCGTCGGGCACAGTCCGACCGTCGACAAAATTCTCGCTTTCCTCTGCACCAAATACGGTGATGTCTGCGTGCTTGGCACCATCGTCACAGTTTTCGCCGTGCAGTCTTTGCGCGGCACGACGCTGAAAGAAGCCGCCAAGCGGCTTAACTTCTGGTTTTGGGTTGGTCTCTGGTGCGTGGCAGCATATTTGATCACATGCGTAATCTCTGACGATTTCCTCCCGCGTCCCACTCCGGTGACACAACTTCACCTGAGCAACGTGCAGGAGCTGTACGGCATCAAATTGCGCAGCAGCGCCTTGCACTCGTATCCCTCCGGACATTGCCTCGCCTACATGATGTTCGCTATCGCCAGCATCAAGCGGTACCCGCGCACATCTCTTTTGATCGCCGGGCTCGGTTTATTGACCATGGCTCTTCGCCTCAGCCTCGGTTTGCATTGGCTGAGCGACATCCTGATGGGCAGCCTGCCTCTCACCTTGCTGGTCTTGTCAGTTGCCGAGCTAAAAGTGTTCGACGGCATCCGGGCAAAGATCGAAGGCGTAATCGAGTTTGTCCTCAAACAGTTGGCCAGCCGCGGCGTCCCCTTCCTAGCGGACAAAGCTCCCTTCTAGAAGCTCGCCGTCGTCGAAGGCCTTGCCAAACGCATGGTGCTTACCGAGCCAGGTGCAGTGCACCGGTACGAATTCAACACCGATGACACCCAGGTGACACGCTATTGAAATGTGTTGCCGTCAGCGACTTCCATATGCACGACATCGAAACGCCGCCGGCGGATCTGCTGATCGTGGGGGGCGACATGACGGATACGGGTGCACCGTCTCAGCTGCTGTGGTTCAAAAATTGGCTGGCAAAACAGCCGCAACGACATAAGGTCTGGATCGCAGGCAATCACGAGCGCGGGCTGGAAGAGAGCCCGGAGTGGGCTAACAAAATCGCTGAGGAAACCGGTACCGTCTATCTCAACGATTCCTCGATCGTGATCGAAGGTTTCTCTATTTGGGGCTCACCGATTACTCCCACGTTTTTCAATTGGGCATTCATGGCCGACAGGGGAGCGCCGATCAGAAAACATTGGAACAAAATACCGCAGGGGTTGGATATTTTGGTTACTCATGGGCCACCGTTCGGCTGTCTGGATTTAACCCCGCGCGGCATCCGCGCCGGCTGCGAGGAGCTGCTCGATGTGATCAAAACGATGGAGCAACCGCCGCGGGTGCACATCTTCGGTCATATTCACGGTGCCTACGGTCGTACCATGCTGCGCTCCGACCAGGGAAGCGAGATTGCCATGATCAATGCCTCCGTTTGCGACGAAGGCTACCAACCTTCGCATGCGCCCACCGTTTTCGAGCTGGCTGAGCGGTGACGTAAGAACCGCCGGGCATGGCGCCCAGCGGTGGACTCACAACTTCTGCACGGACCAAGGCTATATATATTAGAAGCCCGGCAAGACCATATCGAGTAGAGTAGAGGCAGACCTCTCAGGCAGCCGTGCGTTCGTGTGGAGTCAATCAATGAAGACAGTCTGGATGGCAGCAGCTTTTTCATTCGTCCTCACTTTCAATGTCAACGCGGGGCGGGCCCAGAGCAAGTCTGAGATGCAGCTCGCCGAGCAGTACTACGCCGCCAATGATATGGTCCAAGCAGAGCGTCATCTTCGACTGCAGCTACACGCCAATCCCAAGGATGCAAACGCGCATTACCTGATAGGCAACATCTACGCCCGGCAAAATAGAGTAGAAGCCGCAAACTATGAATATGCGATGGCGATGACGCTGGATCCTACAGGACCTGCCCATAAATACAGCTTGCAGGCAATGCGGCAGTTGTCCGCCAGATCTCTGCCTCTTTCTCAAGATGCACCCGCCCATACAGATCAAGTTTCCACTGAGAGTAGTGCCGGCTCCGACGTGAAAAATTCAACACTGAAAATGAGTCGCCAGACGGATGAACAAGAACAGAGTTTAAACGCCGAGCGTGATGCGAAAATCGCAGAGGTGATGAAGGATGCAGAGAGAAGGAAACAGACGCTAGAAAGCGAGATGCAAGAGGCGATTGACGCCAATGGTCAGAAGACCTCCAAAGTTTGGCTGACTAACCGGTCTGGCGTTATCATGCAACACGAAACGACTGTCTATGATCCAGGTCCCGCTAACGAACAGGTGCGCAATGAGTATCGACCGAAGCTGGACCAAATTGAAGCAGACGCGCACAAACGCGTTAACGAGATCAAAGCCGCTTATGCGCAGCGAGCAGCAGCGCTGGAAAATTCAGCCATCGGCGCCGACAGATCGTACGCCGGCAGCACTCAGAGTGGCAATCTGACGCTAGTTCCGAAAGGGTCCGATTTGCACACGAGAAACTATCAAAATACTGGAGAGACAACTGGCGCTCCGTTGGCTATCAAAGCCAAACCCGCCGGGTCGCTTCAAGAGAAGAGCAAAGGAAACCAATAATGGTTGGGACGAGCCAGCGAGTGCGTGCCTGGCGCTGGTTATCGCTCGTGCTTTGCCTCTGTCTGATAGCTGACGGATCGATGGCGCAGGCTGCAACTGGTGCTGCGAAGCAAATGTTGCAGGGAAGCATATCGCGCAATACTCTCGTAGACGCGCTGGACAAAGTCGGTATCAGAGCGATCATTCGCGACGGCAAGCCGATAACACTCGAAGTAGACGACGTGCATATGGGCACGGCCGCTTTCTACGGCGGTGTGGCAAAAGACGACGTGATCAGACACATCAATCAAACGCCGACGACACTGGTCCTTACGATCGAACGCGATAAAAGGATCTATCAATTGACGCTGAAGGTGCCAGGCGATATGCCGGATTTACACGGAGGCACGGCGCGCACCGACGTTTTGCAAGGGGTGGCGCAAGAGTCAAACATCAAGGGCGGCGTCAGCAAAGAGGGAGCCAATTTGCTGAAAGAGAAACCCAACTCAGACGCGGCGATTCCGGTCGTCGATGTTTCACAGCGTCAACAGAAGGTCCCCGAGGCAGAAGTGAGCGAACAGAAGAAGGTCGACAAAATACTGATCAAGTACGATCTGGAGGTGATCATCGATATTTCAGGCTCAATGAAAGACGCTGACGGCACAGGCGATATCAGCAAATTCGAGTGGTGCCATCGCCAGGTAAGAACGTTGGCAGAGCGACTGAACGCTTACGGAAAGACCTTGACCATAACCCGATTCAACCGCAGCTTCGACGTGATGACCTCCTGCAACCCGAGTAAGGTGGAGGAGATCTATGCTACGACCGTACCCGAGGGCGCTACCGATCTCGTCGATCCGTTGGACAATCGAATGTACGCCAATTTAAACCGTGACAGCAATCATCCCGCTTTGATCGCGATCATCACCGATGGTCTGCCGAACGTGCCAACTGATACCAAGGCAATCGACAGGGCGATCATCAACTACACACAGCAATTGAAAAGTCCGAATCAGACAGTGTTGACCTTTTTGCAGATCGGAGATACTTTCGACGGTAAGGATTTCTGCCGTAATCTGGACGACAATCTGGTTCGCGAAGGAGCGAAATACGATATCGTCGACACGAAGACATTTGACGAACTGAAGCGGGAAGGACTGGTTGATGCTCTGATCGATGCAATCATCGACAACGAGAAGTACGGCAAAATGACTCCGCAAGAGCGTCATACCGCTAAGTTCACCGATAAATTCAATCGAGCCCAACCCGCCCAAACGGACACGCAGTTGCGTGAACTCCAAGAAGAGCGCCATAAAATCGAACAGCAGATTTTGCAGCGCTGAAATTCCGCGCTCACCAAAATCTGTCGAGTAACGTGAGTCCTGGACCACTCCTGACTTGAGAACTCGCATCATGACTTCCCGGAAGAAGAGAAGAAGCCTGGTGCAGCTATACTTAAGTGATTACGAGTATGGAAAGGGCAGTGGATGGGCAGTCACGCCTCTGGGGGAGAAAACAGATACGAGCTGGCTGTTCTGATGCCTGCGTATAACGAACAAGACGGCATCGAGGCTGCGATATCAGAAGTGCGATCTTCGATTCTGGATAAAGTCGACAGTTCATTCCTTCTCGTCGTAAACGACGGAAGCACCGACACAACCGGCACAACGCTCGACCGACTTGCTTCGACCGATAGCCGCATTCAGGTGGCACACAGAAGCAACTCCGGTCACGGACCTACATTAGTATGGGCGCTAAATCAAGCTGAGAGCGAGTATGTCTTTTTGATCGATTCAGACATGCAGATCGCGCTCGATTGCTTCCAGGAGTTTTGGCAAATCATTCGAGAAAAGAATGTCGACGGCGTTTTCGGCGTAAGAGCCGAACGACACGACCCAGCATTCAGACGATTCCTTTCCAAATTTATTTCACTTACTCTCAGTGGTATATTCAAGGTGAAGGTGCAAGACGCTAATGCTCCCTGCAAGCTGTTCAGGCGGACAATCTGGAATGATCTGTACCAGAGAATCCAGGACGACACTTTAATGGCACCATCGCTGGTGATTGCAATTTTCGCAGAAAGACGAAATTACAAAATCGTTCGCATTCCTATTGTCCACCGTGAGCGCCAACACGGGACAAGCACTCTGCGCTTCGGCAAATTGATGCGCTTTTGCTGGAAGGCCTTTGGACAAGTGCTGACAATCAAGGACCGGCTCGAATGAAAAGATCTGGCGCTCGATTCGTTATCATCGGAGGAGGACCTACCGGTCTGGGAGCGGCATGGCGACTGAACGAACTCGGGCAAGAAGATTGGCTTCTCATAGAACGCCATGACAAAGCAGGCGGGTTGGCCGGCTCAGTCGTCGACGACCAGGGCTTTACCTGGGATCTCGGCGGACATGTGCTCTTTTCGCATTACACGTATTTCGATGAGGCGCTCGATAGTTGTCTCGCTGATGACTGGATACATCATCAACGAGAAGCCTGGGTCTACATGCGTGATCGCTTCATTCCATACCCGTTGCAAAACAACTTATGGAGGCTGCCTGAAGACGACCTGATTGTCTGTCTGGAGGGCTTGTTGGAGTTGCACAACCGCCCTCAACTGCCGTTAGCGGATGAGACTCTGGCAGACTGGACTCTGCGCAACTTCGGCAAAGGTTTGTCGGAGATATTTTTTGTTCCCTACAATAAAAAAGTGTGGGCATACGCCCCCGAAAAGATGACTGCGACCTGGATACAGGACCGGGTGGCGATGGTCGATTTGCAAAAGATTGTCCGCAATATTGTCTATCGAAAAGACGATATCGGTTGGGGACCGAACTCCACTTTTCGCTTCCCGCTGCGTGGTGGCACCGGTGCCATATGGGAGCGCATGAGAGCAAGGTTGCCGCAAGAGCGTTTACAGCTCCGGGCTGAAGTCGTGGCGATAAAGACGGACAGCAAGGAGATTACTCTCAGCGACGGTTCGTGCGTATCGTACGAGTATTTGATAAATACGACGCCGCTCGACAAATTCATCACTATGCTCGAGGGCATGGACATTTCCAACAAAAATGATGCATCCAAGTTTTTGCACTCCAGCACTAATCTCGTCGGTATCGGTGTGGAGGGCACGCCCCCTGATGAACTGAAAACAAAGTCATGGATCTATTTTGTAGAAGATCAGATGCCCTTCTACCGTTGCACGGTTTTCTCTAATTACTCGCCATTCAACGTGGCCGAGCCGAACAAGCAATGGTCATTGCTTTGCGAGGTAAGCGAATCGCAGGACCGCCCGGTCAATCGCGAAGGATTGGTCGAGAGCACCATTGACGCACTGACTCAAATCGGACTTTTGCGGCGAGACACAAATATAGTCGATCGTTGGCAGAGGCATCTCGAATACGGCTATCCAACACCGTTTATTGGAAGAGATGAACTGTTGAATAGAATTGAAACCAAATTAAAAGCGAAGCAGATTTTCAGTCGCGGACGATTCGGCGCCTGGAAGTACGAAGTATCGAACCAGGATCATTCATTCATGCAAGGCGTCGAAGCTGTTTCACACATCATAAACGGAGCCCCTGAGACAACTTATCACCAGCCGACCGTTGTGAACACGTTCAAGCCCCAAAGCGAAAAGCTTTCCAGAAAGTGACGAACGACGAGAAACAGCACAGAACAAACCCGCACTAATTGCTTGGTGGTCGCTCAATGACACTACACCGGACCGGTCTACGCTACTATGGAGGGTTGAGTTGTTCATTAGGATCAACCTTTTTATGCAACAGCCCACGCAGATCGTATAGCTCGTAGCTGCCATAGCGGTTGTATGGATTCACTCCAGGGAATGACTCAGAATTCATTTTCGTTGCATACAGCAGGGGGACGTGTTTGCGCAATTCATCGTAGAAGTGGGCTTCGAGTGGGTATTTATCGGCTTTCTGCTGGTAGTCTATTCGGTTCCAACCTTCGCAAACCATATACTGATAGCCGTCCTTTGCGATATCGAATGGCGTTCGGTAGTTATGCGGGCGAGGCGGAATATAGTCAGAACGCCAAACTGATTCTTGTATGTTGTATAGCCACCCTCCTGTCCAACGCCAGTCAAGATCACAAGCGATTTTGGTGCCGGGCGGAATGTGATCGCGAATGTAGCTCCACATCTGCTGCAAGCCGCATGGACGCAGCTTATCCAGCTCTAAGAGATAGTCTGATTCGAGTGGTTGAATAACAGAGAGTAAAAACAGCATCGATACGACAGTGAGAGCAATTTTCTTCGAGCGTTGAGGATTATTTGAACGAGACAGAAGTCGGACAATCAAGTCAAAAATGCATACCAGCCCCAATCCCGCCAACATCGCACAGCCCGGGATCATCGGTAGAAGCCAACGATACCAATGTCTCGGATTTAGAGAAGTGCCGACAAAAAAGCCCAAAAGCATTATCACGAATGAATAGGATAGATTGCTTCGCCGTTTTGTCATTACGACGATAAGACCAAGCAGCGCCGCGAGCGTCAGTATCCAACCCATACAAAACGGCATTACTTCAGTCAGGTAGTAGGAAAAATTCCCGAAGAAGTCCAGTCCAGTTACACTGACGAAATCGGAGTGAGTTTCAAAATACAAGTCTTTTAGCATCTGTTCGTGATCGATGATGACATACGGTGAAAGGCAGAAAAATAGAGCCGGCACACAAAGAGCGTAAGTGAAGAGATTGATGACCACTTTCCTTTGTTTTGTCGTCCAACAGCTCAACGCATAGCTGGTCATAAACGGAGCGGTTAACGCCAGTCCAAAATAACGTGTGGATGTAGCAAGCGCTGTAACGGCTGCTGACCACAGCGCCAAAGTAAGCTTTCCTGGCTCTTCGGAAATTTTTACTACGAAGAGCATTGCCAATACGATAAAAAAGTCGGTTAACGGATCAGTGCGCAATGTCTGCCCGTAACGAACTGCTTCGGGACAGATAGCGAATATGATGGCTGCAACCATCGCAGGACCTTTGCCCAACCACTTCTTGCCCACATAATAAATAAGAGGAATCGTGCCTACTGTGATGAGCGCGTCGACAAAACGCGGCACTTTAATGAGCAGATCCATGTGCTCATAGGCATTGCGCATTTCGTCTTTAACCGGATCGATAATCTGCTGCCCCCAAACCAGGCGCAGGATCCAATAGTAGGCAAAGAGCGGATAGTAAAGAGTCGATGCCGGATTGACAAACCATCTGGGGTTAAGACTGTTGCTGTTGAGCATCCAGATCGCGTGCGGCCCATAATCACACTCGTCGGCCTCCATCGCATATGGTGAGGCGCCGTTCAGTCCGATAAGAAGCAGAATGAAGTTAAGCGAACAGATAATGGAGAGAAACAGCCACTCACTTGACGCAAAGAGCTTCTTCATTTGCTGTTCTTCGCTTTCACTGCATCAAATTTCTCGGGCACTGTTTATGGTAGGCAGTACTTGAGGCATTGTTTGCTGCATCTTTTGCAAGGTGGCAAGGGTCATCTCATTGGGCACTACCCGACCGAAAATCGTGTACTTGCCATCGAGATGTGGCGAGTCCTCGAGGAAGATCGAGAACGAGCTTACCGCGGAGTTCGGGTCATCATCGCGGCCCATTCCCAGATAGCCTTTCTTGTGCCGAACCGTACCTTCTGTTTGGCATTTGACCTCGAGCGGCAGTCTTCTCAGCATTGCCCTCGATCGCGGCGTCATGGGCGCACGCCCGCCAGTCTTATCTTCCGCTATTGCGGTTTGCACCAAAAAGTTTGGCTCGTAGCGCACAAACGGAGTGCCACTGAAAACACCATTTTTCAAGAGTCGATGAAGTTGGGTGGCGGTAATTGGAGCTAGTTCGGGATCGAGAATGATATGAAGCTTGCCGGCATCGGTGTCAATCTCCATGGTCTTCGGACTTTCCAAAAGCGGTCCGTCCATGGCCTCATCGAAAAGCGGATACTCTTTCGGCTCTTTTCCGGAAGTTTCATCCACTCCTTCCATCAATGCATTTTGCTTAGACCAGCTCTTGAAGTGCGGACACACCTCTTTTCCGTCTGGCCATAGTCCGCGGAAGTAATCGAGGTTGCGCCCGTTATATTTGGATGGATGACGCTTGTCTTCCCAATCCTGCCACCTTTCGGGATAGCCGTCTTGTGTCGAGAGATCGTAAAAGCACTGATCGGCACTGACCACGAACATCTGCGCAAATGGTTCACCTTTTTGAATGGTCGCTTTGCCAGCTTGATTCATCATGCAAACCATGCCGAAGTTGCCTGGACTCCACCAGGCTTCAACCATCGCCTCTAAAAGATAGTATTTCAAGCGAAAACTGTTGGCAATGCCTTTAATGTAGACGTAGTCGCCTGGTCTCTTGGTCCGCGGAATGAATCGAGTCTGCACGGTAAAGCTGCCGTGAGCCGAGTGATTATCGATCTGACAATGAGACGCCGCATCGATAATCTCGATCACTGTGTCGTGTTTTTCATCGCCGTCCCATTCGACCGTAAAAGTAGCGGGAGAGAGAATATACCAGCCGACGCCCGAAGCCATCGTCAGAGGCAAGCAGAACCGCGCGTGATCGATTGTTTTTCGATCTTTCTCCCACCAATTGCGCAAACGATCTGCTTTTTGCGGGATATAGGCGCGGTCGAAATCGCGTGGCAGATACAGAGTGACCGTACGGTCGGGCAGGTCTGCATTTAACTCCACGATCTCGTTGAATTCTTCTGCAAGTTTGGAAGCATTTTGAGGAACTGTTAATAATGACGCCATGTTCTGATCCTGCGGTCCTGCCTTTGGTGTAGGACCAGCGATTGAAAGCGAAACAGGCGCCGCTTCCCCAAAGTAGCTATCAAACTGACCGGCAGTCCATTCATCTTCTTCTTCGTCGTCGGTGTTTCGACTCGTAAGTCCGAGGAAATCCCACCACGGCCGTTTTTTATGGCCGTTGGCGCCCTTGTGTCCGTTCGAAGTTTTCTCACCGTTCGAACCATTGTTCTTTTCTCTATCGATGGGCGCTGAGGAATGATTCGATGGCATAGCATTTTTCTCGTTAGCTTCCGGCATCAAAAATCTGACCGGGCACTTTTTGGGTGCCTCTTGTTGAACCGCAGAGCGATACGCGTCCAGCAGTCCAGCAGCCCCTGGTTCTGGGCTAGGCATGTGCGCGGACGGCTGCTCGGCAGGAGGGTGAGAAACTGACGCTTGCGACACGGGTTGGGCAGCAATCGGAGTGGCTGCCGCCACCGTGACGCTGGCACCGTCCGGAGCAGATTCAATCGTGAAGTGAGAATGTTTTGCAGCAGAAATTTGCCCTGAACGCGACATTCCCCGCGCCTCATTTTCCAGTTGTTGATTCGCTTCGCTCTCTGCCGTCTCAGCCTTTCCGGTTCTGGAGGACGAAGCTGCCGGCAGCCGGTCTTCCGCGTTTTCTACACCTGAATGCCACCATTTCCCCATATCAAGCGACTTCTGATGATCTTTGAACTTGGTGTTGAAAATATCAATCCCTTCCATGTACCGCTTACGTGGAATGCCCTTGTCGTGATGGTCTCGCTCTTGAGCAAAGTAGTCGATTGTCTTCTGAGCTTCTCGTAAAAGCACCTGGTCGGTCAGCTCTTCCAATTTGTATTGATCGAGAAAATATCTCGGGTATGGAAGGAAACACCCTACTGGAGTGCCTTTGGGCACGTATATATCCACATTCGGACGCGTCACCTTAATGTTGAACGTAAAATCGCGCCGCAAGTTATCAGATTCTATGACAGCGTTCATCCATGAAAATCCATGGACAAAGTAGTTGGGCGGTTCTTTCACGAGCAGGTTGACACCGGGCGGTGTACGCAGCATGTAGCGAGATTGTACAGTGAGAATGCCGCTGCCGAAATGCGATTCTAGTGAAAAGAGGAATTGATCGGCGTTGTCGTCCAGGATAGTCACTTCCAAATCGGGCAAGTCATCCTTGCCGTTCCATCGCACCATGAAGTCGTACGTCGACAACATGATAAAGCCGTGCTGATTACCGAACAGAATTGGTAGGCAGTTGTAGAAGTACGGATTCCACCATTCTCGAGTCTTGCCGCACTTTTCGAAATGCTTCGGATTAGCAAAATTTTCGTGGTCGGGAATGACCCAGATCGTATTGTCCGGTGCAATAATGCGGTCGGCAATAATCTCAGGTGTAATGAGCGGTGGACGCTCTTTGTCTTGTCGTGTCGTCATTTGACTCTATCCGCTTTGGCCCAGCTAAGCAGGTGCAGCTCCTCTCCATTTGCATTGATAATCGAAATTAGATCGTGCTTGGTACGAGTATCGTCGGAGGCAAAGTTGTTGCTTTTGTCTGAAAACTCTACGCACAGCCCGAATTGAGGGGTGAGAAAGATGTCGCTGATATGAATGCTTTTGGTGTTGTTGGAGACACCCGCCGTTGCAACGGTTGGCTCCACTCGGAAATTTTTTCCATCGCCGCGAAAGACGCGTGACAGTTTAACGGAGTATGGGCTACTGCTCGCCAAGTTGCAGTTGAATGCAACAAACTGAAGGAGATTAACCTTCTCCTTTCCAAAAATGTAGATCTGGTTTAGTTGACTTGCCATTTTTGCCGGTAGAGGGTTGAGGAGGCGCTCCTCGGGCTCATTCTTGCAATTTTCGGACGACGCCCGATCGCTTCCATCAATATACCCACTGGTAATTTGCCCGGAATCCTCGACAAAGTAAAACCGAGCAGCGACCGAGTTTGTTTTAAAAGTTATCAGTCCCCAAATCTCATTTTGGAACCTAAAATTACGGCGGAGACTATGGCGCTCGGTTTTGAACAGCAAAGAGCCGTTGCCAATAAAGCGCCGCAGCCTGATTTCGAGTTTATGGTTAGCGGGAGCCCGATTTGGGGAATTAATCAAGCGTGGGGAGTGGGGGAGCAACGCGCCACCATACGGATTCGAGCTTAGGGGAAGAAAGTCGACATGTCGCTGAAGAAGGACGCGGACAAAGCATTAACGCGAAAATTTGGTAAACCGCCAGGTCCGGCGACTCCGGCTCGCCCGGCGCAGCCTGCTTCCGACAAGCCGGTGAAAAAGCTCAATTGGTCGATGGACGATCTGTTGAACAAACAGCTTCCGGCTGGTGGCGAAGGCGCCAAGCCAGCAGAGCCTGAGGTCGGTCAGCTCAAACAGGTGGCTGAATTTACGTCATCGATAGGGGCGGAAGAGGCTTTCGACCTCTCGACGGTCATTGAAGGACAAGCAGAACATGTCACGATCAGCAGCAGAACCGACCATCCTGTCATAGCGGAGCCGGCGACCGCCGAGCCGGCATCAACCCAAAGCGCGGAAACCTCAGAGGAAGCATCGGGCTACAGTTCTGCCGAGACAGACGCACAAACTTACGTCGAGGAAGAGCAAAATTATCACGATCAAAAGTCCGCAAGCGAAGCGTACTCGAGCGAAGAGTCACCAGTCTTCGCGGGCGAAGAGCCTCAAGCCTACTCAGAAGAAGTCGGTGCTGAATCAAACGAATCAACTTCCGAACAGGAATACGAAACATCTGAAGCATCGCCCGAGCCCGTTTACGAGATTGCAGAAGAGTACGCCTCCGATCCGCAAGCATACTCGGAAGAGTACGCTGCTCCGGAGCCTCAGCGCTTCGTCGAGACCGGAGAACACCCAGTCGTTAAAGCACAAGATTCGCAACAGGCAGAAGACCAGGCAGTTGTCGAACAACGATTTGTTGCGACAGGCGAGCATCCGGTGATGCCTCAACACTTTGTCGCCACGGGTGATCACCCCGTAGCGAACGTAGACACTCATGAAATGACCGATGACCATCACGCATTTGCAGCAGAAGCAGTTGCTGATGCAGCGGAGGAGTACGCTGACAACACTGAAGAAGCGCCGGTGGTATCCGACGAGCAAATAGAGGAGATTCAGGAGTTTGACGAAGCTGCTGAAGTAGAGCCTCAGCACGCAGAAGAGACACAAGCCGTTGATCAAGAAAGCAATGTTGCAGAGTCTTATTCAGATGCAGAACCGGCCGAGTCGCTTAGTGAGGAGCCGCAACCGTCGACAGACGAAGCGCCTTCAGCCTTCCCTCTCGCCGACCTCGACGCAATCGCAGGTCCTGCCGCGTATGGCAAGGCAGATGTAGGGGCTGAGCCTAGTGAGACAACCACAGCCAAAGAATCTGCTTTTTCGTTGGCTGATCTCAATGCCATTACATCGCCCTCCTCATCGGCACTCCAGTCGGCCGCTGACATCGCCGCCGAGCCAGTCGTAGCAAAAGACTCCGCTTTTTCGCTCTCCGAGCTCGATTCCATTAAACCTCCCGCGAATCTGTCCGGCAAAATCGACACAGCGAAAGAGAGTAGCCAGCCATCAGCAAAACCTTCTGCTGCTTCCGGACTTCTTAAGAAAGCAATCGAGAAGAAATCAGAGATCCTCAACAAAACGGATCAACCCGCATCGGTTGAACCGGCGGCGCCGGCAGACGGCGGCTCCGGACAGCCTCCCAGCCAGTTCAACAGAAAAGATGTTTTGCAGAAGATTGTTGACAAACCTGCAGAAGCAAAACCTCCAGAAGGCACAGCAGGCGCAACGAAGAGTGACAAGCCCGCTGAAGGTGAAAGGGAGAAGCACGGTGTTTTCTCAAAACGCCGCCCCGAGCCCGAGACAAAGAGCAAATTCGTGCAAGACCTCCTGTCTGCGGCCAAAGTACACAAAGCCGAGGAAGCGAAGGAAGACACAGCCGCTCAGGAAGAAGCGAGAAAGAGAAACGAGGAAAAACTCTCACGCACCGGACGCATGAAGACGTTAATTGACAAAGTGCCGCTCGCAGAAGAGCAGATCGTCAGCGCGCGAACAATAGAAAAAACCAAAGCCGCCAAAGAGAACGCGAAAGCGTTTCTAACTGACCACAAAAAGCATTTCATTGCCGGTGCGGCTGTCTTACTGGTAGCGTTTGCCGGCGTCACCGCCTATCAGACGCATGACAAAGCGGAAATATCCGCTCAACTGAAAGAGAAAATCGAATCAAAAAAGATTGAAGACGGCATGGATCTCGTTAGTGCAGCCCTGGCGAAATACCCTGATGAAGGCAAATTTCACTATTACAAGGGACGCTTGTACATGCGCATGATGGACTTCAAAAATGCAATTATTGAGATGAATCAGGCGGTGGCGCAGGCACCCAACGATCCTGAGATTCGCGCGCACAGAGCATTGCTCAATTTCTGGGTGAGAGATGTAAAACAATCGGCGAAAGACTTCGACGCTGCCTTTGCAGATCCGAAATATATCGCAAGTCTACCTGCCGACGAACGGGCCACTCTGTACTCTAACCGTGCCGGTGCCTCCATGGCGATCGGAAAACAGAAGGATGCTCTTGCTTATCTCAACGAAGCGATCAAGTTGCAACCAAAACTGCTCATTAACTATCGCGGCAAAGCCTGGTGTCTATCTTCGCTTGGACAAAACGACAATGCCATCAAAGTGTGGACATATATAATCGGGCAGGCACCAAAAGACCCCATCAATTACGTCGAGCGTGCTCGGACGGAGTACGGAGCCAAACAGAATGCTGCCGGCGATGCTGATGTGGCAAAAGCCCTATCAATCAAACCTATCGCTGAAGCATATGACCTTAGATCCGATCGTGACCTGGCAGCAAAAAACATGTCGGCGTTTCTAGTTGATATCGGCAAAGCGATTGCAGCCGCCCCCAACAATGCTTATTTTCGGCGCAAGCGCGCAGATGAGTTCTTACGCAATGGAGAAGGCGCCGCCGCTCTCAAGGATCTGGACGCTCTCGAGACAATGGGAGCTGCGGAAGACGACAAGCTGATTGCTCAACGAGCCGAGCTCAGACAGCGTGCAGGTGAATATGCACTGGCTGCGCATGATTACACCAAACTGATGAAAAAACACCCGAGCGAGAAGTTGTTGGCTGCTAGAGCCGACTGCTATGCCAAGGCAGGCGATACAACGCTGGCAACCGAAGATTATGGCAAGTTGATCGGTGAGAAGCCGACTGTCGAATACTATCTCAAACGCGCTGCTATCTACATGAAACACAATGACACGCAGTTAGCCGAAGCAGATTTTGCGGAAGCTTTTAAATTGAAGCCGAACTCCGCGGCTGTTTATCTCGCTCGAGGATTGGCGTACGGCGACAGCAAGTTGTACGACCAGGCGCTTGTTGATATGAAACACGTACTCGAGATTCAACCCAATAATGATGTCGCCAAACAAAAGCTGAGAGAGTATCAGAAAGTGCGATCGGTATTTGCGAAAGCCCAGGGTTCGTCAACAAGCCTGCCGCCCCTGCCGGCAAATCTGGATAAAAATGACCCCGCCATCGCCGGTTATCAACTTATGCAGAGCGGCAACACCGAATTGGCTTTGAAGAAGTTTGCCGAAGCCATCAAGAAAAATCCGAACAACGCCGAACTGCGTCGTTATCTCGCCAATGCCCTGGTTATCATGGGACGACCGGGTGAGGCTGTCGCTCAATTCCAGGCTCTGGGCATGCTTGGAGCCCTCGACAGAGCAGACGAAGACAAAATGGTCCAGGCTGCAATCGACGCCGAAAAATATATGGTAGCGGCCCAGATTTACACTCGCCGAATCGGCAAGAATCCGGACGATTTCGCTTCTAGAATGGCTCTAGCCAGTGTCTATTTGAAGCTGGGCCCGCAAGGACTTACCCTGTTCAAACAGACGTGTCAGGCCGGCATCGCCGCAGCCAAAACGAAACAGCAAGCAGATCAATTCCGTGATCTCATGTCATCACAAGAACAAACACAAGAGCTGCAGAAGTTGGATCCCAGCAAGATGCCCAACTACGGTGGATAGACCGTGGTCGATGCTGAGCCAGAAAAATACAACTCGGCTCAGCCTCCCAGATGGCAGGTCTTCCTATCTTTGTTGCTCCTACCGTATTTTGGACTGCTGATTATCAGTCAGTTTCCTCACGAGTTCTCGATTCGCAAGCGTTACTACGAACCAGTGCGTATGTATCTGACGATGATAGGTATTAATCAATATTGGGGCATGTTTGCACCGGACCTCGGCAAACTGAACACTCACACAACTTGCATTCTCACCTTACAGGATGGCACTAAAAGCTATTGGCTTGCCAACTCGTTAGACGATCCCGATCGCTATCAGCTAGAACGTTGGAATAAATTGATCACTGAAAATTCCCTTAGCCCATTTTTTCACGAGATGCTTCCGTATCTGGGACGATGGGTGGGTCGCAAGTTGCAGTATCAAACTGATCCGCCGCTTCAATTAACGTACAGTCAATGGGTAGGAGAGATACCGCCGCCGTCCGAGCCGCCACTCCCGCGCGCGAACGTGCCGGCTCAAACTAAATTCTCGACATGGTTCGTTTACCGCTTTTGACATCAATTTTCAGTGTCAATCAGTCGCTTCTCCGCACCGTTTGTAGCGAGATCGGAAGTGTCAACAGTTTTCTGCCGCGACAACAACCGCGCTGAAGCTAATACTATTCCAACGATCCACAGTATGGGCAAGCGAGTCGAGAGCTCGTAGAACGAATCATTTCTTGCAAGAGGCTGACTAGATCTAGCTATAAAAAGGCGCTTGGTCTCCGGATCAGGCACAAATTCCAACCTGTCCAATAGATCCAATCCTTGCAATACGCTGGCCTCGGACATCTGCAGGGACATGCTAGGATTGTAGACAATTTGGATGGCGCCACCGTATTTGGTGGCGACTTTAAACTTGATGCGATCTGCCAGAGCCTTGAGATCTTCAGGGTATACAAAAAAGATGAGTGCCGAACAAAAGATCCACTCGAAGACTGGAAAGTTCATCAGTGTGTCGATGGAAAGATGCATCAACAGCACGGACAGAAGCACCGGATAGCGAAACTCTCTTATCCACACCAGAGTACCCATGCCGGCTTCAGCGAACAACGTAGCATAGTCATAGAACTTACAAAGCAACAAATTGTCGGTGAGCCACGGAATTGAGTAATGATAAACTTCTTCCACTCTTAAGGCGTAGTAGACGGCCGTACCATCCAACCAATCTGAACCTGCCATTTTCAAGAGCGCTGTAGTGAGGTACGCAAGCGACAATTGCAGTTGTATCACTCGCTGCGGCAGAATTGAAATCTTTGGCTCTCCGGCATTCAAGGTAGGATACCTCCAGCGCTTGATCAAACTATCACAGGACAGAGCAACGTCGCAGCGAGTAAAACAGAGATATATAGACAGTATGCGAAGCATGTTATCGCCGCCATTGATGACAAACGGCATGCGGTTGTGCAGTGTGACTATACAGATTGCTACCACGATGGCAGCGATACGTGAATACAAACCTATAATGAGGCAGACAGCAGCCGCAATCATGATATTCCAGAACACCAGGACGGCAAAGTCTGTTTGCGGCATGTACCTGAATACATCGAAGTACGGTGCGCCAAGCCAAAAGAAGTCCTTCATTACTTGAGGCGGAAGCATGCCTTTAGGTCCATACCAGAGCAGCACGTCTTTGCCGACAAGGAGCAGCTCGGCTTGCAGAATTACAAGACCGATTGCAATGCGAAAAAGCGCAACCGGGACAGGAGAGGTGAGTCCAAACCAGAACTTGATCCATGCCGACATCAACTGACGCAGCGTCATCAGCTCACCAGCTCATTGAAGTTAGAAAAGTTGGCATCAAGAATTCGGGGCATGTGCATCCGCCAGCCTGTTTTGTACCATACTGTGCAGACGTCTCGCTTCATCTCTTCGTCCCATTAGAGAGAGAACGGCTGACTGATTCTCGAGGCAGCTCGTCAGTTGCGCTTCCAGATGTTGGTGTTCGAAATTCTGTTGGGCTTGGTGTAAGTTCATGAGCGCGTCTGCTAGCAGTTTCGTTCGCTCCTCAGGAGACGGCTTGGTCTTGGCGAAAAGAAAGGAGCAGAGACCGATATTGTTTAAATCTCGCGCTCGCTGGCTGCTGTCAGCTCCGTATCTACTGTCGTATTCAGACATCTCCTTGTACAGATCACGAGCTTTCGAAAAGTCGCCCTTATCAACACACAGATCCGCCAGTCGCAGACTGGCGGTCTCAAAGGCAGTCGAATTCTCGTTCTTTCGAAGCGAATACGAGTTGCGCGCCTTCTCGAGCAGCGGATACGCCTCATCCCACTTTCGCACCAGCCACAGGTCGGTGGCTACGCTTTCCATCAGCTCAGGGCTTTCGGGCTCAGCAAAAAGCTTCTTTTTGTCGACTTCAGTCTTGTGCTCTAAGACCTTCCAGTAATCTACAGAAACCTCCTCGCTAGTGTGGCGCGTTGCAATAAGGATGCTCAAGAACAATGCCATGACCAGGCAGGAGACGAGTAGTAATTTTTGCAGCTTATTCATGTTGGTGCGATCAAATAGTAGCTAACTTAGCCTTCTCGCCGCACCGCCACTGGTGAGTGCAATTCACCAGTGGCGGTCGCGATTTTTTGCTTTTTACCCCGAATACCCAGAGCTCGAGAATGGAGGTGGAGGTGGGGGTGGCGGCGGCGGCGGCGGTGGCGGCGGCGGCGGCTTAGGTGGCGGCGGCGGCGGCGGCGGCGGCTTCGGCGGCTTCGGCGGCGGCGGCGGCGGCGCTGGCGGCTTCGGCGGCGGCGGCGGCGGCGTCGGCGGCGCTGGCGGCGGCGGCGGCTTAGGCGGCGGAGGCGGCGGTGGCGGTGGCGGTGGCGGCGCTGGAGGCGGCGGTGGCGCTGGAGGCGGCGGTGCCGGCGGTGTCGCTGGACCTGCGGTCGGAGGCGTATTTTGCACCGTCTCTGCGTAGAGAATCGGGAATGTATACGTCCTCGAGAAGTTCATCGCTCCACCGACTTCGGTGCCATTATTCTTTTCGAAGTTGGCTCCGAAAAAGTTGGACTGAACCGGCATTGTAATCGTACAGTTGGCCGTGAATGTCACGTACGGGGACCCGGTCGGCGGTGCTCCAAAACCATTCGGGTAACTAACTGCCGGGGAGTTAACGCAATAGATGAAGCCACTCGCAGGTATGGTCGCTGTCGTGGCGGGCGATATCGCCGAGACAATCTTTCCATCGGTCTGGTGCACTGCCACGGCTTGAAGCGCTGCGGTCCATGCCTTGTTGTAATCAGACATGCTGGCTGCAGCTCTACAACCGTCTCGGGCGGCGGCATCTAACTCGGTTAAGCCCCACACCAACATGAATGTGTTGAAGGCGAGGATTGCAAAAACGACCATTAGCAATGCTGTAATCAGCACTTCGATTGATACGCCTTGCGCTTTTTGACTGCGATTTTGCGGCTTCATACCGTTTCTCAGCTCCTTGCTGGATTTTCGCCTAACAACCTTTTCGATGAGGTCACGAACTTAGTTACTGGAGGACGCACAGAGAACGTGCAACTGCTTGGAAGGCGGTGTTCAGTGTGGTAGTCAGAGCCGGGAAGTATTCCGATTGACCGGCACCCGCGTTAGACGCTGCCCACGCTATACCTTTCGCAGCAGAGTCGCCGCCAAAGGCATTGACGTTGTCGCTCAACGTATCGTCTTCGTATTGCTGGATGGCTGTGTTGGTAGCCAATCCGATTGTATAGATCGGGATACCTGCTCCACCAATCGTCGCGCCTTCACCGATAGCGGACCCAGAACCTGAGGTGTAGCTAGGCAGGTCAGGAACACCATCAGTGAACAGTACGATTGCTCGGTTGGTTGCGTTTGTTCTGCTGTTGGTGGTGACATCAGTGTAGGCGGACGTCAGAGCACCAGTAATATCGGTGTAACCAAGCGGAACGATACAGGACGGGTTTTGTGTAGCACCACCAGTCCACTGAGGACTTTCGTTGTTGTAGGTGACGGCGTTGCCATTGATGGTGCATACAGGAAAGGCGGTGCCTCCAACCGAACCCAACAGAATCTGTTGAACGTTGCCGTTAGCCCAGTTGTCGTTTGAGGAATCCAGAGCGGCCCCTGGCACCAGGAAGTCACCAGCCACGTATGCAGCTCCAGGAGTGGCACCACCATTACCCAGCTTGTAATAACCATCAATGTTGTAGTGATAGTCGTTGGCGGGGTAGGCCGTGCCCGAGTACAAGCTGTTAGGTTCCCATGCATTCTCCAATGAAGAGCTGGCGTCACTGAGCGGGTTGGCTTCAGCGTCCGTAAAACAAATGAGACCGAAATGGCTGTTGGCGCTGATGTGCATCGTTTGGAAGAATTCATACGCTGCTACACGTGCGGTAGCCATCGGCTGCGCATTGTTTACGACGTATGACCAGTATGCCTGATAGATTCCAGCAGAGGCAGCGAGGCCATACCGACTTGGCTTAGCAGTGGTATTGGCGGCACCTCCAGTCAAATTGGTGTTGACCGTGCCGGACGGATTCCAATAGCCGAGGGCTTTGTTCATTACGGCAGTGCTCTCCAGATTACCTCTGGCACCTTCAACTAATAACGGCACCGAGCCTTTATTACTTGTTATGTTTCCAGAAACCCACGTACCGGAAGTCGGATTTGTAAAACTGAAGCCCTGCCACGGAGTAGCTTGATAGGGGGTGCCATTAGCTGCCGCAGTCGGAATATCGAATACCAGGTCGGTGAAAAGGGCGAGGTTACCGGTTGTAGTTGCTGCGCCGGGATGATGTCCTGCGGCATTGAAAGTGCCAAAGTCCTGATTCGGCAGCAGGTAGTTATAGTTGCCAGGTGGAAGTCCTTGTTCATACGCCGATGAAGGACTGGGAGCGGTAGCAGCGGTGTAGCCGTTGCCTTGGTAGACGGGTGTACCGGTCGAGCAGTTATAACCGGCTCTCAGACCCAGGTACGGACTAGTGTAGGGGACTGCGGGAACATAGAGCTCCGAAAACAGCGGAAACCAGCTGTTTCCTTGTTGATTTGGTACGGAGCCGCTTGCTTGCTGCGATGCTGCCGCCAGGTTTTGTGGCGGCTCAACATTGACTGCAGAACCAGTTATGTTAGGGGTCAAATTGTTATAGATAGAGTTGGTTGGATATCCACCCGACGACCCTGGCGCCGTGTTGTTAATCACGGTCCAATGCATATTTTGGTTGGTGGAATCCCAGTATCGGTTTACGAAAAGAACAGGGCTCTGATCGTCCATCGATGCGGAGCAGTCGAAACACAAGTCCATGTCAATGATAGGTAGACCACCTCTAGACAGAGATACCGCGGTGAAGCTACCGATAGGTAAAACTTTGGACCCGAATGATGCGCGATCGCTGTAATACCCAATCACGACCACTTGGCTGGCTTGGTCGGAGATATTGACACCACCACTGGTGGTGGTACTGCCATTGCCGGCATCATCAACCATTTGGTTGGCGGTGTTGACCAGGGCGATGTTCAGTTCTGCCTGCTGGTAGGTCGGTGTTCTGTACTGTGGTGTGCCTGTATCGGGTGTAGCGCCTACATCCGCAGATACATTATGAAAAGTGCCACCGAATGTGGTCGTGTTGGAGCCGTACAGGTAGACGTTTTGGCACCCGGTAGAACCAACCGGCGTCATATTGATATTGAGGATGCTGTTTTGCTGAAACGTGTATCCAGCAATATACATCGCCCAATCTTCGCGGTTAGCGTACGTGTCGTTCATGTTGGAGCTCGCCATGGCAGCGCTTCCTGCCAGGGCAGCAGCGTTGGTGGCGCCTCTCAACATTTGCTCAATAAGAAGGAATCGACTGATCTCGAACCCTAGTAGCCCCAGGGGCAAAATAACGAAAAATGCAAGCACGAGAACAAGTGCCACCGTCGTAGCGCCTTTGTTGTCGCGAGTTCGAGCCTTCATTGAGTCATACCTCCTCAAGAAATTCAGCGGGCGGCTAAATCGTCAGACCGTTGGGATTTTCGACATAATCGTCGTAAGAAAGTTGGACAGTTAGGGGAGCATTCAACCCGGCAATCGCTGGGAACCAAGCGTATTTCCAACCACTACCGAGGAACGGGGGAATATTGCTGACTGTGACGTAACGAGCGAAGTAGATGTAAGTCGTCACGTTCAAGCTGCCTTTTGCAAGAGGGGGAGTGACGATAACTGGCGCTCCAGTACTACCGACAGTCTTTTGCAGAATCTGCAATGTGTGAGTGCCGATCGCGCCTGTCGCGTTGAAGCCCGCCATATCATTGGCAAAGACGTTGTCAGCGGCGACTTTCATACCTACACACGCAGGCGGACCAGTCGACGGATCATATGTACTCGTAACGCTCGCCACATACGCTGCATCTTTGGTCGCCCAGTAAACCTGTGCAATCTTGTAGCCAAATGTCGCAAGACCCAGGAGAGGAATGAAGAATCCAATGAGAAGAAACCACAGTCCCATTGGCAGTTCAGCTATTGATTGGGCTTGTCTCGAGCGCATTTTTCTTCTCATGGTGTTTTTATACGTGTCCATGGTTTTTACTCTTACTCTCTCATTCTGATTTGTGTGCGTGAAACTAACGTGAGGATAAAACCGGCATTTCCGAACCACTTAATGGTTCGCCAACGTTTAAAATTTGTTGGGGATGGGTAAAACCTACTGCTCCAAACGGTATAGAAGCGCACCAGGAGCCACCAATACCATCGTATTGGTCAGCCGACCAAACTGTCAAGATGAGATGAAATTCAATCACGAGCGGCAGTCTATTCCTCTTCTTGTTTGCAAGGTCGCATGTAGAGTCGATTTCGCTTGCCGCTGCAAACAAACAATAAATAAGTACTGACACCGGCGGCGCGCCGTCTCTTAGTTTTGAAGGATCCATGACCGGGGGTTATTTCCACGAAAGCGAATCCTTATATAGAGATGCGAACGCCTCAGTTCGCTTTTCTGCATCCGCTACAGACCGCGGCAACAACGCGTCGGGCGTCGAAGGTCAAAAAATCTTCGCCACATCGCCATGGACGCAGTCGGATATCCACATATCTATTTCCCAAATCGGTCACGGACTGGCATTTTGCTAATCCGTCATATATGGTGAACCCCTAATTTAAACTATTTCTCATCGCCGATTGCTCGCTAAATGCCAGAAATGGCTTGGATACGGATGTTTCAGTCCCGTGATAGGCGGTGCAAAAATCTTCCACTTGACATACCGGGAACCTCAAGTAGTATTGGCTTGTCCCCCTTCGGGACGCGGGGATCCGTTACTATAATTCGGTACGCCGAAACACGACTCGAATCCGGCATTGCGCCCGTCCGTGTTGTAACAACGACGTATTTTGCTTCGCAGAACCAAACTCTATTAGCGGCTTTTCGCCGCTCCTTCGTTCTACCCTAGGGTTCGTCCAAAGTTGAGGTCTACCAATGCAAATTGGAAGAATGAAGACATCGCAACCGTCTCACACCGGGCAGATTCTTGTCGCCGCCGGAATCATCAACTACCTTCAACTCGAAGAAGCCGTGGCCATGTCCAAGAAGCTGCGTATGCCGATTGGACGAGTATTGATCATGGCCGGTCACCTCAACCAGCGCAACCTCGATTCGGCTCTCATGGCGCAAGCGATGGTTCGCAGCGACAAGCTGCATCTGGAATCGGCAGTTCATCTGCTCGGCGAAGCAAGCCGCACCTGCTTGCCGTTGGAAGAAATTTTGGCGAAACACGGTTGGAAGGAGAACAGCCCCACCCTGGTCAGTGAATTGGGCGAATTGCTCGTCACAGCCACGATAGTCAGCCGCGCAGATTTAAGCAGCGCGGTGAGAGAGCTGGGTCCTGAGGGCGGCTCGCTGGCCAGACATCTCATCGACAACAAAATCATGCGCACATTCGATGGCATGAACGCATTGAGAGCGCTCTCCGCATTCAAACAAGAAGGATTGCCCTACGACACTGTCGTCAGCGCGCTCAGAACGACCGTTTCCAGCGCAATAACATTCGATCAGGCATTGAGAAAATCTGATCCGGAGATGGAGCAGCCTAAAAAAGGTATGCGGTTTGGAGAGTTATTGAGCACAGCCGGCTTGATCTCCGACGTCGATTTGATCCATGCCCTGGAAATTGCGCTCACCAATCAAGCAATGTTGGGAGAAGTGCTTGTCGAGACTGAAATGATCGATCGTACTTTCCTTCATTGTTTGCTCGATATCCAGGAAATGCTGGATCAAAGACAGATCAATCAATACCAAGCCCGCGAACTGATTCTGCGTGTGCACGCCGGACAGAAGAGCCTGCCACAATGCTTGAAAGAGCTGGAAGAGTTTGCTGCCGGTGCACTCGCTCTGCTGCTTTTGGCTGAATTCATTACTCCCGAACAGATTCAACAAGCGACCACTCAGACGGACGCGCAAGTCGTCGACGTGCCGGAAATGTTGTTCGACAATGGCTTTATCGACAGAACAGCGTTGGACATTGCGCGCCGATGCCAGCGTATGCTCAGCGAAAAATTCATCCCACTCAAGCAAGCCGTACAGGTACTGTCTGCATATAAGATGCCAGCTGACGCCGAGCGCGATATGGAGATCACGCAAGTCCACGAAGTTGTAGTCGTGCCGGTTCCAGTCGAAGAGCACATCGAAGCGGAATAACAGATCGGTTGTTCACCAGGCGATCGTTGTCACCACATGTGGTGCCCTAGCAGAGCGTTTTGTTCAGCACGATCATCGAACGCCCGAAGGCGAGCATGGCGGAAGGCCGGTCGTAGGATGCGCGGCGGTCGCAGTTGAAGCCGTGATCGGCGTCGTAGGTAAAAATCTCGACATGCCCCTTGCCTTGCAGGGCAGCTCTGATACTGTCGACGGATGACTTCGGAATATGGCTGTCTTTTTCACCGAAGTGCATCATGATCGGGCAGTGCAGATTTTTCGCTTCCTCGAGATCGTTGGCGATACCGCCCCCGTAGTAGCAGACAGCAGCATCGACGGCATCATGCGTTGCCAGTTTATAGGACAGATATCCACCCAGGCAAAAGCCGACCGAGCCGACCCGTCCGGCGCATTGTGGCTGCTGGCGCAACGTTTTTACGGCATCGATCAAATCTGAGACGACTTGATCTTTGTTGCACTGCTGCCATAGTTCCATTCCCTTTTTCATATCATCGGGAGTGTAGTCCAACTGAACATTCGGCTGCACTCGCCAGAACACATCAGGAGCCAGCACGACATAACCAGCCGCGGCATAAAGATCGGCGACATCCTTTATATGCGGATTGACGCCGAAGATCTCTTGAATCAATAAAATGCCTGGCGCCCGATCCGCTTTCGGTAATGCCAGATATCCACTGAATCCTGGTTTGATTTCGATCGTCTTACTGCTCATAGCCATCAACTCCGTCTGTTGGTTCCTCGGGCTCAGCAATAATCGAGCCATTGCCGCTCGCCTCGAAGGGGAAACATAACACATCAAAACAGCCGTCTGATCGATTGGAAACTCCTAATAAAATGCAATTTCTTCTGGCAAAATCCATGCATCTTTTCGGGAACAAAATGAGCGTCGCCCACGGACACCCGAAAACCGCATCTCTAGCCGAGTTACGAGCAGCAGTAAATAGAATTGCGCTTCACGACTTCTCCACATCGGTGTTGCATCCTATTATCAGGCACGGAAGCACAACTTATTTCTCTTGGGGGCTGTCGTATGGATCGCTTCAGTATTCGCACGTTTACGGTTACGAAAATCGTTCCTCTGGCGGCGGCGTTTGGTCTTATGCTCGGCACGAGCACACTGCCATCGTTCGCACACGGAGGTCATGGCGGTGGAGGTGGAGGTCGCTCCGGTGGGGGTGGCGGCAGCTTCAGCCGTGGATTCAGTGGCGGTAGTAATGGCATGAGCCGCGCCTTCAGCAGCGGCAACAGCAGCCGTTCGTTTAGCGGTAGCAGCAGTGGTTTTGGCAACGCTATCAGCAGAGGGTTCGGCGGCTCCGGAAGCAGCCTGTCCAACTCGTTTGGTGGTGGCAGCGGTTTTTTCCATAATCATAATTCCTCTAATTACGGTGGCTACGGTTCGGGGTCATCAGTTGCCTCCACTCCATTCTCGAGTGGGACTTCAGGCTACTCAGGCAACAACGGTGGTTTTTGGCATCACCACAATAATTGGAACAACAACAATAACAACTACAACAATTACAACAACGGCATGAGCAACATGTCGCCCATCGCGACAGCACCGCAAGCCGTGCCCGTATCGATGCCGATGGTCGCGCCCAGCATGGGCGGCTACGGCGGCTATCCTTATAGCGGATACGGCAGCAGCTATCCATCGATGATGGGATACGGCGGCTACCCCGGTATGAGTGGATATCCAGGCATGATGGGCTCCGGCATGACGAGCATGCTCTCCAGCATGTTCGGCGGAGGCTACGGTAGTGGCTACAATCCATACGCCAGCGGATATGGCAGTGGCTACGGTAGTGGATATGGCTCTCCGTATGCATCCGCGTCCGGCTACGGATCCTACCCGTACAGTCCGTCCGCAATGAGTCAGTACATGCCCTCATCGACACTGGCTTCAGGCAGTGGATATGGCAGTGGCAGCGGCTATGGCAGTGGCAGCGGCTATGGCAACGGCAGTGGCTACGGCAACGGCAGTGGCTACGGCAATGGCAGCGGCTACGGTAACGGCAATGGCTACGGTAACGGCAGTGGCAGCGGCTGGGGACACCACCACGGTGGCGGATTGCTCTCTGGTTTAACGGGCAAGAACGGCAACGGCTCGACCGGCACCGGAAGCGGTGGACTGGGCGGTCTGTTCGGACACCATAATGGTGGCAGCAGCGGCGGTGGCTTGCTCGGTTCGATCACAGGCGGCGGTCGTCATTTTGGTTCTAGCCTGGGTGCTATCGGAAGTACTTCCGCACACGCTCTCGGCGGTACCATGAAGGTTGCTGGAGGTGCCAGCAAAGCCATCGGCGGTGGAGGACACCGACGAGTTTAGATGCGGCCACCACCCGCAAGAATCACAACCGGGCGCCTCCGCCCGGTTTGTTTCTCTCTCTTTATTCGCTCCGTCGCTTCGGTCCCCGCACTACTCATACCATTTGGTATCGCGCCAGCGAGAGTAGACGTCGGTGCGGCGGTTTTTCAAGGTGGGAGAAAGAGCGCGCGCACTCTCGATGCGCTCGGGGAGAAGCTCGCTCACCAGTAGTCCTTCCAACTCGCCGCGACAGGCCTGAATGACGCCCATCGGATCGACAACCATGCTGTTGCCGGTAAAGGTCTGTCCGACCTGCACTGCAGCTGCCAGGTAGACGTTGTTTTCAATTGCGCGCGCCCGGCACATGATTTCGAGATGTGCCTCTTTCAATGGGCCCGAGTACCATGCGGCCGGAACCACTATCGCCTGGGCGCCCTGATATGCCAGATGGCGAGCCAGCTCTGGGAAGCGCAAGTCGTAGCAGATCATCGTGCCGATCATCATGCCGGCGCATTCAAACAGCATGACTGCTCCATCGCCGGGCAGGAAATTTTCTGACTCGAGTTTGCCGAACGCATCGTAGAGATGTATCTTTCTGTACGAATCCAAAAACTTGCCCCTGTCGTCCAGCAGCACCACCGTGTTATAGACTCGGTGCGCATCGGCACTTCCTTCGAACATACCGGCCATCAACCAGATATGGTGCAGGCGCGCGATCTCCTGCAGCGCTGTGACGAACGGGCCACTGACGGGTTCTGCTACTTGAATGAGCTCTTCTGCCGAGGAGAAGTTGTACATCGCCGCTTCGGGAAAGACAATCAGATCAACGCCCTGGCTTGCTGCCTGCGCAGTAAGAAGCTCGATTTTATGGAGGTTGGCGGCTTTATCAAAACCAACTTCGATCTGCGCCAGAGCAATTTTCATGGATGTTGAATAAAAATCTTCATCACGATGCCGATGATGGCAAGAATGAACATGACTATCGCAGCAGGAATCATCCAGCCGCGCTTGTGAGGCTCTTCTTCTGCGTCATCATCTACCCGATTCAGGTTGCCAACTTTGAAAGAGTGCAAACCAGTGGATGAATCAAGGGCGTTTTTCTTGATCGCTTCATGTCGTGCAGAGCTACTGTTGCTCGGCATATCGAGCATCGGTTTTGGCAAATGACCGGGCGCGATCGAAGTGGCGAGATTCTGGCGAGTGCTGCGGGCAGGCCGTCCGAGTGCGGCGCGACTGCCGGTTTGTTCATGAGCAAACTCACCGCCTTGCAGTTTGGTTTGCACATGCTGAAGGGTTTCTTTTAACTCTTCCATAGTTGGAAAACGACCTTCAGGACGTTTTTCCAGCGCTCTGAAAACAATCTGCTCGAGAGGCGTGGGAATGTACAGATCAGGGCGAATCTCTCTGAAGGCGGGCGGTCGCGAGCTCACGTGCATCTGCATGGTATCGACGATGGTTTCACCCATGAGCGGCGGCAGACCGGTAAGCGCTTCGTACATCATGACGCCGCACGAGTAGATATCGGACCGCGCATCTAGCGGCAGTCCCTGACACTGCTCCGGACTCATGTAGATCGGACTGCCGAATATCTCACCGGTTTGCGTCAGGTTTTGCGATTGTTTTCCTGACGACGGCATCAATTTGGCGATGCCGAAATCCACGACCTTCACCACCTCTTTTTTCCCTTCGGATTCGACCAGCATGATGTTGCTGGATTTGAGGTCGCGGTGAATAACGCCTTTCGAGTGAGCTTGCTGCAAAGCGTCGGTGACGCAAATGAAGATCTTCAGACAGCGCTCGACTGAAATGTGATTATCGCGCTTGATCATATCGGCCAGACTCTCACCGATCAGATAGTCCATGACCAGATACGGCTGTCCATTGTGGACATCGCAATCGTAGATGGTGATGACGTTGGGGTGAGATACGCAAGCGACAGCCTGCGCCTCGCGTTGAAACCTGAGGATGCTGGTTTGATCGCCCAGAAGCTGGGATTGCAGCATCTTGATGGCGACGGTGCGGTCCATGACCTCATGCCGACCTTTGTACACGATGCTCATACCGCCCTGTCCGATCTCTTGCAGGACGGTGTATTTATTAGCCAGTACCTGACCAACCAGGCTCTCTTTTACGGGGATGAGCAAAGTGCCGTCGTGCTGGCAAACCACCAGCGTGCCGGTAAACTCCCGCTCACAGGCCGGGCATCGTTTTTTGATGGTGCGGTTGTGGCCGGTGTTCACTACTTTGAATCCATACAGACGACGTGCGACTCCCCCCGTCTGTTTATGCCCCGGGACGAGGCAATTCAGCCGCTCCGAGCCAAACGTTTGCAAAATGTGCAAGTTGGCCGCACAAGAATGATAGCAAAAGCCCGTATGCCCGGCAGGGCAAGCCCGGCAAGCTTTTCACGATACGTGGGCTTTCAACTCTTCCAAGACCAGGTCGGCCGCGTGCCGTCCTGAATCCAGGGCGCCGTTTATGCTGGCAATGCCTGTGTAGTCGCCGCAGCGGTATATTCCGGGGCGCACCCGCGCGCTATGACCTTGGTGATCCCGCGAGCCTGGCGCCTGCACCGGCAGCGCCTTGTTGATCCGGTAAAGCTTCAGATAGCGCCACTGGGAGACCAGCTCATGCCCGAACCACTGCCCCATTTGCTCGCGCACCGCGTCATCGAGGTCGTGTTCGTCTTCTTCGCTCTTGTCGCCTAAAATCGTCACTGCCAGAAGATGATGCTTTTCCGGTGCGTAAGCGCGGCTAGCCAGGCTAGGAACAACCACGTTCTGCACGAGCCCGTCGTTTTCGCCGTTGAGGATGAAAAACGGCTTCTCGAAGGGCGGCGTCTTAGTCTCGTAATAGATGCAAGTAACCGCGCGATAACTGGGCGGAGGCGCAAAATCGTCGAGCAGTCGCGCGCTCGTCTCAGGATCGGTGGCGACGACAATCGCTTGCGTAGCCAGCGTTTCACCCTGCGGCAATGAGACGATGCCGTCCTGAATGGCCGTCACCGGGCTATTGAAGCGGATAGCTCCTTTGGGCAATTTATCCGCCAGTTGATTGGCGATAGCGCCCATGCCGTTGATCGGCACTGCGGCATCGCCCTGGAAATAACAGCGCATGATGAATTCGAACACTTTGCTCGACGCCTCCAGATTGGCGTCGAGAAGAAACGCCCCCACGAGCGGTCGCCAAAAGCGTTCGACGAAGAGATCGGAGAAACCGTCAGCCTTCAGAAGTTCACGGATCGACGAGTCCTTGCGAGAGTGCAGCGCTTCCACATCGGCACTCAACAAACGTTGTCTAAAATTGATCACCTGCATCTTATCGGTCAGTGCGCCGATAGGAGAGCTGATCGATTCCAACGCTTCGATGGGGTGCGCAAACGGCATGACGAACTTGTGAAACTTGCCCTTCCACCAGATTTGCACGCCGGGATAAAACGGCTGCAGATTGAGGGCACCGTAATCGAGCACTTGTTTGGCCGCCGGATAGGCGGTCAGGAGTGCTTGAAACCCCCGATCGAGGATGTAGGACTCGAAGCGGTCGGTGACGGCGCGCCCGCCCACTCGGTCTTTGGCCTCTAAAACCAGGACCGGCACGCCCGCTTCGTGCAGCTTGCCCGCGCAGGTGAGCCCGGCGAGCCCTGCTCCCACGACGATAACGATTGGCGCTTTTCTCACCATTTAATTGACTCCGGATCCATTACTTCGACAGAATTGCCTGTAGGGTCTTTGACGTAGCATGAGCGAGTTCCGTCTCGGTGTGTTTTTAGTGTGCCGAAACTTTCCGCCTCGCGCGAGGTAAATGCGATGTGCGGCGGGTGCTGCTCAGGCAAAACCAATGCTAGTTGAATATTGTTGAAACGTAAAAATGCCCATGTTTCATCCTGATAGTCGACGGTGCAGCGAAACGTCTTCGTGTACCAGTCGACTGACTCCGCGATATTGGCAACAGCGACCGCAACATGATTGATCGAATCGAGATCAGTTTTCGTTTTGCTTTCGGACATGGGCAGATCTCCGTCCATCACAGCTCTAAAACAGTTCGTACGTTCCACAAATCAGGGAAACAGCGCTTGTGCAGGGTGCTGCGCAGATAGGCAACGCCTTCACTACCGCCGGTGCCGCGTTTAAAACCGATCACACGTTCAACCACAGTGACGTGATGGGAGCGCCACATGAATATGTGCTCGTCAATATCCATCAGCACTTCAGCGAGGTCGTGCAAATCCGGAAAATCGTCTGAACGCTCGTACAATTTCCGCAGTTGTTGCAGACGCTGCCCTTCCATTTCGGCAGCTTCTTCCGGATTCTGCGTGCTTTCAGCGCCCTGCGCATTGTTCAACTCCGGCATGACGATACCGCGACTCTTGAGCAGGTCGACAAGTTTCATCTGCTCAGGCGTGAGCGGCTCTTCGCCAACCGGCTCAGGCAAATCAAAGCCTTTGCGTCTAAGCAGAGCGTAAAATTCGGAGCGGAGATTCGCACCTTCAGCTCGACGACGAAGCTCTGCGAACGACTCCTCATCACCACGAAAATGCGCCATCAACAATTTATCCACCAAACCGCAGCTGATCTCGATTTCGCGAAACTGCGACGACTGAAAGCCGCTGGCCGGATTGAGGGCGCTGCGAAAACCGAGAAAGTCGTGCGGCGACATAGACTCGAGGATGTGAATCTGAGTGACGAGCGTTCTGAACACAGTAACGACACGGCGCAGATAGAAAGTGGCGCGGCGAACTTTGTCCGCCGCCATTAATCTGATCGCTTCGTCGATCTCGTGCAGTATCAGTTTGAACCAGAGCTCGTACGTCTGGTGAATGATGATGAATAACGGCTCGTCATGGTGCGCCGGGTCGGACTGACAAATTTGCAGATTCTTCAAATCGCGCACGCGCAAGTAATTGTTGTAGGTCAACGGCGTCGCTTTGGCGCCGTACTCAGACTTGCTCGTCTCGTGAGGAGTTGGGTTTTTCGCTTTGCCTGTCATAGCTCCTCGCTGCACGCCCCTCTAATTTACTCTCACTGCTCTTGCGGCGCGCGCGGCGCTAAATCCTTCTCTGGCGGCACATCTTGCTGCTTCGACTGCGTCTCGGTTGGGCTCGCTGGCGCCTTCTCTTTACTTGACGGTTGTCCTTGCGGTTTAGATTCCTTCGCCTTGCTCTTCTCTTCTTCCTGATGTTTCTTCCGCTTTTTGTGCGGCTCTTCGGCGGGTTTTTCGGGCTTTGCTTTCTTCTTCGAATGTTTTTCGGGACGAACTGCCTGCGCCGTGCCGCCGGGAGCGAGCGAAAGTTCAGCACTTTGATCGAGACGGCTGCCTTCAGCCAACCAACAGAAGCTCTCCGGCTTCTTCTCACTGTACTTGAAGGCAAGCGGCGAGGAAGCGAGCAGCTGGAAGCCGCGCTTAATCAAGGCGGGGAATTGCACCTGATACGTTTCGACGGTGATATCGTCGGGAGTGACGTGAAAGATGCGAAATGCGCACGGATAAACGGCAAGGCTGGGGTTGGAGACGTACCAGATATCGCGCTCTTGCTGCACCTTGCTCATGTGCACGTGACCGTTCAAGACCAGGCGCACGTACTTGGAAGAGCCGAGAATTTCGCGAGCGTTGGCACCATTCGGAACGATGTAGTCATCCCACGGCGGTCCGCCGTCAAAAGGCGGTGGTGGCAGAAGCGGATGATGGCTGCAGACAATAGTAAACAGGCGCGTGTTTTTGGCCAGATCGTTCTTGAGCCAATCGAGCTGTTCGGCGCTGAGCTGACCGGTGGGAATGTTAGGACGGCTCGTATCCAGCCCGATCAGGTGTACTCCCGATAGTGGCGACTGCGACCAATATGGTGTGGAGGTTTCTATCCCCTTACCTTTCCAATCGAGTCCGTACGTATGCATTTTATCGACTACACGCGGACCGCTCACGTCTTGCTCGCCGAGCACGAATGTCCACGGGGCGGAAAGCGATTGCACCACATCGAGAAATAGTTGCCAGTTATTATCGTTTTCGCCCGGACGCTCGACTTGATCGCCGCCGAAGAGCACGAAGTCCAGTTTTTGCTCATTCAACTGTTTAACGACATCTTGCAGGAAGAGCTGACTCTCTTGCAACATGATGTAGCTGTCGTGCACACCGGAAATGAGATGCGCGTCGGTGACGTAGGCAAAACTGAACGGCTCGAAAAGCCCTGCTGATGCACGTGCTGACTTGGGCAGCCCGAGACAGATCACGCTCGCCAAACCGAACAAAAATTCGCGCCGATTGATCATAATTTCTACTTCGATATCAACGACATAACTTCCGCGCGCAACGCGGTATTTTCCTGGAAGATGCCGCGCAGAGCCGAAGTGATTGTCTTGCTACCGGGCTTATGCACGCCGCGAATGGACATGCAATAGTGCTCCGCTTCGAGCACCACCGCCACACCACGCGGACGCAAAGTTTTCATCAGCGCATTAGCTATCTGGGTCGTCATTCTCTCTTGCACTTGCAGCCGCCGCGCCGCCGACTCGACGACACGCCCCAATTTGGAGAGCCCGGTGATGCGACCATCTTCAGGGATATACCCGATATGAGCGACACCGATAAATGGCACCATGTGGTGCTCGCAGATGCTGGCGAACGGAAGATCACGCACGAGGATCAGCTCTTCGTTATCCTCATTGAACATACAAGTGACTTCCTGAGCCGGATCGAGCCCGGTGCCGTACAACAACTCCTCGTACATGCGAGCGACGCGAGACGGTGTCTCCAGCAAGCCTTCGCGCTGCGTGTCTTCGCCGATTCCTTCCAGAATGAGCGAGACGCCGCGGGCAATCTTGTCCAGATCCATCTTTCTATTAGTGCGAACCGCCCCACGAGTCGGACTCGGCGATGCCGGTTGGCAGATTATGCTTTCACGCCCGATCGAAGTTGCCATACTGCCTCCTGCGCGACTGACGCATGCCGCCTCAGTCATTAGCTCTAAATATTAGCGGCAATGGCGCCGTCATCAGATTAGCGACAATTTAGGGGAGCGTAGTCTTCGTAATTACTGGCTTCGGATGTGGCGGGCGAGACTGAGACCCGCTGTTACACTGCTAAGGGGTATACTTGGGCCACTGCCGAATCGGCAAGAGATGCAGACGGCCGTCGTGAAGCGCCGGCATCGACGCGCGGCAGAGGCGCTTGCAGTGCGTCACATTAAGGAGAGAGAACAAACCGATGAGCACCGCCACTTTGGAAACGCTGGATATCAATCAGATCAAAGAGATTTTGCCTCACCGTTACCCGTTTTTGCTGGTTGACCGCGTCACCAGTCTGGAGCCGGGCAAGAAAGCGGTGGGCTACAAAAACGTCACCGCCAACGAAGAGTTTTTCAACGGGCACTTCCCCGTCAAGCCGATTATGCCTGGCGTGCTCATTGTCGAGGCGCTGGCGCAGCTAGGTTGTATAACGATTCTTTCATTGGAAGCGAACAAAGGTGCCCTGGTGCTTTTCACCGGTATCGACAGCTGCAAATTCCGCAAGATGGTCACTCCCGGCGATCGCCTGGAGATGGAAGTGGAACTTCTAAAGATCCGCGGACCAATAGGCAAGGCGAGAGCGTGCGCCAAAGTTGACGGCGAACTGGTGACTGAAGGCGAAGTCTCGTTTGCAGTCTATCGTCCGGAAGCCGCCAAAAGCGTGGACAACTAAACGCATTCGCCAGCCGACATCTATATATAAGGATTCAGATTGATGACTATGACAATTCACAGGACAGCAATCATCTCCGAAGGTGCTCAAATCGACCCGACCGCCGAGATCGGACCCTACGCCGTCATCGGTGCCAACGTCAAGATCGGCGCCCGCACCAAAATCGGTGCTCACGCGGTCATCGACGGACACACTACCATCGGTGAAGAGTGCAACATATTCGCAGGCGCCTCCATCGGTCTCGAGCCGCAGGACTTCTCCTACAAAGGAGAGCCGACCGGAGTAATCATCGGCAATCGCGTCACGGTGCGCGAGTATGCCACCATCCACAGAGCCAGTCACGAAGGCTTTACGGAAGTGGGCGATGACTGCTTCCTCATGAACTACGTGCATCTGGCGCACAATTGCAAACTGGGCAAAGGCGTGATCATGGCTAACATGACGATGCTGGCCGGTCACGTTCAGATAGGCGACGGAGTCGTCATGGCAGGCGCGATTATCGTGCACCAATTCGTTCGTATCGGGCGCCTGGCGATGATCTCAGGAATGTCAGGAGCACGCGTCGATCTGCCTCCTTTCGCCACATGCTCAGGCAGAAAATTGCGAGTGCGTGCGGTCAACGCAATCGGCATGCGGCGCAACAAAGTCCCGGCTGAAGTGCGCAACGCCATCAAAGAGGCGTACCGCATCATCTATCGCACCGAGCTCAACATCACACAAGCTCTGGAGCAGATTGAGAAAGAGATTCATCCGCACCCGGAGATCAAAGAGATTCTCGAGTTCTACCGCTCATCCAAACGCGGCGTAGTTGGACGCAACGAAGTCTCCGGCGAAGGTGAAGAAGGCGAAGATTCTTGAGCAGCGCGGAAACCACGGAATCGAGCTGTTCTCCACCGAATGAAGCGAACGAACCATCGGGGTTCCGTTCGCTCTTTCGCAATCGGCAGTTTATGACGTTGTGGATTGCCCAGGTCTTCTCACAGTTTGCCGACCGTGCCGTATTCGTCTTGTTCGTCGCCGTCTTGACGGCCAATCGGACAGGTCCGGAAGTGCTGCGCGTCGCCGGACACACCTACGGCAACGTGGGCGCGGCGCAGATGACGAGTCTGCTCTACGTCGCGTTCACAATACCAGCGGTGGTGCTCAGTCCGATTGCCGGAGTATATGTCGATCGCTGGTCCAATCGCGCCGTGCTCGTTTGCTCTAATCTCCTGCGCGCCGCCTTTGTCTGCATGGTGGCACTGCCCCTGGTGAAACAAAATCCGATCGTCGCCTTCACGGTGGCATTCTGCATCTCAATCGGCTCTCAATTCTTCGGCCCGGCAGAAACGGCCAGCATTCCCAGAATCGTCAAGCATGAAGATTTGTACTCCGCCAATTCGTTATTTTTTACAACCATGATGATAGCGCTGGGCTTCGGCTTCGCCATCGGCGACCCGATCATCTCGCAAACCGGCATCGGCAATGCGCCTTTCGCCATCGCCGGCGGCTTCTTCGTTGCTGCGCTTCTGGTTGCCGGTATCAGCGACAACAAACGCGCACCCGGCAAACGCGAGGCGTGGTGGGAAGAATTGCGCTTCGGCATCGCCTATATCGCCAACAATCCGCCGGTCTTCCGAGCCATCTTCAAGATTACGCTTCTGTTTTCCACCATCATCACTTTGAACATCATCGCCGTCGGTCTGGCTGAGCAGGTGATGAATTTAAAACCGTTTCAGTTCGGCTACATCGTCGCGGCTGCCGGTCTGGGCATGGGCATCGGCAATTTTTGGGTGGGCCATTACGGCAAAAATATCGCCTCAGGCAAGCTCGTCTACGGCGGCTTTGCAGGATTGGGGCTGTTTATGACCTTGCTTGGCAGTTTGGGATATTTCCAAGATTTCGTTCTGCCGCTATTCGGATTAGGTGATGTTTATTTTTCCGGTTTTTTAATGACCATTCCGCTTGTCTTCGCCATGTGCCTTGGCGTGTCGAGCGCCTTTGTAGCTGTGCCTACGCAGGCTCAGCTGCAGGCGGCTGTTCCGGAAGAGTTGCGCGGCAAAGTGTTCGGTGCGCAGAACACGGCCATGTCGGCTGCGTCAACGATTCCAGTCATTCTCACCGGCGTGTCGGCGGACAACTTGCCTGGGGGAGTATCGACAACACTTCTCATTCTCGGGCTGCCCACGCTGCTTTCCGGCGCGTACTACTATGTTCGCGCGCTCTGGAAAGCTCCCGTCGAACAAGGTTAAAAAACCGCCGGTCAAGCTCATTCACGACTGCTTTGCGTTCATTTGACAACTGGATATCTACGCCGTTTTATGGCAAACTTTATCAATGCGCAACAGACTCATCCTGCTGTCAATCACACTGTCCATCTGGATGGCGCTCAAGGCGATCGACGAAATAATCGATGGTCCCGAGATCTTGATGTTTCTCGGTCTATGCATCGCAGTGATGATTTCGCACAGCAGTTGGTTGATGGTAGCCCAGCGTCGCTGGCACCGCCGTAATCGGCGCTTGCGCAAAAACCTCGTCTCCAGCGGCGCCACCACCACAGCCGCACCGTTTTGCGCCTTGCCCTCACAAGAAGCAGACTTGTGGCAGCCGTGGGTTGATATCTTTATTGCGGCGAAAAATGAAGAGCGTGTAATCGAACGAACGGTGCGCGGCTTCTTCAAATTGAACTACGAGAATTTCCACGTCTGGGTTATTGATGACGCGTCGACGGACAGTACACCGGAAGTTCTGCGCAATCTGCAGAGAGAGTTTCCTCGTTTGAAAACGCTGAACCGTCCTTGTGGTTCTTATCCGGGCAAGTCAGCAGCGTTAAACGATGCGCTGGCGCTGGCGAAAGGTGAGGTAATCGCGGTCTTCGACGCAGATGCGTCGGTGGCTCCGGACTTCTTCCAGCTAACACTTCCGTTGCTTCAACCGGATGGAATTGCCGGCGTGCAGGCACAAAAACGCATTTACGAGCAGCAGGAAGGTTTACTGGTCGACTACCAGGCTTCCGAGTACGCGCTCGACACGTATTTCCAGATGGGACGTGACCTCATCGGTGGTGCCGTCGAATTTCGCGGCAACGGTGAAGTGATCAAGCGCCAGGCCCTCATCGACGTGGGCGGATGGAACAATAAATCCGTCACTGACGACCTCGATTTGAGCATGCGTTTTCTCATCAACGATTGGGACATTCGCTTCTGCCCACACGCACCGGTATGGGAAGAAGGTGTGGAAAAACTGCCGGGACTGCTGCGTCAGCGGCGTCGTTGGGCTGAAGGAGCGATTCAGCGCTATCTCGATTACATCTTCCCGCTCAACTCGCCCACACGTCTTTCGTTTGTAGAGCGACTCGACACGCTCGCGTTCACTGTGTACTTCGTCGTGCCCGCGCTGCTCATCCTGCAAATGTCTTCGGAAGTGGTGCACTTCCTCATGCGCACGCAAAGCCACGGCAAGTTGTTCGCGCTGCTGACGTTTGCCGTCTACATCATCACGGCGGTCGACTTCGCCATCGCTATTCGCATATATCGTCGTAAATCAGTTCTCCGTTCATGCTTCGATTCACTCGGCGTGACAGCGTATGTGTATGGTCACTGGGTGCCGGTTATCGTCACCTCCTTCTGCCGCATTCTCCTGGGCAAGCAAGCGTCCGCGTGGCGTCCGACAGAGCACGGCAAGAGTGTCCAAGCCATGAGCGTCGAGCCAGTGAAAACGCTGACGATCGTCAGGTAAGAAGGCTTTGCCCGTATGACGGTCGGCTGCAAGCCGCCCCTACGGTAGGTTTGCATATCGCGTGACGAGTACGGAGCGCAGCGAAGCGCGCCGAGCGAGGCGTGCTGAGCGGAGCGCTTGGAGAGCGGAGGAGCGAGGGGACTGAGTGACGGAGCGCTTATATTAGACGCCAGCCGCCTGGCTGGCACCGAATTAGAAAATAAACAACCCCGATGCCGGGCAGGCGCCCGGCGCTCCACACCGCGGTGCAAACGCGTCTGGTCATGCAGGTAGCTGACCAGCTTCTCCATATCATCGCCCGTGGTGGCAGGGTTTCATCCGGGCAAACTACGGGCGGTGTCATGCAGTAAGTGGCCATCAACGCAGTGATAAAACCCAAAACCCGCACGGCAACAAAACCTCAGCCAGTTCTGTCGGTTGAGCGCAACATTCTCTCGAGCGAGCGTCCGTACGGAAGACAAGCGGACGACAATTCTCTTGACGTCATGCAAGTGTCCGATATCATGCGAAAACTCGCTTGATTACTGGCTTTCGTGTATAGCATCCATAAATACAGTGGGTATATAGCTTGAAAACCGCACTGAATCACACAAAATTTTTACACGAGGGGGTGGTTGCCAAAGTCGCCTACAGGCTTGGTTTACGGGTAGTGATCACAAAATTTCGCAGACGCAAACTGGACCTTGGCGAGAAAATCGGTAAAATGGTGATGTCTTCGGGCCGAGTGGTCCAAGGATTGTTCGGTGATTGCTAAGAGATGGAGATTTGCATGCTTAAGAAGTTAGCGTCCTCATTCATTCTTGCCTCGGCTCTCGTCAGCACGACATTGATTCCTTCGTTCGCCGATGGCGATACGTTCAAATCAATTTGCCAATTCCCGGTGCGTGTTGTTGGATCGAGCGTAGGAACAGTAGTTGGTGTTCCTCTGGGTGCCATGAAAGATGGTGTCAAAGGTTTTGGTCAAGGCCAAAACATGGTGGCTGGTAAAGTCGGTAACTCCGACAACAACGCTCCCAAATTCGTCGGCGCCGTCGTTGGCGGACCGGTCGGATTCTTGGGCGGCGCTGCCTACGGTTGCTTCGATGGCAGCTGGCATGGCATGAAGACCGGCTACACCAAGCCGTTCTCGAAAGACGCCTTCACCTTCAAGGATGAGTAAGATTCCGATGGTCGAACCATCACAGTGGTCTGTGTCTATGTAGGATTGGAAGAGGGTGGCTCTATTTTTTGAGCCATCCTCAATGCCAGGTGGAAAAAATGAAAAACAAAACTGCTCTCACGTTACTAACCAGCTTGGCCCTTGGACTTGGATTCGTCGCTCCTTCGATCGCCGATGGACCGATGGGTTCTGCTAAGAGCGCTGCTGGCGCGACAACCGCATTCCTCGTCGATGTGCCGGAAGGCATCGTCGTTGATTCGCTCTACAGAGTTCCCAAAAAATGCTGGCACACTTTGGCAGTAGCCCTCGGCGACAACCCGTCGTCCGACTTCGGTCTCTGCTACTTGGGTCAACAGCTCGTCGGCATCACAGTCGGCGTGCCGGTCGGCGTGGTTTGGGGAGTTCCGTACGGTGCTCTTCATGGTGCTAAGCACGGCATCGGTTCTGGCTGGGACAAACCATTCAGCTCCGAATCGTACATAGTTACTGAAGAGAAGTAGAGTTACTTCCTGCCCGAACAATAGAGCCAAACTTTCGTCGGGTAATGAGAAAACAAACTGGAAAGACGGTGGTAAATGAAAATGAAAACTCTAGGTCGAATAGTATCGGCGACATTGCTGACAGCCGCTGCGGTGGCTCCAGCACTCGCTCTTGATTACGAAGCCAAACCGATCATGTGGTGCCTTCAAGCACCATTCAGAACGGCCGGCGCAGTCTCAGGCGCACTCGTTTGCGGTCTCGTTTCGGGACCAATTGACGGTGGTTACCATGGCATGCTCAAGGGTGACAAACACGTTGCCGGCAAGTTCGGCGATGAAAAAGGTATGGGACAAGAAGTAGCTGCCGTTCCGATCGGCGGATCGACAGGTCTCGTCCTTGGTGGCGGATGTGGTGTCGGGCACGGATTCGCCCATGGTTGGAAACTCGGCTGGGATAAACCTTTCAGCCGTTGGTCCTACATAACCATGGAAGAAAAATAACCGGAACGTCGAGACTACTAGGAAGAAATGGTGAATAAAAATGCGTAAAAAGGTATTAGCTACACTGCTTACGGCTGCTGCCGCGGCAATTGGCTGCGTGGCGCCAAGCTTTTCATATCCTGAGCGTCCCGAGTCCGCTCGCGTGTACTACGAGATCGCTTACTTCCCTTGCCGCGTGGTTTCGATGGTCGTAACCACAGCATGGGACGTCCCGACCGCATCGTTTCAAGATGCAGTCAAGGGCGCAATCGGCGGAACCAAAATGGTTGCTCGCAACCTCGGCAACGAGAACGGCAACTATGAACTGGTCGCCGGCGGATTGACCGGTGGTCCGGTCGGTTTCGCTGCTGGTGCTGTATACGGTGTGTTCCATGGCTTCGTCTATGGCGTGCACCACGGATTCGTCGGCTATCCCAGCCCGCACTCCGGCAGCCACAGCATGATCTTCCAGGGCAAAGGCTTTGTCGTTCCTTACGACGACAACTACTAAACCCGGTTGTTGAAGAACTGACCTAGGGATCACCAGTTTGGCTCTTGCGAAACATCGGCACCGGAAACGGGGCCGGTGTTTCAATGTTGTTGTGTTAGTATGCGCAAATCGAGCATAGGTACAGATTGAGCGAGAAAGAACATACTTTTCCGGGCGGCGTTGTCAACGCGGGCTCAGTCGTTCGCGTCGGCGACAAGGTTTTCAGACCTGCCGGTCCGCATACTCCTGTCATCCATGCGTTTCTCCGGCACCTGCAAGGGCGCGGTTTTACTTGTGCGCCGCACCCACTCGATATCCGAGACGGAAAAGAGTGCTTGTCATTTATCGAGGGCAGTGCGGCGCATTATCCGTATCCGGAGTGGTGCCTTGGCGACGAAGCACTTAGCAAGGTTGCACGCGCCATGCGGCAGTTTCACGATGCTGCTCGAGGATTCGACTTTCCCAAAGATGCCGAGTTCAACTACAACCTTGCCGATCCTCTAGGTGGACCGATCATCGGGCACAATGACATCAGCCTCGAGAACACCGTGTTTAAAGAGGGCGAAGTAGTCGGTTTTCTCGACTTCGATTTTGCAGCGCCTGGTCGTCCACTCTGGGATATCGCTCGCGCCGTGATTTTGTGGGTTCCCATCGACAACCCTGACCTGGCGCATTCGTATGGATTCGGCGGACGCGATCCATATAAAAGGTTGAAACTGTTTTGCGATTGCTACGGTATGCAGCGCTCCGATCGTTTGCAACTTGTTGATCTTATCGATCAGGTGGGAGTGAAAAGCGAAGCGTACGTCAAAGGTGAAGTTGACGCGGGCAAACCCGCCTTTATCGAATTATGGAACAAGCATGATCTGGCGGGAATATACAGACGTCGGCGCCAGTGGCTGCACGAGAACGCAGACGCGCTCACTGAATACATCTCGAGCTGATTTCGTATTTCCCCCCTTCACGACCAGAAAGTTCTCTCATACTATCTCCGTACCCGCACATTCAAATTTGCCAAGGAGCGCCTGCTATGCAACGCGAGATCCATGATGCGCACGAGAAGAACTCACATACGGCTGCATATGTGGCAGCAGGGTTAGCAGGAGTAGCGCTCGCCGGCGCTGCTTTCTATCTGTCCAAAGGTAGAGCCAGCGAGGCTTTGCCGGAGATAGAAGCAGAGTTCGGTCTCAGTCCCGACTTCACGGCCGGTCTGGAAGATGTGAGACGTTTGGCTGATCAAGTTCACACTCCGTCGGCCCTCACTCGAGCATCCGAGTTGCTGCAATCCGACAAAGCCGCACCGAGGATATTTCCCGAAGGTCGGCTCAACTGGGGCAAGGAAACTCTACCTCCGTTTGGTGGAACGATGGCGCATGAGTTTGTTTTGGATCCCAGCATAATGAGATCCGGTTTTCAGGATCAACCTATAGGACACACAGCCGCCGGTCGGTTGGCGCAAGCGACTAGAGAATTACAAGAAGAGGTGCACGATCCTGCCTTGTTAGCCCTCAACACGGACACGGAGCCGATGGCAGCCAGGTTTCCTCTGAACATAGTCGGTGATGGGTTTGAGAAAGAGCCGTTCGACATAGACAAGTTTTTCCGCATGTGCGAGGAAGCCGGACCGGGAATAACCAAATTCGATTTTTCTGGTGGCGTGCCGCAAGTGACTGAGCACATTCCTTTCGGCCGACCGATAGCGCCTCGTGTTCTCTTAGACCCAATGAAAGATGCAAGGATTGCGACGAATACAGTAAACTCCTGGGGTTACGAGTTTTTGAAAGGAGATCATATGCCTCCTGCCAATGATTAGAAGAGCCTTCACGAGGCACCAGTTTCATCAGTTTCGCAAAAACGTGACGATCAAATCAAGCATCGTGTCGAACCTAACGTTGTCGAACATGTGATCGCCGCCTGGGAAGATGTGTTCGCGGTACTGGCAGTTGACGCGCTTCAATACAGTCACCAAGCCTTTCTCGCGCCTCAGCGTCACCACTCGATCGTTGGCGCAGTTGAGAATCAAAACTGCTGGCATGCGTTTTACGTTTGCTGTTGAAAGAACGAAACATCCTGCCATATCAACTATAGAGTGCACTCTTGTGTCGGACGCCGCCTCAGTCAGCGAGATTTGAGAACCCAGGCTGTGTCCCAGTAAGCTGATGCGCTTGCTATCGACGTCAGGTTGTGTAGTTGCAAATGAAACTGCATCGTGCACTGTTTGCACCCACTCGGAAAAATGCGCAGACATCTGTGGATTGTTCGCCCACTTCAGCCCGCTGCGATCCATGTAATGTACGACAACTGTAGTAATTCCTGATTCAGCAATGGATTGGGCAAGATCTCTGAAAAATCCGCCGGGCTCTTGGATGCCGCCAGAGCCGCAAAAGATGAGCACGACGGGTTTTGGCTTCGACGATTTTTTCGGCGGATGAAACCATTCGGTTCTGATCCCTTTGCCACCAGATTTGAAACTTAACAGTGCGGGTTCGTCGGAGGGCGCAGCTAAAGCAGCCGCGGGCGCGAGAACACACACCGCGATTAGAGTGAGCAGGTATTTCCTAAGAGAAGCACGTTTGCACATAGTACATCTCAGCCCGAATGGTTATTTATCGCTCTTGGCTTTTTCTTCAGATTGAGAACTGGCGGGAGTTTGAGCGAAGTCGGACGGGCTGATTAAACCACGCGCGGGATTTGTTGCACCCGGTGCAGAGTTGGAACCGGCAGTCGAGGCAGCAGCGTTGGATGTTGGTGCACCACCGAAATCCGCAGGAGAAACCAGGCCGCGAGTGGCACTAGATGCGGTGCCTTGAGTTGAATCTGGAACTGCTACCGAAGGAGCAGTAACAGCGTTATTCAATGCGGCTGAAGCAGGATTAGCTGCTGCCTGACCGGCGCTGGTTTGACCGGAGAAATCGGCCGGGTCGATCAAGCCGTGCGAGGCCGTTGAGTTAATTTGAGGTCCGGATGTGTTAGATGTGGTGGCGCCAGACGCGGCACTTTGTGCTGCTGTGTTTTTGCTTTTGGCTGATGGATGGTTGGGCTTTTTCGATCGAGCGCCGTCGCCCTTCGCTATTTTCTCTCTCACTTGCTTGGTCGTCTTGCGCAAATTCTTGGCGTTTTTATCGAGGAAACTATCGATGGAGGCGAGCACTTGAGGTTTGAGAAACGATGTTCCAACGATTACGTGACCACACCCATCAATCGTCACTAGTTTTTTGCTCTTGCTCGGAAGCGCACTCAACAGCTCTTCAACTGATGCAGGATCGACTATTTGATCGGCGCTTCCTTGTATCGCCAAAACCGGGATATTCTTAGGCATCGCCTTTGCGTAGAACGGTTCTTGTCGAAGAAAAGCGAACGTCCCGATCAAATCCAAACCTGTTTGGCGATTCTTCGCCAAAGGATCACTGAGCATCTCTTGCACAACGCGTGGATCTTCTGAACAGTAACGCGTGATGTAGTTTGTCAGGTCAACGGGCTGCACCAATGTCGCCATTCCCTTTATAAAGTTTCCACCCAGATTGAGTGGATTGTGCATATGGGGCTTCACTCCTGCGCTGACTAGAATCACGCCGCGCACATTCTTAGGATTACTGCTCACCGCCCGCAGTACCACGCCTGCGCCGATGCTCTCGCCAAGGCAGAATATATCCGCTTCGGGAAAAGTCTGACTGAGGATGTTGAGCGCTTTGCTTACATCGCCGCACGTTTGGGTCAACTGAACATCAGCGGTTGGGGGAGCAGAGAATGAAACTGCCTGCTGAGCGCGACCGTTGCCGCGCACATCAGGTGCAACCACGACAAAACCTTTTGGCACGAGAGTCCGCGCCAACGCGTCCATGACGGCACCTTCCTGCGCCGACCCATGCACGGCGATAAGAATGGCGCGCGGCTGACTGACAGCCGGATCTCGCCAGAGATAAAGCGGCGAGCCAACCTCCTGCTGCAAAATCGAGTTGTCTTCCCGAATCGTTTCAGCTTGGGCTCCCGGGAGCCAACAGATCAGTAAGAGTAATAGGAGAACACCCAATCGCGTGGACAAGTCATCACCAGGGCATACTGTACAGATGTAGTGTACTGTCTCTGCCCAAACCCCGCTCGCAAACAGGCGGTCAGTTTCACATTTTTTGATTCAGCGGACTGTCGCTCTACCGACTGGGTTGCGACTACGGTGGCAGAATCCCATTTATCAAAAGGTCCTTTTCAGCGTTTTCTGTAGTTTCGAAATTGATGATTGAGTTTGGTCGCCCACTGACAGTAAACTGTGTCAATCGCACAAACTGTGCATTCTGGAAGACGACAGCGGCCCTTCTTAAAAAAGTGTCTTGTTCAATAGTTGGAGTGACCGAGTACCTGGTGCGAGACTGGTCGACTGGGGTCAGCGTCATCTCTGACGGGACGTATGTTTGATAATCTATAGCACCATTCTCGAGATCGAGCAGCTCAAGTCGAAGATAAATTTTGGCCGCTGCGCCCAATCGATTCGCAAGAACAAATGAAACCGTCCCTACGTTCGGACCTGGCAGCACCGGACGAAAGTGAAGGATATCAGCCACTACACCCGTCCCGGTCGCAGCTCCGAACAAGACCCACATGCCAACAAAAGGATCGTCGAGCCACTTTGCCGATGAAAAAGCTTTATTGGTGATATCGACACTCTTCTCTGCATGCTGGACTACTTCATCAGCCGCACATGCAGGTGACACCGTGATTGGTGTAAGCACAGACGTTGCGGCTAACAAGAGTGCAGTGACAAAGGCTGTAGTTTTACCGGTCACGTCGATGGTCCCCCGAATCATAATCGCGAGATTGTACCGTAGAGTTTGAGTATGAAACGGCGCCTTGCTGATTAATCTTGCCGTACGAGAAGTCGCGGCATCGATCGCTACAAGTCCGCAGCCCCAGCATGTCAGTTTTCAGTAGATATTCGCAGATCAGGAATTCGTTTCCATCAGGTGCGTCTGCAAGATGCCAAGCAACGGTGGAGGCACGATGAGCACCATGCAGGCGAACCGGGAGGCTGACAAAAAAGCTAGAAGGACCGCCTCTCACTGGCGGTCCTTCGCTTCGCTAAAAATTATGCGGGGAATGTGCTCGACTAGGCCGAGCGTTGGCGGCTAGCATCACCGCTGAGCGATCGTGCTATGCCGCGATCGCAAGACACTGTTGTTGACGAAGTGCAAGCGTTTTCTCCGCGCGAAAAGCTACGTACGGATTTTCATCCTGCGAAAGGTCACTGAGAATTGACTGAGGCAGCGATGGATTTTCAGCAAGCGCATAGCGAACGTCAGGATTCTGATCGTGAGCCAGTTCGCGCAAAATCGATTTCTGAACAGCAGGATTAACTGACAAGCCGATTCTCACGTCTGCTATTTCGTCGTTGAGAAGCTTAATCAAAGTGCTGATCGACGCGCCGGGATTCTCGGCGACGCGGGCACGAATCGATTGATCAGACGAGCGGGCGAGGTCGCTCAACAGATCTTGGGGAGCATTGTTATTGCCGGCGAGGACGTAGTGACTTTGTCGTACATAAGCGTCGTACATGGTAGGACCTCCTGGGGGAGCGGTGAACTCGGTGGCTGGTTTGATGTGACCCTGATGCACTAATACTAGACCGGTCGGTCTAATTTCGTCAAGTCCCCCATAATTCAAAATGAAATCCGCTGATTCATGAACTGTCGCCTCGTTTACAGCCTGGCGCAAGCGGGTTTCGAGCCATTAGATCTAGAACTCCGGGTCGTCACCGATGCAGCTACGAACGCCTCGAATGATTTCCCACATGAACAAGTCGCTAATTTCAGGACCAAGTGGTCCGCGAGCGAGGTCAAGACAGCTTTTCTCGAGATTGCTTACCAAATCGCATCGAGCATGCGTGTCGCGGTCAAGCCCACCCTGACCAGCGGGAAGCACTTTGTGAAAACGCTGATTGGGCATCTGAAGCCCAGTGCTAAGAGGCACCACTATCACGCTATCCCACGCACGGTTGCGAGCATTCGTTGAGATAACCACCACTGGTCGTGGCAGGTGGGGATCTCCTGGAGTAATGGGGTTGACCACCAACAGCCAAACTTCACCCCGGCGAGGAAACGCAGCTGGCTCAAGCCTCTCCATTGCTCTCGTGGTTCATTAACTTCGAGCTCGTGATGTGGTTCCAGACTTTGGCGTCAGCATTCATCTCGGTTGCGGCTGCAGTGAAATATCTTTCCTCGTCCTGCTCCGATTGTCCACGCAGCCATAGCTCCATAGCTTGCTCAACGACATCACTTCGAGTCAGCTTGAGCTCAGCAGCGCGCTCGTCCACTCTTTTGACGACTCGCTCGCTGACACTGGCAGTGAATTTACTTTTCCTATCCCGATGAGCAGTCATGGAATCGCCTCTTGATTCCAATATGTCATACCAACTGTCATCCGTCAATCGACGAAATTAAACCGACCGGTCGGACTCACTCCGAATCGCGTCTCCGACCATGGATGGTTACGCTGCATCCCAACAGAGCTTCCAGCTTTATTGCGAGTTCCACACACATGGCGTGTCCTTCAGCCCCAACCTTTAAAGGCCGCGAGGTTGCGCGTTTAGATAAAAACGAGGTGTGAACATCTTTTTTCCCAATAGTTAGCACGGCATCGATATCGAACTCGTCGCGTTCTTCAAAATTGACCTTTATATCGGCTCCGGTCTCATCTGTTTCGGCTGGATCGGAAGCGTCCGGTGAGATCAAGATGCGCACGGGATCCTGATTGTAGGTGGCAAGAATATGGTTAATACCTTCGCGGTTTTTGAGCAGAAGTTGACCCAGCTCCGCATGGTTGCGATGTATACGTTTTTTCCAGCCGGTGAAACTACATCCTTGATCGCGAATTTTGTTGAGAAATTCCACGTGCCGTCGCGCACAGCCGATTCTTTCAAGCTCAAGCAAAAGCGGCTCAGGCAAAACACTGCCTGAATCGACCAGTTCAATAAGACCACCATAAATATTGAAGACTGATTGTATTTGCGGATCGATCAATATTTGCGGTGAGACCTTCGCATCTCTCAAATTAATTGCACTCAGTGACGATTTCGGATTTCCATAATCATTGCACAGTCACTTCAGTTTCTTAAACCCGCTGGCTGTTCGTAATTTCACGAATTACAGCGCGAACGATTCCATATACAGTCGACAAATCTAACTCTTCTACTTCCGCGCCAAAATATAAGGAATCATTTTTATGACAGACAAATTCGACGCGCATGCGGTCGCATCAAATATAGAAACATTTGCAAAACGGACTCTCGACGAGCACGCAACTCACGACGATGCAACAGCAAAATCTGACGCCGGCGGACTCGCCAATGCATTGGCACAAGTCTGGGGCGACAAGGACAAACTCACTGCCGTGACTGCCGAATTGAAAAAAATGGGCGGAGCGTGGTTTTCCTCGGATCCGAATGTCGAGTTCGTCAAAGATGGAAATGGCGATATCAGCGGAATCAATTTCACGCCGTCCAACTGGGATCATACTGGAAAAGGTACAGTCGAAACCTCAAAACATGGCCCGATAATCAACGTCGACGCCAAAACCGACCCCAACGACCAGGGCATCTCCGCCAAAACCGTTCTTCAGAGCGGACATATCCACCTCGGCCCCATCGATATCAAGATCGGCAACTGACTAAACCGTCCTGCTACTCAGTTCTCACAAAGCTCTCAGCCAACTTAGCGAAACAGTGCCGATGCGCAAACCAAGCGCACGGTACATCCTCGATTCGCAGTATCGAACACACATCGCACCATGCGCGTGTGCAGCCTCTTCACCTACAAACCAACGAAGCAATTGACCATCAATGTGCTCGGACCGCTTCAATAAGAAGCGAATGAACCGCCGCGCATCCAGCGTGGGGCTAGGATCAACGAGAGGATTGGCGATCGCATATTGATGGAACAAATCATCAAAGCGATCGCCAAGATTGGAGAAAAGCGGGCAGTAGTGGGTACAAACACGCGCGCGTTTGCTAACAAGCGCGTCCTTTGTCACCTTTATCCTGTCGTATTCGAAACCCACCGGGAATGCACCGTCCGCGGTGCAGAGAGCGCGTACTAGCACTGCTTGCTGGCGGCGGATCTGTTCGTATCGGTCAGTTTGCACGGTGGCACGCTCCCACAACTCTGTTGTCCGCTATACAGATTTCGGCAATAGCATCTAATTCCGCGCTCAACCTCTCAAGGGGAGGAAACTTTCCATCGCGTTCTAACATAACTTTCACCTGCGGGACGCGAGCAACTGTCTCTTGCAAGAGCTTTAACACTGGCTGCGTCACGGACTCGCAATGCGTGTCGTGATATATGCCTTTCACAAACGCACCACCAGCGATGTGCAGATATTCAATGCGGTGCAGTGGCAACGCATCGAGATAATCGAGCGCCGAGTATCTGTGATTGATGCTGTTGGCATAGAGATTAGCGACATCAAGCAAGAGCCTGGTGTCAGTGCGTTCTAGAAGTGAGCTTATGAACTTCGCCTCGCTCATTTCATTGTCTGGGTATTCAAAAATGCTGGCGATGTTTTCCAGAACCAACGGAACGGGCAACACTTCTTGCGCCCGAGCGATGTTGTCGCACAGCAGATCAAGCATCAGGTGCGTGCGCTGAACCGGCAGCAAGTGCCCGCTGTCGATGCCGCCGCCGCGTACAAATGCGTACAAATGCGATGTGCTCGCTGATAATTTTGCAGCCCAGCATCTTCGCACAGCGCGCGAACTGCTGCAGACACCGCGTCGAAATCTCGTCTGCACCGCCCAATGATAGGCTTGTTCCATGCAAAATAACCTCGACTCCTCGCCCAATGAGCGCTGCAATTTCGTTGGGAACCGTCTTCCATTCCATGCAGTTCTCCGCCACCAGCTCGATAAAACCGAGGTCTTGGCGCTGTTGTATAAACCAGGCCAACTCAGGTCTCCAGCCAATGCCGAGAGTGTGATTGAGTGTACTCATCCACCGCACCCTCCGCACCCGCCACCTCCGCATCCGCCGCCACCACAAGAGCCGCCGCCACAGCTGCTGCCAGAACTATGTGCATAGGCGCGAGGCTTGCCGGTTATCTGGCAGCTGGTGGCAAACGCCGGAACCGAAGCCATGACGCCTCCGCCGAAAAGTGCGAGCGCAAGGGCCAATTCAGCGCCCGAGAGCGTCGCACCCGACGTCGCCGATGTGCGCAACGCCTCGTAGTGTTGTTATCCCATAAAAGCTGCTCTCCGGCAAAAGTTCTTACCACGTCGATGCTGTAGAACAGCCAGGTTATGAATGCGAAGAAGAGGCAAATCGCTACAAGAAACCCCACCGGTTTGTGCCGACTGAGTCCGATAGCGATCTTCGCCAATCCGACAAGGAGAAGAGGCGTCAGAATGAGCAAGGTTGAGACCGCCCGGCACATTGCGGTGGTGTTGCGCGATGCCACCAGTCCCAGCTTTTCCAGCTTCTCGTGCAGCAATGCCGCAACATCGATCTGCTTACAGGTGCGCGCGGCTTCAGCTGCGGTTTGACCATTGAGCCTGTCGACTAGGTATTGCTCGAGCGGGTGCAGCTCTTCTTGGATTGGATGCACTGCGATGGCGTCGGCGCTGGACAGCAGTTCGATGGCGCCACGATGCGTTAGGCTGGTGACAGCTGCATTGAGTGCAGCGCTCGCGCCCCCGCTCAGGTAGGCAGTGTCGTATACATTCAGTTCGTCCTTGTTCACTGTCTGTGTGAACGACAACTGACACTTGAATCTCAGAGCCAGAGCCGCTCCTAAGGCAATGAACATGACGGTCAGGACAAATGACAGAAATGCCGGTCCCGATAAGTCATAAATGTCCATTGTTGTAGCTCCTTTGTTCGCTTCGGCGAAGAGCTACCGGCTGTTCACACAAACAACCGTGTTCCAATCTGTTTTAAAAATCCCTGGTTATTGCCTGGCGGAATCTTCTTCTTTGGTCCTTCGCCGAGTTCTTTTTGTTTTTTTCTTTTCTTGCTTACATCCTAATCGAAGCGTGGTTAAGGTGTCTTTAAGAGGCGCGCCCAAAGCGATTAACTGGTGGGAATCGCTTTTGACGATTTTCGATTAACTGGTGGGAATCGTTTTGCCGATATCCAAAACGATTAACTGGTAGGAATCGTTTTTGACGATTTTCGATTAACTGGTGGGAATCGTTTGGCCGATATCCAAAACGATTAACTGGTGGGAATCGCTTTTGACGATTTTCGATTAACTGGTGGGAATCGCTTTCGACGATATCCAAAACGATTAACTGGTGGGAATCGCTTTCGACGATATCCAAAACGATTAACTGGTAGGAATCGCTTTCGACGATTTTCGATTAACTGGTGGGAATCGTTTGGCCGAGCATCGAGAATTATCAGACCTGCCGGCCGTTGCTTTACAAATCCGCGGCACGGTCCAAACCTTCCAGCTTCTTGTTCGAACCAACGAAAATCCTGCTACATATGTTGTACTAAGGCTGCGGCGGGGAATGATTGAATCAAGGTTTGCAGCCGGGCGGGTGGTCCGCCCATCGAGCGTCCGCCTGATAGACTTTAAGGTGTGGTGGTTCGGGCTGCGCCTCGGGGCAGCTTCTTTTCGGTCATTGCGAGCAGATGGAGATAGTCAAAGAACGGCGAGCCGGTCCAAAGCGTATTGGTGAGCTGCTTGTAGCCGCCAACGTAATCAAGCCTGAGGTTTTGCTCGAGGCGCTACAGATCGCCAAGAAGTCGAACACGCCATTGGGGCGCGTTCTGATGAGTATCGGCGAACTGACCGAGCGCGACGTGCAGACGGCAATCGAGGTGCAGTCGCTCCTGCGCGAGGGCGTCATCTCTTCCGACTTCGGCATTCGAGCCCTCAACGTGGCTATCAAGGGCTGTGTTCCGCTGGAAGAGGCTTTCAAACGGCTGGGCTGGAAGGCCCCGCAGCGCGAAATCATGCCTGGCAGCGAGCTGGGCGAACTCCTGCTCGAAGCCGGCGTCGTCGACAGCCGCGTGCTCGATGAGGGCATCCGCCAGAGTATGGAGAACAACCTGCCTCTGGGACGATGCCTGGTTCTTAATCGCGCCCTGCCTTCTCAGCTTTTGGCTTCAGCGCTGACTGCTCAGGTTCTGCTCCGGGACGGCAAAATCACCAAGGAGCAAGCGCTCAACGGCTTGCGCTCGGCGTCCAAGAAGCATCAGAGCATCGAATCTTCGCTGCAAGAAGCCGGCGCCTACCGCCCGCCTTCGCAGACAATCCGTTTTGGCGAGCTGCTTGCCCAGGCAGGCATCGTCACCGAGGGCGACAAAGTTTCGGCTATTGAAGTCGGACTGGTCAACCAGCAGCCCATCGGGCAAGTGCTGGTGCAGAACGGCATGATCTCTAATCAAACGCTCGAAGACAGCCTGCGCTTGCAGGATATGGTCGCCAATGGTCATTTGACCGGCGTGCAGGCGGCAGAGATTCTGCGCGCGGCCCACCAGAAAGGAACTTCCGTCGAGCAGATTCTTTCGGAAAGAAGCACTAAAGAAGACGAAATCGCCCGCGCCAACGAAGTTTTGGGACTGCTCAACATGTCCGGCGTCGTGGGCAAGGATGAGATGACCAAGGCAGCCGACATCGCCGGGCAGCTCAACTGCTCGATGGGCGAGGTTTTGCTCACCACCGGTTATGTAGACAAGCGTATTCTCGCCGCCGCGGTCCAGGGCAAGAGCCTCGTGGACGACGGCATTCTCAAAGCCGAGCAAGTGGCCGCATGCTTGCATTACTGCCAGAAGACCGGGGTCGATTTCCCGGATGCGCTGCGCGAGGTATCATGGACGCCTCCGGCAGAGCAGGCTGACCCGCGCGATCCGCAAGGCGATAGCTGGCTGAATAAGCTGTTCAAAGGCAAGAAGACCTAACTTTTATGACACAAGAAAGGAACACAACGGTCATGGACGCCAAGTCCTACGCCGCGGAATTTACCGCGCCAGAACTTGCGAGTTTCCTCAGTCCGGTGCAAGCCGAGGGAACCATGGGCGCGGGGCGCGGCAGCATTTCGACTGACACACGATCGATTGCTCCGGGACAATGGTATTTGGCCCTCAAAGGTGAAACGTTCGATGGTCATCGCTTCGTTCAGCGTGCCATCGAGGGTGGTGCGGCCGGATGCATTGTTGCGTCATTGCCCGCGGACGTGAAAGTACCCGAGTCGTGCCTCATCTTCGCAGTCAATGATACGCTCGCAGCCTATCATCAGATTGCCAAAGCCTATTTGAATAAGGTGAAACCGTTCGTGATTGGCGTCACAGGGTCATCAGGTAAGACGACGACCAAAGAGATGTGCGCGGCTGTGGTTGCGGCGCGGCGCTTTCACAAGTCGGCCGCCAATGAGAATAACGAGTTCGGTTTGCCGAAAACGATTTTGTCGATGCCACCAGATACGGAGATACTCGTTGTCGAGATGGCGATGCGCGGCTTGGGGCAGATTGCCCTTCTCGCGCGTACAGCCAAGCCGGACGCGGGCATTATAACCGGCGTCGGAACCGCACACATAGAGCTCCTCGGCAGCCAGGAGAACATCATCATCGCTAAATGCGAGATGTTAGAACAGATGGAAAACGAAGGATTGGCTGTCATCGGCAATCCGACAGAACCTGTTGTTGCCCGTGCGCGCAAAGTTTTCAGCGGCGACCTGGCGTTGTTTTCCGATGCGGATGTGGCGGAGGTCGCGGTCAGTTTAGACCGCACGCGCTTTACCGTGCGTGGATTCGAAGGAGAGTTTGAAATTAACGCGCACGGCATACGTCATATGCAAGATGCGTGGTGCGCGATCGTGGCCGGACGCGCGGCGGGGCTGAGCAACAAAGAGATTGCTGAAGGATTGGCGACGTACAAGTCGGTGGAAGGAAGAGGCAACAGGCTAAAGTTGGACAACGGTGCCGTGTTAATCGACGAGTCGTACAATGCCAATCCCGACTCCGTTAAGTGTGCAGTGGAAGCGTTGTTGGACAAGCGCGCGTTTCCGCAGGCAAATAAGTACGTCGTATTGGGAGAGATGGCAGAGCTTGGTGACAGCACAGAGTTGTTGCACAAACAAACCGGCCAGTGGTTGAGAGACACTAAAATCTCGATGTTACTTACCGTGGGTAGCAAAGCCAAAATCATTGCAGACGCGGCAGAAGGTGCATCGTTTGCCGTTTTTGCTTGTGATGATCAAGCGGAAGCATTGGAGTTGTTAAAACCACAACTCAGCGCTGACAGTTGCGTCATGATCAAAGGCTCGCACTGCGCCGCCTTAGATAAGATGGTGGAACTGTTGAAGGCGCCGAAAGAGTAATAGCGCCGCTGCTCCTTAGCGGTGGTGCCGCCGGCGGTACCACGGCGCCGGGCTCCTCACACGGTGCCACCCTGGAGGGTGGCGCTCCACAGGCGCTTGCGAAGCGCCGCGCTCTGCCCGGCATCGGGTTGTATTTATATCGTGTATTCGTCGTTGCTGCGAGACAGACCGAAGATACCGATAATCTCGGATAGTAAAAACGCATGATTCGCGAGATACCTGTTTAAGGCACTGAGACTGATTGTTTTATTGCTTCTTCGAGCTCGGATTTGAGAACCGCCACCAACTGGGCCGCCGGCAACTCGCGTATAAGCGGCGCTGCCTGCCCGGCCCACTGTGCTCCATAACCGCCCTGGTCGGCTTTCTTCCCAGCGGCGTGCAATGCTTTTCCAGCATCATAGGCTATCGGATAATCAGGAATTTTATCAGCGGCAGTCGACTCGCCTATGGCAGTAAATAAATTCGCCAGGCAGCGCGCTGGTCTTCCGGAGATCGCTCTGGTCATGACAGTATGATTGGCTGCGTCAGATTTCAATGCGGCACGATAAAACTTGTCTGCCGATGACTCGGGACAGGCGATGAAAGCGGTTCCTAGCTGCGCCGCGGATGCACCCAGACGCAAACAGGCAGCAATACCCGCACCATCCATAATACCGCCGGCGGCAATAATGGCAGGTTTCAACTCGTTGACCAGAAGACGCGTGAGCGCAAACGTGCCGAGCATATCGTCTCGCCTATCGGGATCGAAAGTTCCGCGATGTCCTCCCGCCTCAAAACCCTGCGCCACAATGGCATCGACATCCGCGGCTTGCAACGCATGTCCCTCGGACAAACTGGTAGCCGAAGCGAAAAGAGCGATGCCCGCATCCTTCAGCCGCCCAATAAACTCCGCCGGCGGCAGCCCGAAGTGAAAGCTCACGACGGCGGGACGCTCTTCCAGAAGCATCTCGAGCATTTCCCGGTCGACGACAAAACTTTTGTAAATCTCGTGCAACGCCTTGGGCGGCTGCGCCCCGAGCTGTTTGAAACGAGGCGCTAGCTCCTCGACCCAGGCCAATTCTCGCTGCGGATCGGCAGTGGCGGGACGGTGGCAGAACAGATTCACGTTGAAAGCGCGCTTGGTCAGCTCCCGAGTGGCGCCAATCATCGCCCGCGCCCCGGCAGCGTCGACAGCGCCGACGCCAATCGAGCCCAGAGCCCCGGCATTGGAGACTGCGGCCGCCATCTCCGGTGTCGAAACCCCAGCCATGGGCGCTTGCACAATAGGCAGGTCGATGTTCAGTAGTCGCAACAATTTGTTCATTTCTCTTCTCGAGTACGCTGTGTCGCTCGCTTTACCGTTTTGCCGCCCACACTTTCAACAGCCATATTCTTGCAAGCCCCGCCCGAAAGTGCACACTATTTAATGCTTTACGGACAAAAGTTGAAACTGACGGCGTTTTGAAGAAGTCAATGTTATGATGAGGCATTCCCTTAAAGGAAACCCCACAGGCTGTGCCAGGCAGCCATTACAGCATGCTCAGATTAGACAAGATAACCAAGATTTATCCCAACGGCGAGGCGCTGCGCGACGTGACCTGGGAGGTCAAGCCGGGCGAGCGCATCGGACTGGTCGGTGCCAACGGTTCGGGAAAGACGACCCAGTTCAAAATCATCACGGGCGAGATCGAGGCGACCTCGGGTGACGTGTTCAAACCGCACGGCTCACGCATCGCCTACCTGACTCAAGAATTCGACATACAACAAGATGCCACTGTGCGCGACGAACTGCTCGCTGCCTTCAAGGAAGCGCATGATATTAAGGTGGCGCTGCACCACGTACAAAAACAGTTGGAAACGGCTACGCCGGAGAATATCGACAGCCTGCTGCACAAACTGGACCGGCTGCAGCGCCAGTTCGAGAATGCGGATGGATATGGATTAGAGCGGCGCGTGGACATTATTCTGCCGGAGATCGGTTTTAGCACCGAAGATGGTGACAGACTAGTTTCTACATTCAGCGGCGGCTGGCAGATGCGCATCGGCTTCGGCAAAGTCATGCTGCGTGAGCCCGATGTCCTGCTCCTCGACGAACCTACCAACCACATCGATTTAGAAACCATCGAATGGCTGGAAAGTTATTTGATGAAACAGACGATTCCTATGGTGATTGTCTCGCACGACCGGCGTTTTCTCGACAAGCTGTGCACGAAGATTGTGGAGATCGAGCGCGGCGAATCATCAAACTACCTGGGCAATTACTCTGCTTATATCGAGCAGAAAGAACAGACGAGAACGGCGCAACTGTCGGCTTACGAACGACAGCAGGAAGAGCTGCAAAAGCAGCAAGCGTTTATCGATCGTTTTCGCGCCAGCGCCACCAGAAGCACCCAGGCGAAAAGCCGCGAGAAACAGCTCGAGAAGTGGGAACTGATTGACGAGCCGGAAGGTGGTCTGAAAACGCTTAAGTTCTGGTTTCCCGAGGGAGTTGCCAGCGGGAAGCTGGTAGTCGAGATCAAAAATATGGCTCACGGCTACGACGATAATATTCTCTTTCTCGATGCCAATCTGACAATTCAGCGCGGCGACCGTATCGCGTTTGTCGGTCCGAACGGCTCGGGTAAATCCACGTTATTGCGCCTGATTACCGGACAAGAAGCGCCAATGGATGGTGTTTGCCAACTCGGCCAACACAACATCGTGCCCGCATATTTCGAGCAGAACCAGGCGGAAGCGCTCGAATTGGACATATCTGTTCTCGACACGATTGCCGACTGCGTACACAACTGGAAAGACGCGGAGATTCGCGGCTTACTCGGACGTTTTCTCTTTAGCGGAGACACCGTATTCAAGAAAGTCCGCGACCTCAGTGGCGGCGAGAAGGCACGTCTGGCGTTAGCAAAAATGCTGACCACCTCGGCGAACTTCTTGATTCTAGACGAGCCGACCAACCATCTGGACATTCCGGCGAAGGAAACTCTCGAAGAAGCACTGAAAGAGTATGAAGGAACGGTGATCATTGTTTCGCACGACCGCTATTTCATCTCGCAGGTAGCTACCAAGATCGTTGAGCTGCGCGATTCGACGCTCGTCGAGTATCACGGCGACTATAAATATTACGAGCAGAAAAAAGAAGAAGAGAAACAACGCGCGCTTGACGCCAAAGTAGCTAAACAACGAGAAGAAGAGCAGGCAGCAAAACGCGCAAAACAACGCGACAAAGAAAAACTGAAGAAAGAGAAACAGCGCAACGGTTGAGAATTCACTCAATCATCGCTGTTCCACTCCCGACACATCGCCCTCTGAGCAACATCTTTGTCACCGCTCAGAGGGCGAACGCCATCTAGCAGGCACCGATCATTTTCGGTATCTGCAACAGGGCAACCACGGCTGACACTACGGCCCAACCTTCCATCGGAATCCAGTACAGGTGTCTTGCCAATTGCTTGCTGCGCAAGAACATACCAACTGCACCAAGGGCGACGGCTGCCATTAAGAAAGTCGCAAACGTGCCTGTCGATTCAGGAGCCTGTCCGCACACCGCGGAAGCAGCCAGTGCACAAAGAATTGCAATTACCGGAACCAGAAGACCCCATCCTCTCCATATAACAAGAAACATTTGACCTACCTCCGAGCTTTTGTTTTGTGCCGGTCCCTCGACCGACACTCACAGAATACGTTCGCAGCCGGAAAGGCACGACGACGTGCAAGTCAAAGCACTTTGACGTTTTCGTCAAAGTGAAAAGTCGATAGTCGAAATACGTGCAGGTGAAACCGCTGGCAGCAGTGGAACGGGCAGCTGCCAGGCGCCCCAACGGTATTACTGGCGATACAGAGTTGCGCAACTCGACCTCGGGCGCGCTGTGGAGCGGTGGGCTCCTGCCCGGCACCGAAACTGTGTGCCAACGAATGGTGCCAGCCAGGAGGCTGGCGCTCCACATAGTTGCTCGCGCAACTGCCGGTGCTACCCGACCTTGCGCTTTTTCAAAAACCATAACAAGTTCGGGTGCTGGTCGACAAAATGTCGTGCGTCGACGACCCAGTGTCCGGCGCTTTCGGCGACGTGCGCGTATCTTTCGCTGCGCCGTTTAAGCTCGCGCAATTCGAGAATAATCTCCTGGCGCAACTCAGCGATCTCTTTGCGCAGAAGTACACTTTGAGTCACTTGTTCGCTCCGCCGCTGGATTTCCTTACCCGGAACAAGACCCATGTCCTGCGCAAACTCGGCTCCCAAATCAGCCATCTCGTGCAGGTCTTTGGGAACCTCTTCGGTGCGATCGATCTTGTGCTCCATGATCTTGGTTACTTCGCTGGCAGCCAGCGCGCGACGCGCACCTGCCCTTCGTGATAGACCATCACTCTTAGGAAACTCATTGCTCATGATCTAGATTCCTTTTATGCTGCATGTTTGTCTGTCCACGACAGCTTTTCCTTCAGCTCCGACTGAATCTCGCTCACCGTCTTATGTCTGCGCCAGGTGGCGATAACCAACGCCCAACCACCAGCGAGAGCGCACAGACCGATGACCAACGAGGTCGCCCACGGCGGAATGAATCTCGCCAATGCGAATACAATGGTCATGAAGATCATGTTGGCACCAAAAACTACCATGCCGGCGCCGATAACCAGTCTCCTCGTGAGCAGAATCTCCGCGGTTACTTGATCTTCGACCTCCAACTGAACCAACAGCCGCTCCTTATTCGCAAGAGCAAAAATCTTCTGGCTCAGGCTCTGCAAAAGCTCGCCGTAGCTCATCTCCGCCAGCGAGCGCCGCATTGGCTGCCCATGCGCTGACATCTCTTCCATTCTCTGTAAGGTTCTGCTCATCGACTTGCGCTCCATCCGGCTGGCAAATGTGACCCCAGCGGATCTAGAAAGGTTCCGCCAAGCTTCAATTAGCCGAACCAGCCTCATGCGACAAGCGCTTGGCATGAGCCTCGAACGTCGTTGCTAGCCGACCAAAACTGTTCGCTCAATAACAATTGGAGTATCAAGATCGTTTTCCGACCACCGCCTCGATCTATGTTGCGGTTACTGCTCATTGACAAACACAAACACAATTTCTCGAATTGCGGATACAACAAGCGTTTCGGAAGATCACGCCCGTTCAAAGAATCGCAGACGAATCGCAACATCACTCTAGGCACGCGATCAACACTGTCCTATGGGCGAAAAAGCGCATCATGTTAGCCGGAATACAAAAAGCGAGCGGCTGAAACATCCAACCATGTCGGCCGTCTACTGATACAGAACCGACTTACGGAGGGACGACACCGCCGCTCTCAGCGGAGCAATTGAATTGGGGTCGTCTCTTTTCTGCGTCTTCTTCTTATAACAATCGCTAGCTGCCGTGGCGGTTGCATTTTGCATCGACAAACACGAGGGTGACCTTATGTTCAAACACGTGCGCAGATGCGCAGCATCTCTTTTCGTCTCCATTACGATCGGCACCACAAGCGCGCTGGCGCAAGCCATGCCGTTCGAACAAACAGAGCCGAACCAAATCATATCGTCGACTCCGATGAGCGATGATCAGATTACAGTTCGCAATTTAATTGCAAACGGCAAAGATCTCGCCAGGCAAAATGATCTACAACATGCAGCTCAAATGTTCGAGCAGGCGCTGGTAATCGAGCCTCGCAATGCGGATGCTCTATACAACCTGGGAGCGGTAAACCAGTCGTACGGAAGCTTCTTTCCAGCACTGGCATATTACAAACAAGCAGACCAAGAGCGCCCGAACGATCCTGAAATTCAACGAGCGATCGGTGATGTGCAAGATGTGATCACGAGATTTCACTATGTTATCGGGCAAGGTCCGGCTATGTACCCGGTTCCGACAAACACTCCAATCGGGTTTCAACCTATGCTACCCAATCCTTATGTCTCATTCGCACCAGCAAAAAAATCGACCTCAATCAAAGGCAAAGGTTTGCTCCATAAGATTGGACAGATCGCCAAAATCGGAGTAGTAGTGGCAGGTACCGTCTTGTCCGCATACGCAAACCAGGCGCCACCTGCGGATAGTTGCGACTGACCGGGTATATAGTCATACCGTTCAGCTTACGGCTGCAATCATTCGTTCGGAGAAGTAAGATTCGACTCCTTCCGAGGCTAGCCTCAGTCCTTTATATCGCCGTCGCGCTTTCGTATTGCCAATCTGGCGCGCGCGCAGATCGCACTGCCTACGCCGAGCGTGATCATCTCGGCGGCACGGAGATGACGCCTCTCGGCGACCTGACGGGTTCTCATCACATGAGAGGTTTTGCGCAAAAATGGCTCACCGATCCGCAGGTAAGCGCGCAAGCTCGCAGCCTCGCCAAAGAAGGTTTTGCAAAGCATTATCGTGACCACGATCCAAGTGCCGGTGCCGGTCTCTTCACGCAAGCGATCAAACTGGCACCGAAGTGCGGATCGCTATATAAAGAACGTGCCAACTGCTACATCGATGCCAACAATTACAAAGAGGCTATCTCAGATTTGACGACCGCACTCCAATATGAAGCGGACGATTTTTTCGCGCTCAGGCTACGCGCGTTCTGCTACTGCATGAATAAGCAGTATAAGTTGGCGATAGATGATTACAGCGCCGTTTTGGCTAAACATCCTGAAGATCGGCGTGCCTACGGCGAGAGGGCAAAGGCGGAAAAGCTGCTCGGCAATGCGGTCGGTGCGCAGAGAGATGTGACAAAAGCTCAGCAACTCTCGCTGCCGCTGCAGGCGCAGTGGCTCGTGCAAAATGGCAAATTCGATGAGGGATTGGCAGCAATCGATCAAGCGATCGCGTCGGCTAACACTGAGGAGCAGAAGTGGGACTTCGTCGTGCGCCGCGCCAATCTATACGTTGAAGGCGGCAAGTACAAAGCGGCGGAAGGCGAATGCGGCAAGCTCCTCAACGAACCGAAGTTGTTGCCGTTTGCTAAATCTCGCATTCTACTCGTGCGAGGCGATGCCTACATGCGTACGGAAGAGTTCGCCAAGGCGACGGCGGACTATGCCACTGCGCTGAAGATTGCATCTCGTATCATCAATCCGGAGCAAGCTAAAGTCATGCAACAATCATGCCGAATCAAACTCGGTCTGAGTTATTTCGAGCAGTGCAAATACTCTCAAGCAATTGCCGATTATTCTCAAGCGATCAAGTTGCGTGAACAGGATAAAGCGAAGGGTGCGCCGGCACAGAACGTCGAGATGATGCAGACGATGCGCAGTTATTGGCAATGGCAGCACAAACAGTTTTCAGCAACTCACACGGTCCACAAGCACGGACAACCGATGGGAAATGAACGCACGTCGATATTCTCTTTGCGCGGCGACGCTTACATGATGTCCGGCGCGTACGATAAGGCGCTGGCTGATTATGAAACTGCGCATCTCGATGTTCCTGATGATGTTCACTGCCTGTATGAGGGATCGCTTGCCGCTGAAAAGCTCGGCAAATTATCGAAAAGTGTGCAAATCTGCACGGAGTTAATCAAGCTCAGCCCTAATACGAGCGATTTCTATCTCCGTCGCGGCGATCTCGAGTCAAGGGAGAAGCAGTTTTCTCAGGCCGAAAGCGACTACTCTAAAGGCATCAGAATTGATCCCACCGATGCAGTGGCATACGAATCGCGCGCCGAGTTGTGCCTGACGCATGGTGATTACGCACAGGCTGCCAAAGATTTCACTGCCGCCATGGACGTTGCTCCGGACAGCAAGCCACTCATCCTGGCAAAGCGGGCCGTCGCCTACGACAAGATGAACCGCCCGGACCTGGCGGCGCGAGACCGCAAAGACTCATCTGCTACAACCAAGGTCAAAGCCGCTGGCACTGGAGGTTGAGGAACTTTTCCGGCAACAATCTGTCAATTCACAAAAACTGCACCGGTTTTCAAGTATGCTGGGGATACTTCGTCAACGAATGGCTTCGGGGGAACCACAGATGCGTGGTCGATCTCTTTTAACCAGGACAAACTGGTCCGAACTGGCTCAACGACTGATTCTACCTGGCTTGGCAATGGTGGCGATGCCACTTGCCGCCGACGCATCCGCCAAATCCAATTATGAGACCGGCGCCGCGGCGTTCAAAAACAAAGATTACGCCAAAGCCGAGAAGTATTTCCTGCTGGGCGTCAAGGAGTCCGGCAGTGACCCCAATCTGCATTACGGTCTTGCCAGCACGCTACAAGCTTCCGGCAAAGACGCCCGGGCACGCGATGAGTACAAGAGATGCATCCAGCTAGCCCCCACTTCCAAGCTGGCAGCCTATGCGCGACAAGGGCTGGGCTATCTGGACAATAAAGAGATTGCCGCCGCGCCGCCTCTCCCTGCGCCGACAGCACCGATGTTCTCAGCCGATAACGCCTGGCATACGACCAATCAGCCGACGCAATTGGCTCCCGGGCTCCCGTCCAGCACATTGCAGACCTCCTCGGGATATTCTGGCTATTCGGGCGGTTTCTCTTCGCCCACTTCGTCACTGCCCATGCCCACGCCACCTGCCTACGGTCCCAACGCCGGCGCTATGCCGTCCAACTTCATCGGATATACCGGACGCATGCACGGTCATCACCACCACGGCGGCTACTCAAATCCGACCATGGCGTACGCATCCCCATACAGCCCATATGCCTTCGGACCGCCGCATACCCCGGTCATGCAAATCCGCACCTACGGTAATGTGCCGCCGCTCAATATCCACAGCGCCAGCGCCCCTGCAGAGCAGACGCCACCGGTCGAATTGATGGCCACCCAGGGCAAATTAGTGATCGACGAGCAGCCCCAAGCCGGCGCGAAAAAATGAAATACAGAACGAAGCTTCTCTCGATAGCGGCAGCCCTCTCTGTATCGCTAACCTTTGCGGTGGCATCTTTTGCCGCCACTGCCGATGGTGTTGGAACCCAGCCATCATCTGGCGAACCACCTATGGATGTCGACGCCACACTGCCGGTGGTGCCATCATCGCACGTCGAGATGGTGCCGATAGATGAGTCGCACTCAGATGCCACGCCCGAGATGAAAGTGATGGCGGGCGACAAAGTTAAGTTGACCGGCGAGGTCGAGCGCGACCAGGCACTGATCAATATGAACAGCAAGCTCGGATTCTCAGTGCTGCCCGATGGCAAAGATCCGCTTTCCGGCAAGGTTATCGGTCTGCAACCGGACAGTCCGCTGATCAAGCGTGGTGTCGTCAATGGTGACAAACTGATTAGCGAACTGAAAAACAACGACGGAACAATCACGCTGACCATGGAACACGCCGGGCAGGCGTTCCGCTTCAATCTAACTGCCAATGAGCTGAAAGCAGCCATTGCCAAAGAAGACACACCGAAGCCGACACAGCTGCAAGCCGGAACAAGACAACTCGAGGCAGGCACCACAGATACGAAAAAGCCCAACCCGGTCAAAGCAAACGTCGACTCGCGACAGTTCAAATCGATGGTTGATGTAATGGCCAACCATGATCTGGGGCTGGTCATCGATCGGTCAGGCAGCATGTCGACGAGAGACTGCCCCGGCGGCATGACCCGCTGGCAGTGGTGCTGCGTCGAAGCGACAGAACTGGCGCGCGCGGCAGCTCAGGCCTCTTCGTCGATTGACGCGGCAATTTTCAACAGCGAGTACATGACGTACAAACACATCAGCCCGCAGCAGATTCCCGAGATATTCGCCACCAACATGCCGGCAGGCGGCACCGAACCCGCCTACGCCCTGAAAGAGCAGATGGAAAACTATTTCAACGGGTCGCGGGCCAAACCGCTCACGATCGTGATGGTGACGGATGGAATGCCGAACAGTCCAAAAAACATCGCCGCCATGCTGCAAGAAGAAAGCAGTAAAATCCGCTACCAGGGCGAAGTTACGGTCACGGTTCTTCTCATCAGCGACGAAGTAGGCGATGCTCGCTTTCGCGACACCTGCGGATTGACGCCGGACAGCTCAGTGCGCGAGGGAGGATTTGTCGATATCATTCCTTTCGGCGTCTTGGAACAAAAAGGTGTCGGACGCGCGCTGTTCGATGATCTGAAGGAAGTTAGAGTCAACACTGACCCGCGCAAAGCGAGCCGTGCTCGCATGACCGCCCTGGGTCCCTCTTACTTGCGAAACGGCGCTGCAACGGGCTGGGGCATTCGCAATTACGGCGGTCTGCACATGATGCCCGGCATAGTCAACTACCCGCGTTAACCTGCGTGTCGAGAGCTCCACGACGACTGCAAAGCAGAGTTACGGGCGCCTGAACGCCTACCGGCTTTCAACCAGGCTCGCTCCCGCAACAGCTTTTGGGTTTACACAAGTTTTTAACGTCTCGGTAACAACTGCCGGCTATCCTGAGCATAATCTCCCGCTGCACCATAATCATCAGGTATCTAGCATGAACGCTATCGCGCATGTTTTCGCGCAGCTGTTTCAGCATGCGCCGAGGTCGGTCCCTCAACCGCTCAGAGTGAGGCGCGTTCCCATGTTTCAACAGCCCAGTGCTGAGCCACCAGTGGCACTCCAATCTGTGTCCGCTCGCATGTACAACCTCTGCGACAGGGCTGTTGCTGACGGAGTATTTTTGGTGGCGCAGTTGGGTAAACAGATAGACGGCAATCGAGCCGAGCTAAAACAAGCAAAAGAAGCCCTGGGCAATGAATTACACTGCCTCAAGGTGATAGGCTTCAATGGCAGAATCGGGTATGCTGCAGTCGACGAGTACATCCGCCAAGTCAACTTGCGACTTACGGCTTGCGGTTATAGGTACCAAATTGCGCTCAGTCCCGATCATAAATCCTGCACAATCAGCGACATCGCCTCCAAACCTTCCCGCTACGTCTCCTTTGACTGCCGCAAAAAAGAAGTCTAGACTCGATCCCATTGACGAGTGTTAGGCTGCAACCATTTGATGGTGGCTCATGGTCGAGCATACTGAAAGCTCGGAGACAACTCCGAAAACGCAGACCGAACACTCGGGCGGCGGATCGGGTGGCGGCAAAAAGATCACGGCAGTCGGAACTGGCGACGACGGGGATTTCAATGACTGGCTTAGAAAGCTAGCAGAGATCTTCAGTTCTCCAGCTCCAACTAAATTGACCAACCCACCTTTTCATAGGAACAGATTGCTACAAGAGATCGCGCTACTCCCCGGAGTAATCGGATCTCTGATTGTCGCTCCCGATGGAACGCTAGTAGCTAGCACATTTCCAAAATGGTACGACAGTCCTTCGATTGCGGTATCAGCCCTGGGGATATTCATGAGCTCCGAGCACGTGATCATGAAGTTAGGGCATGACCGGTTGATGTTAATCTCGCTCAAATCGACAGCCACGAACACCTTGATAGCTGAACTTTCGCCAGGCTTGGATGCGGGCTTGTTGGTGATAGTGACCGCTGATAACCATGATCTGCCATGGCTCGAGCCGCTCCGCCTGCTTTTCGCACGCGTGACTGCATAGAAAGGCAAATAGCCCTGCGCCACATCGCGCATTTTTATTCTTCAATAGCATCTGGAAACTTTTACACAATCCGATTCCGATTTCCCGTAAGCTCTCATAAGATTTCAGAAGGGACTTTCCATGAAAAATCGATGCTTGGCAGTGACTGCCGCGATTTTCACCCTGCTATCTCAGTGCGCAGCCTTCGCAGCCGGACAGCAAACCGCGACGCAAGGACATTCAACCATGTCAGTGGCGCCAGTATCGCAGACCGCGCCACCCCCTCTCTTGCCTCCGGGACAGGTTTGGTCTTCAACGCCGGGCTCGCAGATGGCGCAACCTGCTCTGTTGCCGCCGGCGCAGATTTGGTCTTCGACGACGACCACCTCAAGCTTCGGCCCGGGCGCAGTATCCGTGCAAAACGCCACGAACACTTTATTAAATCCCACGAACGCGGCGACAGTTCTTTCCCCAGGAGAGATCGGCGCCAGTACCATGCCGGGTTCGGCGGCGACTCCAGTGCTGCTCCAACCGGTTCTCAACGTGGCGCCGCCGGGCACGGCGACTCCCGGCAAGCTGGTCATAACGGCTGGCTCCTTCGGTCACGACACCAACCTTAACAAGGCATACACCGAGGCTTGCCAGCAACAGGACGCGCACTTCAACGAACCTTTCTTTTACTTCCGCAAAGCCAAACTGCAGATTGAGATGAAGAATTATTCCAAGGCCGAGCAGGAATTGAAGTACCTCATAGTAGACGACCCCATGAACAGCGATTACTATATTGCCCGTGCTTACTGCTACCACAAGATGAAAAAGGAAACGGCCGCCCTCGACGATCTCAACAGCGCGAAATCCAGAAATCCGACGCTTCCTCAAGATATTGAATTCGGCGACTAGTGCCACCACCAATGGCTTTAAAGGTATCAATTAAAAAAGGACGAGAATGGCAACTGCACCGCGGGCATCCGTGGCTGTTCTCAGGCGGAATCTCGCAGGTACCTGGCAAGGCCGCTCCCGGTGATGTAGTCGATATTATCGACGTAGACGGACAGTTTGTCGCTCGCGGTTATTTCAATCCATCATGCGATATCGCCGTTCGCATTCTCACTCGCGACGCGGACGAAGAGATCGACAAAGAGTTTGTCCGGCGACGGATCTTGCAAGCCGTGGAGCTGCGCAACCAATGCATCGATCACGCAACGACAAATGTGTACAGATTGGTGAATGCAGAAGGCGATTTCTTGCCCGGAATAATCGTCGATAAATTCGCTGATGTTTACGTCGTTCAAAGTCACACAGCGGGCGCTGACAAGCTGCTCGCCGACGTGGTGGTGGTTTTGGAAGAGTGCATGAATCCACAGGTCGTAGTCATTCGCAATGATGCGTCGGTGCGCAAGCGCGAAGGGCTAGATCAAGAACCACCACGGGTAGTGCGCGGCAATGAGCCCCAGTCGCTGCCAGTTATGGAACATGGATTGCAATTTGAAATCGATGTGATCGGCGGGCAGAAGACAGGGTTTTTCTCCGACCAACGCGACAAACGAGCGCTCGTACAGCGCATCTGTGGTGGGTTGGCGGCAGATTCGGTTTTGGCGAACTGTTTTAGCTACAGCGGTTCGTTCTCGGTTTACGCTGCTAAGGGAAACCCCGCCATCCATACGATCAATATTGACGAATCTGAAAAAGCTTTGCGTTTGGCAGCGCGCAACTTCGAAATCAATGGAATGAACCTGTCCAATCACGAAACCATCGCGGCAGATGCCTTTGCCTGGCTGGAATCGCAAGCAGCACACCAGCGTTCGTTTCAGTTTGTGATTTTGGACCCGCCAGCGTTTGCGAAAAGCGGTAAGGATAAAGACAAAGCTATGAAAGCGTATGTGCGCTTGAACAAACTGGGGCTTGCTTGCTGTGCGCCTGGCGCCTACTTGCTTACCTGCTCCTGCAGCGGCAGCGTCAGCGCGCTCGACTTCGAGTTGGCGGTTATGACCGCAGCGGCGGAGTCGGGGCGGGCGGTCCAGATGCTTGAGTCGCTTCGGCATGGAGTCGACCATCCAATCAACATCTCAGCGCCAGAAACTCAGTATTTAAAAGTGCTGCTCTGCCGCGTTGTGTAACTTCAAGAAACCAGACTTAACCTCCGCTTCAATCTCGGCTGCGCTATGCAATATCGATGCCTACACTGATGTTGCGATCCGTGGGTCCATTTTCTTTTCCAACACATAGCCGCAACGGCACGCTAGGTCAATGGTTTCAGCGTTCAATCGCTCAATTGTCAATGAGCACGTTTCGCAACATAGTTCTAGGCGATTTAATGAGACCGTCGATCCAGCAGAGCGTTAAACGAATTTGTAACACTTTCTCGACCGCGAAAACCTAAACTCCAGGAATCCCTTACTAAACGCCAACGAGTCAGGACAGTCCTCGCAGACTGTACGTTCGTGAGCACAAAATTTGCCAATCCCCGCGGTTTCTCCAAAAAGGAACAACTCATGGCAGTCGCTGACGTAGACAGAACAGTCCAAGCCGTTGAGCAGACTAAGAGCTCTGAAAGCTCGATGCAGGCAGTTCAACGCCTAAGCGCCGAATATAATTCCTATTCCAAGACTCACAACGCAGCTGACACCGCGACATATTGGGACAATGTCACCACAAAATTGAAAGACGACAACGTTCTGCCCGACATGGCGATTGCATGGGGGGCGGAGCATCCTGGCGAGTCGATCAGTTCAATGGCAAAATCGAATACCTCGGACGCCCTCTCGAGCACAATGTCCAATGAACTCAAGTCTCGCTACGAGGCGCTCAAACAAGGCCCGAGCGACAGCTCGAACGCGGACTCGGTCACGATGGACCAAATGTCGGCAGCGCTCAGAGGCGGTGACAAAGGCGCCGGCGGATCGCAGCAGGCAGGCGACGCAGCGCAGCAGAAAATGGTTCAAGATCTGAAAGCGTATGGATCAAGCGATCAGAGCTTCGACAGAAACACGGTCGACGAATTCAAAGATGGCATTAAAGCTGCTTACGACTCTGGTAAGACTCCCGATGAAAAGTCCGCAAACGAGCAGGCTTACATCAAAAACTTGAACGATCAATTGGCTGGATCTGGTCTGAAAATTGACGATAAGCTGCAAGGCAACGGACTCGGCGGACCGAAAAGACACACATACGAATTGACAGATACTCAAGGCAACACCAAAACTCTTTCGGTTAACGCTAAATCCCTCGAAGAGCAGGAAGCCGCGCAGAAGGGCTACGACGATCAAAAGTCCGCTGAACTGCAAACACAAAACCAAGCTCAGGAGGCGGAGAAGCAACGCGAAGCGAAAGACCTTTCGCGGATTTACGATGCAACTGCAAAAGAAGGAGCACAGACTGCAAGTAAAGGGTCTTTCGGAGACGCCACCAGCAAACAACATATGCTTCAGTTGTTCCAGGATGCAGCAGACACCGCACATCTCAACGATGGTCGCGAAATGTTCACCCAAAAACTCAATGAAGACCTGGCTCAGCACGGTTTGAAAGTCGAAACCAAAGGAACGCCAAATACTTCTTTGTCCGCTGCCAATCCGTACCAACAATCGATCGTTCTAGAAGACGCGTCAACGGGCAAACAAGTCGACGTCATCAACTACCACGAAACCTGGAAGAATGGCCAGTCCATTTATACGATGGACAAGTAGGGTGGGGACGCCTGCAAATACTTGCCGTAACGCAAAATCTTGCCGCGGAAGTCGGACTTGGTGTGACCGTCGGGTTTGTAGCCGTGCTTTTCGTAGAAATGGCGCCCGCGCTCGTTGACTTCAAAGACCCACAATTTGATCAAGTTGAAACCTTGTTCTAGGAGCCTTTGTTCGCACCATTTGATCAGCGTAGTTCCGTGACCTTTATTCCAAGCACAAGGATGGATATATAATCGATCGACTTCGCCAGCTTTGCCACGGACGTCTTTGTCCGGCGACGGTGCAGCAGTAACAAAACCGACGATTTGTTCTCCGTGTAGCAACGCCAACGTGTCACTTTGTTGTTTATTCATGCGCTCGTCCCAGCGCTGCTCGCAGTAATCGAGAGAACGAGCGGCAACATACTCAGGCAACATTTGGAAAGTATCGCGAATCGAATGGCAATGAACCAATGCTAGGGCACGCGCATCGCCAGCGACGGTTGGACGAGTGCTAAAATCACGCTCGCCGCGATAAAGGTAGTACGCCGGATGCATTAATCCGGTGCGCTCAAAGTATTGAGCAGTGCCTCCGATTAAACCTAGTTTGATTAGCGCGTTGCGCGACGGTTTGTTGTCGGGATGATGCCCAGCGAAAATGTTATCGCTGAGTCCTGATTCGAAGGCATGCTTTATTACGCGGCGACCGACTTCAGTGGCAATGCCGCGCCCCCAATATTCAGGTTTTAAGTGAAAACCGAATTCAAAGGTTCCTTCGCAATAGGGACGCAGACCGACACAACCGATGTGTGCGTCATTAGATAAATCAAAAATCGGCCAATACTGAATGCCATATTTTTGACCATTGTTGATCTCATCTTTAAGCCGCTGAGCAATCTGCTCCTGCGTCCACGGCTCTTTGCTCATCAGGCGGGTCACTTCGGCAATTCCCCACAACGCCGTGGCTAGCGGCAAATCTTCGCTTTGCCACCAGCGAAATCCGACGCGTTCTGTGCGCAGAAAGTAGGCAGTATCGGTATTTGTCAGCATATATGCAGACCGGATAATTGATAAAGTATACTTCGGAAACTTTGCGAGGACCTTAGAATGCCGGACCAAGATGTACAGTTGCCAGCCCAGCAAAAATCAGAGCTGGCACCAGTCAAATTCTTGCCAATCTGGCGGGCGACGGTTCTCGCGGTTGGGTCGTTTTTGGCTATCTGTGGATTTGCGCTCAGCGCAGAAATACTCGTCGAACTGTTTGGCGGCAGTCCCGATTCGTCTGGTAAAGTGGCAGCGATGCTATTTTTTATTGGCATCGGGTGGGTTTCTGCCCTGGCGTGCAGAGCGCAGTTGAAAGAACGTTCAGCAATCAAAGAACTCAATCACGAACAAAAAGTCTTGAGCTACGCGAAAGCAGAAAATGGACGCGGACTGACGGTATCGGAAGTCTCACTCAACTGCTCCATGAACGTCAGTGATTCGCTCAACATTTGCAACCGATTGGCTGCGCGCGGACTCTGTCAGGTCGACGTCAGCGAGGTCGGCGAAATGCTGTACGTTTTCCCCTGCTTCAAAAAACAGATTGGACAAGACTCAGTGATCAACTTACAGAGCGATTTGAAAATACCTGATCTTCAGAAACACGAATCGTAAACCACACACAACCCATTTAGCCTGGACTTTTCGATTTACTGTTGAACAGTGCTCGATGCAACGTGGAAGCAATGCTCAAAGCATCTTTGATACGTGCGGAGTCGTAACCGTCTTGCTCAAGTCGACCAATTTGCCGTCTTGTAAATCCAGCCCGGCGGGCAAGTTCTTCCTGCGACCATCCGAGCGACAGGCGCATAGTCAAAATCATTTTGGGATAGGAGGAGAGCTTATCAACGATTTCCGGATCGATGTACACATCCTCAAAAGTCGCAAGATCGTTCGTGATCATTTCCATTTCAGTATCCATTGCTGCTAGCAAACGGTCACCGGGTAGACGCATTTCGCGAAGCAGCATAGCGGTTCTTTGCTTGGCACGCCGGATCTTCGCAAGCTTCATCCTGTATTGAGCATATTTTTGTCGGTTAGTAATCATCACTTCTCTCCTCACCGTCTCTCTTACTTAATACGTTCAGACAGGCAAAAAAGTTCAAAGTTACGAAATCTGCCCCTACCTTGATTAACGCCTAGAGTCACGTACCAAAACGGTGCATTCTCATAATTGAGATCAAGCACTGTGATCCTAGACTGCTAAAGCAATTCCTCATTTGAAGCAATTGGTTGTCATTGGCCCATTTTCGGTACGTGGAGCTAGGCACCCCGAGACACTGATCACATGTTGGTTGAAATGCATCACCTCATCAAGTAAACGCAGTTTCCGCACAATCCTCCCGCGAAGTGCGGGCGCGCACTCTCCCGAGTGCGCTCCGCGTGCTCTAGGCTGCGTACTTGGCCAGGAAGCCTTTGCGTCTTGCTCCGTCAAGGAAGTAGCTGAACGCAAATCCGGCTACGATCAACATCATCACGTTGAGGAAGAAGGCGTACACGATGTGCATCGGGTCGACTTGTCCTGTCGAGATGATCTGTCGCATACCTTCGAAGCAGTGCGCCGAAGGTGTGCACCAGGCGATAGCTTGCAACCACTGCGGCAGTACGCTAACAGGGTAGAAGACTGCCGACACTGGTTGAACGATTCCGACGAGCGCCCAGGCAAGAGCCTCAGCGGGTGGCCCGAATCGCAAGATCAAACCGATGACCAATAGACCCATCGCCCAACCCATCAAGAGCAGGTTCGCGAACAGAGCTCCCAGGGACAACCCTAAACTGAGAAGATTGAACTTGTAGAAGAATGCTGCAAACAACCCCAACAAGAACAACACAATCGTTGACTGTATTAGTCCCATCAAGAACGCTGCCCCGACGTACTCGCGCGACCTGATGGGCGCGACGAATATGTTGAGCAAGTTTCTCGACCAGACGTCGTCCAAAAACATCGTCGTAACCACTTGCTGAGCACGATACAGGATGTTCCACAAGATAATTGCGGAGATCAAGAATGTTATCAGCGTAGGCGCACCGTTGCTGACTTTCAGCATGTAGATGGTGACGAAGCCCCAGACCAGCAGGTCCATCAGCGGCCAGAAGAATACGTCCAACGCGCGAAATGAGTTGCGCGAGCAAATGTAGGCGTATTTCACAATAAGAGCTCTAATTACTCTCCAATTCATGGTGTTTAAACCCTCTCTGCAATAGGAGCTCTGGCGATGGTGATAAACACCTCTTCCAGGCTCTTAGAGTCGTATTTCTGCAAGATCTCGTGCGTCTGTCCCTCGGCGACGATTCTGCCTTTTTGCATAAACAAAATGCGGTCGCAAAGCTCCTCGACGTCGATCATGTTGTGTGATGTGTTCACGATCGTCATACCGGTCCTGCGGTGCACATCGAGCAAAGTCTTACGCACTTTGTCCGCCAGGTCCGGATCGAGGCTGGCTGTCGGCTCGTCCAAGAGCAAGAGTTCGGGATCGTTCAACAGTGACTTACACAGGTTGAGCCTGGTCTGTTCACCGGAGGACAGAGTTCCTGTAATCTTGTTCTGTAGGTGCGCCAACTCGAACGTCTCCAGCAGTTCTTGCATCTTCTGCTTCGCGTTGCGAATGCAGTAGATCTCGGCGAACACCGACAGGTTTTCTATAACCTTCAGGTTGTACGGAAGGAACTGATAGGCAGACGCGAAGTTCATGCGGCTGAGAATGCTGATCCTCTCCTTCGCCAGGGTCGTGCCGAACATCTCGATTCGACCGCTGGTTGGGGTGATCAGTCCCATGAGCATGTACAGAGTGGTTGTTTTGCCGGCTCCGTTCGCGCCCAGGAGACCCAAGATCTCACCGCGCTTCACTGCGAAGCTGAGATCGTTGACAGCGGCTGAGCTGCCAAATTCCTTGCGCAGGTTGCAAACTTCAATAATATTCTTGGACATGATTATGAGTACTCCAAAAGCCCGAAACAACGCACGAAAAAACGGACAATCGCCTGAATAGCTTCACCAGATGCATGACAGAGTCATACTGACTGTTCGTCAGCGAGCATCCTGTGACTATTCGCAATTGTCCGCGTGCGCAGCTCGGGCTGCCGCGAATCTGAAATAAATTACGACGTGAGGACGCTCGTCAATGACGACGAGGGCTATCCACTTTTTGTCCGATTATTGAATTTTTCATCGAAAACACCTTTTCCTGGTGGCGACAAAGCTATCAGCACAATACCGCATCGAACCAACTCTGGCAAGCGGTTTGTTAACAGACTTGCAAATGAATTTGCTCATCATGCCTGGATTTGCGCGGATCACTTCTAGATCATGGCAGTAGCTTTTTAGTTATATCTATAGGCAAACAGTACAGCACTCTTCAGAGATCTTACTGGAAGGCCGTACGATCTACGCCCGCGAAGGGTTGAGCTTTCACTCCGCACAGACTTAGTCGATCCGCGGGCGAGGCTACACATCTGGAAGCAGAACAATAAAAGCTTCCGCGTATGTTCTCACGCTCACTTACATCGGAGAGCTCTGCTCAAGATGCTTTTGCTTTTATCGCCTCAATCCGCTCTTCCCACGGTGCCACTTCTTCGGCACGCCCGCTGATGAGAAGCAACTTCGTATACTCGCGAAGAATGCGACCTATTTTCGGATGGTCGACACCGAGCGCTTTTTCGGCTATCAGTCTGCTTCGCGTGAATAGTGTTTCGGATTGAGAATAATCCTGTTTGTCGCGCGAAAGTTTTGCCATATCGAGATAGAGATCCGCCAAAGCCGGATCGTTTTTAGCCACCAGCTTCTCCTTCAGTTCAGTAGCTTCGTTCATAGCTTTTTCTGCTTCTTCTAGCCGTCCTTGTCCACGCAGCGCTTCGGCGAGATTTTGCATTGTTGTTGCATACAAAGTTGTGTTCTTAATTCCGAGAAGGTCTAGGATTTCGCGCGCTTTTTCTGCCGGCTCGAGGGCGATGTCATATTTTTCCTGCAAAAGATAGGCTTGCGCCAGGTTGGTATAACCTGCAGCCATGGAAGGGTCGTTCTCTTTCATCGTTCGTTTTTTCAAGTCAAAGGCGCGCTGGTATAAACGAACTGCGTCGTCGCATTTTTCCGCAGTTTCATAAACACAGCCGAGATTGTTCATGCAAACTGCAAGCATTTGCTCTTTGCCGAACGGCAACTCCTCAGACGTGAGAGACGACATCAGAGCGAGCGCCTTCTCGCCAATCTCAATGGCCTCATTGCTCCGTCCTTGTTTAGCATATGTGTTGCACAGATCGGCAAGCGCACCGGCGACACTCACCTTGTCACGCCCCGAAGCATCGCTCGCGATTTTCATCAGCCGGTCACCACAGGCGATGCACTCATCAAACTTTCCTTCGTGCCTCAGTGAACCAATCAACAATCCTAATGGTTCCACCAGAGCAATCGAGTTCTCTCCTTCTTCTTTTTCCACCAGCTCGATAAGTTGTTGAATGACCTTCGTCGCTTCTTTATTGTTCTGCCTGTATGCGAGCATTATCGAAAGATTGTAGAGATGATCGGCTCTGCCAAATGCGAACGGATTGAACGGAACGACCGCCAGCAAAGAGTCGATCGTAATGGCGAATTGCGCCGTGAACTCTCCGATGTCCATGAGCAAGACGGTGTGTTTGGGCTTGATCAAAAGCAAGATTATGCCGATAGTACAAATCAGATTGGCCGCCGCAGGCGCAAGCAGCAAGGCGGCTGTGCAAGCCACAGCCGGTTTGAGCTGCGCCGGCACCACCAACAGCGCCGTCGCAAACAGCAAAACTGTACCAGTGACCCACTGGTAGTACCGCTTGCAGTTTTTTGTTCTAATCATGGTCGCATCTATTCCTATATTGCCATTGTGCCCATATGGCAATAAACCCGCAACGCATACAACTACGGTACACTAGAAAGAGAAGTGAGGAGTACACCGTATTGAAGGCTGTTCCGAGCAACCGTCGAGACAGAAGATACGGATTTTTGTCCGTCGCGGTCGTCATGTCGCTGGTTTCTACCATGCACGCGACAGCGGTCGCTCAAGATCAATCCATTCCTAATCCGACGACCGCCGACACCGGCTCAAACTCGTCCTCACAAGCAGCCATTCCCACTCTCAATGTTCAGCGCGGCAACCCTCTGGGAAGTCTATTCACCCCGCAGCCGCAATTTCCGACAGCACAAACAATCTATCCACAACAGCCCGCCGCGCCTGCCGCAGGAGAGCTCAATCCGCTCAAAGGTCTGTTTACACCACAGCCTCAATATATGACACCGCAGGCAATACCGAATCAGGACGGACAACCGGCAGACGGCGAAGTCAATCATCTTAAAGGAATGTTCACACCAAACAACCAATGGGCGACTCCTCAAACGGTGCTCAATCCGCAGGCTGTGCCAAAGGCTTTAGTGCCTGAACGCCAGCTATTATGGGGCTCTGACGAAGAGCGTAAGCAGTTGATTCGTCAGCACAATATGGCAACCTTCGGCTCAGAGTTGCCTCCGGAAAGAGCAGGTAACTCACCGCCGGCGATACCACCGGGAAAGCAAGATAGCGGCAAGAAGCAGAACGCTCTCAGCAAACGACCTCCGGGCAAGTCCCAGCCGAATTCCAGCAATGGCGCCCTTTTTACAGGCACTACCGCCGCAGCACCATCAGCTGCAGACAAGGAATCGGCTGAACGACTTCGCGGCGCGATCACGCAGATGCGAGCCGGTAAAAATGAAGATGCCATCTCCACATTCGATCGAATATTGAAAGATCGCCCCTTAAACGCCGAGATCCACTATCTGAAAGCCGTAGCCCTGGTCAATCTTCGTCGCTACCAAGAAGCAGCTGCGGAGTACAAGTTCGTGCTCAATGATGCACAGCCAGGAGACAAGCTGGAAGATCTCGCCAAAACTGGTCTGTCCAAACTCGGACAGTGATAGCGCAATCAAGAACGATACGTTGCCGAACCGGTTCAGGGAACCACCAATGCGCGTCGAGCTCATGTGCCGGGCGGGCGCCCGGCATTCCACAGGCGGTATGCCGACCGGCTTACGGCCACCAATGCACGTCGGGCTCATCTGCGCGGGAGCCCGGCGTTCCACAGGCGGTATGCCGACCGGCTTACGAGCCACCTATGCGCGTCGGGCTCATGTGCCGGGCGGGAGCCCGGTCCACAGGAGGGGAGATGTCAGCACGATGCGGCGCACGGAGCGCCGCGCTCCTTATCAACGATGTCGCGAGCGCTCCACAGACTGCTAATACGCCCAGCGCATGAGGGCCGCACCGGCACTGAATCCAGCTCCGACAGTGGCGAGCAACACCAGGTCACCTTTTTTCAGCTTGCCTTGCTGGAGCGCAGTCTGCATCGCCAGGGGTAATGTACCGGCGGTCGTGTTGCCGTACTCGTCGATGTTGATGATGATCTTGTCTTCGGACAGTCCAAGACGCTCGGCCGAATTATCGATGATGCGTTTGTTCGCCTGGTGCGGAATAAAGACGTCCACGTCTTTGCCCGTAAAGCCGTTGCGTTCTAGCAATCGAGAGCAGATCTCAGCCATCTTGCGGGTGGCAAACTTGAACACTGCCGGTCCGTCCTGATGAACATAGTGCAGCTTGCTGTCGACGGTTTCGTGGCTGGGCGGGTGCTTACTGCCGCCACCAGGCAGGCATAGCGCGGCGCCGCCCGATCCGTCCACTTCGTGCAAGAAATCGATCATGCCGGCATCTTCATTCTCTTCCGCCGGCTGTATCAGCGCCGCCCCGCCACCATCGCCGAAGATGACGCAGGTCTTGCGGTCCTTATAATCGATGATTGACGACATGACGTCCATGCCGATGGCTAAAACTGTTTCATGTGAGCCGGTCTCGACAAACTGGGAGCAAACCTGTAGCCCATACAAAAATCCGGAGCAGGCAGCCGACAGGTCGAACCCCCAAGCTCGATCAGCACCGATGTTGTTTTGCACAAGGCAAGCGGTGGCGGGCAGTTGCATGTCCGGCGTGATAGTAGCGACCACGATTAATTCGATATCAGACGGCTTCAGCCCAGCCTGTTCGATAGCTTTCCTCGCCGCATCGGTCGACAGCTCCGAGGTGGTTACGCCCTTCTCGACGATGTGGCGCTGGCGAATGCCGGTGCGCTCGAGAATCCACTGGTCAGAGGTATCTACGAGCTTTTCAAGGTCTTGATTAGTAAGCAGACCAGCCGGAACGCTGGTGCCAACCGCCGTGATTTTCGCCCGTCTTACCTTGCGCAAACTGCCCTTTTTCACTTCCTGTCTGGCTGGTGCGATTGTCACTGTCTATGCCTCCGGGTCAATACCCAGGCTCACCCGAGAACTATATTTTGCCAAAGCTTAGCCCAAAATCTTCAATACGGCCCGAAAGTGTTAATGCCTCGTTCACAAGCTGAAAGAGGGGATCTCGGGACGTGCCAACGGGTATGATCAGTCGAGGTGAAGGAGAGATCGAAATGGCAGATTGGGCGCCGGATAGCGACAAGGGCGTCGGAGTACTGACCGAGACCAAGCAAAAGCTCAAAAAGCCCCCGCTGTTCAAGGTCCTGCTGCACAACGACGACTACACGACCATGGAGTTCGTCGTCATGATCCTCAAAACCGTATTTAACAAAGGCGAAGATGAAGCCAACGCCATCATGATGAAGGTACACCTTCAGGGTATAGGTGTCGCCGGTGTCTATACACACGAGATCGGCGAAGCTAAGGTAAATAAGGTTATGGACTTGGCGCGTGAGTCAGGGTTTCCACTTCTGTGTACGATGGAAGAAGATAAATAAGAAACCCAGGAGCCGCCGCTCGGATGAAACTCTCGAACGAATTACAGACCACGCTTAATCAGGCTTTTCAGGAGGCCATGCAGCGCGGGCATGAATATCTGACGCTCGAGCATGTTCTCTTCGCCTTGCTCAGTGACAAGACCGCCCTCGATGTGATTGTTAAATGCGGAGGCAACACCGCCTTTATGCGCGATGAGCTGGAAAAGTTCATGACCAACAATCTGGAGAAGGTGCCTTTCGACGGCAACCGCATTCCCGAGCAGACAGCTGCCTTCGAACGAGTGCTCAACCAAGCGCTCATGCAAGCGCACTCCTCAGGGCAGCAAACGATCGACAGTGGAAATTTGCTCGCGGCCATGTTTCAAGAGCGTCGTTCTCATGCGGTCTTCCTCCTGGAGAAGCAGGGCATTTCGCGCCTCGATGTGCTCAACTACATATCGCACGGCATCTCCAAATCTGGCTCGGATGCTGATGGACACAGCGGCAACACTTCCTACGAAGGCGAGGATGGACAAGATCGCGACCCATTGGCCGCTTTCTGCGTCAACCTGATCGAGCGAGCGAAGGAGAACAAAATCGATCCACTTATCGGCAGAGAGCGCGAGGTGGAAAGAACGATTCAGGTGCTTTGCCGCCGGCGCAAAAACAACCCGATGCTGGTCGGCGACCCCGGTGTCGGGAAAACTGCCATTGCAGAAGGACTGGCGCTGAAGATTCAACGCGGCGAAGTGCCGAAAGCGTTGAAAGCCAAAGACGTGTACATGCTCGACATGGGCGCCATCATCGCTGGAGCAAAACATCGCGGCGAGTTCGAAGGTCGGCTGAAGGCGGTGCTCAAAGCGCTTCAACGCATGCCGGGAGTAATCGTATTTATCGACGAAATTCACAGCATCGTCGGCATGGGAGCGACATCCAACGGCGGCTCGATGGAGGCGTCCGGCATCTTAAAACCAGCTCTCCAATCAGGCGAATTGCGCTGCATCGGCTCGACGACATATCAGGAGTACAAACAAGCATTCGATCGCGACAAGGCGCTAGCGCGCAGATTTCAAAAGATCGAAATCAACGAGCCCAGCATCGAAGACACGAAGAAGATTTTGCACGGGCTAAAAAGATACTACGAAGAGCATCACGACATCAAATATACGGACGATGCGATAGATGTTGCCGCGGAGCTTGCGGCGAAACATATAAACGATCGCTTCCTGCCCGACAAAGCGATTGACGTGCTCGATGAATCAGGCGCCGCCGTGAAGTTGTTGTCCGACGAAGAGCGTCCTGTCAAGGAAGTGACGGCGCATGATGTCGAGCTGGTGGTAGCACGCATGGCCAAGATACCGCCGAAGACTGTCAGCGGCTCGGATAAGGAGCGGTTGCAAGTTCTGGAAAAAGAGTTGAAGGAGACTATTTTCGGTCAGGAGCATGCAATCGAACAAGTCGTGCAAGCGATCAAACTGTCACGATCCGGATTGGGCAACCCGCTCAAACCGATTGGATCATTTCTCTTCTCCGGACCGACCGGCGTTGGTAAGACGGAGCTCTCCAAACAGCTCGCTAAAGTTCTCGGTATCAACTTCCTGCGCTTCGATATGAGCGAATACATGGAAAAACATACCGTCTCTCGCCTGATCGGCGCGCCGCCTGGATATGTCGGTTTCGATCAGGGCGGCTTGCTTACGGATGCCATCAACAAGACACCACATGCGGTGCTGGTGTTGGATGAAATTGAAAAGGCTCATCCCGATCTGTTCAACATTTTATTGCAGGTGATGGATCATGCCACGTTGACGGATAACAACGGCAAGAAAGCCGATTTCCGCAATGTAATTTTGATCATGACCACCAATGCCGGTGCGCGTGAGATGACATTGCAGGATGTCGGTTTTCGCGTGGCAACATCAGAGGGCAACGAACCAGTCTCAACGCCAACATCGTCAGAGACGCCGAAATTCAATCTCGGTTTGAACAAGGGCAAAGATGCCATCGAGCGCACTTTCAGCCCTGAATTTCGCAACCGGTTGGACGCCTGGGTGGTATTCAACCAACTGCGCTTCGATAATATTTTGCACGTCGTCGACAAGTTCATCAACGAAGTGCGCGTGCAGCTCGTCGAAAAAAATGTCACTCTGGAAATATCCGATCAAGCGAGACAGTGGCTGGCGAAGAAAGGCTTCGACAAACTCTACGGCGCCCGTCCCATGCAGCGGCTGATCCAACAAAAGATTCGTCAGACGCTGGCGGACGAGCTCTTGTTTGGCAAGTTAGAACACGGCGGCATCGCCCGCGTCGACGAAAAAGACGGCGAACTTACCGTTGTGTGCACCAGTGCACCGGTCGATGCGAAGCCTGATGAAAGGGTTGTTAGAGTAGAAACCAAAGCGGAGCCGGAGGCAAAAAACGACTTCGAGAAGCCTGGCAGCAAATCTGATGGCGATACGGTCATCGCTGACACGGCGCCAGTGCCGGTCGAATCGCCCAGATTCCTCGACTCCGGTAAAGAATCCAAACAATGAAAAACCGCCCTTTTCAGAGCGGTCTCTCGCTTCGCAAGTACCGATAGAAAAACTGGGAACGAACGGCGTCAACTGTCACTGCGACACCACACGCGGTGGCGCTTACCGAGAGTGCACTGCGATCGAAATTTCAGCCGGAGTTCAACGTCAGAACACCGATACTTTAGGCAATTTGTCGTTGCCGATCGATGGGGTTTTCCCTAAACTCGACTGAGCGTTTACTTGGCGCGTCGTGACAAAACGAAGATCAACTTCATAAAGTATCCGTACGGCACCGCGCGGAGCAAGCGCCAAAAGCCGCACTGGATGGCGCACGAGCCAGATCTTCAGGTGCAGATATATAACAGACAATCATTGACATATTAAATGCGAAAACGTATTGTTGTCGTCCTCCAACAGGGCGTTTGCGAACTATGACAGTTGGCAAGTTCTATTTACAACTTTGTCTTGCCCTGGCGACGATTTTGCTCGCCACACTGCTCGGCATAACACCGGCTCTGGCCGCAGACAATTTGATCTCGCCAGGGGCTTGGGTTCTTTTCTCGAAGGAAAAGGACGGCGCCGATTACAAACAGCTCTCGAGCACCTCTTTCACGGTCAACGTCAAAAAACCGAGCAAGGATAACTACAACATTCAGGTAGGTCATCGGATCGACCAGGAAATGACGGAAGGACAGCCTCTCAAAGTTCGTTTCGAAGGCCGTGCCAGCGAGTCGAACATGATTGTCGCCACCGTCGAGAAAACAACCGAACCGTACACTCGCGCATTGAACGAGCATGTGCGGCTGACACCAAAATGGAAAGCGTACGATTTTACCTGCTTCGTGCCGAAATACCGGAGCGGTGACGCATCACTGCGTTTTATGGTGGCAGATCACAATGGCACCATAGAGTTGCGCGCTATTGATGTGGAGCTGGTGTCAGATACCGCCTTTGGTGGCGGCATTAATCTGCTCAGCGATGCGCAAACTAATGCCCGCATTGAGCGTTTTCGCAAAGGCAATCTCACCGTCAAAGTGATCAATCAAGACAATAGGCCGGTTGCTGATGCGCTGGTACACGTTCAACAAACACGCCATCAATTTTTGTTCGGCTGCAACGCGTACGAACTCGATTTGCAGGACGACTCACAAGAGCAAAGGACGTACCGTCAGGAATTTTCCAAACTCTTCAATTACGCCACGCTTCCGGTTTACTGGGGATCATTCGAGCCGCAGCAGGGTCATCCCAACTACAAAAAACTGGATGAGATGGCAAAGTGGTGCGATAACCATAGCATCGCCACCAAAGGACATCCTCTTGTCTGGCACCAGAACTTTCCGTCATGGGCTCCGACCGATCCGGATCAATTGCTCCCGATTCTGCATCAGCGCGTGTCCGATTTGATCACCCACTACAAGGGGTTGATCAGCATCTGGGACGTGGTCAACGAGGCTACGGCGGCTTCTAATTTCAAAACGCCCAACGGCGTATCAGCGTGGATCACCCGTGACGGGGCGCCAAAGGTCGTCGAGACAGTCCTCGATTGGGCACGCGAAGCTGCCGGAGAGGCGCACGAAACGTTCATCTATAACGATTACCAGACTAACTCGCAAACTCTCGAAATGCTGAGCTCTATGCAGCAAGACAACAAGTTGCCCGACGTCATCGGCATTCAAGCGCACATGCATCAAGGCAATTGGCCACTGCTCCAACTGTGGACTACTTGCGAGGAGTTTGCCCAGTTCGGGCGCCCGCTCCATTTCACAGAAACGACCGTGCTCAGCGGACCGGTGCGTTTTATCGATTGGGATCATCCGCCGACGGATTGGCTGACAACCGATGACGACGAGAAAAAACAAGCCGAATACGTCACTAGTTATTACAAAGTGCTTTTCAGCCATCCGGCCGTGCAAGCGATCACCTGGTGGGATTTGTCGGATAAGCATGCTTTCGTCAATGCGCCGGCCGGACTGCTGAGGAGCGATTATTCCCCCAAGCCGGCTTATCACGCCCTTTACGAGCTGATCCACGAACGTTGGTGGTCGGATCTAAAAACCAAATCCGACAAAACAGGTATCGCTAAATCGCGCGCCTTCTACGGTGATTACAAAATCACGGTCACTGGTCCGAGTGGCACCAGCAACACTGTCACGACAGCTCTCGATTCCGCGCAGCCGGATAAAACAATAACGGTCAAGGTCAGATAGCCTGGCAGATAAATTTCAAGCATCTCCAGCCATCACCCCGACACGATAAAGCTGTTAGACTTTGTTCGCCTCAGACTTAGGGGGTCGTCGTGTTCGTACTTGGAACTGCTTACTATCCTGACTACCTGCCCGATGAGGTTCTGGCAAAGACTCCTGATGGTCAAACCAGGAGGATTACTTGGCAGAACCGTATCTCCGAGGATTTCAAACGAATGCGAACCTGCGGGATATCCGCAGTGCGCATGGGCGAATTTTCCTGGTCCACCGTCGAACCTCAGCCGGGACGCATAAACTTTGCTCGTTTTCGCTACGCCCTCGACCACGCGTCAGTCAACGACATCAAAGTAATTTTTTGCACGCCCACGGCAACGCCGCCTAAGTGGCTGGTCGACAAATACCCGGACATCCTTCCCATTACGCGCGAAGGGCGCAAAATTCCGTTCGGCAGCAGGCGTCACTACGATTTCTGTCATCCCATGTATCTCGCAGAAAGCAGACGCATCACCAGTGCCTTCGCTCAAGATGTAGGTAATCATCCGGCCGTCATAGGCTGGCAGATCGACAATGAATTCGGCTGCCACGGCAGCGCTTACAGCTTCACCGAACACGCCAGAGTCGCTTTCAGAAAGTGGCTGCTCGACCGATACAAAGCCGACATCGAAGCGCTGAATCGCGATTGGTTTACCGCCTTTTGGTCTCAGCGGTACAACACGTTCGAGCAGATCGAGTTGCCACTTGCGTCATGGGCAGATCAAAATCCTCATATGGAACTCGATTTCCGCCGCTTCTCGACAGACAAAGTAGCTGCGTTTCAACATGACCAGGTCGAGATTTTGCGGCGCCTCAGCCCAAACCGATTTATCACGCACAACTTCATGACGCTCTTCAGCGATGTCTGTGCCTGGCGGTTGTCTGAAGAGCTTGATATCGTCGGCTTCGACCACTACCAGATGGAAACAGAGCCGCACCCGACTTCATCACATTGGCAGTTCGCTCTTATGCGATCGCTCAAACGTCAGCTATTTTTTGTCCTCGAGCAACAACCGCTGCAAGTTAATTGGCAGGCGACGAATCGTCGCTACGCTTATGATTGGCTGTTTCTCTGGGGCATACAGGCAGCGCTCCTGGGCTCGGCTGCGATGTATTATTTTTCATGGCAGCGATTTCCAGGCGGCGCCGAACAGTATCACGACGCCATTCTGCCGCATGATATTCGTGTCAGCGAGTCCTGGCAAGAGCGTGTTTTAAAGGCCAAGCGTCAACTGTTCGATCTCCTGGCGCAGCAGTTCGGCGTGACACTGGCGGAGCCGATGACTGTTGAAGACGACGTACTCTGCATCTACGATTTCGAGAGTGTCTGGTCGCATGATATCGCGGCGCAATCGGCGGAGTACTCGACGCGTCGTCAAGTCGATTTTGTCGCCGCTCTCTGTCAAAGTTCTGGCTTAGGTCTATCTTTCGCACGCACCATCAGTGATGCCGCCGAGATTTTGCCGCATTACAAATGCCTGGTTCTGCCAGGCTATGCCTTCGAGTTTACCGCTGAAGAGCGGCAGCTGCTTCAACAATTTGTCAACGCCGGCGGAAGCGTTATCTCCCTGCCTCGAACCGGTATGAAAAAACGCAACAATCAGATGTCCGAACAGCCGCTCACAATTTTCGATGCAAACGACTTCTATTTCGAAGATTTCGGTGCTCTTCTATCTGATGAGAAGGAACCATTCAAGGCGGGCGCTCAAACATTCGAGGGCACGACCTGGGCGGAAAAGATCAAGATCGTCAATGAAAATTGGAAGCCGTTAGCACAGTTTACCAGCGGACTCTATAGAGGTTTTCCTGCGGTAATACAGAACGCTTCGTTTGCCAACCAGGGCAGGTACACACACCTTTGTGCTTGCCCGCCGTCTGACGTAGCCTTCATCTCATGGTTGATCGCCACGACAGGGCTGCTACCGCGAGTGAAAACGAATAAAAACCTGCATGTCTATCCCGTGCAAGCGGGTCAACATCGGATGCTGGCTGCTTTGAATTTCACAGACGTTGAGCAAGAGTTGCAAGCACTTGGACAGAATGCGGTGCGCAAATTCACCACTGCCACTCTCGACCCGCACCAGAAACTCAAAGTCGTCAGCAGCAACGGCACAGCTCCAGCTGCAATTATCAAAGTCGCACCACGTGCCGTTTGTTTGATCGAGCTTTGAGAAATCTAAGTGGCAGCAGGCGCCTGCCGGTCGACCTCGTGGGCGAATCGGTTGCGCTGACCGCTCGGCTCGGATCTGGGGCCAGGCGATACCTCTGATGCGATCATTCCTTATATAGGTGAGACAAGCGATCTCCGCCGAGTCTCCGGTCGGGAACCGGCAGCGTCTGTCTGCGTCGTTTAGAAAAGTTAAGTGAATTGGCTTCTCTGGCTGGCGTGCCAGGGGTTTTGCTCGGGCATCAAAGCCTGAAGGATTTAAAAATGAACACTCCTATTTACCCACAGCAAAGACAAGAAAAAGATGTTTGCCTAGATAACATGTGCGCCGACGAAGGTGGCAACTCAGCAGGTTTTGCCATTGGTGCCGTCGTCGCCGTCGTCGTCGCTGTTGTAATCGCCTTGTGGTACGCATCCGGACTTAATCATTCTCACAGTGCAATGACCACCATGCCACAAACGTCCGATGTAAACACACAACCATATCCGGACCACACCATAGTTCCTCCTGGGAAAAGTGTTCAGGTCAACCTCAAGTAGCGCGCACATATAAAGTAAGATCGAACCATCACACCGATGGTTCGATTTATTTTGCGCAGTTTCATCTCGATCGCTATTATTTGCTCCATCACGCCCGCCTGGGCGCTGAAGCAAGCCCCCTCCGGCTGGGTGCAAGACGATACGCCGCGGACTAGAATGGCAAAAGCGGACTCGGCACCGGGTCAGGCAAAACATCTTTTACTTCAGGGCGGCATAGAGCATTCGAGTTTGTTGCCGTCCCTCCCATCTAATTTGATTACTGGCGCCACCTTGGACGAAAAGTTGCTGAATGCACCACCGTCTCTGGAGGACTGGTACTGGATTCCGGAGTGGCTCGCCGGTGACTGGCATCGCGACGAAGAGACAGTAGTGTCATCACACAACTATGAGACTGGCGAGGACAACAACACTCCCCATACGATGGCGGCGTCAGAACGAGCAGAATTTGGTGTACAACGAGACAAACTCGGTGGCATCTGGCACACCCGTCTAGCCACGGCCGGTGTCGCTGATTGCGGCAGTTACTTATCCGTCGCCTTGATGCAATCTCAAGAAGCGCAGACGGTCTCGAAGAGCAATGTTGTCATCAAGGATCAGTTTACCGAGCTGCATGTAAACCCGGATACTAAGGTAATTGTCTGGTCGGCTCAGGCAGAATCGATCACCAAGTACGAGCGACAAGACGGCGGCACGATCAAAGCAACAACATCGATCAAGTTTTTCGACGAACAGGGGCAGCCAACCATCGAACAGTTGAACGAATCAGTGATCAAACAAACCAAGCCGTTCGCTGCAACCGATACGTACAAAGGACGCGATCTGAAAGAGCTGTTCAAGCAGTTTCTCATCTCTCACAACGAAACGGATCGCATTCCCTAACTTTCAGCGTCCAAGATTTTCTTCGCGGCAAGCAGTTCTTGATGTTGCTTGTCGCTGATCTGGGGATAGTCAAGCTTCAACTGTTTCAGTTTTTTCTGAATGATGTGAGCGACAGCCAGACGAGTAAACGGCTTATAGTCAGCCGGAATCACATGCCATGGCGCCCAATCGGTGCTCGTGTGTGAGAAGCAGTCCTCATAAGCTTTGATGTAGTCATCCCAACAGTTGCGATCGCGCGCATCGTCGGCAGAAAACTTCCAATTCTTCTCCGGTTGATCGATGCGCGCGAGAAATCGTTTTTTCTGCTCTTCTTTGGAAACGTATAGAAAGAATTTGAGAACAATGATGCCATTGTCAACGAGATATCTCTCGAAATTATTGATCTCGCTGAAGCGACGCTTCCAGATATTCTTGTCGTTAAGATGGTCAGGTAAGCGCTGCTTTGCCAGAATTTCCGGATGCACTCGACTGACCAGAACTTCCTCATAGTAAGAGCGGTTGAAAATGCCGATACAGCCACGCTCAGGCAGCAGGCGCGAACAACGCCAAAGATAATCGTGATTGAGCTCTTCGGCCGATGGTGCCTTGAAGCTGTAAACCCGACAGCCCTGCGGGTTGACGCCCGACATCACATGCTTGATCGTGCTGTCTTTTCCAGCAGCATCCATCGCCTGCAACACAATCAGCAGCGCATAATTAGCTTCTGCGTACAGCTTGTCTTGCTGCGAAGCAAGCTGCAATATACCGTCTTGTAATAGAGCTTTGAGCTCGTCTTTCTCCACGTCGGGTTTGATCCGCGTGCGATACTCTTTCTTGAGAGAGACCTTCTCGCCTGGCTCAACGACGAATTCGTCAGCCAGGCGGTCCAAATTTTTCATACGGATTTATCGTCTCGCTACAAGTCTGAGGAAATCGCTGATGGACGCATCAGCGGCTTCGTTCTCAATGCCTGTGGTTTTATGCTCGAGCAGATGCTTCAGCATTTTAGCGGCAGCGCCAAAGCTCTTGCTGTCCGCATACTCTTGCAAGCGACTGTCGTAGTCTTTGCGAGCTTCAGCCACTTTGCGCGGCTTGCCCGCCGCCTCGCGGATCTGAATCAAAAGTTCGACCGTCTTGATTGAGATAGGATGCAAATGTCCGGCAAGCTGATCGCGAATCTCGAGCGCTTTGCGGCAAAGCTCCTCCGCTCGCACAAACTCTTTCTTGGACTTGTAGATGGCGGAGAGTGCCTCATACGGTTCGGCTTGATTGAGCGCTTCCCACTGCCCGTGCTTGTCTAGAATTGAGACGGCCGCTTCAAGCAAAGGCCTTGCTTTGGCGAACTCGCGTTGCCACTGATAGCTCATCGCCAGATTGCTGTACTCAATGGCGACCGAAGGATGCTCGGCGCCGTACAGCGCTTCCCTTACGGTCAACGCTTTGCGGAAGAAGGCTCTGGCAGTGTCGAACTCTTTCAACCGCATAGAAACAAAACCAAGTTCACCATATGTGTTTGCCAATCGATAGTCGTTCAATCTCTCGGCAAACTTCAACGCGAACTGCAACTCCTGCACAGCCGATTCCATATCGTCAGCCGCGATGGATTTGCGCGTGGCACTGAAGTGCCTCAACCAGCGAAGTTCTGCGTTTTTCAAATCGTTTTCGTCGACGTCGGCAAGATGCTGCTGGCGCAGGTCGTTTTCGACCGCTTGAACAAATTCGTCGACTGATTCGTGTCCTTTACCAAATACTTGTTCGAGGCGCTCGACAGACATCGCCCGCGGCTTCTTCTCAGTGCCCTTCACTGCTTTGCTTGGAGCGCTGGCAGCTTTGCCGGCTTTTTTCTTTTCGCGACGTGCTTTGCTCATGTTCAACCTCGAAATATCAACTCTATATTCGATAGATACAAGCAGATCTATTCAAACTAAGCATAGCTTCTTGCTTCTAAACCCGCCGGAGAAGTGGTGGCAAAATGAACAACTTCATATAATTGATTATCAGACCGCACCAGATGCGGTGAGCACCGCACGTGATACTGCTCCACATCCGATACCACCCCGAGTTATATGATCAACTGACCTCTCAGCAAATCTCCAAAGTCACCTTTGACCCTTACGTTTCATTCACCCCCCCCCCTTTTTCCGCGCCAAAGGCAAAACCTGGCAGCCGAAGCCCGATGCGGACAGACAACAACAGTTCGACCGAGCCAATATCGGGTATTATGAAGCAGGCAATCGACAGAGGACGCCATGGACGCAGGGTTAGTAATAGGTATCTGCATCATAATCACCGTGGTCGGCGTCGTTTTCTGGCTCCCCGTAATCGTCTTTTTCCCTGTAATCAAATCGCTGGCTGAGCGGATATCCGGCAAGTCCACACAGGTAGCCCAAATTCAGTCGCTCCAACAGAAGGTAGCGATGCTCGAGCACGAGCTGTCCGATATCAAAATGCGGCAGATATCGGTTGAAGATGCGCAAAAATTCTCGCAACAGCTGTTGGAAGCCGAGAAGAAGAAAGAGCGCTAGTAATCAGTATTTTCTGTAGTTTTCGCGGCGCAGTTGATCGCAAAGCTTGCGCCATGCCATCGCCTTGAACTCATTGTCGGGGCACGTTTTAATCTGGCTCCAAAGGAGCAAATGCAGCCGCTCTGCGATGTCAGCTGCTTTATCGGTGAGATTGTCATTGCGGCACAACTTATACCCTTCGATAAGGAAGTTTTCCGCCTGAGCCAAATTGCCCTGCGTTTCGTAGCAGGCAGCAATGGTGGTGTAGAGGGTGGCACCGTATTCGGTGTTGCCGTCAGGATAGTTAAGCCATTTGCGCAGCGCTTTGTGATGTTTTTCCAGCCCGCTGAGCGGAGCAGTCGACGGATCGGTACAAAGCTGGTTCGGATCTTGTGTGCGCATACCGGTTCACCCTTAATTCCTCGGATAAGACCAGTATGCTCGCCAAATCTGAGTAATTCCTGAGAGCCTTACTTATGGGTGATAGTAAGAGCCAGCAACTCCTGGTAGATTTTCTGATCCATCGTGGCGGCAAACTTGCGCCCATCCTTCAGTTCGCACATGGCAAAGACCTGTTTGCGATTGCCCCCAAGCACGACGCCAGCCAGCAAACCGGCCGGTCCGAAGATTAAACTTCCCGCCAACCCCCACGCCGCCATCTCGGGCAGCTTTTTGATTGAGTCCTCGGTGTGCATTTGGATGCTTTTCAGCTCATCCATCGAAATCTGGTCGAAGGCGCCCCAAAGGATGCCCGACTCATATTTCCATTCGCTCTGAGTCAGGTCCCCGCCAACGACCTTGACGGTGTTGTTGGCGAACATTTTGTTGAAATTCAGATCCATGGCAAAACTCTCCGAAGTTCTCCATTTATACCCGCGCCTGGCCGACTCGACCGGCGAGGCGAAGGAGCCGGGCACGAAAGCCTGCCCGGCTGGATGAGCGGTAGATTCGGCAGCCTGTGGGCGTCCGGGTTCTTCGTTGCTGCCGTAATACGGTCCCAAATAGGGCCGGTTCCAATAAGTACCTGTAATTTCCCTGCCACGAAGGGTGGCTTCAAATTGCCACAGGTTTGATCTATAAATGGCGCATGAAAGACGCAACCAAGCCCTCGGTTTCCGGATGGAACCCCCATAAATTGGCGCCGCCATCCGTGCCAACGAGCGTATTGGTCTTTTTGTGCACTTTTTTTGGCGGTCAAATCGCCCACGCTGGAGACCAGGCAACCATGAACCATGCAGAACTAAGAAAACCAGTGATTGGCATCAACGTCGACATTACAGGCGAGAAGACCAAAGAGATGCAGGTAGGCGAGCGCTACGTGCAAGCGATCGAGCGCGCCGGCGGCATTCCTGTATTTCTCCCGCCGGTCCCGGCGCCCGACCTGCCGGCAATCCTCAAACGAGTCGATGGGATCATGTGCATCGGCGGGCTGGATTACAATCCGCAGATGTACGGACAAAAGCCAGAACCGTCAGTCGATCTGATCGACGAGCAGCGCAACGACTACGACTACAGCTTGGCTCGCACTGTTATCAACAAGACTAATCTTCCTTTTCTCGGCATTTGCGCCGGCAGTCAGATTCTCAATATCGGTCTAGGCGGAACACTGATTCAGGATATTCCTACGGATCACAAAAGCGAGACTGTCGTAAAACACCGTGGCGAAGGCTTTACCACGCACATGGTCAATTTGGAAAATGGCAGCAAGCTTTTCAAAATTTACGGAAAGACGCAGTTGAATGTTCCGACGTCGCATCATCAGGCAGTCGATAAACTCGGCACCGGATTGAAAGTAGCTGCCCACGCGGACGACGGTATCACCGAAGCCGTCGAGTTGCCAGGCGACCGCTTCGTCATCGGCGTACAATGGCACCCCGAGCGAGATTTCGACAACAACGCCGCGTTGTTCAACGAGTTCATCGCGCAGGCGAGGAAGCAAGAAACATCGGTAGCAGCAGGCTCAAACGTGGTTAAGGTCGAACAGTCCGTGCGCTAGCGCTCTGCGTCCGGCGCAAGCTTCTTTATGCAGAGCACGCCATGGCAAAAACGGTAGATGGCTGCCCGAGTTCGCAGTCACTGCTAACGTCATCTCACAGCCCTAGTCCCAAAAATTGCTCAAAGGGGTGCGAATTTGATGCGGCAGATTTACAACTACTAATCAAAAGACTGTGGAATTACACAGTGCCTTATCACGGCGCAGCGTTGAAGATCTTGTCGGGAGAAGGAGGTGCATATGCCTGGGCACGGAATTCCTTTGGCTCTCTCGGAGAGCAGCTCACTGGTGTGGGCGGAAGAGAAGCTCGATTACGCCGACTATTTTTGCGCGCGTTGTCACATCTTGCTCAACTTCGACGAGCGCAGCTGCAAGTTTAGCCACCCTGATTCGCCTTTTTGCTCCGACATGCAGAGCGTTCAACGAAGCGCCATCATCTATCTGAAAAAGATTCTCGATCAGCGCAAAGGCTGTCCTGTACAGGCACGCGTCGCCTGCCGCAGCTGCAGGGCGCTGATGATTCTCGACATTGCTCGCGAATACAGCGCCTGCCAGATCGTGCCAACCGATGATGATAAAGTGGCGCTCCTCGTCGATGGTTTCAGCAAACTTCTATTTATTGTTCGTCCCGCCTCCTCAGCCGCTCTAGCAATGGCAAAAGCAATCGGCGCCAGGAGTATGGAAGTAGACCCGCGCAACATTCTGTCGCACACACCGATTCAGATATTGTCCGAGCGCGCGGGCGACTTTTACTGTGAGACGTGCAACCGATCGAACACTCATATTTTGACGAAGATTGGCACCACCAGCGACAAATTCGACATGACCTATGATCCCGCCCGCTACCGGACACGACTGTACAACTGCTGGAAGTGTCGAGAAGAGATTTTGGTTTTTCGCTGGAAGGAAGAACAACATCGCGAGACGGAGGATCCGCCTGAGCCACGTCCAGTCACAGTGCAGTGGCGTTGGTCGCAGAACCATCAGACGTTTAGTTGGGTCAACACATGTCCTGCATGCGATGCAGTTCAAGGAGATTCGTATGTCGTCGACAAATATTTCGGACTCTGGTACTAGTTTGCTAAACGGCGCCAATAGCCGGGCTCGAGCACGTCCAAGCGAGCCACCTTACGAAAATTTCAGCCACAAATATAAGCACAGGCATACGCGCGTATATCAAAACCCGAACGCCATTTCGTCAGAGCGCAGGCATATTGGTAATAGGTGTATCAATAAACAGACAGGCGGTCTTGCCATGCTCTCGATTCAAGTACGTACGGACAACAGAAGCTATTCGTCACCCACTGCATACTGGTTGACGCATCTGTGCGCCCAAGAAGCGGAAACTCCCGAATTAGCAGGACGCACTAATCCTCACGTCAAACGGCGCACGCAAATGAGGCGTTTGCGTTATAAGCAAACTCACTCTTGGAGCGCTCGCATTTGGCACAGCTTGATGGCACTTTTCGGCCATCGACATCGCTCACTCCTCGCCTCCTGCTAATAGGCGCGAAGCTGTCGGGTATTCGTAACATTTCCATCGCCGGTCTCGGCGACGGATGTGTATGGGGTGGGTTTGCCTGGGGGCATTGCCGGGAACTATGTCCCTAGTGTGTTCCTACAGTTTTTTAAGCTATGAAAACAGAAGCAGCTCCATGCCTGACATGGGAGGTCCTTTGCGCCTCCGTCGAAGAAGCTTTGCGCGACGACAAATTGGATGACGCGGAAAACCTCGCGTTGGCGGCACTGGAAGAGGCGGAGGACTTCGATCGCACCGATCGGCGCCTGTCCGTCACTCTGGAAAGCCTCTCGGAAATATACTATCTGCAGGGCAAGTACTCGCAGGGAGCGCCTGTGTGCAAGCGCCTGCTCAAGCTTTACGCCGAAACTCTCGGCGACGACCACATGGACACCGGCATCATCGCTCACAATCTGGCCATGCTGTATCACTCATGGAACAAGCTCCCCCAGGCGGAGCCGCAGTACAAGAAGGCTTTGAAGATCAAGACTGCGGTGCTCGGCAAGAGCCATCCCGAAGTTTTGACCCTGCTCGGGCATTACACGACGCTTTTGTATCAGACCAATAGAGCAGCGGAAGCCGAGCAGATGCGCGCCTCAGCCATCGCCCTTTCGCGCGGGCGCTTCACGCGCTCGGGTCGCTGGGAAGCGATCGCCGTCGCCCCCACGTAAGGGCGCTATTCGTCGTAGATCCAGTGAAGATCCGATTCGGCGTCACGCCATTCTTTGCCATTCCAGGTAAAGACTCTGGTAGCCCAGTCGCCTGGCTGGTTTAGATCGAACCTCTTGCGGATCTTTCTATAGAAGATCGAGTCCGAATGAAACATGGAATCATGTGGCTCGATAGTTCCATCATCGTACTCAGTCTGCCGTTTCAGCCGAATGTCACTATTGAGCAGCAGCTCCGCGGTTTCGCTCCGGGAAACCCGCTGCCTTTTGGTTTTCTCACTCATAGTGCAAATCTACTGCCCGACGTAAGCAGGCTTGACCCGCGTCAGCCGGTCGAGGAGCATGAGAAGTTCGTTCGGTTTGGCCAGGTAGACGCCTTCGAGACAGCGCGTCGTGGTCTGAATCGCCTCAGCCCGCGTAAAGCAAATAATCGGCGTCACCGATTCTTTATCGAGGTTGTCGCGCACCCAGCACGCCTGGTTTTCCGCCTGCTGGAGCGGATTTTTCTCGAACTTCCTCATTTGATAGCCAACACGCCTGAACAGCCCGTCGTGGTCATTGCAGACGACGCCCTTGTGCGATTTCACCTCGACGATGAACACCTTCCCTGCCGGCGACGTCACGAGAAAGTCGATGTCGCCCAGGTAATCCGCCGGGTAGTTGCGCTGAATCTCCCACATCTCCGGCAAGCGCTGTAAAATTCCATTGACGTAATCCTCGCCGTCAGCGCCGCTGTCAGCCCTCTGCGCTTCGATCAGGTAGTTATTGCCGACGACCTGCAACGCCCGCGCGCCAGCCAGCAACAGGAAGATCAGCCCAACGCCTTGCTTGAACGGCATGTTGAACGGCACTGAGAGCGCCGCCAAAAGCAGCAGCACTGCTGCCGAAAGAAAGGCAATTGCTCGCCCTTTTCTCGCCATGGCCATGGAGCGTGGCGTCACGTTATTTGTCATGAGTCACCGAGGAATCGCGGTTCATAGTCTACCTTGACAGTATATTTATGCAATCGTGAAAATGCGTAGGTACTCGCAGGCCGGCAATGGCAGTTCTTCCAAAACGTCGAATACTGGCGGTAATGCTCTTGTCCCTGGCGCCCTGGCCGGCGGTCTGGCTGGGCATGTACAGGTTTAGCAGCATCTTCATCACCTTCTTTCTCTATCACGGGCTCTGCCTCTTCCCTGCAGTGGTCTGGGGGCGCAAACTCTGGTCAGGACATTGGCAACGTCCCACCCCGCGAGACTGGCTGCTTATCATGCTCGGCTGTATTCTAGGCGCCATCATCGCCGTCGCCGCCTACAAAATGACGGGCAACCTCATCATCAGCAAAGTCGACTTTCTGCAATCGCTTAGTAAGCGGGGTTTCGATCGACCGATCATGGTTCCTCTGGCGATTTATTTCGTGGTGATCAATGCAACTCTGGAAGAGCTGTTCTGGCGCGGCGTCATCTACAATGAGCTGCGACCGTTGAGCGAAACATACAAAGTCATGGGAATGGTCTGGTCTTCTGCCGCGTTTGCCACCTGGCACTATCTTGTACTGCGACTGCTTCTTCAGCCGCCATTCGCAGAAATAACCGTAATCGCGCTCGTCATCTTCGGGCTGATAATGGCATGGCTTTATGACAAAACGAAGTCAATTGTATTGCCAATTCTCTGGCACGGGTTAGTATGTGACTTCGCGCTCGTCGTGCTGTTGGCGTACATTTTGCAGACCAGTTGAGCTCATGGCATCATCACCTGACATACGAGGCAAACTGAGCCAGAAGAAATACGATGCCGTTGTCGTTGGCAGCGGTCCCAATGGACTGGCTGCTGCAATCGTCATGCTCGAACGCGGTTATTCCGTCGCCGTCATTGAAGGGCAGAGCACCGCAGGCGGTGGCTGCCGCTCCGCTGAGCTTACCTTGCCCGGCTATGTGCATGATTTGTGCTCGTCGGTGCACCCTCTAGGTTTCGGCTCGCCGATCTTCAGAACCTGGCCACTGGATAAATTTGGTCTTGAGTGGGTTCAACCACCGGCGCCATACGCGCATCCGTTCGACGGAGGTCGCGCGGCCGTGGTGGAAAGATCGATTGAAGCAACTGCCGCACAATTCGGTCCCGATGCGCGCGGCTACAAACGCTTGATGCAGCCGATCGTTCCTGGCGATTGGGATGAGGTTTGTCAGGTTTTGCGGGAACCGATTAGATTGGCGAAATATCCAATCGAACTCGCGCGCTTCGGCATGCGGGCAATCCAGCCGGTGCAATCGCTCGCGCACGCGTACTTCAATGGAGTTGCAGCAGGAGCAACCATCGCTGGGGTGGCGGCCCATTCATCATTGCGAATGAACGATATTGCCTCCGCCTCCTTTGGAGTAGTTCTCGGACTGGCAGCTCATGCGGTGGGGTGGCCGTTTCCTCGCGGCGGTTCACAAAAATTGATCGACGCATTGATCGGTTATCTGCGCTCTCTGGGCGGCGAAATTATTTTGTCATCGCCAGTAGGGTCGTTGGAAGATCTGCCGGAGTGGGACTTTCTATTTCTGGATCTGACACCACGACAGGTGCTCAAAATTGCCGGAGAGCATCTGACTTCGTCTTATCGAAAACAATTACAAGGTTATGTTTATGGACCGGCATCGTTCAAAGTCGATTGGGCTTTGAGCGCACCGGTACCCTGGGAAGCTGACGGCTGTAAGCGAGCCGGCACCGTTCACATTGGCGGCACGCTGGAAGAGATTGCAGAATCAGAAGCAGGCAACTGGAATGGCGAGCACTCTCGCAAACCATATGTGCTCTTTGCCCAAACCAGTCTCTTTGATCCAACACGCGCTCCTGAGGGCAAACACACGGCATGGGGCTATTGCCATGTTCCCAACGGTTCCACATTCGATATGACGGAGCGAATCGAGGACCAGATCGAACGTTTTGCGCCTGGTTTTAAATCTTTGATTCTCGCTCGCCACGTAACAAACCCAGTCGACATGCAAAAGAAAAATGCCAACTATATCGGCGGTGATATCAATGGCGGTGCACTAAGTTTCAATCAACTGTTCACACGACCCGTTGCCCGGCCGATACCGTACAAAACCGGTATCCGCAATATGTTTCTCTGCTCCTCCGCCACCCCGCCCGGCGGCGGCGTCCACGGCATGTGCGGCTACTACGCCGCCCACGCTGCGCTGATGGGTGAGAGAAGGTAGCCTCTTACCGCATTACTTATGGCAATGTTTATACTATCGTCGCGGTTTCGAAGCGGCTTTAGTTTTGGGCGTCGATACATGAGCGACTGACTGCTCTTTCCTGGATGACGTTCCAGCAGCCGATTTTGCAGTCTTTTTTCGAGGTGGGCAAGCTTCTACTCGCACCTCCCAACCAAGCTTAAGCAAGTAGCTGGTGATTCGATCCAATGAGTAGTCGGCTATTTGTCCGCGAAGGATCTTAGAGACTTTTGACTGGTCGGTACCAAGAATTTTTGCGGCTGCTACCTGAGTCAGCTTGCTTCCTCGAATTGCGTCCTGAAGCCGGTGAAACAGCTGGGACTTAATCATCAACTCCTCGGACTCTTGCTCGTCAAATCCGAGATCACGAAAAACATTACCACTGCTTTCAATAATTTCCAACTTACTCATAAACCGAGTTCCCTCCTACGCTGCTCAAGCTCCTTGAATCGCCTGGTGGCAACCTCAAGGTCATGCTTAGACGTCTTCTGTGTTTTTTTCTGAAAAGCGTGCAAAACATAAACTGCCTCGGCGAATTTCGCTATATAAATCACTCGATATTGACCATCCTCGCTATGGGCTCGAATCTCCTTGACTTCCCAACCAATCGACACCATCGGTTTCCAATCCGAGGGAACACCCCCTTCCTGTACGATAAGGAGTTCGGAACCCATTTGCCAGGTAACCCGCTTGGTCCACGATCGCAGGATAGAGAGACTATCTCCAAGCCACTTAAGAGTCTTCCTGCCTTTGCGATAGCGTGACATGATATGCCAATTTTAGCCTATTTGTGATTTGCGCACAAGCAGTTGTTTTGCCGACGGCCAACTGACAAAAGCTTGGGTTTCAGCGCGAGTTGTTCAGACTCTTCCGGCGACACTTCAAACCGGTCGAGATAATAATGGCCTGGTTGTTCGAGGGATGCCATGACAGGTCTTCCATGAAAGGAAGCGCTGAGCACCACCATAGCGATCAGCAGCGCGCTCACTTTGTAGTTGCTTTTCAAGTCGTGGATACGTCATTGCGCGATAGAATGTCAGAACTCTGATTTTAACGGACTGCCGACCCAAAATGAGCTACGACTTTGAATTGTTTCGTCCTGCGCCTGAGATGGATTTGACTCGGGCGCTCGAGCAGTTTCATCAGGAAGAAGAAGCTCGGGTCGTGTCCGGGGCTGCCACGCCTTACGATGAAGCCAAAGAATTCGCCAAGAAAAAGATTCGCGATGTGCTGCTACACCACAATGCGAAATTGATCGTGACTGAAAGCCACTCGAAGGCGAAAGAGAATAGTTTAGAAGACTGCGAGAAGAAATCAGCGACAGTCATTCAGTTTGACGAACCGGAAGAGATTGGCACTGGATTGCAAATCACGCTTTCGGATGACTCAGCGAATGTGACAGTTCCCTATTGGCACTTAGCCGGGGAAGCAAACGCCGTATTCCACGAGGTCTGGGACTACCTGCTGATTCTCGAAGACGAAGGTGGTTTTCGAACATATGATCCACAAGTTGATCACGTACTGGATCTACGTCTCGATTTCGAAAAAGTCGCCCTCACGTATATGCGCACATCGAGAGCCATGGCACCAACACTCGCTGGCAAAACCGAAAAGCCCTGGTGGAAGTTTTGGTGATGGAACCAAACGATCAGCGAGCATTCAACAATTATCTACTCGGCGCCAAACTGACCGAGGCGGAAGCACTGTTGCTTTTAGAGTCGCTTCCGGACACAGAGGATCCCTATGATGTTCCAATGAAGCTTATCGGCTTTTACTCGCCGAAAAAACATGATTCTAAAGCCAACCAAAAACGCTATTTCGATTGCATTCTCTGGCTCATAAGAACAGTACCAGGATGTACGGGATATCTCGCGCACACAATTGAAATTGCAGGATGCTCCTGTACACCAAAGCAGCTATCGCAAGCTCGTGATATCTGGTACGAACACAGACAAAAATATCCTGAAGACGCAACCGTGTATGGCAACGCCGGATCTTTTTTGATCTGGAAGGACTTCTGGCTTGGGGAGCGTTGTCTTAATAGTGCCATGGAGTTAGATCCGACGAATGAACTCTGGCCAGCCAGACTAGCTGTGCATTATTATTCTGAGTTCGGAACTTGTCTTCCAAGTTACAAGGAGTTATACGCAAAATTAGCCGTTAAAATGTGCAAACTCTCGCTCAAGATGGGCTCACACGCACCATGGATTGATTTGATTTATGGTGCAGAATGCGCATTATTCCTTGAGGATTTTGAACAGGTCTCTGAGTTTTGCGATCAGCTTTCTGCATTCAAAGAGCCAGTGTTTGAACAGTGGGCAAACAGTTACCTGGGATTGATTGATATTCGAAAAGGAAACATAGCAGACGCAGTTCGAAAACTAACGATCATGAAAAAGGGTTACCAATTCTATCCAGTAATTCAGCTTGCTTATGAGTTATTGGACGATGAACAAGATCAAGCTGTGATTGCATTCATCAATAAATGCGAGCGAAAGGTCAAAGCCAAAACGAGAAACCTTTGGATTGAACAGATTGAGCGCGGAATACGCCCAGACTTTTCACAATACTGCCACGGTAGTTAACCGACTGATGTCTTCTAGCAATGCTCGACTGGATACATCGCGCCTGCGACGATTTTCCAGCCATCAGATTTTTTCGCCCACACGCGCATAAACTTGAAAACGAATGCCTCGGTGGGTCCCTCGAATTCTCCGATGCATGTGACAACGGCGGTACTGCCATGATCGACGATCTGTAAGTCGCGCAGTTCGACTCGGTCGAATTTTTGCGCAGTTGATGGTTGATGTGCAGCGACGATGTTCTCTTTGGCTTGACAGATTTTTCCATCGAAAGCAATTACGAAGTGGTCGTCGAGCAAGGTTGAGAATACTTCTGGATCGGGAACGCGGTCAGCCTGGGCCAAGCGTTCTTCTAATTCACGTATTTGAGTTTCAACTACAGTCATTATTCACCTGCACTTCCGCACAAGGAGAGATTATACAGCTGGCGCGTATCAAGGAGGCACTGCGACGAAATCTCGATTGCATCGGCCATCTGCCTTAGGTTTCATCCGCAAAAACAGGCGGCTGGAACATCAGCCCATCTTGGTCGTCAAGTAGGTGCAGAAGGTTTCGCATCCCCACTTATCGAAACAAAAAAGGCACCGCGTAACGATGCCGTTTGCTTCCTCTTCGCAGTCGTTGGAGGGCACCGTCATGTTTAATTTGCGTCGTTTTCAAATCGTCAGTTTGGTCGTAGGTCTTATGAGTTTGTCCGGCATGCCGGCTTTTGCCATGACGGCAGGTGTATCCCACGCGAGTTCTGGAGGCGGCGGAGGTGGCGGTGGCGGAGCCCATTTTAGCTCCGGATCGTCCAACGGCGGTGGCAGTAGCGGTTGGTCCGTGGGAAGCTCCCGTTCAAGTGGATGGAACAGAGCCAACGCCCGACAGCGGTTTTTCAGTCGGTACTATTCAAATCCGTTTGGACAATATGACCCTAATTTGACCGTGCAGCCGTACAGTCTGACGCCAACGCTGAATGCATATTTGCCAGCGGAAGACGGTCGTTGGGGGCGCGGTCCAGGTAAACGCTGGAGCCGCGACAGCTGGGAAAACTACAACGCAGTGCAATATCAGGTTCCATCAACCGTAGCAGCCGACAGACAACGCGAAAACCTGACTCGCGCCGACGTCGTCAGGAACTACAACTGGTAGGGATAAAACACTGTTCCACCGTGGCAAGTAATAGTAGTCAGCCCCTGGGACGTGTGACGATGGCGAAATTACTGGTTTATGACGACGATACGACTTACAGAGAGCAGATCGAGAAGAGTCTCGGTAAGCACGAAGCGATCTTTGTCGAGACTGTCGACGAGGTGATGAGCAAACTCGGGCAAGAACAGTTCGACGCCGTCGTCGCCAACGTCGCGCAGGAAAACGAGAACGTGCTTGGATTGCTGCAGCGTGCAAAGACGGGATTCTATTTGCAGAAAGTGCCGTTCATCTGTTTTCGCGGACCCGACGCCGATGATTTAAAAGAGATGGACGAAACCCTCTCGATGGGCGTCCGTATGTTAGGCGCACGTGCCTACATCGCCACCGACGACTACAAATCTCTCGCACCGGCCCTGGAGAAACTTCTGAAACAGGAGCGACCAAAAGAAAAAGGTCGCAAGCGCCGGTAATTTTCATGTCCGTCCGAACCCTAGTTCACAGTCTCAGCGGGGATCGAGACCTTGTCGAGCGCCTCGGCCTCATGTTGCATGCCGAATTTGATTAGTTGGTCCTTCCGCTCTTCAATCGCAATCCGTTTTGCGATCTTCCAATTTTGTGGCAGCTGGTCAAACACGCCCAATGCCAGCTTGAATTGTGCGACTGATTCACGAGTATACCGGGGTGCCTCGTGAGAGAAGCCTGGACTATGAGCAGCTTCGAGAAAAAGCGTGGCGAGAAGTGCATGGCAGTCAGCACAATTCTTTGATGGCAACTCGCGATCTAGCCGATTAACGGCTAAAGTAACGATATTGAGCGCATCATTGATTCTGTTATAAGACTTAAATTCGCTAACGAGCTGATTCAAACATGGAATCAAAAGCGATTGGGAGCATAGTTCGATTGGAGCGTCGAAGGCGAAACTCGCACAGCGCTGTGCTGATTCCAAATCGTGAGCGTTCGCAAATGCGGTACTTGCCTGGAGCAAGCGCCCAATGACATCAGTGGAATAACTCACAGGTTCCAACTTGCCTGAAGGCGATAAGGGAATGCGAAGTGCTTGTGCAAGATATTTTCGAGCAACAGGAAGATCCTTAGCCGATATGTAATCATCCACCACCTCAAGATTTGCGACACAGAGGAGATTACGCGCCTCTCTTTGTTGAAGATTCAACAACTTCTTTCTCACCTCAGCAGCTTTGTCAAACTCCTTTAACCTCTCACAGCAATCAGCTTCGGCCACCAACCACGGGCGCACTTCAAAACGGGATCGAGCCTCATTTGCAGCAAGCACAGCGTCAATGATCGTCCGCTTGATTTGCAAAGCATTTTGGGTTTCGGGGACTATCGAAATGTTGGCCAGTCGAAACGAAATGGTTCGGCTATTCGGCAACATGCTGAGCGCCACGAAAATCTGTGTCAACAACTCGACGTCACGAGCAGAACCGCGCTGGTCGATAATGCGAACCAGCCCCGATAATGCTGAGCCAGAAAAAACGAGATCAGATGCTTGTCTTGGGTCCGCTAGTTCGGCAATAATTTCCTGTATTTGACCGCGAGCGCCTTCGACATCATCCGCCGCGTAGCAGGCATAACACAACCTGAGTCTTGCCGCCATTACAGTTGGACCTAATTTTAGTGCTTGAGATAGCTGCTCTTCCGCCTTCTTCTTAGCAGCGACATCACGGCTGTGCACGCGCGTATCTATCTCGGCAAGCACAGACTTCGATCCAGTCTCATCATCTGCTAGTAGCAGTGCATCCGCATATGCTTGCTCAACATTGTCGAGCGACCCAATGTCGCCCGATTTTTTGATTTGATCTACCCACGTTTTGTAGATAGCGCACGCCTCATCGTTTCGCCCTTCCATTTGAAGAAACTTGCACAATCTGCCGGTATCATTTGCCTGGAATCCAAGCATCTTCAGTTTCAGCTCGCAAGCATCCTTCATGAGGTTTTCGACATTTTCCCAATTGCTTTCATCATAAAAATACCTTTCGAGGAATAAATCGGCGAGTCCATCAACATTTTCGGCAAGCAGGCGCTCTCGTGCTGAATCTTCCTGATGAGCAAAGAAGATTGGACATTGGCTCACGGCCTTGGCAAGGTCGGCTAGCAATGGGGGAATCTCCGCACCCTGAGCGTGGAGTAACTTTTGATGAGTATCAAAAATTCGTTCAACTATCAGTTGGTCACCAGGCAATATCTTGCTGGGAGCTTGGAGCGCGTCCAGATTTTTTTTGAGTTCTGTATTGAACTGAGTATCGGCAGCAGTTTTTGGCTTCGCTTGTTCAATCTGTGGAACGCTTTGAGCATTTCGCTCCTGAATAGCAAATTGAACCAAGCGTTCTAAAAGTGCCCCTGTGCCTCCAAGCATGCATAGATTGCCGACCATGGGCTTGGATTTGAATTCAGACATATCGAAGTCCAAAACAAGCTTCGTCAGCCCAACGGGTGCTGGCAAAGGGCCAGCGGGACTCACACCCACGAGCTTCGTTAAGGTTGCTCGATCTTTCTCGTCGATTTTTCCATGAATCAAAACTAGCCGTTCAATCTTTCCGTCGCAATCAAAGTAAACTCGAATTCGTGCGTCAGACGGGAGATGATTTTCCTCCATCGCCTTGTGCAAAATCGTCAAAGCTTTGGACTCAAAATCCAGCGGATCAACCTTTTTGTTAGCGGGATCTGCCTTCATGAAATTTGGACCAATGATCAACGTGTCATTCGTGGTCATGAGATAGTATCGATCGTAGGCGTAGCACGGCAAACATTGCTGACTACCGAAAATCACTATCGCGGCGACCGCAGCGAGTTTTGCAAGCAATAGTGGAATTGCAGAGTTAAACAATCGCGTTCCATAAACAACGAAGACCGATTATTAAGCGATTGTACTTCGTTCGTAGATTATCGTGCAAAGGGTAAAAATTCAATAAATGGATAGACTGATCGCAGTGTCGTGATCTCAACACAAAAGCGCCCTCGAAAGTTCGAGGGCGCTAGTGAGTTGTCCAGCTAATTTCTAGTTGCCTTTGTCTGGCTTGAGGTTAGAGATGGCTTCCTGTGTTCTTTGCTGAGCAGGAAACAGTTCCTGTTCGACAATGGCGAGAGTGCCTGGTTCGAGGTGCTTCATTTCAGCTTTGTAAAGTTCGATACCGTGGTCTTCGCCTTCTTGCAAGCTGCCGATAGCTGGCGATTCACCGAGTACGGCGGAGCCGGCTTCTACCGTCTTGGCGAAAGCGCCCCATGCTCCCGATTCGGTTACGGGCTCGCCGCCGGCGTTAAGCACCAGCTGACTGAGTTTTTCAACGCGTTTTTCGTGGCAGCATTTGTTTTCGCTGAGCACTTCGACTACGTTCGGTGTTTTCGCTTTGTCCAGCGCCATACAATATGTTTGTACAGCCGAAAGTTCGCCTTTCAGCAAGTTGTTGAGATTGTCTGCTTGGTTTGCCATCTTATAAACTCCCAATTAAGTCTTCACAAGGCACCCGCGCCTCGTGCAATTCTGTCGCTTCATTCATACATAATAGACGATTGTAGTATCGCAGTCGTCATTATTTAATGGAATCTTTGTCGACTTTGGGTGACACTCATCTATCAGAAAGCGACAGACGTGGGTCTGTCTTTTTAAGTGCCAAAAATCGAAGATGGATTTTTGTGATTTAAAAACTCATCCGCAAAGACGGGCAGCCTGCGGCACGGGCGCCTGCAAGCCGCCCCTACGGTGCGTTTCAAATGCAGTCCATCGGCACCGGCGGCAGCAAGCCTGTCCCACCGTGCGTTTCAAATGCAGTCCTTAGGCGCGGACGGATGTGCACCGTTTCAACCTCACATTTAAAGGTGCCCCTGGGGCTACCAAAAATCTTGCGTTACTGGCCATCTACTGGGCACCCCTTCAACTTTGTGTTTAAGGTTTCTATTGCCTGCCACGAATAGGCTTCGCCACCAGCCCACCCCATTCCTGTGATAGTAACTTTTTCGTCGATTTCTATTGCCTGCTACGAATGGGCGCCCGCACCGGCCCATCGTATTCCTGTGAGGATAACTTTTTCGTCGATTTTTATTGCCTGCCACGAATGGGCGCCCACACTAGCCCATCGTATTCCTGTGACGATAACTTTTTCGTCGATTTTTATTGCCTGCCACGAATGGTCGCGCACACTAGCCCATCGTATTCCTGTGAGGATAACTTTTTCGTCGATTTCTATTGCCTGCCACGAATGGGCGCCCATACCAGCCCATCGTATTCCTGTGAGGATAACTTTTCGTCGATTTCTGATGGGCTACCAAAATCTCACTGGCGATTTCGATCGACTCGATTTGACAACCAAGTCAATCCATCTTGAATCGATAACCCAATCCCGGCTCAGTGATTAGATAGCGAGGATTGGCAGGGTCGACTTCGAGCTTGCGGCGCAACTGTCCCATGTAGACTCGCAGGTAATGCCCTTCTTTGGCATAACCCGGTCCCCAGACGTCGCGCAGCAATTGTTGCTGCTGAACAAGCTTGCCGCAGTTTTTCACAAGGATCAAAAGCAAGTTATATTCATTCGGCGTCAGGTGCACATCTTCACCTTTGACGGTGACAATCCTCGTAGACATATCGACCTTGATATCGCCCGCGGTGAAGACCGGTTCTTCTTGCACATTCATTTTAGATGCGTGCCGCAAAGCTACATTTATGCGCGCCAACAATTCAGGAACACCGAATGGCTTCGTCAAATAGTCATCAGCACCGACGGAAAGCAGATTGACTTTATCATTCTCTCCATCGCGTGCCGACAGCACAATGATCGGAACATCGCTCCACTCACGCAGTTTCTTCGCCACTTCGGTGCCATCCATATCAGGCAAGCCCAGGTCGAGAATCACAACTTGCGGTTTAGAACTGGCAGCGAGCTTGATGCCTTCTTCGCCTTTGGTGGCTTCCAGCGCCTCGTATCCGTTATTCGTGAGACTGACACGCAAAAAACGGCGAATCTCCGGCTCGTCTTCGATAACTAGGATCTTCACCTTCGGCTCGGGCATTGCCGTACCAACCTTCTCAAAACCGCAACAACGACTGTATCGATATTATTCTGCTTTCTTCGTTTCCCCTGTATTAATTTCGGGGACCAGCTCCTTTTCCGCCGTATTAATGGAATCAGATCCGTTATTGACTTCCTCAATCAACTTCTCCTCTTCGATCTCGGGCGGTTTCCCTTGATTGGGAATGGTGAAACAGATGGATATGCTGTCGGCGCCAAAGCGCTCCGCCCATAGCTGCCCACCGTGCGCCTGCATGATGCCCCGACAGATAGTCAGCCCCAGCCCGGCTCCATACTGCGCCACGTTGGCATCTCCTCGATAGAACTTGTCGAACATACGTGCTTCCGCTCCGGGAGCCAACGTACAGCCGATATTGGAAACCTTCATCGTGATGCTTCCATCATCCTCGACTTTGCCCGACACGCTGATCTCGCTTCCCGGCGGTGCATATTTCGCAGCATTGTCGAGCAGATTGAACAAAACTTGATCGATCAGCTGCTCGTCGTACAAAGCCAGCGGCAGATCGGGTGGCATTTTCGTGACAATGTGAAATGGTTCCAGCTGCTTTCTCAAACGATAAAGCGCGACGCCAACAGATTCATCAACTCCCTGCCACTCTTTTTTCAGCCTAACTGCACCGGATTCGATGCGCGTCATATCGAGAAGATTTTTGAGAAACTTATTCAAACGATCGGCTTCATTTTGAATCGACGCAAGCAACTCTTTGTTTTCGGTGCTCTGCTCATGCCCAGTATCAGCCAGAATGCTGGACGCTGCGCCCATGATGCTCGCTAGTGGCGTGCGCAAATCATGCGAAACTGAACTCAGAAGAGCATTGCGAATCTTCATACCTTCGACCTGGAGTTTTGCCTTCTCAGTTGTCTCCAAACTGCTGGCACGCTCAATTCCAAAAGCGAGCTGCTCTACAAATGCGCGCGCTAGTAGAGTGCGAGATCCAGTCCATGGGCTCTTCTGCTTGAGCGGAAAAATCACTAATACGCCCAGCGATTTTCCGCCTGAGACCAGCGGCATATAGCATGCATCATTACCATCGTACACGGTGGTTCTCTCGGCTTGCACTTTCTCCGCCACTTTTTGCTCGACCGCAGACAACTGCTTATTGAGCAACAGCTCGGACGAATCCGGCTTGCACAGGCAGATGACACTGCGCCATCCGAGCGCATGTTTAATCTGTTCTGCCCCCACCTCCGACAAACCCGCCAAAGTACGAGTGCTGGATATCGACCGCACGAATCTATTAATGGTGCGCTCTCGTGTTTCGCGTTTGGCAGCGTCCGTCGCAGCTTCTCTCAACCGTGATGACATGGAGCTGACCAGCAAACTCACCACCGCCATTGCTCCCACTGTAAACACATACTCGTGCGATGGGGTGAACGCAAAAATCGGAGGGATGAAAAGGTAATCGTAGACGAAAACACTGAGCACACTGCCGAAAATCGCCGCTCCTCGCGAACTAGTCGAAGCAGCGAAGACGATCCCCAATAAATAGATCAGCTCCAAGTTGCGCCTGTGCAGATAAGATGCCACCGGCAGCGCCACCAGGGTGCAAAGGCAGACGATACCAGCTACCTTGACATAATCACGCCAGGCAAACTGCCTGCTGCGATCGATCGCCTGCGCCAGCTCTTCCGTGCTCGAATTCGAAATCAGGTCCGCCATAAGCCTTCTCAAGAGACCGACCTGGTTTTATCAACCAGGTCGAATGGGCATCGGGTATCGTACGGTCCTCGAATCAATCTATACTCATCGCCTCCTTCCTTACATTACCTTTTCCGGGATTCCATTTCTACGGATGCTGCATTTGTTTTGTGAGAGCATCCTTCTGGGTGTTGGTCTAGTCTCAATAGTGTTTAGGGAATTGCTCTATATTTCGCGTCTCCTTTTAGTTGCCTGCGCGGATGATTGATGGGTGTTGAGCGTCATCCGCTGTGTTGAATGTTGGTCTAGTCTCAAGAGTGTTCAGAGACATTGCTCTATATTTCGCGTCTCCTTTTGGTTGCCTGAGCGGATGATTGATGGTTGGTGAGCGTCATCCGCTGTGTGTGCGGTATTTAGCAAGTTTCAATAGTGGTCAGAGCATTGTTTAGTTTTCACGTCTCCTTGCGGTTGCTCGCGGATTATTGAATGGTTGTGAGCGTATCTCGCATGCTTCGCGAATTTCGAAGGTTTCATCTTGTCTGTGTATTGGTTCTCAATGAATGTCGATCGCTGTTTTGTGGGGGATAATTTGAAACTTATTTTCCATCAAGGTTGGGGTAAAGATTTCAGGCAGCCATTCTTATGTACTCTTCTTGTTTGCGTTGCAGGGTTGCTTCGGCACGCGATGCGACATAAGGATTGGCATCTTCAGCGAGCACACCGAGCACTCTGTCGGGAATGTTGTGGTTTTCCGCTAACTGATAGCGCACATCGTCAGATTCATCCTCAGCCAACATCATGAGCGCCGAGAGCGGTGTCTTGTGATTGTCTGCGACGGCGCAACGCACTTCGACTGAGTTGTTGAACGCGAGAGCGGTAAGAGTGCGAGCGCTGCAGAACGGGCTGTCGGCGACACGCAGCAACAGGTCGGGGTCCATATTGTTGGTCAGTTTGACGATCGAGGTTCCGGCTGTGATTTCATCGACTTCCCAGAGAAGCCCTGCCCAGTCAATCTCGGTCCATTCACAGAAAGCATCATGATGCTTGTTGGCGTGCACTTGCGTCTCGGATGCTTGCTTGAACTGGCTCAGATAACTCGTCGTGTCCATTTTTCAAATCCTCCTCGGGTCGCAGTCCCTTGTGCTGTTATCTAACCGCGGGGCAGCGTAAAGAAGGCGTCAAAATTATCCTTACATCGGCCCAACGCCCAGCTGCGGAGGGTTTCCAGCCTCCATGAATTGCAGTCGAATTAGGAGAGTGCCCAGCAGGCGGCCAAAAATCGACGACTCTGGCATCCTGCCAGGCACGTCTGGGCCACATGACCAAGGTGGTGCCCACTGGGCTACCAAATTCCGATTCTTCTAGTGCCCTACCAGGCACCTATTTGATGCAGCAATGCCTATTTGTCGCCGGCGCCGACCAAAACGCGCGCATCGTCGTGCGCCTCGATGGAGATATCGCCAGAACCTTCACCATCGCATGTCCACGAGCAACAACCACCAGGTCGTCCGCTGCGCTCACCCTGGCATTATCAGTCGCTTGCACGATTGCCCCACCATGCGCATCAACTACCGCGTTGCCGCTGGCCACGATGAGCGCATCGCCGGCAGCCTCGACATGCCCCGATTTGACAAACTGCACCCCATGGTCGAACTTCACGACCGCCGGACTGGCGGCTTTAACAAGCTGCGGCTGCCCCCAGGCATCAGGGCCGCTCTCCTGAGAAAGCTCCGAAACCATGAATGACGGCGAGTTGGCACGCCAAACGTTATCTGTCTCTGTCATATGTGTCTCTAGCGGATAAACCGAGATGGTAGTCGTATGCCTGACGGGCACCAATCGGGAGAACAGGTAGTAATCCGGAAAACGCCGTGCCAATCGAACAAATCCTTAAACGCCATGCTCGTTCTCGGCTATTTGCTCGCTGGATTTAGCCCACCCCAATTTGCCGAAAAGTTGCTCATACACTTTTAAAGAGCGCTTCCAGTTGGTAGAAAACAGATAGGGCTGGGCGCCAAAGGAGAATCACGCTTGGACCCGTTAGTGGGTCTCGTCCTAGACGAGCGCTATCAAATCCTCTCTGAAATAGGTCGCGGTGCTCTCGGCATCGTGTACAAGGCTGCGCAATTCGATTCAGCAATTCCAGTCGCCGTAAAGCTTCTCTTCGAAGACATGATTAACGACGACACTGCCTTCGACCGTTTTAGCTCCGAGGCGCAATCAGTCAGCTCGCTGGAACACACCAACATTGTTACTGTGCACGATTTCGGGCTCACTGACTTCGGTTATGCCTACTTCGTCATGGATTATTTGGAAGGCGAGAATCTGCAGAACACCCTGGACCGCGAAGGGCGGCTACCTCTAAAGCGCGCCCTGAAGATTTTCGTACAGATTGCCGATGCGCTTTCTCACGCACACAGCAAAAACATCATGCACAGCGACATCAAACCCGAAAATGTAATTATTCAGAAGGCTGAAAATGGCGAGGACCTGGCAAAGCTAGTGGATTTCGGTTTGGCAAAACGGTTTCACGGAATTTCCGGCATGAGGGTGAGTCAGAGCGGAGAAGTCCTGGGAACCCCAGCCTACATGAGCCCGGAGCAATGCATGGGCGGTCGAACTATCGATGCGCGCTCGGACATTTATTCATTCGGCTGCCTCATGTATGCGGTGGTCACTGGCGTTCTGCCGATTCTGGGCCCCGACGCCATGCAAACGATGTCACTGCATTTGAGCATGAATCCGCAACCACCTGCACAGGCATGTCCGGGAGCCCTGATTCCTCTCAACGTGCAAGATGTGATCATGAAAGCCCTGAAAAAATTTCCGGAAGAGCGCTATCAGACAGCGGCGCTTCTCAGGCGTGATCTGCAACAGCTTCTAAAATAAGTTGCCATACTGTGCAATTACACATTCACAGCTCTCCATCCAGGGCTTAAGCTCGATTTGTCACTGAGAGTCAGTGACACCCGGAATCACTTTCAAGTCAGCGAAGCAACGCGCGCCGAGTGAGGCGTGCGGAGCGCAGCTTAGTTAGCGTAACGGAGCGCGGCGAGTGAGCCGTGCGAAGTGGAGCGTTCAGCGCGGAGGAGGCGAGGAACGAAGCCGACGGAGCGCATAAATGTAATTCGAGGGGACCGAGCGACGGAGCGAATAAATGTAGATCCGGCGAGTGAGCCGTGCTGAGCGCAGCGCTGCAAATTTCTACTTCGCCCGGTGCGGCATTTCCATGGATGTGACTATGCAAAGAACAAGACCAGCAGCCAAAGACATTGTGGCGAAACCCCGATATATGAAAGCCAGATACAGCGGTAATTGCAGGTGCGGCACTCGCATCAGCGCCGGCGATATGATCTGTTTCGACACAGTACTAAGACAGAGCATGTGCATTGTCTGTGGGAAAAAGCAAACTCGTCCCCTTGCCTCGACATTGGAGGTGGTCGCATCACACGAAGCACAGGAGCTAATCGATCAGATGAGCCGCCTGAAGGCTTTGCCGGGGCAGGCAAACGAGCGTCTCGTCGAAGAGCTTCGCGATATACGCGAGCGGCTGCGCCTGCAGTCGAAAAATGATCATGTGGTGCGGCGCATGTTCATAAAAAGTCAGGTGCGCCTGCCCGTTGTCTGCATCCTCGCAACTTATCGAGGCACTTGCGCCGGCTGCCGCAGCGAACAGTCGCGTGGAGATCCTGTAGGATACGATACTGAGCAGCGCAAAATTTACTGTTATCTCTGCGTGCCGGAAAGCCTGCCATCGGGGTATCGATAGCAAGAGCGGAAACATCCGCAACCTTGACCGCGTCCTCATGATCTCGTATCGTGTGAGCAGAGGATGCTGCCATGAATAAACTGCTAGTTGCTATAGCACTGTTATCGATATTTCTCACCCAGTCCATAGCGGCTGAAGCCGGCACTACTAAACGAGTAGCGAAGAAGACCGAACGCGGTGCGAAAGATGTCGCGCACGGCACCACCCGCGGCGCCAAAGACGTCGCTCACGGCACTGTCAACGCAGGCAAATCCATCGGCCACGGAACGGTAAGCGGAGTGAAAAGTGTCGGGCACGGTTTTAAAAAAATGGCTAAAGACGTCTTCTAGAACGTCGGTCGATTGCACTCTTGGCTCAGACCCTGGTGCGCCGCCTGTCGTGCGACCAGATTTTGTTATCAAGAATTTAAGCTGCAAATTTGCCAGAGCTGCGTCTCTCAATCGAGTTAGAAGCGAGGCTAATGCAAATGCGAGCTGATACGCCGCTACCCCAAAAGGGGGGCTGGCGACGGTTCTGGACAACGCCAGCGATCCGTTTAAGGAGAGATATCGCCAGGCGAATTCAGGGTATAGTGGAATTGGAGTTTTTCACGCCGAGAAGTTGAGCATGCCAAAAGAAGACCCATGGACCGACGACAAACGGCCTCCCCTGCACAAAGACAACGTTTTCAATCGCCGCGCAGACCAGCTGCGCAACACGGCGGCAAATATGCGTGCGGCGATGCCGGCAGCTCAGCAATCGGCGAGCCAGAGCCTGAGCCAGACTTACTTGCGTATGGCGGCATTGCAACAACAACAGCAACAACAGGCGGCTCAGCAACAATCTCAGGCACAACCAGAGGTTCAACACAGTTATCGTGAAGGACCTCCGCCGACGGCGTATCAAGCTCCCCTGCCAAACGCGCCGACACAGCCAACCGCGGAAGAGCTGGAGCGCAAGGCGGTTTTCGATAGCGCCACCATGACCTTCAACTTGCGATCGATCATGCGTATGTTGCAGCATGAGCTCAATCGCTCACAACATTACAATCGGCATCTGAGCGTGCTGATGGTCGAACTGAACGGACTGAAGACCATCGAACTGTCGTTTGGACTGGTCGCGTACAGCCTGGCATTGTCTGCTGCAGCCATTCGGCTGCAAGAGACGTGCTCTCCGGTTGAACTTGTTGGGCGCTATTCCGATAGTCGTTTCATCGTAGTCTGCCCAGAACGCAGTCCGGAAGACGCGCGACTGTTGGCCGAGCATATACGACTGTCTTTCAAGGCGCTTTCACTGCATGCGCAATCACAAACCGTTGTTCCTGCGTCGATCGGTTTTGTCAGCGTAGCCCATGGCTGCACCGACATTGAATCACTCATCGCAATCGCCGATGTGGGTGCCGATACGGCGCTCGAGCGCGGTGAGAATCAAATTTGTTGCGCTGCTGAAGAATAAAACGGCGCATTGCCGCTGCAACATCCTATAATCTTGGCACGCTAATCATGTCAGATATATAGGAGGATTCCCGGTGCATATGTCCAACCAAGGGAGCGGTCGCTGGGACAATTGGACGCGCCCGCGGAGCCGACCCTGGCGAAGCCGCATGCTGACTGCATTATCTATCATGGCGGTATCACTTCTTTGCGGCTGCGCCTCAGCCGAAAATGACAGCAAGAAAAAAGCGGACAACCCGCCACCGGCAAAACCAGTGGCAGTGACGCCGCCGTTCACTGCATACCAGGACATCATTTACATACCGAAAAGCAGATTGAAAGCGCAGACGCTGGACTTATACGTGCCCAAAGGCAAGAAGGGCGAGCCTCTTATCGTATTCATTCATGGTGGCGGTTGGGTCAGTGGCGACAAGAAGGATTGTCCGACAGATGTGATCTTGCAGCGCCACGTTGCACTGGCATCGATCAATTATCGGCTCACCGACCAAGCAATCTTCCCTGCGCAGATCTTCGATTGCAAAGCCGCTATCCGTTGGCTTAGAGCCAACAGCAAAAAATACGGTTATGATGCCAAAAAGATCGGTGTATGGGGATCGTCCGCGGGCGGACATCTTGTTGCCTTGCTTGGCACCACCAACGGTGACAAAGAGGAAGAAGGCGACAAAGGCAATGCAAAAGCTTCAAGCAACGTACAAGCTGTTTGCGACTGGTGCGGACCTACTGATTTGCTCACAATGGCGGATCAAGCCGGTGCGGAGAATGACGTCGGTTTGAAAAAACCCGGCAACTTCGTGGATAAGCTGCTGGGCGGTCCGGCCAAAGAGCATGAGGCTCTGGCAAAGATGGCCAGCCCGGTATACCACGTAACAAAAGATTGCCCGCCGATTTTGATCTTGCACGGAGATAAAGACAATACCGTGCCGTATCCGCAGGCGCAGGAGTTCTACAAAGCGTTGCAAGATGCCGGTGTCGACTCGCAGATGATCACCATCCACGGTGGCGGTCACGGTTTTGCTTCGGACGACACATTCAACAGTACGATGGAATTTTTCGACCGTGTCCTGCGCAACAAGGCAAAAGACTAATCCAAAAGGCTCAGCACGAGCTTGAAATATGCTTCCAGGTCCGGGCGTGAGATACCCTGATTGTTTGCACTGCCCTCGTTGAACGACTTCGCGATCTGATCGTGATTGTTGAGGAGAAACGAAACGAACGATTTCTCCCGCTCGCTCAAGGACGTGTCATGCAACGCCGACGAAAGTTCGGACAGCTCAATAAACCCGTTTTTGTTATTATCCAGACGGTCGAAGGCAGTGTAGGCGAAGTCGCGAACGTCAGAAAGCGCTTCTGATGCGGACCTCGACTCGGTCGTGTTCGCCCCTGACTCTTTAATTGCGTACGGGCTAAACCATGCGTTTTCAAAACCCTTGTCATCACGATTGTCCACGGATCGGCTCCAGCTTGGTGTCGAAATTATACCGTGGTGTTTGCGCCGCTACTTGCGAACGGGCACGCGTGCTTGATGACGCTGCGTTCGTGGGGCATCCACACTGCCGCGAATGAGCAGCATCAACTTTTTGCAGGCACGCGCCACACTGTCGCGGGTTTCAACTGCATCATTGCGCAACCCCTCCAGCGCTCGCTCGAGAGTTCTTTGCAGGCGACTCTTCGCATAGGTCTCATCGACAATATTGACAAGCTCGGTGCGCCGCGTTGCGCGAGTGCCGCAGGTCTGGCAAGCACCAGTATGAGGCGCTATTCGGAAATGGCAGTTGGCGCAGACTCTGTATAACATTAGTAACACCTCTCCGCTCTCCGCGGCACTGACTCGACCGCAGATTTATGTACCAGTCAGCATTGGCGTCAATAAATGGGCTGACGCAGAGCCAACTTGGGCGAGGACGCACTAGATACTACGAAAGTTTCTCGAATTAAATCTCAGTTGTCACACTCTTCAATCGTTGGAGAGATCGCATCGCAGATCAGGCTGCCTTGTGCCTGCACTTCGTATGCGAGTTCTTCGATCTTCGTCTCAATCGTTGACAGCTTTTCGACTATTTGCTCCAGCGCTTTAGCGATGCGCTCAGCGATTTGCGGATCCATGGATTACTCCGATCAATATTCTTGAAATGAACAGAATACTACATCCGATTGCTTCGATGAAACGCAAAGTAGCCACTTGTATATGCAATCGCTCATTTCTCTGATGCCCAAAATCAACTCTGAACGGATGGCGCTAATTATGCTTAGATAAGAGTCGCCGACTCGAGCCGACAAACCCACCAACGGTACTGCAGAAATGAAACGAAAAATTCTCTGGTTTACCGTCGCAGCAATGACGCTGCTTTGGGCGAGCGCCCTGTTAGCAGGCAACATTGTCCTCTTCATGGTGGGAGCGTGGCTCGTTTTAATTCCCATCCTGGCTTTGCATATGGGCCCCGACAAGCCGGCACCGCCCAATCCGGCACCTCAACCAGATAGCAAACCAAGGCATGAAAAGAAGCCGATCCTGGAGGAAGAAGAGGAGTCGGTGCCTACAGTGGTCGACAGTTCGCGACCCTATGCCCTTTACGCCAGCATCGCGATTCTTTTAGCCTCCTTCGGTTATTACGTGACTTCGGGCTTCTCCTGGTGGTTTTTCCTCGGCTGGTTGTCCGGAATCGTACTGCTCTCTTTGCATATGCGTCGATATCGTCGTCGACAGACCAACATTGCGCCTGCATTGGAGCCGGCCGACAACAAATTCATACTCGCACTGGCGCTCGTTTTCGGTGTCATTTATCTGTCCTTTCCATTCAGTTATCCCTGGCAGATGAACACCGATGAGATCATCATCCGCGATCAGATCCGCGACATGTGTTTTAAGCAGCCCGGAATCAACATATTGGGCACCAGCACCTACTTTGCATTTCCTGCATTCGTGCATGTTCTTTTTGGCACTCTGGCGAATCTACAGGGCGGAATCACCGTCGAACACCTGCGCACGGTGCACGCTACCTTCGGAGTTGCTGCCGTCGTTTGCTCGTTTCTTTTCTTTCGTTCTCTTCTGCTCGAGCGGAAGTTGGCTCTGCCCGCCACACTACTGTTTGGTCTCAATCATTCTTTCTTGTCCATCTCGCGGCTGGTTTCTCAAAACACCACCAGCCCCCTCGTGGAAGTTGTCTCCCTGGCAGTGCTGTTTCGCGGCATGCTGCGAAAATGCCCATACCTCCTCTATCTCGGTGGAGCGGCGGCCGGACTTTCCTGGTACATTCATCCGCCGGCGCGCGTCATTTTCTTCTTATTCATGCTCGCCTACCTGCTCAATCGCTGGGCATTCAGGAGCTGGAAAAGCTGGGCCAAATCTCTCATTCCGGTGCTGATCGGCTTTTTCCTAGTGACATTCCCGATGCTCTGGTCAATTCACCTTACACCGAAGGAAAATTTCGAGTATCAACGCGGTCAATTTCTCTTTCTCCCTGAAGGACGCCAGGTGCAAATGGTTCAGGTATGGGCGCCCACAGAGTTTGATGGAGTAATGACGAACATCAGGCAGGGTCTGTTGGCTTTCAACTATCCGATACACGATCACAGCAATATCTACATAAACGACGGATACGGATTTGTCGATCCCATAACCGGCATCATGATTTGGATCGGTATTGCCTATCTCTTGTTCAGTTGGTATCGACGAATCGAGCACCGGCAGGCAGACATACTGTGCATCGGCTCATTCATCTCGCTCTGGTTGATGTTCGCTTTTGTTATCACGTTCGCGCCCAGCTTTACCAGAATGACGATCTTCTTGCCGTTCGTGGCTTATCTTGCGGTTCATGGTCTGGTTGGCACAAGTAGGCTGCTCACCGCGGGCGCCATGAAGTTGCGTGCGTTCGGTGTGACCCGCGGCACCAGACGGAGCAAATTTGAGAGCGGCTGTTTTGCCACCATTCTTGCTGTAATGATCGTTTTGAATTTGCAAAGCATCTGGAAGTTTTATCACGACAGTATTACTGTCGGCGACATCGTCAGCAGTACTTATCGCCATATCGAAAAGCTCTTACCCCGGCCGAACTGGAATGTTGTCTTGGCCTGCGACGAAGATAAGTATAAATACTTCGATTGGGGAGATGATGGGCAGTGGTGGGGTTTTGCCGACCGCAACGATTTGCAGGACCGCCTGATTGTCATCTCGCCGCAGAAGCTGATGACCCAGATGTCCAAAGGCAGTGAGGATCGTCATTTCACCCCGCCCTTCACTCTTTTTCTTAATGCTCCACTGTGGCAGAAAGTGCAAGCCGATTTTGCCAAACGTCATGCAAACTACACGGTCGAGAAGATGATGCCTGATGGCAGTAGGCTTTCGATAACCGTCGCGCCTCAATGAGCGTCGCCAATTCGATGTGAAACCGCCTGGTTATGGGCGCTCTTATATCGATTCGGCCAGGCGCTCTCGAGCACGACGGATACCCTGGTCGGCGGCACGGGCAAACCAGAGGCGCGCTTGCTCCAGATCACGGCTATTTAAGTAGATGCAGGCGAGGTCGTATTGCGCCCGTCCTGAGCCGTTTTCGGCAGCCAGTGTCAACCAGCGTTTTGCCTCAGCTTCATCGCCACTACCCTGAAAAAGAAGGGCCAGATTAAATTGGGCGTCAGCATCACCCTGCTGGGCCGCTTTCTCAAACCAGTGGCGAGCCTGGAGCAGATCTTTTGAAACGCCGTGCCCGTGCAGGTACATATCGGCCAGGTTGTACTGAGCCACAAGAGAGCCCTGGCGCGCAGCTGCCAGATACCAGTTGGCGGCACTTTCCAGATTTTTCTCTAGGCCAGCACCTTTAATGTAGGCGAAAGCCAATTGCAGTTGCGCGCGTGGATCACCGCCCTGCGCCGCGGATTTCAGCGTTGCCATCCGTTGATTGCTGTCTGTTTCACTCATCAAAAGAACAGTACTCCCTCTCAAGAGTGGCTGTCTAGCGGTACAATCGAAATGGCGGCGGAGCGAATCACGCATGTCTACGAGCCAGAGCCCGAACGAACTTCTGCGCAAAGCGGAATTGCTGAAAAAAATCGGCGACCATATGGGCGTCGAAAACCTCTACCGGCAAGCTTTGCGGGTGGCGCGGCAGACCCTGGGCGAGGATCATCCGGAGGTAGCGTACGTTTATTCTCTGCTCGCTTTGCATTACCAGCAGCGCGGCGAGCTCATAAAGGCGGAGCGAACTTTTAAGCATGCCCTCTCTGCTTGTCGTCAGTCCTTTGGCACGGAAAGCCTGCAGGCATCGAGAGTTCATGTCGCGCTCGCCAACGTTTACTTCATTCAAGGCGAATATAAAAGAGCGGCGCTGCGGCTCAAGCGAGCACTGCCCGCCCAGGAGCGGTTTTTTGGCCTGGAGCACCCTGATCTTTGCGATACTTTGCTCGATCTTTCACGTGTGCTGGAGAAGCAAGGAAAGGCAAGAGAGGCAGAGCTCCTGGCGCAACAGGCGCTGGCCAAGGGCGAAAGCGAGTTGAATACATGGCATCCTGCCGTCGGTTCTGCCTTGCGGCAGCTCGCTTTAATTAAAACGGGCGCCGGGCAATACGCCGACGCCGAGCCAATGATGGAGCGCGCACTGGCGATCATGGGCAACTTCGCTGAATATTTCAACCCGGAGACGGCGCCGACGCTGTGTGATTTAGCCGATTTGTACAACCGGCGCCAGGCGTTCAGAAAGGCGGAGAAGCTCTATCTGCGCGGTTTATACATTCTGGAATATACTCATGGTCCCAGCCACGCCCAGGTGGCAGATACTGTCAACAAGCTGGCGGTGCTTTATCGGACAAGCCACAAATACGGCGAAGCGCAGAAGCTTCTGCAGCGGCTCTTGTTCATACGAGAGCATACACTCGGGTTGGAACACCCGGATGTGGCGGCCATTCGCATAGATCTGGCGGCAATAGCGGACGCGCTTGCGGCTGAAGAGATGAACCACTAACCAAGCTTTAGAATTGGTGACTTTTTAGGCATTATCACCTGCCAGTACCGTAATCTAAGAGCTATGGGCAGTTCATTGCAGGTTACTCTCTTGACGCGTCATGTAATGACAGTAACCGGCGCCGACGACTCCAAGTCGGCAGCGACGGAGCGTAGCAGTTGATATGTGCGGGCTGATTGCGGTATCTGGGACAGTAGACTCGGCCTTCGAAGTTTTCGTTGGTCTGATGAATCTGCAGCATCGCGGGCAGGACGGAGCCGGCATTCTCTCGGTAGATGCGAAGCGCCCGGGCGGCTTTCAGTTGCAGAAGGGAAGCGGGCTAGTCGATAACGTTTTCTCCGAGCGCACCTTCAAAAACCTGAAAGGAACAGCTTCCCTCGGTCACTCGCGCTATGCCACCATCGGACGTGACGACCCCAATCTCTTGCAACCGTTTCTCGATTATCAGCTCGGCATAGGCATTGGGCACAACGGCAATATCGTCAATTTTTATCATTTACGCCAAGATCTGTTTCTCGAAAGCAAGCTGCAGTCGGATTCGGAGCTCATTCTGCGCCTGTTGGGCAATCATCTGGCCGATAAAGAGCTCAATGCCGACAACGTTTTTGATTCGATCAAGAAGTGCATGAGCGTCCTCGTCGGCAGCTACGCCGTCGCCGGCGTCACCAAGGACGGCGACATTTTTGGTTTTCGCGACCCTAATGGCATCCGTCCGCTTGTATATGGAAAGAAGCAGACGGAGGACGGTGAACAAGCGTTCTGCCTGGCAAGTGAATCGGTAGCACTCAACTTTCTCGGTTATGAGGAAGTGGGAGAGATTGCTGCAGGAGAAGCGATCTTTATCGACAAGAAGGGCAAAGTCGATCGCCAGGTGTTGCGCCAGCAATCGTTCGCGCCGTGCATGTTCGAGTGGGTCTATTTCGCTCGCGTCGAATCGCAAATGAGTGGCACCCCTGTTTACGATGCGCGATTTAGCCTGGGATTTTTGCTGGCCGATCGCGTGCTCGAAGAAGGAGTGGAAGCTGACGTCGTGGTGCCCGTCCCCGAGACCAGTCGCATCGCCGCAGTGGCTTTAGCAGAGACGCTCGGATTGCCGTTTCGTGAGTTGCTGATCAAAAACCGCTACGTCAATCGCACTTTCATTCTGGACGGACAACAGTCGCGGCAAGAGGCGATCAGACGCAAACTTTTCCCCATCGCCTCGGAGTTCGAGGGCAAGAGCTGTCTCATCGTCGATGACAGTATCGTGCGCGGCAACACTGCCAAACAGATCGTCAAACTGGTGCGTCAAGCCGGCGCGCGCGAGGTCATTCTCGTGTCGTCTTGCCCACAGATCGCGCACCCCTGCTATTACGGTATCGATTTTCCGCACGCGGAGGAGCTCGCCGCGCACAATCGCACTGATGCGGAGATCGCCGCAGAGTTGGGATGCGACAAAGTCATCTTCCAGACCGTAGAAGGGTTGCAATCAGCGCTCAAACAGAAATCACTCTGCACCGGCTGTTTGACAGGAAACTATCCGACGTCGATCGAGTCGGGGAAAAGCTTCGGCAAGGAGCGGCAAAAAGATCGCGAACTCTCTCCGTCACGGAAGGATAGCTGATGCAATACACTCATGGCTCCGACCCTGCCACACAGCCGCTGCAGCTCGTATACGAGGGTTCTGTCAAACGCGTCTGGCAATCGCCGGCTAAAACTGATCGTCTCTGGTTCGAGTTTACCGACGATTACTCGGTGTTCGATTGGGGCAAAATGCCCGACCAGATCGCCAATAAAGGTCGCGCTCTTGCGGTTATCGGCGCCTACATCTTCGATCGTCTTTCCAAAGCTGAGCTGTGGCGCACTCTTCCCGATTCGCCGCATCTGGCAAAGTTCAATCGTGCCTGGCTGAACGAGCTTTTTTCGCAAGCTGTATTCAGCGGACCGCAAGGACTCGTGCACGTAGGACTGCCCAATCATTTCCGCTCGCTCACGCATCGAGAAGGGCGCATCTCCGATCTGATCGGCGCCGTGCGCTCGCCCGAACCGTTGTTCATGGAGGTCCTGGCGGCACGTGTCGACAGACCGCGTTTACAAAATATCTTCAACCATACGCTCTACCTGTATAACGAAGGACAAGCGCAAACTGCCATGGAACCAGCGGCGCGCCGCCTGATTCCGCTCGAGATCGTCTTTCGCTTCGGCATGCCGCAAGGCTCGTCGTTAGCCGAGCGCCTCAAGAACGACCCGTCCTATGAACAAGAGCTGGGAGTGAAGGTTCCACCTAACGGCGGTTGGTTTGCGCACCCCGTGCTCGAGTTTTACACCAAGCTCGAGCCCAAGGACCGTCTTCTTTCCTGGCAAGAAGCGGCAAATATGAGCTGCCTGAGCGGAGTGCAGTTTGCCAGCCTGGTCGAATTGGCACTGGATACGGCCTTGGCCTTGCATGTTCTGTTCGCTGATAAAGGCATCGAGCTCTGGGACGGCAAGTTCGAGATGGTGGCGGACAGCGGCCGTCTTCTCATTGCAGATTCTGTCGGACCCGATGAGTTGCGTTTGTTGCACAAAGGTTGTCACCTCTCGAAAGAGCTCATTCGCCAGATGTATCGCGGCACGCCCTGGGAGAAAGGTCTAAAAGACGCCCAACGCCTGGCGCAGATGGATAACACGCGCACGTGGAAACAGATCGCCACCGAGCAGCTGCGCATTGCGCCTGAGCCCTTGCTCTCGACATTCAAAGCCATCGTCGACAAACTTTACGGTGTGTTGGCCAATCACCTTCTCGGCGGCGAGATATTCGCCGATCATCCGGGGCTCGACGCCTTCGTGCGCTCGCTGCCGGATCTTCTGCTCAGCGAGGCGCGCGCGCACACAGCGGGGGAGGGGCGCTAAATGCCGGCACCAGCAGAGATGAAGGTTCTCGTAGTAGGCTCGGGCGGACGAGAACATGCACTGTGCTGGAAACTGGCCCAAAGCGAGCGAGTAACTCAGATATTTTGCGCGCCCGGCAACGGTGGCACCGCCAGTAGTAGCAAGACGAAGAACATCGCCATCAAGATCGATGACTTTGATAAATTAGCCACTTTCGCCAAAACCAACACCGTCGATTTGATCGTCGTCGGTGCCGATAATCCGCTCGCCAACGGAATCGTCGACCACCTGCAACGGCATGGTCTCACCGTATTCGGACCGACGAAAGAAGCGGCCCGTCTGGAGTGGAGCAAGACCTTCGCGAAGCAGTTTATGTTGAAACACAGCCTGCCCACTCCAAGTTGGGTGTCAGCGAATGATTACGACACCGCGCTCAAACTGGCCGTCAACAACGAGGCGCTCATAGTCAAATATGACGGTCTGGCACTGGGCAAGGGCGTCTTCGTTTGCCAGGATCAGGCAGAGGTCGAGCAAGCGCTAAAACGAATTTTCATAGACAAAGAGTTCGGCGAAAACACCGACATTCTTTTGGAAGAGAGAAAATACGGTGAGGAGCTTTCGCTCCTCTATTTCTGCGATGGACAGAAGCTTGTGCCGATGCCGGCGTGCCAGGATCATAAGCGGCGCTACGACGCTGATGAAGGTCCAAATACCGGTGGCATGGGGGCCTACTGCCCGGTCGAACTGTATATGGAAAACGCAGATCTCATTCACAGTTCTGTGACGGAGCCGCTGGAGAAAGCACTGCGACACGGCGACATCGATTTTCGCGGCGTGCTCTTCGTTGGCCTGTTAGTCGACAATATCACCAACCGTCCCTACATCCTCGAGTTCAACGCCCGTTTTGGTGACCCGGAAACACAAGCGCTCATGCCTCTTTTGGATGGCGACCTGGCACTGATCTTATTCGAGTGCGCCAAGGGCGACCTGTCACCGGAGAAGGTGAAGTGGAAGAGCGGGCACAGCTGTTGCGTGGTGGCGGTGGCGAGCGACTATCCGAAAAACTCTTCATCCGGCGAGGAGATCACGCTCGAGCCGCTAGCGCCGGACACGGAGCTTTTCCACGCCGGCACTGCGCTCTCGGAAGGTCGCCTGGTCACAGCCGGCGGTCGCATCATTGCGGTGGCGGCCACTGCTTCATCGCTGCGTGCTGCTAAAGAAGCGGCTTACGCAGGTTTGTCCAAAGTGAAGTTTGCCGGCATGGATTACCGAGTCGACGTAGCGGAAAGAGAGTTGAGCCGTGCTTAAAGCAGCAGTGCTGGTATCAGGAAGAGGATCAAACCTGGAGTCCATACTCAAGGCGATAGACTCTGGTACTCTCGACGCGCAAATCTCGATCGTTCTTTCAAATAAAGCGGCAGCAGGAGCACTCGAGATCGCCGCCAAACACAACGTTCCGGCCATAACCGTGGAGAGTCGGGGCATCAGCCGAGCCGAGCACGAAGAGCGGGTGCTTGCCGCCCTCTCCGAATATCAGTTCGACTATCTCGTTCTGGCCGGCTATATGCGAGTCTTGTCGCCCGAGTTTCTCAATCACTTCAAAGACGAGGCGACCGGACTATTTACGGTGATCAATATTCACCCGTCCTACTTGCCGGCATTTCCCGGACCGAATGCGTATGACGACGCGTTCAATGACGGCGTGGCAGAGTCCGGTGTCACGGTGCATCTTGTCGACGAACAGGTCGACCACGGACCGATCCTGGCCCAGCAGCGTTTTGGGCGCCGGCCGGATGATACCCTCGACTCCTTCAAGGAGCGCGGATTGGCGATCGAGCATAAGATTTTTCCAGAGGTTCTCCAACGGCTGTCTAAAGAAGGATTGAAATCCGTCGCGCCGGGGGTCGTCAAACAATGAGTCAGCACGCGCCGCAAGCAGAGTTGACCGGCGAACTGTTCGCGTCGGGAGCGAAAGAGTTATGTCTGGCAGTCGTACCGCGCCGTAATGTCGTTGTCTTTCCTCTCTACTGGGTCAAATTCACGGGCGACGTGGAGCAAGAAAAACTGCTGGCGGCATTAACCGAGATTCTTACCGATCCGTTGCAAGAAGAGCTCTGGCATGCTACTTCCGACGAGCGAGAGATTTGGATGCAGCGCTGGACACGCGAATCCTTCCGCTGGTGGGGCGAGAGGCAGTTTTTGCCTGGCGTGACGGACAACCTCGCGCACACTGTAGAAGAAGCGCTCCGTTTAAAAGGTTTCGCCGCCAAAGTGAAAGTGGCATCCGGGACAGGCTACCTCTTCTCCGACGCCGATGGTGCCAACGCTTCAGAGTTTGCCAGAGGCAAAAAGCAAGGCGGTCGCCTCTTCGCCACTCAAGATGAACTGGAGGAGTTTGCCCGGTACAACTTTTTTCATCCGATCACCGATCGCTTCGCCGTGCACGATCTTTTGCAAGAGCGTGCAGACAAGAAGCGCTGGCTGCGCTTTCCCACTGTGCACCTGCCGCAGCCGCAAGCGCCCCAAGTAATCAATCTGGACATGGATGACGACAAGCTCGAGGCGCTGAGCAAAAAACGTCTGCTGGCGTTGAGCAAAGCGGAGATGCGCGCTATCCAGCAGCATTTCAAAGCGCCCGCCACAAAACAAGCCAGAGCGAAGGAGGGCTTGCCGGAGTGGCCGACCGACGTAGAGTTGGAGATCATCGCCCAGACCTGGTCGGAGCACTGCAAACACAAGATCTTCAACGCCAACATCACGCACACCGATTACGCGATGTCGGCGGCAAAACAGAAGCAAAACATCAAAAGCTTGTACAAGACATTCATTCAAGCGCCCACTCGCGCGATGATGAAGACTCGGCCGGAGTTGCTCTCGGTCTTCGAAGACAACTCCGGCGTCGTCCGTTGGAACGACGACTGGGCAGTCTGCTTCAAGGTCGAGACCCACAATTCACCGTCCGCCTTAGAACCGTACGGCGGGGCGCTGACAGGCATTCTCGGAGTCAACCGCGATGTTCTCGGCACCGGACTTGGTGCGCGCCCAATTTTCAATACCGACGTTTTCTGCTTCGCCTATCCGACGCCTGAGTTGGCGGTGCGTCCGAAGCTGCTGCCGCCGAAGACGATCCTCGACGGAGTGCGCAAAGGCGTGGAAGACGGCGGCAATAAAAGCGGTATACCGACAGTCAACGGTGCCATCTTCTTTGACCCCGGCTATCGCGCCAAACCGCTGGTTTTCTGCGGCACCGGCGGTGTTCTGCCCACCGATATTGACGGTGTCTGCGGCTACAAAAAACATACAAAGGTCGGCGATGCAGTCGTCATGGCTGGTGGGCGAGTCGGCAAGGACGGAATTCACGGCGCCACCTTCAGCTCGGAATCGCTGCACGAAGGCTCGCCGGTATCAGCCGTGCAGATAGGCGATCCCTTCACGCAAAAACGCCTGCTCGACTTCATTATCGAGGCACGGGATCTTGGAATGATAACCGGCATCACAGACAATGGTGCCGGCGGCCTCTCTTCTTCCGTAGGCGAGATGGCTAATATCACAGGCGGTGCCTCGATTGAATTGGAGACCGTGCCGACTAAATATCCGGGACTGAATGACTGGGAGATCGTGGTCTCAGAATCACAGGAGCGCATGACTCTTTCCACGCGACAGTTTGCCAAGCTAAAGCAGCTGGCGGACAAACACTCGGTGGAAGTTGCTCACATCGGTAAATTTGATGACAGCAAACATTTTACTGTCACGCGCAACGGTAAAAAGGTGGCATGGCTCCAGTTGAGCTTCTTGCACGACGGCTGTCCGGTGCTCGAATTGGAGTCGGAGTGGCGACCGTCTCAGATCACGATGAACACGGGTCCGGTGCCACCTGACCTGAAGAAGAGCCTGATCAGGCTGCTCTCGCATCCGAACATCTCGAGCCGCGAGCAGATCATCAGGCAGTACGACCACGAAGTGCAAGGTCAGTCCGTCATCAAACAGTTGATGGGGCGCGGACAGAAAGCGCCTTGCGATGCGGCTGTCGTGCTGCCGGTCTTCGGTGAGCAATCGGGGTTGGTCATCTCCAACGGTATCGCCCCACGATTGAGCAATCACGACTGCTATCTGATGGCAGTGTGCGCCGTCGATGAAGCTATACGCAACGCCGTCTGCGTCGGCGCCGACCCCGCCACAATCACGTTGTTGGATAACTTCTGCTGGCCCGACCCCGTGCACAGCGCCTCCAACCCCCGAGGCAAGATCATTCTGGCGCAGTTGGTGCGCGCCTGCCATGGACTTTATGACGCTGTCAATGCATACGGCACGCCGCTTATCTCCGGCAAAGACAGCATGAAAAACGATTTCGACGACGGCGTTTTACGGCTCTCTATTCCGCCGACATTGCTTATTTCTGCTATCGGCAGAGTGCACGACATCGACTCGTGCATCTCGATGGAGTTCAAACAGGCTGGTGACTCGATCTACCTTCTCAGCGCCGGAGTGGCCGGAGTGGCGGGCAGCCACTACGAAGAGATGGTCGGTTGGCAGTCGCCTATGGTGCCTTTGATCGATAAGAAGAAAGCTGCGCTGCTCTACCAGCAACTCCATCGTGCCATCAATTCAAAGTTCGTTCGCTCTGCCCATGACCTGTCTGAAGGCGGTCTCGCCGTGGCACTCTCGGAGTGTGCAATCGGCGGCGATTTGGGCGCCCACGTCAGGCTCGACAAGCTGATGGCGCTGACCGAGAAAAACGCAAAAACGTATCCGGCACCGGCCAATTCGCAGAAGCTGCTGTACCGCATCGACAGCGTACTGTTTGGAGAAGCGCCCGCGCGCATCGTGGTAACGGTGAGCCCAAAACAGAAGCGCGAATTCGAGCGCCTCATGGCAGAGGTCGATTGCACCGAGATCGGTGCGGTGACGGAAGATACTCGCCTGCTCGTGGAGCAAACGCAATCCGAGCAAGCACAACCGCTGGCGCACCTCGATGTCGCAGTTAAAGAGTTGGAGCGCGCCTGGACTACTCAGCTGCCGTTCGACTAAGGAGAGAAGATGGCTGGTCCGAAAGCACTTATCATCACCGGCGACGGTATCAACTGCGACAGGGAGACATCGTGGGCGCTGAACAACTCCGGTTTTACCTCCAGACGAACCCACGCAGCGATGCTTCTGGACAATCCGAGCATGTTGTCGGAATTCAGTCTCTGCGCCATTCCCGGCGGTTTCTCCTTTGGTGATGAGATTGCCTCGGGCAAAGTGCTGGCGGTCAAGTTGAAGGAGAAGCTGAAAGACGAGCTGTACAAGTTCGTCGAGCAGGGCAAACTCGTGATCGGCATCTGCAACGGCTTCCAGGTGCTCGTGCAATTGGGCATGCTGCCCCACTCGGAGCCGGACAAACCACGTCTTGTCAGTTTGATGCGCAACAAAGAGCGCAAGTTCATCAACCGCTGGGTGACTTTGACTGTCACACCAGATACGGTATCACCATTCTTCGCCGGCATGCACAAGATCGACCTGCCGATCCGGCACGGCGAGGGGCGGCTGACTTTAGAACCGGCGTTTTCACAGACAATGGTAGAACATGATCCGGCTCATGCTGTCGCAGGCGTCGATGCGAAAGTGAGTGACCTTATAAAAGCTAGAGCCCCTTTGCGTTACGATGAAGACGTCAACGGCAGCTTCGACCGCATCGCCGCCCTCACTAATGAGAAGGGCAACGTAATGGGGATGATGCCGCACCCCGAGGCGTTCGTGCGCTGGAGCCAGCACCCGTCCTGGACAGCGCGCCAGTACTCGGACGCCTCGACCGATCGCTTCGGCGAAGGCGACGCGCCTGGATTGAGACTGTTCAAAAATGCCGCCGCATACATCGCAAAGGGGTAACGGGCTGATGGACTCCAACACTTACGCAAAAGCAGGAGTGAACGTCGTCAAGGCGGAAAAGTTCGTCGACAGACTGAAGTCACGTGCCAGGCGACCGGCTCACGATAAGCTCTGGCGCGGCGCCGGCGGCTATGCCGCGGTGGTGCCCCTCAACGACAGCGAGGCGGTTGCACTGACCACCGATGGGGTAGGCACCAAATTACTTTTGGCGGTCGAGTATGGCCGGCTGGAGACAATCGGTATCGATCTGGTGGCCATGTGCGCCAACGATATCATCTGCGTCGGTGCCACTCCCCATTCGTTCCTCGATTATTACGCCACCCCCAGCCTGGACGACGCACAAGCTGATGCAATCATCAACGGCATCGTCGCAGGAGCAGACCAGGCCGGTATGCTTCTAGTCGGAGGCGAGACCGCCGAGCTGCCTGGCTTGTACGCCGAGCACCATTTCGATCTGGCCGGCTTCGCCATGGGCACGGTCAAGCGCGAAGAGCTTCTCACCGGCGCTGAAATCAAGCCGGGCGACACCGTCATTGGTATCGCCTCCAACGGCATTCACTCCAACGGTTTGTCGCTGGCGCGCCAGGTTATTCCAGCAAGCGAGAAAATACGCCAAGAGTTGCTCACCCCTACCCTAATATATGTAAAACCAGCGATAGAGGCTTTAAGCCGGCATAGAGGGGCGCTGGCGGGAATGGCCAACATCACCGGCGGTGGCTGGCGCAATCTATTCCGCTTGAACGATCAAGTCGGTTTTACAATCGACAAACCGCTGCCACTACCGGCAGTGCTAGGTCGATTGCAACAAGATGTGCCGCAAGAAGAGATGTACAAAACCTTCAATATGGGCATGGGCTTGGCGGTCATCTCTAGACCAGCAGCGGCGAAGGAGATCGCCATAATTTTCGCGCAACACGGCTTTACTGCTCAGGTCGTAGGCGCAGTCACAGCCGAACGCGGCACCATGGTTATAAATACGGAAAGTCATGGCGGCAAGGCGAAAAGCCTGACGCTCGCCGAATCGGAAATCAAGGTCAAACGGGGGTAGAGATCGATGCTTACAATCCTGGTCAGCGTCTGGGACAAAACTGGGCTGCCGGAACTCTTGCAAAAGCTGCAGGAGCACGAAGAGCTTAACTTAATTGCCACGAGCTCAACGAAATCATTCTTGCTTGACCACGGCTTCGACTGCATGGCGGTCGAAGACATCACGGGCTTTCCCGAGATACTGGGCGGGCGAGTGAAGACTTTGCACCCGCATGTGTTTGCCGGAATCCTGGCACGACCGATCAAGGAAGACGATGAAGCGTTAAAACGTCATGGTATCAATCGCGTCGACATGGTGATCGTCAGTCTTTACCCGTTCGAGCAGAAGTTGCAGCAACGGCTGCCGGAAAAGGAGATGATCGAGTTTATCGACATCGGCGGCGTCAGCCTCCTGCGTGCAGCCGCGAAAAACCACGAATGCGTGGCGGTGGTGTGCGAACGCGATCAATACCCAATGGTGGCAAAAGAGTACAGCCAAAACGGTGGCAAACTGACCCTGGAGCTGAAGAAAAAACTGGCATGGCAAGCTTTCGAGCACACAGCGGCTTACGACCGCCAGATCGCCAACTTCTTCGCCCAGAAAGTCGGGCACTCGATACCGGTAGCGGCAAAAGTGCAAGCACAGGAAGAGAGCTCACCGGCACTGCCCTTGCCCGGCTCGGTCGATCTGCATTTGCAAGAGTATCAACAGCTGCGTTACGGCGAGAATCCGCACCAGGCAGCGGTCTGGTACTCCAATGGACGGTTCGAGCGTGATGCGGGAGGGCTCGAGTCTTTTCCTCCGTTCGAGCAGCTGCAAGGCAAAGAACTCTCCTCGAACAACATCACCGATACTTACTGCCTGGTGCGCATCCTGCGTGAGATTGGCGGTCCCTCGTCGTGCATCATCAAGCATAACAACCCGTGCGGCGTTGCCGTCGGCACCGACGTCATGGACGCATTCGAGAAAGCGTACTCGACAGACCCCAGTGCCGCATTCGGTGGCATCTTCGGTTTTACGGAGACGGTGACAGGTGCCCTGGCCAAGCGCATCAACGAAGGATTTGTCGAAATCGTCGCCGCTCCTGCCTTCGACGAAGAAGCGCTCGAAGCCTTTAAAAAGAAGAAGAATGTCAGAGTTTTGCAACTGAAATCAGCACTCTTGAAGCAATCGGAATACACGCCGTGGCACGTCCGCGATCTGCAAGATTTCGGCTTCATTCTCGAACGAGATTTAGAACCACCGGTTCAACTGGCTCAATTTCAAAGCGTCACAGGCAAACTCGCCGGCGAGCACATCGCCGACGCGTCGTTCGCCTGGGCGGTGGTGAAGCACCTCACCTCCAACGCTATTTTCCTCGCCAAAGGTCAACGTTCGATCGGATTCGGCATCGGTCAGACCAGCCGTATCGCCTCCGTTAAAATTGCCCTGGAGCAGGCAGGCAAAGAGGCTGGCGGAGCGGTAATGGCCAGTGATGCATTCTTCCCCGCCATCGACAACATCGAAGCGGCGGCCGAGGCCGGAATCGCGGTCATCGTTCAACCGGGAGGCAGCATCAAAGACAAAGAAGTAATTGAAGCCTGCGAAAAAGCGGGCATCACTATGCTTCTCACCGGACAGCGCTGCTTCAAGCACTAGAGGAACGGATATGGCGAAACCGTTGGTTGGCATCGTAATGGGCAGCGAATCTGATTATGAAACGCTGAGACACGCGCAAGAGATTCTCGCTCAATTCGAAATCGAGCATGAGCTCTCGGTCACCAGCGCTCATCGCACACCCAAGGCGATGTTCGATTATGCGTCGACTGCGGAAGAACGCGGATTGAAGGTGATCATTGCCGGAGCCGGCGGTGCCGCTCATCTGCCCGGCATGGTGAGCGCGCTGACAACCTTGCCCGTTTTAGGCGTGCCGGTACAAACGAAAGCTCTGAATGGCTTGGACAGTTTGCTCTCGATCGTGCAGATGCCGGGTGGCATACCAACCGCGACTTTCGCCATCGGCACCGCCGGTGCCACTAATGCCGCCCTCTTCGCCGTGCAGATTTTGGCGCTCGCTGATGACAAATTAGCGGCACGCCTGCGCAGTTATCGCGATGAGCGGTCAGCGCAAGCTTTGGCCTCGACGCAAACAGTGAGAGCGAAAGCTGCTATGCATGGAGAACGCGAATGAGACAGATCGGTATTCTCGGCGGCGGACAGCTGGGCTTGCTCCTCACCGAGAGCATCTATCGACTGGGGGGCACCGTCTCAATCTACGATCCGGACCCAGCCGCACCGGCATGCAAACGCACACGCAACGTGCTCAACAAAGAATGGTCCAACGTCATCGCTCTGGGCGAATTCTTCAAAGGATGTGATGCCGTCACGTATGAATTCGAGAACGTCGAAAGCGGTTCATTGTTCGGTTTTGACCAGGAAAAACCGATCGTGCCATCGGTAAAAGTGTTGAAGACGACGCAGGACCGAGTGCTCGAGAAGACGTTCATCAAAGACGCGGGTTTGCCTCACGTCGATTTCGCCGTCATTACCAATCTCGATGACTTCAGATCCACCGCCACCTCATTCGGTTTCCCTTCAATAGTAAAAACAGCACGGGGCGGCTACGACGGCAAAGGACAAACGGCACTGTCCAGCGCCGACGATGTGGAAGAGTTTCTCTCCCGGCAAGATCCCGATACTCGCGAGTGCAAACTGGTGCTGGAGAGACAGCTCGAAATCGGCATGGAGGTGAGCTGCATCGTGGCGCGCTCTCCCAATGGCGAGGAAGTATGCTTTCCTGTTTTGGAAAACGTGCACGCCGACCATATATTGGATTTGACTATCGCACCGGCGCGTATCTCCGCACCGCTGGAGATGGCAGTGAAAGAGATCGCGCTCAACGCTGCTCGTGCTCTCGATGTACACGGACTGCTCACGACTGAGTTTTTCCTTTCCGCCAAACCCGGTGCCAACGCAAGCGGAGTAAACGCTGCCGGATGGCACATTTATATCAACGAGTTCGCTCCACGCCCACATAATTCCGGACATATCACGATGAAAGCATGCACGCTCAGTCAATTTGACGTGCTGGCGCGCATTCTCTTGAGCATTCCTATTGCCGAGCCGACGATAATAGCGCCGGGATATTTCTGTATGGCAAATCTGCTGGGCGATATCTGGCTTTCACAAGGAACCGACTCGCTCGATCTCTCGACGATGGTGCGCTACCCCGAAGTAGTCGATGTGGTGCTCTACGGAAAAGAGCAAGCGCGCAGCAAACGAAAGATGGGACACCTGATCACTTACGCTCCTTCGGCTCAAGCTGCCATCGATGCGGCCCGCTCATTTAGAGGCAGCCTCTTGCGCAACAGCGTCGCCACGACTTGATGGAACGTATTGCTCTGGCACGTTGCATTTGCACGAAACAACGTTCGAACACTGTTACGGCGAGATGGCTCAGATCTACCGTAAGGACGGCTGGCAGCCGCCCGCTGTAGCGTCCGTTTTGTCGTTTCTGCCATCAATCAAGCTTAGTGCCGCCAAAGATGTCGACGAGTTTTACCGCTTCGGAGCGGGAGTTAACATCGTACTCGCGCGCCATCTTTTGATTGTCCCACGTTTTACTGGACCAGAGCGGCACGCCGGGCATGCTCTGCACTCCGAGAAACTTGGGAAAACCGACCGTAGCCAGTTCGCGCAGCCGGTTGCGGGCAAATTGGATGCGCTCCGGCGTGAGAGCGTAGCGCGCGTTCATAACATCTTCAGGCGAGTGTCCTCCTCCTTGCAGTGCCGCCTGTCCATCGGGCGTCGAGAACAACTCGAGAAACGTATCTGCTTTCATCTGCAACAGACCGTCTATATCGGCCAGACGTTTTTGCGCGAGCTTTTGCGCGATTTCGGCAGTGATACCAAAGCCGGCGAAGCCCCAAGTAGAAGGCAATGTAGTGTAGTTGCTCTTCGGATCGGCAAACACCAGCGGATGGTCGCCTTCGGGCGTGATAGTTCGCCCATCTCTAGTCTCGGGAACGGTTTGCTGGGAGAACTCAACTAAGTCATCATTGCCGCGATAAATAGTATCGAACGCTGCATTGGCAATGAATCTGCGCACGTCAGGATGCATCTGAAGATAGCTCTGCACAGCGCCAATCTCGAGCGCCTGAATGTCCACGACATTGACACCGAGATCTTTTGCCATCCACTCTTTCAACTGCGTGCCCACATCTTTACCTGCGAGACCTTGCACCAAAATCGGTGACCTCTCACCACTGAGTAGTTGGGATATCCTCACACCTATCGGAGCCGATTGCTGCTCGATGCCTGTTTTCTTGGCGACAATTCGATTGACATTGGACTCTACGCGTGACATATAAACGCGCCCTCGTTCGCGCGCATCATCAGGGTTGAACTCTCGGATAATCACTTTGTTCTGCGTGCCGTCCGGCAGCGTGACATGCCCGAAGTGAATGCCGCTCTTAGTCTTGGCGAAGTCGACCGGTCCATCTTTGGCCTCTTCCGGCGGGTAGATCGTCAGAGGATTTGTTGTCAGTTCGTCGATTGAGGCATCGCCTGTGATACCAGAGAATCTGGTGGTGCTTCCATCACGATACAAAACATCGGTCTCACCATTCTCATGTATTTTCCAGACCGAACCATCGTTTCTGTCGAGAGCAATCCAATCGTCGATTGCTGTCGCCGGTCCTTCGTTAATTGATGCCCTCCATCCGTCAACGCCTTTTTCGTAGAACGTATTGCCGTCTGGTGTCCCAACAAGAAGAGTTTTCAAACCTTTATCGTCGTGCGTTGTGCGCCGAATCTGTGCTCCATCGTTCGCTACTGATTCCAGGAGAAAACCCGACTGATCTCGCTCGATCCGATCACCTTGGCCAAATTTCTCTGTTCGCGTCATATCAGGATGGAGCTGAATCTCCGGCTGTCCCTCTTGTTGAATCTTGATCGTGCCGTCGCGCTGCTCCAGTTCCACGCTGCCTTTGAAGTTGTTAACTAGAAGTGGATAGCTATCGCCGGTCAGCCTGATTGCCCACTTGCTTTCATCGATTCGTGAATAGTTGACCTTTGCTCTTCCTAACTTCTCGTTGGTATGAGATTGAATCTCTGCTAGTGCACCTTTTTCATCGTAGGTGAAAAAGTTTTCCCGTCCCTTAGTGTAGGTCCATTGCAGCTTGTTAGTCGGATCCCAGATCAGCCGTTGTCCTTCCGACAGAGTGTGTTCTCTCCATCCATCGGCGCAGAGATCGACCACGTTTCCGTTGCGCGACCGAATCAGATGCCCAGTTGATTGGTCGAGCTGCACATCGCCTTTGAATGTAAATCCTTCCGGATATCCGTGGCTCGTAATTTTCCAAAGTCCCGGGCGTTGGCGCTCTAAAACGCCTTCATCGCCTGCATTCTTGTACTCTGCTCGAGATAGATTGTTCTCGTTGTCGTACTGATAGCTTCTCGTCTCGTTGCCGTCGGAAGACTGACTAGACATGAGCTGACCGGCGGCATTGCGAGTGACACTGGCCACTGATTCCACCGGCGCTGCCTTTCGCGCGGCAGAGGCGTCTTTCACATCCTTGAACTCGCGTGTCAATTGACGAGCAAGATTGGAGAAGTAAATATCGAGGTGAATTTGCGCATCTGTTCGATCCATGGATTCCTTATCGACAGTAGCTGTTTTCCCGTCGATACCATGTACGGTGGTCTCTACGATTGGGCTAGGCACTCCATCTTTCTCGGAAAGACCGACGTCGAAGGTAATCTCAGTGCCCCGCGGTGTCGTTATTGAATTAGAAGCGCCAGAACCATCGATGTGGTAGCCGGCGGCAAGAGTTTCCTCGTAGCTGAGGGGTTTGCCGTTGCTGATTACTTCCCAGAGGGAGCGCGGCTGTTCGGGATCTTCGAAAACGGAACCACGCACTTCGTCACCGTTATCGAGCACAACGTGAGCGCTGGTTCGCTCGGCAGTAGGAATATTAATTACGGTCTGATCCGGTCCGCCGAAGGACAAATGGTTGACGTCGACGGAGGCTTTTGCCCAATCATCCAGAACCGGCTTTTCTGCATTCTCGCCTGGCGAAGGTGTTGCTGTCTGATCAAACGCGGTTTGTGTCGCTTTGGCTGCATCACTACCGGCGGTATCGTGCGCAGCATCTGCGACCGGCACTGCTGTATCAGAATTTCTGACGGCGCCCGCTTTATCGCCCGTCTCGACAGCGGCCGATCTCTCACTGGCGGTCTTGCCGCCGGCGACGGTCATATTTTCAGGTTTCATTTTCAAGCTACCAACGAAATCTTTCACCGCCCTTTTATTTTCTTGAAAAGCTGTTGTTTGTGCTTTATCCGTACGCACCACTTGTGGCAGCCCTGCCGCTTTTGTAAAACCATAACCGGCCGCTGCAGCGCCGCCCATGAGGGTGCCTTGCTCGACGCCTGCAAGAAAAATCTTGCCGTAATCTCGTTTGCTCGTTTTCAGTTCGCTGCGAAACTCGCCAATGGAGCCACTGGTAAAACCCATTGCACCGCCCGTGAGGGCAGTCGTAAGCAAGGGAGTTTTGCTCAATTTGCCCGCCAGCATATAATCTGCCGCGCCCACTCCGATATGCGCCACTCCGAACGCAGCCACGTCGATCCCAATAGCAGTTAAGTCGAATGAATTGTGGCAGATATTTTTTGCACCAGCGCCCCACGAGAAGTTTCCCTTTTCGTCCTGATAAGATTCTCGCGTCAGGGTCGCATCGGCTGCCCGGGTGAGAAGACCCATAGCAACGCCTTTCTCGGCAAAGTTCCATGACTTGTTGCCGACATACTCCATCGCTATTTTGGATGTACCGCCTTTAACCGCACCGAGCGCCAGGTCTTCCATCTGGTGTGCGGTCGAATCACCGACCTTGGCCTGGTTCAAAGCGGAGATAGCAGCACTCCAGGCATAACCTCTGGCACCGCCCATGAACAGTGGCACTGCAGCAATAAACTCAGTCACACCTGTCTCTACGGCATCGCGTTTTTTCGACTGCTCGTCGTGCCAGGCTAACCCGGCCGTGCAATGAACTACGTCATTCAATATCGTGCGCGGATGCGCTTGCGCGAAAAGATCCGGGGCACTTGCAGGCGCCTGCGTCGAGTCGTGCTTTTGATTTAGCTCGGTGGAGTCAGCCATAGATCACGCGAGTGTGTACGCATCGGATCACCACTGCACAGCCGTGCTACCGATGGGGTTGGCCCATTTGCTGGAGCGCTGAGTCAGGTGATATATCGCGGCGTGACTATGATTATGGGAAAGTTGGTGCCAATTTCAATGGGGATTCTCCCATTAGTACTGCGGAACCATGGTCGGGCATTCTTTCGTTTTCTCGGCGGTTTCTTTCAATAGACTGGCATACGAAGCGCCGAAATCAGCGGCGTTAATGAAAACACGTTCGCGCTCGTAAGCCGCGGCAGCGGGATCAGTCCACTGGTCGTAGGGAAACTGTTCGCTCTTGTGGCGGCGGTACCAGATCTCCACACCTTCCGTTTTCCAAACGACGACAACCGGAAGTGGTTGTCCTTCATCGAATTTTTCCTGAAACGTGTGCAACAACGACTTATTCATCTTGACGTTGACGCCGCCGGGATAAACTTTGACCTCGTGATCCTTCATGACTTCGAGAATGTCAGGAGTGCCTTTGTGCACGGCGACGAGAACATTGCCCTCCTGTTTGCACCAGGGCAAAGTCTTGAGGGTTTCCAGAAATTGCTCACAGCTTACGGAAGTCTCTCCAGCTTCAGTCATTTGACCCCCTGCGGTTCTGACGACGAACTTATTAGTGTATCTTCCAACTTCGTTCTATACATACTCCACGCCCAAAAAGTTTAAACCGGTAATACATAAATATGTATGCTTCGCTAACCCATCTAGGCGAATGTGGCGGCGTTCAAATGTTTATAGGCGGAGTCCAGAAGCTTGTCGACATCATGTTGACCGGGCTCTTTCATGGCCAAACCAAAACTGAGTGACGGTTTGAATGTATTTCCTCCCGGCGAATACAGTTCGCAGCGAGCGAATTCGTCGCAGAGAAGTGAGACAGCAGAACCAGCGACATCGATCGATTCGCCGGGAAATACGACCATTAAGGTCGACTCCGACCATCTGGCTCGCAGATCCTGAAAGCGAAAACGGGAGCGCAAAAGTGCGCACGCCAGATCCGTGGTTGCGTCTTGAGCGCGTATACCGTGCCGCAGTCCGATCACCTCGAATTTTTTGATGGCGATCATCGCCAGTGAGAATGTGCCTCTGCTCTTGCACATCTGCTCGATCTTAGCCATCATCGCCCTGCGTGTATAGAGCCCATCATCGCCAATCTCGCGCCCGATCTCTTGCAGCCGTTTTAACTGCAACTGTTCGCGCACACGACTGAGCAACTGCTCGGATACAATCGGCATGTTGATAATGTCGTTTGCACCGACGGTGAAAGCAGCATTGGCAGCGGCACGCCCCGTGTGTGATGCCAGCAGCAATAACGGTATCTGTTTGTAGGCGTCGCTGGCGCGCAGCACTCGGCAAACATCGTAGCCGCTGGCGCCGCGCAACTTCTCACTGATTATCAGAGCGTCGGGCTTAAACTGTTCAAGCTCCCTGAATATTCTGGCAACATCCTTTAAATTCTTTGCATTCAGTCCAGCCGAACCCAGCACCGTATCAACAGTTTGGATAGAGGCGGGATCATCCATTACAGTCAGGACTCTCTGCTTTCTTGAATTTGTCAGGGCGATCAAGCTTTTGGCATAAGTATCAAGCGGATCGCTCTCTCCGTTGAGCGTCAAACTGCTCCCCAGGTAAAGCCGCTCATAGTGCTGCAATGCGCGCGCATGAGCACCGAGCAACGCCACCGGTGGTGCCTCGACATATTGCAAGCGCGTGTTGAATATGAAGGAAAGAATCTCGTCACTGTGCTCCAAGCCGAAGTCGATGACGATGCCATCGACATTACCCGCGCGCAGCCTTCTTTGAGCTGATTCGACGCTATCTAAAATGATTGTATCGGCCACTCCTGCCTGCGCCAATTCGGCCGATTCTTTGGCAAATCGTGTCGCGTCGCCGAGCAGTATTATTTTTCGAGACAGATAGGCGACGTCGTTGAGTGCGGACGGAGAGCCGCTCGCAAGGGCGCTCAACGTTTTTATCTCGTCCATGGAGCGCGTGATCTGCGTCCAAATGATCTGATAGGCATCATCGTCTATGTCGCGCAGTCCCAGAAGCAAATCTTCGATCCTTCCCGCCGCCTCGCTCAATGCGAGCATAGCGAAAGATACTGACGTGCTCCGCATTCTGTGTGCAAACTGAACGGCCTCGTTCATGACGATTCCGTTGTTGGGTTGTTGCGCACAGCGCTGCAGAGATTGCAACAGTTCGGCAGCGCGCAGCGGCAGCGCCTGTGCGTATACGGATCTGGCGGCTTGCTGCTCCTGATGGCGATGCATCGTGTCATTAATGGCACGCATCAAATCTGTTTCGGACGGGTCCGCATCGTCTTCCAACGGTTCCGGTTCATCGACGGTATCACTTTCTTGCGTCGCCTTTTTCGTGCCCGGTTTGGCTTGCTTAGTCGCTTTTCCCGATGTTTTGATTTTGGTTGAACTGGTTTTGTCAACAGATGCGCTGCGCTTGTCCTCGCTATACTGAGCGAGCAGCTCGGCGCATCCAGGAATTACAGCCTGCATCTGCTGCAAGAATATTTCAGAAACAATCGGCTTTTGCAGCACTAAACTAACGTTGAGCGACTGTCGCAGCGATTGCAGTCTCGGCCGATCGCTCCAGTTCTCGCTGAGAATCACAGCCGGCATCTCCAAACCTTGCGAGCGCAGACTTCTCAGCCAAGAAATGCCGTCCGCATCACGCAAGCGCACGTCGACGATGACGGCGCAGGGCGAGTGTTGCGCCACGAGCTTGTCCGCCTCTTTGGCGCTGCCAGTCTCCAAAACCATGATTCCGGCGCGAGCCAGGGGGCGCACCATACTCTGGCGCAGCTGCTGGTCGTCTGCCAGAAGCAGTATCGGCGCGTTCGTAGAGGTAGGCTCGCTCACTTTATCTTGGCTTCAGGCGCTGCAGCGACGGCTTATGCTGGCCGCCGAAAAATAAGAACTGCTTAGATCAATAGCTTACATGAATCCTCGTCGCCGCATTTTAAAACCGAGATTCCCTGCAGACGTTCGATTTACAGGCGAAAGGACGGATTTGTTTGCTTCCCGGCAAGAGGGTCCGATAAACCAATAATGAGATAGTCGAAATGAAGGCCTGAGGTTTATAATCCTGCCCCCGTGGAACATCTTAGGTGGGTCAGGGTTGACTGGGCGTCAACAAGGGCGGGATGGACCCGCGCTGTTTCCCGAAGTAACGGCAGACAAAGACATGGAAAGCGTTTGTCCAATCTGTAAAAAACCGTATGACGGCGTCAATTGCACGAATTGCACCGTCACCGATCTTGACGTGAGTGCGCTTGTCGCTTCCGCTGAAGGGTTGCAAGTACAAAACAACGATACGAGCGGCAATGCAACAGCGTTTTTAGTCGATCTCGTTTCTAACCGCAAAATTCCCATTACTACTCCCAAATGCAAAGTAGGACGAGATGATCTCAATGACATCGTCATCAGTGGTGACCAATCGATCTCTCGGTTTCACTTCGTCATCAGCAAAGAAAACGGACAGTATTACGTGCAAGACGGCAAAAGCCGCCACGGCACATTTCTGAACGGCAATCAGATCACCGGTCCGGAAGCCATTCACGACGGCGACGTCCTGAAAGTGGGCGTGTCGCTGTTCTGGTTTGTCATCGAAGCAGCCGCCCTCACAGGCAGCGAAAAGAGCACCGCACCGGTCGAAGCTATGCCCGCGCTGGCAGACCACACAGGTCCGATGGGCGAAGCGACAGCACCGACCCCGATGGCGGCACCGCTAGCCTCTCTCAACGAGACGATCGCGCCCACCGACAGCAAATCGTTCATCGCTGAACATGCCAAGGCGGAGGCAGCTAAAGCTGAGCCCGCCAGCAACGAGCCTGCCGCCAAGAATAACGAGGACAACGGGCACGCACCATCTGCGGCATCACAAAAAGCCGATACAAAACGGGGACATCTAAATGAGGACCGCGAAGACGACATCGCTCTCTCATTAATGATGGAACCGCTCACGTCGATGCCTGACAAGGAAGACGTTGCCAAGGCAGGAGCTGAGCCTGCGGATAACCGCGATCAATTATCGGATCGCGACATAGCAAGAGCTGCCAATCTCGTTACTGAGAGTTATGCTAAAGAGAAATCTGAAGCCGTCACCTCGAGCACTCAGCAGCAAAGCGCAGAGACAGCCGATCCAAAGGCTCAAGAAACACTTGAGAAGTTCGCCAATATTCTGGGCGAAGTCAAGGCAGGCGAAGAGAAGAAGGCAGAACCGCCGACCGATCAAAAGCCGCAAGAACCACCAAAACCTAAAGATCCAGAAAGGCCACCCGCCTCCTCTAACAAGCACAATGACGGAGAACTGACTAGCAACGGAGCAAAGAGCGCAATCATGAGCATGACCATAAAAGATTCCTCCAGTACAGTACCGGATTGGTGCAAAAAGTACTTCGCCGGCGAGCTCAACCATCTCAACCGCGAGATGAACGACCTCAACGATCAAGTTCGACATATACAAGGCAAAATCAAAGAGGTCGAAGGCCGCGTCGCACTGACCAAGGGCTTGCGCAACGTACTGCTCACAGCCCAAGGCGACGATCTCGTTGAAGCATGTGCCAAAGTGCTGACCATGACCGGCTGGAGAGTAAAACAGTCCGATGAAGACAAACACGAACTGCGATTAGAGTCCGACGACAAGGGCATTTCGATCGTCCGTATCGTCTGGACAGAGAAAGATCCGGATCGCAGTCACCTCGGTCAACTTTCCATATCTCAGACTCGTTATTGGTGCGAACAGGGCGTCGAGCCAAAAGGCATCTTGATTTTGAGCCGAGTGGGCGAGAACACGACACACCCGATTACACCAGGCGAGATGGGTGGCGAGCTTTCGGAATATGCTCAGAAGAAAAACGTTTGTTTGATGTCTACACTGCAGTTGCTGGCAATCTATAAAGATGTCGCTCTCAACGACGGCAGCACGGAATCGATCCGCAACACCATCCAGAATGCCAGCGGATGGTTGCACGGATACCACCTCGAGCCAGGTTCGGAAGGGGACCGAGAAGAGTCCGGCTCCACCAATAAGCTCAGCTCTCTGCTGTCAGCCTGAAATTGCTGAAATTCAGGTTAAACGCCGCCTGCACCCCAGGTGGCGTTTTGCTTTGCTTGGCAGCCCGTGCAGGGCAATTATGCCACGGTTAAATGATGAGCTAAGCCTTACAGCGGCACGGGGCGAGCGTTTGCCTCTGTAATGGCAGCTTAACAGAGCTGTGGTTGGATCTTAACAGTGCATCTATAGCATGAATATGCAAAGCAGCCCGGTTTTGGTCAGGGCAACGGACAGCCTAATGTAACGCCGCAATACTAGTGAGGTCTTATGTCTAAACGACGAACCATCCAATATCTTGCCCTGGCGCTTGCATTTCTCTGTCCAGCCGCTCTAGCGGCTCCCGGAGATGACCCACCACCAGCACCGGGAATGCATAGAGGTCTGCCACCAAATATGCCACCACCAATGGGCGGCTTCGGCATGCCCGGTGCGCCGGGCGATTTTCTTTTCGGTCCGGCGCTGCATATGAGCGGAGTAGAGTTGAGTGATGCTCAGGTAGAAACCATCACAAAGGTGCGCAAAGCATCACAAAAGCAGAGAGATCAAATTCATTCCACTCTGCACAGTTTGGATGACAGCTTGCGTGATGAGCTGTATGCCGACAATATCGATGCCGCCAAAGTGAAGAAGCTGCAAGCCGAGATTGGCTCTGCCCGAGCGCAACTGGCTAGCATTGGTGACGACGAACAGCTGCAAACAATGCAATCGTTAACAGCAGAACAACGCCACAGCATCAGAATGGCAATCGCTCGCATGTCGCTCGGTCCAGCCGGCCTCAAGCACCACGAGCACGAGAAAAAAGATTAGTCCCCCCACAACCAGTCCACCAACCAGAGAATGCCGGTAGCTCCTACCGGCGTTCTTCTTTGGCAGCGCGCGGAGCCGGCAGGATGCCGGCGCTCCCAGATCCTAGTGGGAGCCGGGCAAGACAAAGAGCGAGCAAAGATTCGCAACTGAAAAAAGACGGTCGCCCCAGCATCAATGAGGCGACCGTCTCCAGTGAGGCACGGAGAAAACTTATTCGTTATCCGGAATCGGCGAGCCTTCGGGCAGTGTAGGCGACGTTTTCTGGTGACGCTCGTCACGGCCCGATGTGTAGTGACGTTCGTCAACAACGGTCGGCTCGACCTGAAAGAGGTTGGTGTCACGAGGACCCTCTACGCGACCGATCTCTTCAGGAAGTTTTAACTGACCAGGCGTGCCGGGCAAAATTATCTCCGGTCTGACTGCTACCACCAACTCGGATTCGTTTTTGTTGAATGCTTTCGAGCGGTACATAGCGCCGAGAACCGGCACTTCACCAAGAATGGGAATTTTGGTCAATTCACGGCCGGAGTTGGCTGTAATCAAGCCGCCGATGAACAGCTCTTGACCCGGGCGCATTTCCACGATCGTCTGTTCTTTCCTGGTGGTGAAGCCGGGAATTGTAGTTGAAGAGCCGGGGAAGTTTAAACCAAACTGCGTCGAAGGAATTCTCTCTTCCGGAGAGACCTCGATGTTGAGCGCGCCATTCTCTTGCAGAACCGGAATCATGTTGATTCTCAGACCGAACGGTTCGAAGGTGACTGATTGTTGTGCAGCCCCGGCTGTGGCGATAGATTGAATGATCGGGATTTCGCCTCCGGCTAAGAACGCGGCGCGCTCACCGGATATGGTGACTAAAGTTGGCTCTGCCAAAACACGAGCACGCGAGTGAGTGATGATCCCTTGCAATGTTGGGCTGATGCTCAAGCGCGAACCGTTGCCGGTGCTGAAGTTGCTCACGGCAGTAAATAAATTACCTAAACCGCTGGTGCTGAACGAAGCACCACCGGGCGAGCCGAAGAGCACTGCATCTTGAACCAGAGCACTGGCAGTATTGAGAACGCCCTGGCCGATTCCGGTTTCGGTACCGGATATGGTGTTACCAAGGTTGTCTGTGTAAGTGCCGGTTGAGCTGCCGATGAAACTGACGGAGCTGATCCCCGTACTGGAAAATCCGGGAGTTGCAGTCAAAAGACTGTCACCTGCGCTCGCTGTCAAAGCGTTGTTGTTGCCGCCGATACCGAAGGAAAAGTTTCTGGTGCTGAAGGCGAATCCCAGCATCATGCCCACTTCGCGGGCTGCCGTGGAGTTCATCTCCATGAAGGAGACGTGCAAAACGATGAGCGGAATTTTTCTCACCCGCACGAGGCTGGTTACTCGACCGCCATCACTGGTGATGACTTGAGCCTTGCCGATGTTGTTGTTCAGGTTGCCGAAAAACGTGTACTTGTCGACGGAGCTCAGTGCCGCCATCTGTCCGGTCGATCCACCGGCAGAACCACCGCCCTGAGCACCTTGCTCACCGACACGCGCATTGATCAGGCGGCTGTTCTCGACTTGAACGGTCATGCCTCGATCATCCATAAAAACGTTGGCGGCGGAGAAGGCGCGAATGACAGAGTCGGGATGATCGACATCGCCCAGGAGCATGACGCGATCGCTGCCACCGACAGAGAACGCTTTTACAATGATGCGCGGATCGATCTCACGTAGAGTCGCTTGCAACTGCGAGTAGTCACGAGCAACATGCAGGTCTACTGCCGCGGCATTCCCCGCATCATCCCATAACACTAAAGTGCACGTGCCGGGAGTCTTTCCCAGCAGCACGATCTGATTTTCAGAGACTACGACCGGCTCTGCCATTGCCGGATCGGAGATCGATGTTCTGACGATCTTGTTTTTCAATTTAAAGGTGCGAGATTGCGACACCTTTAAATCGATTACATTATTCGACTTGAACTCTTCCAAGTCGACCGTGCCCGTCACTACCGGCGGTATCGGTGTGGCCACCGGATTTCCTTCGTGCGCTGCGCCGGCTGTCAGGTCCGCACCGGTCTGAGCGATGAGAGAATCGCCTGCGAAAGCAGATTGAGGAGAGAAAGTACTGGTAAGTAAAGGCAAGCTGACAGTGAGGGCGAGAGACAGCGCCCGTCCGGTGAAGTATTCCATTTTGCTCTTCATTTTTCTCCAAATTTCCAAGGCGGGTACGCGAAAGCCGCACCGGAGCATGCTGCCCCGGGCTGCATCATTCGAACTTATCAACCGACCGGTTGCTCAATGGTGACGGTATGAAAGGAGCTGGGTGAGTGCGTCACCATCGAGCAGTCGGGTCGAATCGCCGGGCGGCTGTTGTCGCCCGTAGTACATATTTAAAGACACCCGGATAAAGGTTGAATTGCGGTTTTCTTTGCTGTGTAAACTGTCCGTAAAGGTAGGTTAATATAGATGGTCTACCATCGAAATGATGAGTATCTTCGGTGTCATGGACAATCAAGACGTAAACACAAGCAGCTTCGGGTCGGACGTCAGCGACCAGCAAAGTTCGGGTCGCATCCTATTAGTGGATGACGATTTCAAATTCTGCCGCCTCACTTCCTCTTATCTCGAGCGATACGGCTATGAGGTGACCTGTGCCCACAACGGCAACAGCGCCATAGACATGGCTCTCACGCGCACCTACGACGCGATCATCCTCGATGTGATGATGCCGGGTTCAGACGGATACCAAGTGCTCAGGCGCATTCGCGACAACTCCGATGTGCCCGTTCTAATGCTGACCGCTTTAGGTGATCAAGAAACCGAGAGGATTATCGGTTTAGAGATAGGTGCGGACGATTACCTGCCTAAGACGTTCTCGCCCAGAGAGTTGTTGGCTCGCTTAAAGGCAGTGTTGCGCCGCAATAAACGGACAAACAAGCCAGAACAGCTCGCCATCGGCGGCTTGACCATAAACATTTCCAATCGCAGCGCCACGGTAGACGATGAATCGATCTCGCTCACTCCACTGGAGTTCGATCTGCTTCTCGCTCTTGCTCAAGCGAAAGGCCGCATCAAGACTCGCGATCAACTGCTGGAGACAATCTCAGATCGCAGCTATGACGGTTCGGACAGATCGATAGATGTGCACATTTCGGCATTGCGCAAAAAGCTGAAAGACGATGCCGTCAGCCCTCGCTTTATTCGCACGGTGAGATCAGCAGGCTATATGCTGATCAACTCCGAGGAAACAAGGACGTGAAGCTGCGCAACTCTCTGTATTTGCAGATTTTCGCGGCACTGTTTTTGTATTTTTCCGGTCTGGCAGTTCTCGGTTTTATCGCGTTCAATGCCAAGTTCGGCATAGGATGGGAAGCCATTTACAACAGTCCTGCAGGCGAGCGCGTCGCAACAATCGGCGAGGGCGTCAGCAGTCAGTTGCGTGCATCACCGAAAGTCAACTGGGATCAGATCCTGAAAAACTTCCAGCACATGTACGGTGCTAAGTTCTATCTGTTCAATGCGGAAGGAGAAGAGCTCGCCGGCGAACAAGTAACACTGCCTCAGTCGTTGAAACGCCGGATCATCATGCCGCGCCCGTGGTTTGCTCGCATTAGACATGGGGCGTTGCTGCGTGAGGGTTTTGAACTGGAGATCGGCAACAAGAGATTTTTTATTCCCGGCAATCACGTACGCCTTCATGACTTCGTCATTGATGCCGGGCGCCCTCCTGGGGAGTTTCCCGTTCGCCCGGGTGAAAGACCGGTGATGCACAACGGCGAATTCCTCGGGCCACCCGGGGACGGCGCGCCGATGCAACACGGTCCGCCGCCCGGTGATTTCGGTATGCCACCGGGACCGCCTCCGGACGGTCCACCACCAGACGGGCCGCCAGGGTTCGACGATCATGCGCCGAACAGCCAGGTCATGCACGAAGGATTTCCGGTGGGCATGCGGGCGCCGCCACCGCCTATGATGCCTGCGCATCCTCGATTTATGGTACACACTACAGATCCGGATCGGTTTTGGTTTGTCGTCAGAGACGTAATGCCTATCGATGAGTCGCAGCATCCGGAGCCGGTCGCCATCATCGCCAGTCCCGACAACATCTGGCAATCGAGCTTGCTCTTCGATTTCAAATTCGTCCTGGAAGCGGCAGCTATCGCTCTGGCACTCTCATTTTTGTTTTGGTGCCCGCTCGTGTACAGCATCACGCGAGCGCTCTCGGATCTTACCAAGGCGACTGAAAAAATTGCCGACGGCAACTTCGACACACGACTGAAAAACAGGCGCCATGATGAAATCGGCAGGCTGGCCAACGCAGTCAATATAATGGCGCAACGACTGGAAGGTTTCCTATCAGGACAAAAACGCCTGCTGGGCGACATCTCGCATGAGCTATTCACGCCTATTGCCAGATTGCAGATGGCGATAGAGCTGCTAGACACTCATCTGCCGGCACAGAACAAAGACCTGCTAAATGACATTCGCGAAGAAGTGACGGAGATGAACAATCTTGTCAGCGAGCTTCTGGCGTTCTCAAAGGCCGGTGTCAAAGGACAGAGCATCGAGCTGCGAGAAGTCGAACTGAGAGGTCTTTTTGCCAATCTCTTGCGCCGCCTCGATCTAGCCTCACGCGTCAAAGTCGATGTGCCGGAGGGAATCGTCGCCCTTGGCGATCCGATGCTGCTCGATCGGTGTTTTGCCAACATCTTGCGCAACAGCGTGCGTTATGGCAGCACCAACGGTTCGATCAGCGTCGAAGGAAGACGGGGACTCAATGGCGAAGTAATCGTCATTCTTGATGACGAAGGACCGGGAGTTCCCGAAGAGGCAATACAATACATCGGCGAGCCGTTCTACCGACCGGAGACCGCGCGCGCACGCGAGTCAGGCGGTGCCGGGTTGGGATTGGCGATAGTGAAAACGTGCGTGCAGAGTTGTCGAGGAACCGTCGCGTTTCGCAATCGCGCCAGCGGAGGTTTTGAAGTGGAAGTGAGACTGCTCGCCGGCGACTCTGAAGCGGCGATGGAAGATAGTAAACGAAAGACGACCGCTTAGTGCGTAGTGGCCGGCGACGTCGCCACCGAAGATGGTGCAGGCGTTTTGGCTTCAACGTCTTTCATCAGTGCACCGATGTGATCCATCAACTGCAAGCTGGTCTGACCGGGATCGAATCTCACCTGGTCGTTCAGCTGCTTCAATCGTTGCTCCAGGTGCATGTCAGGGAAGGTATGGCCGAACACCCGTACTTCGCACCAGCCCACTTTCGTGATCAAACGCGCATCAGCCGACGGCGGGCTTTTTGCGTAAACGGCCGGATCTTGCGGGTGGTTGTCTACCGGTTGTTGCTGTTGCTGCTGAGCGGCGCTTCTCGGTCTGGCACGAATGCCACTAAATCCTGGAATCAGGCCCCCGCCCAAGCCCCCGGCCAGACCGATCGGGTTGACACCACCGATGGCACCACTGCCGAGTCCGCCCACAGGAGCGCCTGCCATTCCCAGCAAAGTCTTACCAACGAAGGATGCCACTTTATCGAGATCACTCTCGGGCTTGCCACCGCCAGCGGAGTCGGCAGTAGCATTGTCCGGTAAGACCTTCTTATGCAATTTTTTGTCAGCGTACTTCTGCAAAGCATCAGTGCGATCGCCCAAGTCGTCGCTGCCGGAGGGCTTGCCGAAAGCCGTAGTTTCCATTCTAGAGAGCCGCTCTCCCAAGGGTTCGGTCAGATAAGTCTGTCCTAGAATAGCTTTTTCCAGGGCGTCGACGCGAGGATAATCCGTGCCACCACTGCTGCCACCAGGGTCAGCATTGGTTGTGGCAGCAGCAGAGCCGCCCTCCGGGTTGCCGCCACCAAATGCGGCGTCACGGACAACGCCTTTGTGCAGAGTGTTGACGGCATAACTCTCCAGGGCATCGGTGCGAGTGCCGAGATCATCGCTGTCAGACGGCTTACCGAATGCTTTCAGCTCGAGTCGGGCCAGCCGCCCTTCCAGTGGCTGCCCCAGGTAAGTCTTTCCCAGGATGTCGTGCTCCAGAGCATCGATGCGGGGATAGTCCGTCTGCGGCGCACTATCTGCAACTTGGGTCTGCGAGCCGGCGGAGCTTTGCTCTGAATCACCCGAGGTTGTATCCGGCCAGTTGTCGGCGTTCATCTCAGGAAAAGATTGATGCAGCGTGTTCTCTGCATACTGCTCAAGGGCGTCGGTACGAGCGCTCAAGTCCGGGTTTTTCGAGACGGCGCCAAATGCTTTCATCTCCATGCGACTGAGGCGGGTGCCCAGTGGTTGACCAGGGTAAGCCGTGCCCAGTACTGCTTTTTCGATGGCGGTGACGTGCGGATATTGGTCGGCGGTTGAAGTGTCGCCCTGAGCCAGTCCGGCGTTGCCGCACAGGAGGGTAAGGGTCAAACTAAGGCAGAGACCAGCTTTTAACCGCATAATCACTCTTCCGCAAATGAATTAGACATTGTACATGACAAGCCCGCCCGGTCAATTGAACCCGTCTTATGTAGCCGTCGTTTCGGGATTTCTTAGTTGCGCTTCAGAATGTGCCTACAGTGATGTTGCGATCCGTGTGACCGCAGTATCGTTCGGTCAAACGCCGAAATCGCAGGCTGTGAGGGCTTTATCAGAGCCAGGAGATGCGGTTGTCATTGTCCGGAGAGCGCCACATAGATCTAGGCGAATTTTGCCAGAGAATCGAGACAAGTAAACGCAAGCCCTCGAGCCTTCCGGCACAACCGAGAGCTTGCGTTCTCTTACCTTATATATGTGGCGCTCCGTCACTTCGCTGCGCCTACCGATCGCCTCCTATCCTCGCAGTTCCATCAGGCTGCCTGATTCGTACCGGCGCAGTCCGGCATAGAAGAAGGCACAGCCGGCGAACAAAATGGCCGCAGATCCAGCCAGAGCAAAGAGGCTGTCTTGCCAGGCCATCGAGTGCAATGCCTTCACCGGCAGATACGTGACAAATCCGGCCGGCACCAACGTGTAGAGCAGCACTTTCACGGCGCCGTCAAACAGAGTCGACGGATAGGTGCTGAATGTCACCAACGAATTTCTCCATTGCTCCGCCACGTTTTCGGCGTTGCCCATAAAGAAGCTCAAACTGCCGGAGAAGATGAAAAATCCGACAAAGAGCACGGCAGCGGAGGTGGAGAAGAGGACAAACAACAAGAAGTGTTGCCAATCCGGATGCACGAAAGCGACATAGACAACATATCCGAAGAGGGCATCGCCCACCGCTGACGGTATCATCCTTCCCAAGATCATATGCGGCAATAGCGCACGCGGATAAAGCATCCACGCATCCAATTGCCCGCGCACGACCAGAGTCGGCAGAGCCATGGCGTTGCCGCAGATGGCAGCGGCGATGCCGAAGCCCGACGCGGCGATACCCCAGATCGTGAGCACGTCTTTCACATCCCATCCGCGCAGAACGGGGAAGCGACTGAAAAACAACGTCCAGAAGATGACCCAGAAGGTGTCGTTGATGATCATCGCCGCCACCTGCGATATGAACGCTCCGCGATATTCCAGATGCGCGCGAAAGTTAAGGCGAACATATGCGAAGGCTAGGCTCAACCAATCTCTCAACTTGTTCATCTCAACCTCCATTGACAAACACGCGTCGCAGTGCGAAGCGGTATGTGACAGTTACACACACGGCCAGGATCGAGGCACCGACCAACTGATGCACCAACAGTGATGCCAGTTGCGTCGCTGAAGGATCGACGAAGATCCTTGCCGGACCCGAGGCGATGTTGGAGAACGGCAACCAGCGCAATAGCGGTTGCACCGCCGACGGATATAACTCAATCGGAATCATCACACCGCCTGCGATCATGACCAGTCGCGAATACAACAGAAAAATTCCGTTGGTGTCTTCCAGCCAGAATGCACCGAGACCGATCCAGAAGTTGCCCAGAAAATCCAACAGAAATGCCAGCGGCAAAGCTGCAGCTAATGCAAGCAAGCCAAAACCGAGCGACGGCGCCGGTCCGACCAGCAGCAGTGCCACCAGCGCGCCGGCCGCCAAATTGATGGCATAACGCACAAAACGCTCGCCAAAAGTGGCAGCCAACCGGTAGAGCCCATACGACATCGGCCGCAAGAGCTGCACGGCGAGCGCGCCTGTGCGCACGTCTTCATCGATGGCATGCGATACTCTCGGTGCGGACAAAACGACTGCTTCTGTCATCGTCAGATACCAGAGCATCTGCGCCAGAGAGAGACCTCCCAGACGCGATGCCCCAGTTTGTCCGTATGTCGTCTGCCAGAGACGCAAAAACACATACAATATGACAGCAAGAAACAACAATCGTCCGACGATATCGCCACGATATGCCAGATTGGAACGCGCTGAAGTGAGCGCGATCCACCAATATTTTCGTAGTGCGTTCACTCCCTTCACCTCCTTCCATTCGCGTACTCTTGTGAGTGCGACGCTTGCTGACTGTATATATGTGCGATCACGTCTTCCAAGGGCGGATCTTCTATGGTGATATCGGCCACTCGCCCCGCCTGCAATATGGCGGCGGTGACGACATCGATATTGGTGCGCTCCGTATCGACTTTGAGGCGCACGGCGTAGCCGTTGCGTTTTAGCACTTCCACTCCAGCCATCTCCGGCAAGGGCGACGGCGCCTCGTGAAATTTCGCGCTCAGCATTTTGCTCGATAAGAATTGTCTTCTCACGTTAGACACTTTGTCATCGAGCACCACTTTGCCATGATTGATCACGACGACTCGCCTGGCTACGCTTTCGATGTCTCCAGCATCATGGCTGGTGAGAAAAACGGTGACGCCCTCCTCACGGTTCCATTCGCGGATCAGATCACGCAGCTCTTGCCGTGCCACCACGTCCAAACCGATGGTGGGCTCGTCCAGGAAAAGCACTTGCGGCGCGTGCAACAAACTAGCGGCGATCTCGGCGCGCATGCGTTGTCCTAGTGACAGTTTGCGCACTTGCGTATCGAGAAACGGTGCCAGATTGAAACGTTCGATCAGATTGTCTCTTCTTTGCAGGAAGAGCTTTCGGTCGAGGTTGTACACACGCGCGAGCAGCTCGAACGTGTCGCCGGGCGGCAAGTGATACCACAGTTGCGACCGTTGCCCGAACACCGCTCCCATGCGGCAGGCTAATTTAGTGCGTTGTTCCCAGGGCACCAGCCCCAGTACGCGCGCATAACCGGAGGTAGGGCACATGATGCCGGTGAGAACTTTGATTGTCGTCGATTTACCGGCGCCGTTAGGTCCGATGAAGGCAACGGATTCGCCCTGCTCGACGCACAGGCTGAGACCATCAACCGCGACCACTTCAGAAGTGACGCGATTGAAAAATCCTCCTCGCTTCAACGAAAAGTTTTTGCGCAGATTTTCCAGTTCTACCGCTTTCATGACTCCTCCTCTTTTTAACCTCCTCGCTAATCTATTCGGTTTCAAAAAACCCACAAACTAAACGCCCCCCGTCTTTTGGATGGGAGGCGTGATGCGCTTGTTGAGCTATCTGGACTTAGCTTGATCCATCAACATGCACGCACGCCTCATCGCCCTGTTCGGCAACGAACGAGAGAATGGTGGCTGGCTGCATGTAACAACGATTGCTCATACATCCATTATTCACGGAGTGCAGATAGAGTCAATGAAAATAACGACAATGTTAAGAAGGCACGGATTTTCTGGACGGCTGGCAATCAAGCGCCGATTGTTTTGACGAGGTTGTCGATGACTGTCTCTAGTTCGACACTACCTTTCAACGCCTCCGCACCGGCAACACCAAAGTCTATCCATTTGGAGTTGAAACCTTCGAGCATCTCGACAAGACCGGCGGTTTTGTTTGCGGGGATGCCTTTTTCGACGAACGATTTGATCCAGGCATCGCGAGGCACCACCAATGGTTCGATCTTTTTCTTCAGCGCTGAAGAGAACGCTTCCGTGACATCGAGCGGCGAGTACTTGCGTGGACCTGAAATCTCGAGGTGGCGGTGTCCTTCCCACGGTTTTACCAATAACTTCGCTCCCGCTCGTCCGACATCGTAAGTTGCCACCATCGGATATTTATGTTCGAGCGGTTGCAGATACGATTGGAGCTTCCCGGTCTTGCGAGCTTTCGCCACATCGTCCGCGTAGTTCTCCATGAAATAAGCGGCGCGGAGAGCGGCAGTTCTGGTGGGTAGCACATCGATCGCTTCTTCGAGAAGATGCAAAGCAGAGATGAGACCGGCACCGCTCTTTCGCTGGGCACCGATTGAGGATAGATAAACGATCTTGGCCGGGCGCGACGACTCGAGCGCCTTGCGAATGGCCATTATGTAAGCACGCGACTCGCTGTAGTCAGGTGACGGCGCGGCATTTGGCGGAATCATTATGAACACGCCTTCGGCACCGGCGAAGGCAGCCGCCAACTGCTCGGCATTGCCGTAATCAGCGAGCGCCACCTCGGCATCGAGCACTTTCCAGCCCGCAGCTTTTTCCGGGTTTCTCATGATGACGCGCACTTGCTGGCTGGCGGAAATCAAGCTCTTCGCAACTACCGCTCCAACTTGACCCGTCGCACCCATTACCGCATACACGATGTCGCCTCGAATCTCGGTTATCCCGCCCAAGCACGAGCTTCAGGATACTCCCAACCACTGGAGAACATCAAGCATCTCGACTTTTCAAGGATGAGATTTGCGGCCCGGTCGCCAGGCAGAGTACTAAAAACCGGGACCGTTCGCCGGCACCGCCATCGACCCGTTGATACCATTGCCGGTGACAGTGCCCGTGATTCCGTTGGCATTGATCGTGCCGGTGATATCAGGGACAGTCATGCCGTTGAGATTGATTGATCCAGTCACGCCAGGAAGATTGACGCTGGCAAGATTGGTATTGCCGCCTGAGACGGTCGTTTGCTGCGGCGCTGCTTGGTCCCATTCGTTGCCGGTCCATTCATCTGCGCCCCATGCATCAGGCAAGTATTCGCCATGACCGGTGGTGAGACCAGCCGCCCGCATATCGAAGATACCCGAATCGATGCGGTTCTCCTTTTCGAATCCATCGATCGGTGGCGGATTGTTCGTCACCATCTCAGCGCCAAACTTTTTGCACTCGTCGCCGTAGATAGCTTCGGCTTGCGAGCCGGCTTCGTAGACAAAACCGTCGGTGGAGACGGCAGGCAGTCCGTTGCGCATGGCTTGCGCGTGTGCGGCGTTCATCGAAAGCAACATCATCAATGCCAGGGCGAACGTATGCTTGTGCATAAGTAACCTGCCTTTTCGTCAGGGAAAGTAAGCGAGCGCAAAACAGACTGGCCCTATCGCTGACCTTGTGGATTCAGCGGCGGACGCTTAGTAATGCGTGAAGCATACGTGCGATATGTGATTGATTGGTGAGCGGATTGGTCTTATCGAGACAGCGGCGGTCTGGACAAACCGATGAAGGCGGTTTTTGCAGCAAGCCGTGGCCTGATAGAGGTAGGCTACACTGAGAGCGTGACAGCAAAGTGACAATCTAGAAGAAAGCCCGCACGTTCCTTATATATATATATATATATATAACGAACTGAGCCTGGCTGGCTGCCACCGGTGAATCTTAAGCCCAGAGCAGTTGGTTGGCCGCCCGACGGAATTCGATGCCGGTGGTCAGATGTCGAAATCCGCAGTCGGTCAATTCGGCGTTGAGATGTTGCAGGGCGGCGTCTAGATCGGTCGCGATTTTGGAGAGCTCGTTGCGCAAGGATGAAACCTCGGCATTGCTCTTATTTGCTGTCTCGAGCGTGTTGCGCATCTGATAAAGTCGGTCGCACGCCGGTGTGCCGTTCGGTGTGGTGGCACGCGCCTGCGGGGCCGTTTTCGGCTTGAGGGCGGCGGTGGGCGCATGCATTTCACCGCCACGCCGGCGGATCTCAGTGCGCACCTCCGAGATAGTAATGCGGTTGACCTGCATGGCCAGATCGCACAGCTCTCTCCATTGCGGGTTAATCATGGCCTGACGCACCACTACATCGACAACTTGGGCGCGCAAATTTTTCATGCCCTGCAAAGGCACGCGGCTGACGTTGTCGATGAATCGCCCACAAGTGGAGCAGATCACATCGCCATCGGAAAGATCGTTGAAGCAGCGATTGCATTTCATGGTGCCACCCCGAGAAGCCTTTTCCTAATTATGCCAAAATGTTGCGAAAATGACAGAACTTTTTTTTGTCGCATTTCAGTCAACATGGATGTGCTCCACAGGTGGTGCCATGACGGTATAAATCGCCCTCACTCGCCCCCCCCACTTTGATGCTCTTGCTCAGGAAGCCGAGCGATAGGCGTGTCACCCAGGTGTAACTCTCGCTGGCCACAGTGTCGTGATTGGCTGGGGACGCTTTTACTACCTTTTTCTATGTCGGATAAATCACACCCACACCCGGAGGGTCGTACTATGGCTATGCCAGCCCGTGTCAGCAGCGGTTACTGCAGAGTCCGCCTCTACAGCAAGCAGTACCACCAATGACGGTGCGACAACATCTTATTCTTTACCTTCCCAGGCTATCGGACTGATAGGAGGTGGGGAGCGCGCTTTGAGCTCTTCGGCAACGGATAGCGCGGTGCTACTCCTTGAGCGAATAGATCCAGCCCTCTAACAGGACTTTGTCGTCGTCTTGCTCGAAGGGGTCGGAGAAGGCGGGTCGCTGGGTGACGAAGAGGGCAGTCAGGTAGGCGCAGATGACGGCGTCGAGCGCGTGGTCGGAAGCAATGGCTTGACGTTCCAGCTCTTTTGATATAGAAAGACGAATAAACTCTTTCAGCGCGATCTGTCGGCGCTCTTTCAACTCGAACAGACCGCTGAGGATCTGGCGGCGAATCTTCTCTACATCCGGGTCTTCTTTTTTGACTTTCGTTTTGTAGCCTGTTTCGGGCAGGGAGAGAAAGCGCAGGAATTCGCGGGGATACACCTCGATAACGGAGCAGGCTCCCACAGGCTCGTCTTGAAACGGTAAAACGGCAAACTTGGATGGATCCAACATCGCCAACATGCGCATGCCGTGATATGTCATCTGCACCATCGACGGATTGCCACGATGCAGCGGACTGAGCGCCGGTGCTTTCACCGCTTTGTCGGCGATCCGTTTTGGCTCTTTCTTGAACTCCTTCACCTGTTCCAAAAAATCATCAAAGGATGTAAAAACGATATGCTCGGCCAGCTCCTGCCAGGTTTGAAACTCTTTGCGCAACGCCTTCTGCGCCATGAACTCCATAAACTCAGCCGGCAGCGAAAACGGACAATCGATACCGGCGGCGGTTAGCCCCAGTTTGGCGAGCTCCGCACCAATAGCGTGCGATCCCACCTGCTTGATACCGAGGATTTCGAACTGCCAGCCGCTGACGCGTCCGTAGGCCAGCCAGGTATCGTTAGGCGTTTTATTAGCGCCACTGAAATCGACTCCGCAAACCAGCTTGTCTTGTCCGCTCAGTGTACCCACTCCTTGCCTTTGTTCTCGTCTTTGCTCAACTCTTCCCGTTCGCTGTCCGGCATGGTCAAGACGGCACCGGACGCATGGTAGCTGGGACGAGGAGGGGCGGCAGCCTCGGCTTTCTCGCGTGCCACCATTTGCGGCGCCACTTTGGTGCCCACCTGCAGCGAGTCGTCCGCTTGTAAGGCGACAACGTCGCCATCGTGCAGGTCACCGAACACTTCGATCATGTTGCCCATCGACAGACCGCGCACCACTTTTACCCACTGGATCTTCTCTTCTTTGTCGACTTTGCAAACGAAGGTTTCCAGAGTCGATGTTTGTTCAACCGCTGAAGTTGGAACCATCAATGTGGGATGGTGACGCCTGGTCGGCCAGTAAACTTCGCAGAACATGCCGGGCAAGATCTCATTCTTCTTGTTCCAATAGTTGAGCTCGACCGGCATGGTGCGTGTTCTCTGTTCCAGATAGTTACCCAAACGTGCCACTGTGCCGGTAAAGCGCTCGCCCGGATGAGTCGATACACTGAACTGCACGGGGGCACCAGGCTCGACACCACTGGTATCAATTTCCGGCACCGGCGTCGTAATACGCAGCAAGTTCAACTGCTGAATGCGAACGATGGGCGGATAGGCGCCTTTGCCTAACGGTCCGCAAAAACTGCCGACGTGCATGTTGCGTTCGGTGATGTAACCATCGAAAGGAGCGGCGATGGTCAGGTAGTTTTCGATGTCCTTGTAGCTCTGTGTCGCTTTGTGCGCAGCGTGCAAGCTTTCGTTCATTGACTTGACCTGACGCTCGGCCGCCTTGATGTTCTCCGACCAGGCTGCCATTTTCTCTTTATCAGCCTCTACAGTCTGACCCAGGACGATCACCTCGTTAGGCGCCACCACCCCCGGTACTTTGGAGGCGTCAGCCATACGCGTGTAAGTGTCGTTGTCACCGAGCATCTTCGCTTTGGCGTCTAAATAGGAAGCCTTGGCCGAATAAAGCTTCGCCTCTGCTTCGTGCAACGAACTCATCACCGCCTGCTCTCTGGCATTCGCCTCGTTTTGTTGGGCGATCAGTTCAGGGGCGAATATTCCCATCATCAACTGACCTTTTTTGACGATAGAACCTCGGTCGACACCGATCCATTTGACGAAGCCAGGCTCCTTCGGATAGATTGCTACATCCTGGTAGGCATAGATCTCACCCGGCAGCTGATCTTCGCGCGAGAGCAATCGTGATACCACTTGCGTTACTGCCAGCGGTCTGGCCTCGTCACTGTCGGCGGTGCGCACCTCTTGCTTGGCAGCGAACGGATCCACAAGCTTGATGCCCAGCTTCGGCGCCACGAACACCAACAGAGCGACGGCCACTGCGATCAATATCAAGGCGATGATCGGCTTGCCGGGCTGATTGCCCTTGGCGCCGTGCCAGTTGATCGAATCGAACACACTCACCTGTACAACCTCCTACTCGCCACGATCGTCGGGATGCAATGACGGTGACACCAGTGAAGACTTGCCCTGCACCAGGGCAAAAACAAGGGGCAACATGGTGAGAGCCGCGACGGTGGACATGGTCAGTCCGCCGATGACCGCGCGTCCCAACGGGGCGCTTTGCTGTCCGCCTTCGCTCAAGGCCAGTGCCATCGGCACCATGCCCGATACCATGGCGATGGAAGTCATCAAGATCGGACGCAGCCGCTCGGACGCACCGTTGAGGGCAGCATCGACTGCCGGCATGCCTTCGATGCGGTTGCGTTCGGCGAACGCCACCAATAATATGGCGTTTGACACGCCCACCCCGATCGACATGATCGCTCCCATGAACGATTCAACGTTCAAAGTGGTGCCTGAGGCCCATAGTACGAACAAGACACCGAATATGATGGCGGGCGCGGTAGAAAGGACAACGATTGCCAGTTTGGGCGATTGGAAATAGCCGGTGAGCATGAGGAAGATGGTTCCGACCGCCAGAGCCAGTCCGATGAACAAGTGCGTGAAAGTGTCTTTCAGCACGGGCACCTGTCCCGCCACTCTGACACGCACACTGCGCGGCGGCGCTCCGGCACGCTTCACTGCCGCTTCCACGTCGCGGCCGACGGTTCCTAAGTCGGCGCCCCTGATGTTGGCTGTCAGTGATACCAGTCGCATCATGTTGTCACGGTCGTACTCGGCCACGCATTTTCCGTAAGTCACTTTAGCCACGTCACCGACGAGGGGGTGCTGCTCGTTGGGCGAAGTCATGGCGGGGAAGTGCTGCACATCTTCAATCGATGCAATTTGATCCTGCGGCACCTCCACCTGCACCTGATAGGAGACACCGGTGCCTCTGTCCATCCAGAAGTTTTCCAAAATGTATCGGCTCGATGATGTGGCAGGCACCAGAGAGTTGCCCACCTGTTGCGGTGTCAACCCGAACTGCCCAGCCAGCTCGCGGTCGATTTTGATGTCGACCGTCGGATACTCCTGCGGCTGCCCGTACTGCAAATCACGCAGATAAGGGATTTTCGCCATCTCGGCCTTGATTTTTTCAGCGAAGATGCGGCTGTCGACAATATCAGGTCCTTTGACGATAACCTGAATCGGTGTGGGCGAGCCCAGATTCATAATCTGGCTGACGATGTCGCCCGGCTCGAAGGAGTAGGCTACATCCGGCATCTCTTTGGCGAAAACGTGTCGCAGCTTATCTTTGAAAGCAGGCAGGTCGATCTTGGCCGCTTCGCGCAGCCGCACGTCCATAACCGCTTCATGCGGTCCCGCTGTCCAGAGGAAAACAGAAGAGATGACGAACTGCACCGGCTGCTGTCCCGCATAACCGAGCGTCGCTTCCACGTTGCCCGGACCTGCTTCTCGTTTAATCAAAGCAAGTGATTGCAGCACTTTCCTCTCGGTCACCTCGACACGCGTTCCTGTTCTGCAGCGAATGCGCACGCGAAACTCCGTCGTGTCCGCCGAGGGAAACATCTCAGTGCCGATCATGTGAAACAGACAGAATGCCGCCAGGAGAGCAGCAACCAAGTAGACCGGTACGATAATCGCTCGCAACGGCATCATCTTGCCGACAAATCCGGCGAACCCGTGTTGAAACTTGCTGAACGGACCTTCCTTCTCGCCGTGGTGCTGCGACTTTACCAGATAGACAGCCATGACCGGCACCAGTGTGCTGGAGAGGAGAAAGGAAGAGATCATGGCGAAACCGACGGCTAAAGAGAGCGGCACGAACAGTGCCCGAGTGATGCCGACCATGAAGAATGACGGAACGAACACCGCCAAAATAGACATCATGGCAAGAAAGCGAGGCACCATCGTTTCCACCCCTGCCGCCAGAGTCGCCCGAGTAATCGGTTCACCCTTAGCCAAATGGGTATGGATGTTCTCGATATTTACGGTGGCTTCGTCCACCAGAATGCCGATGGCCAGCGCCAAGCCGCTGAGAGTCTGAATGTTGATGGTCTGTCCGGTGGCGTAGAGCGCCAGCGACGCGCCCAGCAACGCGCACGGGATAGTGGTGACGACGATTAGCGTGCTGCGAATATCACGCAAGAATAAAAGGATCATCAACCCGGGCAAGATGGCGCCCAGAGCCCCTTCGTCCAGCACTCCTTTGATCGAGTCAGTGACGTGTTTGGATTGGTCGAACTCATAACTGAGCTTGACGTCGGGCGGCAGCAGAGTTTGCATGACGGGCAGATGCTCTTTCAAGGCGTTGACAACCGACACCGTCGAGGCATCGGCGCGCTTGATTACTGGAACATATACAGTGCGCCTGCCGTTGTAGAGGGCATAACCGGCGAGGATGTCAGAGCCATCGGTTATATAAGCGATGTCGCGCATGAAAATAGTGGGACCGGCCCCCATCTTAATCGGCAGATAGTCAAGTTGATGGATGTCGGGCAAGTCTGTGTTGATGGGCGAAATGCGCATGAAGTCACCGGTGCGCACGTTGCCTGCCGGTGTAATCATGTTGCCGGAGGCGAGCGCGTTTACGATCATGTCGCCGGAGATGTTGAACTGACGCAAGCGCTGCGCGTTGACGTTGATGACGATAGTGCGGGCGTTGCCGCCGAACGGTGGCGGCGCCGACGCACCGGGTATGGTGCCGAGTTCGGGTCGCACGCGCACGAACGCCAAATCTTGCAGCTGGTCGATCGTTTTCGTTTTGCTGTCCAAAACCAGCTGCCCGACCGGCAAACTGCCGGCGTCGAAGCGCAGGACGAACGGTTCCAGCGTCCCAGGCGGCATCAAAGTGCGGGCGCGGTCCACCATGGCGACGGTGGTGGAGAGCGCCTCCGACATGTTGGTGCCGGGGTGGAAATAGATTTTGATCATCGAGATGTTCTGAATCGACTTCGACTCGATGTGGTCGACACCAGGGATGTAGAGGAAGTGCACCTCATAGGTCGAGACCAGATAGCCTTCCATCTGGTCCGGAGCCATGCCGCCATAACCTTGTATGACGTAGATCGACGGAATGTTGAGATCGGGGAAGATGTCCTCTTTCATAGTGGAAAGAGCCATGACGGCGAGCAGCATCAAGCTGAAGACGCCGATGATGATGGTGATGGGACGCCTCATGGAGGCACCGATTAGCCACATGCTATATAGTTCCCTCCGCCAGATGCGCCAACTGCAAGAACGGCTTCAGGTCGCCCTGCGCGTAGCCGATGGCAAGAATGGCCTGCCACACGCGCACTTCGGCCATGGCGTTTGCTAACTCCGCCCGTTCTAAAATCTCTTCCGCTTCCGCCACTTCAACGATATTGGAGAGTCCGACGCGGTATCGCTCCAGCGCCTTCTTTTCGTTCTCTTGCGCAGATGTCAGCAGATATTCGGTCTCCACGACAATCTTGCGCGACTTGTCCAACAGCACTCGAGCACGGGCGTCTTTTTGCATGAGGATCTGCACCGCCAGATCGTAGTTGGCGCGCTCCGCCTGCTCGTTGCGCACCGCCTCATGCTTTTGCGCTTTCACCGAGAAGTAATCGAACACGGCAAAACTCATCGAGAGACCGGCAACCCAGTTGCCAGTTTGCGGAACGACGCCGCCTGCCGTCGTGCGCGCATCGCCGGGCGTGCCCGAGCCACGTCCCCAGATACCGGAGTGCCACCACAGATGCGGATACCAGGTGCGCTCCCAGGAGTGCACCTCGGCATGCGCCGTCAAGACTTCGTTCGAACGCAAGATCGCCAGCGGATGATTGGCAACTTCCAATGGTGGAGCGGTAAAAAACACGGTCGGTTTGCGCATCCACGGATCATCGATGACATCAATCTCGCCGCCGGCTTCGCCCAACGCTTCCGCCAGATCTACCTCAGCCAACTCCGTGTCACGCTGCGCGTCGATCAGCTTGATGCGCGATTCGGCCAGGTCGGCGTCAGAGCGAGCTGTGTCCACGCCTGGGCGCAAGCCTCGGTCCACCAGGGTATGGACGACCAGTTGCCATGCTTCCATGCGCCGCACTGTCGCCGCCTGAGCGGCGATCGTCGCTTTGGCCGCTACTGCTTGCAAGTACGCCATTGCCGCACCGTCGGCCACATCCAATTGGGTGAGCTGCAAATTTGCGAAAGCGGAGTTGCGCTGAGCCCTGGCAGTGAGAACGTTGGCGTGGCGCAAACCGAAGTCATACAACTCCCAGGAAAAATTGGCGCCAAGGTTGTCCGCCCACACGCTGTTGAAGCTCGAGCTGTGAGTCTCCTTGCCGGTCTGCATGGGAATGACATCCAACGTCTGCGGAAAGATGGCGCCGGAGACCACGTTGGTCGTGGTGCGCAACTCCTGCACCAGCAAATTGAGCTGCGGCAGGTAAGCAGTCTTCTGCAAAGTGATGCCGTAGTCGCGTTGCCCGAGGCGTGCTTGTGCCTCGCGCAGGGAGGGGAAATTGCGCAGGGCGATGTCCACTGACTGCGTCAGGCTAAGCCTGTGCGATCGCACCGGCAAGGAGGAGTCGACCGAGATCTCCGGTTTTAAGCGCGCCAGAGTCGGATCTTGATCGATACTTGCTGCTGTCGCCTTCAGGCAACAGAGGATGAAACCCATGAGACATGCGACAGTTGTCGGGTGGCGCAAGCCACTGCCAAGCGCGCGCAAAATACGAGCGGGGATACCTGAATTCCAGTTGTGAACTGAGAGCGGGGTGCTCATCGACCTTGCGCAATGAAGTCAACATGTCGTGGACCCGGGGTCCACAACAAAGTTCGCCGACCAAGAGACGAACCTGCATATTTATACAGGAGAACTCAACAACGAGTGTTAAGCGCAGTGGAGGCTTTTCGCTTGAAAAGCAGAGCCCGAAGCGTTCGCCCCGAGCTCTTGCAATTTTTGTCTTGACTGCCTTAGTGGAGGTCTTTGAACAAACCGTAGCCCAATCCGACTGCACCACCGACAGCACCGGCTTTGACGGCAGGATGACTGCCGCGACCGCCTGCCAGTCCCAGTCCCATGCCAACGGCTGTACCGGTGGCGGCATTTTTGACGATCGGGTGCCTGCGCATGGTGTCGCTGGAACGGATCAGACCGACGCCTGCTCCTGTGCCGGCGCCAATCATGCCGCCGCGAACAATTCCTTTATGGGTTACTAGTCCGGTGAGCGCACCGGCAGCGGTGCCGACACCGGCGCCGACAACCGCGGATTTAACCTTCGGATGTTGCTGCCAGTACGTTTTTTGAGTTGAACTTCTCACTGTCGTAGTCGTGTGCTTGGTGTGGTTGACCGAGCCGGTGTAAGTAGTAGTAGCAAAGCAAGGCAGAGTCAAAGAAGCCGCCGACGCGGCCGCGATTATCGTAGCTGTCGCTTGAGATGCGAAACTGGACATAACCAATACCTCGAGTGTCGAAGGCGGGAAGCTAATTTGGTTGACGATCTCAACCATTCTATAGTTCCGCCTATCACTACTTTACTGCAAGATTGCCGAACTGAGATTAGCCGTCAATCAGCTTCGGGCCAGATTTTCGCTGGCGGCTGCCATCGATATCGGTTCGATATCATTTGGACGCCTAAACGAAACCGTTATTCCAAGCCGGTTTCGCCAAGAGACTTTGATCACCGCCAAGCGCGCTGTCGAAACACGTGTGGAGCGCCAGGCGCCTGCCTGGCACCTGGTGAAACGAGCTCGGCTTCAAGAAAGGCGCCGCTCAACCAGGCGCAGGCAATGCGCCCCTACGGTTAAGGTCACGTGCAAAAACGTTAACGCGGTGCTGGCAGTCCCTGGCAAAAATTGCGCACCCGCTCAAACTCGGATTTCAACTCCGCGATCAAAGTGGCAGCCTGAGTCCAATCTTCTCCAAGCCCCGCTTGCTCCAACTGCCTGCTCGTCGCTGACATTTCCGTTGCACCGACCGAAGCGCAGGCACCTTTCATCTCGTGCGCGTGTGCTTTAGTCATCTTGCCGTTCTTCGAGGCAAGCGCGTCATCCATCCGTTGCAGCAGATTGACGGTCGAGTCGAGGAAAATCTCGATCAATTCGCGAGCACCATCTTCGCCGCATGCATTCTCGAGCGCCTGAATGTTGATGGGCGGCTGCTCTGCGGACCTGGCAGGAGATTGAGGCTGCCCGCCGTCCGGTGTCTGCGTCATGATTCCTCCTTTCACTGTCTCCAGGGGCAGAGTGATCTCGCCGGTCGTTCTGCCGGCACTACCTGGATCTGCCTTGACCCAACGAGCAAGCACTTCTTGCAGCTTGCCCGCTGTGACGGGTTTGCTGATGTAGTCATCCATGCCGGCGGCGATGCATTTCTCGCGATCACCCTGCATGGCATGCGCGGTCATGGCAATTATAGGCATATGACGACCGGTTACTGTTTCCAACCTGCGAACGGCGCTTGTAGCCTCGAAGCCGTCCATCTCCGGCATCTGGCAATCCATCAATATGAGAGCGTAATGCGCGCGCGTCACCGCATCGAGCGCCTCGGCACCATTGGCAACCACATGGGCAGTAAAACCGAGCTCTTTGAGCAGAAGCGTCGCCACCTTCTGGTTGACCGGGTTGTCCTCGGCTACCAGAATCATGCCGCGATCGTACTGGCATGCGGTCAGTCCCGTGGCAGTCAGGCTCGAGGGTTGAGGAGCATGGTCCATATGGCGCGCGTCTTGCACGCCATGATGGTCCATGACGAGCATGAGGCAATCGAACAGGCGCGACTGTTTGATGGGTTTATTCAGATAGGCGGAGAAACCTGCCTGGAGCGCGCGTTGTCCCAGAGATTCGTCGGCGGAAGCGGTGCACAAAATCAAGGGTGTGTTGGCGAGCGCCTCGTCTTGCCGCACTGCTTTAGCCAGCTCGAAGCCGTCTAAATCGGGAGTGTCCAATTCGACAATCACCGCATCGAACGGTTGGTTGAGGGCAGAGGCGCGGTGCATTTTCGCCAGAGCCTCGCGCCCCGAATCGACTCGATCGAGCGTCAACTCCCACGATTTGATGTAATCACACAGTATGCGCGCTGTGCCGGACAGCGCATCGACAACGAGCACGCGAGCGCCTTGCAGATCGGGCGATACCGCCTGTGATGGCGTCGGCTCTAAGCGAGTGCGCTCGATGGGAATGGAAAACCAGAATGTCGATCCTTTCCCTTCCGTCGAACGGACTCCGATATGACCGCCGAGCAGCTCCACCAGGAGCTTCGCAATCGACAAGCCCAATCCGGTGCCGCCATACCTGCGAGTGATGGATCCATCAGCCTGGGTAAACGGTTGAAACAGTCTGTGCACAGTATCATGCGCCATGCCGATACCGGTATCGGTGATTGAGAAGCGGATGCGACAACGCTGATCGTCTTTGGCGTCGAGCGTTGCTTGCACGAGCACTTCGCCTGACTGAGTGAATTTAATGGCGTTGCTCAACAAGTTGAGGAGGATCTGGCGCAAACGGCCGGGATCGCCGCGCAGCAAGGAGGGGATCTCCGGTGCCACATAAGTCATCAAGGAGAGCCCTTTGCTTCTTGCCTGGTCGGCCACCAGTTCGGCAGTACCCTCGACAACACTAAAAAGATCGAAGTCGACAATTTCCAGTTCGAGTTTGCCTGCTTCGATTTTGGAGAAGTCGAGAATGTCGTTGACTATATCGAGCAAAGCTCCGGCAGAATCGCGAATGATCGAGGCGATCTCAGTCTGTTCTAAATTCAACGGTGTACGCATGAGCACATCACTCATGCTGATGACGCCGTTGATTGGCGTGCGCACTTCGTGGCTCATATTGGCAAGAAAAACCGATTTGAAGCGCGACGCTTCCAGGGCCTGGTCACGCGCCTGCTCCAACTTCTGCGTCGTCGAATGCAGCTCTTTGTTGGTGGAGGCAAGCTCAATGACGCGGCGCTCGAGCGCTTCGTTGAGGCGCTCAATCTGCTCTTGCGCTCGCCTGCGCTGTTGCACGTTGCGCAAAAGGCTGCGCACTCGCGCCACCAGATCGGATGGGTGAAAGGGTTTGAACAGATAATCGTCGGCACCGGCTTCCCAACCTTTGATCATCTCATCTCGCTGGGTAAAAGCCGTAATCAAAACGACAGGCATGCAAGCCGTCTCTGCCCGTGCCTTGGCTTCGCGACAGAGTTCTAACCCGTCCATCTTCGGCATCATCACTGCAGCCAGCACCATATCCGGGTGCCAGGAGTTGAGCTGCTCGAGAGCTTCCTCACCGTCAGTCGAGATGCGAGTCTGGCAGGTATCTCGCAGCAGGTCGGCTACATAGGCAGCCAGCTCGACATTGGGCTCAGCGATCAGCACGCGGGGTTTTCCCATTGCCTCTCGATCTGCCATTTGAGGGGCGCAGGGCGAGAGCGTCGTCTCGAACTGACGCATGAGGCGCGCACCACTATCGGTGGCGCTGCTTTTCGTGGCCAGTTTGAGAGTAGTGGCAGGAGCGATCATATCGACGATGAATTTGCTCCCCTTTCCCAGTTCGCTTTCGACAGTGACAGTGCCGCCCAACAAAGTGGCAAACTGTTTGACGAGCGAGAGCCCGAGCTTGATGCCGGTCGTACGCGGTGAGCTTTCGTCCAGGTTGTGAAACTCGCGAAATATATTGTCCTGCTGTCCGGAAGCGATGCCGATACCGGTATCGGCGACGGTGAGCTTGAGATGTCCGGCGCAGGAGTTGAGACTGACTGTGACGGAGCCGCCGGGCGGCGTAAATTTAACGGCATTGGAAAGCAGATTGAAGAGGATACGCTCGAACAGGTAGCGATCGATCAAGACCAGCATCGGTGTGTTGTCACACTTACACGTCAACTTTATGTTTTTCGCTCCTGCCAGCGCATGGAAATCGGCAGCAATCGTGCTCGTCAAAGCTTGCACATCGACGGCCTGGCGACGCACTTCCATCTTGCCGGCTTCCAATTTGGAGAAATCGAGCAAACCGGAGATCATCTGCAGCAGTTTTACCGAATTGTTTTGCACCATTTTCAAGATGCGCCGCTGCCGGTCGGAGAGGGACCCGTGCTCGCCTGACAGAAGCGACTCGAGGGGTGAGAGGATCATGGTTAGAGGGGTGCGCAACTCGGCGGAGATATTGGCGAAAACGTTATCTCGCACGGCGACAACTTTGAGACTCTTGCTGGCCTGATCAAGGTGACCGTCATGCAGCTCACCATCGCCACTATGCTGTTCTGTAACAGGAGCGCGGTTACCGAAGATTGAGCCGAGAACTCGCCACATAGCCGCACCTCATCTACCTGGCGCCACTGCTCCAGGTTCGTTTGTTAGAAAGAACAACCAGTAATCGCACCGACCGGGGTGCGCTTCGCGTTGAAAAATGACTCCGTTTACTTAGACAAGTATACTACAATTCGCAAACAGCTAAACCTCGCCAAAAGGCAACGGGAGGCGTTTTCCAATGGCTGTGTTGGAACGGCTGTGTTTTACGCTCGATTAAGGATTTAGCGCACGCTCAGTCTCATTAAGAGGGCGCGCAATCCTTCTCCCGTCGTGCCCTGGGCGTGATTGACGGCAGACTCCAGTCGATCGATGCGGCGCTGCACTCGTTCGAGTTCGCGCGGCGTTAATGCAGGCGATAATGCTACATAAGCCTGATATTGAGCCAGTGCCTCTTTGACGGTGCTGAGCGGATCCGGAGCCTGCGAGATCTGCTTCTCCAACGATTCGGCCAGGGCCTGGCGGGCCGGAGCAAAACGTGGATTAGCCGAGACTGCGTCCGCAAGTTTATCGACCGCCACGCGATACTGTTTGTTGTCCATCAACACTTTGGCCCGCGCAAGCTCATCAGTTGCCTGTTGCCTCAATTCCGACGCGCGCGCCAGTCCGCGACGTGCGCGCAAATCTTGCCCGGTAAAGGTCAAGCCCTTTTTGTATGCCTCTTCAGCGCCATCAAGATCATGCATGACCAGGGCTTCGTCACCGATGCGCATGACGTCGCCTGCACTGGCGGCACTTGTCACGGCAGTGCTCATCATCACGCTGGCTTCCTGGTAACGATGCAAGGCCATGAGAAGATTGGCATTGAGCAGCCTGTCGGTAGTCGTCTCCGGCGTGACGAAGCGGCTCAGATCTACTGTCTTTCCAGCAAGCGCTTGCATCATGGCGTTGGCGAGCGAGACACTGAGACTGGCCGCCGCGCTGTTGGCAGCGTCCGAGATCATTTTGGCGGCGGAGATAAAATCAGCATTGTTCAAACGCGCCGGGTCGAGGTTGCGAATTGAGGCGGCGTAATAGCCCATCGCCAGCCCATAGATATCGGTGACGCTGTCCGGCGAAGCGCTCAATCCATTGCGCGCTTCTTTGAGCAGATCATCAATGCGACCAGCCAAAAGAAGCTCGTCGAGAAGACATCCGTGCATGTTTTTGTCGTGCTCGTTCAGCTTCTGCGCTTGCTGCAACTGCTCTATCGCCATGTTGTACTCGCCTTGACCGTTGCGTAAAGAGACGATGGCGAGGTACGCCTCGCTGTCTTCGGGCTTAATGCGAATCACCTGCTCGTACTGGGCGATGGCGGCAGCACTGTTGCCTCGAGATTGCATGGCCCTGGCCAGTGCCAATCTCGTCTGCACGCTGTCCGGATTGATGGTGAGCGCGTCATTCAGCTCGGTCATCGCTTCATCGAAGCGCGACTGCTTCATGTATATCTCGGCCAACCCCTGATAAGCCGTCAGATTTTTGCCCAAGGTCAGTGACTCTTTGTAGTCAGAGATCGCCTCTGTCAGGCTGCCTTTGATCACCTCGACGGCAGCGCGTTGATTGAATGCGCGCACGTAGTGCGGGTCCAATCTGATGGCGCCACTGAATGCCTGCAAGGACAGATCGTATCTTTTCTCCTCTTTGAACACCATCCCCAAAAGATAGTGCGCTTCGACCACGCGAGGATCAGCATCGAGGGCCTTATTGCACTCTCTGCCCGCCTGATGCAGCGCCTGTTCGCGAGTCAATGTGCCCAGTTGATTTTTTTCGACGCGATAGAGCGTCACCATCGCTTTGCCGCAGTGGGCAACCGCGTTCTTAGGATCGAGCGCCAGAGCCTTGTCGAAGTGCTCGTCCGCCTCATCGAGCTTATACTGGCGACCCAAGGCATAACCCAGCTGTGCTTGAGCCTGCACATTGTCGGGGTCGGTTGTGACAATATCAAGAAGAATCGACGTGGCTTTCTCGTAGGCGCCTTGAACCATCAGATTGGCTGCCTGTCGCAAATCTGCCGTTCGGTCCGCGCTTTTGCCGGCGCTGCTAGCCGGTGTCAGGCTGGCCGGAGGCGTCGTCGACTCGTCATAGTCGGGACCTGGCCCAGCCGCCACGACCGGCAATGAGACGGTAGCTGCCAAAAGGAGCGAGAAAGACCACTTATAAGGATTTCGAATTTTGCCCAGCACTGAGATGCCCAGACCCCATAACGCTCCAGTTCCACGATTGATTTTATTATGCAACCAGACAAAATGTGTGACTGTGGCAAGCATCCGCATGTTAGGGGTTAACCCTAAAATCGCAGAGAGGCGCTTTGCCTTTCTGGGGGAGGCGTCACAGCCCTCTATCAAGTCCAGAGCCCACTCCAACTTCTTTGCTTGCGAAGATGAAACAGCCGGGAGCCCCACCCTTCACAATTGACAGACGGTCTTGGCGGGTAGTATAAAAGTCGACGCCCTCCCAGTCGATCGGGTCGGTCTAATAAAGCGCGGTCCCCGCAAAAACCGCATGACACCTCACGAGTGGTGACGATGAATAACACGGATCTCAGTGACAAACATCTAATTTGCCGGGATTGCAAGCACGAATTCATTTTCTCGGTGGAAGAGCAAGAGTTCTTTCAGGCGAAAGCCCTGACCAACGTGCCCAAACGGTGCGCCAACTGCAGATTGCTCATGCGCACCCAGCGCCAGGGCGTGCCGCCGGAGCGCACCGCGGAGGTAGGCTGCACATCGTGCTCGACTCCAACGCGCGTTCCGTTTCAGCCCAACGGCCACAAGCCGGTGCTTTGCAACGTCTGCTTTCACCGTCAGAAGTTGGAGAAATCACTGCTCGGCGAAAGCACGCGCAAAGAGCTGGCACTGGTATAAGCCGAATCATGAACAATTGGTCCGAGCGACACCGTATTTGGTGCCGCTCGACTTTTTTGCCTTATAGGAGAGAGAAAGGCTTACTAAACTTAGTAACCGAACCGAGAGCATTGCGTTACACAGGGTCCGGTTGATCCAGTTATATTACCCGTGCGTGAAATTCACGTGTGCTCGACACAAAACCCCCGCCAGGAGGGGTCCTCCGGGCGGGGATCGTGCTTAACCGACCGATTGTCTGTTAGAGCGACAAGTTGGTGACGGCGATCTGGCGATTGCCGGCGGAGTCGAACATGACCAACGGCGTCAACCGTCCCACACCCGTGACGGCGAAGAACCGGTTATTGATTTCATCCATCCGCGCAGCCAGGCTGAGAGCACTGGCGTAGTCCAAGGTGCCGGAATTTCTCGCGGCCAGTTCGCCCGCATAAATCTGGGCCAGGTCGGCTTTCATCTGCACTACTTCAGGCAGAATCGAGTTGCCCATCTGACGCTCCATCACCAGTCGGCGAGCGTCGAGAACGCCGCAGAGCACGTTATTCATCTGATACGTGCGTATTGTGGTGGTGGCAATCGGCAGAACGTCGTCCGTAGTCGTCACTGTCTTTTTATAGGTAGTGATAGTGCCACCGGGAGTGAGTTCTTCCGAGCGTGTCACGGTAGAGGTCGGTCCGACGGTGGTGATACTGTTGTTAGGCACCACGACCGGTGTCATCACTTTAGTGACGGGACCGTTGCAGTGCCCAATCAGATTGCCGTTGGTATCGAAAAGATCACCATTGGCGGCGACCGAGCCGGTTATCACCTGAGAAAACGCCGGCAACGCGAGCAACAAAGTCGATGCCAGTGACAAAAGCGCCGGCTTTCTGAACGATGGCGAAAACATAAACCTTACCTCCCAACAAACCTTAATTTCGGCGCCTACCTATATATAGGTTTGCCGGAATTCCACCAGCGAGGACGGAACCGAAGAAACCAAAGTTCCGTCTGGACATGAGGTTGCGCAACGATCGGTGGGACTTGCTTGTGATGATGCTCTGTTGCCTATACGTCACAAAAGTCGATCCTTAATTCCGCAGCGCAGTCGCTCAAGTTAGGTATGGGTGACACGTACCTCTTAGTCTACAATGGACGTATAGCTGGAGAGAGGTTCTTCCTTTGATAGAAGACGGCGAAGTTAGAGTACTCGTGGTCGAGGACAACGAAACGCAGGCTCACCTGCTCAAGCTCAGTTTGACGCGGCGCGGTTTTTCAGTATATGTATCTGCAACGCTCGCCCACGCTCTGCAAGTATTAAAGGACGGCGGCATCGACGTCATCCTCTTAGACCTGTCTTTGCCGGACAGTGAAGGTATTCAGACTTTCTACGATGTCTATGCCGAATCGCGCGGCGTGCCGGTAGTAGTACTGACAGGGCTTAACGATCAGCGTGTCGCCTACACGGCGCTCAAGAGCGGCGCTCAAGATTATCTCGTCAAGGGCATACCAAGCGACGAATCGGTGGAGCGCTGTCTCAGATATGCGATTCAACGCCAGCAGTTCGAGACCGACCTCTGGCAAAGCGAACGCCGCACACGCTTGATTCTCGAGCACGCGACCGATGCCTTCTTCGCCACCGATGAAGCCGGCATAGTTTTGACGTGGAACGCAGAAGCCGAGCGCACTTTCGGTTATCTGCGCAAAGATGCGATGGGGCAACCCCTGGTGGGACTGATTGTACCGCCCGCATTCAGAAAAGCCTTCAATAACGAACTGCGCCGCTTCGTTCATGGCGAACGCGAGGTGACGGTCAACGCGCGCACCGAGATGAATCTATGCGGTCGCGACGGCAATGAATTTCCTGCCGAAATGACTCTCTTTTCCATTGTTGAAGACGACAATCACATGTTCTGTGGCTTTGTCCGCGACGTCTCCAACCAGAAGGAGATGGACGAAAAAATGCGCCACCAACTGGATCAAAGACTGCTCGACCGCATGGCGGAAGTAGAACGCACTAATAATGATTTGCAAAAATACAACCGCACGATTACAGTCGACTTGCGCAAACGTCTCGAGTTGATTCTGCAGTATGCTCTGGTGCTTAAGTGGAAACTGAAAGATCGTCCGGAAGTGGAAGTCGAACGAGCACTGATGAATCTCTGCGGCGAAACAGAGAAGTTGATCAATCACGTTCAGCCTTTAGCGGATTCTGACACGCACATTCATCAGTCCACTATAATTAGGCGCGCATCGTCTCCATCAGTAGAGACCCGAGTCGATAATGTTGCCGGTCAGCAGCCAATATGAACCGATGGAAGCGCAGCTCGAAGAAGAGCTGCCCTTAGGTGCAGGCTGGCAGTACGAACCGAAGTGGGACGGTTTTCGCTGTCTCATCTTTCGCGACGGCTCAGATATCAAGCTCATCTCCAAAAGCGGCAAACCGCTCGATCGCTATTTCCCCGAACTGTTGGCCGCAGTGGCAGCCGTGCCGGCAGAGCGATTTATTCTCGACTCGGAGATCGTCATTCCTATTGGTGATGAATTCTCGTTCGATGATCTTTTACAACGCATACATCCGGCGGCAAGCAGGGTGAAAAAACTGGCTCAAACAACGCCGGCAGTGATTTTCGTCTTCGACATACTGGCCGATGAGAGCGGCAACTCCACCGTAGAGTTGCCGTTGAGCGCACGGCGTGAGCTTTTAGATAAATTCGCAGCCAGCTTTCTTGGGGGCAACAAAACCATTTTTCTGTCGCCCGCGACCACAGATGCGGATGTGACCGAAGAGTGGCGCAATGTGATGGGCGATCGACTGGACGGCATCATGGCTAAACGGCTGAATCTTCCTTATCAATCAGGCAACCGCAAGGGCATGGTGAAAGTGAAGAAGATGCGCACAGCCGACTGCGTTATTGGCGGTTTTCGCTACGCGTCGGGTGCGGCGGGAAAGCAATCGGTGGGCTCATTACTGCTGGGTCTATACAACGACGAACTTAAACTCGACCACGTCGGGTTTAGCTCCTCGTTCACGGCGAAAGAGAAGAAAGAGCTGTTGACGATTTTACAACCGTTGCTGGCACCGCCGGGATTTACGGGCAATGCTCCGGGCGGTCCCAGCCGCTGGGCCACTGAGCGCAGCACTGAGTGGGAGCCGCTTAAGCCTGAGCTCGTGGCTGAAGTGCGGTACGATCATTTTACCCAAGGCAGGTTCAGGCATGGCACGAAATTCATGCGCTGGCGTCCCGATAAGAGACCGGATCAGTGCAACTACACGCAGTTAAAACAACATGCTCGAGCAATATAACAAAAAACGCGATTTCAAAATCACCCCTGAACCTAGTGGCAAGGCGAAGCCCAGCAAGGGACCGCTGACCTTTGTCATTCAAAAACACGACGCGCGTCGATTGCATTACGATTTTCGCCTGGAGATAGGCGGCGTACTAGTATCATGGGCGGTGCCGAAAGGACCGTCACTTGATCCGGCTGATAAGAGATTCGCGGTGCAAACCGAAGATCACCCGATGGCTTATGCGGGCTTCGAAGGCGTCATTCCGGCTGGACAGTACGGCGCCGGCGAGGTGATCGTCTGGGATAAAGGAACCTACACACCGGACGAAGATGGTGTCACTTCGTGGGACAACCGTGAAGAAGCCGAAAAACGCATGAAGAAGATGCTCGAGAAAGGCAAGCTCTCGATCTTTCTCGAGGGCGAAAAACTCCGCGGTTCATGGGCGCTCGTGCACATGAAAGGGAAAGAGAAAGATTGGCTGTTGATCAAGCATAACGATTCGTTCACAGACCGAAAGAATGACATCACGCAAAAGGAGTCATCAGTCGACAGCGGACGCACCTTGAACGACGTCAAAGAGGGACGGGCAGGAAAAGGCCCCTCGGAAAAACCGAGCAAAGCGGCGCTCGACAAGGCGAAGACGGCGAAATTCCCCAGGTGCTACGAGCCGATGCTGGCAGCTCTGTCAGAGGGTCCTTTCAATCTGAAAGGATGGGTTTACGAGCCGAAGCTCGATGGTATTCGCGCCATTTCCTATCTGCATGACGGCGATGTCGAACTGCAATCTAGGCGCGGTCTCGATCTCACTACTCAGTATCCGTCACTGGCACGCGCGCTCGCGAGCATCAAAGAAAATGTCGTTCTTGATGGTGAAATCGTCGCTCTCGACGAGTCGGGGCGGCCCTCGTTTCAACTGCTGCAAAAACGTCTGAACTTGACTCGCGGTGCGGATATCAAACATGCCGAGCAAAAGCGGCCCATCATCTATTATGTCTTCGACATTTTGCATTGGAACAACAAAGATTTGCGCGGATTACCATTGGCGCAGAGAAAAGAGATTCTCCATCAAGTTGTAGTGCCAACGGGACCGGTCCGTTTGGTCGAGTCATTTAGTGATGACGGCGACCTTGCGTACAAAGCGTGTATAGAGCACGGGTTGGAAGGCATCGTCGGAAAACGGCTGGACAGCCCGTACGAATCAGGTAAGCGTTCGCCCAACTGGCTCAAGGTGAAGCCGACGCAAAGTTCTGAGTTCGTCATTTGCGGCTATACAGAGGGCACAGGCTCAAGAAAAAAATCATTCGGCAGTTTGATTCTTGGTGAGCGCACCGAATCCGGTGACCTGAAATATGTCGGCGGAGCAGGGACAGGTTTTACCGATAAAAGCATTCAAGCGTTATTGGCAACTTTGAAACCGTATGAGACTAAAGAGTGCCCGTTCAAAAAACGTCCGCCCGGCAAGCTCAACCCCACCTGGGTGAGAGCGGAATTGGTGGCGGAAATCAAGTTCATGGAACGCACCGACGACGGCATGCTGCGCGCGCCCGTGTTCTTGCGCTTGCGTGAGGACATCTCGCCGGAAGAAGCAAAACCGGCTAAAGTGATACCAGTGAAAGAGATAAAAGCAGGTTCTATCGCAACGGTCGAGACAAGTAAGAAAGCAACTCCGCCTGTAGAGAGTGCGGCCAGTAAAGAGCATAAGTCGACGAGCAAGAAGGAGGCACCGAATTCAGTGCGCACCGATATTCTGGATCAGTTGACCGAGAAAAAAGAGAAAATGCTGCTTGAAGTCGACGGCAATTCGCTTTCGTTGACCAATCTGGACAAAGTGTTTTGGCCCGAGCATGGCAAGACCAAAGCAATAACCAAACGAGACTTCCTTATTTATCTCACCAGGGTTGCTCACTATATTCTGCCGCACCTTAAGGATCGTCCCGTCACTCTCGTGCGGTTTCCCAATGGCATTCACGGTGGCAAGTTTTATCAAAAACATGTCGAGAAAGGTTTGCCTGGATTTGTCGAGACAGTACGCTACTTCACGGAGCAAGCAAATCAGGATCAAGACTTCCTGCTGTGCAATAACATCTCCACTTTGCTCTGGCTCGGACAGATGGCAGATCTAGAGCTGCATACCGTGCACACGCGCGTCAATCCGGAGCCCGATGCGAAAAAGCTGAGCATGGAGTTCGAGGGGTCGGTCGAGAGAGTAGAGAGTTCCATTCTCAACTATCCTGATTACCTTGTCATAGATCTGGATCCCTACTTGTACAGCGGCAAAGAGAAAGCAGGTGACGAGCCGGAGCTGCACAAAGAAGGGTTCAAGCGTGCTAGCGAATGCGCGCTCTGGTTGAAGGATCTTCTGGATTCTCTGAAACTGAACGCATTTTTGAAAACCAGCGGGCGGACAGGATTGCACATCTACATTCCCATCATTCGCGACATCGACTACGCCACAGTGCGTGCCATTTGCGAGGTGTTCGGGCGGCAGCTCTTGAAAGATCACCCCAACGCCCTGACAATGGATTGGGCTGTGGTTAAGAGAACCGGCAAAGTCTTCTACGATCACAACATGAATGCGCGGGGTAAATCCTTAGCGTCGATCTATTCACCGCGCGTTGCAGTGGAAGCATCGATCTCGACACCACTCGAATGGAATGAGCTGCACTCCGTCTATCCGACGGACTTCACGATGGAGACGGTGCCCGAGCGGCTGTCCGAGATAGGAGACCTGTGGTCGAACATCCTCGACAAGAAAAATGACCTCAATAAAATCCTCGGCAAAACCGTCGCCGCCCACACGGCCGAACCAAAAACACGCCGGGCCAAGAAATCGAAATAATTACGTCGCCGATGCCGTTGACGCAACGGGCACTCCACGTGCCGGATTGATAAGACCACACAATCGTCACTTGGTCTGTCCTAGTTAAACCCCCTAGACCCACGTACCGAAATGGTGCTTTTTAATAATGCGACTCATAGTGCGCAACCACAGACTGTGAGGGACTTCCCAGACTGAGCAGATGTGGCTGTCAATGTACATTTTTGGTACGTGACTATAGGCGATCGGGAGAGGCACAACTCAATCTGACCGAAAGTCGCCACGCTTCGTAGGGGTCGCTTGCAGCGACCCGCGTCAACGAGCGCAGTTGTCGTTGAGATCTCCGAAGTTTCACCGGGCGCCTGCAAGGCGGCCCTACACCCAGTTATTGCGACACTCGCGGCAGCGCTCGCAGACCGGGTGCCCAGAACGGTTTTGCATCTGAATCGGTAGAGATGATGCGGCCTGAACTTTCGTCGTACCATTTGTACGGGCTCGTATTGCTCAGCGAATAGGTATTACCGGTAGTGGCGTCTTTGTAAGTGCTATAACCGGAAACGATCTCATCCATCGCCTCGAAGCTTTCATCGACCGAATTGAGCTTATCGATAAATCCTCTCTCTTTCTGGAAGAACGCATCCATCTGCGCTTTGATAGCGAAGGCAGATTGCTTGTCGATGTTGCTCTGCATCTGGGACCATACCGGATTGAACTGCATGCTTCGACCCATATGTACGAGCGCCTGCTCAGCTTGATCCCCATAACCGTGCGGCGTCAGGTAAGCACGCACGAACACCACGCCCCACATCAAATTGTTCAACGTTGCAATCGTTGCCACTTCCACTTTCACTTCCATTGGTCTGCCGTGATGAGTGCAAGTGAACTGCGCTTCTCCTCCGTCATAACGTGAAGGCGTAGGGGGCGGGAAGATCGCTTTCGCCTTCTCTGCCAGATCCGGTCGCTCTTCAGAACCTACGAAAGTCAAATTCGGGCACATCCCCTTCAACATGGTTTCACCATACGCCTTGGCGAACTGTGGTCCGGGCAGATATCGCAACACGAGCTCCCATCCACCGAGACCATTGTTGTAAAAGGTGCCCTCTCGATTGCCGATCCTATTACCCATTCTGCTTGGCGGTGTGAATGAGGGCATCGTCGGCTCGCCCATCATCAAGTACGTCATCTTGTCCGGCGAGAGCGTTCGCACGAACGGATTGATCTGCAGTGCGCTGCGGCGCGCCATGCCTAAGACCGTGTTCCAGCCGGAAGGCACCTCTACGTTAAAAGCGGTCTCGATTGGATCGGTCTGGCGAACATAGCCTTCTATCTGCAACTTTCCCGGACTGGGAGGAGACAATGGTGACGAGGGAGGTTGAGGCGACGGCGGAGCGGCGGCACCGTCCAGGCTGCCGATCACTACATTTATATTTATCGGAGCGCCGTTGCGCACGAGAGCCAACTGCGCTGTTTCATTCGGATGCATTGCGGCAATCATACGCGTCACCGCTGCGGCGCTGTGCACCTGTATCCCATTGATGGAAGAGACGATATCGCCAGGTTGTATGCCCGCCTGATCGGCGGGCCCGCCCGGCTTGATAAGCGCAATTTCGACGCCGTTCGGCTTCGGTGCTTCTTGCATAGCAAAGCCGATAAATCCGGCACTGGCAGGTAACACGGTGGCGATCGAAATTGCGAGCAATGCCGCAAATCTGGCTGCCGATCTTTTCATTCAGGCGTCGCTCCACTTGGTCGCTGGCCTGAAGGATTGTACCGCACTTCTTACATGCTGAAGACCGGATGCATCTCTTCTGCCGGTGCCGGCGCTGCCAGCGGTTTGGCAACTTCGCCTGTGCAACGCTGCAACTGCATCGAACGGATCAGATCTTGCTTCACTTCGTAGTGCGAGATGTCGGGCACGTCGTGTGAATGCAGGTGGAAGACACCGGCGACAGAGCCGGCTCGGTAGCAGAAGAAGCTTCCGACATCGCGACCGATCAAGCGGTCGATATTGAGCTTTTCTTCGTCCGAGACGAACTCGAACTGCGGAGCGGCGTTGACGCGGTTGAAGAATGTCTGCATGGTCTGGTGTTTGATCTTGCGACCGTCCACTCTGAACATCTGCGGTCCCATCACGTCGGCGTCTTTCTTCGCCAGAGCGAAGCAGGAGATCGTGCCCATGCTGACGAGGAGCTGGTTGCGGAAGTCTTCCGGCAGATCCTGCAGGGTCTTGGCGGCGCCGATCATGCCGATTCCCAATCTATCGGATTCTGCCGCCAATGATTTGATGGTTTCAATCTCGATAAATCTGTCGAACTCGTCCAGATACAGCGCCACTTGCGGTGGTGGTGCGCCGGTGCGCTCGTTGGCGATGGAGAGCGCGGCTTGTTTCAAACCGGTGATCACCAGGCTGCCGACGAGATCGGCGTGCGTTTCTAACTGACCTTGCGGCAATCTGACGATGAGAATTCGCTTCTCTTTGATGACGGCCTTCAAGTTGACTTCGTTGGCGCCTGACGTCAGTACGTGACGGATTCTGGGATCGCCCAACATCGGGGTGGCGCGGTTGAGAATCGGCTCCACCCACGGAATCCACTGTTCTGTGCGAGCCAGTTTTTTGTACTGGTTCCACGTTTCGAGCAGAGTGAGATATTCGGGACGTTCGTCTTTGCGCGCCGCTACCGACTGCAAGAGGAAATCGCGGTAGTCGTTGTCGCCCAACAAGGCCGGCAGATCTGCCAGGGACTTGTTGTTGACCATCAACAGCAATGCCGAGTTGCGAAGGATGTGCGCGGTTTGCGCGTTCCATTGCGCTTGACCTTGTTGCTGTCCGCGCTCTTTGTACATCGCTTTGAAGCCGAAGACGATGCTCGAGGAAGCGCTCTGCAGATCACAATCAACCGGCATGGTGAGCGGGTTGAATGTCTGTGTCGTTTCGCGTGCGGTCGGATCGATGATGACGAAGCGCTGCGCATGATATTCAGCGTTCGGCTGCGACGCCGCCCATTTCATTACGTAGTCGGACAGACCGCCATCCGAATCAACGAGCACGACGGCGCGATCGTTGGAGACGATGTCGTGCGTGATCTGGCTGGCGAGGAAGCGCGATTTGCCTTTGCCGCTAACGCCGAGAACGAGCATGTGCGGGTCTCTTCTGCGCAAGTCGCAGCTGAGCGCCAGATCTTTGAGCTCCCAGAACTTCCAGGACTGCCACTCGTGGCGGCGACCCAAAGGCAGACCACCCGTTTCGAGGGGCTGACCGAGTTGGCGCATGATGCGCTCGTGCTCATTCTTGAACTGCGAAGGCACGTATTTGCGTTTCTCACTTATATTGATTATGCCGCCGCGTCCAAACAGTGCGAACGATGCTGCAAACAAGCCGACGCCGATGAGAATGAATATGACTGCGCCCCAGACGAACGCGCCGGCGAGCGAATTCAGGCCGCCCTCGCCATTCTGACCTTGGACTTTGCTGTCGGTTTCTTGAATAGGTTGTTCGGTGGGAATGTCTTCCGGAGCAAGACGCTCTTCTAAATCGGCTGTCCAGTCACCCTGGAATTTGACGATGCGACCACGCCACGCATAGCCGACGCGACGCTCGCAATGCCATCTGCCTCTCAAACGCACCGTGTCGTCGACTTTGGTTACTTCGCCGGAGAAGTTGATCGGCTTGGAGAGCTGACCGTCCGGAGCAAAATATTTCTTGGTCAGTTCGACACGACCGCCATCGAGATGGCCAGCGAGCTTGAAGCTGCCGACGCTGTCCGAACCGGCGCCCGTCAATTTCGCATCTTTTTGCATGAGGGCGAATTCGCCTTCGGTGACGTTGCCTTCGTTTTCCGCACCGACATACCATTTGCCGGTCAAGTTAGGAACGCCGAAGAAAATTGCGTTGATCGCCGCGCACAAGATCCACAGTGCGACAACGCCGCCCAGGATCATACCGGCTGTTTTGCCCCAGGCAGGAATGGTGATGTTGGAAGCTGTGGCGCCAGCCGCTCCGGAGAACGAGCGACGATGCGGGGAGCCGTCGGCGCCGGCCGCGAATTTCGGCAGACGTTGTTTAAAGGCTGCGGCGTCGCCGTCGGCGGCGGGGCCGGGTTGTGGTGGTTGTTCTGGCGAGGGTTGTACTGGAACTGCTTCGGGCTGCATCGGTTGCTGAACTGGCTGCTGCATTTGCGACTGCACATTCGGCGCCACCGGATTGAACGACTCCGCTGGACGAGCCACCTGCTGCTGAGGCTGCTCGACGTGTCGACGCGGCTCCTTCGTGGGGCTGCCATCAATACTGTACGGTTGAACCGGGAATTTAAGAATGCGCGCGCCGACAGTCTGCGCAATCACCGGCTCAGTCGACCCGGTAGTGGCCGGCGCCGATTCGTACTCATGCGTACGAACCTGGGGCTGGAAGTTGTCCCAAAAGTCTTTGTCCCCTTGGTACGCCTGAGACAGCTGGGGTTTGGTCGCTGTCTTCTCTCCGAAAAAGTCGGATGGATTCGCCGCCCGCTGCAATTGCTTGGACGAATCTGCGAAAGCCTCGTTGCCGCCATATAAGGATGACATTATCACTCCTCAAAGCCATGCCGCTCACCAGGCTTCTCAGCCCGGTAGATGGGTAAGTGTGTGCCGGAGATCGGGTTAGTAAGTTGCGCAAGTCTAAAAATAGACTCTTTTTTGTGACAGTTCTATATCGGGGCTACAACCCGCGGCTTTCGCGGGGATTTAGTTATTCCGAAGGGAGCTGTCACAAAATCATATTAGGATCGCAACGTGGCTATAACGTTACCGAATTGTGAATCGGGCATATTTAAGCTTTTAATCTCACCGTTGAGGCTTCGACAAGGCGGGGCTTGGGGTCCGAGTCAGACAACTGAACGTCGTTTGAGTTATAACATCCATTAGTCGGTGTACGAGCAAAGGAGCGACGTGAATCACAAGAGGGTATTGGCACGAGCTGCAAGCGTAGCTGTCGTGCTTGGGCTTTTGCTGCCGCCCGCGCACGCCGAAGAGAGCTTTCGTCTGACCAGACCAGGGGCAGCGCCCGGTTCGACGCAATCGTCGAGCGACAGCGATGCGCCTGCCAGCGGTCCGGTGCATAACGACGGCTCCGCTCCTCTGCAGGTGCACGTCTCCAAAAGCGAAGCCGCGGGGGGAGCTGATGATAATGCCAACGCAGGCACTGCACTGAACGGTCGCACAGATGCGAATTCGGGCACAGCGCTGAAAGGCGGAGCAGACACCAATTCAGGCACTCCGCTCAAGGGACAGGCAGGCAATTCCGCTCCCGTGCCACTGCAACTGGAAAAACATCCGACCTCTTTGATCAAGCTGTCTGCCAGCGACCTAGAGACCATACAACAACACGATATTGTGCTCTGCATCGACAAATCTTCCTCTATGTCGACAATGGACTGCCCGAGCATGGTGCATCGCGGTTATACCGTCAGCCGCTGGCAGTGGTGCGGAGAGCAGACTCTGGATCTGGCTGACCAAGCATCGGCTGTTTTGCCGGAAGGTATGAGCGTGGTGCTCTTCTCCTGGGTGGCAACGCCGTTTCCCCATGTCGACGCCAAACAGATTCCGATGATTTTCATGGGCAACCGTCCGGACGGGATCACCAACGCAGGCATGGCGCTCAAGATTGTGCTGGAAGACTACTTCAACCGCAAACAAGCCAACCCGACAAAAGTTCGTCCCATGATCGTCGCCATTATTACCGACGGCTTGCCCACCAACCCGTTCGACGTCAAGGACGCAATCTTTAGAGCAACCGAGATGATGAAAAGCCCCGACGAGATTCACTTCACTTTCTTGCAGATCGGCCGCGACCCCGAAGGTATCGAATTCATCCGTACTCTGGACCGTGACCTGCTCGGGCATGGTGCCAAATACGATGTGGTCAGTGGCAAGACCTTCGACCAGCTCCAACGAACGGGCCTTGCCAAAGCCATTGTGGAAGCCGTTGCGCCAAAGACCGTTTCGAAAAAGGACAAATGAAACGAGCATGGACTTTGACGGTCAACGTCGTCATGTTGATTGTCAGCACCCTGGCATTGTCAGGTTTCATCGGGCAGTACGGCGCCATTCCCGAGATACTGGGGCATCTGCGTTTGCTGTGGATTGCGCTGTTGATACCGCTGGTGGTGCTAGCCATATGTTTGAAACAGCGCCCGGCCATTCTCTGCGGGTTCATTTTGTTGTTGATCGTCACTCCTGTAGTGCAGCTCTACTTACCGCGTGGCAGTCAGCCGCAAAATAGCGCCACACATCTGCGACTTTTAGAGCTCAATCTATGGGGCGGGAAAAACCGCAACTTCGATGCCGTCAGCGCCGAGATTGCCAGAGAAGACCCCGATATCCTGGGGCTCTCGGAGATAACCCAACAGTGGGCGGATCACCTGCAGCCGGTTGTGCGACAGTACAAATATCAGATCGTCTACCCGCATCTCGGCGGCATCGCACTGTACAGCAAGTATCCGATGACCGGCGCAGTCAATAATTTTGGCAAGATGAAACGGCCGAGGATCGACGCGCAGATTACGGTCAACGGAGAGAAAGTAGCTTTTGTATTTGCTCATCCCGTCATTCCGCTCAAATCGTTGGCACCGTTGCGCAACGGCGAACTGGCGCTCCTGGCCCAGGAGGCGCGCGACAACTGCAGCAAAGGACCGTGCATCTTGGCGGGCGATCTCAACTGCACACCCTGGTCTTACTACTTCGAACGACTGCTCGCCGACGGCAATCTGGTCGACTCCGAGCGGGGGTTCGGTCCACAACCGTCGTGGAACACCTTCATTCACGCTGTCATCATGCCGATCGACCACTGCCTGATCAGCAACGACATCGTCTGCCTCAGCCGCAAAACCGGTCCCTTCGTGGGTTCTGACCACCTGCCGGTAATCATCGATCTGGGCATCCCGGGTAAGTCTTGATGACAAAACCGTATAACGGGCTCGTACAACGAGCCCCAACGTCAGATCCACCGTAGGGGCGCCTTGCAGGCGCCCGCAGCCCGATCGGCAGCAGTTTGCCGTTTCCAGTTCGCTCTATCACCAACATCAATATAACTATCTTTGAGATCACAGCAACTAACTTTGAGATCTCATTGAGATAAATACCAAATCTACACCCTGCCATCTTCATACTTGCGAGACGACGGCTGGGGAGATACCATTTGCTTGTTACTACCTGCTGATTACCATGGCCAAGATTTTAGTAGTTGACGACGATTTCGACCTCTGCGACATGGTGCGGGAGTGGTTGACGCGCAAAGAAAACTACAACGTCGAGACCGCTCGCAACGGCAACGACGCACTGTCAATGCTGCACGCATCTCGCTATGACGCGGTGATTCTGGACTGGGAGCTGCCGGATGTCAGTGGTGTCGACATCTGCAAACGGCTGCGCCAGGCTGGAGACGAAGCGCCCGTGCTGTTTCTCACCGGGCGCAACACGCTTCTCGACAAAGAAGTCGGTTTTAACGCCGGCGGTGACGACTATCTTGTCAAGCCGTTTGAGTTGAAAGAGCTTTCTATGCGCGTGCGAGCACTGTTGCGGCGCCACAAAGCGATCACCGAAGGTATTATATGCATCAGAGATCTCGAACTCGATCCCAAATCGCGGCAATTGGTGCGTGAAGGTGCTGAAATCCACCTGTCGCCGAAAGAATTTTCACTGCTCGAGTTTTTCATGCGACACCCCAATGAGGTGTTTCGTCCGGCTGATCTTCTGCGCCATGTTTGGCCCTCTGACACCGAAGCCACGGACCAAACCGTGCGCACCACTATCAAACGACTGCGCCACACAATAGACAAGCCCGACGGTCTTTCGTATATCGCCAACGTGCACGGGCATGGCTACAGGATGAACAAGGGCTAGAAAATTGCCCAAAAAGGAGTGACATTCTGACTCCATTTACCTGGTGAACAGATACATCTCTGTTGAGATTGGGTCAGAATGTCTCTGATGGTTGTGACGGGGAAAGCAGATGTTGGTTCCACCTTTCGATATTAAATCAGTAGCTTGTCGCCAGTTCTCGCGCGCGAGATTGCAAGTTGCTCACTCGCGCGCTGTGAATCAGTAAGCCCTGCCGTTCGACGAGCTTCCCGTGGCTGGCGATGCGATTTTCCAACTGCTTGCAATAATCAATCAATCCGACGTCATCCAGTTTTTTAAACTCTTCCACTGTCATGCAAGAGTGGCGTTCATGCGCAGGAAGAGTGCGATCTATACGCCAAAAGCCTTTGGCAAGGCGATTCGAATCATCATCGCAGCCGCGCAGTATCCACGCCAAATCACCACGGTTGAGCCCGTACATTGCCGCGATTATCGCATCGAGCGCGGCACGCAGTTGCCTGCGCCCCAGCGACTCTTCGCACCAGATCACGCGCTGGGAATCATGCGAAAGGCTGAGCCAATGGCACGAAAAGCGCGGGCTGTTCAGGTTGAGCATGGCCGCGATGCGCACGATGATCGGAAATTGCGCAATCTGTCTTACCGGCGGCAGCGGACACTCGCTCACGACAAAATAGTTGAGATTATTGCCGGCCATACGACAGCGCAAGGCGAAATCAAAAACAAAGCTGTTGAGACAGGCGACCAGTTGAAGAGTCTGAGCCGGACTGCCAGTGCTCAAGGTAGGGACAGAGTTGCCGCAGGGCAAGTTATCTAATGCCGATGCGATCATAGATCTGCTGTTAGTGGCAGAACCGACGCCAAGGAATGCACATTTTAGATTATCGTAAGCATCGTGCCACTGCGGGTAGTGCTGGACGGGCAGCAGATATTGAGGTTGCAACCGTTTATCGCAGATCGTCAGTTGGTCCCACCGAGCCTGCCGTCCTTTGCCTCTCACCCAGCCTTTCTCGCTAAAGTCAAACTGCCCGACCATGCGCCCCTCATAGAAAGGCAGAGCAATCTCTTCGATGTCGTCGATGGCAATTGATTGGCGTTGATCGCTGTCCTCGATTTTAGTGTCGCAGTGGTTGGCGATGCGCTCGTCGCACCATCTTCCTCTGAGCCAATATCCGTAGCGATCGCGTTTAAAACCTCTGCTCTCGAAGTGCGTCACCGGAGCAAAGAGATGCGAATCATTCGTCATGTCGAACTCGCGCTCGAACTCGATATTCCAGTTAAGTCCTTCGCCGAGACGACAGCTATTTTCATAGAGCTTGTGCAGAATCGCCAGATCCCGCTCGGTTTCTAACTCGATAATCGAAAAAGCGTGCGGGCTGAATGCTTCCACCGCAGCGCTCGGATAATCAATGGTTGTGCCGCAGTCAGTCGGATGCGCAGACATGAAAGAGCATTTGATGCTCTCAGTCGAGCCGCCTCGCTGAACGGCAATCACACAAAACTTGAAGGACCGGTGAATATCGAACAAACAGGCACGATTTTCAAACCCGAAAATTGCCCGCCAACGGTTGTCTTCAACGAACAGCTTACGCAACTCGCGGGCGCCGAGATCCGAATAAATACCTGAGGGGACAATGAACGAGAGCATACCGTTGTTGCGCAGTATCGAGTGCGCCACTTCGAGAAAGAGCTTGTAAGCATTCAGATCGGCACGCCCTTGATGATTGAAGAAGCCGCTACGAACGCCGGCTTTCAGGCGCTTATAACTGTTTTGATATTCGTTCCATTGCTGCTTGGCGTCGGGATGTTGCGCAAAGATCTCTTGTTGACGCTGCAACGCCTCTCGCTTGCCATAACGCCAGAAATCTCGATCGTACTGCTGGAAAAACTCTCGAGAGTTAGGCTTGTGAATCTCCCAGGGTGGGTTGCCGATAACGGCATCAAAACCGGAAGGCTTTCGGGCAAAGACATCGATATATTCGTACTGCCAGTTGAAAAACAACGAGTCACCGGATTTGATATTAAGCGAAAGCTGCAACGCGAATGATGGCAGTTCTTGCTCGTCGCAGTTGCTTTCAAGCAGCAGCACCAGGCGGCAAAGTACGACAGCCAGGCGATCTATATCGACGCCGTGAATGCAATGCAAGATCGCCTCGGCACGCAAATTGCGCTCCTGGGCTCCGCGCTGATCCAGCTGCCACTCCTTCAATTTCTCTTCCAGGTAATCTATCGCCGAGAGGAGAAACGATCCGCCGCCCATAGCCGGATCGAGTATTCGCAAGTTGAGGATTTGCTCGGGATGTCGCAATGCACCTTCATCATAAACGAGCGGTTGGAGCGCTTCTTTCACAGCCAGATCAGCAAGCTCTTTGCCTGTGTAGAAGTTGCCGGCGCGTTTTTTGGCCTTCGGATTTTCAGACAGTACGTTGGCTTGCAACTCGAAACGGAGAATATCTTCGTAGAGAGCGGAGAGGATCTCGGCTACCGAATTGGCACCATCAACAGTGCGTTGCAAAAGAGTAAATAGGAGAGCCCAAGAAGTAGTTGTTTTCGGTTTAAAATCGGACGTGTAAGCGAAAACATGCTCCGGCGCCACCAGACGTATCAGATCGACAACGCCGAATTCAGCGCCCCGCTTCCGTTTAAGCAGATCGGAAGCGCAGCCTGCCAACACCCACAAGATTGCCGTGCGCAACGGTGAGTCATCGCCCGTGGTGTCTTTACGTCCGGCAAGTTGAGACGCAACCGACTCGACCGCCGATCTAAATGCCTGCTTGAGTTCTTCACTCACACACTCAGATCGTCGACGTGTTTTTCTGCCCGGGGAGGAGGTCATATAAAGATAGTAGCAGGAAGCGTGCTAGAGGCGCCTTGCAGGCGCCCGTGCCAATGCCGATCTTGAAAACTACGAAGGTTTGCCCCAGTACCAGCCCTGTCCGTAACGAACGCCGAACTCGAGAAGCAATTCCAACTCCTCTCTGCGCTCAATACCTTCCGCCACCAACTCCGCTCCCAGCGCGTTGACGACTTTGACGAGCCGCTTCAACAAACGCGCCTTGGCGGGCTCGTCCGCGATACCGGATACGTATTTACGGTCGATTTTGACAATGTCCGGTTCGAGAATAATCAAGCTTTCGAGCGAGCTGCGTCCAAAACCTACGTCATCGATTGCCACGAGTATGCCGTTCTCTTTCAACGCCGCCACGTGATCGCGCAGATAGGCCGGGTCGCCAATAAATTGCTGCTCGCTTATCTCGATGCAGTAATTGCCGTGCGACCGCGAGGTGGGAAAGAGAGTCAACAGCCGATCGATGGGCGTGTCGATAATCGTGGACGGGAAAAGATTGACGTGAAAACGTGCTTTCTGATCGAACTTCGGAAGAACGCAGGCATTCAAGCAAGTCTTCAAACAACGCAGGTCGACGATGGTAAGAAGGTTGTGCTCGCAACTGACGCGGAAAAGATCGTCAGGCATCTCGAAGGCACCAGCCGGTCCGCGACTCAGTATTTCGTAGCCGACGAGCGACTCGTCATCAAGCTTCAGGATCGGCATCGAGACGGCTCTAAAGCACTCGCCTTTGCGCAGTTTTTCGGTCAATTCCGACAACAAGGCGCGATCTGTACTTTGCTCCTCGCCTTTGGGCGCTTCGCTCGACGACACTCTGTTTTTGCCGTGCAATTTACTTTCGCGCACAGCCAACCGCGCCAACGCAAGCACTTCTTCAATCGAACAAAACTCATAGGGCAACGCCAAGACGCCAAGGCTGGCCGTAACGCGAATCGTCTCAGCCGCCAGACGCAATGGGCTTTCTGCCACGGCCAATCGGACTTTTTCCGCCACGAGCATGCCTTCAGCAAAGCGTGTGTCGGGCAGCAGCATCAAAAACTCGTCCCCGCCGATACGCGCGATATGGTCCGTCGGCCTCAAGGTTTCTCTCAACCTCACCGAAATCTCTTTCAAAACGACATCGCCGACTGCATGCCCTAACGAGGCGTTGATGCGGTCGAAATCATCGCAATCGAGGAGGAGAGCGACGACGTTCCACCCTTGCCGTTGAGCGCGGTTGAACTCGCTCTGCAAGGCGCGTTCTAGTCCGATTCTATTCAAAACTTCAGTGAGCGCGTCGACATTCGCCAACGTCTCCAAACGCGATGTTGCCGCTTCCAGTCGCGTAGTCGTGTCGCGCAGCGAGTCTTCGACGCGTTTCAACTCGAGCGCATGACGCATCGTTTGCAGCAATACACGCGCATCCATCGCGCGTTTCACCAGATAATCTTGCGCCCCTCTCTGGACAGCTTCAATCGCTACTTTGTCCTCCTCCGCGTTGCCGAGGATTACGACCGGAATCTTTCCGGCCCGCTCCTTGACTTGCATGAAGGTCTCGAGACCGTTGGTATCCGACGACAAGAGAACCAGATCGACACCGCCCTGCCCCAAACGGGTGAGTCCCGCCGGCACCTTGTCGGCCCATTCCAGACCAAACGCGTTGCCAACTGCTTCATTGAGCACTTCCCTCAGCGAGCCGGAATCCCGAGGGCTGTCATCAATCAGCAGTACTTTCCGTTTTTCCTCGTTCATTCCAGTCTCCGACGGTGATTCCAGTTTTTTCGCTCGGCATCGAGTTGCGTGCCGATACGCGTTCAAAGAGATAAAGCTTCTCCCTTTGGGATACTCCCCAATAACTTCAAATTCCCTTATTTCATTACTCCTATTCGTTTACCTATCAAATTCTTTTGAGAAACGAGCGCGCCGCCATCCTTTAGAATGAACGGAGTGCCAGAGAGGGAGAGATGGAGAGCGTTTCCATAGAAAAACCGCCGGAGCAAGCAGGAGCAAAACTCTGGAAACGCCTGGCAGCTTTGGCTATCGGCGCCGTGCTGCTGTACTTTTCCTTTCGCGGTTGCGATTTCAAGAGCTTTTGGGCGTACGCCTCGACGGCTGATCCGCTTTACCTGCTGTTGCTTTTCTTTGTGGGAGTTATCAGCCACCTGCTGCGCGCTTGGCGCTGGATTTATCTTTTAGAGCCCATTGAAAACCGAAAGGTGAGCCTGTTCAACTCCTTCGTGGCGGTGATTGGCGGATATGCAGTCAATATCGTTCTGCCCCGCGTCGGTGAGGCTTTTAGACTGCTCTCCTTGAGCCGGAGTGAAAAATTGCCGTGGGCTGCTGTTTTAGCGACAATGCTCATCGACCGTATGCTCGATCTCGTCCTCCTGGGCATGTTTTTGGGCTTTACCCTTACGCAGATGCAGCTCGACTCTCGCATTGTGCAGGGCGGGGCTGTGATGTGCGTCTGTTCGATCATTGGTCTGGCAGTCTTGCCGTGGTCCGGCAAAATCTTGCAAGCCATACTCGCGCATGCGCTCGTCGCTCAAAAGCTGCCGGCTAAGCTGCTGGAAAAACTTCGAGGACTGGCGGGGCAGTTCGAGATCGGAACGAAATCGCTCACTAATCCTCGGTTGTGGCCTATGATCGCGATTCTCACTCCGTTCATTTGGGCTTGCTACTGGCTCAACCAGGAGATCGCGGTCCTCGCCTTTCACATGCAAAATCAAATTACACCGCTGGACAGCCTGATAGTCTTCACTTTCGGCTCTCTTTCCGTTCTCATTCCCACGCCCGGTTCGATGGGAAGCTACCACTACGCGGTAAAAACGCCGCTGGTGAACATCTACCACGTAAATCCGGACCAAGCGCTTGCCTATGTGACGGTCCTTCATCTAATCTCTTTTATATTGGTGCCCTCTGTTACTGCCGCAGTTTGCTTCGGTATTCAATCCATGAAATCGAGCAAAAACCCCGCAACATAGCCCGGGAGCGCACATGCAGTCGAACTACTTTTCTGGTATTCCCGCCGCGGCGTGCCCGATGCCCGAGCGCATCTTGCCGAAGGGAACCCTCGTTGCCAAACAGTACGAGGTGATCGGCGCTCCGTACGGGGGCAAGTGCAAAGCGCTCTACCACTGCAAATCGAACAAGATGTTTGGGCGCGATGTGATGCTCGCGGTTCCGTTTGCTGATGGCGAAGGCTGCGTGCTGCCGTTCAAGAACGAGCAGAATGTTCTGGAAAACATTTCGCACCCGGGCATTATCAAAATGCTACACAGTGGAGAGTGCCAGAAATACGGGCTCTTCACAGCTTACGAGATTATCGACGCGCCGACTTTGGCGGCTGCCGTGCGTCAAGAACGGCGGCTTGAACTAGAGCGCGCCGTGTCGATCTTCGTGCAGACTTGCGCTGCGCTCGCGCACTTGCACAAAAATAATCTCGTGCACGGCTCACTGAAAGCCAATCATATACTCTTGCCGAGACTGAAAGATCATGAGACGGTCAAGCTCATCGACCTGGCGCAGGCGCAACCTCCAGGGCGCACCCGGCAATTCGGCGCGCCGGAGTTGATCGACCTATTTCAGACTGTCGGGCACCCGAGCCCGGAAGAGTTGCGGGGAGAAACCATCGATCAGCGTGCGGATATTTATGCGCTGGGATGCATGCTGTACAAAATTCTCACTGGCAAAGCGCCTTTTAACGGCAGCTCCGCCGAAGAGATCAAACAGAAACACATAGAAGAAGCGCCACCTTCTCTCCTTTCCGCCTTTCCCCAGGTGTCATTTCCCATGCAGTTAGAAGAGTGCGTCAAGAGAATGCTGGCGAAAAAGCCCGAAGACCGCCACCAATCTGCCGACGACCTCGCCCTCGACCTGCGCTTCGCCGCCAGACGCAGCGGATAACTGGAGCAAAACCGGCTCTGCCACCGCATTCTCGCAGCGCCTGCTCTGCTCTCGAACAAGACCGTGGACAGAAGCCAGTCGGAACAGTCTTATCCTGCATTACATGGACGCAAGCCAACACCGTGCCAAAGCGAAGCTTCAGCACGGTGAAAGATTTTTGCTTCCGGCGAAATCCCATCAAGCGGGTTGCTTTCAGGGGTGACGACCAGTCGAACTGGTGATTACCAGCGCGAACGGCCGCTTGTTTTCGGCTTCGGCTGCGAGATGCTGACCGCGATATCGCGACCATCGACGTTGCGTCCGTTCATGCCTTTGATGGCAGCTTCGGCGCCCGCTTGGTTTGCCATCTCAACGAAAGCAAATCCGCGCGGTCTGCCGGTTTCGCGATCTTGGGGAATCGCGACGGAGACGACTTCGCCGTGTTGTGCAAAGAGTTCTTGCAGGCTTTCTTGTGTCGTTTTGAAGGACAGATTGCCCACGAAAAGTTTGTTGTTCATTTTTCCTCAACCTTGAACCGCAGACATCATCAACAAGGTTGAGAAGTACGTTTGGTCCAAATCAGTAGTCACAAATATTATGCCAGGAAATTCGTCAGTTGCCTCATTTTAGAACCTTAAGCGCTTTTCAACTCTTAATGAGAAGTGCCGCGGGCTGGGCTACGCGGGCATCTACCAAGCGGGCGACGATAAATTTTGATCAATTATTCAAACCAGTTCCATCTAAGGCCATCGGCTGCGGTCGAACCGCCTGGTTCTTGTTTGCCCACGTCGCCAACTGGTGCCTGCTGGATGGCCAGAAGTCGGCGCTTTGGCTGTCCCACCGGGCACCTATTCGAAATGGTGCCCACTGGGTGGCCAAAACTCAGCGTCTTTAGTATCCCGCCGGGCACCAGTTTCACCTTGTTCAAAATGATGCCCACCAGACCATCAACATCGTTAGTTTTCGATGGTCTGCCAGGCATCGTTATCATTGCTAGCCAAAGAGACACTTTATTGGATTCAAAAACGGGCAGATTGAATCCTGTCGGGAATCAACTCCTAAAATTGGCGCTGGCATTCGTAGACTACTAGTAAAAAACCCCTGCCGTTCGTCAGGGGAGTTTGGTTGAATGTTTTCAAGCGGCAGATTGGCGAAAGATACCTAAAACTGTGGACAACGATCAACACGCTCGCACAGAAAATGTAATGCCCACGCGACTCAGCTCCGCGCTTTTCTGCGCCAAAGTTGCGATTTTGCAGATACAACGTGCGCTGGCCGACGCCGGCGGTGCCGGCTGCCGGCGATTTCCTAAAGGCAAGCTGGGCGGCGAGCCGCGGCAGCTATGCGAATCGCGCACGCCTCTTTGGACCGAATGCGATCCGCTCGAACGCGCACTTCAACTAGGGAAGGTGCACAACCTGCGCCTAGCGACAGAGCGGTTGAATGAAGTACTTGTTCCGGCGGGAGAAACCTTTAGTTTTTGGGCGCATGTAGGCAAGGCAACGAAGTCGCGCGGATTCGTCGACGGTCGTGAACTAAGAGAAGGCTGCTTGATTCCAACGGTCGGCGGCGGACTGTGCCAACTGTCGAATGCACTCTACGATGCCGCGCTTCAAGCAGGCTTTGAAATTGTCGAGAGACACGCGCATTCACAAGTGGTTCCTAACTCCGCAGCCGAACAAGGACGCGATGCCACCATCTTTTGGAACTACGTCGATCTGCGCTTTCGCTCGCAATCCGCCTTCAGGATCGAGACGGATATGACAGCTGATTTTCTGTTTGTCAGATTTTCTGCCAACGCCGAAGTTGAAAAGAAAAAAGAAGAAGCACCCAACCATAAGAGCCCATTGATACTGCTGGCGGTGCAGCCGCATTCGCCCGATCCAAACAGTTGTGTGAGCTGTGGGGTGACAGATTGTTTCCGGTACGTCGAACCAACGAAGCCGATCGAAGGGCGCACGGCTTATCTAGTTGATGACTATTGGCCGGAATTTGATGACTACATAGTCCGCACGAGATCCGCCCGCGATATTTTGTGTCTGCCGATCGACGGTCGCGCGTTTCAAAAGCAAAATTATGCGTGGTGCACAAATGGATATGCAAAACTGAAAACTGCGGAAGCATTCACCGCGATGCGTTCTTTTGCATCACGTAAGCTTGCCCGTCAAGGTGCGGCGCGACAGCGGGCACTCCTTTCGCAGCATGAAAGACTGGCTGAGATATATGCAAATTCGTTGGAGTACGATGTCGAGCATTTAGTCATCACGCAAACGTTGCTGCCATTTTTGTTCAAAAACGGAGGCCTCGGTGGACGAACTTTCGACGTGCTCATGACGGCACTGCCGATGGTGCGATTGCAACTGCGTCTTGACGGAGCCGCTTCACTGCATCCCGATAGTAAGACGCTGACGGATTTTCGTGCCGAGCAAGATTTAGTCGACGCGGAGACGGAAGGTTTGCGGCGGGCAAGAAAAATCATTACGACTCATTCGGAGATCGCTGGTCTATTTATAGAGAAAGTGGAACATCTGCCATGGGCGGTGCCCAATACGAAATATCGCAGGTCACGCGGCAGCAAAGTCGTGTTTCCGGCGTCGACGCTGGGTCGAAAGGGAGCATTCGAGATGCGTGATGCAGCACGCCGAATGCAACTCGAAGTTGTACTGTGTGGCGCCCAACTGGAAGATCAAAATTTTTGGAATGGTATCAATACGGAAGATTGCGCGGAGGATTGGTTGGAGAATGCATCAGTGGTGGTGCTGCCTGCCTTCGTAGAAAATAATCCACGTCGCCTTCTTGCTGCAGCCGGAGCGGGAATTCCAGTGATTGCGTCAGCCGCTTGCGGATTGGAAAATGTTGCCGGAGTTACCACAGTGCAAACGGGTAATATCGATATGCTGTGCGCTGCTATTGAAACGGCTTTAAAACAGCCTGTCACGATTTAACGACATGCTCACCAGACGACGGTGGCAAGGACCATACGGTACATCGAGAGCAACAAGCTCCGGATGCGACATCTCCAACATGATGAGCAGTCTGTATAACGCGTGTGAAGGCATCGGCAGATATTCAAACCAAATTAGCTAGCGCATGTGAAATGAGTATAAGTAAAAGTGCAGACATGTAATATGCACTAAACGTTCTAGGCGCAGTTGATGCTGCAAATCGTTGAAGTAGGCGGTTTTCAGAAGTACGGCCGAAGCTACGGACGAGCATGAGCCTGCCCAGTTCACAAAATTCTCATTCGCCACAGGCGCCGAAATCCGGAACAAAAATGTTGCCGACCGGTTCATTAGGGCCACCGGGCGCCACTATCGCGCCGCTGGGTTTGCGCTTTGAAAGAGCAGGAGCGGGTCATGCAGTCGAAGAAATTTCTAGCCGCCTCGTTGGCATTGTCATTCTATCTATGTCCGTTAGCAGCCATCGCTGGCCATGGTGGCGGCGGAGGCGGCGGTGGTCATGCCGGTGGTGGCGGTGGCGGACACCCTAGTGGTGGAGGCGGCGGAGCACCTCACGGCGGCGGCGGCGGAGCGCCTCGCGGCGGTGGAGGCGGTGGAGCACCTCGAGGCGGAGGCGGTGGAGCACAACGAGCACAAGCGCCGCGTATGGAAGCATCACGCCCACAAGCTCCGCGCATGGAAGCGCCACGCGCACAAGCTCCTCGCATGGAAGCGCCGCGAGCACAGGCGTCAAGAATGGAAGCACCGCGCGCACAAGCTCGGGAATTCGGCGGCAATAGAGGCGGCGGCGAGCGTGCACAAGCCCCCCGCAGCGAAGCGCCAAGAGCTGCCCGTCGCAATATAGAAAGATCGCTTTCCGGAGCCGGACAACGCTCGGCAAATGCAGGACGGATGCAAGCTCAAGAGTCTCGCGGAGCGCGAGGGCAGGTGGCTGAGCGCAACGACGGTCAGTCACGCTCACAATTCCGAGAGTCGTCCCGCAGTATGCTGGGCATGGGCGCCGGCATGATGGCAAATCCCGCCGGTGTAAAACCCACACGTGCGGCTGCCGAATACAAACAGATGAATCCGCAGCAGCGCAACTCCTTTATGTCGCGCATGGGAACCAACCAACGCGCAGCGACGATGGACAAGCTTAACTCTCAGCAAAAAGCTGAAGCTATGTACAAAATGACTCCGAGTGAGCGCGCACAAACGCTTTCACGCATGAATCCCCAAGCTCGCCAATCCTTAATGGGTTCCTCGAACGCTCGTAGGAATATGGCAATCGGGGCAGGAGTAGCTGCGGTCGGAGCGATGGGTGCCGCACGCATGATCAATCGAGGCGGAGCCGAAAACCGAGGCGCTGTTGAAAACAGAGGCGCCATGGAAAATCGCGGTGCCATGGAAAATCGCAACGGTGCCGAAAACCGCGGCGCCATGGAAAATCGCGGCGCTATGGAAAATCGCGGCGGTGCCGAAAACCGCGGCGCCATGGAAAATCGCGGCGCTATGGAAAATCGTAATGGTGCCGAAAACCGCGGCGGCGGCGAAAACTTCCGCGCTGGACGTGGACAAGTAGGAGCACGAGAAGCAGGAACCAATCCCCGCATGGCCGCACGGGGCGGTGCAATGCGCTTCTCACCTAATGCTGCCGGTCGACTCAGCTATGGAGCGGGCGCACGCGTTCCGCGCGCCGGCGACTTGCACTCAGGTGTTCCGGGCTCGTTCGATCCGGGCGGCTACCTGCGCGGCGCGCCTAACGGCAGCCACTTTATCGACGCGCATATGGCGCGCGAACAGCTCGCAGCAGCCAATGCAAACTATGCCTCTCTCGCTGCAGCCAACTGGAACAACGCTGTGCAGAATCGCGCTTCGTGGCCGTGGCAATTGCCCCCGTACGCGCCAGGCTGGTTTGGTGGCAACCCGAACTGTTATTGGTGGCAAACCGGTTGGAACAACGGTTGGGGCTACGGTCCTAGCTGGTATAACGGTTGGGGCAATTCGTTGCCCTGGTGGATGGCTGTTGCCGATATGCTTCCGTGGGGTATGAACTCGCAGTTGGATTGGGTTCCGTATCAGGCGTATTACAACGGATACAACTATGATGGCGTCAACTATCCGATGAACTACTTCGGCGCCAACGGCTACTGCCCGACGCAATATGTATTCAACGCGTCAAGCGGGCAGTTCTGGTCGCCAGGTCAAGGTTATAGCGACTATTTGCCGAACGGATACCGCGCACCAATCTCGGTGGCAGTGGAAGAGAGCGTTCCGCAGTACAACTGGCAGGGCGAGATCGTTGGATATCGCATGCAGCTGTTCCACTACAATGCGTACTGGAACCAGCAACAACAAGCATACGGATATTATGACTATCGCCAGCAGTTCCACTGGACAACTTTCCCGTGGCTCAACAGTTGGAGCAGCGAATATCAAGGTGCAGGTGCAGCGCAGTATCAAGGCGTCGGCGCGGCGCAGTATCAACAAGCACCATATCAGCAACAGGCGCCATATCAACAACCGTATTGATATCGAGTCCGAAGGCAAAAGCGCTCCCAGATTTTTCTGGGGGCGTTTTGTTTTCAGGAGTCGAATTGCAATATGCGCCCTCGCGCGTACGTTGAATCAAAATGTCCGCGCGCCCGCGCGGTTCAGCCGCAAAAACAACCGTTTTTTTACCTAAATACGCGCGCACGCGCATACGAAAACGAAATTCACCTGCGCGCCTGCGCGTATCGAAAGACAGCGATTATTCGGTGGTCGATCGAATCACGTCAGCATATATAAAGGATTCATCTCGAACCTGGAACTCAACTCAACGACCCCGCGTCCAACGGATGTCAGCGCCATGGGTGGCAGCTGGAAAAGGGGAGGAAATTCCATGAGATATTTCGCTTTAACGCTCGCTGCAACGTTGGCGCTTGCTGCAAATTTGCCGGCCGCGTTCGCAGATGAAACGACAACCACGACCACAACAGTACAGACTACTTCGCTCGGAACAACAACAGGTTATGTTCTGCCTACCGGCGGCACGTACCTCGTCGTCGATCCGAACACCGGGTTGTCCGGACTTTACGATTACAATTCACACTTGTTCGCAGGACATCCACTCGCGTCAGGCAACTATGTTGTCGATCAATCCACTGGCAAAGTAATCGCCACCGTAGATTCGACCGGTAACTTCATTGCTTTCACATCGGTTCCGGCGACCATCCCGAATCATTTCGTGGTGCTGAACGGCAACTTCATGTACTTCGCATCGCCGTATGACATGCGTCGCGCTCAACTCGATGCCGAAATCCAAGCTAACTACAACGCTGGACGCCTGTCCAACGGTCAGGTCAAAGATCTGCGCGAAAAACTCGCTGAAGTATCTTCCCTCGAAGCGAAGCGTCGCGACGACGGAACATACAGCTCATCTACAGCCCGTTCAATCGAGAAAAAATTGGCTTGGGTGCAAGGCGAACTCGCCAGAAACATAGCTGAAATCAGCAACAAAAGAGCCAAGATCGGTCTCAAAGTTGAGTAATTAACTGCCTGAGATTTGATTTCAAACGGCGCTGCCTCGGCAGCGCCGTTTTCTTCGCAGGATATGTAGCTCATTCGCATCAAGCGATATAATTTGGAGAACTCAAATTCCGGAGGGCAACCTGTGCGACACTCGATTAAATCACTCCTGAGCATTGGCGTATTCACTGCCGCACTTGCGGCCCCGCAAGCTCATGCGCAGTCGCACTCACTGGCACATCCGAACGCCATCAACCCGTATGTTTGCGATGTGGTCGGAGCCGATGACTTCTCGTCCACGTTGGTCAATGACCGTGGGCATCTCACTCTCCGCGTCAAGAGCAGCACTAATGACAACAGCTCTTACTTCTGCACCAATGCTGGTGGCTTCGCCAAAATGACGCACAAGTTTCCTTTGGACACGATTTCGGCTTGGGTCAAACTGACCGGCGACTTTCTGCCCACCGATGTCTTCGTCGAAATTTACGCAAACGACGATCCCACCATTAACTACTTCGACGCGACCACCGCGAAACAGGGACCAACTGTCAACGGCTATACGTTGTACACATGGAAAGCGAAAGACCTCGGATTCCCGTCGAACTCAACCACTTCATTCTTCGGCTTTAGCATCAACGTCTACGACGTTGGCTCCGGCTTCATCACCGGCCCTGCCCTCGACGGTCACGCCATTCCTTTCGCCGCCCACACGATCCTGACTTGCCCATTCTCAATCTCTTCGCAGTGCGCTCCAGGGTAGACTCGGTTAAGTAACTTCGGCGCTTGCAGGACCGCAATCAATGAGTCGCGTTCTGTTAATCGTAATTGTTTTGTTAGCCTTTGGATTTACGACCACCTGCGCGATAGCCCAGCCGCAGATGGATGCAAACAAGATCGATGTGCAGTCGCTTTTCATACTGCCAGGAATTCTTGAACCTCAAAGAGCCGCTCTTTTGAACAAAATCAAATTCGCTGACGATAATGGCGTTGGCGTTAAACCATATGTTGCCTTGTTCCTTGAAATGGAGGATTCCCTTACGAAGGGTGCTACCAAAGAGGATATTGAATCGCGTATAGGAAATATTGAACGCGCATTAAACGAACAGCTTCAGGCGGTGCATCAGTACGCGAAAGACGACTTGACAGCGACTTCAAAACCGCAAAACCGATTCAATGCTGGCACAATGAACCTCGCAGAAGCTCGAAATTTCATAGTCGTACTTATCAACAAAGATCGACGGAAAGCAAACCTTAGTCCCGTGACACTGGATAAGATTGCCAGTGAATGTGGTCAAAGGCATACCGATGAGATGGTCACGGTAGGCTACCTATCGCACTGGGACACCGGAGGAAAAAAACCCACGCAAAGATACACGGAAGGAGGAGGAGTGGACGATGATTCGGAAAATCTCTGCTATCAGCGTTCCGAATTCAGTTCTCCGGCTCGAATAAATAGCAACTAGAAATTTGCAGCCGCAGAGTTACAGGACATGCAACGCAGCTTGATGGGCAGCCCAATGCATCGAATGAACATTTTGAATCCAAATCACAACAAGGTAGGAATCGGAATAAGTATTTCTGTAAACATAGATGGACTAAATCGTCTCGCTGTGGCTCAGGAATTTATAAACCAATATGGACATTATTCAGTGTTGCCGCATGCCCTCAAACGTGGACAGCCATTTATTGTTGCCGGAACTCTGGATGCAGGGTTTTCTCCCTACTCCATAGAAATTGCATGGGAAGCTGCTCCAAAATCAATGACCAAGGCTGAGTTGGTCACTAGCCCTTTAGTCTATTCAGAAGCCGACCGGTTTGTGACCGGATTCTACCCCGACCTCGAGCCAAAGGTAGTCAGAGTGGTACAGCATGCAGGAAATAAATCATTTTCTGTGACAATTACGCCTGAAGCCGACTGGAAGGCTGGGCTTTACTACGTTTCGATTCTCGCTAGGAGTAGCAAAGGAAACACCCCATTCTTGGTATCGCTCAGGACCACCCACTTAAACTGATACCGTGCGACAATTCCTGAAGTTTCGGTTCACCTGGAAGTCATGATGAAATACCGCTTGTTGGTGGTTTTGTTTGCTTTGGCGATTGCCGTGTTGCCGAATGTGGTGCTCGCAGCGGAGCCTGGGAAAGAGATGGATAAGGAAGCCGCATTTGTCGATGGGCTGATGAGCAAGATGTCCTGGCAAGAGAAGCTCGGGCAGATGAATCTGGTGTCAGTCGGTTTTGATGTGACAGGGCCCATTGTCACACAAGATGTCGATGCAAAAATCAAAAATGGACAGGTCGGCGGCGTTTTCAATACTTACTCACCGAATGCGGTGCGCAAGCTGCAAGAGCTTGCGGTCAATGAATCACGGTTAAAAATTCCACTGCTCTTCGGCTTCGATGTCATTCACGGACATCGCACAATATTTCCTATCAATCTCGGACTGTCGTGCTCGTGGGATCCTGATCTGATCGAACGCACCGCCCGTGCGGCCGCCCTGGAAGCCAGCGCCGACGGTATCAACTGGGTGTTTTCGCCGATGGTTGATATCACGCGCGACCCGCGATGGGGGCGGTGCAGCGAAGGTGCCGGTGAAGATCCCTATCTCGGAAGTTGTATTGCCAAGGCGATGGTGCGAGGTTATCAGAGCAAAAATTACGAGAAAGCTGACTCGGTGCTAGCATGTGTCAAGCACTTCGCACTGTATGGTGCCGCTGAAGCCGGGCGCGATTACAACATAGTCGACATGAGCCCGGTGCGCATGTTCAATGAATACTTGCCACCATACAAAGCCGCCGTCGACGCGGGTGTTGGTTCGGTGATGACGTCATTCAATGAAATCAATGGAGTTCCTGCCACTGCGAACAAGTGGCTAGTCACTGATTTGTTGCGCAAACAATGGGGTTTTAATGGATTGGTGGCGACGGACTACACCGCCGTGAGTGAGATGATCGCGCACGGCATGGGCGACGAAGCGAAGGTGACGGAGTTGGCGATCAACGCCGGGATCGACTTGGATATGGTGAGCGAGCTATTCATCAAGCATGGAATGAAACTGATTGAGTCTGGCGCCATATCGAAAGATACCGTTGATGCGGCTTGTCGAAGAATGTTGGAAGCTAAATACAAACTCGGGCTGTTCGATGATCCATACCGCTTCGTGGACGAAAAACGCAACCAGACAGAAATGCTCAGTGCAGAAAAACTCGCATTGAGTAAAGAAGCAGCTGAGAAATCATTCGTTCTTCTGAAAAACGATAATCGCGTTTTGCCGCTGCAGCCTGCTCGAAAAATAGCTTTTATCGGACCGTTGGTTCAAGATCAGAGAAACCTCATTGGTAGCTGGAGTGGCGCTGGCGACTGGCACAAAGCAACTAGCATATGGACTGCCTTGCAAACCAAGTACGGAAGCAACAAATTCGCCTACGCAAAGGGCTGCAATTTGATTGACGATGCAAAGATGGTTCAACGGTTAAATCGAGACGGAGCTGATCTGACGATCGATACAAGAAGTCCGGCGGAGATGATCCACGAGGCTGTGAAAACAGCACAAGATTCCGACATAGTTGTTGCAGTCCTGGGTGAATCATTCATGATGTGTGGCGAAGCGGCTAGCCGCAGCCAGATTGGATTGCCTGAGAATCAGGTCGAACTCCTCAAGGCGCTGAAAGCGACCGGTAAACCGATCGTTCTTGTGCTGATGAATGGCAGACCTCTCACTTTGCCGTGGGAGAATTCAAACATGTCTGCGATATTGGAGACATGGTTCGCAGGCACCAAAGCCGGTGACGCCATCGTAGATACTCTATTTGGTGACTCGAATCCGTCTGGCAAATTGACAATGTCGTTTCCTGTGAACGTGGGACAGATTCCAATCTATTACGCGGAGAAGAACACCGGCAGACCGTTCGCGCCGAATGAAAAATATCATTCGCAGTATTTGGATGTTCCGAATGCGCCGTTGTATTCGTTTGGATATGGTTTGAGTTATACGACGTTTTCAATGGCAGAACCGAAGTTGAGTTCAAACACGATAACAGTCCACGATACGAATGGTGAACAGTCACGGCTGACGCACGCTCCAGATAATGTGACAGTCACCACGTCGGTTACGAATACAGGGGACCGTATTGGAGTGGAAACAGTTCAATTGTACATTCGCGATTTGGTTGGCAGCATCACAAGACCGGTCAAGGAGCTGAAGAAGTTTCAAAAAGTCGAGTTGAAACCCGAGGAGACGAAAGAAGTTTCATTCACGATCAAAGATCTTGATCTGACATTCTACGACGCCCATGGTCGGCTCGAGGCCGAGCCTGGAGAGTTTCAGATCTTCGTCGGCAATAGCAGCGATTCGCTCAAGGGGGCAAAGCTGACATTCGTGCTTGCCGCACCACAGTCATCTAAATCCAATTCGCATTAGCGGGCTCGTGCCAGGCATCGAGTCTGTTTGCACCATATTCGGTGCCACCCGGGAGGGTGGCGCTCCACAACATGTAATTCGGCGCGATGTCGATCATGCGCAAACATACGTAGGGGCGCATTTCATGCGCCCGTTGCAACGGGATTGGTTTCGCAATACAGACCCTAGCTATACCGGCTGCAGCGCGTTCAACGCAGGAACGCCTTTGCCGTCTAGGTAGGTGCTGAGCTGATCGAGAGAGAATTGCACGCCGGAGTAGAAATCGCCGAAGGCACCGTACTTCGCACTCGCCTCGTCGAAGCGCATTTGATATACGAGCTTCTTGAACACGACCGGATCATCCGCGTAGAGATCGACACCCCACTCGTGACTATCAAAACCGATCGATCCCGAGATCACCTGCGTCACGTGACCGTGATACATACGCCCGATCTTGCCGTGTTCCACCATCATGCGCGCGCGATCTTCAAATGGCAACATGTACCAATTCACGTCTTCGCCGCGTTTCTTGTCCATCGGGTAGAAGCACACATACCGACGCTGCGGAACCTTCGCCCACAAACGACCAGCATTGCGCGGGTTGCTCTCTTCCTTCTTCAACTGCTCATCAAAAGCAGCATTCCACTCGTCGCTGTACGGCTTGAGATTTTGCTGTTCTAAACTGGCGTGGATTTTGCCCGTGGCGTCATATAGCCCCAGTTCCAATATTGAAACGTACGAATGCGCCGGGGTTAAATACTCAGCCAGTGCCGTTTTGTCAAAAAGCATCTCGGCATGTGCCAGCCCATCGTAGTTGCGGCTGTAGTGTGTGAGCATCAAGTCAGATTTGTGTCCGACCAACTGCGCGAGACTGACATCGCTGTCTTTGCCTTCGTGCAGCGGAGCCAGCGTCTTCACAGCTTCGTCAGCAACTCTGGTGCGCTCTGCTTGCGGCAGCTTGTCCCAGCCAAGCCGATCGAAAGCGAACATGCGGTGCAAAATCCACCAGCCTTCGAGAGATTCCGGAACGTTTTTATCGCGCATACTCACAACTCCTGGGACACAACGCGTACAGTTTACGGCAAAGTTCTCAGGAAGCAGGCGCCAACCAGCAAATATTCACTATTGGTAGTAACAGTACGCCGGGCTGGCGCGGTGCAAACGCCGCGCCAGCCGCCAGTTATCTTAGGAGCGGTCCCGATTGATCTGCCATTGCAGATTGTTCTCTTCGCGGTTGAGCTGCCGCTGTTCGCCACGCGTGATGTGTCCACCGTCAATGCGGGCGTCCCGCTGTTCTTGCCTGCGGATGGAAGCGTCCTCCGACTTGAGTTGTCCGAAGTGACCGCTCAGATGGCCATAGTCGCGACCGATTTCACGATTCAAGCCGTTGTCCCTGCCAAGAACTTCGGCTCTGCGTGGGTGTTCGTGCCAAAAACCACCCCAAGCAAAACTCGGCATGACGTTGGTTGTCACAACCATACCCATCGCCATCGCAGCCAGACCCGCCACCGTCTTTGTTTTCGATATCATGACAATCACTCCTTATATCTATCTTCCGATTTTTTCGAGTCGAGCGCACCGCGTCGCCTCTGTTTCGTATAACGCTCGGCGAGCCGAAAAAGTTCAATCGAATCGGTTAGGTGTGCGTTAACTGTTCGTGGGGGTTTCGTGCAGAAATCAACGGTTTATGGAACACTAATCACTCAAATACGTCCGCTTCGAGACACGAGATTAACAAGCCGACTCAGCAATACTGCCGCATCGAAGGAGCTTCCATGAGCGACGAGAAACAGGGCGACATGATTTACAGAACGCTCGGTTCGACCGGTGAGCGCGTGTCATTAATAGGTATCGGCGGCTGGCACATCGGACTGAAAACAGTTACCGAAAAAGAAGCTATCGAGATCGTTCGCACCGGCATCGATCGCGGCATCAATTTCATGGACAACTCCTGGGACTACAACGAAGGCGTAAGCGAAAAGCGCATGGGCAAAGCGTTGAAGGATGGCTACCGCGAGAAGGTTTTGCTCATGACTAAAATTGACGGTCGCAGCCGCAAGGAAGCGACACGTCAATTAGACGAATGCCTTTTGCGGCTCGATGTCGATTGCATCGATTTGGTGCAGCATCATGAAGTCGTGCGCTTTGAAGATCCGCATCGCATCTTCGATCCGGAAGGGGCTCACGGGGCATTGCTCGACGCCAAGGCTGCGGGCAAACTGCGGTACATAGGTTTTACCGGGCACAAAGATCCGCATATACATCTTCATATGTTAGACGTCGCCAAAGAGTTGGGGATAAAACTCGACACGGCGCAGATGCCGCTGAACGTCATGGATGCGCATTATCGTAGTTTTGCCGATCGAGTTGTTCCGGAGTTGGTCAAACAGAACATGGGCGTGCTCGGCATGAAGAGCATGGCGAACGGTATCATTTTGCGCAGTAATACTGTCACTCCGATCGAGTGCTTGCACTATGCCATGAATTTGCCGACTTCGGTCGTGATCGCCGGCATCGACAGTATGAAGATCCTTGAACAAGCATTCGAAGCGGTGCGCACATTCAAGCCAATGAACAAGGAAGAAGTCGACGCAATTTTGAACAAAACTAAGGAGGCGGCTAAACTCGGTCAATTCGAGCCATTCAAAACATCGTCTCTGTTCGACAGCACCGCAACCAACCCCGCCTGGCTGGGCGAAGAGCCCAAGCGACTGCAAGCGTTGATGCCACAGTAATCTTGCCCCACTATACCGATTGAAGATCAGCGTTCAGCGCACGCGTCCATCAATCGACGACTGGCAGCATAAAACCGAATGTGGTGCCGCCCTCGGGACGAGGGATGCAGTCGATGACGCCGCCGTGGGATTCGATGATTTTTCGGCAGAGGTACAAACCCAAACCAGAACCCATAGTGTGACCGACGTCTTTCGCTCTGGCAAAGCGGTCGAAAAGTTTCTTAGCTTCGTCCTGTTTGACACCTTCTCCAGTATCTTGCACCAGTACGATCACGTTGTCGTGAACCCGCTCGATACTCAATTTGATCTGCCCTTGCGCCGGAGTGAATTTGATCGCATTGTCCAAAAGGTTTTGCATGATGCGCTTCATATCCTGACGTTCGACCCTCACCCAAATATGTGGCTCCGTCGCATCCACATGCAGGGTCAACGATTTTCTCTTATAGATCGGCTCGAGCTCGCTCACACATTCAGTGCCAATTTCCACAATGTCTGTCCGAGACAAAACCTCGACATGCTCCTCAACTGCTTCATACCGTGCGACACGCAGGAGCGTATCGACCATGTACAACAAATCACCGACAGAACGCCGGGTCTTCGTCAAGATTGGTCGATACGAATCCGGTAGCGCGCCATAGCCGCCGTCGAGAGCCTGATTGGCTGTCAGATCCATCGCTATCAACGGCGTGCGCAGGTCATGCGTGACAGAATAGACTAACTCTTCCAGCAGCGTATTCCGCTCGATCAGCTGCATCTGCAAATCGAGCAAACGCACTCCCGCTCGCACTCTTGCCTTCAGCTCTTCAGCGTTGAACGGTTTTACAACATAATCATCCGCTCCGGCATTTATCCCTGCGGTGATTTCGTTGCGCAATCCGCGCGCAGTAAGAAAAATTACGTACGCCAGGTTGCCCTGGGGCGCTCTGCGTATCGCTTCGCAGACTTGCAGTCCCTGCATGTCGCCGAGGTTCCAGTCAAGCAAAACGACCATTGGACCCCCGTGCTCATCCCAGCCCTCAAGAGCAGCGATGCCGTTTTTCGCCAGTATGACCTGAAAATGCTCGGCTTCGAAAATAGCCTTGAGCATGTTCAGGATTGCGGGATCATCATCAGCCGCGAGAATCCTCCACCTCTTCTGCACGCGCACTCCTCTCATCGGTTTCAACCTTACTTCTTATCTCAAATATTCCGCAAATCGCCGATTTCAGCCGCCCGCGAAATAGTGACGTCGATATCACCCAAATGGTCAGCCGTTATTTCATACAAGGAGGTGAGGGCAATCTCCTATAACCAGGTTATGTTAAATGTAGAGGTTGGACATTTCAATGAAGCGATTTCTCGAGTTGATTCTTCAATTTCGCAAACCGCCGCTATCGAGCGCAGAGCAGTTCAACGCGAGTTCATCACCACAATCACCACTGGCACAGCCTCCTGACCGTGAACAGGTCCGCCACCAAAACGCCAAGCTGAGCTACGCCCGCTTGCGAGCGCTGACCGGATTCGGGCACAGGCAGTGTTATCTGCCGAAGCTGCGTGATGAAGCCCACACCGGCGCGGACCCAGACCTTTGGTCCGACGGATGTGGAAAGCATCAAGTCGACCTCGAGGTGAGCAAGCGACAGGACCTTGCACGAGCGAAGGCCAACATGAGTTACACTCGGCTCGCAGCCCTGGTTGATCGAATGGACCCGGAAGAAGTAGAACGCAATACAGATGAAGGCAGGCGCCTGCAAGGCTCCGGCTGGGACATTCCCAAACTGCCGGATGACTACCGCCCTAAATAAGCCCTTCTTTCATGGCCTTGACGGCTGCGGCTGTTCTGCCAGACACCGCGAGCTTTCCGAGAATGTGCTCAACATGAGTGCGGACCGTCGAGATGCTGATGTGCAGCTGCGAAGCGATCTCTTTGTTGGCAGCACCGTTCACCATTAGCCTGAGAACATCCTTCTCTCGCTCGCTTAGAGTTGATGGTGCGACCTGATACGGTTCAGGCTTCTGTTCTTTCTTATCTAAGACGCCCGATTCGAATACCTTGAGCACCATGCCGGCGATCTTCGGGTCCAACCAGGCAGCTCCCTCAGAGACTGAGCGAACTGCGATTTTGACGAGCTCTGACGCACAGTCCTTGAGACAATAACCGGCGGCACCGGCCGCAAGCGCAGCAAACAACTCGTCCCCGCTATTGTGCGATGTGAGCATCACGACTTTCGTATCAGGCATGCTCTGTTTGATCTGGCGCGTGGCCTCGATACCAGTTTGCAGAGGCAATCCAATGTCCATCACAACCACATCTGGTCGCAGCGATTGCGTCAACTCGACCGCGGTGACGCCGTCTTCCGCTTCGCCGACGACCTCGAAGCCTGATTCTCCGAAGCTGGTGCGCAAGCCGTTGCGCATCAGGTCGTTGTCTTCAACTAATAAAACACGTATAGGCATATCTGAGGAAGGTCCGAAGCGAACGGTCAAGGCTGCCCAAGGATTCCCCATGATTTAGGACGTGTACCAAGTGAATTGTGCCCGCTTCGTATCAATAAAAACGTCGCACCGCCGATCACAATCAGCCGATCGACGGATGCCCCACTCGGTCAATGACGCGATGTCTAGAATGCAACAGTCGCGCAACAATGAAGTTATACGGTAACGGCTACCGACTGAGTCAGCAAGTCGTTCTGCAAAGCGAGCAAAACCTCCCAGGGGTTTGCGCTCATGGCGTCCCGGAATCAAGCAGTTTATATATTCTTTTTTTGGCGGCCCAACTGTATCCGTCTAACGGAATGCAAAACGTCGGCGCGAATCGCCCTTCAACTGTCTTGCGGACATCCTTCGGGGACCAGTTGGGTGGAATCGACAAGATTGGCGTAGCAGACATCGCTATCGCGGGCGGATCGCTTTTATATTGATGGGGGAAAACAAAATGCATGAGAGCACATCGGCAGTCCAAAGCGAATCCGAAGTTTATCTTCTCGTCGGTGCATATAGCAGCGTCGGTTGCGCGCTCGCACAGCGGCTGCACACGCGCGGGGCCAAACTTATGATGGTGGGACGCGACGAGGATAAGCTGGCGCTGATCGCCGACCAGGTCGACTCGCCTTACGTGATCGCAGACGCCACCAATTTCGATATGATGACGGAGTGCTTTGAGGCAACCGTCAAAAAATACGGTCGTATTGACGGAGTTGCTTCAATGACAGGTTCTGCGCATCTCAAGCCGGCTCACCTTACCACCGAATTCGAGTGGGAAGTGGTCGCCGGTTCGAATTTGAAAGCGGCGTTTTCTGTCGTAAGAGCTGCGACGTATGCGATGATGCAAGGGGGCGGCTCGATAGTCTTAGTCTCATCGACAGTGCACCAACTCGGGCTGGCGAATCACGAAGCAATGACGGCGGCGAAAGCGGGCGTTGAAGGGCTGGTTCGGTCAGCGGCATCGACGTATGCAAAGCACGGAGTTCGCGTCAACTGCGTCGCACCCGGTGCGGGCGATCGAGAGCGCGCCGAGCAGGCCCAGGCAATCGGCAATGCATTGCATGAAGCAGTGAGCGTACGCGAAGACGAGCGTGCAGAGACAGCCGACCAAATCGCGCGCGTGATTGATTGGCTCCTCAAACGAGGTTGTTCATTCACAGGTCAAACGATCGGTGTGGACCAGGGACTTTCATCGGTCCGATTCAAACACCCAAACAGATGGTCGCAATTTCAGGTTCCGAATCACTGCATGACTTGAACCACGTTTAGTCGTCGCGCTTGAGCACTCGCTTGAAGGTTGATGAAGTCTTCATCAGCTGCTGGGCAACGCCCCAGGAGCGGGAATTGGTCAGGTCGTGATGTGTCTGAGAAAGCTTGGCGTAGTCGTCCTTAAGTTCAGTGTAGTAATGCAAAAGGTTGTCGTAGCTCTTTCTCAATTCTTGCCATTCATCCTTGGCTTGCCAGTACTTCTCTTCTTCCATTTGCAGAATGGCCGTTAAATGCTTGGTGTAAAGCTCTGGATGCAAGCCAGCCAATACAGCAATCTCGGTCGTGCGATTGTCGCTGGACATGCTGGTTTCGCTCTTGCGATAGAAATAGAGCGGCTCATCGACCTTATTGATTTTCCAACCTCGTTCTAGCAGTTTGATCCAAAACTCGGTGTCGGGATGCTTGAGACGGCGTTGCAAATCAGCCAAGGGGTCTGTGCCTGGCTTCGCGTCCACGGGCGCAGTAGTGTATCCACCGACCGCATCGTACGCGCGCTTGCGATATAGAAACGTTGATGGACTGGACATCGCACACATCACGTGCAACACATCAGGAGTTGTCTTCCAAATCATATTTAGATTGCCGAAGATTTGCACATCGCTGCAAACACCGACGGCGTCTTCGGTCAGAGCCGCAATGACTTTCTCGACGTATGTTTTGTCGAGATAGTCATCTCCATCGAGGGGCACGATCAAGTGGCCTTTTGCATTACTGACCCCGGTGTTGCGGCTGAAGGCCAAGCCTAGATTGCGCTCGTGCCGGATCATTCGAAGCTTACCAACGCTGTCGAATTTTGCGCAAACGTCCGCAGCGGGTCCTTTCTTAGAGCAATCGTCTACAACGATGACCTCTACCTCATCGTAAGTTTGCTCCAGAGCGCTTTCCACCGCCTTGAGAAGGACGTCGGGAGTTTGGTAATAAGCAATGACTATGGAAACTAAGTTGTTGGGCATAATGCGCCAAAGCCTCATCTGTCGCCAATTATAGCCTTGGGAGCGGCTTAAGTGAGAGTATTAACATGTGCTCACCGCTGCCCGTCCGTATAATACTCCTGCAAAACCCTTCTCCTGAGCCAGAATAAGTGCAGGACAAGCCGAGCATCAGTGTAAAGCTGAGGGCAACTTCAATGAAGCTCTTTCGCCCGCCGTTTAAATATCTATTCATTCTGGGACACATGCGCTCCGGCAGCAGCCTGTTGGTGCACCTCCTCAACAGCAATCCGAGTGTTGCCGGTTTTGGGGAAGCGATCGTCAAATACCACAGCCGTGCCGACCTCGATACACTCGTCCTTAAGGTAGCGGATTTCTTCAAAGAAAGCCGCCTGCCGCAGCAGTACATCATGGACAAGCTGCTCCAAGACGAGCTGTTAATCGATCGCTCACTGTTGAATGACGCCGATATTTACTCGCTGTTTCTCGTTCGCAAGCCGGAAGAAGCGTTGCCGAGTATTCTGGACATTTACGAGAACAAGTATCCGAAGGTCGCGCCAGCACTCGCAGGCGGCGAGAAGGAAGCGACTGACTATTATGTAAATCGCCTGGCGACGATGGCTAACTACGCGCAGCAAATCAACTCGCGCCAAAAAGCATTCATGATGACGTACGATGATCTGATCAATCGCACGCCCGACGTTTTTACGAACATGCAAGAATGGCTAGCTGTGCCAGATCCATTCACAGAAGCGTATAAAACACACGAAGCGACAGGTAGATTGGTCACAGGTGATTGGACTGAAACCATCAAAGCTGGGCGCATTGTTCGAGACGAGAAGCACAAGTATAAGCCTGTCAGCGCCGAATCAATGCAGCGAGCACAAGAAGCTTACGACACTTGCTGTGCCGCGTTGCGCCGAACTTGCGGCTCAGCAGATGTCTCGTCAAAGATGCAAGTCGGAGATCCGGTCAAAGCTGGATAATTACCAGCCTAGATTTCTGCCAAGCAATTCGTACAACTTTTCGTTGTGCGGCTTGAAGTATTCGGTTAAACGTTGGCGCGTGTCTGCGTGCATCGGCTCGTACTTGAGCACGTTGACGTCGTCTATCTTCGAATAGTCTATCTTCCCGACACCGAGAAACTTCGAGATTGCTGCATAAGTTTCTTCCGGGTTCTTCTTCAAGTCGCCCGCAGTACAGATGTGAAACTGCTCGCGAGGAAACAACTCAAACCAGCGCAAAAGCTGGTCCGCATATTTGCCGCGTTCAAGATAACTGTGCTGCTGATGTTCGTCACTGAGATAGAACGGTTCAGCCAAAATCTTCTCGACCTCGCCACGCAAGCGCTCCGGCTCGGCAGCGACGGCATCTTCGAAGGAAAACGGCTCACATTCAAGCCGACGTTCGTGATAGTAATGCGACATCGCCCGATCGATTGGGTTTCTCAACATCACGATCAGCTTCGCGTTGGGAATGGTCTCCTTCAGACGCTTTGGAGCCAACGGGTGAAACAGATAATATGGTGTCGCTTCACCGGTAATCCAGGAACGAGTCTTGTCCTCGTTTGCAGGAAACTGTTGCTTATACCAATCAAGACCCAGGTTGTATCTCTTCGAGAAATATTGCAGTTCTTTTTCCGTCGCCGACTTCATGAACGGCTGGTTGCAAAGAACAGCATACATGGTGCTGGTCCCAGCTTTCTGCGCGCCGATGATAACGAAATCCGGCAACACAGCGTTCGGATTGGAAGTTTGACTTGGCTGTCCAAGCGACTGCATGTATATCTCCTTTAATCCAACGCTCAGCTTAGGCTAATGGAATCGCACAGACTACCACATCCACGCAGGCCCACCTGCGAAGAGGGAGCAACCAACCATGCTAGAAACGTTAGCGCTAGACCAGAGCGAAATAGCTGCGCGTAAAGTAATAGATGCGCTTAATCAACAATACCTGCGCGTAAAGCCTGCAATTAATGCGCGTAAAATCCCAATGGCGTTATAATAAGTGCGCGTAGGCAGGTTTTGTTGCGCGTAAACTAATGGCGAGACCGATTCCAGAGCAAGCATTGAAAACTATCGAGGAGATCGTAAGATCGCGTCCTGAGGGAATGTCGCGCGACGAAATCGCTCAAGTTTTAGGCCGAAAAATCCCGCCAAGAACTCTTCAATCATGGCTTCAACTCCTGGTAGAAAACAGACGCCTCTCGGCAGAAGGGAGAGTTCGAGCATCACGTTACCGATATCCAGTTTCTGAAATCAATACTCCCATCGTTGCCGAAGATACTTGTCACTTTCAATTTTCTAAACGAGGAACAGAAATCCGCCAACTCGTCTCACGACCTTTGAGTGAGCGGAGGCTCGTAGGTTATCACAGAGAATTTCTTGACTCCTATCGACCAAACGAAACCAGATACTTGACCGAGACTGACCGTGCACACCTGCGCTCATTGGGCAGCGTACCGATGGGAAAAGAGCCCGCTGGGACATACGCGCGCAGAATACTAGATAGATTGTTAATCGATCTCTCTTGGAACTCGAGTCGGCTCGAGGGAAACAGCTATTCGAAACTCGACACCAAGCGACTGATCGAATTTGGCAAGGAGGCAACAGGAAAGGATCGCATCGAGACTCAGATGATTCTGAACCATAAAGATGCAATCGAGTTTTTGGTGGAAGCCGCGGACGAAATTCGCTTTAATAGATCCACTATCTTGAGTTTGCATGGGCTTCTTGCAACGAACATATTAGCTAATCCTCTCGCCGAGGGACGACTTAGGAGGATCGAAGTAGGAATCGGTCAATCGACATTTCAACCCCTTGCGGTCCCGCAACTGGTTGAAGAATGTTTCGAGCAAATTTTGGACACGGCCGAAGCGATCAAAGATCCGTACGAGCAATCACTATTCGCAATGGTGCATTTGCCATACCTTCAGCCTTTTGAGGACGTAAACAAAAGAGTCTCACGACTAGCTGCGAATATTCCCTTGATCAAAAACAACCTTATACCTCTCACATTTCTTGACGTGCCAACTGACCTGTACATTCAGTCCACACTTGGAGTTTATGAGCTCAATCGAACAGAGCTGATGAAAGATGTGTACCTGTGGGCTTATGAACAATCGGCGAAGCGGTACGCCGAGGTTCGCCATCAGATTGGAGAACCTGATCCATTTCGTCTAAAATATCGCGAAGCGTTGCGTGAAGTTGTAGCGACAATTATCAAAGAGCGCAAACGCAGAAGAGAAGCTTTAGATTATTTGGAGGAGTGGAGCGAAGCAAACATTCCGTTCAATGAGCATGCCCAATTCGTCGAGACCGCGGCTGATGAGGTGACCTCTCTTCACGAGGGCAATTTTGCAAAATACAAGGTCCGTCCCTCCGAGTTCGAAGCCTGGCAAAAAATTTGGAATAGACTGCAATGAGTGACCGACGGCGCACAGCCCGAACTCTTACTGCCGCTCGCTCAATATAGCTCAAAACGGGGCTGTGCCAGACTCAGCTTTGTGTTACAGTAGTGAGCGGTCACCACTTTGCAGCCGCCCGCTTGCTATATTCCACTGAAGCACAACAAGACATTCGCCGCGCCCTGCAGCTATTGGGCGTCAGAAAGCTTGCTTTGGCGATTCACGATCAGAGCTTTCCCGCCACGTCCGATGAGGAGCTTGGTCGCGGAAGCCCATACTCAGCAGGCGCGCGCGCATTCATGCAGTTCATCACTGAGTTGGGATTTAACGCGATTCAGCTTGGACCACAAGGCAAGACAACCCTGGCGAATCAATCGCCATATGATGGAACGCTCTTTTCCAAGAATGAGCTAGCTATAAATTTGACGGCTCTCGCTCACGACAAGGAATGGGAAAACATCCTCGATTCCGAATTACTCGCCGAGCTCATTGCCGGGTTTCCCAAACCAAAAAAATGGCGCACACGCGAATCATACATTTATGCATGGCATGCGCAATTTCGCGCATTGTTGTCGGCGCACAAACAATTTGTGTTGCGCAGAGAGCAATTGAAACCGCTGTGGAGTAAATATCAATCATTCGTGCAGACAAGCTCCCACTGGCTTGAGCGCGATGCACTTTACGACGCGCTGACGGTCGAGCATGAAACCGATGATTGGTCCAAGTGGGATTCTACCGATCGAGAGTTGTGCAACTGTGTCGAATCAGAACAGACCGCACAGCAAAAACAGCGCATCGCAGAGATTCAAAAAGAACACGCGGGACACATTGCGTTTTACCGCTTTTGCCAGTTTGTCTCGCATCAACAACACAAAACGATGTGGGAGCATGCGCGTAAACTTGGACTGCTATTGTTCGCCGATATGCAAGTCGGATTTTCGCCGCGCGATACATGGGGATTGCGATATCTTTTTCTGCCGGGATATCAGCTCGGCGCGCCGCCAAGCAGAACGAATCCGGACGGACAACCGTGGGGATATCCGGTTCTCAATCCAGAGCTTTATTATCAAAAGACCAGTGGTGCAGCAGGTCCGGTGCTGAGTTGGCTGAACGGAATGATCGATAAAATTCTCGACGAATTCGACGGTCTGCGCATCGATCATCCGCACGGAAAAATCTGTCCATGGATTTATAAATCAGACGAACCTGATGCACTGCATGCGGTGCAAACCGGTGCACGCTTATTCGATTCACCGGACTTGCCGGAACACCCGAGATTGGCGCAATTTGCCATTGCGCGGCGGGATCAGCTTGCTGATGTTGCACGCTACGCTGACGGTTGGGTGCGCGAACTGTCAAACGAACAGGTCGACCAATATGCCTTGTTGATTGATGTGATCGACAAACGTTTACAGTCAGTTGGTTTTGATCGGACGAACATTGTCTGCGAAGTGCTGAGCAGTTGCCCGTACCCATTGCGGCGAGTGATGGAAAAATATGGATTAGGACGCTTCAGAGTAACGCAGAAATCGAAAGTGACAGATCCCTCGGATATTTACCGCAGCGATAAGGCGAGTGGCGAAGACTGGATCATGGTCGGCACGCATGACACACCATCGCTGTGGAAAGTCGTTGATGATTGGAACGAGAAGCAGAAGCAAGATTGGGCGGTTTATTTGGCTCTGCGATTAGAACCAAACGAAGAGTCAAGAGCGGCGTTCGCGGAAAAGCTAGCGACGTCGAAAGGACATTTGTTGGAAGCGTTGTTTGCTGATCTGTTCGTCGGTCCAGCGCAAAACGTGTCGGTACTGTTTGCTGACTTGCTTGGTTTAGCTGACACATACAACAGTCCTGGTGTTGTGAATGAGCACAATTGGGTGTTGAGTGTGCCGCCTGATTACGCGGATGACTATGCCCGTAAATTGAGTGAGCAAGGCGCATTGAATATGCCACGGAGCTTGGCATTAGCGCTGAGAGGACGGGCGAATGGTAATGCTGAGATGTTGAAACTTGCAGAGAAGTTAGATGACCACGCACTCGTGGCTGCGCGCGCGGTGAAAAAGAAAACTGTTGCGCACTGAACCGTTCCGCAGTTGCGTTTTTCGTTGAAGCGGGCTGCTGCAAGCCGCCTACGTCGGTAGCTACCGTTGTACTATCGCAGCCGGCGCGCTGCGTTCTGTCGGCGCGCCGGCGTTCGAACTAAATGCGGGTCAGGACTGATGCTGTTTCGTATGAGCCGATAGCCTGTCCGTTTTGATATTGGATGACCTTACTGCGACCCTGCATCTGGTTGGACGATTGCATGTGCAGCCAATCCCGAGCCAGAGCTGTCCAGCTCGAGTGTGTCGATGGAGTATTCTTGTGCACGATCTGCGAGTGCGTCGGGCTGAAGTTAACCACTGAACATTGGGACGGGTCCCAGCCATCTTGCTGCCACGACACTAGCAGCTGACCAGATGGGTTTATTTGAAAATTTACGTTGCAAGCCATTGTCTGACCAGGCACTACTGCCCGCACGTTGGAGCTGACGACGCGGCTCACGCATGCCCATGTTCCTTGATAATCCGCTGGGTTGCGTCCAGCCTGTGCGTTCAATTTATATGGGCTGAGGCTGCGTTGCGCACCAGCTGCTGCTGCAGCGTAGCTGTCGTTTACCGTAGCGCTACCTTGTAGCATAGTCGCGCTCGCCGAAGTCGTAGTATGGGTCGCCAAAATTCCAGCCGTCAAAAGGACGGCTTTCGCCAGAGTCTTCATATTCAATTTCCCACCAAACCTTGTGCGCTAATAGACCGCTCTCAGGGCAAGCAGTTCCGGTTTTTCATGGAAATACCGAGTGAGCACAAGCGCCCCGTATCGCCGAATGGCTGAGCCAAAGCAGGAAATCGCTGAACCAGTGGGGCTTGCAAACGCTGCCCGCACCGAGCTGATGGTCAGCCGTGACACTCCTATCAGCGGGGGTAGAACATCCCTCACATGCGGCAGCATTGACGCTCCGTTGACGCCAAGGAAGCCATGTTTCAGGTATGCGAGTCTACAGAGTGCGCTGACCGACAGAAACCACCGCTCATATAAATGTAGGCGTCCCTGGGTTAGTGATCGATAGACGCGCGGTGCTCCTAGATCGAAGTCACTGCCGGCGGTGGCGTCATTAGATAGCGGCGCCGACTTGGACGGAGTTGAGGGCGATATCGAGGAAGGCTTTGCTGGCTGGGCTAAGGTTTGTCCAGAGCGCGCCGAGACCGCAGGTTAAACCGCCGCCAGGGAGCGACTTAGTAACAAACTCAGGATCAGGTGGTAATGCTCGTTTTGGCAGAGCTGTGACAAACTGACCGAGTTTGATGAGTTCTAACAGCGAGTGTCCGTCATCATGCTCGACCGCGATCAACGGATCGATATTTTGCGACTCGAAATATTTTCCAATCACTCTCGAAGCAGAGATTTTTTGGCTTGGCAATGCTAACGGCAAGCCGACTAGATCCGACTGCTGTAACACTTTTACGTTCGCCAGCGGATGTTTGGTCGAGATGACTAACATAATCTCGTCGACAAATAAATCTGTCACGTTAATCTCAGAATGTTCCGCCGGCAACATCGAAATACCCAAATCAATGGCACCAGATATGATACCTGTTTCAATATCGTCGGAACTTCCGGCACGTGCATGAATGTGCACATTAGGATGCAGTGAGTTGAATTCAGAAATCCACTTAGGCATCAGCATGCGTCCGTAGAGAGGCAAAGCGGCGACGCACAACTTACCCCGCAGCAACCCCTTGATGGCATCGATCTCTATGCCTGCAGTTTCTAACTCATGAACTGCTCTGAGCGCGCGACATAAAAAGAGCTGCCCTGCTTGCGTTAGACGGACATTTCTTCCAACGCGCGCGAAGAGTGGCGTTCCTAACTCCTCTTCCAGCTGCTGAATATGGACAGACAGAGTGGGCTGAGAGATATACAACGATTCCGCAGCTCTTGTGAAGTGCAAAAGCTCCGCTGCTTTAATAAAGTATCTAAGATGACGAAGTTCCATGCGGTTACTCTAGGGATACTACACAGCCTCTCGCATGAGTCAATTGTACTGCACTGGACGGGCGAATCCCGGCAATCAATTTCGTCCACCTATCGCCACGATTACGTCTCGGTATTGGACGAACACTAGGGCGATCTGTAGATTTGAAATGCGAGGTTGCCGAGCGAAAGCAGGAGTCTAGCGGTTGCTAAACTTGACGGATGCACAGAGCGCCAACTGGAGGACGTCATGTGGATTGTAGAACTGGCACTGCGCCGACCGTACACATTCGTGGTCGTGTCGATGCTGATTGCCCTTCTCGGCGTCCTGTCTGCCACCAGCATGGCTATTGACATATTCCCGCAGATCAACATTCCGGTCGTAAGCGTAATCTGGAGTTATTCGGGGCTATCGCCGGCAGACTTCGAATCCCGAATTGTCACTATTTCAGAGCGCGCAATGACGACTGTCACCAGCGAAATCGCGCACCTCGAGTCCAATTCGGTCAACGGCATCGGAATCATCAAGGTCTATCTGCGCCAAGGAACCGACGTCGGCAAAGCCACGGCTCTGATGAGCTCTGTCAACCAGACGATTCTCAAAATCCTTCCTCCAGGCATCACTCCTCCGCTCGTTACGGCTTTCAGCACTTCTGACGTGCCCGTCATGCAGCTCGGCGTTAACAGCAAGACCTTGAGCGAATCAGAGCTGTACGACTACGGTCTCAGTTTTATCCGCCCCCGACTCGCCACCGCAGGTGGTTGCTCAGTCCCCATTCCGTATGGCGGCAAGAGCCGCCAGGTGATGGTCGACATCAACACTGCACAACTGAACGCGAAAGGGCTTTCTGCCAATGACGTCGCCAACGCACTCAACCTGCAAAACCTGATCCTGCCCGCAGGCAGCGCTAAAATCGGGTCGAAAGAGTATCAGGTGCGCATGAACAGCAGCCCGATGACTCTCGAGGAGATGAACTCGTACCCGATTAAGCAGGTCAACAACGCCACGATATTTTTCAAAGACATCGGCAACGTGCACGATGGCTTCGCCACGCAGACCAACATCGTCAACCAAAACGGGCACCGCTCGACGATGCTCAATATCTTGCGCTCGGGCAGCGCATCAACCCTGGCTGTCGTCAACAACATCAAAGCATCGCTGCCGGCGCTACTGCAAACGTTGCCGAAAGAACTTAACATCGAGATCCTTACCGATCAGTCGATCTTCGTCAAGGCAGCGATCAAGCAGGTCGTCAGTGAAGCAGTCACCGCTGCCACGCTGACAGGTTTGTTGATGTTAGCGATATTGGGCAGTTGGCGCAGCACGTTGATTGTCGCCATCTCGATTCCGCTCTCGATTCTTGCGTCGATCATCGGGTTGAATATCTCGGGACAAACGCTCAACACGATGACGTTGGGTGGATTGGCGCTTTCAGTAGGCATGTTGGTTGACGATGCCACCGTCGAAGTGGAGAACATCCACCGCAATCTCGCAATGAAGAAGCCAATCGTGAAAGCGATTCTCGATGGCGCTGCGCAAATCGCGGCGCCTGCGTTTGTTTCCACTCTGGCAATCTGTCTTGTTTTCGTACCGGTGACTCTGCTGACAGAACCGGCGCGCTCGCTCTTCGTGCCTCTCGGCATGGCAGTCGTGTACGCCATGTTGGCTTCGTACTTCCTGTCGAGAACGTTGGTCCCTGTCATGGCGCGATATCTGCTTCACGAGCACGAGGATGAGCATGAAGAAAACCCGGGTTTTTTCCGCAAGATTTACTTGTGGATCGATACCCACTTCAATAACTTTCGAGACAGATATCATAAAGTACTCGAATCGGCACTGCAAAACCGTGCAGCCGTCATCATCGGCTTCTTGCTTCTCTACGCCGGTTGCCTGTCCTTGATCCCGTTCGTCGGGCAAGACTTCTTCCCCAGAGTAGACGGCGGGCAGCTGCGCTTGCATGTTGTCGCACCGAAAGGCAGCCGCATCGAAGAGACCGAGCAGGAGTTCAAGCGCGTTGAAGCCGGTATCCGCACGATAATTCCGGCGGACGAAATCAAAATCATCACGCAGAACTTCGGGTTGCCGACTAACGGTATCAACCTGGCATACGGCGACAACATCACGTTTAGCGATTTCGACGGCGAGATCCTGGTTTCGTTGAATCCCGACCACAAAGGATCCGCTTTTGTATATGAAAAGCAGATTCGGAAGTACCTGCGCGAAAAGATGCCTGAGATCGGATTCTTCTTCCAGCCTGCGGATATCACAAGCCAAATTCTCAACGCCGGACTGCCTGCACCCATCGACATTCAAGTCTCCGGGCGCAACATGCAACTCGATTACGACCTGGCGCTGCAGCTGCAGAAAAAAATCGCACTGATTCCTGGTGCGGTCGATGTCATCTTGTTGCAAGTTCCTGATGCGCCGCAGATCAACGTTGACGTCAATCGCTCCAAAGCAATGGAGCTCGGTCTGACGCAGCGCGATGTCGCCAACTCAGTGCTGATTTCGCTCAGTTCTAGCTTCCAGACACAGCCCAACTACTGGGTCAATCCGAAGAACGGTGTTAACTACAACGTGGCTGTAGAAACGCCTACATATCAGATAAACAAGATGGACGACATCGCGACGATGCCCATCACATCGTCGCAAAAGCAGACAGAACTGCTGACCAACCTCGCCAAGATTGGGCGCAGCACCACGCCTGCAGTCATCAGCCACTACCAGATCATGCCGGTGTTCGACATTTACGTGAACACGCAAGATCGCGATCTGGGCGGCGTCGCCGGTGACGCGCGCAAAATCGTGGATGATTTCCGCAAGACGCTACCGCGCGGCTGCTTTGTCGCACTGCGCGGACAAGCGGACAGCATGAATATCGCCTTTGGTGGTCTCCTCAACGGGCTTGTATTTGCTCTGGTTCTGGTGTACATGCTCCTGGTGATCAACTTCCAGTCATGGCTAGATCCGCTGATCATCTTGATGGCAAGCCCAGGCGCCCTATCCGGGGTAGTGCTTATGCTGTTTCTTACCCAGACAACATTCAGCGTTCCTGCTCTCATGGGAGCGATTATGAGCATAGGTGTTGCTTCGGCAAACAGTATTCTTATGGTTACCTTCGCGGAAGAGCAGAGGCAAGCAGGCCACAAACCAGTAGAATCGGCGTCTGCTGCCGGTTTTACGAGGTTTCGCCCCGTCATCATGACGGCGTCGGCGATGATCATCGGCATGCTGCCGATGGCAACCGGGCTCGGGGAGGGCGGCTCCGCCAACGCGCCTCTTGGCAGAGCGGTAATCGGCGGTCTGTTGGTCGCCACATTCGCCACCCTGTTTTTTGTCCCCATGGTATTCGCCGTTTTGAAGAAACCTGCGAAATCGAACGCGGACAACCGCTAATCATCGGGGTTTCCCATTCATAAGGCTCACCTATCGAACCGATAAGGACCAGGTATTGGACGCCTGGCGTTTTGCTCCGTAGCATTGAGGTATGAGCAAGCGATGGGCAAGCTCATGCGGAACAAAGAGGACGAAGCAATGACTACCGGCAATACCCAAATCACCCGCAACACGCATGGTGCGTTCAATCCGATTTTGGGAGCTGCTGCAGGTTTCGCGGCTACAGTTCTGCTCGTTGGCGGCTTGCCGCGAGTAGCACAACACATGGAACTGAGCCGCGTTCACCAACAACTTTCAAACGCCGTACCTGAAGTGTCTGCCACCGTCGTTCAGCCAGCCGACAAGAAAACAACGCTAGTGCTGCCCGGCGACATGCAACCGATTCAAAACATTCCTATCTTCGCCAGAGCGAACGGATATCTGCTCAGACGTTATGTCGACATCGGCGACAACGTCAAAGCAGGTCAGTTGCTCGGCGAGATCAGCACTCCTGAACTCGACCAACAAGTCAGCCAGGCGGAAGCCGGACTGCGCATGGCGGAAGCCAATCTGGCATCGTCTTTGGCAGAACGCGAAACCGCAGCCGCTCAGTTGTTCGCAGCCGATGCGACAATCACCCAGAACAAAACCAATCTGGAATATGCCACCACCGAGTTGAAGCGCTATCAGGACCTGGCTTCGCAAGGCGCAGTCACCTACGAACAACGCGACAAAGCTCTGCAAGAATTTAACTCCGATACAGCCGCGATTCAAGTTGCGGAACAGAATAGACGGGCGCAAGTAGCACAAGTCACCGCCGCTTCCTCAAGAATCGCCGCCAACAAACAGTCGATCAAGAGCGCCGAAGCCAGTGTTGAACAGCTAAAGGCGTTGCAAGGTTTCCAAAAAGTGGTGGCACCAGCGGACGGAGTCATCACCAACCGTCTCGTTGATGCCGGAGCGCTCGTCGCCGCCGGTGGCAGCTCGGGTACGACCGAACTTCTCACGATGGCAAAGACAGATGCTTTAAGAATCTACGTCAGCGTTCCGCAAACCGATTACCGCTATATTCACTCCGGCGACAAGGCTGACATTCTCCTGCAAGAATTCCCCGGGCAAGTCTTCACCGGCAAAGTGACCAACATCGCCGGCAGCTTGAGTTCCGATTCTCGCACATCGCAAACTGAAATCAGAATCGACAACAGCAAGCACATGCTCAAACCGGGCTCGTACGCTGATGTGCGATTCGTCTACAACAATCAGACTCCGCCGGAAGTCATCCCGAGCAGCGCTGCAATCACCAAGCAAGATGGTTTGTATGTGGCAATCGTTGACGGTGGCAAACTCCGCTATCGCAAGATCGAAGTGAGCAGAGACCTCGGCAACAAGATGGAAATCAGCCAAGGGTTAAAACCGAATGACGTCGTCATTATCGACGTGCCGGACGGTCTCAATGAAGGTTCAGCTGTGAAAGCCAACATCGTCCACTCCTAATCAGAGCGATCGATCCGACGGTTTCACACAAAATTCAAGGTGAGCATCATGAAATCTCAAATCATACTTCTAGCAACACTGAGTTTGTTGGCAGGCTCATCGTTCGCACCGACGATCGCATTCGATAATGTCAGACCGCTGGTTCCGACGGAAGTCTTAGCCAAGCAATCGCCTGATCCGAGCACCAGAGATTTGCAGAGACAAGTTCTGTTGAAGGTCAATTCGGCATTGACTCATGGCACAATCTCCGTGACTGAAGCTTCGGATATGAAATCAGAGCTCGACTCGCTCAGCGAATCTGAATCGTGGTATCAGACTCTGGACAAACCGGCGCCGGCAGAAATGTTGCAAGAACACAACAAGCGGCTAAATGAGATGAGCGCAAAGCTCGACAAAAATCCGCCTGCATTGACTGTGGTTGATGCGCAAGATGCTCTTCATGGTGATGTCGAGGATTTGATCAGCACAGCGCTAGAAAAGAACAAAATCACCAGCCATCAGGCTGAAACCTTTTATTCGCGATTGGCGCAGATTGAATCCGGATTGCAGGCTCCTCGTGATGGCAGCGACCGTTCGACCAGTGAGGTCGCTTCGCTGACGAAAGAGCTACATCAGATGAAAGCGCAGTTGAGCAAGTAGTGCAATTTTAAACGATCACCCCAAGTGATAATCGAGCGGTGCGCCGAACTCCTCAAAACCAGACGCACCGCTCGAATTTACTAAATCGATGTTGCTTCAGTCCAAACCCTTATATAGCGTAGACTAGAAATCTTTTCCGTCACCGCCGTCGCCTCCATCACCGCCGTCGCCTCCATCTCCACCGTCGCCGGCGGCTGCACCGCCTGCTGCTCCGCCACCGCTGTTACCGGCATCAGACGCATCGGTAGATGGTGCAGCGTAATCAGGTCCGACATTGGTGGCCGTTTTGGTGCCGTCATAACCGGAGGTTGAAGACAGGTTGCCTGTCGACGGCTCGCCCGTTACGACGTTCATATCGCCCAAATCGGCATTTTGCAGTACTTGATTGCCAGCCTTAGCGGCCGTTGCTGCGTCGTTGGGGTAGGCGGCGCCGAGATCATTCATAGCTGTCTGCATACTGCCATTGCCTTGAGCTGCGTTGACTAGTTCACTTTGCCAGGTAGGTGTCGTATTACCGCTGTTGTCGTCCCAACCCGGGGTGGTAATGCCGAAATTGTTTCCGCCCATGTCTGCGTTAACATCAGACTGGTTGTTTGTGACAGAATTTGCGGAAGGTTGGGCGTCAATTTGCGCGTCTGGTGCTAGATAGTCCGGGCCCACATTAGTACTACTCTTGGAGCCATCAAGACCTGCAGTTGCGGTCAAATTGCCGGTTGAACCTTCGCCCGATATCGTGGTCATACCGCCTTCGGCGGCGTTCTGAAGAACTTGATTGCCTTGATTGGCGGCAGTTTCTGCGTCGTTTGGATAGGCGGAGCCCAGATCAGTCACCGCCTTCTGCATGCTGCCGTTGCCCTGGGCCGCGTTGACCAATTCACTCTGCCAATTGGATCCGTTTGAAGCAGCGGAGCCATTATCCCAGCCACCAGGGGTAGCACCATAGCCGTCATAGCCAGTGGGAGCGCTCACAGCGGCGTTGCTATCCCAGCCACCAGGCGCAGCACCATAGCCGTCATAATTAGCCGCTAAAGCATAGGTTTGTTCACCACGAGCGGTATCGCCAATGTTACCGCCATTGCCAAACGAGTATAGTCCACTACTGGAGGAAGAGCTGCCCTCACTGACTTGACCTTGGTCTGTCGCAGACGAAGGTCGTAAAGCAATCGTTGCTTCTCCTGTGTTCGCTCCAAAGATCTGCAAATTAGTAAGGTAGGGAGTGGCAGTTTCTCCATTCGAGTTAGCTTTCTGCATCGCCGCCGCAGAACCTTCCTGTGATTGCGCTGCGACTGAGCGCCAACCTGCATTGTCATAACCCAAGCCAGCAAAACGTTCGCCAATTTCTCTTTCGAGCACCATAGTAATATCCTCCGGCGCGTATCTCTCAACGCGCAAGTAATCCCATGCCAGTGACACCGGTTCAACCGGTTGGTTTTTCTAATTAGTAATATTGGGAGCAGCTAAATCGCTAATCGTAATCTAGTTAATGAAGATGCCGTCATTGTGACGGGCTTGTGAAATTCTCGTGGCACGCAACCCTTCGCTCCACGTCCGTCGCTGTTATCTAAAGGATCGATATATGCGATACCATCTCTGAAACCTCCCCAGTGCCAAGCTATACTGCCAGCGAGAGCGCAAGGGAGTTCTGCCTATATGACAGACCGATTAGTAAGGTATTTGTTGGGCTTCACAACACCGAATATAGGGGTGCTGGATGATGGTTTTGTGACGGGAGCGTGTCAGGGAAATGTCGAAAGTTTGAAAGTCCTCAATCACCCGACGGGGAGTTGGTACATCAATCTAGTGCAGGGTCGCGATGTGGCTGTTTCAATTTCAATATGACCTTGAACGATGACCTCCAAGCGATAATCGAGCGGTGCGCCTCACTGGACACACCGCTCGCATTTACCAATTGATGTTGCTTTATTACCTAATAGGTCTGTCAGATAGGCTCACCATTTGCGAAACCTCCGAAACCATCGAAACCTCCTACATCGTCGTACGAGGCTGTGAGCGCAGCAACTTCCTCGAGTTCTGTGGCGCCAGGCTCCTCGGGCTGGGCAGTGGTAGGTCCATCGGGCTGAGCGCTCGGAGGCGTTTCGATTTCCGCGGTGGTAGGCACGGGGGCCTGTGGGGCTGGAGGTGTGTCGGTTTGTGGTGGAGGCGAGTCGCTCTGTGCGCTGCCAGGATCCGTTAGCGATGAATTCGGATTATCATTCGGTGTCGGTTGCGGTGACTGAACATCGGGTCCGACGTTGGTGTTTATCTCTGTCGTGCCCGAATCTGGGGTTACGCTCAATTTACCAGTGGAAGGTTGACTGGAAAAGTATGTCGTACCGTCGCTGTATCCAGTAGCCTGCAGATACTGATTCCCTGCCAGAGAAGCATCTGCAGCATCATTTGGGTACGATTTTGCCAGTGCGCCTAAAGCTGTCGCCCAGTCGCCGGTCCCATTTTCGGCAGCATCGATCTGTGCCTGCCAGCCAGGAGAGGCAGTTGTGCCAGCACTGCTGGTGTTGTCCCAACCCTGTCCGGTAGTGCCGAAATCAAGCCCACCCATGTCAGCGTTAATTTCAGGCTGTGCGGCAGCTGACACAGCAAACACCTGACCACCACCGGCGGTATCGCCTGTATTAATTGCAAATCCGCTCCCCAAAGAGTCAATGCCCGGATCGATAGAAAGGCCCTCTGCAGTGCTCAGCGCCCTTCCATTCAATTCATTTTGCCCAGTGGCATTAGAAGCCTGCGCAGCAAGCGCCTCTTCTCCGGTGTTTTCTCCAGTGAGCCGCAGATTAGTAAGGTACGGCGTCGCAGTTTCTGCATTAGAGGTAGCACTCTGCGCCGCAGCTGCCGAACCCTCCTGTGATTGCGCTGCAACAGAGCGCCAACCTGCATTCTCATAGCTCAAATTACTAGAACTTTCGCCAATTTCTCTCGCCAGCACCATAGCAATGTCCTCCGGCGTGTATCTCTCAACGCGCAAGTAATAATCTGCATGCCAGTTGACACCAGTTCAACCGGTTGCTTTTTTTCGTGGGTAGCCTCGTCGCTGATTGTAAGTTAGTTGATGAGGATGCCGTTATCGTGGCGAGTTTGTGAGATTTTCGCAACATGGCCACTTCCGCCACTTTTAGAGTGATTAGCAGCGACGTGCTGGAGCATTTTGACAACTCTGTTAGAACAGAATTAAGACCGCAGAGAATCGAAAAAAAAGGCGCGTGCTGTGAGAGATCAGCACGCGCCTGGCCAATGGCATCATTAACGGATTGGTAACCTAATCAGACAAAAAGCAAGCTTGCGTCTTCGGAACCCATACCACCGTATCCAAAATCAGCGGCGGCAAAATCAGCGTCGATTTCAGAGTCAGACAAGGTCGATGTTGGAACTGCCGCGTCAGCGGTCATTGCTGATGTGGTGGCAGCTGCATCGCCAGCGGCCGCGCCAGCCTCAGGGGCGGGATCAGTCGCAGTCGAAGAAGGCGTGGTGTTATCGGCAGTGTTAGGAGTCGGTGCCTGATTATCAACAGCTTGACCGGTGTTGGGATCATAAGAGACGTCAGGTCCTACGTTAGTTGTGGTCTGGGTTTGGTCCAAACCAGATTTCGCGCTCAGATCACCAGTGGAGGCGGCTCCACTCACTGTCGTCATGTCGCTGAGCCCGGCGTTTTGCAACACCTGGTTGCCGGCTTTGGCTGCGTCCGCAGCATCGTTTGGATAGGCAGCGCCAAGATCGTTGATTGCTTGTTGCATACCGCCCTGTCCCTGCGCCGCCGACACAAGTTCGCTTTGCCATCCGGCACCATTGGTGGTGCCGGCCGGGCTGGCATTGTCCCAGCTGCCCGGGTTGATGACGCCAAAATCGGTGCCGCCCATATCGAAGTTGACGCCAGAATTTGCAGTGTCAGAGGCTGGTGCGGCTGGAGTTCCAGTTTGGTTGTCGACCACTTGTCCCGTGGCAGGATTGTACGTGACGTCAGGTCCAACGTTAATCGACGTCTGGGTTTGGTCCAAACCAGATTTCGCGCTCAGATCACCAGTGGAGGCGGCTCCACTCACTGTCGTCATGTCGGCGAGTCCGGCGTTTTGCAATACCTGGTTGCCCGCCTTTGCAGCGTCCGCAGCATCATTTGGATAAGCGGCTCCAAGATCGTTGAGTGCCGTTTGCATGCTGCCCTGTCCCTGCGCGGCGGACACCAGTTCGCTCTGCCATGACCCGGTAGCGGCAGTCGTACCGCCCACGTTGTCCCAACCACCTTGGGAGGCGCCAAAACCTGTGTAACTACCTGCACTCTCCCAACCACCATCAGCAGCACCGTAGCCAGTGTAACCACCATTGGTATCACTAGTATTCAATGAGTACACTGAACCAATCCCTTCCTGTTGTTGTCCCACTGCGAAGGCGGCCTGCGATGCTAACGAACCTTCGCCGGAGCCGCCATTTGTGATTTGAAGATTAGTAAGGTACGGTGAGGCGCTGTCCGTGCCAACCTGAGCATTTTGAACGGCTGGTGCCAAACCTTCCTGATTTTGAAGTGCAGCAGTTCGCCAAGCCGGCAACTCAGTGTTGAGAAAACGGTCGCCTGTATCTCCTCTGTCAAACACCATAGCAAGAGCCCTCCAACGTGTTGTCATCAACGCGCGAGCCGTGGACTGCTGAAGCTAGTTCAGCAGTTGAGTTTTAAATCGGGTTGGGGACAGCATCATCGCTTGAGCATGACTATATTTAATGAAGATGCCTGGATTGTGACGGGCTTGTGAAATTTTCGTGGCACGGATGTCACAAGTACCTTTATATAAACCGGCGCCGTTCGACACCGGAAAGACCTCCCCAACCAGCTGAGAAGCCTTACGCAGAGCGAATTCGAGCGTCGTGCAGTTGGCGTTGACAAAAGAAGCTACGGTGGCGAATTCGTGAACGTCGGAACAAAAGAGCTATCTGCTGATAGCTCTCGTGTCTTTTGCTGTGATTAACCTTGTTACTGAGGGACGGTCGCTGGGCCAGCAGCAACTTGTCCGCGCGCAGACTGCTCATCCAAGAAGGACGCAATCGAGTCCCCGACCAGCGGTTTTACTTTTGGCAGTCCGAGCAAAATGTGACCGCAATTGGGGACGACAACCATCTTCTTATCTTCTGTGTTGGCAACAGCGAAAACTTTTTTCGCAGATTTTGGCGACAATACTTTGTCGTCAGCACCTTGCACCACCAAGACTGCTATGTGCGGGTCGATCGCTTTGGCAAATTTGCCATTCTTTCGAATAAACAGATCAGCTTGAATGGTTTCACTGAGACTCAACGTCTTGCGTTGTTCTGGATCGAGCAGTGTTTGCTTGAAACCAGCAAGATCATCGGTGCCATATTTTAACTGGTAGCGCACAACGTTGGTTTGGTGATTCCATCGATACGAATCTTTCAGGGTATCCGCAATAACCCAAGTCATCTTCGGTCGCACGGCTTTGCTGCCAGAACCGGCCACTACAATGCCGTCTACTGCGTCCGGCGAGTCAGCTGCTGCCCGCCAGGCAACCGCTGCACCTACGCTTTCACCAACCAAAAATATTGGCAGCGCGGGATGCTCCTGCCGCAATAGAGTCAACACTTTGTCGGTGTCTTTCACCGAACTTTTGAAATCACACTTGTAGCCGCGATCGCCTTGTTTTTGATCGAAATGCCACCAACCAAAACCGCGCTCATCGAGACCATATACAAGGAACCCCTCATGCGAAAGTTTCTTTCCGAGATCTTGCAGCGTCGCTGCGCGCTGAGTGATTCCGTGCAACATCAATACCACACCCTTCGGAACAGCTCGCTCCTGCTTCCACTCGTATAACGGCAACTGCGTCTTGCTTGCTTCCGCGCAAAGCGGTGGATCAGAGGTGTTCGCAAATGCTGGCATCGCCGACACCAGGGGAATGACAGCCATTGAGGCTTTCGCAATTGATGTTAGTAACTTGGTCTTCACAGTTTTCCATCCTCCGTGCGCGACGAAGTTCAAGCTCGGCTTCCGAACTTGCTCTTTCTATACTTTGACGGCGCCCCTTTTTCGCAAAAGTACTACCGTTCTGGCTGTCAGTCGTCACTTGCCAAGTGAAAGTTCCCAAACAGCCGACAAATCACGCGTTAGGACGATAGGTAGGAAGGGGGGAGGGCGAAACGGAGCTCACCGCCTCGCCCCCCGATCGCGCAGGAAAACCTATTCAGCTTCGGGCGCTGGTGAATCGACACCCAAGAACTTTTTGATCAACAAGATGCGGAGCCGCTTGCGCTGCTCGACGGAGAGCACCTCGGTAAACGAAAGAATGCGATCCAACATCGAATCCCCGAGGTCGGATTTGCGCGCCTTGATACGCTGAGCGATCTCTTTCACCTTGTTTTTGTCGACCTGATCCTTGGTCAACTCCTTGCCGATCTCTTGCACGAGCCCAATCATCTCGGACTTGAACTTAGCAAATTGACCGCACCCTTCCATCTTTAGCTCGGCAAGCTTTTCCAGCTGCTCGTCAGACAGATCGAGCGCATTCAACAGTGCACCTGGACCACAATGCTCGCCGCGCCCCTTGTGCATACGCGCCCATGGCGGTCCAAATCCGCCGCCGTGTTTGCCACAGCCGCCACCAAATGCAAACATGAGAACCTCCTCCGGAGCTGCCCGCGCCGGTATATTGTGTGTTTTAGCGATTTAAGCTATTCTTTTAATTGGCACCTCATAGTGAGGAGCCTCATTAATGAGGATACTCACTAAATCCGTTTATGTCAACATCAGGCTCAAGTAAAAAGTCATCGTTTTGCGGAAAAAACTTTCAAGGCAAAGCGGACGAGTGCATGAAAGCGCTGATGATGACAGCCAAATTGTTCAAGCGCGTTGCCAGCGTTAAATTTTCCGAGAATGAAAACCTCCGTAAGCTGTCCGGTCCCAGAATCGGCGTTCTATTTATGGTGCAAGAGGCAGGTACGATTCGTATGGGGGATCTCGCCGGCAAACTCATGGTGGCTCCGCGCACCGTGACAGATTTCATCGACGGCATGGAACGCGACGGATTCTTGCGCCGCGTTCCTGATCCCAAAGACCGTCGCGCCATGCTGATCGAGCTGACGCCAGAAGCAAAAGAGCGCTTTAACGAGATTGCCGAACAAAAGCATAAGTTTATGGAAGAGGTCTACTCCGTTCTAACTGTAGAAGAACAAGACCTTCTCATTCGCTTGCTGGAAAAAATCCAGCGAGGACCTCTTGCCCGACTGGCTCAGGGCGGGGGGGATTGCTTCGATTTAAAGGATGAAGATCGACTATGACCGTGATGCAGCCGGCGCCCCCCTTTACCGAAGAAACTGCCATACAGAAGGTACGCCTCGCCGAAAACGCATGGAACACCTGCGATCCACTACGCGTTTCACTCGCATACACCGAGAACAGCGTCTGGCGTAATCGCACAGAGTTCATCAGAGGCAGAACCGATATCGTCGCGTTTCTCACGCGCAAATGGAGCAAAGAGATCGACTATCGATTGATCAAAGAGTTATGGTCATTTTCTGGAAACCGCATAGCTGTGCGCTTCGCTTATGAATGGCACGATGATTCCGGCAATTGGTTTCGCTCGTACGGAAATGAAAACTGGGAATTTCGTCAGGACGGATTAATGCAAATGCGCCACGCATCGATCAACGACCTGCCGATCAAGTACTCACAACGTCTCTTCCACTGGGATCGCTCGTCCCCGCGCCCAGACGACCATCCAAGTCTGAGCGATCTCGGACTCTAACGTCGCTCCTCGCCTGCGCTAATTACTGCGCTCTCGGCCGCATTCATTACTGCCAGTTATAAAGTCGTCAGCCAATTACGCGTTCGATGGACAACAGCTTTAGTGCTACCTCTCAATAGATTTTTCACTGATGCGCAAAAACCATCCATCGCGATCGCTATTGAGCGGCTCGACCAGCACACCAATGGCGGTGCCACGCTCGCCGACACCAAATCTCAAACCACATGGTCCGGACAGGTCTTCGGTGTGCGGATCAAAGGTGAAGATGTCTCGGTCGTAGTGGGTCATTGGGAATTCCATCTTCTTTGGACCTAGCTGTAAGACCAGGCCGCCGTCGCGCTCAATCACATTCGCAGAGCCAAACAGTTCGTTGGTGTATGTTCCAACATAGGCTTTATTGGCTAGAGCCGCGGTCGGATTAATAGCTGGAGTTTTGTAACTGTTCTCGGTATTAATACCTAGAGTTGCCGGATCAGAAAAAATTGCATGAAACAGCGGAAACCAATTCTGCGATGTTTTGCCTTCGACTGCTAAGTCCATGAAAGTGTTTGCAAAACTCTCAGCAACGCCAGTCGGATAGCCATTCGTAAGCACGCAGATTCCGAGACCTTCTACAGGCAGCAGATTGATAGTCGTCGCCTCACCGCAAGCAAATGCTCCGGAATGACTGAGCCGCAGGCGTCCCGCGGTATCGTACGCGACATTGAAACCCAATCCGTAAAACTGCGGCAGACCGTCTGTCGGACTCATGTGCGTGAGCATGCATGGATGCTCAGCTTGTTGCAGCGGTTCCGCCGCCACAATTTGTTTCCCTTCGAATTGTCCATTGGAAAGAATAAGTTGCATCCAGCGAACCATATCCGTTGCTGACGACGCCGCACCGCCTGCGGGAGATTGGGCATCCGGTTGACGCTGGTAAGCAGGTGTCCATTTGCTATTCATGAGGACATGATTAACGGCATGATTTGGAGAATTGATGAAATCGGCGTACAGTGAGCTGGTCGAACTCATGCCGAGCGGCTCGTATAGATTCTTTTTGCACGCTTCTTCCCAGGTCATGCCATATGCTTTGGCGGCGGCGACACCACCTTCGGTGAGCCCGAAATTGGTATACGCATAGTGTGACCGGAAGCTGGAATCCGGTTTTTGATACCGAGCTCGATGCAAAATCTCATCTCTATCGAAGCCGATATCTTCCAATACATCTAGAGCGTGATCCGGCAGCCCGCTTCGATGCGCAAACAGATCGCGAATCGTCAACTGACTTGTCACCCATGGCTCATACATCGCGAACGATGGATCGAGATCGCAGATTTTCGAATCCCAAGAAATTTTGCCTTCGCTAATAAGCGATGCCACGGTCGTCGCCGCTAAACACTTCGAAACGGATGCCAATTGAAAAACTGTATGTGCATCAACCTTTTCGTTCGTCCGAGTGTCGCGCACGCCATAACCTTGTGCAAATACCTGTTTGTTCTTCCATACAATAGAAATCGCCATTCCCGGAATTGCTTTCTCGTCAGTCTTTCGCTTAGCCAATTTGTCTATGGCGTCTACAGCGGCTTGTACTTTGGCATCGGTGACAACTGGCTGGTAAACGTACGGCTTGACTAGTTTCATCGGGTTGTCCGAGTCGTTGAGGCCTGCTCTGACTGCGATTGTCGATTGCGCGAACAACATCGGCAAGCACATGAGCGCGCCAACAAAACTTCTGCTTTTCATTCCAGCCTCCATCGGTTCCATGCCTCTTGGCGCGTCAATTATTCCATATAGGGATTGCATCGGCATAACGCAATTGCTTTTGTGATGTCTTGCATCCAACGTTCAGTGGGGAATTTGCGAACGAAAAAGAACAAACACTGTGTAATTGAACAGTGTTTTTGACCAGCCTGCAGATATAAATGACTTATGAAAACCACATTCCTTTCCAAACCGGCTCCGCACTTGCTTGCTTCTCCGCAAGCAAACAACGGACATTCAGTGCACTTCGCGGACGACTTCTATCAAGTCTTTGTTCGGGATTTGCAAAACGCTCAGGGCTCTGTCTTGATCTTGAGTGCATACATGAGCTCCAAACGAATCTTGTTCTTACAACCGTACCTGCAAGATTGTGTCGAACGAGGCGTGCGAGTCTGCGCTTTCGTTCAACGCCCAGCCGTACTTTCTATCGAAGACGACGAACGAACAGTCACCTTCTATAGGAATCGCAAACTGCTCATGGACATGGCCATTCACCTAACCGATTTCCCTGGAGTTCACGCCAAAGTCGCGGTCATCGACGAAGAAATTGCATGGGATGGCAGTCTCAACATTTTGAGTCATTACAAAACGGAGGAACGCATGACGAGATGGCAGAGTAGAGAAAAGGTAAACGAGATTATTCGCAGCCACCGACTTGATTGTTGCGCTGCATGCTGCGAACGCCCGGGCTTTTGCGTCAGCGCTCAAAAGGACATCGAAGCATTTGTGCATAAACAAACAATCGAGGTCGGCATTGAAATCTTGGCTCGACGGAGAACGTTGGGGCTGTCACAAAAAGACTTATCAAATCTGTCGGGAATCAGCCAGACACACATTGCAGAGATTGAAACGGGCGCAGCCAGCGCGAACCTGAGAACCCTGGCGAAACTGGGAAGGGTTTTGGGAACCACATTCAAAAACATACCGCTTCATCTCGAGCCTCGAATCGCGCAAATTGTTCAGTCGAAGAACAAAGAGTAGAGCCCTTCCTGGGCGCTCCTGTTAGCGCTGTTGCAATATGACTACACCAGCCACCTCAATCGGTGGCAGCGATATTTTCTTCGCCTTTTCTATCGCTGCTACCGATTGGCTGAGCACCCAGCCCAACCCATACCTGCCAGGAATATTTTTCTCGCATTTTCCATTCCTCCCGGTTATGGTTTGGCGTTCAGACTAACTGATTGCTCTGGCAATCAGTTAGTCTGAACGTATTTTTCTCAGGCATAATTTTTCGACGCTTCCAGTCAGTCACAACTGGACCGTTGAGTCTTGGTCCCATGCACCCCAAACGGACGAGGTTGAGTTTTAAGGAGAAGCTCAGCAACTTTTCTTTCGGTTTTGCGTCGTCGTGATGGCACGGAGGACAGAAGAATGTCAGTAATGAAGATAAGCGCCTTTTTAGCCACAACCATGGTCATTGCCGCGCAGTCAAACTGCCTTGCAGACGGGGCGAAATGGGGCGACGGACATAAGTGGGGTTCTGGAGCGAACGTTTCTACGACGACTAAGAACAACCGCATGGAAGAGACGAAGCTGCTATACAACGATGACAGCCTCCTTCCTGGACAAAACCGAACACAAGCGATGCGCCTTGAAGCAGAAACTGGACATATAAATCCTGAAGCCGACTCGGTGCTAGAACCGATCATCAAGAGACAACATCAACAATTGCCGCCACCACGCATAGTGCTCAATAAGCGGGCGCCGAAGAAGCTTCAAAAACTTCAATACGTCAAAACCCACAGATAGCCAAACTGCGGAGAAGAGTGTTCGCCTGGCAATCCTACTTCTTGCGTGTTGTTTTCGTGATAACTACCGCGGCGCCTTTTCGATAACGCGCCGGCTGACATTCAACGCAGAAGTGAGAGGACCTGCCACCAATTTTGGTGCGCTCGATCTGCAAACCGCAGACCCGGCAAGGCTCACCTTCGCGCCCGTAGACCCAGGCGCTGTGCTGATAATTGCCGTTGACGCCGTCGGCGTCGACATAGTCACGCAGTGTCGTTCCGCGTCGTTCGATAGCGCTTTCCAGGACTGACCGAATCACCTTAGCCAGCTCATCCAGTTCATGGTCGCGCAGATCGCCAGCCTGGCGCAGCGGATGAATGCGCGAGCCAAACAACGCCTCGTCCGCGTAGATGTTGCCGATGCCCGCCAGGACTCTTTGATCCATCAATGCGCTTTTGATCGGCTGCTTCTTGCCGCGCAGGACTTCACCAAGCGACTTTCCGGTCAACTTCTCCAGCGGTTCGGCACCAAGCTCGGCTAAGGACGGAATGATCTGTTCGAAGGTTTTGCCCGGCGGCACATACCAAATACGCCCAAACACACGCATGTCTTCGAAGCGCAGATCGCGCCCACTGGCAAGTGACATACGCACACGCAAAAACCGCTCGGGCGGCGCTTTCTTATCGACCACCATCAGGCGTCCCGACATTCTCAGGTGCACCGCCATGCCGGCAGCCCGATCGAGATCTATAAGAATGTATTTGCCGCGACGATAAACTCGTTCGATTTTGTGACCGCGAATCTTGCTGGCAAATTTTGCCGGATCCGGATAACCGATCGAATCCGAACGCAGCACCTTGGCATCACATATGGTGTCGCCGATTATGAGTTTTTGCAAACCGCGACAGACTGTTTCCACTTCCGGCAGTTCCGGCATGTGCTCACCTCACGCGCTCACAGGAGCGACTACAAAACTTCTGGCAGAGCGCCCGTCTCGGCGGTTTCTCCCAACTCAACCCTTAATCATAGCCGACGCACATCCTGACAGCGTAGAATTCAAGCAAATGCTTGGAAATTTCCGCGAGCGCATATGAAAGAAACCGCAGGCACATTGCTCTATCGGCGCAACGATAAGAATGAATTGGAAGTCTTGCTCGTGCATGCATCGGGCAACTACAACCGCAAATCGCCCTGGAGCATTCCCAAAGGGCAACCCGATCCACTAGAAGAGCTGGAAGCGGCCGCTCGCCGCGAAACGTTGGAAGAGACGGGAGTCGTTGCCGGCAGACTGGAATTTCTCGGGCATGTCGATTACACGAAGAGCCGCAAACGCGTGCACTGTTTTGTCGGTCCGCTACCGAAAGAGGCGCGCCCGCACTGCGCGTCGTGGGAGGTCGATGAGGCAGAGCTGATTGAGCTCAAGCGGGCGAAAGCGATCATTCACCACGACCAGGCTGCGTTTTTGCAGATGCTGGAAAAACACCTCGCCGATCGCTGAAAATCGACCTGCCACTCTCCGCTTTGTGATCGCCTCATCACATTGACAGGGAAAACCACATATTCAGCCGGTTTTAAGAGAATGGACGAGTTTGCACCGGACCGCTTGTTACAACATCGAACGGCCGATAACCTCATTTTTGGGACGCCTGAGCTTAATGGTCTCTTTATGTATTAAGCGCTAAGAAATTTTTTACAGCTCAAATCCTCTCATCCCACCATATATCTGGTCGATGACTCGGTAACATACTCAATACTGTTACATGACTCGATGACTTCAAAAAAGTCAGAGGAGGATCCGATGGTCGCCCTTAAGTCCCCTGAAAGGCCAACGATGGAATGCGAAACAGAGCATTTCCTCATGGCCCAGCGTCAGTTGGACGAAATTGCTCTCGAGATGGGTCTCGATCGCGAATTGCATGAGCGCTTGCGCTATCCAAAACGGGCACTGATTGTCACTGTTCCGGTCCGCATGGATGACGGGACCGTGCACTCTTTCACCGGCTATCGCGTCCATCACGACACTACACTCGGTCCCGCGAAGGGCGGACTCAGGTATCACCCCGAAGTCAACCTGGGCGAAGTCTCCTGCCTGGCCATGCTGATGACATGGAAATGCGCCCTCATGGGTCTGCCTTATGGTGGCGCCAAAGGTGGCATCAAATGCGAGCCGTGGAAGCTGTCGTTGGGCGAGCAAGAGCGTATGACGCGCCGCTATACCTCCGAAATCATCAACCTGCTGGGGCCCGACAAGGACATTCCAGCGCCGGACATGTACACCAACGAGCAGACCATGGCATGGATCATGGACACGTACAGCATCAACATCGGACACACGGTTCCGTCGGTAGTCACCGGTAAGCCAGTCTCGATCGGCGGCTCGCTCGGTCGCACCGAAGCGACCGGCCGCGGCGTCGCCTACTGCGCCCGTCGCGCTGTTGAGCACTACAACCTGGCCGCCTCGGCACCGACCGTGGCAGTGCAAGGATTCGGCAACGTCGGCTCGGTGACGGCCAAGCTTCTGCACGAGTCCGGCTTCAAAATCGTCGCCGTCTCCGACGTTTTCGGCGGCATCTACAACCCAGAAGGCATAGATATCCCTCGTCTGATGGCTTACATAGCCGAAATGGGTCGCGTAGACGGATTCACCGGCTGCAAGTCGATCACCAACACCCAGCTCCTGGAGCTGCCTTGCGACGTCTTGGTTCCGGCTGCGCTCGGTGGACAGATCACCGTAAGCAACGTGGAAAACCTCAAGTGCAAGATCGTCGTCGAAGGCGCCAACGGACCGACCAGCCCCGAAGCCGATAAAATCCTGCACGACAAAGGCGTCATCGTAATGCCGGACATTCTCGCCAACGCCGGCGGCGTCACCGTCAGCTATTTCGAATGGGTGCAAGGCATGATGCATCTCTTCTGGAGCGAAGAAGAAGTGAACAGAAGGCTGGAAGAGATCATGGGCAGAGCCTGTACTCAGGTCTTCGAGATGAGCACCAAGTCCGGACTGCGTCCGCGCATGGCCGCTCTGAGAATCGGCGTATCGAAGATCGCTGAAGCGAAGCGCCTACGCGGTTTGTACCCGTAAGAGGCAAACCACAGGTTAGCGAAGGGGGCTGCTTTCGGGCAGCCTCCTTTGATTGGCGCCGCAGTGAAAGCGCAGGCGCTGGGCGCAGCTAGTTGCAGACGAAGAAGGGGCGCCACTTCCACCTATGCTTTGGCTGTTAAGATCGGGGCAAACGCGCCTGACTGGTGCGGTTTTATCCCCCAAGTGGTTATCGGACAGAGAGGGAGTGCAGGTATGGCGCAGTCGGCTGTATCGCCCATCTCATGGTAAATTCCGGTCCTGCGGATAGGAATAGCTTTAATCGTGGAACACTGCTAATGGAGCTTAGCTGTTGGCACTTCGGCTCCGCCTTGGAAGGTTAAAGTCGGTATCGCATGTTCCAGTCAGGAAAGCAACAACAGTCAGCACCGCGCAACGTCCGCTTGCCAAAGCAAAGCGCCGCGCCCAGTTATGGCGACATCCAGTTTCTCATGCAAGAAGCGCACAAGATTCGCGGGCGCTGGGTGGAGCTGCCTTACTCCGGCAAGGAGAAGAAGCAGGAGTTCATTCTCGCTGTCAAATACGAAAAGGGCGATGAAGAGCCGAGCTGGACGCTCTTTACAGTATCGTCCGCCGGCCAGAGCACCGAATGGACCTACACCAGCGGCGACCTCAGCCTCATCACCAACCTGGTCTCATCGAGCAGCGGCGGCGACCAGCTCGAAGATGTCATTCCCAACGCAGCACTGTACGGAAGCGCTGGCGAATCAAGCCTCGGGCTCGGCACTGTCGCCAAGACCGGTGAGCGCACCACCTCTGGTGGCATTACGTTCGAGCCGCCTCGCCCGGGTGCCAAGGCGACGCTCGAAGGCGACCTGAAGAATTTGCAGATGCCCAATCTGCTGCAGTCAATCAACCTCGCCAAGATGACCGGCAAACTTGACGTGCGCAATCGCGTGGAAAACGCAGAGGTTTTCTTCGTAGACGGCGTCCCTCTGCACGGCACGGTCAAAGACGTCGTCGGAGACGCTGCCCTGGTCGAGTTGATCACATGGACAAACGGCGAATTCCGTTTTTGGCCCGACGAGCGCTCGGTCGATCGCAACATTAACAAGCGTTTGGACGCCATGCTGATGGAAGGTGTCGGGCTGCTCGATCAAAGCAAATACCTGGAAACAGCAGGGTTGAAGCTTGAATCTTGTCTGGTCAAGAAAAACGCCATGATCTCTGAAGAGGAGTTCGCCGCCCGCGTCGCCAAGGGCGCTCCCATCGGGCTCGAAGGCCAGCTCGACTTCTACGAACTCATCGACAACCGCAATACGCTCTTCGACCTTCTGCGTAACCGACCGCTGTCAAAAGGCGAGTGGGTTCCGATTCTCTTCAACCTGGTCAGCTGCGGTCTGGTGCAGATCACAGACCAGGCGCCGCAGCAAAATCGGCTAGCCACGCTGAAAGCGCTGGGCGTCGACGAATCACTGGTGCAGGGCGTGATGAAAAACCTGCTGCGCCCCGAAACAGGCATCTTCACCTATCCCGCCTTCATCTACCTGCTCGATCACGAATTTTTGCGCTACGAATACTTCAATACGCCGTTCTCCATCTGCGTTTTTAGCATCGGTCAACGCAAGAACGGTCCGGAAGGCATGGTAGAAGCGCTGCAGATGTTGGCAGTTCGCCGCGCCATGCAACGCATCAGCCTGGTGAAGCGCACCGTCGACATGCTCGGGCACTACGAGACGTTCGACTACGCCATGCTATTGCCCAACACAAACTCGACCGCAGCCGCCGCTCTGGCAACGAGAATCGGCGATGTGTTGCGCGAAGCGCCGCTCTCATCGGACATGGACTCGCGCAGTCTGGCTCTCGCTTTCGGTGTCGCCAGCGTGCCGGAAGACTGCCAAGAACTCGACAAAGCCATTCTGGCAGCGCGCAAAGCACGCGACAAAGCCAAATACACACAACAACGCGTCGTCCTGGCGCGCGAGATCACGAGCCAACCCAATTGGTGGGTGCATTAGTTCAGGGAGTTTGGGCTGAAACCAACGCAGGGAGCGCCCTGTTGGACGGTTTGTAGGTTGCTTTCGTCCTGCCACCTGCACCTCTCTTTAAGATCCACTTGCTTCCGACGCAAGAAGACCACCGTCGTAAAACCACCCATCAGGGCGAGTTCTCAACCTTAAAATGTTCTTGACATCCTTTTGATGTGATAGCACAATAATGTTCCGCATCGGTGACGGTGCGCCAGGGGATTCTTGTACTACCTAACCAGTACCTTCATCGAATTGCCTTCTCCATTTTTGTTCGAGAAAAACTGGAAACATGACTATCTTTGACAGCTCTTCAGCTGGCTTAAAATCCATATTGCAACAACGCAGCCAATACGACGCCGGACAGGGCGGCGGAGAGGCTCTCGACACAACCAATCTTGGTTTGCTCTCGACGCGGAGTTACTACAAACAAGCGGCGCCGTCCGAACCGCTCTCCTACGCGGACCGCATTCAACTGCCGCCCAGCCAGGGACAAACCGTAGCGTTTAATCCGAGCGATCGCATCACACGGGTGACCAAACCGCCGTCGGACAAAACCCAGTCAGTTCAACAGAAGCTAGAGCCGGTGCGCACCAGCGATGCCTCGGCCACAACCGGCGAGCAGGCAAACCGCGCTCGTCTGCGAGCAGCACGCACGGACGAGGTGAGCGATTTCGTCAAACAACCGGAGTATCTCGCTTTTTTCGATCCCTCGAAGGTTCGACTCGACCACAGCGTTAACGCAGACGGAACCAAAATCACTCAGACCACAGACGATTTTCGTACACGAACCCTGGAATCCCAGACCACCGGAGACAAGATAGAAACAGTTCGATGCCCTGCCGGAAAGCCACTATTTACTAAGGTAACAGGACGCAGCGGAGAGTGGGAGATCAATGAGATGTCCTACGCCGTCAATCCAGCGACCGGACGTGAGAGTTTCGCTCTTTCGCAGAAGCGCACAGCGAATTCGCAAGGAGAGGACAGATTAACGACATACGATAAAGGTCTTGTAGTTGCTCAATCGACGCAACCGCTCGAACTGAAAAAACCGCTGGCTTAAGATCCAGCCGGCACTTACCAACAGACGCGCATCTCTCAACCGCGGCTAATGCTGTAAGATCTCCCTGCTTTTCTCGAGGCAAGGAGGACTATTATGGCTGAGGCAGCACGCCAAGTGAACGCCACTGCGATCACTCTAGTTCGTGGCGACATCACGCGGCAAAATGTGGACGCGATCGTCAATGCGGCCAACTCCGGATTGATGGGTGGTGGTGGCGTCGACGGTGCTATACACCGCGCCGGCGGACCAAGCATTTTAGAAGAGTGCAAACAGATCCGCAGCATGCAAGGGACATGCGCTCCCGGTCAAGCTGTCATCACAGGCGGTGGCAAGCTGCAAGCCAAGCACGTCATTCACGCCGTCGGCCCGATCTGGCGTAACGGCAGCACCAACGAGGCAGAAACGCTCGCCAGTGCCTACCGCATCAGCCTCTCCTTGGCGGCGGATTACGCCTTGAAGACGGTAGCATTTCCATCGATCTCTACCGGAGCGTACGGTTATCCCGTCGACCAGGCAGCGCGCATCGCCGTCGAGACGGTGAAAGAGTTCTGTCAAACCGACAAGGCCCTGTCAGAGGTGCGCTTCGTCCTCTTCGACGAATTCACCTACAACGCCTATAGAGATGCGTTGGAGAGTTAGAACGAAGCAGTGATAACACATGTTCGATGCGGCGCACGGAGCGCCGCGCTCCTACGCACTCGTCGACACCTGTGCGATCAAGTGCGAGACCACGACCGATGCTACCACCGTCTCCACAGAGTGAACGCGCTTAGAACGGCCGGCTAAAGCTGCTCATGTGACTGCTGGGGCGAGTGTCGCTCGCAGGACGCTGGCGCGGAGTAGCATACACTTCTACCCTGGTGGGCTCTGGTCGCAATCGGGTCTGTTGTTCGAGCAACATGTGCGTCAAGTTGGACAGGTCGATCAGACGTTGCCTGACTCTGGCAGCAGTCTCCGCATCGAGCCGCTCTTGCTCCAATATCTTCAGGCGCGCTTGCTCTTCTGTAATCGCTTTTTGCCGTGCCTCGATCTCTTGTCGATTCCAGTGACGAATGTCCTCAGCAGTCGGAATCGGCGACATTTCCGGACGAGAAAACGGCTCCGCAACGGCGTTCGCGTCGCGCGAACGTCCAGAGTCATCATTAGACTCTACTTTTTTCTGTCCTGCTTGCGCTCTTCGGCGCGCTGCCGCAGCAGCTCCTGATAGTTGGATGTTACGTCGACCTGGTCAGAACCAGATTTCTGTGTGATCCAGCCAGCGGCTTTGAGTTCGCGCACGTGATGCTTGATGATCTGCGCCGAGGTTTTGATAGTCTCACGACCTGATTTGCGTGCCGCGCGTCCGTCCATCAAATAGTCGAGAATTTGATTCGTTCTGCCATTGCCTGCATTAACCGCATCCAAAATGGCTTGTTGAATCGGATCGAAGGTCGGCAACTCGGCGGCGGCTTCAATCTGCTCGTGATGCACTTCACCGTTTTCGCCGTCGCCAGTAGAGGCTACGGGAGGCTGTTGCGAACCTTCATGCGCGAGTTCTTGACGCACTGCCGATAAATCCGCATTGGGCTCATTCGCTGGCACCACTGCCGGTGCATCCGTAGTTAGACCTTCAACCGGCGCAGACAGAGCTTTTTCTACAACTTGCTCGTGCGACTGTCCATCTCCGCCGCCACCTTCGACCTCTGCGGTTAGCGGCGCTTGAGGCGCGGCATTGGCAACGACTTGATCGCCAGTTTCGTCGTGAGATTCAGCAGTTGTCGCGGCTGGATCGACGACAGGTTGATTGGTTTCTGCAGCAACATCGTGGTCGTGTGTCTCGGCGCCCGGCTCGACGGTTTCGGCATCCGGCGCAGCGTCGCTCAGGACATGCTGTGCATAATCGACCCAATCCGCAGCCAATTCCGGCGTCCAAATCTGCAATGCCACCAGTGAATCCGCTAGCGGAATATTTTGTTCGCGCGCATACTCTTGCGCTTGCTCGAGTGTCTCTGCGGGCATGCCATTGTCGAGCAGCAGTTGCTCGAATTTGGCTTCATCAATGGCTGCCGGCTGTGCCACAGGCTCTGCTGTTGCTTGTTGATGATCGACGGCTGGTTGCTCTTCGCTGTGCTCGGTCTGCACCGGAGCTGCATTTTGTTGTTCTGCCGGTGCGGCAGCTGCGTCGCTACCGAAATTCCAGGTGATCGGACCCTGATCAACTCGATCGCGCGGAGGGAATTTCCCTGCCTTGGCATCGCCCGGTCTCACCAGTTTAGGCAAGCGCACTTGCTTGCGTTCGGCCCGATCGATGATACTGCCCTTGTCCTTTCCGTCTTCGCCAACCACCGGTCCGGTGATTAGTTCACGGTACGCATCGGAGCCAGGGGCAACGATTTGCTCGGCAGCTGACTTAGCCATCTGAATCGAGCGTTGCAACATGTCCGGTTTAAAACCGTTGTTGGCGGCGTCTTCGAACGCTCTAACGAACGTACTGAAGGTGTACAAATTGTCTGCCTGCGGCAAGGTCAACTCGATGGCGCGGCGGAAGTCGGCATTTGATTTATAGCCGTCGATCTTAGTCATAATGTCGGACAGCATACGACCATCTTGCCCGCCCAATTTCATGAGCTTCTCGATCGCTTCCGGCGGCAAACCGCTGTCCAGCAGTTTGCTCAGTGTCGTCATGCGCTCTGCCGGACTCTCATCACGAAACGCTTCCGGCGCTTTGTACGGCTTCGGTTTTCTGCCAAATCTGTCTGGTCCGGCACCTTCCTTATCTTTCGCTCTCGCCGCCTGGTTGGCAACATCTACAGCGACTTGATTTTGCAGACCCTCTGGAATAGTCACTCCGTCAACACCATATTTCGGGTTGAGGAGATAGCGCTTGTTGATGTCGCTCAGCATCCAGTTCGGCAAGCTTTCCGGATCGGCGTAGCGTATCCACTCCGGCAACTCGGGCGCGCCTGTCTGCGTGTACGACATAAAATCTTGCAGAGCGTTGAGCGAGAATCTCCATTTGCTGGCATCGCCCTTGAGCAGGGTGTCTTCCACATCGGCGCGATGTAGAGTGCCCGCTCCAGGAAGCTTGATGTCGTCCATGTTGCGTCTGAGATCGGTTCCACCATTGCGATTGGGAACCTGCACGTTTTCAAACAGCCAGTTCATGTACTGCGCGAACTGAGTATCGTTCATTTCGCCCACCCGGATTTGCGCCGCATGCGCAGCGCGTTGCCGAGTTATCCAGGCTTCCTGTCTTGCTTCGCCGGCAGGGAGCGCATAAGGATCTCCGGTGTTCCACATCACTGCTGCCAGATCATCGATCGGCATCTCGCGGACCTTGCCTGACGGGACATCGACACGTGCCGGTCTAGCCACTTCCATTCCGATCGCTTCGGCATTCAAACTCTGATTACGCGCCTGACGCTGCAGTTCTACGATGCGCGCTTGAGAAATAGGGAAATTGTACGAATGGCTGGTACCAAAATATTGGTCGATCGCCGCCACTTCCGCACTCGATGCAAGCGAGGGCGCCATCTGCAACACAGTAGACTGCATGTCCGGATTCTCACGCAGCCAGTTGATGATGTTCTCTTTGTACGTTGCTACTTCAGCATCGGTAGTCGGAACATGTGCCGCGATGCGGTTGAGGTCGTCAAACGCAGCCGCTTGTTCTCGAGACAGATTAGGCGGTTCAATCTCTCTTGCCGGCGCGAGCGCATCGCGCACCGTATATAGCTTCGCCTCGCTGCCGGATTTTTCGGCATATTCCAACATCGCATCTCTAACTTGAGGCGAGGCTTGTTTTGCAGCGTTGACAAAATTGTCGAAGTGATCTTGAGCTAACTCGGGGTGTTTGGGATCTACAGCAGACTCAAGTCTGCCAAGCAACTTCAGCGCTTGATCGTAATTGCCTTTATCAACCCAAACATGTGCCGCGGTTTCGCCGGTTGCTTTATCCAAAATCCACAGCGGCTTGTCGCCGTCATGAAACATGTACATGTCGACATACTCAGCCATGCCCTTGCCACCAATCTTCTCGGCAAGTTCCAAAATTTGCGGCTCAATTTGCTTGCCGCCGCCGTTTTTGATCAGATCATCGAGGGCGTTTTCCGTCTCGATGTCTTTCGGGTTGGCTCTAAACTTCTGCAGCAGGTCGAAGCTCTGGCGATAGGCATTCTCATATTCGGGGGCGCCGTCGTAGACAATCTCCTCTTGCGGAGGCGCAAACGCTTTGTTGACGATCTCCAGAAGTTCTGGCTGTCCGTGCAGGTCCGCTAGATTGCTCGCATCGGCGATAAGCGCGTCCTTCACCTTTCCGGCTTCAGGGCTGCAGGCGAACTGGTAGAACTCTTGCAGTTTTTGCGGATCAGTCGGATCCAGGACCAGATCTCTAAGCAGTCCATCGCCTCTGGCGGCAATTTCCTGGTATCCACGCGCAATTTCAGCATCGACTGACGGTTGATAGGCTTCGCGGATGACGTCGCGTGCCAATGGAGTTCCGTATTGCTCGGCGTAAGACTCCATCGCCGGACGCAGATCGGCACCGGCTGTGCGCGCCCAGTTGTAGAATGCGTCCACATCCGCCGCGCTGACACTCTTGCTCAGGAATTTATTGAAAAGGTCGACGCCATTGCGGTAATCCTGTTCGCGTGCCGCATCGATCGGCACCTCAGAGATTTCTTCAGAGTTTTCCGCCGGCGGCAGATCTTTATAGAAGATTTGGCTAAGAGGCAGTCCGCCATTGCTAGGCTCGATTGTGGGTGGATCGCCCGGCATGACCCGATCGGCATAGACGTAATGCTCGCCACCATGCTCACCGGCATAACCGCGCACGATGATCGGATAGTCGGAGTCACCGGCACGCCAGGTCGCCTCGCCCTCACCTTTGTACTGAGGCGGAGGAACGAGCGCGTCCGTTGTTGGCACTTTGGCTGCAGCGGAGTCTGTCTGTTCAGGCGCCACAACCGGCGGTCGTACTGCCGGTGCTTCTGTGTGTTCGGCCGTTTCTTTATTCGCCGGCTGCAGTACGGGTTCTGCTTCATGTTTTGCTGCCGGCGGTTCTGCCGCGCCTGCATCTGCCGGCGCTCCCACGATCGGAACGCGAACGACAGGCGCGCGATGATTTTCAGCGCCATCGCCGGATGCAACTGCGAGCCCGAGGCTCTTGCCGCCCAAGAAGCCAAAGCTGTCCTTGATCTTGTCGCCGACTGCGGACAACCGCTCGGTGGTGGCATTGAACGCCGTGCGCTGATCCTTTTCTGTGCGAACAACATTCGGCAATCTCGCCGCGTCCGTCAGTTTCAAACCGGCAGCCGAAGCGGCGCCCATCACCAATGCTTCTTTGGCGCCGCGACCGAGGATACTTCCGAACTGCAAGCCTTCCTTGTTCTGGCGCTCTCTCTGGATTTCGTTGAGGGCGCCTGAGGTAAATCCGAAGGTCGAGCCGGTAAAAACTGTGGCAGCCATGGGAGAGCGGCTCAACTTGCCGGTGAGAGCGCCATCTGCGTATTTAAAGCCGTAGTGCGCCACGCCGAAAACGGCAGCGTCGGTGGCGAGCGCCTTCCAGTTCAGCGATTCCGCTCCTGCGTTCCACAGACCGCCGGTAAGGCTGGTGTTGCTGTACGTGTCGCGTGACAGGGCGTTATCGATGAAGCGTGAGGACGATCCCATCGCCATGCCTTTAGCAGCGAAGTTGAGATTTTCCTTATTGCCGAAGTACTCGAAAGTGCCTTTTGTAAAAACGCCTTTGACGGCACCGAGTCCGAGATCTTCCAGCTGGTGTGTGCCGGTGTCACCGAATTTCGCCTGGTTGACGGCTGAGAGGGCTGCGCTCAGGACATAACCCCGTGCGCCACCCATGAACAAGGGGACAGCGGTGACAAGTTCGCTGATGCCGGACTCGATTTCGTCGCGAGCAACCGAATGCTCGTTGTGCCAGGCCACACCGATCGCTTTGTGCACCGCGGTTTGCAGGATGCTGCGAGTGTCGTCAGAGTGAGCCCGGACGAACAAGTCCGCAGGTGCATTCGTCCCCGTTGGGGTGGCGAGCTGGTTGGAGTTGTCGGAGGTTGCGAATTGAGTCATCTGGCTTGAAAAGATGAGTGTTCAGGTATCGCCAATCTACGATCAATCACAGCTGCCAACAATGGGGAATGTCCCATCAGCCCCTGATGTTAGCCGCCTCCGGAGAGATGAATCAAAGCGTGGGTATGCATTTGACGCCACTGCCCGTTGAGGGTGGGGATTTTCCCATCCTTATAACGTTAAATCTGAGCAGTCCTGCCCACCATGCCAACTGGGAGTGAGCACAGCAGTTAGCGGGTATCATCTTTAGAGGACGGCCGACAGGAACCCCCCATTTACCAAAAATGGCGAAAATACTCTTAGTTGAGGATGAGCCTGACTTTTCGATTCTCATCGGAGAGTTCCTCAAGAGTGAGCACCATATAGTCGAAGCGGTAGCGTCCGGCGAAGAAGCACTCGACAGACTGCGCTTTTACAAGTACGACGTCGTCATTCTTGACTGGATGTTGCCCCAGATAAGCGGCATCGAAGTTTGTCAGAAATATCGCTCCACCGGCGGTACTTGCCCTATCTTGCTTTTGACCGCAAAAAAGCACGTCGATGAGAAGGAGCAGGGGCTGGACGCAGGCGCCGATGACTATCTGACGAAACCGTTCGAGATGAAAGAGTTGTACGCTCGCATTCGTGCGCTGCTGCGTAGACCCCAGGCCTTTTCGGGATCGGTTCTGCAAGTTGGAGCGCTCGTTCTTGAACCGAACAGCTTCAAAGTGACACGCGGCGGCGACGAAATCGCGCTTTTGCCCAAAGAGTTCGCCCTGCTCGAATTCCTGATGCGGCATCCCAATCAAGTGTTCAGCGCGGAAGCGTTGCTCGACAGAGTCTGGGCGTCCGATTCGGAAGCGTCACCGGAAACAATCCGCACTTATATAAAGAGGTTGCGCAAGAAAATCGATCTAGACGGACAGCCGTCCATTCTGTCCACCGTTCACGGCGTGGGCTACAAACTGGACCTGCCCCAGGGCACCCCTGCTGCCAACCTATAAAATTCGCTCCGTCGCTGGAGCTGGGCAGCTTGCTGCATAAGCCCCCTCGGGCGGCGCGCTTCGCTTCGCTGGCTCTGCCGCCTTCGGTATTGGCTGCGCTCAGCTACAACGGCGACTTTCGGGTACGTGCCTTGATGGCGCTTTACCTGCCCCTGGTTTCGTGCGCTCATCGACTAAAACCACTAACTGGTGGCGCTTTCCACGACTGGCAAATGTTTTTCGACTTTCCACGTTTTTGCCACATTTTCTACCTATATTCCAAGCGTTGAGATTCATGGCGCTCGAGGGATTTATACAATGTCAAAAACACCTTCACAGAGCGACTTTCAGCGCATCAACCTGGCCGACCTCAGCTGCATTAACGACGACAAAGACGTAGTTGAGCGCGGCATGGGCGTACTGCGCAAAACCTTTCTTGTAGTCAAAGATTGGTTGGTGGTTAATGAGCTGAACGACCCGATGATTATGAAATATCGGGACGCGGCCACCCGTTAAAATCTCAAACAGTTTTTCTACGAAGGGGCGGACTCAGTTTTACTGAGTCCGCTGGGGTTTTAGGGTTATTTTCGCCGCTCTATTTTCAAAAACTCAGCGACGCGGTAATGTGGAATTATCCCGAATCATCTTGCCCGACGATTTACGAGGAATCGCCGACAACGATTTACAGTTGTCGATATATTCACAGCGCCACCAAATGCGATACCCGACCGTACGATCAGGGCTCTGCATGAGTGGTACCAGTCTTGGTGCGGATCAAACCTGATCAGAGCGCCTGCAAGGCGCCCTACGGTATCTTGCGGGGCACACCGCAAAGATCAAACTATTGTGGGGAGAGCGAGGGAGTAAACGCGCAAGCCAAAGCGAGCAAAAACTCTTGCCGGTTCGAGAGCACTAAGCTCTTTTGCGAAGACGTCGTTTGTTCAACACTTCGCCGTTGACGCAGCGGCGGATCGAAGCGAGAGCATTGAGACTCGGCCAGATTACTTCCTTCATCTCGTCGAGTTCGTAGCGCCCGATCTCATTGCGCTCGTAACGCTTCAGGACATCATCCCAGAGCTTGTACAGCTTTCTCGGATCGCAAGTCTCTCTTGCGCGCTGTTGCATTTCCAGTAAATCAAACACTTCGATTATCGTATCCTCCATCCACTATTAAGAGCATGAAAAAAATTCCTAACTCTGTCAAGTTAGAGTTTGATACGGGCACCACATATGATTGCTGTCCCGAAATGCCGAGTAGATATACGATTGCGGCTATACACTACCACCTGCTTGACCCACTTGCCGGTATCGTGTCCTCATATTTGGTGCCAAATTTTACATGCAACCACCTCCGGTGAATCGCCAAAAACTCAACCCTGTTTGCGTTTGGAAGCACGGATCAGACAAAAAAATTTTTTGCGACTTTTTCGGTAAGCCGGAGGCAAAGATCGACCCGCATATCCAACATTGCAATTGGAAGCGAGCTCATGTCGCAGTCGAGGTTACCGGAGACGATCGAATTCAGGTCGTCAGCTTTTTCCACTGCGTGTCAGTGACTGGCAGCACACTTAGGCGTCCCATTTTCACCAGCAGACAATCCTCAAACTCCTTGTCTGCTTTGATCTCCGCCAGCGATACCGAGCGACCCAACCGTTTTTTCGGTTTTAGATCCACGACTACGAGTTTGGCATCGTTCTCTTTCGGGTCGACATACGGCTCCGAGCTTACCTCAGCTACGCCGATGACAGAGCGCACGTCACCGGTGTGGTAGATCAACGCCTGATCGCCCTTGCGGATCTGGCGAAGATATTTGAGCGCTAAGGCGTTGGTGACTCCATCCCAAGTCGTCTTTTTATCGCGTTCAAGATCGTCGTAGCTGTAGCTGCTCGGTTCGGTCTTGAAAAGCCAGTACGCCATTAATGCTCCTCCATAAAAGCCGCAGCAGAGAATCGTTCGAGCCCATGCCAGCTACAATGATGTCAGTCGAGACCTATGGGAGAGACGGATTATACCAATCTCTTCCTTTGCAGTACCGTGAACCGTCGAAGCTCAACCAATGCCTTGCTCGCCGCTCTTTATTGCGCCGTTTTGCCGGCCGCGGCTTCGGATTGGGTCGACGGCGACACGACAATGTATCGGGTGCGCCCGCAACATCCGCCGCCGACTTATTCAGAACAGCCGGCACGCCGATCGCAGGGAGATGATGGAGCGCTGACCGTTTCCGACCCGGGCTCACCAGGGTCGCCGCCCGACCAGCATGCTCCCCACACGCTGGAAGGCAATGTTTTGCGCACCGGGTTAGGGCCGCCGCCCGAGCCCGATCCCTCGCTCAGCGTGCGCACCCCCACTTTGGCGCCGCCGCAAACTACCATCGTTCCACCAAAAGTTTATCAAGCCTGGCTCAAACAGACGCATCCCGAGCTGGGCATTCACAACAAGAATGAAGTCGTCGACGTCAAAGGACAGTGGGATGATTCGGCGCATGTGTTGCACAGCCTCGGCATTCTCTGCAACAAGATCGGTACGAGTAAACTGACCTCCGTCAGTCTTGACGGAACAAAACTGCTCATCGTCGACTGCGCCGGTAATCTCAACGCCGACGAATTGAAAGTAGTGGGCGACTTCGTGCACAACGGCGGTTGGCTGATCACCACCGACTGGTCGCTGGACGGCTGTCTCACCCGCGCCATTCCCGGCTACGTCATGTGGAACGCAGGTTCGACGCCGGCAGAGTTAGTCGATGCTCGCGTCGTCGAACCCGACAGCGATCTGCTTCGTGGCGCCGTGCGCCGCGCCTATTGGAAGTTGGACAACAAATGTCAGACCGTCCGCATTCTGCGTCCGGACGCAGTGCACGTGCTCGTGCGCAGCCGGCAATTGACGCGCGACGACCCGGATCAGCTGGGCATTCTGGCGCTCACCTTCAACTACGGCAAAGGACGGGTTCTCCATCTCGTCGGACACTTCGACAACAACGACGATCGCGCTTCCAATGAGGCGTTGCCTGATCCCGCACCAGGTATCGGCATCAGTTTGCGCCAGGCAATCGCTGCTAATTTCGCAGCGGGGGCGTTAGAACAGCCGAAAGAAGCAGAGACTTCAGACGCCAATGCGTCCAGGCAAAGCTATCCAGGCGTTCCGGTCGACACCGATGTGGAAAGTATCTCCAAGGCGCTTCAATCTGCGTCGGCATCGTTGAGAGTCCAGTCGAAAGGCCGGTAGACGACCTTGTACTTGGCGCGCTCCTCTTCAGGACCAAGAGCCGAGCGAGCGTCTTGCGCACCGTTGCGCGCCAGGTACGTCATTATGATGTAGTCGTCTGTGGGCGGCGGAAAAGGGAATGTTGTAAACCCGGCACCAGCAGCGAAATCTAAAGGAAACCATTTGAAGATCTGCGTCACATAAACGATTTTGTTTGTCGTATCGAGTTCGATGTTCTTCTTCTTCGCCAGGAAGCGAACTTGCGCTTTGTCCAGTTCTGCATCAAGATTCTTGCCGGTATAGGCAAAGCGCGGCGTCGGGCAGCAGCCGTTTGCGCCGCAGGCAAGACTGAAGTGCACACGCACGTCTTGCAAATGGCGAATGTGATCGTGCTCGATTTCGTACAAACTCAAATCTTTGCCCATGACGTTCGTTTTCAGCTTGTCGAAATGCCCCGGAATCTGGCGCAGGCTGTGGCGCGGGTATTGATCGAGCTGGCCGTCGATGGGATAGTGATCGAGAATGATTTTGATTTGAAACGATTCATAAACATCGAGCCAGAACGCTTCCTTGTCGGCCGGTGAAAATGTGTCGTACTCATCTTCAGTCAAGGCAGACAAACTCTGCAAATATCGCGTCAACCTCTGGGGTTTCAACTTCCATTTCGCATAATGCACGCCTTGCGGTCCGGCATACTTGCGCAGCTCTTGGCTGAACAGTCGATGATTTTGATCGAAGGCAAGACAAGGAGTAAGGCCGGAAAAAAGTGCCAGCACAGTGAGAGCAAAACAAAGTGGGCTGGCGTTGCTCTTCACTCCTTGTTGCCGCCCGATTTGAGCAAACCCGCCACCGCCTCAGGCTTAAAAACAGGCGAAGAGCAGCGCCCGTCGATGCAAATGAATGCCGCCGCAGTGTCCATCGCCGGATAGTCCACGTCGGGATTAGGCAACGGACCTTCTTTCTCATCTAACCATTCGATGCGTTTGTAGCCTGAGGGATATCTGATTGCCGATTGAAACAACGCCAGAGCGCCAGGGTCGGATTTGGCACCGATGATAGTGGCATGCATCGGGTCGGCAGCAAGCTCTTCATCTGCCAGAAGCACACCGGCGACAAGAGTATGCCTGGACTCGGCGATTTCGGGTGTGGCAAGATATCGCATCGCTTCTTTGGCCATATTCTCATATGACTTTTTGCCGGTGTAGCGGTTGAGCAGATTGGCGAAGTTCGCCAGCATCACGTTTTCGTCAAGCAATGGCTGAGGGCGCTGAAGGCTGGCTTTGGTCAGATCAGCCGTAGCATATCCGGCACCGCCCCCGGCGCTGTTGTTGAAATGCTTTTCGATGAAGTCAGCTGCCGTGCACGCGTCGTTGAGCCACTTGCGATCGCCGGTGGCAGTATAGAGGTTGAGGAAGGCGCGCCCCATTGCCAGCGTGTCACCGAGATACGGTCCAGCCGGATCGTTCTCGTCGTGCTTAAATCCGCCATCCGACAAAGCGCGGCTTGCTTGGATGTATGAGGCGGCAGCCTCCGCTTCCTTGAGTTCGCGCTCATCGCCGGTGGACATGTACAGTTGCGTCAGCGCATTGATCGCCCAGCCGTTCTCCCGGGAATAAATGTGCTTATCGATGCGAGGAATTCCCTGCTTGCGTCTGTCCGCGTCCGACAGAGCAAAGTAGGCGCCGGAGTGCTCTCCTTGCACGAGGTCCGCATCCATACTCGTATAGAAGGCACCGCCATCGGCAAGCAAAAAGTCGTGCAAAAACTTCTCAATCTCTTGCGCCGATTTCAAATCGGCAGGGTCGTGCCAGAGCGCGTAGGCCAATGCGTAGATGCGCATGTCCTCGGCTTGAAACTGCATGATTTTCTCGAAGTGGGGGTGGTTCCAATCGCCGTCAGTCGAGTACTGGTAGACACCACCCCAGACAGGATCGATGAGACCACGCATCTTCGCCAGCGTTTCCTTAGCGCGCTTCTCGTTCTCCTTGTCGCCAGTCCTGGCTTTGTCGAGAGCGTACTCTAGCGTGGCGTAATCTATAAACTTCTGATCAAAGCCCCAGCCACCTTTTTCGTTGTCATAGAATTCGTTGTACCTTTTCTCCAGCTCCTTCTTCACCGCTGGATCCAGCGCGCTGGCAATCGAGTACTTGTTGGGTACGGTCAGCGCGGAAGGCATGCGCACTTTGTTTGGGTGTTTGGCGATCGACTGCAGCAACGAAATCATTTCATCTGGCTTGATAAATCCTGAACGAATTTCGATCTCTTTGCCGCCTGGTTGAAAGAACACCGTTGCCGGCCATCCGTAGTTTTCGTAACGGTTAGAGAGGTCGGGGCGCGAATCCTGGTCTACTTGAACCGGGATGAAACGAGTGTTGATGAACTCCGCCACTTTGGGGTCGCTGTAGGTTTTGGCGTCCATCACGTGGCACCAGTGACACCAGATTGCTTGCAAATCGAGCAGCACGGGCTTCTTCTGCGCCGTGGCGCGCGTGAAGATGTCGTCAGTCCACGGCTGCCACTGCACCAAGCTTTTTCCCGTTTCATCCGCCAGCACAAAACCGGCCGACGCCAGCGCCACAGCGACGATGAGGACTACCCGGCAGAGACGACCAAACACTCAACACCTATATGGATGGGTCCGCGGCACATGATACACCCCGGCAGCGCTTAGGATCTTGTCTGGCAGGCATTCGGCGTCGTCAAACGATGGTAAAGCTGCGTTGCGGAGTGGAGAAGCCCAAGAGAGCGGGTCTGCCTGGTTGGATGCGTAGAATCCGTATTGTCGGTCGGGCAGGGACGGGCTAGATTACAGTCGATCTTGTGCCAACCAAAATTTGCAGGAGCTCTGAGTCTCTCAGAAGCAAACACGATGGTTCAATCCTTGAATCATAGCGACGCCACCCATGTCACTGCCGGGACAAGCGAACCCGCGGTGGCTAACTTCGGGCTTTTGGAATTGACCAACCGAGGCGACCAGGTGCAGCCAGCCGGTCCTGTCGAAGTCGCCTCTGCGCAGGCGGGTGCCCGCACTGCCGGAGATGCACAGACAGCGAGCAGAACGGCGGATGTGCAATCGGCTGTCAGTCAGTTGACCGCAGATGTCACTCAGACCATGGACGCCGGCCATCGCGCCCAGTTCATGAAGGACTTGCAGGAATTTCTCAGCCACGCCCACCAAAAAAACCTCTCCCAAACAGAGATTGCCCGCACTCTCGAGGCGACGGCAAAACTGTTGGAAGGGGCAGGGGACAAACCTCTCGGACAGCACGATCGCACCATGCTGGCCAGCACGATGATGCACAACATCAACCACTGCGATCGCGTCGATCAGGGCTTTCACAACACTTGCAACGTCACCGCGATCTCGAAAGTCGTGCTTGCTGATGATCCGGCAACCTACGCTGAGATGATCTCCTCCACCGCGTTGAATTCCTATTATCAAGCCAAAGACGGCAAACGGATAAAGATCGACGCCCAGAGCCTGGAGCCCGACAGCGAAGCCGCAACCGGCGAGACTGCTGAACAGAAACGCAACTATGCCACGCAAATTTTCGATCTAGTCTCTATTAACAACTATTGGCAAAGGCGCAGCCCACCGATGAGCTACATACAGAGGCAGTCGACGGGAGCCGGCGACACAGGCGAGCGCATGCTCAACTCGTTCGGGCAAGCGATAAAGAAGTCCGACGGTTCTTATCTCGACCAACCATCTCTAGACTGCCGTGCCATGGCGACGATCGGCAAGGAAGTGGGCATAAAAGATCAATTTCTAGTGGCGAACAGAGCAACCGATGCCGGGGCCGGAGCCATAGTCGGGTCGGAAGGGCAGCTCAAGGATACGCTCCTGCATATTTTGGGCGAAGGACATCCGGCCATGATCTTCGTGCATTCAGGCAACAAGCTGTTCACCGGCAAGTACGGAGTCGGTGGCGGCGGCTGGCATGTCGTAACCATCGACGGCTACGATCCCGTGACGCAGAAGTTTCACCTCTGCAATCAATGGGGCTCGAAAAACGACCAGAACGTCAGTGTCGCCGATCTGTACGATGCCACTCTGCCCCCGAACAAATGGGCGTACTGCCCCAACTACTTCAATAAAGATATCTTCGAAGCGTACCACCAGCAGATGGCTGGCGGCGGTGCCGGATTGGCTCCCGACCAGGTGATGACGAAGGGCGATTTCGACAGCTGGCTCAACAGTCAGAAGCAAGCGATGCAGCAAGAAGCAGCAGCTAAACTGGCAGAGCTGACGGCCCAACTGGCAGCAGCCCGCGCCTCAGGCGACGACGCCGAAATCCAGCGATTGGAAGACTGGATCCGCCAAACGAGAGATGGGCTGCGTTAGCTGACAAACTGCTCGCAACTCATTCACCAAGTGCACCGCACCGGCAAATATGTTGGTGGTGTTACCCGGGTGTTATAAATCAGACGTACTCTGTGGCTAAGCCCAGACCACGTCTCCCTCTTACCAGCCCATAACTTATTTGGCGAGGAATGATTCACATGGCAATGTGGACAACAACCCAAGTTGGCGGACAAACGATTTTTCAACTGGAAGATCGCAGCGAGCGCCCGCCTGTACCGAAGCTGATGAACGTGCTCAAACAAGTTTGCTACACCACGCTCGATACCGCGCCGGCGAAAATGACGCCACCACCTCTGGTCACTCAAGTAATCGAAATGGCGCCTCCTGCACGTTTAGACTATCAATGCCAGGAAGATACACTGACCCTTTTGGCGGAAGATAGACTTGCTCCGACCGGGCGTTATCGCTTGATCGAAAATTCGCTCGGCAAGATCACGCACAGTGTCGACGGATCAGTCATAACCTTCGAACCGAAAGCAGGTGGAAGCGTCACTTTCGTCGAAACGGGCGGCAAAGTATTGATCATCGCTATCGCTCCTGATGGGACCGAACGCAGATATCCGGCCACCAAGATCGCCTTCGAAGCGGCCCGCCGCATCCGGGATCGCAACGTCAACTGGCTGGGCGGACAGCATTTCTCTTTCGAGCCTTCTCACTATGCGTACAAATCGGTCGGCACCAAAATCGATATGACGGTCAGCCGGATCGAATATGCAGAGACCGGCTTCGTCAGTGGATTTTCGCTGCCCAACGGCGATCGTTGGATAGCTGTTCAAGGTCATGTCTACTTCGAATGCCTCGACAGCAACGGCAAGCGCAAATCAGCTCTACCTCTGCAGCTCGGACCGATCGTCATGAAAGAGGACGGCTTGCACGGTCATGGACTGGATGCCGGATTCGATATCGGAGTGCCTCTGAGAAGACAGGCAGCATGCGGAATGACAGTATTCTCCACGGCAGCCGCACCACCGGCAAATAGATCGATCAAAGCAACGCTGGTCCCTCCGTCTCGCTCCTGGGCCATGGTCGCCTGGCAGAAATCGGCTCGTGATCGGCATTTGCAGTCTGTCGCCACTTTCACGCAGAAGAGAAAAGCGCTGGCCAACTAGCTTTCCCAACGCCTTACCCCTTGACATCAAACGTTAAGTAGTACTAAGCTGATAAGTAGGCAGTCAAATCAGCTCGTAGAGACGACCTCCGGGTTTTGCGGATTTGATGCTTAAGGGAAAAAACCATGAAAACGTTCGAGCTAGTAGCGATGATCCTGCTTCTCATCGGTGGGATCAACTGGGGTCTTGTCGGCGCATTCAACTACAATGTCATCACCTCATTGCTCGGTGACGGCAGCACTATGACCCGGGCAGTATACGCTGTCGTCGGGCTCTGCGCGCTTTACGAGGCGGTCCAGTTCATGAAAAAACGCGCCGCGTAAGCCGCGCCTCACAGGCATCTGATTGGCACACCAGTTGTGCACTATACCAACACTGTTACTGCGCCTGCCGGACGCGGCATCTATCGTGCCTCCTCCACTTGATGCGGTTGATCAGCGGCGTGCAGGATCGAAGTTGCGGCATGCTTCCAGCATCTCGTGACAGAACGCGGACAGCTGTTGGCGAGCGCCCTCTGGTGACTGGGCTGCACGCACAATCTCGACTACGCGCGAGCCGGTGATGACACCGTCTGCGCCCAGTTTGAACATGGTGCGCGCGTGTTCTGGTGCGGAGATGCCGAAGCCGGCGCAGATCGGCAACGAACTGTGCTTGCGTGTCTCTGCGATAATCTCCTGCAAACGCGCATCTTTTTCATCGTTGCGCTCGTTCGTTCCTGTTACCCCGAGCCGGCTGACTAGATAGAGAAATGCACCTGCGTTGCGGCAGATCGATGCCAATCGAGCCGGGGTAGTCACGGGCGACACCAGATAGATCAAACTGACACCGGCCGCTTGCGCCTGCGGCAAAACCTCTTGTGCACTCTCGATCGGCAGGTCAGCGATGAGGACGGCATCGACACCCACTTGGCTGCAACGCGCAAAAAACTCGGCTACACCCTGAGCCAGTACTAAGTTGTAGTAGAGCAAAAGCCCAATGGGAATCTTCTGCGAGCGTCGACGAATGCGCTCCAACAGACGAAAGCAATCGTCAACTTTAAAGCCTGATTTGAGAGTCTCAAAGGCAGCTTTCTGAATCACAGGCCCGTCAGCAACAGGATCACTAAAGGGCAACCCCAGTTCCAACGCCGTCACACCAGCGTCGATCATGGCACAGGCGTGGTCGAAGCAGCTGTCAGCATCAGGCCAACCGAGCACCGTAAACGGTATGAACGCTTTCTCTGCCGACTTCTTCGCCTGAGCGAAGCTCTCCTCATAGCGATTCGTCATGCTTCATTACCTCCGCCAGATCTTTGTCGCCGCGCCCTGACAGGTTGATCAAGATGCGCGTATCGTTGGGCACATCCTGGGCCAGTTTTTTCGCATAGGCAATCGCGTGCGAACTTTCCAGAGCAGGAATGATGCCTTCGCGCTGCGACAGCTCGCGAAAAGCTGCCAGTGCTTCTTTGTCATCGACCGACTCGTACTGCACCCTGTTGATGCTCTGCAAGTAGGCGTGCTCCGGTCCCACCGAAGGATAGTCGAGACCGGCTGCAACACTGTGTGCTTCTTCGATCTGACCATCCGCATTCTGCAAAACCATGCTGCGCATGCCGTGAATACATCCCGGCTTCCCTTTTGCCAAGACGGCACCGTGCGCGCCCGTCTCCAAACCTCGACCGGCCGGTTCCACTCCGATCAGTTTTACCTTCTCATCATCTAGAAAGCCCGAGAATATGCCGATGGCATTGGAGCCGCCGCCGACGCAAGCAATAACGTAGTCCGGCGCGCACATATACTTCTCGAAAAACTGCGCCTTCGCTTCGTCGCCGATAACCTTTTGAAAAAAGCGGACCATGGTGGGAAATGGATGTGGACCGGCGACGGTGCCCAATAAGTAGTGGGTATCTTCGAGATTGGCGATCCAGTCACGCAGTGCTTCGTTGATCGCGTCCTTGAGAGTGCGGCTGCCGGACTTGACCGGATGCACCGTGGCACCCATCAAACGCATGCGAAATACATTGGGTTGCTGTCGTTGCATATCGACTTCGCCCATGTAGATTTCCGTTTTCAATCCCAGAAGCGCGCCTGCCATCGCCGTCGCCACACCGTGTTGTCCGGCGCCCGTTTCTGCAATGATGCGACTCTTGCCCATGTTCTTCGCCAACATCGCCTGACCGATGGCGTTATTTGTTTTATGGGCGCCCCCATGCAGGAGGTCTTCGCGTTTGAAAAAGATGTTGGCTCCCCAGCTGCGTGAGAGGTTTTTCGAATAATAAAGCGGAGTCGGGCGTCCGGCATAATCGCGAAAAAGATTCTCGACTTCGCCGATAAAGCCGGTGTCACGACTCCATCTGTCAAAGGCAGCTTCCAGCTCTTCCAGAGCAGGCATCAACGTCTCGGGGACATAGACCCCGCCAAAAGTTCCAAACATGCCACTGGTCTTCATCTGTCTGCGCTGCCTCTCTCACCACAACTTCCATTTCGCGTCGAAGTCACTCAGCTAAGCCCTCGCTGGCGAGCATTCGATCGCTTCACTGCTTTGATGAACTCTTCCATTTTGGCTTTGTCTTTGCACCCCGGCGCCGACTCGACTCCCGAAGCTACATCCACCCCAAACGGCGTCAGGCGGCTGAGCACTCTGTCGACATTCTCGGCGGTGAGACCGCCGGCGAAGAAGTACATAGTCTCTATGTTCTCGCCGGACGTATCGCCAAGTATCTCGGGAAGAATATCGAGTGTGCGCTCCAGCCAAGGCTGATCGCTTGGAGCGCTTTTGGGGCGGTCGAACAAAAGCATACGACAGGACTGGGAGTATGTTGCTATTGCTTCCTCCAGCCGCTCACTTTCATCTTTCCGGTAGGGGTCGACTTCGATCGCTTTGATCACGGCACAGCCGAGATGGGAAAGAATGTTATGGCAATATTGCGGAGACTCGCTGCCGTGACACTGCACGAAGTCGGGCTGTATTGCCGTCACCACATCGCGCATCCGCTCGAAATCGGCGTTCTGGAAGACTGCCACGACCTCACCGCGTTTCAAGGCCCGCACCGCGGCCACTATTTCACTTGCTACCGCCAGTGTTACCGCCCGTTTGCTTGACGGCACAAAAATAAGACCAACATAACTGGCACCGCATTTGATGGCGGTAATGGCGTCATGCACTGAAGTGACACCACAAATTTTTACCTGGGGAGGCATTATGCCGACTGCTCCTCTATTACTTTTCTACCACTCAACTCCGCCAATTTCTCTTCCAGGTTGTCCGCTCGCATGAGCGAGGAGCCGATCAAAAATGTATGGCAGTATTTTTGCAGTCGATCTATATCGGCACGCATTTCTATGCCGCTGGCCGAGATGATAATTTTTCCGGAGGGAACCATCGGAGCCAGGCGCTCCGTAGTAGTGAGGTCGGTTGCGAACGTGGTTAAATCGCGATTGTTGATCAAGATGACAGAGGCTCCGGCCGTGACTGCCGCATCCAGTTCCTCCTCGGTCTGCACTTCCACGACCGGCACCATACCCAGATCGTTGATAATCGAATGCAAGCGAAACAGATTGCGTCGCTCCAGAATTTTCACAATGAGAAGAGCCGCACCGGCACCGCTCAACCGTGCTTCGAAGCACTGATGCGGATCGATAATGAAATCCTTGCAGAGAGTCGGGCAACTGACGGTCGTTGAAGCGTGGGCGAGTAACTGCAAACTGCCGCCGAAATATTTTTCATCAGTCAAAACCGAGATCGCCGAAGCATACTTCTGATAGGCACCGAGAATGTCGTCAACGGAGACGTCCTGCTGCAAGGCGCCTGCCGATGGAGACTTAGGCTTCAACTCCGCGATCAAATTGATCTTCGTTCTCTCATTGATTGCACCGAGAAAGCGTTGATCGCAATGCTGAACGCGCTTCTCCAAACTTGAAGTCGACTCCTGCTCTTTGCGGAAAGCCACCTCACGTTTTTTATTTTCGACAATTTCATCGAGACGAGAGCCTGGCATATGCCCTCCTGCATTGCTCCACCTTTTCAGCTACTTGCCCGGATACAAGAAGCTCCGTCGCCAACTCCATGCTTGCTTCTAAATTAGAGCAGCCGGTGGCAAGAAATCCGGCTGCCGCGTTCAAGCAAACAAACTCGGTCAGCCACTGCGGGCCTTTGCCGTTGATGATCTCGAAGAACAACTTAGCATTTTCTTCCGGCGTAAACTGAAGCAAGGCGTGCTGCTCTTTACCGTTTTTTGAAAGGGAGGGAATTTTCACTTCGCACTTGTTGATATAGCCCTGCATGACGTCGAAGACCTTGCAGTTGACGTCAGGCTCCAACTCGTCCAGTCCACTGTCGGAGCGCACGAGCATGGAACGGCGCGTCACTTTATCGTTGACTAAGTAATTGGCGACAGTCTCCTGCGCGGCAGCACACGATACACCCATGACGCGATAAAACGGTCTCACCGGATTGACTAAGGGTCCGATGATATTGAATATTGTTCGCTTGCCGATCGCTTTGCGGATGGCTGCCAGTCTTGCCAGTCCCGGATAGTATTGTGGAACGAACAAGAAGGCCACGCCAGTTGCTTCCAAGATTTCCAGCACCGCTTTCGCTGGCAGCAAAAGGGGAATGCCGAGACATTCGAGCAGGTCAAAGCTGCCTGAGCGCCCACCTGCCGATCTGTTGCCGCACTTCGCCACCTTTTGCCCCCCGGCTGCCAGGATGAAAGCAATCGTCGTCGAGACGTTGAAATGCGGTATGCCACTGCCGCCGGTGCCACTGCAGTCTGTCGCACCGACGACGTCAGCGAGCAGCCCCGCGTCATCGCTCATGGTGCTGCGCACAGCGTCAATAAAATCTCCCAGGGTGGCAGGATCGACGCTATCGGTCGGCACCGCCTCAAGATGCGCCTTTATCTCGCTCTCAGGCAGCCGGCACTCGACGATACTCTGGATAATTTCCCGGGTCAACATTTGCTTACGAAATTCTCCAGAATTTTCGCACCGCAAGGCGTGCCGATCGATTCAGGATGAAACTGCACCCCATATAGACGATCCTTCTTATGTTGTATCGCCATCACCAACGCCCTGTTCGCGTCCCGTGCCACGACCTGCAGGTCGGCAGGAAAGCCTTGCTCCGACGCCACCAGCGAATGGTACCGCATTGCCTCGAAGCTGTCAGTCAAACCGGCAAAAAGTGGTGTCTCAGCCTTTATTTCGATTAAGCTGGACTTGCCATGCACTATCTCGGGAGCACCCACAACCGAGCCGCCAAGATGCTGGACGATGCCTTGATGTCCGAGACAGACACCGAGCACCGGACAGCCCAGCTCGTTGCGTCGCACGATAATCTCTTTGCACACTCCGAAATCGGAATCATTGGCAGGGTGTCCCGGACCAGGGGACAAGACGATGCGATCAGCTCGCAATCGCGCCACGTCGTCAAAACTGAGCCGGTCGTTTCTAAACACCTCGACAGGCTCGTCCGCCAGCGGCTGCAGCATCTGGTAGAGGTTGAAAGTGAAAGAGTCGTAGTTATCGATGATCACTACTTTCATGACTGCGCCCCTCCGTTTTTAGCGAGGGATGCAAGCTTAACGGCTTGGATCAAGCTCTTAGCCTTATTGCGGGTCTCGACATACTCACCCAGTGGATCGGAGTCGTAGACGATGCCGGCGCCCGCATTGACGTGTGCCACTCCGTCCTTAATCAAGGCAGAACGGATGGCGATGGCGCCGTCCATGTTGCCGTATAGATCGAAATAGCCTACAGCGCCTGAATAAACACCTCTTCGTTCGGGCTCGAGCTGATTGAGCAACTGCATGGCACGAATTTTAGGCGCACCGGATACAGTACCAGCAGGAAAACAACTCTGGAAAGCATTGAAGGTTGTTTTGTCAGGCGCCAGAATGCCACTGATTTCAGTGGCCAGATGCATGACGTGTGTATACTTCGTCAGGCAGGCTATCTCGCCAATCTCGATGGTTCCGGGCCCACACACACGCCCCAGATCGTTGCGTCCGAGATCGACCAGCATTCGGTGCTCCGCCATTTCCTTTTCGTTGGCGCGCAACTCTGCTGCCAGCAGATCATCCTGCTCGCGATTGGCGCCGCGCGGCCGCGTGCCAGCAATAGCACGCAACAACACCTTCCCTTCACGGCAGCGCACAAACGTTTCTGGCGAGGAGCCCACATAGACAAAACCCGGGCACTTGAGGTAATAGGCATAGGGAGAGGGGTTGGTGGCTTGCAGCATACGGTAGACATCGATCGGATCGGCGTCATTGCGCATGCTAAACCGCTGTGCCAGAACGATCTGAAAAGCTTGCCCTTGACGAATGAACTCTTTCGTCTTCTGCACAGCTTCGATAAACTTCGCTTCGTCAAACGGTCCGCTCACATTTTCGAACAGCTCCTCTTCGCTTAACCTTCGTGACGACAGCCTGAGCGGAGCTAATGTTTTCACGGCCATAGCCCGTTGCATCAGCTTCTGGGCGTGGTTTTCTCCGCGTTGTGAAACAACGCTGACGCGCCGGTACTGATGATCGAACGCCACTACTGTGTCGTAGAAGCCGTAAAGTGCGTCGGGCACTTTGAACGGATCGCTTTGCTGTTGCGCAATACCGTCGAGCGAGCCGGTAGCACCGTATCCCATGTAGCCGACCAAGCCACCTAAAAACGGCAGATCAGGTAATCCGTCCGCACTGGGAGCCCCGCCGCCATGCTCTTGCAACAGTTGCTCGAGCAGCTCGATTGGATTCTCGGCATCAACCACTTTCTCTCCGTCGAGGCCTTTGATCGTCGCCGATCGGCCTGTGATCGAAACGGTGAACAATGGGTCGACGCCTAGAAAAGAGTATCTGGCCAGGCGCCCGTCACCTTCGGTGCTCTCGAAAAGAAAAGCATCGCAGGATTGCTGCATCAGAGTATGGAAAACGGAGACGGGAGTGCCGAAGTCCGACGAGAAAGTGACTACGGCAAAATCGCGCCTATGGTTGGATCTGTTGTTAGCCACTAGAGATTCGCCTGCTTTCATATCGTAATGTCCATGGTGTGTAGATACAAAACGGACCGCCTGCTTTCTTGGGTAAGCTTGCGGCCCTCATAGACTTACGGTTGGTGCGTTGCGGCTACCAGCCCGTGATAGGCTTACCCGGTCGATTTGACCAGCGCCACCAACCAGCGAAATTGTAAGCCGCGAACTTCATTTGCACTCACGCAAAAACAACTGGACGGGATGTTAACACGAAAGCAGTGGCATTGCAACGACCGGCGAGTAATGGGGCGCCGGCTCCTCTGCGAGATGGGGATAAAACCCAGAGCTAGACCTCTTTTATGTCAACGTAGCGAACGTAATATCCGCGGTCGAGCCGTTTGGTTGTCACTGCCGGATCTTCTATCTTTAGTTGTATTCCATACACGCCCGGTTGTTGCGGACGCCACATGTGCGACCAGAGCGACCAACTCTCACTGTTTTGCTCCTGGCAGTGATCTACCCTATTGTACGGTGGGTCGGGCGCATCGGCGCAGACAAACCGTATCGCCAATCGTTGCGTAGGTTGCTCTCCGCCCCAGATGACGCCGACGACGCGATAACAGATCTGTTTGTCGATCAGCCACTGCTCAACACGTACGGCCATGGCGGCGCGATCGATCACGGCCGGGCGAAAATGGCGCGCCAGAATGGGCAGGCCTTCCTGATGCGTGCGAGATGCAAACTCACGCATCTGCGATGTTGAGGGCGCCGTATCATCTATAAAACTGATCTCGTTTACCCATTTGATACAAGTACAGCCGTACCAGCCAGGAATGACCATGCGCACGGGAAAGCCGTGGTCGTTCGTGAGACGGGTGCCGTTCATTTCTGTGGCAAAAAAGGCACCAAGTTTGCCGAACGCGTCCAATGGAAAGATCCAACTGGCTCCGGCGCGGGAGCGCACTGAAGGCTGAGAGTGCTTGTCGAAGCCGGAGACGAGTAGTTGTGTTGCTTGCGGATTGACTTTCGCCCTGTCGATGATCTCCGTCACCGGCACTCCGCTCCATCGACAGGCGCTGAGCATGCCGAAATGCATGTTAAAACCGACGTTGCCCGAGCACTCCATCAGATGTACGCCCATATCTCTGCACTTACCGGTGATGGCTTCAATCGGCACTACCACCTCGTTTTCAACGAGCCCATTTATTTTGATTGTCCATGGCGTGTTTAGATCTATCTGATCCGGACAGCGTGTGCGAATGTAGAACTTCTCCGTCGCAGTAATAAGCTCATCATCGGTAAGTGTGCTCAAATCCGTGTAGAGACGCCCATCCAGCCCGGACCACTGCGCTGCATTCATGAGCGGGTGTCCTTCCTGAAAGAATTCGAGAACGCCAAGCTGTTTGCCGCCGGACACCTTGGCAAGAACGGGATTTGCTTGCCAATCACCCAGCACCAAGGTGCTGCCGGCTAGGAAAGCTGCTTGCAAAAGCTCTCTGCGGCTCAGTTTCAACTCGTTACCTCGTCACGGCGCCAGGAGCAAGAAGGCAGCCCAGGCGCCCGATATAAGAATTAGCACAAATGCAACCACATCGACAGTTGTGAAAGAGGCGGAGTACTGTTGGCGCGCACGCATGGTGATGCGCACGAGCAAAATCAGCAGGCAAAGTAACGCCGTTAAAATCGGCGAGAGACAGTGCATGACACGAAGATCGCATCCCGGCGGCAACGTCGCGACCACGAGCCGCTCCAGGCGCGGGCTGGTGGGCAGAGCGTAAGAATCATGCTCGATCACGGACTGTCCGTTTTTGACGCCAATCAGGTAGACGGTATCGCAGAGATCGTTGGTGATCAGCTTGCCGTGCCGATCGAAGCCGTGCACATAAAACTCCCAGATGGGCGGACTCGTCTGGTGTTTAACGCACAACGCATGCACGGCGCACGGGCGACCGTCCGGCTCGTTTTTCCACATGGCAGTGGGCAGAAGCTGGAGCGAGACAAAAAGATGCGGATTGGTGTCGGAGTTGGCGTTCTCTATCGCCATGCGTCCGTCGTCGTTGACCAGCGTTATCGTTTCTAAGTCAGGGCGTTCAGGCATTCCGGTAAGCGGATTTTTGTATGAAAGCGTCTGCGTCCAGGCGTCATCTTGCGGATAGGTGCCGCTGGTGCCTTTATAGTACTGCTGCGCCTTGACGGCTACGTTCATCACCTGCTTCATCGTGCTCACTTCCGCAGAGTCTTCTGCGTAGTAGTTAATGCCGCGCTCGTCCGTTAACCCTTCGGGACGCCACTCCATGTACAGGTCTTTCTTGGTTATAAACTCGAACCCAGGAGCGATGAAATCTTTCCAGTCCGGTCCGATCCAGATAACCGGAAGCTCTAACGGCTTGTCGAAGCCGGAGTAAAGCAGAGAAGCCTCCTTGGCGCTCTTGATATCGATCACTTTGCCATCATCGCCGGTGGCATAGCGTGTGGGACGTTGTTTGTTGACGACCGTCTGTTGTGGGGCAGCGGCGTTCTTTTTCGCGGGCTGGTTGAGCACGCCGACGAGAAGAAATCCACCGGCCATCAGTCCCACGAGGATCAGGACGATAAAGCCGACGGCTGCGGCATTCTCACGCAGCAGCGCTAAGATGTCGATCTGGCTTTGCTCGTTCTTTTTGGAGCGATTGCCGGCACGTGTTTTCTTAGAGTCACCGTTGCTCGGACTGCCGAACGAGCCGGTCTTGAACCCCGAACGACCACGAGCCAGTGTCGGATCTGCCCAGCCCGAAGGGCTGTCCGACTCAGAGTGATCGAACGACCCTTGGTCTGCGTCGTTTATTGCAAAATTATCAGTCAGCCTCTCCGGATTAATCCTGCGGCTGGTGCCGGTCGCCTCTGTGCGCAGAGCGGCAATTGATGAGTATGTCAACCTGGCGGCCGAATCTCTCTTGGCCCGCGCACCGTTGCGGCTCTCGGCAATGGATGCGGTCTCGTTTATTTTCGCCGCCATCGCCCTGACGTCGTGATGATTCTCTCCTAAAATCTTCTCCCCGGCGGCGAGCAAGCGCCGATAAATAGGCAGCGCTCCGGCGTAATCGCTCGACAAATAGAGGGCATCACCGAGCTTCTGAAGAGCGAGAATCGTGTCCGGGTCTTCCTTGCCGAACGCGTGCTCGAGCAGATCGAGCGCGCGCCGGTAAACGTTCACCGCGTCGGCATAATTGCCTCGCGCAAACGTCAGGTCGGCGTCTTCGAGAGCGCTGGCGATCTCGATCAGCTCGTGATGAAGATCCCCACGATACGGCGACATTTGACAAACCAAGTGACGGCCTTACTTATTAAAAGTAATACCCAAAAATTACTGAGTTCGACACCAGTTTATCGTCCACGAAGCTACCTTCTCAGGACCGCGTTCTACCTGACAATCGTGGCGAAAAGCTGAGCAAGAGCGCAAATACGGTCTGAAGGGCGCTCCCAGCGGGCATAATCCAACGGAGCCATCCTTGAGGCATCACGGTGACTGCCATAACACGTTCTGACATCACAACGCTCTGCCCGAAAGTGCAGGAGCTCCTGCAAAACGTCAACGGGGTTCTCGTCGGACAGGAAAGGGCGTCCCGGCTGGCAGTGGTAGCGCTGCTGGCAGGCGGACACGTAATTCTCGAAGACGTTCCGGGGGTGGGCAAAACTCTGCTGGCAAAAACCCTCGCCCACTCGATCGAGGCGGTTTTCAAACGCATTCAATGTACCCCTGACCTTCTGCCGTCGGACGTCTCCGGTGTAAGCGTTTTCGAACAGCGGGAGGGAACTTTCAGATTTATCCCTGGTCCGATTTTTTGCAACATCTTGTTATGTGATGAGATCAACCGCGCCACTCCGCGTACTCAGTCGAGCCTGCTCGAGGCGATGGAAGAAGGGCAGGTCACCACTGACGGTACCACGCGCAAACTCAGCGATCTGTTTTTTGTCATGGCGACGCAAAACCCGATCGAGCAGCACGGCACGTTTCCCTTGCCCGAAGCACAGCTGGACCGGTTTTCTATCTCTATCTCAATGGGCTATCCAAAGCCGCAAGAGGAAACCACAATTCTGAAAAAGACACTGCAGGAGGGTGGTTTTTTGGTTCAACCGGTACTATCGCTCGAGGAGGTTATGGAGGCAAAGCAAGCGGTGAAGAGAGTTTTTGTTCATGACACTTTGCTCAACTATATCGTCGAAATTGTCAACGCCACTCGGCAGCACCCTGGTGTCACACTCGGTGTCAGCCCGCGCGGCAGTCAACTGATCATGCGCGCCGCTCAAGCATCAGCATTCATCGATGGCAGAGACTACGTGCAGCCGGAAGATATCAAGGCCGTGGCTCCCTTCACTCTCGGGCATCGCATCATTCCGAAAATCCGCACTAATAAGATAAGTCATGCCGAGCTCATCGAAAAAATCCTCGATACCATCTCAGTCCCGAGTTAACTCTCAGGCTGTCGTCCCTGCACCAGGGGCAGTGCCGCTCACCAGAGCGGCAGTTGAAGAGAATGCCCTGCGACTGCCGGTCTGGCCTGGGCTGGCTGTGCTTTTGGAAGCGCGCTTCATGCGCGCCGCCTGTATGGCGTTTTTAATCTACATCGCCTCCGCCATGGTCGCTAATGAGTGGCTGTATCTTTTGGCATCAGGATTTATCACCATTCTGGTGATAGCAATCTGCATTCCTCTCGTCGAGGTGCTCGACCCTGAAGTGGAAGTCTCAATGCCTGAAGGCTTGATGGTGGAGCAGAATGCGCAGGTGCAACTGCGGCTGCGTCGGAAGTTTATTTTCCGTTTTCTCTCCTGGTTGATTCCTCTGCGTTTTTTGCGCATCCGCCTGGACATGGTGCGCCGGCCACTGCCAGGGCAAATGGAAGAAACTGCAATCGATCCGGAGCCGATGTTGATTGACAGCATAATCGATGAAGTTTGGCTCGGCATCCCCTTGCCGAAGTTACGACGAGGGATATATCAGCTCAGGCGCATAGAGATTATGTCCTGCTATCCGTTCGGTCTGGCCTGGTGTAAGCGCACCGTTGTTCCCAAAGCGGATATTCACGGTCAACCGTTGACGATAGCAGTGCATCCCAAAAGCCTCGCCGTTGAGGGCAACTTCCTGCAAAACCTCAGGGGCACCAGCTCTTCATTAGGTTTTTCTACCAGCGATTCGATCTCCGTCATCCAGTCAACCAGTGTTCGCGGCGTACGTGAATTTCGTGTCGGCGACAGCATCAGGCATATTCACTGGCCCTCCACCGCTCGCCTGGGCAAACTGTTGGTGCGCGAATTCGATTCGGAGTCTCTGCCTGTTTACGATCTCCTTCTCGATTTGCATGCCGATTGGCAAGGAAGGGAGCAGTTCGAGTTGGCAGTATCTGTCTTCTATTCGCTCGTGCATCACAGCTACAAGCAAGGAAGGCTGCCGGAGATCTACTTCAACCCTCCTCTCGAATCAGAGTTGATTCAGCAGGTGCTCATGTATGACCTGCCCAAATTACCGCCGGGCATGCAAGGAGTGGCGGAGATTTTAGCGCGCGTAGAGCCGCTCAACATGCTGGATGTGCAGGATCGGCTTTTGCACACGGCAAGCGACAGAGAGCGTCTCGGACTGGAAAGAGATGTGGTGGCACCAATACCATCGTCTAAGCCAAATCTGGATAATTTGAACGAGCACGATGTCTCTTTGTATCCGATTGAGGTTGTCGTTATGCCTCATTATTGGCAGGAGACGGACGAAATCATCCAGGAAGCGCTGAAGACAAGCTCACCGGTAAAAGTGCTCGCGTCCGTGGATCGCGAATCGGACCTGGCAACATTATGAGCAAGAAAGATGACGAGCGCACACCTAAGTTGTCCAAACAACAGCGGCGCCAGCAGATGGTTGCTGAAGAGTCAGTCCCTATGCGAGTGGCCGTCTGCTTGATGGCATTTGTATGCATGGTCGTCGCTTGCGCCTTCGTGCGCACCTCACCGATCATGACGCTAGCCTACGTGACCGGAGTAATCGTCGGTTCTTACCTCAGTTATAAACATCGCCACGAGCGCAGCCAGTGGATTGCTCGATTCGTCCCGATAATGGCGGCTCTGGTGATGATTACTTGCGGCTGGGATCTGTACGGGGAGTTTCGTTCGACTTCGCATGATTTTCTTCCCCCTCTGGTGCACTGGCTCGCCGGTGCCTTCACTTTGCATACATTCGACATGCGCACCAACAAAGATCTGAGCTACTCGTCAGCACTCGGTCTCGGCATGATCTGTATGATGGCACCGGCGGCGCATAGCACCGTTTACGGTGCCTGCATAATCGTATATATGCTCCTGGGCAGTTTGATGCTGTTTTACGAGTGCCAGTCACGAACCGCCAATCGCTGGGTAGCACATCCTCCGATCGAATTGGCGCCTGTTCTGGCCGATCGTGCCATCAATCCTGCAGATCGCATAAAGTCGGCCGGCATTGCCAGTCTCATTTTCACCATACTAGCTGTGCCGGCAATCAGCTTCGCTCTCTATACTTTTTTGCCTCGTTGCGATCTCCTCTACGATCAGTTGGTGGCGCGGCTGGCTATCGGTTTGGCCGGTTCGCTGCTCAAGCCGGACGCGAGCGAGGCAATCGTTGCACCGAGCAAAAACGGCGCTCAGCCTCGGCAAGACAGTTACAAACGTGAGAGTAAGAAGCGAACAGGAAAGAGCGGTCAAGGCAAAAATAAATCCGGGACGACGACTGCGAATGGCGAACCGAATGCCAGTAAAACCGACGACACGATGAATTTGCGAACCGGCTTAGGAAGGGGCGCCGACACTGTCATCTTCAAAGTAGCGAGTAATCACAAGGCGTACGTCCGGCGTTTCTGCTATGACGATTTTGACGGCGTTACATGGACTGTCAGCACCGCGCGCCGTAAAGGCGAAGAGTTTTACAGACCTGAGAGCGGCACCTATGACTTCTCCAAACTGAAGCAGTTTCACATACCGAAGTATCTGCCGACAACCAAACTCGAACAGCATTACACGATCTCCAGTGACATGGGTAAGCTCGTTCCGTTTGTCTGGATCCCCTCTCGATCGGATCTGCATTCATACAAGGTATTCATCGACAACAATGGTCAGGTATCCAGCAACGGTGAGCTTTCTCCCGGCACCACATATAGTGTTATGTCGCTTTTGCCGATCTATGACATCAAGAGAATGATGCAACTCGATCCGATAGGCGGCGATCAGGCAGATGGTGTCCGCGCTTCGGCCGCAGAGTATCTCGATCTTCCCGACAATTTCGACGAGCGCATCACCGCCCTGGCGCAACAGGTCGCAGGACAAGGTCACTGGTTTGCCAAAGCGCTGCGTCTTACACAGTATTTGCGCACCCACTATCAGTATCTGCTTGAATCAAAAACCAAAACGAAAAACATCACCAGCGATTTTCTCTTCGACAGCAAAAAGGGCGACTGCAAGGAGTACGCCACCTCTTTCGTTCTCATGTGCCGAAGCATCGGCATCCCTGCACGCATGGTGGGCGGATACGCTCCAGGAACACTGAACGGTTTGACCGGGGAGCGCGAAGTGCGCATACGAGACGCCCATGCCTGGGGCGAAGCACTCATTCCCGGATACGGTTGGGTGCCGTTCGACTGCGTGCCCGGCGGCTACATGCCTGCATTAGAAGAAGAACAGAGCTTGGGCATGGAAGCGATGCAGAGCGCCATTCATAAGAGCGGCATCGACCAGCAAAAGCTAATCGAGTACGCTCAGTATGCGGCAGCCGCTTTAGCTGTCTTAGTTGCCGCAGGGCTGCTCGGCGCATGGGGTTATAGACGTTATGCGGCCCATCGAAAAGGTCCTGCCAAACACCCGGCGTCCAAGATCTACTCTCGCACTCAGAAGCATTTGAAACGGCTGAAAATCATTCGGCGAGCCAGCGAGACACCGAAAGAGCTGGCTAAGCGCGTACAGACTGCGTTCGAGGAGCTGCCGCCTGAGGGCAAACTGGCTCTGCCCGGCTTACCGGACAAGTTCGACCTCTTCATTCAGCGTTATCAGGATTGCTACTTCGGCAACAAAGAAGAGCAGCTGCCCGATCTGGAGCGACTCTCGCAAGAGATTCGCCGGCTGATCACCAGTCCGGGCAAATAGCAGCCTTAGTTGTTGTCGCTAGAATGTTTGCCCAGATGCCCGTCGGTTAGCTTCTCGCCGCGCTTGTCCATCTTCGCGGCGACAGTCTTCCAAACACCAGAAACCGAACTCACCATCGACTCCAGAACCGCTTCTGCCTCCTCGTTTCTGCCCATTGCCTTGAGATAGGAGGCGTACTTTTGCGACAGGCTGGTGACGTCGGCGTGCTTGTAGCCCAGGGTCTTGGTTTTAATAGCCAGAGCCTGTTTGTAAAACTCTTCGGCGTCAGGGTGTTGAGCCTCGTGGTATTTGCTGGCCAGGTTGGTAGCGATGGCAGCTGCGCCGGGGTGCTCTTCTCCGAACATCGTTTTGTACGACTCTAGTTGGCGGCGGGCGACGGGCAACGCTTCGTCGAACTTTTTCTGCTCGAACAGTGAATCCACCCAACCATTCAGCGAGGAGAGCAGCTCCATACTGTTGGGACCGTAGACGGCTGACTTGGTCTCGACGGCCATTTCAAATACCGGGCCGGCATCTTCGAACCTCTTTTGTTCGATCAATGCGTCGGCGAAGCGGTCCAAGGTCATGGCCGCCTTTTTCATCTCATCGTTTTGCTCAGCCACGTTGACGGCTTGCAGCCAAAAACCCTGGGCCGAGTCGAGGTCACCTTGACGATACGCCTGGTCGGCAGACGCCATCAATTGTTCCCAGGTGCTCGCCATCGATACCTATCTAGATCTCCTGACAGGTAATTTATGCCCACCAAATCAGCCTCTTAATGCATACCTCTCATAGCGCCACAGCAGACCTGATTGGCACTCTGCCAGCCGGATCGATTAACGGCGGTTTGCAGACGATTTTGTCGGCCAATTTAGACCAAGTAGTCAGCCCGTGCTCTTACGGCGCTTGAGGCGCTTCAAAACCTCATACGGCTCTTCTAATTTGCACGCCAAACAGATGACGAGATAGATTGCAAAGGCAACGGCAGAGGCCACGGCAATGGAGACTGCAAGAGCAAAGAAAAAATGAGAATGTTCGATAGCAGTAAGCCTTGTCTCCGCATTCAATAGCGGGTTTCGCTCAACTGGGAACAGAGCATTCATACTAAACTTTTGGATATAACAAGCGATAACCGAACATAGGCAAGATCCGCCGAGCATAATTGCAAGCGGGCGCAGCAATAGCGACGCCCCGAGGCTTCCTATTTTTCGCCGCAAAAGCCAGCCCAACGCACTCAAGTTGAACACGGTCACAAGCGTAGTCGACAAAGAAATACCACCGACTCCTAGCGGTTTGATCAACACCCAATCGAAAATCCCTTTGAGCACGATCGCTACCATTGCCACTTGATATGGAGTTTTCGAATCTTTGTATGCGTAGAAGACTCGAGTGATCAAATCACGTCCGACATAAAACAGAATTGACGGAGCCAGCCACACAAGCGCCACGGCAAACAGAGAAACATCGGCTGGCGTAAAGTTTCCACGCATATACAGACAGGCGAGGATCGGCTTCGGAATTGCAATCAGGAGGGCTGCTATAGGCAAAGACAAGAACCACAAGATTCTCACACCACGCCTGAACTCCGCCTTCAGATCGTCGATGCGATTCTCGGTCACTTGCTCCGAAAAGCGAGGCAGAATAGGCACCAGCATTGCAGTGAGCAAAACTCCCAGAGGTAGTTGCACAAGCCGATTAGAGTTGACAATTGCTGTCCAAGCACCAGTGTTCAAGCACCACGCGAACATGCTGTCCACATAGACCGTTAGTTGTCCGATCGACGTGCCAATCGTGGCAGGCCAGAGCATCCTTGTGTATTCGCCGACACCGGGCTCAGGTTTTGTTGAAACTTGCCACCGCATATGGGGCAAGGTCGCTGGAAGCTGCGCGATCAACTGCAGCATCGCACCCACGAGAGTTCCGTATGCCAGGCACAACCCCAGATCATCCTTGAAGAGCAATACCGCAGCTATCATCACAATCGAAGCAATAGCAGGAGAAAGCGATGGCCATTTGAACTCACCATAAACGTTCGAAACACCGTAGAGAATTCCAATTACGCCTGCAATGAGGATCAGCGGGAGCATGATAAGGAGTTGCTTCTGCGCTTTTACAATCAGATCCAAGTTGCTTATTATCGAAACGTGCGATTGAAACCCAAGTGACGCTGCGCAGCTGTTAATTGTCGATTGCAACCACGACAATATATCGACGAGATGCGGCGTGACTAAATAGAAGACAGCAGTGATAAAGGAAAGGACAATCGCCGTGATTGCGATGATTTGGAACGTCAGCCTACCGACACCTGGGTCATCTTTTCTGGGCTGAAGTATCGCCACTGTGGACTGATGAAAAGGTCCACCTAGACCGCCAAAAAGAACAAAGAAGTTGCCAGTGAATAACGCAGCATAGTTGTACGCATCGGCAATGGTTTCTGCACCATACGCCTTCAGCACAACGATATCGCGCGCCAGTCCGAGAAATTTCGATAAGAAGGTGAGTACTGCTACTAGGCCGAAGGTCTTGCCGAGGGACGGTGACGATGAAGTCTTACTTGGTTGGGTTTCCGGTGTCTCTGGAGCTGAATTCGCTTGCATATTTCACGGATGGCGGCGGCACCGGCTTGAGTCTCTTCATTCTCTCACGAACGATATCCGGCTGCCCGTCCAGGTTAAGCGGGGCTATACCGAGATAACGAGCAGATTCTTCCATGATCGCGTTGAAAACAGGCCCGGCGACCGTATTGCCCCAGCGTCCGTCGGTTTGGGGTTGGTCGATGACGACCAGGCAGAGCAGTTGTGGATTATCAGCGGGGAGAAAACCTATAAACGAAGCGATTGTCTGCCCGGCCATATAACCACGTCCGTTCGCCGTCACTTTTTGGGCCGTTCCGGTCTTACCGGCGACTCTATAACCAGGGACTTGCCCGGCTATCTGAGATCCAAGCATGACGTTGTCGGACAAGAGCGATGACACCAATTTGGCATAGGTCTTGCTGATCACCTGATGCTTTTTAGGCTCGGTCCATTTCTCGGTCACACCAGTGACAGGATCGTAAATCCGGCGAATCAGGTGGGGCTGCACCCACTGTCCTTCGTTGGCGACGGCGCCCACTCCTGCCACCATCTGTAGTGGCGTGGTCGAGATCGCTCCCTGACCGAATCCAGTGGTCGCCTGATCGATCGGTTTCCAAATCCTCGCCGGCAAAAGGAGTCCCGCTGATTCGCCGGGAAGATCGATGCCGGTCTGTCTGCCCAAGCCGAAATCTTGCAACTTGTCGTGAAATTGTTTTGGTGTCATCCGTAGTGCCACCATAGCGGCACCAACGTTAGAGGAGTGAATGAAGAGGTGGAGCAGGTCGATCGTGCCGTGTCCGCCGTCATGGTTATGCACGGAGCGGTTGCCCACCGCCAACACGCCACTGTCGTAAAAGGTTGTGCTGGGCGTAATGGCGCCGGTCTCCAAGCCGGAAGAGATCGTAAGAACCTTGAAAGTGGATCCTGGTTGATATACATCGACCATGGACCAGTTTTTCATCATCTCGTATTTGAATTTCGTATATCGATTCGGATCGTATGTCGGATAGTTAGCCCAGGCGAGAATTTCACCGCTAGTTGGATCGGTGACGATGGCGGTCGCTCTCAGGCAGTGCGAGTGTAGCGCTGTAGCGAACAACTCTTTTTCAGCGAGATGCTGCAGATAATTGTCGATTGTAAGCTCGACGTGCCGCCCCAACGGAGGCGTGATGTCCCAGGACGGCTCCGTATCGGAGTGCGGCAGAAGAATCGTGTGTCCGTGTCCATCCAGCTGCGGCTTGGGGACAGCGCCCGTATCTCTCAGCATCTCTTCTTGAGACTGCTCGATGCCGCCTTGCCCATGGGTATCCATGTTGACATAGCCGAGAATGTGCGCGGCTAACTGACCTTCCGGATAGTGTCTGAACGGGCGTGGCACCACATCGATACCGGGCCAGTTCAGTGACTGCAGCTCATCGATCGCTTCGCGCTCCAGACCACGGGCTACAGTTACTACCGGATAGCCGGCGGAAAGCAATCTATATAGATGGGCGACTTGTTTCGCATCACCCTGATGCGTGATCCGCCCCAAGGTTTCTGCAGCTTCCTGCTTGCCCTTCTTCAACAGCTCAGGATGAACATAGATATCGTATCTGGTGGTATCGATCGCCAGGGGCAAACCGTGACGGTCGGTGATGGCACCACGATGCACCAGAAGAGTGCTTTGCTGCCGTTGCGTCATCGCCTTCTGCGTCAGCTCGCTGCCCTTATATATCTGCAGATAATACAGACGGATAAAGATGCCGATAAAGCCTAGAAGCAGAAGAATCTGCCAGACACGCAGGCGCCAGAGCGGAGAGCGGGGCTTACGGTCGCGACGAAAGCGACGTGGATAAGGTCTTTCTGTGGGGACAACCGCCAACTGCTAGTTCAACCTCCTGCGTGCGACTTTCAAAGTAGTAAGAAACGGAGCCTGGTCTGCACGGAGGATCTTTTGCGATTATCAATAACCGGACAAGTGTGGGAACTGGTGTTTGGTGGCCGTAAACTTCGGCAGCTCCGGAGGAGCTTCCTCTTTAACGATAAGGACCTGTTCGGGCACTCTCAAGCCGAAGCGTCCGAGAACGCTATCTTGAATGCCTTGAAAAGAGATTGCTTTGAGGAGCTGAGCGGAGAGCTCGGAGTTTTGTTCGTTCAGTCTTCTCGCCTGGTCTTGCAGCTTGCCGACATCATTAGAAGCGGCGACGTCGAATCCATAACCGACGATAGCCATGCCGCACATCGCTACCAGCACCGTCCGCAGTGCGCGATTGATGCGCACCACCAGTGGAGCGCGACGTCCCTGACGTTGCGGAACCGTGGACGGTACCACATGAGGGCGGTGAACAGGCGTCTGCGCTGGAGCGGCGACTTGAGCGCTGGCGGCAGTCGCGACACTCAAATGAGCGTGTCGAGTTTTATCAGCAACACGCGCACGATTGAAGTTCGGAAGTTCGACATTGGCAGAGGGCTGGTAAGAGTGATTGCGAGCGTACTTTTCGATCTCTGTGTAGCTCAGTCGGCGACTTGAAGCAGTGCTCGGCATATATACTCCCTTACAACTTTTCTCCTGCCCGTAGTTTAGCACTACGGCTCCGTATATTGGCAAGAACTTCTTTTTCACCAGCAATAATTGGTTTGCGGGTAATTATCAGCAACTCCGGTTTGTGGTGGCACGTACAAACCGGCAGCCCAGGCGGACAAACGCATGACGCGGCTGCGTGTCTGAGAAATTGCTTAACCACACGGTCTTCGAGACTATGAAACGTAATTACGACAAGTCGCGCACCAGGCGCCAGAAGTGACATCGCGTCATCGAGAAATTTCTTCAAGCTATTCAGTTCGTCGTTGACGGCGATACGCAGCGCTTGAAATGTGCGTGTTGCCGGATGTGAAGCGTCCGCGTGGCTTTGCCGTTTCTTAGAAGATGATGATATTCGCCCGCGCTGATGCTTAAAACTGCGCCTCACCACATCTGACAACTGACCCGTGGTGTGCAGCGGCCTGGCGTGCACGATGCCTCGCGCAATGGCGCGACTGAAGCGCTCTTCGCCGTAGTTGAAAATGATGTTAGCCAACTCCTCTTCTGACAAAGTGTTAATCAGCTGTTCTGCCGTAATCGATTGCGTCGGATCCATGCGCATATCGAGCGGACCATCGCGCAAGAAGCTGAATCCCCGCTCCGCGTCATCGAGTTGCATAGACGAAACTCCCAGGTCGGCCAATATGCCACCACTCACGGTGTATATACTTTCGGCCGACAGACGCTCTTTGATCTGGTCGTAGTTGGAATGGAGGAGTGTTAACTGGCGTCCGAAGCGGTTTTTGAGAGAGTCCAAAGCATGCAGGTCTCGATCGATTCCGACGACGCCACCGCGCGTGGAGTCAGGTACCGATTGCGGTTTTAATTTCTCTAATATGGCACTCAAATGCCCGCCACCGCCTGCAGTGGCATCGATATAAAGCTTGCCCGGGCGCACATCGAGCAGCTCCAGCGCCTCATGCAGCAAGACCGGCACGTGCTTCTCTCGCTCGCCCGCATTCTCTGTATCGCTGCTGTTAATGCGCTTCCTCGATTCCCACTGACATTTGGACGCAAAAAAGAAACGGGCGGATTTTGCAATCCGCCCTACAAGCTTATCATCTATGTGTGTGGCTCAGGCTTTGCGTTTCGAGAGGAAATCGAAATCCCAGCACATGAAGTAGATCAGCTGCAAATTAAGCAGTCCAAGCACCATGGACAAGAGAAGCGGGCTGCACCATTCGGGTTTTTCACTCCACACATTCAAGTACATGCCGGCATTGAGAAGAAACAGCGGCAGAGCGAAAAGAAACACGATGGTGGCTAATTGGCGCGTAGTAGCGGTAGTGCCGGACCAGTGCCACTTCAATCCGTCCCACCAGAAAGTGGGCGCTACCTTCCATCCCATGCGATTGGCGGGATAGAGAAGACGTCCGCCTCTTAACGGCACATAAGCACGCTCGCAGTTGTTGCACTTGAATGTTTCGGTCAAGCCGTATGGCTCGAGCGAACCGCAAGAGCAGCGCGGGCAAGGATACGTTTGGTTGAGAGCGATGATCTGCTGGTGAAACGATACTGATTGATAGGATGGGTGGAACATTGACACTGCCCTGGTTGTGATGAGTAGCTAAGGCGGTAGAAAATTCCGACAAGCGGAAACGAACACTTTGCCTGATCAGTTCGGCTGGAGTGCTCAGCGTATTTCCCTACAAGGGTTTAATACCCGGACTGGCGATTGCTCTTTCGGGTTGGCTGGAAAATTTAACAAATTTAATCAGTGCTGGAAACCATGCCACGGGCTGGGCGTTGCCGCAGACTCTGGCGCAGCAGTAAGCTTTACAAATCTCGAATCGAGCCAGGGAGCGCGTTTTGGCGAACCTTAAGATCGTTGAGAACCGGCAACTTTTGATAAATTCGGCTCTTAAGGCTGCTTACCTCGCCTGTCGCAGCGAGTGAGGAGCCTTAAAAAGGCGAGCTCAATTTAGGTCTTGAAATTCCGAGTCAGCGGAACGGAGCGCGGCGCCCCGAAGGGCTTATGCAGCAAGCTGCCCAATTCCAGTGAGCCGTGCGGAGTGCAGCGTTCAGCGCGGAGAAGCGAGGGGTACCGAGCGACGGAGCGCATAAATCGAATACCGAGCGACGGAGCGGCTAAAAATATGGGTCTCGTCTTGCCGCTGCCAGTACGCCCACGGCGAGAAACTGCTTAAACAAGACCGGGTATTCGGCGTGGCTGAACTCGATCTCGAGGGGACCGAGCCGCTTGACGCCTGGCATGAGCTCCGCCCCATCTGCCATTGCCGGATCAACCATACGAATCTTGATTGTGGAAGGGCTAGGGACCTTGTAAGCGTTGCATTTGTCGGCGTTTTTCAATGCCGTCTCCGCCCCTTTCGTCAGTTGCTCCAGAGTTTGGGCGTAGGGAAAACAAACCGCCGAATATCGCGAAACCGCCTTTTTCACCTGCACACAATGAGTGTTGCCAAGAAGCACCTTGGCCTCGGCACAGGCAATATCATCGCCAGTCACCATGATGACCGGAACACCGAAATATCCTGCCAGGGCAGCGTTCAGCCCGGTTTCGCCGACCGACTGGTCATTCAATTTGACGTCGTTGTAGATCTGAGCCCGGTAGGTGTGACTGAGCACGCCTGTGGCGGTGCAGGCACGGCTGTGATAGCCAATAAAACAGGCGGCATCGATTTGGCCCTCGCCTGCTTGCGACATTTTGCCGTCCACACCTGTGGCCATCGAAAACGGCTTCTGCCAGCCCGAGATCAGACTAGCGCGCTCGTGCAACAGCTCAATTCGCAGATTGCGTGCGTCCCAATGCGAATCGTTGACGAGAATCTCCCCGGCGCCGGCACGCAAGAGCCCTTCAATTACAGCGTTGGTCTCCTTGTGCATCAGCCCCACAGCCCGCTCGTAGCCCGGCTCGCCCGGCTGAGTCTGGCTGGAGTGCACCACTCCGTTGACACCTTCGAGATCTACAGAAAGATATACGCGCATTGAAGTTTATTTATATGGATAGATTTGTTGCCTGCTCCGGCTCGCTGAGTATAAACGCTTGAGCGCCACGTGAGAGTGTTCGAAGGAAAGTACCATGTCAAGCTCAAGCCGCTATAATTCAGGTTTGGGTGCGTCTGACCCATGAGGCGAGCATTCTGTTGTCCAAATTTCTAATACCGTTCACTAAAATGCACGCGCTGGGCAATGATTTTGTAGTCGTGTCCAGCGTCGACTTGCGTGCTACCCAGTGCGGCTCTCGACTCCTGAAAGGTTGGCAAAATTTTGCGCCGCAGTTGGCGCGCGCTCTGTGCGATCGTAATCGCGGCGTGGGCGGCGACGGTCTCATCCTGGTGATCGAGCATGAATTAACAGGAAAGCTCGAGCGCAGCATAGAAGGTTTGCCTCCATATAAAGGGAGCGAAACCGCTGATATCGGATGGATATATACGAATAGCGATGGCTCCTCATCAGATATGTGCGGCAATGGATTGCGCTGCGTGGCGTTGTTCGCCGTCGAGCGCAGACTCGTCAGCGATCACAATTTCACTCTGGCAACTGCGGCCGGCGTCATGTCGGTCGATTACCAATCGGCACACGCGATCACAGTCGATATGGGCAAACCGGAGCTGGTGCCTGAGCGGATTCCGGTGGTAGCACGCAACAGCGAGCGTTTTGTGGGCGAGCCGATAGTCATAACTGAAAACGGCAGTGATCGCCCGCTCTCAGCAACATGTGTAAACATGGGCAATCCGCACTGTGTAATTTTTGGCGAAGAGTACGACGGCGCAGCATACCGTGATGCCAGGCTTGATTCGCTGGCTAGACAAATTCAGTCCAATCGCATCTTTCCTCAGGGTGTCAACGTCGAGTTTGTTGGTGACATAGCTCCTGCATATGCGAGAGTATTAGTGTGGGAACGCGGTTGCGGCCCGACTCTAGCGTGTGCCAGTGGTGCCGCTGCTGTTTTGGTGGCAGGAGTTTTGGCAGGAAAATTAGAGCGCACGGCCACGATCGAACTGCCTGGAGGCCAGCTAAAAGCCCAGTGGAGCGGCGAAGACGATCACGTTCGCTTGACCGGCTCGGCGACGGAAGTGTTCAATGGTCAAATAGACCTATTGCACTTTAGCTCGCTGCATGGTTTGCTTGCAGCGGAGGCGACGTGCACGTGAGTACTGCATACGTAGACAAACGGAAAGATTGGATCCGCAGCCGCCGCAAACGGCGAAAACACGCACGCCAAGCTCGTCTCAACCGACAGGTCTTTCGATATATACTTTTGCTGGCCGTCATGTGGGGCGGCTACAGAGTGATGACGTATCTGCCGTGGGCAGTCACCGATCCGAAAACGGAGATCAGTGTGCGCGGCAACACTGTCGCCACCACCTCACAGATCGAAACGGCGATGGGCAGTCTCACTGACAAGAAGATTTTTCAGATCGATCCGCACCAACTGGAAAAGAAAGTCGAAACGCTGAAGGTTGTCAAATACGCATTCGTGCGCCGGTACACTTTGCCAAAGCCATGCGTGATCGTGCAGGTATTGGAAGAAGTGCCCTGGGCGACGTTCACTACCAACCCGGACGGTCCGCCAGAAGCCGTGATCTCACAGTCGGGCAAACTCATTTCCATCAAAGATTTCCCGTCCATTACACAGCCGCCGCTGACGATCTACGGCAGCAATGATCTGAAGATGACTAGCAAGACTGTCGCACAATGGGCTTCGTACGTCGAATTCATTAAAGCGCAGACGGGCGAACCGGTGGCAGTGCTCGACCTTCGCCACCCTTATGATATTCGTGTCGTTGATGGTGATCTCTACCTCAAACTCGGCACCGCTGACGCCACTCTCACTCGCAGGCTGGGCCGGTTGACCTCGATTCTCGCTTCGGTACAGCCTCTCAAGTCGCGCCTGGAATATATCGATCTGGCGTTGGACAACAACATTCCTTTAAAGCTCGCGAAAAAACCGATCGAAGGCAAAAACATCTATGCCAACGACCGCACAGCCCAGTTGCCTGGCAGAGCCAATTTGTAGTACCAGATCCTATCAACGGCCGCGTACAACGCCGCGTACAACGCGCCCCTACGGTTTTTCGCCGCCAACGCACGCGTTTCGCCAACGCCCTGAATCACGAGAGGGAGCGGGTTTAGACGGCTGTCGTAGGGGCGACTTGCAGTCGCCCGTGGCGAGCGAGCATCTAGTTTCGAAACAGCTTCATACGAACACTAGCGACTCTTATCCTTCGTCGCTTCTTTCGCACGGTTCCACAAGGCATCGAGCTGATCGAAGTTCAACTGTTTCAACGGCACGTCGGAGAGCTCTTCCATTTTGCGAAAGCGCATTTTGAATTTGTCGATAGCACGCAGCAGAGACTCTTCAGCGCTGATTGAATGCCAACGGCCGATATTTACGAGCGTGAAAAGCACATCGCCCAGCTCCAATTCGGTTTCTCTTCTGGCAGCCGGGGAGCGCTCAGGGTGCTGCATATCAGGATTCGAGATCGCTTCTTTCAACTCATTCAATTCACTAGAGAGTTTTTCCCAGACCTCTCCTTCGTGACGCCACTCGAATCCCTGCGTGACGGCTTTCTCCGAGACTTTGAGAGCGTTCAACAAGGCGGGCAAACCGACAGTCAAACCATCCATCGCCGATTTATTCTCATTGCCGCGCTCTTCCTCTTTCAGCTCGTTCCACTGTTTAACGACATCCCGAGCGGTATTCACGTTGGCATTGGCAAAGACGTGCGGATGTCTTTTGATCATCTTCTCATTGATCGACTGCGCTACATCCTCCATGTCGAATTCGCCCTTGTCTTTGGCGACTTGAGCGTTGAGAACAATCTGCAGCAAAAGATCTCCCAGCTCTTCCTTCAACTTGTTAGGGTCGCCGGACTGCATCGCTTCCAGCACTTCGTACGTTTCCTCAAGCAGATAGCGAGCGAGCGTCTCGTGGGTCTGCTCGCGATCCCAGGGGCAGCCATCAGGCGCTCGCAGGCGCGCGATAGTGGTGATGAACGATTCCAAGTTAGTCATTTTTGCAGGCATAGCTCATGAACAGCCAGTTTGCGAAGGGAGCGGGGGGCCGGGAAGGCTAGCATAAGCGCCGCGCCGGCAACATTTAGCCGGACTTATTGTTATATGATTGAAAAAGTTGGCTTTCTCCGAGCTTTTCAGATGCTAATCTGTCTTACGCTCTAAACAGTTTAGTTACCATATTTTAAGGTGCAGGGCATTGGATATTTGCGTAATAGGCGCTGGCTACGTCGGTCTCGTAACAAGTGCATGCTTTGCCCATCTGGGCAACAACGTCATCGCGGTCGACGCAAATCCTGAAAGACTGGCTGCTCTGCAAAGAGGTGAAGTTCCTTTCTACGAGCCTGGATTGGACCAATTCATCAAAGAGGGCATGGACTCAGGGTTTCTCGAATTTACCGACAAGATCGAACCGGCAGTGAAAAACTCTCAGGTGATTTTCATCGCCGTCGGCACTCCACCATCGCCAGATGGAGACCCGGATCTCTCGCAAGTTATGGCAGTGGCGCGCGAAATCGGCCGAGCGCTTGATTCGACCAAACGCCGCATCATCGTCAACAAATCGACTGTGCCTGTCGGCTCGGGCAACTGGGTGGAGATGCTTGTCACCCAGGGCGTTCAAAGTATACAGACCGTACCGGCTCGCTCTGCGCGTCCGGACATGCCGACCTTCAGCGTCGTCAGCAATCCGGAATTTTTGCGTGAAGGCAGTGCGATTTTGGACAGTCTTTATCCGGATCGCATTGTCGTTGGTGCCTCCGACGAATCCGCCGTCGAAGTGATGAAACAGTTGTACAAGCCCCTCATCACTCAGTCGTTCGCGCCACCCAGCTCGGCGCCTAGACCGGCAAACCTCGATACACCGCAGTTCGTCACCACAGACGTCTGCAGCGCGGAGTTGATCAAATACTCCGCCAATGCATTTCTGGCCATGAAGATCAGCTTCGCCAACGAAATTGCCGGACTGTGTGAAAAAGTGGGCGCCGATATCCGGCAGATTGCTCGCGGTATCGGACTCGACAAACGCATCGGGGAGCGATTCCTTAACTCCGGCATCGGCTGGGGCGGCAGTTGTTTTGGCAAAGACGTCGCTGCCCTCATGCACGTGGCGCGCGAATATAATCACCCGACACCACTTCTGGAAGCGACTGTCAGCGTCAATGAGCGGCAACGTTTGAGCGTTATCAAAAAGCTCCAGGACGAACTGAAGATCATAAAAGGTCGCACCATCGGTCTGATGGGATTGGCATACAAACCGCAAACCGACGATCTTCGGGACGCTCCCAGCTTAACGATCGCCAAGTCACTGATACGCATGGGCGCTCGAGTGAAAGCCTACGATCCGGTCAGCAACGAAGCCTGCAAGCGCAGCCAACCAGAGCTCGATCTCGTGTACTGCCATGATCTGAAAGAGCTGGCGGAAGGATCTGATGCACTGGTACTCGTCACTGAGTGGGAAGAGTTTAAGAAGGCCGACTGGAGACAGATTCGTGAGTATATGCACACGGCTCTCGTCGTAGACGGACGCAACGCTCTCAATGAGCGTGATTTGATTGATGCAGGATTTTCATATCGAGGTATCGGGCATTGAGAATTGCCATTACTGGTGGTGCAGGGTTTATCGGTTCGCATCTGGCAGATCGACTTTTAGCGGACGGACATAAAGTTGTCGTGCTCGACAATCTCATCACCGGATCAACCAGAAATTTCGAGCAACACAAGAACAACTCGAACTTCGAATTTGTTCACCACAACGTGAGCAATACAGTGCATGTGCCAGGTGAGTTGGATTGGGTGATTCACATGGCGTCGCCGGCCAGTCCGGTTGATTATCTCGAGCTGCCGATCGAAACGTTGAAAGTGAACTCACTCGGCACTCACAACACCCTCGGTCTGGCCATGAGCAAAGGGGCGAAGTATTTTCTCGCCAGTACGTCGGAAGTTTACGGTGATCCATTGGTGCATCCCCAACCAGAAACCTACTGGGGCAACGTAAATCCGATCGGCCCGCGCGGCGTGTATGACGAAGCGAAGCGATTCGCCGAAGCTATCACGATGGCCTATCACAATAAACACGGACTGGACACGCGAATCATCCGGATCTTCAACTGCTACGGTCCGCGATTGAGATTCAACGACGGACGTGTCGTCTCTAACTTTATCGGACAAGCTCTCACGGATAAGCCGCTCACCGTATATGGTGACGGCACGCAGACACGCGCATTTCAATACGTCAGCGATCTCGTTGAAGGCATCGTCAGATTGATGGGGGTTTCGTTCCACGAGCCGGTCAACCTGGGCAATCCTTCCGAGCGCAATATGTTGGAATTAGCCAAGTTGATCAAAGAGCTGATTCCTGCCTCAAAGAGCGAAATCGTCATGAAGGAGCTGCCTACCGACGATCCTAAGCGCCGACTTCCTGATATCTCCAGAGCGAAAAAGTTGCTCGATTGGACGCCCAAGAAAGAGATCATTGAAGGACTCAATGAGACCATCGCCTGGTACCGTGAAAGTCTTGCCGATCAGGTCGTGGAAAGTGGGCGCACTAAATAGACACTGCTAGTGTCATTTTTAAGGCAGGCAAAACTCGCTTCGATGCCTGCCGCACAGAATGAAGCGCCCGCATACGATTTTTGAAACAGCGACATTTACGCACTTGCGGTTGCATCGCCGCGCCAAAAAACACTCCCCTAAAATCAGCGCACCAGTTCATGAAAAAACGAGGCGCTCCAGAAGAACGCCTCGCACCATTTCTACAATCGATCTCTCGACTAGTTGCCAGATACTTCAAAGCCGGTGCAGTCATACTTCGATACTGCATGCGGATTAGGAACAGCAAAGATACCATCGACGGTTACGCCGGTCGTGATATCGATGTAGTCGGCGAACGACTCGAAGTCGTTCGAAGCATAGACATAGATGCTCTGGAATTTGTTGGCATCAAGGAAGATGTTTTCGGAGTTGAAGCTGGCGATGAAAGTTCCGGTGGATGGATTGTAGGATTTTTCATCGAACTCGCTCGTGCCGACGAGACCGTCACGTCCATAGCCGGTCGTAATGATGTCGATACCAGTGAGACCCGATTCGAAGTTGCCTTTGATCTTCCACGTCTGGGCTGGAAAACCGACGGCATCGATGCGAGCTCCGACCCAAACACCCGAATAACCAGAGTCGGCGATACCGAAAGAGACGATGTGATCGTGTCCTTTCGCGGCGAAGCGAGAGTAGGCTCCGTAGTAACCCGACTCACCGTAGAAGTCACAGATAATCGGTGAAACTGTCGGATGATGATACACCTGTGCAAACGCCGATTGAGCCAAGCCAGCTTGGGAGAAAACGAGCGATGCTCCCATAACAGTCCGCAGACTGACAGCTTTGATTTCCATTTGTGTCCCCGCTTGTCAAGTAGTAACTCGATACCAATCCAATCTGTAATATACCTCCTTTGAAACTACTTACAACTCATGGACCAGTTTGTTTCAGCACGTTTACACTGATTGGCGCAGGCACCTGGCGAGGCGTACACGTACGGCCTTCATTTGTATGTCATTGCCGGAATCAGACAGTACTGTCCGCACCACATCTGGTGTAAAAGTGCCGAGCGCGCCCATTAATTGCTTGACATTCAAGAAGAACAGTTTGAGTGGCCGCATTCTATACTGACTGGACGACAGTCGGGGAGTGACTTTGGCAGAGCTGTACCGCTTCAACCAGCAAATATTCGCCGTGCCGGCCGGAGATGGATCTGATTTGATTCACTGCGACATCACAGGCGCGACTAAAATCGTGCCCTCTCACGAATCGCGCTTTCTCAAAAGCTGTGTCAAATTTGCCACCATCGACGAGCATGCTCTGCGCATCTGCGAGGAGTTCGCGCTTGGGGCGATGCACGTTCAATCAATCGTTTTGTTGCTAAACAAGTATGCAGAGGCAGGTCTGCTCGTACCAAAATCATTGCTGCTCGAGAAATGCAAGGGTGGTGATGGTACTCCGGCCCGCATCGAATATCTTTGCATTCCCACTTTCAACCGTCCCCAGTATCTGCACGATTGTGCTCTCAGCTACGCGGAGTGCGCCAGGGAGTTTGGCCGGAAAATCGTCATAGTCGTTGCGGACCAATCGAACGCCGAGAATCTCCCTGACAACATTGCTGCGCTCGAGTCAATCAAACAAGAGTTTCCCGACCAGGAAATCCGTCACATCGATCAGAACGCGGCTAGAGCGTATGCAATTTGCCTGGCAAAAGAAAGTGGCATCGCTCAATCATTGATCGAGTACTCGATTACAAAACAATCTAACTCAGCCTTCGGCGGCGGCGCCAATCGCAATCTACTTTTACTGGCCACCGCTGGGGCGATGAGTCTGCAAGCTGACGACGATGGACTTTGCCGTGTCATGCAAAATCCCGAGTCCAGCCCAGGGCTGATCTTGAGTGCAAAGGTTGACCCCGTCGATTACTGGTATCTGACTGCGGAAGAAACCGCGCAGATGGAAGAGACTTTCATGCTGCACGATATTTTCGCTCTGCACGAACAGTTTCTCGGCAAGACTCTCGCCCAATGCGTGAGAGAAAACGGCGGTGACGCCGACGTCGAAAATAGCACGGTGGGGTTTTTGCGCCGAGCGAATCCGATCGATCAACGCATCGTCGTGAGCAACGTCGGAGTTGCAGGAGAGTCAGGGAGACGCGGCAACGCTCCCTACATCGTGATTGAAGGAGAGAAGCGCGAACGCCTGACAAAATCACACGAGCACTATCGACATGTGCAAGTAAATCAGCAGATGTTTTGCGGCGCCAGGACCGCGACGATCAGCCAGGGCTGTATCTGTTTTGGATTCAACCTGGCCTTGGACGGACGCTATCTTGTTCCACCGTTCATCCCAATTATGCGCGGCGAAGATTCTGCATTTACGCCGATATTTCGCACGGGCGTGTCGGGCGGTTTGATGGCAGTCGTTCCGTGGCTGGCTCGCCATCGCGGCGCCGGTAAAAAGCATCGCCCGCAAGACATTGAGCCAGAAGATGCTTCTCGCCTGGTATTCTCCGATGTCCTGGGATTGCTTTTGCAAAACTATCACATGCGCTCATTCGCTCAAGATCCCTCCTTCCGGATGGCTGCACTCGGCAGAACATTGAGCGATCTGGGTCATCTGCCTCTGGAAGACTTTCGCGAAATGCTTGCTAAACTCTGGTGGCCAGCCGCTTCACATCAAATTCGCTTGCTCGATAAATCGTTAAAACAGTATTCCCACAAACCTGATTTTTGGGCAACTGACATAAAAGCATATCGCCATGCCCTGCAGGAGAGCCTGACAAATCCACGCTCAATCATTGCCAAAGACGTTATTGCGGCCTTCGGCGACGACGAAGCTCCGGCTAAACAGCAAGAGCTGGTGCATGAGTTCGGTGAAATACTGAAGATCTGGCCGCAGCTCAAAAAATCTGCCGCAGAGTTACGAATGCGTCAGGGCGAATGCGGCAGACGCATTGGCAACTCGCAAACAGTCAAATGAACGATTCGACTGCAAACTCTGGTCGCTTCCGTTTTGATGCGACGACACGCTTACCGGCGGGCGACGGACTAGAATTGCTTCACAGCGATCTAAGCGGAACCACCACACTGATTCCCTCGCAAGACGTGGCATTATTGCAGAGATGCCAGTCCTTTGCTACTCTCGACTCTCACGCAGCACGCCTCTGCCAGGAGCAAGGTCTGGGCGTGCTGCACATCGAAGCCGTGCGCCAGAAGCTCGCTACAATGGCTGAAACTGGTTTGCTCTTATCAGAAGCAAGGTTATTGGAACGGATTATCAATGACACCGGCCACGATACCAGCGCAGCGATATCGTATCTGGGAATACCGACTCGCAATCGGCCGCTGCAGCTAGCGCAGTGCCTGGAGAGTTATGCGCAGTGCATGAGAGCAACCGGTCGCGAGATAACGATCGTGGTCGCCGACCAATCCGATGCTGCGCATGTAGATGCGAACAGGTCGGTCCTGCAAAAGTTGAAGTCTGAATTCGGCTGCACAATCCAACATATAGACGGCAGCACCACTGATGATATCGTGCGAAGACTATCTGTTCAATCCGGAGTCGATTCGTCGATAGTACAGTACGCGCTTGGCCCAAGAGTCTCAGGCGGCTTTTGCGGCGGTGCCAACCGCAACCTCTTGCTGCTGAACAGCGTCGGCAGTCTCATTTTGCAGGTCGACGACGACAGCAAATGCAGGGCGATTCCGCCGCCGGAAGTTTCGGCACAACTACTCTTCAGCTCTGACCACGACGCTAGCGACTGCTGGTTTAGCAGCAAAGATGAAGTGGCGGCACTCTGTGATGACGCTAATGCGGACATGTTCGCTCTGCACGAGAAATATCTCGGCAAAACGCTTGCACGCTGTATGCAACAGCACGACAACCAGGTGAATATAGATAGTGCGAATTCGTCATTTTTTCGTCGCCTCGCCTCTAGCAACAACAAGGTCTCCATTACCAATACCGGCGTGGCTGGCGAATCCGGCCGCCGCGAAGGACAGCCATTTATCTTTACCGCAGGGGAGAAGCGCGAGAGATTGGTGGCATCGAAAGAGAAATACGATGGCGCTCAACAAGAGCAGCAGATTATGCGAGGAGCGCGAGGCACCACCATCAACGACGGCACACTCTGCTTTGGCTTCAATCTGGGCATAGATAATCGCACTCTAGTGCCTCCCTTCATGCCGTTTATGCGAGGCGAGGACACAGTCTTCTCGACCCTCTTTCGCGTCATCTGGAAAGGAGAGTACTTCGCCATGTTGCCATGGCTGGCTTACCACACCGGCGCAGCCAGAAAGGTTCGGGGCGCCACAATCGACACATCGGATGCGATACATCTTCGCTTCGCAGAGCTTCTCGGTCTGATGATCCAGATGTATCAAGGGCGCAGTTTGCAGGAAGAGACCGAACGGCGATTAACGGCGGCCGCTGATTGGTTGATAGAGATAGGCACCGGACCGGTGAAAGAGTTCGAATCAGTTTTGCAACGCATCTGGTGGCAAGCCACTGCAGCCAATATCAGGAGGCTGGAGCAAGCGTTGAAAACACACCGCGGACAGCCGGATTACTGGGCGCAAGACTTGATCGCACATATACGCAGCTATCAGCAAAGTCTGACGGATCCTTCTTATCTGATCAGTGCCGACATAATTCAACTATTCGGCTCAAATGCGGCAATGGAGAGACAGAGAGATATGGTGGCACAGTTCGGCGCCTTCTTGCGAGCATGGCCGGCGCTGAGAACGGCAGCTGCCGAGCTGCGCCGGCGCGATTCGACTTTCGGCCGCAAGATCTAGCCGTCGAAAATAAGTTGCGACAGTCTTTGTGCGGTCTGCTCCCAGCTCAGATGGGACAGTGCCTCGCGCGCAGATTTTTTTGGGGGCGCCGTACCGTCGATTATGGCGCGCAGTGTAGAGCATAACTGATCTTGATCCGGTTGCCACCAGTTTGCTCCGGCAAAGAGATCTTGGGTCGCCTGGTCTTGATCCGGCAGCCGCGCTTCTACCTTGCTGACATCGATCAGGTGAGCGATGTCATCGTTGAGATAATCGAGATATGACGTGTGGCGGGGCGCAATGCACTCGAGACCGCAAGCCGCTGCTTCCACCATGACCAAATCGAAACCTTCACCACGAGAGGCACTAATATAATGGGTGGCCGACTGAATGAGAACTAGGAGTTCATCATCTAGCAATGGCCGCTGGAGAACAACAACTTGAGCAGCCTCCCTAAATGACTTGCCGATAGATATTTCCACCGACCTCATCAGAGAATCAATCCGTTCTGCGGCTGTCGGCCCTACGGAAATAGTCTTACACAGGAGTAAAGCATCGTCTGATGCTTTCGTGGCAGTAAGCCAGGCGCGCAAAAGCCCAAGCATATTTTTGCGCTCTATTGCGTCGGCTATGTTTAGAAAGACGCTGCCTTTGATGCGCCGCTCACCGCCAAGAATTAAACCTCGTCGTAGGGGAGGGGGTTTGAAGCGCGAAAAATCGGTGCCCAATGGGCAAACGACGACCTTTCCTGCCTCGACACCACTGTCAATCCAGGCTTGGCGGCATGAGTTGACCGGCACGACAATGAGATCGTGCCGGTGCGCTCGTTCGACCCATTCCGCAGGAATTCGGTCGGCCTCGAACATCGTGTAATTAATAGTACGCTGCCCGGCTTTCGGTTCGACTTGATGAGGCATACAAAAATAGAGATGAGCGTCAGCGTCGAGTGACTGCTGCAGTGTGTCAAACCATGGATCGCGAAAACCATTCGCCAGCTTAACCGAGCTCCACAACCACAAATCATTTAGTTGTATCGCGACGCCCAGTTTGTGCAGGGCACGCACAATTGAACGCGTATGGTTATCATGTCCGGTGACGCCATTGTAGCTTCCGGTAACTTCCAATACGCGCTTCATAAAGCACCCGCCCCATTGCCCGAATATTTTAGCCGATCGGAGCGCTTTCATCACCGAACAGATAAGGCATGCGTTCTTCCAATACTCTCAAAGAGTGGTGCCGGTAGAAAAACTGGTGTCCGCGTTCTGCCAACCGAGCGCGCTCGTCCACATTTTCAATAAGCCGCAGGCACTGTTCGGCGAAGACATCGGCGTCATCCGCGATTAATAACTCAACTCCATCTTTTACAGCCAGTCCCTCAGCGCCTACTGTCGTCGAGACCACCGCTCGCTGGTGACTGAACGCCTCCAAGATTTTGATGCGCGTACCGCCTCCCGCACGAAGTGGAACAATCACCAGATCACAAGATGCATAGTACGGTGTGGTATCAGGGACGGTGCCGATTACTTTCAGTCCAAATTGAGATGACTGATCTGTTGGCAAAATTCCTGATCCGACGACGGTGACTTCCACCGGTTTGCTGGAGCGCTCTGTGATCTTGGGCAAAACACGCGAGACAAAATACTGGAGCGCATCTTTGTTGGGGAAATAACCGAAAGTACCGACAAACAGCAGGCGCGCATGGTCATCTGTCTGGCGCGGTTTTTGCGGCAAATCGAAAGGATAGACATTGGGCATGACCCGTGCATCTGCTTCGGAAAAGCGCGCGCGTACGGCTTCACACTCCAAATCGGAGGCGGCGAAAAGTCGCTGAAAGAGCGGAAGTTGTTGGCATTCCAGATTTTGATATGCCGGAACCTCCATGCGCGCGATCGGCTCTTTCGGATGTTTTGCCGAAGCATAAAGATTGGCCAATCGCAATCGCGCCACCGACTCTAACTCGTCGACATCGAGCCAGACAGGCAAGCTCGAACCAATCGACGGAAGCAGAAAAGGCGCGAGATAAAAACGAAAAGCAAAAATAAGATCTGGTCTCAGCGCGGATATCGCCGCTTTGATGTCCTCCTGCCATAGTGGGCTGCACACCTTCAATTCGGAAGGAACGGCGCCCCGCAACGGTATGGACCACTGCTGGACGCCCGAGTCGCCAGCTCCAGGCAGAGGATTTGGTACGCTCGTCCAGGAGTCGATCATCGCTGATATGTCGGGTTCAGGCTGGGAATGAACACTGGGATAAAGCGGAACCGCTAAAAGATGTACGCTGTCAGCCCAGGAAGAGAGCAATTTCAATGTAGCCGCCGCCCGCATGACAAGACCGTTGCCACGGAAGGATGGTAATGCCGGAACGACGAAAGCAACTCGCTTGGGCGGGTCAGCGGTTGGCATGTTGGACCTCGAGATTCGGCACACCCCAGCATTGAAGATTCATATCCGATGCAAGAATTCCGAATCCTTCAGTCTCGATCTCCCCTGACTCGTCGGGAGCGTCAAAATCAGGCCGATTGGTCCTGACCTTGGAGTTTTGTTTACCATATAAGAATGGAGGAAAAATCAATCCATCTCGGTGACAATTGGCCCGCACAAACAACACCGTGCCACCGACGGCATCTAGAGGCACCAATTCGTCGCCTCCGCGAAGGTCGTGCTGATGCAATTTGCCGTGGTCTCTCCAGGCGTTCAAATCAAACGAAGGTCCGCCAGGCTCCTTGACGCAGTTAGGGTGAAGAATGTCCTTGTTGAACGAGAGAAGCCGTTCAATCAAATCGCGAGGATATCGGATCACGTCAACGTCCAACCACAAAACCCAGTCTTCGTCATCGAGCGCGCTGAAGAGAAGATGGTTGCGACAGCGCGCCAGAATCGAACGTCGCTGGATTTGCACAGACGGAGCCCACCTTGGCACGCCGGCAGGCAGGTGAAAGTTAAAATCTCTCTTGCATAAGGTGACACTCCTGAAATTCACTTCGTACGCATCTTTCATGCGCTGCAAGAGAGCCATCGAGTTATCAACGCTGTCACTTTCCAGCACACCCACGGACAAAAGCTCGTGCGGATAGCTGAGTCCGTTCAAGCGCTCGAAGTGACCGGCTATGTATGGCGCCCCGTTTTTTACTGGCGTCAGTATCAGTACTTTCTCTCGTAAAGTCATTTAATTGTCTCCAAGACCAATGCCGCATCGCGTGCCACTTCCGGCTCGTCTCCGTTGATACAAGCGCGCAGGGCGCGCAGTGCAGGAGCTCCCAGCGCCGCTGCGTCGTAGTAGCGACACTCTCTCACATACTGAAAGGCTCGCAGTTCATTCAGCCAGTCATTTGCTTTCTCGCCGATTTCATCTCTGTCGCAGCTTATGAGAATGTTTGCCGCGGCAGCGCGAACTTTCCGGTTAGAGTCATCCAGCGCATTTACGAAAAACTGACGAAAATGTAGCGGGTTGATTTCAGCGAGCGCCAAAACCAACCATCGACGAATGTCGTGATCTTCGCTCATCATAAAGTGTTTCAGTGCCTCACCTGATTTAGGATCCGCTAACTTAGACCAGAGAACAAATGCGGCTTGCAAGATCGATTTATCGGGATTGTGAATCGGTTTTATGGCGCCAGGACGCTCGTTGCTTCTCGGCACAACTATTTCTTCGCGCACCCTCAGTCGGTCTGGCGGCCACCAGCGGCCCTGCCGCATGGAGCGTCCGAACGGATGCCATACGATTCTATATGACCGCGGCGTATCCAACATTCTGTACGGTTTACCCATTAGGTAAGCGAGGTGCATCATAAATCCTTCCACGGTCACGACAAGATCGCACCAGCCAACAAAATACTTGATCTGCCGCATGTGCTCTTGCCGATTTTCGATTATCGGCACCATCAACATTTTATGCCGTACATCAGCCGAGACCTGAGCGAGCAGCTCCTCAACCGCATCAGCGCCGCCCCACTTTTCCCCATTAGTGATGAGAAGCAGCCCGTACCCCTCGCGGACCAGGCTCTCTAAAATCTCTGCCAGACGCGAAAATGATGAAGTGGTAAATCCTTTAGATGCGCACTGTCCGCCGAAGATGTTTACTACCGCTATCTCTCTAGTGGTACCATCACTGGAGAGACGCTCTTTTAAATTATGCCAACGCTCTTCCAGATCCGGTCTGCCGGTCGCAGTTTGAATAAGTCCGCCTCTTGGCTGTTGTTCACCGATACGCAGCGGCAAATTGAACGATTGAATCAAGCGCATTGTCGTATCATAGTTGCGAACCACGCGCTGGTCTTTCAGCTCTAAAACATCAGTTACTTCTTTTCCGTCGATTATGATCGAGCGATAGGTAAATTTATTTCGACCTTTATTGACCCAGATAAACAATGGCGGCAGGTGACGGCCAACGCGTTTTTCCAAAAGCCGCTGCACGGTCAAATTGTAAGTGTTCGTTGATAAATACGGTTCGAAGAAATCGATCAGCCCCTGCCAAGGTTGTTCCACCTCAGAGGCAAAGCTTTCGCTGTCAGCGATCGACCGCACAGTTACTCTGGGGTGATCGTACAGAAAGACGCGGTCTGTATACAGCGTAATCTCCAGTCCGCGAAAACCGTCGAGAAAAGCTTGCAAGAGCGGATAGATGCGAAGCATCTCATCGCCCTGTCCATCTATTATGTTGTGCACAACCAGCAAGCGCTTGTTATCGCCAAGCAGATTGGAAAAGTCGATGACAATTTTCGGACGAAATATTCTGCCTCCTTTGCGGAAAGCTTCAGCTTCCAAAATCTCGGTGAGCTCCACTGATGCACCATGACGCTGCTGAAATATCTTCAAGGCATCCTCTTCCAATCGTCCCGGCATCCACTCCGAGATGAACTCGAGCAGATGGAGTGAGATAGGTTGACCTTCGCCATCAGCTATAACTTTCTGCAACCAAGACAGCGTCTCTTCGCTCTGGCTGGACATCAGAAGGATCAAGGCCAAACTGTGCCAAACTGCCGGATCCTCATTTAGGCAACGCAGTTCGTCCAGCAACGAGATAGGTACTTCATTACCCAGAGTTGGAACGAGCATGACAATGGTTCCCAGCACAATTGCAGTCCGGACAAGGTCGAACTGACGCTGCTGATGCTGTGACAACACGTTTTGCACGAACTGCGACGTCAATCGCTCGCGGTTGTGCAAAATCCAGACGACGTCTGAATGGCTATCTAGAGCTATCGTATCAAGCTGACTCAAGGCACCCATCTCGCAGTTCAACAGTCAATAGAGCGAATCCAGACGGACTGCTGCAGATCGAGCAGGCAAAACCAATCTCTCTGCCGGAGAAACTCCTTTGCCAATCTTGTCTTTCCGCCCTCGGGAAAGTCGTTGCCGCCTAGCATTACGACCGCGCCCAGTGATAGTTTGTCGTACGCAGCCATGAGCTCCTTGAGCTGATGCTGCTGACACTGAGAGCTACGAGATTGTTCAGTTGACCAGTCAAAGCTGTCCAGACAAAGAAGGTCGATTGGATCAATGAACTGCGCGAGAAACTCCGCCGAGTCGCAGAGGAAAAACGAAACTTTGTCTGCAGCGCCAGCTGCGTAGACGAGTTGTTTAGCAGCATTCAAATTTTTGAGATCGACGTCAACTGCGGTGACATAGCTGTTGCCTAACGACTTTGCCAACTTCGCCAGCACCACAGTACTGTCTAACTGTCCTTGCTCTTGTCCCTTAGTTTGGCAACCAGTCTCGACAATGACAGTTCCGCGCCGCCGAGCGTGAATGGAGAGGGCTGCTAGCCAAGTTGGATAGCGCTCCTGCATGAGCGTTCTGTCAAAAGTGGTGGCAAACCATCCGCCATTGCAGAAAAGCTCTTCGTCTTGTGATTTCACACGCGCTCGCTTTCGCTCAAACCGAGGAGAGAGAGTCAGATTGGCAGACCAGTCAGCACTGTTAGAGTGACCATCTGAGGCGGGCACGGTTTGAAGCGGTACTGTTTTACGAAAGACATACATACACTGCCCGTCGGCTCCGGCGCGCTCCTGAGCAAATATCGCCAACTCACTAGCAAATGCAGCAATCGGCTGATATGTCAAAGGCGGACTGTTGAAACGCGCGAATTCCGTAAATGAATCTTGGACGCAATCGACAAAGTCATTGTCCGCTAGTCCAGCGCGTTTAATAAAGTACGGAGAGTATTCACAAATCAGATACTCCACATTTTTCAGAGTCTGCCGCGCGCCTCTGAGTATAAAAATCTCTGAGCCTTGCGTATCCATTTTCAGAAAACGAATGGGACGTTGAGTCAGCTTCTGGCTTTCGATGACGCTGTCGAGAGTGGTGGCCGCCGCACCGACAATGGCACGCTTATCTTCATCGAAAAGATGCTGATCGAGTTGCTCGACAGGCACAAAGCGGACGCGATGATCGCCGTGGTTCGTCTCGGATTTCTCCATCGTGCACAATTGCTTCGCATCGAGGAGAGCCATGTTTTGCAGAGTGCAACGAGACGACATTCCGTTGATCTCCACGTTGCGCTGCAACAGCGAGAAGTTGGCGGCCTCGGGCTCGAAGGACAGCACCAAACCGTTGTCACCAGCTTGCCGGGCGCACACGACAGTAAACCATCCGAGGTTAGCGCCCACGTCAACAATAAAATCGCCTTCTCGGATTAGTGTTTTTATCCAGAGACTTTCCGCCGGCTCCCAGCGTCCATATGCAAGACTCCAGCCAACGATCTCATCTTTGATATCAAAAATGAAGTTGCCTTCCGGGGTTGCTGTCAGCAACTCCCGAACGTAGGTAGTCGATTGCAGATCCTTACAAACATCCATCACTTAAATCTATCGTGTCGCCGCGCCTTTAGTTGCTTAGAAACTGCTAAGAGACCAGGCAATGTCCCGAATTTATGCCCTCACGACGACGAGCCGGTATAGAATGGCACGCACGCAGCCAGGAGCCAACGCTCATGCAGAGCCACTCTCGAACGCCATCTGGCGGCAAGCCGCTGATAATCGCGCTCGATACCATTTTCTTTCAGTTTCCCGGGCACCAGGGTATCTCGCGCGTATGGTTGCAGATTTTACAAGAGTGGTCGAGAACACCGTTCGGACGTCATGTCGTCATTTTAGACAGAAACGGTATGGCACCTAAACTGCATGGGCTGGGCGGGTACCTGCGAATCAAAGAGTATCACTCGAAATATGCCGCCGTAGAGAGCGCTTTACTCGAGGCGGCTTGCCGTTTTGTCAAAGCAGATGTTTTCATTTCTACTTTTTTGACGACACCACTCGAGACACCGTCCGTTTACCTTGTACACGATTTAATTCCGGAGCTGTTCGGCAATGACAAGGTATGGCTGGAAGAAAAGCGCTACTGCACCAACCACGCCTCCGCCTTCGCTTCTGTTTCTGAAAACACAGTAAGGGATTTGCACAGGCTCTATCCGCTCACCGTTAATCGCCCGATCGAGGTTGTCTACAACGGCATCGATGCGAAATTTCGACCAGCCGACGCCGAGCAGATCGCGCGTTTCAAAAAGAAATATAAGATCAACAAGCCGTTTTATTTAACAGTCGGTCGGCGCAATGAATACAAAAACGCGGAGCTGTTTTTCCAAGGGTTTAGCCGCCTGGAAGATCGAGATCACTACGAGATCGTGTGCTGCGGCGGTCATCACACGCTCGAAGCGCCCTTAAAGGAGCTTGCCGTCAATCTCAATGTTCAGAATATCGTCATTGACGATGACGAGCTTGTCGCGGCATACAGCGCCGCGCTCGCTCTCGGTTATCCATCGCGCTACGAAGGATTTGGCTTACCAATTGCCGAGGCGATGGCATGCGGATGCCCGGTAATCACTTGCCACAACAGCGCCATTCCTGAGGTGGCGGGAAACGCAGCGCGATACGTAGACCCTGATGATGCGGGGGAAATGGCAGCGGCGCTAAAACAAGTTCGCGATCAGTCGGTGAGACAGACGTTGATCGAAGCAGGGTTGGAGCAATCGAAAAAATTTTCCTGGACATCAACAGCCAGTGCGCTGGCCTCGGTGTTGATAGAGGCAGCACAGCAGCAGAGGCAGTTTAGCAGCAGCTTGCGCGCCCAGCGATGGCGCGAATTGAGACAGTATCAGCAAAGAATGGCGACCAATCCCGATGTGGTGCAACAATTAGAATCGAAGTGGCTACAATCAATCGAAGACGAGTCCAACCTGGTTATCGCTTGAAGTTTGTTGGTCCCATCTGCAGTTCGATGAAGGTAGATGCATCGCCAGCTAACTTTCTCATAAAGCCAGCTCGCTTGTCCGCGGGCAGATCAGCAATGCACTGGAGGAAGTTTTTCCGCCCCTGTCGGAATATTGCCACGGCATCGGCTGTGTAAGAAGGGTGGTGATCGATATTGATTGACTTCCAATTAGAGAGCTCTTTAGCATTGAGCAAAAGAATGTCTTCGAACTGGTCCTCATCGATGACGTGATGGTCATATTGAGTCTTCTCCAGTTTTAGTTCATCGCCTACCTCTATGTGATTCAACAAATCATCAAGTTTGTTGAGCACGTTGTCGTGCGATGGATCATCGGCAGGTATATTGTGTCGCGTCCAGAAATCGCCAGTCTCGGAGATTATCTGATCGAGCCTCGCCACCAGTTTTGGATCGGTATAAAGAGCCCCAGCATATACATCCTGGTGAATTGCTTCCAGCGCCGAGTACGCATCCAGATTGCCTCTGCTCTTTGCCGCGCTGGCATCGGCAGTGAGCGTATCTCGGATTTCCTGAGAACCCTCCATCAGAGTGGCGAGATAAAGTTGATGGAGCGGAACGGCGCGAGCACCAAGATGATCGTTGAGTGATCCCCAACTGTTATCCACTTCCACCATCGCAGGCTCCCCGGGAGTGTAGCTCAAGACTGTCACCGCATGCGGGTCGATCGCATCTTGACCGGCGTCAGTGTTAAATGGATCGTCACCACTGTAGACCCTGAGGAGAACGGGAAGTTTGTCCCTGGATTGCAGCCGTTGCAACATGTTGGCAAACTCTTGCTCGTTTTGGAAGGTCGGCACGCGCCCGGGCTTGCTCTCCACAATAGAATCTTTGTGCCCTACTATTACCTCCGTCTCTTCCTTGCCCGTGATGGCATTGCTCAAGTCCAGCATTGCATCGTCGGTCATTAAGGGTCTGTCTGTCATCACTGTTGGAGATTTTTGCGTTCCAACACCTGCTTTGGAATAGTCCAACATTTCGTCATCTTTGCCGTGAATGCGATAAACCAACTGATCGGATTTTGGATCGGAAGCATGCTGACGCTGGAAATAAAGATTGATAGCGGTCATTTGAAACAACTCGCTGGCGTGGCTGCGGTATCCATCGATAGTCAGAAAAGGCACTGCATCTACATGCGGTGTCACATCAGTCTTCACCGATATGCCAGAGCTGTCCGTGTAGCTGCCGGTCAGAGCAACATCAGCAACTAGTTTGGCCACTGCTTTCGGCGAACGCAGCAGCGTGCGCACCTGCAGCGAGGTAACACCGCAAGTATTATGGCGTCCTTGATCCACGATTGTTGGTGTTCCCAGCTGAGCCATCAGCTCTTCCGCAATGTGGGTCCGTTGGGCGCTTGTCAGCGAAGTTTTGCACTTGCCGTTAAGTATTCTGTCGACCTGCGCGTAGGTATTTTCGATATCCTGAGAGGAAACCTTCCAGCGAGACGCGCGGTTTTCAAATTTCGCCATATCGGCCATGAACTTAGTTCGTTCGTGAAGGCTGTCGGTATGCTTATCAACCGATTCCAGCAAACAAGAACGGGCAGACTTCAGTTCGTCGTTCTTGAATGCAACGAATCCACTCATTTGGTCATTTGAGTTGAAGATACGAATCTGACCATCGGCAGAGTGCACCACACCAAAATCGTGATCGGGGCGCGGTCCCCAGTTGGTTTCCGAATAAGCTCCGTCGGCGGCAGCATCCGTCCGCGCATACCCGGATGTATCAGCATAGTAAATCGAAGTATTGTTGGCACTGTGTATGGTGAGGTTGCCTTTGCTGTCCATGACGGCGAGATCACCCCCGAGCGTGATGCCCGGCAATGAAATTTTGCTGCCTGCTTGAAGTACGTCACCCGGCAAATTATTGGTCGACTTAAGCAGCTCGACATATGCCTGCAGTTGAGCCGGTGCAGCCTCTTGTCCCAGCTGCTCGACAGCAAGCGACTCGACCGGAGTCGACTCGATGATCTTCAACTGAGTCGGTGCAGTCTTAAACGTCGGTGGCATCGGCGTCTCAATCGGTTGAGCGCGCCCGTGAGCATTATGCGGGCGGGGCCCGACAGAGTACTCGACGGCACCTAAATTCTTGCCGGCCATATTCGACCAGAGTTCAGCGGCAATGCCGGCTGCGTCGCCATTGGAGGCTGAATGCGAATCGATAGACTCGATATCGTTAAATGGGTTATTCATCGCGAGCGGTCAACTGGACATTACTGGAATGCCAACCCAATCGTACGGGTTCTCATGCCGCCCGTCTGTGGGATTTACCGCAAACCATGGGGGTTTTACCACAGTCATTCGTGCCCGTTGCGTTTGTCCGGGTGGCGATGCCGGGGAGCCGGCAAGTGCCCGACTGCCGCTTCATCTCCGGCAGCTATTTTTCGTTGCTCGATGATGATATTGCGCAACTCAGCCATTGTGCCTTTATAGTAGTCGCAATCGACACGCCCAGAAACGCCCGGTATCTTGCCGAAGGCATCATACTGCCAGAACAGATACTCTTTGCCTTGTCCCTGCCATGGTTTGGGTATTTCGGGAGTGGACCGATCGCGCCAGTCAGCGATCCAGAGCGGATATTTTTTCAGTTCTGCTGTGTTCTTCAGCACCTTCTGGTAGAAATTAGTATTGGTATAAATGATCGGTTGAACATGGAGTTCATGCTCGACGCCCTTCATCCACTCATTTATCTCTTTGATCTTTTGTTTTTGCGACATGCCTTTCCATAGGTGAGCATCTTCCAGATCGAGCGCAGGCGGCAGGTCTCCATTATAATGATGCTTGAACGGTGCGCAGAAGTTTTGCACCTGCTCCTGCACATCGGTTTTCGGGCGGAAGAAGTGATACGCACCACGCATGACACCAGCCTTAGTGGTGTTGTCCCAGTTGCTGGCAAACTTTGCATCGGCTATGGTGCTGCCTTCGCTCGCTTTGATCATGGCAAAATCCACTTCGTGCCTGGCTTTTCCCCAATCAATGCGATCTTGGAAGGAGCTGACGTCGACACCTTCCGCTGAGTTTTTCACCCTCGTCTGCGAGTGGCTGCTGCGTGCGGAAATCGAAATATTGCCGGCAGAGTCGATTTGAAACATCGGGAAGCCATCTGCCTGCAGCTTCTTCACGATCTCCTTCGACGCAGCCGGATTGTGCTTGGCGTTCTGCTTCGCCAGCTCCCGCTGCAACTCTTGCATCGACGACATCATCTCTTGGAGGCTGGTCGCCTCCTCGATTTTGCGCGTGCGTGACTCTATGGCTTCGAGTCGCCCGGTCATTTCACTCATACGCGGTGGTGGACCGAAAGTCCACTGGCTGGGGACGCTCCATCGTGGCGGTGATGAAACGACCAGCTGAATTTACCATCAAGTTGTAACAAAGTCATAAAACGGGAGCTGGTAAATGGGCGCCAAAAGAGTTGCCTCCGTCCTGGCACAAGTGCTCGAGTTCAAGTCACCAAATATGGTGCGGCAGTCGACAGCTCCAGTGGCAGTAATGTATCACCAGCGCCCAACCAAGCGTGCTACACTCTTGCCATTCCGTCAGAACCCGCAGATTTACTCGTGCATCGCGCAAAATATAAAGATCTTGTCTACGGCGCCATCTGCCTGGCAGCGTTGCAAATCGCTTGTCCGGCTTTGTCCGCGGGCATTGACTCTGATAGTGAGCGTACTGAGCCGATTTCGAACAGCGCTGCGCCTCTGGCGTCGCCATCTGTGCCACCTGCCGCCCCTGCCAGAAGGGTGTCTGCACAACATGCCGTGAGCACTCCTTTTGCCGGTGCGGCCGCATCTTCAATCAGCAGTGCATCTTCAGAGAGCAGCGGCGTCAAGACAGGAGATAGCCTGGCGTATCTTCTCTCCACGATCGCCATGACCGGATGGGCACCGACAAAGACTCGTCTTTTCTACATCGGCGAGGCGCCGCCGGCAGTAGGCAATGTGGAGTACTTGCCGCTGACACGTCTGGATGATGCAGATCCGCAGCACCTGGCGATTTTGCAGGAATTTCAGTGCCAGAGCCTGGCAAAAAGAGAGTACCAGCGCGGACAGCGCCACATTCTAGTTCAGGCATACTGTTTTAACTCGTCCGACGGAGCTTATGGAGCCTACAATCTGCTGCGACAAGGCGCATCCACGGTGGTCACCCGGGGCGATGCTTCGAGCGAAGATGACCAGAGCATCTCGTTTTGGAAGGGCGACGAATTTATAGAGGTGTATGGAACCTCTGAAGATGATGATGAGAGCAAAGAAGCCGTTCGTTCACTCGCCGATCAGATCGAGCACGTCATCACCGGACGAGGCAGCTTGCCATCAGCAGTCGCGCACCTGCCGGTTATCGACCGCGTCAGAGGCACTGAAAAGCTGGTGATGGGACCGGCGTCGGTGCGCCGATTTTTTCCCGCTCCTTATATAGGTGCACTTCAGTTCGATAACGCCCGGGGCGGAGCGGTGGCAGATTACAAGTTTGAATCGCCTTATCCTGACCGGCTCAAGCTCTTGTGCCTCCAATACAATAACGACGCATCAGCGACGCGCGCCTTGACGCAATACGTCAGTCAGCTGCAGGGCGCCAAGCACGTACCCAGCGAAACCGGCACAGTGATCAAGCTCGATCGCGGATTCCTCTTATGTCAGGCACGGGGTCCCGAACTGATTATCATCACCGGCGCCCGCAAAAAATTCTCCGCGGAGATGCTCGCCCGCCAAGTCTATTAGCCGCAGCTCACCAGCGTCATAGATTTCCCTACATATATCAGCTGCTTGGCGGCGTCGAGCCCGTCGAAGTAAGAGCATGAACCAGCGCCACTCTCCGCACACCGCTGCGGCAGTGTCCTCATTTACGCTGCATATATCAGTCGCATCTCGCAAGCGCCAGCCCGCACAACGTTCGTGAACGGGGCGCCGCAAGTAATGCTGCCCGCTCCATCGTATACACCTCAAACACGGCTATCTCCGCCAATCTTCGCTGAGGTTTCTTGGGCACGATGCACAGTTCGGCATGCATTGTTCACAAATCGATCTAGCGAAATTCCGCATATTTGGCTGTCTTCGCCATAAGTGCCGCTTAAGATTTACACAAGCGCTCCCACCCGAAGCAAAGTAATTGGGGATGTGGTTATAATGTAGTTGTTGAATCGGTTGACGATTGCAAATGCGCACCGAGCGAATTTTTCGCTGAGCGCACAGCAGCCGAGATAAGGAATCGATAATCTCGAATCCTTCGCCTGTATCCTCTTCAGGATCAGGAGCGATGCCGGTCCTAACGAAACCAGCTTGAACACTAAGTTTCACGCCTTTCGTTTAACCGCCTCGAAACTGAATCTTAAGGGATCATATATCTAGCTAATCGCTGATATATCACTAAAACGGGCACTGCGGGCTGTTTAGCGAAGTTGACACCAGCGATAGAGTGTTGGTATGATTTGACCTCGTGAGCGGTTCTTCTGAGCCGCCACATTCGAACCCTGATAACTGAATAGCCATGAACGGCGCCTGTCAAAACATTCGAGCAGGCAAACAAACGTTTTCTGTTCATCAGTACTCCTGATGGACATTTGACAACGGAGAGTTTGATCCTGGCTCAGGACGAACGCTGGCGGTGTGCTTCACACATGCAAGTCGAACGGGGTAGCAATACCCAGTGGCGGACGGGTGAGTAACGCGTAGGAATCTGCCTTTAGGTGGGGGATAACAGTCCGAAAGGACTGCTAATACCGCATATGTGTACTTTACGACAGTTTGGTACATGAAAGAATTTCGCCTGAAGATGAGCCTGCGTCCGATTAGCTAGTTGGTAGGGTAAAAGCCTACCAAGGCGACGATCGGTAGGTGGTCTGAGAGGATGATCACCCACAATGGGACTGAGACACGGCCCATACTCCTACGGGAGGCAGCAGTGGGGAATTTTGTGCAATGGGCGAAAGCCTGACACAGCGACACCGCGTG
>DATNPN010000016.1:0-22337 GCA_036703195.1 Planktothrix sp. | reverse complement strand
TGCGAAGATCAACGCCGCCGGCGACAAGGTGAACGAGAAGTTCGAGCAGTCCAAGGCTCGTCTCGATGACGCCAAGGGCACCCCGGCCGAGCAGGCTTTCGAAGCCGCCAAGGCCGCTCAGGGTAACAGCAGTCTCCAGGCTCGTCTGGAAGCCGCGCGCAAGGGCACCACTGCCCCCGCCGCTGCGCCGTCCACCACGACGACCCAGCAGTAACTTACTCGACGGCATGAAGCGCAAGCTTCATCGCCTCGATGAGTGACAGCCGGCAGCCCTGTGCACCAACGCTTCACCGCGTCCGTGCCGGGGCTGCCGCGCTGTTTTTGCTCAGTTGACCATGTGCCCACAAACGACTTTCGTTGCCTTTTTCTTTTTGTAGGCAAGATGAAGTCGGCATCATGCCGGCTGTCGTTGAGGGCGAAGGACTCATTTAAAGACGGCACGCCGTGCCGTTAGTCAAAGGGACGAGTATGATTCAACACATCTTCTCAGACCCCATTCCGCTCATCATCGTTCTTATAATCGCCTTCGCTGTGGCTGCCTTTCTCTTCGTGCCCAACACCGTACGTGAGCGGGTATTCCTGTTCATGCACATCGGCGTGAAGAAAGCGCAGAACGCGACGACGACTTCCATCGAACGAGAACTGAAGCTGATTGCAGGTCCTCAGAAAATCATCCAGGAAGCCTCCGAGAAAGTGCAAGATTTGCAAGGCAGCCTCTTCCATGAGCGCAATGTGCTCATGTTGCGCGAGGATGACCTGGCACGCGCCGAGGAGACTTACTACAAAGCCGCCGACGAGAAAGCGGATCAAACCGCCATCGACGAAACCCTCGGCTTGGTGCAAGACAAACAGCACGAGATCGAGATCCAGCAAGGCATCGTCGAGGGACTGGAAGGAGCCGTGCAGGCATCCTGCAGCGCTGTCGTCAAGGCGCGTCAGGAATTGCGCGGGCTCGAACTGAAGGTCAAGTCCGACGAAGCCAAATCGAAGGCCACCACCGTGTCGGAAAACGCGGCCAAGGTGATCGAAGCAGCCCGTTCTATTGGTGTCACAGGTGGTGCACTCCAACAAGAGAGCGACGCGGTGCACGAGCAGTACGAGCAGGCACGCGCCAAGCTCGAAGACGCTCAGGGCACTCCTGCCGAGCGCGAATTCAAGTCGCGCAAACGCCAGGAAGAGCTCACCGCATTGCGGAAGCGGCTGGACGAGCAGCGCACGCTGCGCGATTCTGCTGCAAAATAACCCGCCATTGCTCTGTTTAGGCGCTCAATCAGCGCCATTTTGAAGGAGTTGAAACTATATGGATACAACCATCAGTAGAATGTTGAAACTGATCGGCACGCTTATGGTGACAGGCTTCGTTTTGGTCGGCACCATCGCGTCGATGAGCGGTGACTGGGACAATGCTCTCGGTTATCTGTGGGGCGCCCTCGGAAGCGGCGCCATCTTCACCCTTATCTGGGTGATCACGACTTACCAGATGAAAGAGATGCTCGGCAATAAGAAGCGGTCAGAAGTCCCCGACCACATCGTTGGTGCGAGCATAGCGGTCCTGGCATTGATAGGCTGTCTCGGCTTTGTCATGGCAGGCATATCCGCGGGTTGCGCGCACAAGTGGCCCGAAGCCCACGAGCTGCTCTGGAGCGGCACGGCTTGCGGCGGCGTGCTTTCAATCATCTGGTGCGTTTCGGAGTACTACTTCGTGAACAGCAACAAGTGAGAATCGGAGGATCGTTATGCAGCAAATTTTGCCAGTAATCCTGCTGGTTGCGCTCAGCGCAGCCTCAGCTGTGATTTATGCTGGCTTCGCGATTCTCGAAGGCAAGGACAAATGGAAGACCGACAAGTTGAGCGGCATCACCGGCATCCAGAGCTGGCGTACCCGACTGAACGCGATCTCCGCCGGCTTTGTCGAACTCGGCAAAGAGCCCATGCTTTCCCGTGCAGTCTCGCAAACGGCAGACCCGCAAGCGGACAAACTGCTCGGCGACACACTCGCGAAGTACCGCAGCATCAAATCAATGTACACAGCCCTGAGCTTCGCGTACAACTCCGCCTCGCACGTGGTGCAGACAGCGGAGACACTACTCGACGTTAAAGGGATGTGGAAGACGGTGACCATTCGGCGCGCCATCAAGACGCTCGAGCAGCCGATCCTGATCAAAGAGATCAACCCGGCCGCGTTCATCGTCCAGATTCCTTCGGGCGCGCCCAAGGCGCCCCAGTACACGCCTTCCTATCTGTGCACTGTTTGCGAGCGTCTGATTCAGGACATTCGCAACAGCCTGCAGTCGATCAAGGAAGGTCCCGGAAAAGTGCAGGCTCGCCTGAACAAGGCAGAGACCGACCTTTCCTCCATCGACCAAGCGCGCCAAGCGCTTGAGCAGAAGGGCATCACGTTCTCGCCCTACAAGGACCGTCGCGGCTCCATCGACGTGGTGCGCGGTCAGGTCTCAACCACGATCAACTCCGACCCGTTCGGAGCCCTGACGCGGTGCACCGAGCTCGACCGTCAGGTGAAGGGTTTGAGCGATGAACTGGCACAGGCGAACACTGTTTACACAAGGCTGCAGGCTGCTGCGCAATCGCAAATCGCATGCGGTGCGCAGAACGAGGCTTTGAGCAAACAGCAGATCGCATACTCGCCCTATCACGGGCGCGTCGATGCCATTGAGACCGTGCGCAAGCAGGTCGAAGACGCAGTGGGCATGGACCCCGCCAAGGCGCTGCGTAGTTGCGACGAATTGGACAAACAGATTCGCGCCCTTGCCAAAGAGCTGCAAGATGCCGCTTCGCTCGTCGCGCAGCTGAGTGCGGCCGATCTCGACCTGAATACAAAGCAAGAACGGGTGGCGCGCATTCGGGAGACCAACATCAGTTGTCCCTGGTCGGAGCCTCGAGACGGCGATGCCACGACGTGGACTTTGTCCGCGCCTGACACCAACCCGGATCAATTCTTCGACCAGAGCACGTCGCTTCTGTCCCAGGCTCGCAACTCCCTTTCGTCTGGCAACTTCCCGGTCATCGCCGGCGAGATCAAGCAGGCGGAGACGGTGCGCAACCAGGCCATGAACATGGTGCAAGCGCAGTTCGACGCCAAGGCGAGCGTGGACGAAAAGGTCCCGCGCGTTCGTGCCGAGCTGAGCAAGCTGCACGCAGAAGTGGCCGCCACTACTGGTGGTTCGACGAACGGCGAGATGAGTCAGCTCGTCAAACGGGCTTGCGACGCCATCGAAGACCGTTTGCGGGAGATTCGCGACTTCTACGGCAAGCAGAAGTTCAGCGAAGCGGTCTCTCTGCTCACCGGCAACGCCGGCAGCGAGCACGGCATGCCCATCTCGAAGTTGATGGAACAAGCGCAAGAGCTCTGCAAACTGCTCAAGCAGGCTGCGGAGGTGGCGAACAAGGTCCAGGCACAGCTGGCGCAGTAAGCACCGGCACAGGGCAGATAAACTAGCGGGAGTGAAACCAATCGCCATTGGGTTGGTTTCACTCCTGCTTTTTTCGCCGATCCGTACTAAACGATACCGTAGACGCTGGAACGGACGCCAAAATCACAGGCTAGCTAGAGCATCGCGCGAGCAACGCCACCACAATGCGGTTGGGTGATTATCCCACTGCCTTCGTCTTCTATTAGAGCACGAGTGCGCAAACCGGGCAGGCACGGCGCTTTTAAGATGTCACAAAAATGATAGTCGCTTTAGTTTTCACGGCTTCTTTAGCTAGGGTGCAGTCGTTCGTCCACATTCAATCTTCTACAGAGTGCACCGCAACCGCCCAGACAGCCGTTTACCCAAACGCTTTCTTCTGCCTCATGAGGCGGCTGCGGTGCACCTGAAAGATTGGAAGCGGTGACGGTTGCGTGCGCGAATGTTCGCGTTCGCACTATCTTAACCCGCGGCTTTGCCGCAAGTGAGGAAAAAAAACATGTCGACAATCATTCAATTCCTGCTCAAGGCGCTGGTGATCTTGTTCGTTCTTCCGGCGCTCGGGCTGATCGCATTCCACGGTGGCTTCGGCTATGCCCTCGGCACGGCGCTGCTCATCACCGTTATCGGAATCACCCTGGCTCTGGTAACCTTTCCGCTTCTCGCCGTCGGTGCATTCGCGTCAGCCGCCCTCGGCGGTCGCCTCGGCCTCTTCATTCTCGGAGTGTTCTTGCTCACCGGCACACTCTGGGTCGTCTCCCTGTTCATGCACGGGCTCATTCTCACCGGCTTCTGGCACACCGTCGGTGCTGCAGCCATCCTGTCGCTGATCGGCAGCGTGTTCTCACGCAGGAGCAGGTAGGCATTTAGGTCTATGGAGAGGAAGGCTTCGGCCTTCCTCTCTCACTAAAAAAATTCCCCACGGTGCCACCATATACAGTGCCATTTAAAAATAAAACAGCATACCATATCGCTTAGTATCTAGAGAAAAGACGTGAACTATTCATGGTCGTTTTGGCGGAAACGCTTGAATCGATTTTCTCGCGGGCTTCTTCAGCGCTTTAAAACAGCCTTTTAAAAAAGCAGTGTGCGAGACGTACCGTAGCTGTGGCAAATCTAATTTTCAAAATGGATTTCAAAGATTGAGTTGACTCCAAACATGGCTCAGAATCTTGGTTACGAAGCAAAAAGACCAAATCATGAAGGAGTCAAACTGTGGGAAAGTCTAGCGCTGCTGCCGGGTCTAAACAAGTTGATTTTGTCTTAGAGAATGGGAATGCGGCTACAGCAGATTTCGCTGGAGGGGACGTAAGCCCGTTTGGTGGGCTAGTTCTCCTTTCACTCGTAGACGATGCAAATCAGTTTTTGGCACGCGCCGCTAAATGTATCAAAGACTGCCGTATTCCGGCACAGGTTAAGCACACTGTCCAAAACTTGCTCAGGCAGGTGGTTCTCCTCACAGCTGCCGGGTATCCCGATGGCATTGACTCCAATACATTCAAGGCGGACAAGATACTCAAGTTCTGCCTGGGGTGGGAACCAGATGGCGACCAGGATGCGGCCTCGCAGGCAAGTATAAGTCGGTTTTTGACCGCACGCTCGAAGCGAGAGCTGCTGCGCCTGTTCAGCTTTTTCATCTCGTTCTACATCTGGAAACATAAAAAACCACCTAAATCAATCACACTGGATTTCGATGGAAGCGCCATCGAGGCTCATGGTCGACAACAGTACATTGCTTTTAACGGGCACTACGAAATCAATATGTATTTTCCGTTGTTCGTGCTAGACCAAGATGGATGGCTGATCGCACCTATCCTGCGTCCCGGGAATGTTAGCGATGCAGGTATCACGGTAGACGTTCTGCGAATATTGGTAAAGCGCTTCAGGCGCGCGTGGCCGAACGTCGAGATCATTTTGCGCGGAGATGCAGGCTTTCACAATCCAGAAATCATGGACTGGTGTGAATCTAACGGTGTCGAATACATTCTCGGATTGAAAGGCGACCATGCTCTAAATGTCAGCTCTCAGCAGTTCGATCGGGCTGCTGAACAAGCGTTCGCTCGAGAATTCGGCGAGCAGATGTTCAAAGACGAGAGCAAGAAGAAACACGAACTGCTGCGTGAAATCAGCGCGCAGCCTAAAGCTGATCGCAGAAATGCCTACGCCATTTTGGATGAAAGACAAATCCGCAAACTCGGTGAATTTAGACACCGAGCCGGAGATGGGTTCGGAGAAAATGACAAAAGGCGCCAAAAAAGGCAGTGGAAACAAAAGCGCCGCGTAATCAGCCTGGCGCGCGTTACCGATAAAGGTTTGAAGCGTCGATACCTGGTCACAAGTCTTGAAGGATTCACTACAGAACACATTTACGACGAGGTCTACTCTCTGCGTGGCCGAGCCGAGCAGTGCATCAGAAACTTCAAAAGCCTAGGCGCAGCCCGGTTAAACAATCATGAGGCAAATACCAATCAGTTCAAATTACTCATTTACGGCCTTGTGTACAACTTGTTCCATCTGTTCAAGAAGGAGCTGCCAATTGCATTACGCTCCCTCTCCCCTGAAACAATCATGCATGAATTCGCACGAATAGCTGTGCAAATCAAAGTCTCTACAAGACGTGTTTGGCTGCGCTACACCAGCTCCTATCGCTATACAAATCAGGCACTGAGGTTGATCCGCCGCCTGACTGTGCTCCCGAAACCAGCCTAACCTGGCATCCGCCCTTCCATCTTGAACGCACTCAGCACTCGGCCAGCCGCTCCGTGCCTGCCACTGCATTGGTGAAACTGCGCACATCCATGCTGTTCCAACCAAACTTCTCGCTTCGGTAGCCAAAAGCACACGGTTAAAGATGAGAAAGAGATTGAAGCCGTCCGGCGCTACCCGCTTGGCTTGAGGCTCGCCAACTCTTTACTACATGGATGAATAAGTCGGGAAAAGACGCCCGCACCCAAACGTCGTGCCGCTCCCACACCAGTAAGGGAGCTACTTCTTGCTCCACAGCTGTTTGTCGTTGGCGTCGATCCAAGTCATTCGCACAACACCGAACTGCTCACCCAGCCTTTCGAGATAGTCAATTCTCGCTGACTCCGTCAGGTTGACCGGAACGCGATGGATCAACTTTTCGGTTTTGTGCGGACCGAGGTGATTAACAAGATCAGCAGCTACTCCGGTTCCTCGCAGAGCAGTGAGATTGTGCTCGTACGCCTCGTTGCAACCTACTTGGATCTGTTCTTCGCGCATCTTGTACTGTACAGCAGCAAAAGCGGGCAACGACGCCACCAGCTCATCTCTTAAGGGACCGCTGGTAAAGTCTGCCTCTCTCACCCACTTGTCGCTAAGTGCGTTCTTAGCGTTGTTACCGAAGATGGCATCAAATTTGCGCGGATCAGACTCATGAAAGCGCTTGAGCAGATCGGGCAGCATTCCCTTCCTCTGATTCCACTGCATCAGTCCGACGGAAACGCCATGTCCATGGTCGTTCGGATTGAAAACAGTGGGAGAGCCCTTGCCTACTTCGTTATGAGTAACCCAACTGGCTATCTGCGCTACTTCTGGAGCCGAGCACACCGGTCCGTTTGGCAGCTGTCGATGCTCTTTTATGTAGACTGTCCCTGCCGTCTTTCTCGGCGCCGTCGCGATTTCAGACGCAGCAACCGGTGCGCCAACTTTCTTCACGGCCGCACTCTCGCGCTTCGCCACAGCCGAGCCGGACGCCAACTGTGGCATTTCGATCCACAAATGCTCGCCTCTGTAGATACCGTCTTGCTGCTCTTTACTCTTCAGACCACTGAGTGCGCTCGTCTTGTGCACCCAGACGTTAAGTTCGTGGGGCGTTGGCTTTCGATGCTGTTGCTCGGCGAGCAGCCGCCGGCCCAGGTCGCTGAGCGACTTCTCGTCCTGCACAACGTACTCTTGCAGCACGACTTGCCTACTGTCGCTATGTTTCGCATGAGCCGGATCGGCGTGTTCGTACGGCGAAGTCATCGTCTGGAAAACCTTGAGAGATACATTAGAAGCTTTGCGCGGATCAGACGATACAGGACGATCTGTGCGATCTAAATGGGGAAAATACGAAGCTAAAATTCGGACGAATAGGCGTGGCGGTGTGCAGTCGCTCCTTGAGGCGCTGAAGTAGTTTCGCCCTGGGGTTTGGGCGCGGCCTGTTCGGGCTCCGAGGGCGCCTTTGCCCCGACAGCTCTCGGGTGCGCCAGGGACTTTCGTACAACAGGTTTTATTGGCGCCGCTCGCTCTTTTGCCGGCACAACCGTCGAACTCGTACGCGGCTTGTGACCGTTGTGAGCCAAAAAGTACTGGATGCCGAAGGCGAGCGCGACAAAGATTGCTACAGCCAAAACAAAGTTGCCCAGCGCAATGAATACGGGCGACTTCAAACCCGAGAAGAAAGCGGGCGCAGACCTGCGCACTTTGGGAGGATTTGCTTTGAGCTTGGCCTGACTTTGAATGAAATCCGTGTCGATCTCGATGAATTTGTTCAGGTTGTCATCATCGACGCTTGCAGCGGGCTCATCGACAATCTCTTGTTTAAATGCCGGCTGAGACTTCAACCATTCATTGACCGGATTCTCCGCCGAAGAGTCGCTTACCGGGCGGGACGGCACCAACAACTGCTCGGACGAAGTTCTGTCCAACTGAGCTGATTCATCGAACAACGGTCCATACTCAGCCGGTAGGTCGGGCCATCTGTTCAAGACCGCCTGCAGGTGAATGTGCAAGTCGCTGTCAATGCGGCTAGCCTGGGTGGACGGCACCATGTCGTATCGATATTTGGCGGAAGCGCCGGTGAGCAGGCGCCGAGCCAGCTCATACCCCGCCAGTCCCTCCGCCCGGCTGGTAGCCGCGACTATGTGATGACCGTCGAGAAAGTAAAGCTTGCCGCTCACCTCAGGCTCATCCGCACGCAGCTCCAGCACGCTGACCCCAGCATAGCTTCGCTCCAGGATCTCCTGGATGACTTGGCGGAGCAAATGGTTCTGTGACAGTTGACCGGAGAAGCCAGTATGCTGCACGGAGTCCTCAAAATAGTATTGCGGCGAACTTGAATTTTTTGCTTCTTTCAATTGTAACTCATAGCCCCTATGAAGCCGCAACAGTCGACCGGCTGCCCTTCGCACTCGGTAATGCCCGCACGGGGCATCGGCTATCCTATGACGGCAATGTTAGATGCGCGGAAAGGAAAAGAGACACATGTCTGAACAAATCTGGTCGGCAGTAGACAACTACCTGAACGAGCTGGTGGTGCGCCCGCACAAAACACTGGAAGCCGCGACCAGAGCCTCCACCGATGCCGGCTTGCCCGCGATTGCCGTCTCTGCCAGCCAGGGTAAACTGCTGCACATTTTGGCTCGCCTGCAAAACGCCCGCAAGATACTCGAGATCGGCACTCTCGGTGGCTACAGTACCATTTGGTTGGCCAGCGCCTTGAAAGAAGACGGCAAATTGGTGAGCCTGGACATAGACGAACGACACCAGAAGGTGGCCGCCACCAATATCGCCCACGCCGGGCTATCCGCTCTAGTCGAGCTGCGCTTGGGGTCTGCACTCGATCTCTTGCCGCATCTGCACGAAGAGGGCGCCGGACCGTTCGATCTAATTTTCATCGATGCCGATAAGGAGCGCATTCCCGAATACTTTCTCTGGAGTTTAAAACTGGCACGGACCGGCACTTTGATCATAGTGGACAACGTCGTACGCAAAGGCGAGGTTATCGATGCCACCAGCGAGAACACCAGCGTTCATGGAGTGCGACGCTTCAACGAGCTGTTAGCGACGGAAAAACGAGTTACTGCCACCACCATTCAAACCGTAGGCAGCAAGGGCTATGATGGCATGACACTGGCCTACGTGCTCAGCGTCGAGGCCAGCGATCAAGCTTAATTTCGTACAGGACCGAGCAATCGGGGGTATGTAGTATCCGACCGCTCGAGAGTACTGCATGAACGTTATCATCTGGCTGACAATTGTCCTTCTGTTGCTGCGTACCTGCGTGCGCTTCAGCCTTGCCTCCGAGCGTCTAGTAATTATGCGCTCCGGCAAGCCTGTGCGCATGGCAGGACCGGGCTGGGTTTTCATAATTCCTTTTGGCGAAAGCACGAAAAGAGTAACCACCAGCGAGACCCGCCTGCCACTACCGGCGATATCAATCGAAAACGTTGCCGGAGCGATAGCCGACGGTTATTACATGGCGAAGGTTGTGGATCCGGTCAAGTACGTTCGCACTAACGCTACACCCGATCGCGTCAGAAAGATTGTGCATGATCAGTTGTTCAGCCTGGTGGCCAACGCCTCGCTCAAAGACTGTTTAACAGGCGCGGCGCTCATAGAGCAACTGCTTCTCGAGGGGTGCAACGAAAAAGCAAAGCTGCTTGGCGTCACAGTAACGCGAGCAAACCTGAACTTTCCAGCGCAAAAAAGAGTTTTGCGAGAAATGCTCTACGCAATCAGCACCTTGCTTTATCTGCCGGAATTGATGGCAAAAGAAGATGCAGTGCCGCTCTTAATCGAGCAGCAAGGTCGAGGGGAAACCGTAGACATGGGCAACAAAATAGAGATGCCCGATTTGCCGCAGGCAGAGTACAAATTCGGATTGTAGGTCAAGTCGTGATCGCAGCGTGACGGGGTCTAGAGCCCCACGAAAAGCGCGTTGCTGAGATTTCGCTAAGCGATTTTGCTGGTACCAAGGTGTCTTTGCCCCAAAAGCGGCTACACGCTTGACATCCAGGCAAAGCGCCCATGCCTGTATGTTTTCCTCAGCAACATTTCTCAATTGGACTCGCTGCAGTAATGCCGGCTAAGTTTTCAGCATTGCTTCATTCACATTCTCTGACCTCAACAACTCCTCAGTGCGCTTCAGTCACTAAAAGACCTTTCTCTGCTTTTCGGCAGTGGAAAGAGCCCGCTTAACAGGATGAGGTTAGCAACGGCGAGTGATGCAACCAACCGCCTCAAGAGCGAAAGCCGGGTACAACCTGCCTTTTGCCGGGCACCAAAGAAGTGCGGACTTTGCCTGCGCAGTCCCCGCTTACATTCAAGCAGGCTGGAGTATTTATGCCAAAACAACCGCTCACTTTCAGCGCGGTGAAAGGGCTCGTGGTCGCCCTCGACAGTGCCGTCGCAGAAGTGCGACAGACACGAAACAATCTCGACCACCATGTGCACTGGGTGTCGTCATTAGCCAAAGAGTTGCAGCCGACGCGCTGGACCGCCAAGATCGAAGCCGCGCTCGACAAGCCGCAATTATTGCAGCAACTCTCGATTCAGTACGACGAGCAGGCGCTCATGTATTTGAATTTCCTGTTCAGGAGTTACAACTTCAGCAGCGCACTTTCCACTCAACGCGACAGACTGCTGCAAGAGATCAAACGGGCAGTTCAGCACCGCGATAAAGTGCTTCTGCCGTTGCAAGAGGAGTGGCTCGGCTCGCTGTTGGAAGCAGCAGTGGTACGCGCCATAGAGGAGCACAGAGTAGCTCCGCAACAAGAGCATGTGCACGCCGAGCAGTCCGCTGACGAAAGAGGACATAAACATCTGAGCGACTCTTTCGAGGCGCTGGCGCTGACGTTGCACGCTGCCGGCAAAAACCGCTACCCATCAGAAATGGCGGTGCATCCGTGGAAGGCCATCGACCATCGCTTCGGCAAAGAAGATTGGCGGCGCTTGCAAGTGGTCGAGTATCGCTTTGAAGGCGATGAAGCCAACGCCGCCCTGTTAGCCTCGCTGGAAGCGCTGAGCAAAGCAGGCGCTGCGGCCGATAGAACACTGAGCTCGTTTAAACAAGACAAGAACGGCAAGGGCGGCGTCAATGAGCGCCAGTACGCAAGCCGGCTTATCGAGATGCTGCCGCGCGAGGGCAACGGCGAAACAGGCGCCACCCTCGACTCCGCCCTCGCCAGTCAAAACGAACGCAGATGGCAGTATGAGCTGATTCGGCAGGCTGTCGTCGGGGCGCGCCACGAGCTGGATTTAGCGCGCGAGCATGTTTCCTCTGCACTGAACGCCGCAGTGGTAGCCGTGCGCGCCCTGCAAGAAGCGAAGAAGACGGAGAAGTATCAGAGCAGTGGACTGAACATCGAATGCTCGATGCTCAACTGCCTGGTCGCCGACGTGCGGCTGCGCTCAACCGGAAGAGCCTGGGAGGAGCTGGGACAAGAGTTGGCGATGGACGTCTCTGACACGGCGGGAGCGCGTGCTCTCACTGCCCGCTACCTGAAAGAAGCAGATTTCTTCCGCCGCTATGGCGAGATGAGCGGCTTGGACTGACCTTGAGCATTGCGACGAGCGCGTTGGTCTTGGGCGCGCTCGTCGCGTTCCGGCACGCGGCAATCGGTGGCTAGCGCACATTGGCGATAGGTTTCCCCGATGACAATTGCTTAAGGCGCCCGTATAACCGAAAGATATATCCCACTGGATTGGATTTCCCAGATCATCGTCGGGTAAGGTCAAAGGGATCTTTATTTTCTCGCCCTGAATTCAAAACTTTCTCGTAGTGCTTTCTCTTACTGCAATTCGTGCATCTGCCCTCGGCAGTCGTCTGAACTGGCGGTAGAGAAGCGGTCATCGAGACAGGGATTTTCCAGCGATTGACGCGACAAGTTGCGCCGGTCGCTCACCGCCATCTGGCGGCAAACGCGGCTGGAGCCGCTGAAATGGAGTTCTCCATGTTAAGCATTTTTGCCTGGAGCGGCATCATAGTCGCTCTCGCTTTGATTGTGCTTGCTGCCGTGCTCAAGTCGCGCACGCGGGTCATGTTGACCGCGATTTCGGCGGATACGCCGATCTCTTCGGTGCACCCCAAGCGCAAAGGCCCGTGCTGCAAGTTCGATCCTTCGGAGGTGAAGCGCACTCGCAACCTGCGTAAGCCGAAGATTGATATTTCCAACCTGCCGCCTGCCGACCCGCGTGTGGTTAAGCTGATGAACGCCCTCTCGGCGACTGACATCGAGAAGGCGCTCAAGGAGTTGAGCGGCGAGATTGCTGTCACCATCAACGGTACCGCGACCAAAATCACCAGCCGCAACTCCTATAGCAAGGGTCTCTCCTCGACGGTCGATTACTTGAAGCAGTTCTACGCCAAGCTCAACAAGTTCACCGTCACAGTCGACTCGTACCGCAAAGGCGGCAAGACGCTCTACAACGTGATCGCCGAAATCAAAGGCAAGAAAACGCCCAATAAGGTGTTCATTCTCGGAGCGCACATGGATTCGACCGCCGGCAACACCTGGACCTCTGAAAGCGTCGCTCCTGGCGCCGATGACGATGGCACCGGTACGGTCGCTCTCTTGCAATTGGCGCTTGCCTTGCAAACGCTCGACCCTGGTCTGACAGTGCGGCTGTGCCACTTCTCCGGCGAAGAGCAGGGGCTGTGGGGAAGCGCCGTCTACTCGGACAAGATTGCTAATGCCAAGACGCAGCTGGTGAGCACGATTCAGATCGACATGATCGGCTACTGCGCCAAGCCTGGCAATCGCGTCGACATCCACGACAACAACAATCAGAACGGCTCGCATGCGCTGGTCGAGCAGATGGTGCGCAACGTAGCGCGCTATAAGCTCAATCTGAATGCGGTCGACACGCACAACACGGCGGTCGAAGGTCGCAGCGACGCGTCCAGCTTCCTCGACCACGGCTATACCGCAGTGCTCGTCAGCGAGGAATTCTCTGACGACGGCTTCAATCCCAACTATCACTCGACCGGAGACCGCGTCAAAGCACTGAACATCCCGTACATGGTCGAGGTGGTGAAGATGGTGATGGCGACGGTGGTGGACATCGCGCAGGCATAACTGAGTGAACTCGAGCGCGGTGGGTGACTTTATCAATTGCCGATAAAGCCGCCCGCCGCCTCATTTTTTCGCGCTTCACCGACATCGTATAGTATGTCCGGTGCAAAAACAGAGCGGGAATATAGTGTCCAGGCCCCGAGGAGGGGAGACCAAATCTGAGATTTGGTCTCTCCCTCCAACACTTGTCAGAATCTCGTTTCCGAAGAACCGGGTCCACCTATTGCAGATGAAGACCCGGTTCTCCCACAGAGAAGCAGCCATTATATCGAACTGCCTTTGCTCACCGCGTCGGCGATGGCTTTTCGACCGAGCCGCACAGTCAGTCGCTCTACTGCCAAAGCGAAGCTGCTGCATGGAATGATCACCAATCCGGAAATTAAGCGGCAGAAGCCGATCACCAGGTCAGCCACCTGCTCACCAAGAATGCGCTCGCCTTCCTTCGGTGCAGGCACGACCACTATCGCAGGTTTCACCCTCGGCAGCTTACTGGCGGCAGCAGCAACGATGATTGAACCCAGCATGGCCAGTCCAGAGATGACGCCAACGTGCACCGTGTACCAATCCGAAGCATGTATCAGGCACATCTCGACGAACTGCTCCAAACCGCAAACTACCATGAATCCGACCAGCATCGTCGTCAACGGCGTGGTGAGCGATCGATACCAGGGAGCCGATCCGTGCTTATACCGCTTCAGATAGACGAGCAATCCAACCAGAACGGACAGCACAGCGGTAAGCGCGAATGAAACACGCGGGAGCATGAGTTTAGCCAGGATTGGCAAACACACCACTTCGCAAGCGAGGATGAAGAAGAAGATGTCCTTCCGCTTCAGCCGCCCTGCGTCGCTGAGACCCATGACTGCACCCACGATCATACCGAAGGCGATGCCGCCGATATGCGCCCAGTACGCGACCCCGGCTGCCTCTCCAGCCGCCATATGCGATTGCTGCCAGATGGACAACCATTGCATGAGAAAGAAGTCGGTGAGAAAGAACGCTCCCACACTGGTAAACGGTGTCAGTAAGGGACTCCAGCCGTTGATGCGAGCACGAGGAAAGTAGACGAGGTAGGCGCCGAGCACTCCACCAATAGCGCCTGAAGCGCCCATGCCGTGTCCTGCTCCTGTCGGGTCGGTAAACATGAAGGCGAGAGTGGCCACCACGCCTGCCGTCAGATAGAAGAGCAAGAAACGCAGATGCCCCATCCTTGCTTCCAACGCCGGAGCGAAGGTGAAGAAGAAACACATGTTGCCGAGGATGTGCATGAAGTTCTGATGCATGAACATGCTGCTCAACAGCGTCAAAACCGCGTGCATAATCTGCGAGAGATCGCCCGAGGCCAGACCGCTGACAAAAGAGTCGTGCACCGAGCCCCAGGGGCTGAGCACCGATTCCATGCGCCCTGAGATAGCCAGCATCGTCTCATAGAGATAGACGAAGACGTTCACCGCGAAGATTGTCACCGATACACCGGCAATGCCGCGATATCGCAAGTTGTCTTTCATGGGAAGCATGACTAATCCTCCTTGGAGTGGCGAGCACTCCAGTCGGCATCTCGGCCGAACTCTCGCTCTGCCTCGGAGAGGCTTCTATTCTGTTCGGCTTCGACGGCTTGTCGGCGCTGTCGCAGCACGTGAAAGACCACATAACCGATCAACACCAACAGCAGAAGTCCCATGCGCGCGCCGATTAAAAGCACCGGCAGAATGGGAGCCAGCGCTGCTTGAGCGTGACCGATGCCGTCGTCGATCTTGTGCATGGCACGCTCTACCGGCGTCACCGGCGGCGTGGGCACGTCCTGGACGTTGTGAGTTCCATGCGGCGGTTGACTGCCAGCTTTTAGAGCCGGCTTGGCAGGCATCGGCGGTGCCGTGACGGGCTTGGTGCCATCGGCAGGCGCACTCTCGGGTGGCGGCGCCGGAGTCACTTTTGGTGCCTCGTTGACGAGCTGCGCATGCGCAGGCAGTGCCGCGCACGTGGCGCCGAGAAGAATAGCCATCGCCACCGCCCGCAGTGTCTTTGAGATTTCATCAATTATCATAAGATCTGCTCCTTATGCCAGGTTTAACCGGCATGTCAGACGAATAGCGGCCGCTCGACGAGCAGATCGATCGTTTCGATCAACTCACTCTGCTCGGCCGTGGATAGCTTGCCGCCTTCGATCAAGACCCGATCGAACTGGCGGAAAGCACTCTTGAGCGCTTGCGAGCGCGGGCTCTCCGGCAGCTGCTCGATCTCCGGCAGCGTCATGCCTTCCAGCCCCGGCCACTCAGCGCGCAAATACTTGCGCAACACTTCCGCCATGCGACGGTAGTGGGTGTCTCCATAGCCGAGCTCCTTGCCCGAACGGATCACTCGCTGTAAAGCCAGCCAGGCGGCGGCACGACGTTCGACACCCTCATACTTGCGCACGCGATTGACATAACGCAGCATGAGCATGACAGGCCAGGTGAGCAGTAAGATTGTCGCCACGGCGGTCAAAGGCGGTATAGCCGCCGGCATTCGCGGAACCGCACCGCCGACATTACCTTCGACGATCGGAGCCTTGAAGCCTTTCACGTCCTCGATGTACTGCAAGAGCGTATACTCCGGCGTCGACAGGGTTTTCCAAACCGGAGAGGCGCCGGCAGCGGGAGCTTCCGCGTAGGGAATTTGCATGCTAAAACCGATGGCAGGGGACGGCACGAATGTGCGCACCGGCACCACGATATCAAAAGCCCTGTCACCATCTGCCATTCCAGCACGTATGAACGGCTTGCCCGCCACCTCGAACTGATTGCTCGCCTTCTCGTCAATTGCCAGTTTGCCCTGCCGCAGCGGATCGAGATCGACTAGTGCGCCGCCTTTGAGAATGATCTCCATCTCAATCTGCGCGACGTCGCCAATTTTATAGCCGTATGGCCGCGAGGAGACGTTGATGACGATCTGACCGTTCAAGCAGCTTTCGGATACTTCATCAGGAAGGTCCTTCGGCTTAGGCTGAGCCTCTTTGCCAGGGACTGGCGCCTTGTCAGCGTTGGCGCCGGGCGATTTGCCTTGTCCTTGCGGCTGCGGCCGTTTCACAACCGCAGGCGAAGGCACCGCTTTCGGTGCGGTCTCGACCGGAGCCGGGACTGCGCCAGGCGGCAGAACAGGCGCACCAGGCGGCGCTCCTGCCTGCAACTTCACACCGATAACACAGACGTCTGCCGAGGCGGATGCAGTATCGGAAGTCGAAGCTGCCGGCGCGGGCGGAGTCGGGCTTTGTTGAGACAGAGCCGTTCCACCAGTGAAAAACATCGCAGCTGTTGCGGCGATGAGAAAGTTGATTTTCATATGAATGCTCTCCTTTTATGTCGAGCGTTGACCAGCCAAAACCGGCACAATCTTCTCGTTGAGCTCATCGACGGTCTGGTCTGTGAAAAACTCTTCCATCGAGATACCGAAATTTTCGAGTCGCTTGCGCATTTCCTCTCGCCTGCGGTCGAAATCCTCCTGCCAGCGCCGACGCGCTTCTGCAGAGAGGAAAACACTGACCTTCTTGCCGGTCTGAATGTCTTCGATATCGCGAAAACCGAATCCCTCATCAGGCAGTTCACGCTCGCGCAAATCGCCGACAACGAGGAAAACGATGTCGTGCTGACTGGCAGCCTGGTCGAGGGCGTCGCGGTCGGACTCACTCCATGCCAGGCAGTCTGAGATGACGAAGACCAGACACCGTCGGTCAGCAGGCAAGCGCGTCAGCGCCTGACCCAAACCGGATATCTCTGACGGTTGCAGCTCGTCATTCTCGCGCTCGCTATCGAGGTAGAACGACAGCGCCGCATAGAGCGTATGTCCAGCCGGTGCAGGTTTGCGAAAGCGTTGTAAGTGCTCACCCGACCAAACCGCGTATCCGCTCAGATCGTTGAGAGCCGTGGCGTTGAGCAAAACCGATGCCATCAGCTTTGCCGCCAGCTGTTTCTTCGTCTGATTGACCATGCCGTACTGCACTGATTGCGAATCTTCAACGATGGCGTAAACGGTCAGTTCGCGCGGCTGTTCGTAGACGCGCGTGTAGCGCGTGCGCCAACCAGTGCGTCCCGTCGTGCGCGTGTCCAGGCGATCGCCTGGCTCCCACTCTTTCATTCCGGCCAGGTCGAAGCCGGTCTCGCCTGTCATGTTGCTGTCGCGTTCGCTGCCTGTATAGTGAGGCGCGGACGTACGCCAGGCGACCTGGATTCCGACTTGTTCTAATCCGACCAGGGTGTCCAGAATTTGGTCTGCAATATCCATAAACGTATCCTCTCGATTAATTGCAGTTGGTCGGAAGCAGCGCTAGACCCACCGGTCCAGCACCCGGGTGACGACAGGCCATCACGGTGTGGTGCCTTTCAACACCTCCGTGATCAGCTCGTCCACCTTCACCTTCTTCCGACTGAGATTGGCAGCGTCTGCCATCTTGGTGTGAGCGCGAGCGACATCGGGAAACATCGCTTTCACATGCTCGGGACGCAACGTGCCATCGCCGAGAGCGTGGGCAAAAGCGCTGGCAGCCATCTTTAAATCCATGGCGCAACGCGGCGATCCACCCATGGCGACAAGCTCGCGAAACGGTTTGCCGTTGGACGCCGTACCCTTCATCGTCTCCGTATGCGGGTTGGTGCCGTAAGTCAGGCGCGCGATGTACTGACACACCTGATCAGTAGCAGCCCGCGAGATCTGGCGCACCTCTTCGCGCATCTTCAAAATCTCGCCGACGTCGGTCACGGCTTGAATCAGCTTCTCCGGATGAGGGTCCTTGAGCTCGTCGGTGCGACGAGTGATCTCGACCAGCCCGTCCAGTGAAGGATAGCCCCACTGCAGATTGAACATCAAACGGTCGTAGCACGCGTCCGGCAGTTCAACCGTGCCCTGTCCGGGTGCAGGAAAGTTTGCCGTCAACACTGTGACGAACGGATCAGCCATCGGCTGAGTGCGATCTTCCACGGTCTTCTGGCGCTCTTCCATCATCTGCATGAAGGCAGCCCAGAGTCGAGCAGTGTTGCGGGTCGCTTCATCGACCAGGAGGAAGTTGGCTCCCTCGGCACCGCCGGGTACCTGACCATGGCGCCAGATGCGCTCACCATCGGCGGTATCAACCGTGTAGCCGACCACCGAGGAAGGCAAGTTATCGGGCGTACCTTGTACACGCGCCACTTTCAAGCCGTCAATGACGAGAGGAAAGCAGCTGGCGATCTTGGTCTTGCCCAGACCGGAGTTAGCCATCAAAACGGCGTGACCGTCAGCCGTGAACAAGAGACTGATCTGCAACAGTTCAGCCTCGTAGCCGACGATGATTTTGCGCATCTCCGCCAGCATCTTTCTGAACACGGGCTGCTGCACGTATTCCGAGTGCCAAACGAGGCGCCCATTGTTATCGAAATCGAGTTTCATGATTGGGTTCCTTGTGTTAATCAAAGAAGAGGCTCATGGCTGAGCCGTTTCATCGCAAGTCGCAAGCTGCGCATCTATCTGCCTGCGCCGGCGAACTTGCGTTTGATGTATGACAGAAGCTGCTGCCAGACCGGCGCCAACCAGATGACAGAGAGAATGACGAGCGCCGGAGCGAGCGGATACTGATAGTAATAGCGCTTGTTGATCTGCGCTTTCTGCCCCATCAGAGCCGCCGGCCAGTTGATGTTGAGCGGTCGACCGGGCTGCGCCCGAACTACCATTCCTCCAAGTTCACCGGCCAACTGAGAAGCACCCTTCTCGTCGGCGGCGGTGTAGACAATCTGCCCGTCTTCCGCTTTGTCTTTGAAGTACGAGCGCGCACCGTCCTTCTCGAAGATCGGCTGATCATCTTCGTCATAGAGTGGTATCGCAGACTGGCTGGTGGCACCGAGCAGAACGACAATGACCTTAGCTCCCTGTGCATGCACCTCCTCTTCCGCTTTGGCTAAATCAGCTTCTTTGCTGTCGTTGCCGCCGTCGGTGAAGAGGAGAATGATGTCTTGAGGTTTGCTCTTGCCCGGTTTCAACTGATCATCTTTGAGCACCTGCACCGCCTGATGCAGTCCCATGTCGATGTAGCTGCCTTCACCCAGGGCTCCGTTGAGATCGACCCACTTCCATGTCGTGAGAATCTGCACCAGCGGTTTGAAGTCGTCGTTCAGGAAGGAGCGCGTCACCGGTCCGCCCGAGTATGTGACGATGCCGATGCGGTTGCCTTTGATCAACGGCATCACCTGATTGATGAGAATCCATTTGCCGATGTCGATGCGCCTGCCGCACGGACCTTTCTCCATCATGCAGCTGGGACCGCCGAAGATCTGCTGGTCACCTCGGTCGTCCTCGGCTCCCATGCTTCTGGAAGAATCATAAACAGCCACCACCCGCAGGGTGCCGGCATCAACAGTCACCGGTGCCAGCGGTTTGAACGGCATGGTGGCAGCGGCGAAGCCGAGAACAACTACGGACAGCAAGCCGCAGAGCAACAACCCCGCCAGCCATGCGGATATCGGCTTCGTATAACGAGTGACAAGGATCTTGTCGCCATAACCGGAGATGGCAGCGCGCTTGGTTTTCCACCAGAAGTACCACAGTGCCACAGTTGCGGCGCCAGCGGGAATCGCCCACCAGATGGCGAGCGGATGCTCGTACCTGAGATCATTCAGGAAGAGCTCGAATGTATGTATGTCTAACATTGCTCCTCCATCAGATGCTTCGATCGTCGTTGTGACCGTGCGACGGAGCCGGAGTTACACCAGGCAACTCGCTCTTCTTGTCCCCGTCCTTGGCCTCGTTTTTGCCGTTGCCCTGGCCACCCTTAATCTCTTCCGGTTTGGCGGCAACCTTGGCCAGCTCGGGATGTTCGTTCAGAAGAGAGATGAGGTTTTGCCTCGTGTCATCGGCTTCTTTCTCCAGTCGGCGCAACTGGCACTCATCGCCGACAACTGGAGATGACATCGCCACCTTGTTATTGGGGTCGACACAGACGTCCTTGCCGTACTGGTGCAGCTGATCATCTCGAGCAGCAACGCCAGCCAAAATGCGCTGTCCGTTGTTGATCCGAAGTGATTGCACATAGGCGGATAAAGCATCTTTCGTCTTTCCGTCTTGCTGGCGCAAGATGTTGCCGGCATGAAAGAAGCTCAGAGCGCCAATTTCTGTGTCCGGACTGGGAAACATGCTGCGTTCCCAATACGTGTACGTAAGACTTTTCTTGTAGGACTCGTACGATTTCTTCAACAGTCCCAGTGCGTCTTGATCGCCACCTCCCGGGGCATGCATGGCGGTGAGCGCATCGTCGTAGGCCATCGCCTGTTCGTCGCGATAGTGTGCCAACTGCACGATGCGCGGCACCATGTACACTCCGATGCTGAGAGCCAAGAGCCCAGGCAGCACGCGAGCAGCGAATCTCTTCACTAAAGAGATTTTGATTTTCATGAATTTGACTCCATGCTATAGGTTAGCGCCGCGTATTGCCGAGAGAGCCAGCCAGCCTGTCAGCGCCAACCCGGCAATCGACAACAGTATGATGAGCGCATCCTTGCGATGATCCAGAGGGACGCGGTGCACGCTGGCTTGGGCCAACTGCTCCACGCGCTCGACACCGGCCCGATACTCCTGCGGGTTTTCCAGCTGAAAGACCTGGCCGCCAACCAGGTTGAGAAACGCTCTAAACTGCGGCACTTCGCCGCCGTTCGTCTTCCAGTCTTCGCCGACGCCGAAGACGATCATGTGAATATTGAGGCGAGCGAACTCCTGCTTGAGATAAGCCAGACGCTCGGGCGAGCAGTCAAAGTCGCCATCGGAGTAGAAAGCGAGAATATGCGGAGCGTCTTTCTCTTCTTGATCGAACTGCTTCACCGCCGCCGGTCCCAGCCCCAGATGCGTCTCGCGTCCGGAAGGACCGCAGAAGTTGTCGCCGGTGGAGTGGTGCTCGACATACTCATAGATCTGCGGCAGCATCTTGATGATTAGCTCGTGATTTTTCGTCTCCGGATAGAGATAAAAAACCTCGTCATCAGCCGCCAGCAAACCGATGCTCAGGACTTTGTCCTTGATCGAGATCTCCTTGATAGAACCGAGCGCCGCTTCAATGCGAATAGGAACATTAGCGTGCTTACCGCTATCGAAGTCGGGTGCAGCGCCGCTGGGCCGCTGGTAAGTCCAGCCGCCCCACTTGGCATCGTAGATGGCGGCCAGCTTCGCCTCGTCATTGTTGCTCAGCCCGTAAACCATGGAGGACGATGTATCGAGAGCGAAAAAGAGCGAACCTTTCGAGTCGGCTACCTTCTCGTTGGCGTGATAGCTGGTGCTGGCGATGCCGAGCACGAGCGCCGTCCACATCGTCACTTTGCAAAACCAGATACTAACTGTGAGCCACTTGGCCGCCTGCGATTGCACGCCGACACGGCGATCCATCTGGGTGTTTTTCAGCGTCTGCGTGCGCCTTCCCCAGAAAAACCAGGCACCAAAGAAGAGAGGAAAAACAAGAAGCAGCCATAACAGCTGCGGGTTCAAGAATTTCATCGGCAAAACTCCCTGTTCAGTGATTGAACAGTTGCGTGAAGGACTGTCGGTCTCCGACCGGAGAGCGACAGTGATGCGTCGCCGCAAATTTGCTATTGCATCGCCCCGGGCACCCTGGTGTACGACTGCACCGCTTTACCGGCGTAGTTTTCTCAGGAAAGATGATTTGGGTACTTAAAGCCGAGTGCGATCTAACAGAACATATGCGGACAAAACGTTAATCAACGATTACCAGTATGGGCGCGCGCGCACAATGCTAAAGACCTCGTTCAGGTGGACGTCTTCGCTGAGACGGTTATCTAGATGCCCTGCCCGCTTGCCTTTTTCTCCCCTTGAAAACCTTTAGCAGTCCGGCGCTATTAATGGCGATAACGTGGCGCACTATTCCCGTAACGGCATGTAAACATCGGGCCGGCACCACTTTCGTCATACTCGCTTACCTCGCGCAACATAAATTCTATCTACTATAGTACGTTCCGCTTTTTTGGTAAGTATTCGGCGAGGACAGGTTATGAAACTGACTGGGTAGGCTGATTACAGGAGCAAGAATTTATTTTCTCGAGCGAAATCAAGACTGGCCCTGGCTCGGAAAAAGGATCATGATTGTTGCTGTGAAAAGCACAGCAAC
>DATNPN010000043.1:0-501956 GCA_036703195.1 Planktothrix sp. | reverse complement strand
AACGATGTAGCCATGCTCATTGAGATGATCGTCGACAGCAGCGGTCGTGATGCGAACGTTGGGAAACTTGTCGTGCACACGCTTGATGCCTTCAGGCGATGCGACAAACGATACGAGGTGAATCGTTTTCACGCCCAATTTGTCGAAGAGCCCGATGGCGGCGACCGCGGAGCCGCCGGTGGCGAGCATGGGATCGAGCACATAGACGCGGCTGTCCGGAGGCAGCGCTTCGGGCAGCTTGGCATAATAAGAGATTGCCTGAAGCGTCGTCTCGTCGCGGCGCAAACCAATATGGTAGATGCGTGCGGCGGGGAAAAGCTCCTGTGCCCCTTCCGCCAGAACGAGCCCAGCGCGCAGCACTGGCGCCAGAATGACGTAATCACTCAGGACGATGCCCTTGGCCGAGCCCACCGGAGTCTCCACCCCGATCTCGCGAACGTTGAGGTCTGAGAACGCTTCATACATCAGGTAGCGACTCATTTGCGCGGCTCGACCTCTAAATTCGCTCGAAGGCGTCTGATAGTCCCGCAGCTTGGCAAGCAACTGCTGGACCAAAGGATGTGTGGCTACTTTCACCATCTTTTCAGTTGTGATCATTCTGATTTCCCCTGGTTGTGCTTACGCGGAAGTATTGAGCGCCTGCATCATCGAATGGGCTTCATTGCGTGCCCAAGAATCAGCCTCAAGTATATCCTCCAGCGCCGGCTTGGACACCGGTCTGTGACGATCAAGTACACGTTGAATTTGTTCAGGTATCTGCATGAATTTTATGCGCCCTTTCAGGAAAGCGTCGACTGCCACTTCATTGGCGGCATTGAGTACGCAGGGCAAAGTATTCTCTTCTTTCGCGACCGCACGGGCGATTGCCAGGCATGGAAACCGTTTTTGATCGGGCTCTTCGAACGTCATTTGCGAAAGCTGGCGCAGATCTAAGCGCGGCACACGTTCTGAATGAACACGCTCGGGATAGAACAACGCATAATGAATGGGCAGGCGCATGTCCGGCAGCCCCATCTGTCCGACAATCGAGCCGTCGACGAACTCCACCGCCGAATGCAAAATCGACTGTGGGTGAATGACCACATCGATCTTCTCTGCCGGCACATCGAACAGCCAGCGCGCTTCGATTATCTCCAACCCTTTGTTCATCAGGCTGGCAGAGTCAATCGTAATCTTAGGTCCCATCTTCCAATTCGGATGTTTCAAGGCATCATCTACGGTGGCACGCTGAATCTCTTCCAAACTCCATGTTCTAAAGGGACCACCCGATGCGGTCAGCCAGATGCGGCTCAGATCCTGCGGTCCAGCCGCCCCGAGAGATTGGAAGATGGCCGAATGTTCACTGTCGACTGGCACGATTTTCGATTTGTACTGCTTCACCATCGGCATAACAGCAGCGCCTGCGGCGACCAACGTTTCCTTATTAGCAAGTGCAATCGTCTTGCCTTTTCGCAAAGCCGCAGCGGTAGGCTTGAGCCCGAGAAATCCAACTACACCGGTGACTACGGTATGGGCGCGGCAATGCGTCGCCACTTCCTCGAGCCCGAGATCGCCGGTGATAATCTCCGTTGCAGCCGCCTTAGTGCCCAAAAGCTCGTGCAGCTCCTTTGCATGCTTGTCGTTAGGAACCGCCACCAGCTCAGGCTGATGGGCGATGACCTGTTGCGAGAGCAGATTCAGATTGGAACCACCAGCAGCCATAGCGACTACTTTGAGCTGATCGGGGTGCGCAGCTACGATATCAAGCGTCTGCCGCCCAATCGAGCCGGTCGAACCAAGTAGGCTTATATATCTCAAGACCGTCTCCTGCGGAAAGACACGAGGGTTTGGGCTGTCCGTAGCCCGCCCCGGCAAGCCGCCGGGCGCCTGTCACACGGGTGCCGTTGTGTGTCAGCCGCTATTTTACATGGCTGAAAGCGCCAGCTGCGCCGCCGTATACGTAGATTTCACATTGACGGTGGCGGTTTCGAAAACGATACTCTGGCAGTCTGGAGCAGTGTGTTTAACCCGCGCGAGTAAATTTTTGCATGGTAGGACCCTTTGAATCGTTAGGAACGACAGCGGCAGCGATTGCCGGACTGGAAAGTTCGGCTAATCAGTCGAACGGTCAGGACAGCGGAGCATTTGGCGGTCTCTTTCATGAGAATCACCTTCTCCAGTCGGGACTGAGCGCCATCGGCTGGGGGCACAAAACGCAGCAGCAAGGCGGCGCCGATGCGAACACGGCACAGGCGCGCGACACCCGCCCGGTACAACAAAACTATCCACCCGCTGACAGCACAATCCACTTGCACTACGGCGATGCCAATATAGATCGCGTTCTCGAGACGGCGTCCAATTACGACACGATCCAAATCGACCTCCCTCAAGGGGTTCAACTGAAAAATTGGACCGATCAGAACGGGTATTACTTCTGGATTAAAAACGCTGATGGCTCGACGGACGGCAAGAAGCACTACTATCCGCCGTTTGCCAAACAAATCTGCATAAACGGACAGCTTTTCGACCTCGAGGCGCAACGCCTGAAGTGCAACGAAGACCTGGCAAATTGGGGCAGTAACCGACAGTACTTCGAAAGCATCCCTAAACATGGAGCGGACAATCCTTATCAAGCTGCTGCGTTTGCAGCTCGCTTGTCCGGCATTGATGGCGGAATACTTGCCGCGGAAGAGAAGTCCCTGTCAGACGCTGTACAAAGTTCTGGCAATCCATACTTCAAACTCTATCTCGCTGACGTTTATACCGCGCAAGCCATGCAGCCATTGATCGCGCAATTTCAGGAAACTGGCCATATCAAGCTCGACAATCCGCAAACCAGGCAGCGCTTGCAGATGGCTACCAATGTGCTCAACGCAGTCGTCGGTGATGCGAAAAACGGACTTCAACGTATCAACAAAAATCCGCCGGGGAATGCTTCGCTGCCACTCGACCCGTACGAAATCTATGTCGACGGGCGCAATGGCATGTATGGCTTCTGGGGCGGCGCCTACGACCAGGCGATGGCACGCGCCGCTAGTCTCACCGCACTGCAAAACCTCATCCAGACATCCGCCCTACCGAGCGTTCTCGCGCACACAGACCTGCTCCCGCCTCGGTAGCGATTCACCAGATAACTTTCACTCCGTAGCGTTTGAGCGCCGAGTCTCTGCTCACGAGAGCAACGTTTTCAACCAAAGCCTGCGCCACCAAAATTCGGTCGAAGGGATCTCGGTGGAGCGAAGGAAGCTCGCCCAGCTTAAGCACGTGCTCTTCGCGAATTGGCAGCACATTCATGTTTTGTTTTTGCACATATTTGATCCACCAAAGCAGGGGGTCTGAAAGAAGCCGACTCGACTCAATTATAAAAATCCAGGGTGCGAAATATCCGCATCCGGAGACTTGCGTGCGAAAAATTGGAGCCGGACAATCTTCCGGTAATTGAAAGAGGGTCTATCCGTCAGCTCAATCACTTGATAGGCGTACACGCCAATTCAAGCGGAGTTAAGGATATTCGTGTCTCCCTCTAGACTAAAATCGATCACCCGAACGGGGTACGGACAGAGCGGTCTAAATCCACAACCCCACCTGCATGATGCCATTCCAGTACACTAAAACTACACATTCTTAAATTCCTAAAGTGCACGCATTTTTCGCAAAACGCTCACACTGCTTTGTTCAAGCCGCTTTCAAGCGACGTTTACGGGTAAACACTGTCTATCAGTCGGCTAAACACGACGAGATGTCGTCTAAATTTGTCTATAATCAGAATATCGAAAGTGGTTATTTTGTTGACGATAAAAGACAATCAGAACCAATTTCCGGCGTCCCGGCATCTTTGAAAAATGAGTGGGTACAAGTCCCACAAAAGATTCTATTGCAGTCAGTCTCTTGAGGCTGACGGTGGCGTCGGACCAAAACAATATGACAAGCAGCTCTCACCTGCATGCAATAACGGCCGAAGATCTTTTGGAAATGACGCATGATACCGTCATGGCCCGGGAGCCCGACGGCACGATAACTTATTGGAACCACGGCGCCGAAGCGATGTACGGGTTTTCGCGGGACAAGGCACTGGGACAGAAATCCCACACACTGCTTCGCACAGTGTTTACAACGCCACTAGCTGCAATTGAGCGTGAACTTGAGCAGCACGGACGCTGGGATGGAGAGCTGATTCATTACACTGCGAATAACCAGCCCGTAATCGTCTCCAGCCGCTGGAGCGTGAAACAGCAGCCAGCAGGCATTACGATTTTAGAAATCAACCACGACATTACGGCGAAAAAAGAAACGGAAAGCGCATTTCTCAGAGATATTGCCCATCGCAATGACCAGCGTATGCAATTAGTTGTAGAGGCTGCGCCTAACGGAATGATTTTGACCAACAGCAAAGGCAATATCAGCCTCGTCAACTCACGTGTCGAACTCATGTTTGGATACGCTCGCGGCGAACTTCTCGGTCAGCCAATCAGAATGTTGTTTCCCCAGAGGCATGATAATCCTGACTCGTTCAAAGCGACGGGCGCGCGTCAGGAGCTCTTCGGCAGACGCAAGGACACGGAACTCTTTCAGGTAGAGGTTGCTCTTAGCCCAATCGAAGATCAAGGCGAGAATTTCATCGTCGCTTCTGTGGTTGACATCACAGAGCGAAAACGAGCGGAAAAAACAATTCGCGAAAGTGAAGCGCGATTTCGCTTGCTCATGTCGGGCATCAAGGACTACGCTATTTTCCTGCTCGACGCGAAAGGTTTTGTCGTCAGTTGGGACGAAGGCGCACAGCGAATTAAAGGCTATCAGTCCGATGAAATTATCGGCAAACATTTGTCTGTTTTCTACCCGTTAGAAGAGTCCGAGTCTGGAAAACCGTACGCTGATCTGAGTGAGGCCGCACGTCTGGGGCGACACGAAGACGAAAGCTGGAGAGTGCGCAAAGACGCCTCGCGCTTCATTGCAAACAACGTGATAGTGGCGCTCCACGACGACAACAATGGACTTCTGGGTTTTGTCAAAGTGACCCGCGATATCACAGAGAGAAAACGCACTGATGCTCTCCTACAAAACAAGTTGCTAGAGCTGGAACGCTCGAACGAAGACCTACAGCAATTCGCCTACGTGTGCTCCCACGATTTGCAAGAGCCGCTGCGTGTCATTTCCAACTACACTCAACTTCTGATTAAGCGCTACACCGGGCGCGTCCTCGATGATAGCGCCTCCGAATTTGTTGAATACATCACCGACGCATCGAAGCGCATGCAGGAGCTGATCAACGCGCTCTTGCTGTACAGCCGCGTTCAAACAACTGGAAATGAGTTTAGCGCCACCAACTCGTCCGAAGTCGTTGAATCCGCAATACTCAATCTGCACGTAGCCATTGACGAATCAGGAGCCACGATCCACCACCTGGCTGACTTGCCATTGGTGCAAGCCGATCGAGTGCAACTGACGCAAGTATTTCAAAACCTGATTAGCAACGCAGTCAAGTTCAGGTCGGAGCGCCCGCTCGAGGTCTGGATATCGGCGCAGGAGTCGCCCACCGAATACTTATTCACGGTGAAAGACAACGGATTGGGCTTTGACGTTAAGTACGCAGACAGAATTTTTGTAATTTTCCAGCGCTTACATCCTAGAGAGGCGTACCCGGGGAGCGGTATAGGATTAGCTATCTGCAAAAAGATTATCGAACGCCATGGCGGCCGTATCTGGGTCGATTCCACGCCAGGAGAAGGTTCAGCTTTTCACTTCACGGTTCCGAAAGCAACTGAAATGGGGTCAATAAAATGAGCGACAAAAAAAAGATATTGCTGGTCGAGGATAATCGCGCCGATGCGCGCCTCGTCGTTGAGGTGTTTCGCGATCAGAATGTCCAGGTGGATGTCGAAGTGGTCAGAGATGGCGAACAGGCGATGCAGTATTTATATGAATGCGCGGAACGCGGAAAGAAAGAATGCCCTGATCTAATTCTGCTCGACTTAAACATGCCGAAAAAAGATGGTCGCGAGGTCTTGGCGGAGATCAAAAATACTCCCAGACTGAGGAAAATTCCCGTCGTGATTCTTTCGACATCACAGTCTGACGAGGACATCCTGAAGAGCTATAACTTGCAAGCGAGCTGTTATGTTAGCAAACCGATTGATCTGGACAAATTCACCGCCATCATCAAATCATTCGATGAATTCTGGTTTTCTGCCGTGCGGTTTCCTCCGAGAGAATGCCATTCGTGAAACCGACGTCGATACTACTGGTGGAAGACAACCTTCCTGACGCAAGGTACGTCAGGGAAATACTACCCAAAACAACTTACTCAGTAGTCTACGCAGTAAGTCTTTGCGAAGCCCATAAAGAACTGGAAAAGGCAGAATTCGACATAATCCTTCTCGATTTATCTCTTCCTGATGGAACTGGATTGGACACTATTAACGCAATGGTCAAGGCTTCTCCCAGCACGCCGATCATCGTACTCACCGGTTTGGATGACGAACAGTTGGCCATCCGCGCAGTGCATCTCGGCGCTCAAGACTACCTTCTAAAAAGAGATATCGCGGAGTTGATGCTCACTCGTACGATTCGATACGCAATAGAACGAAAGCAGTTCGAGAAGAAAGCGCAAAGATTGTCGGTGCTCGAACAACGTGAAGAGTTTATGGCCACGCTGACGCACGATCTGAAAAATCCATTGATCGGCGCAAATCGTATCCTCGAACTGATGGCATTCGACGAAATCGGTCCGATCACGCCACAGCAGTCCAAATTGTTGCTGCAACTCAGAGACAGCAATCAAATGCTGCTTTCGATGATTCAAAACCTGATCGAGGTGTACAAGTTCGAGCAAGACGTTCACACAGTCACCATCGTCAACACGAACATTCACAATATCGTTATCTCCTGCCTGAGCGATATAGCCTTGTTGGCGGACCACCGAGATATAAAGATCGAAACCGATCTCTCAGACGACGTGAGAGATATCCCGGCAGACCCGACTGCAATTCGCCGCGTGGTGCAAAACCTGCTCGACAATGCTCTCAAATTCACGCCCTCGGGCGGTCGCATAAGCTTGGCCGTTCATCCGTTCGATCATCAAGTCTGCGTGGAAATTGAAGACACCGGACCCGGCATTCCACGAGAAGAGCAGAAGCAACTTTTCCAGCGCTTCAATCAGGGTCGAGTAGGACGCAAGTACACACCCGGTACGGGTCTTGGATTATACCTGTGCAAACGGATCGTCGATGCCCATAAAGGGCAGATCCAGTGCAACAGCGAGGAAGGGGGCGGCACGATTTTTAGAGTAATACTCCCGGCAGTTTAGAAAGGAACCGATCGATGTCTGACGAAAATGGAAAGTCTTTGAGGATTGTGGTCGTAGACGATCAGGAGCTCGTTCGCCTCGGACTGACCGTCACACTTAACAAACAGTCTGGCATGGCTGTTGTTGGTGAGGCGGGTGACGGCGTCAGCGCCGTGCAAATTTGCCAACAGCTCGTCCCGGACATCGTCCTGATGGATTTGGCAATGCCACGAATGAATGGCATCGAAGCAACCCAAAAAATCAAAAGCGCAAATCCGCATGTTCGCGTGATCATGCTCACGACACACGAAGGCGATGAAGATGTGTTCGCAGCCCTGGGCGCCGGGGCTGACGCGTACTGTTTAAAATCGATAAAAACCAAACAACTGGCCGGCGTTTTGGAGACTGTCGCCACTGGCGCCGCCTGGCTCGATCCGGCTATTGCCAGCAAAGTTTTAGGGTTGATGAAAACTTCACAACAAAAAACCGGCGGCTCTTCCAGCACTGTCGAGCCTGCATTAGTTGAACTGTCTGCGCGCGAGTTGGAAGTTCTGGCGCTCGTGGTGGAGGGACTCACCAATCCCCAAATGGCCGAACGTCTCGTGGTTTCTCCCGAAACAATCAAATCTCACATGCGCCACATCATGGAGAAGCTGGCAGTCAGCGACAGAACTCAAGCCGCGGTCAAAGCACTGAAGATGGGACTAATTTCGCCGCCGTAATGTCACTCGGAGAGTGATCTCTTTAAGAATTGCATTGTATCTTGGGCGCTCGAATAGCCATCTAAAACTTTGGCTGACCCGCCTTTCGATCTGATCACGACAAACGCCGGCAGAGAAGAGATCTTATATTTACTCTTCAGAGTGCGATATTCACTCGGCATTTCTGAGTCTCTTCCGTGTTTAAATTCGAGAAGCGCGGCAGCATATTTTTCGTTTATGTAGGCACTGGTTTTCTCGTCATCGAGAAAGAAAAGCCGTACGTTGTCTGACTTCTCACCGCAGTTTTCGAGAAATACCAGCAGCCGTGGCTTGTCGGAAGAGTCCACCTGTTGTAGCTTCTGCCACTTTACGCCACCCGTGTCGAGCGGCATCGCGTGCCACAATCGGGCTCGATACAGATAATTCTCAAGTGCCTGAATTCCCCCATAACCAACGGTTGCGGGCAGCCGATCATGGTTATATTCGAGCATCTGGCTGAGTTCTTCCGGACTATAACTTTGAGCCCAGGGCAACTCGCGCATGGCAAGCTCGTGCTCGAATTTATTGCCGGTTGAGTAGACATCTTTTGTCTTGCCATCCAACAAGCTCGGCGGCACAACGATTAGCGTTGGAAAACCCTCTACCGCACATTGCTTCTGCAGCTTTTCGATCTGCGGTGGATTTTGACCTTTCTCCTCCTTCTGATCGATGACATGAACCGGGATGAAGTATGTATTGATCATCGTGTAAATCTCAGGGCGAGCAAATGCTGTTTTCTGCATCAACTTGCACGGTCCGCACCACTCAGCGGAGAAGTCGTAAAGCACAGGCTTGCCGGTTCTTAATGACTCACTTTTTGCGGCTTCAACTGTCTGCCAGTGAATCAATTTGCTGTCCGGAATCGGATGCGTCTGCTCCCAAATCCACGCACAGGTCGAAATCAAGCTGAAGGCGACAGCGCACGCATACAGTACAAGCGGATCTCGCTTGGAAGAGTCTGGGTTAGTCAACACTGTACGGCAGCTCCTTGCGGTTGAGCACGAACACAGCCAACGCCACACATCCAGTAACGGCGGCGATGTAAAAGAAGATGGTTGACCACACTGCAGTGGCAGCACTCATCATAAGCTCGATATCGATTGAAGGACGCAGCAATCCACTGAGAATGTCCGAGCCGGCACGACTGGATGGAATTACGGCCTGCACGACTGCTTTCCAAAATGGATAAGGGACCGAATCTGCTTTAATCTGCGCCAGACCCGCCATGATTGTTTGTAGAATAACGAGCAAAAAATACACTCCCAAATCCTTCAGCCCTGACACCAGGCTGGAGAGCAGAGTAAAGAACGCAGCGACGCCAAAAGAGATCAAGGTTCGCACAAAAACTCTCGTCGCTGCTGAGACGGGATCGATCATGAAAGGGTAATCGCACAACGCTATCAGCAATTCTGCCAACGATTGAGCAAGGCAGGTCAAGGCAGCCGCACTTCCTACCGCAAACCACTTACTGGTTACATATTGAACCGTGCTGACAGGACGAGAAAACAACAGCGGCAAAGTGCCGTCCGACACTTGATTGCCGATGACGCCGCTGCACCATATTAAAGCCATGTACACTGCGGGATTGGTGTCACTGAGCACATCGGTCGGGAATTCATTAGTGCTGCAGATTTGGATCGTGCGCTCCAAGATTGGAGCCATAAAGCAGACGGCCAGCAAAATCATACGTACTTTGCTCGACGCGCAGGCTCGCCAGGTATTCTTGCAGACAGCCCAGTTCATGAAGGCACACCATCGGTGGCGGTGAAGAAGCGCTCCAACCGGCTCTCTTCGGCGGTGGCTCTAATGAGGGGAAACCCATTATTGACGAGCGCCTTGATTGTGGCAGCGGTCACTTCCGCTGTCGGCGTCAAAAAGACTGCCCCTTCGGCATTAAACTCAATGAGCTCTGCACCGGTTGATGCAATGACGTTTCCTACTCTTCGTTCCGCCTCGGCAGGTTCCGTCTCCTCTCTTTTAATCCAGGTGACGCGCAACCTGGCTCCTGTGGCGGCGATTGACGATAAATCTTCGATTGCCTGGATGGTTCCTGCTTTGACTAAAGCGACGCGATCACAAACCTTCTCGAGCTGATCAAGCTGGTGAGAGTTGATCACAATCGTGGTGCCTTTCGCTTTCTCTTGTTTCAAAAGTTTGCGAAATAGGAGCACACCGCTTGGATCGACACCTGAGGCCGGTTCATCCAGGAGCAGATATTTCGGCCGACCCAAAATCGCCTGGGCGAATCCGATTCGTTGTAACATTCCGCGCGAGTATTTTTTGATTGGCACGCTCCAAGAGGTTGGCTCCAATGCAACAAGCCTGAGAATCTCTTCTATGCGCGACTTCCGTTCGTTGAGCGGTTGTCCGGCGAGTTCGTAGTGATATGACATAAATTGAAGTCCTGTCATCCACCGGTCAAACGTCAGCCGTTCAGGCAGATATCCGATCAATCTTTTGTATGACAGAGAATCGGGGGGCAGACCTTGAATTGCAATTGACCCCGCGTCGATTTTCAGCAAGGACAGAAGGCAGCCAAACAATGTTGTCTTGCCGGCGCCATTGGGTCCGATGATGCCAAAAATTTCGCCTTCGTTAACACTGAGCGACAAACCGCTGAGCGCCTTGACCTTGCCGCCCTTGTAGGTTTTCGTGAGCGAGTCGATGACGATGCCCATGACTATCTGCTCTCCCCCAGCAACCGCAGACATTAGCACATCTGTAGCGAACGGCCACAGCCCCTGTTGCTTTCTCAGCCTTCACTGCAAAAATAGATCAGTGGCAAAACAGTTAGTTTTCATCAGGATGTCATTAAAATAAAAGACAAAAACTGGAACCTCTTGCCTGGCGAGGACGACCAGAGGTCTACAAAACGATGGAACTGCCGAGCATCGCCAAAGAGCTGGTTATAATGTCGGGGGTTGAATACAGGCACTAGACGACCGGTTGGACAAGAACATGTCGGGAGAAGCCGATAATTTGAAAATTCTCGTGGTCGACGACCAGGAGCTTTTCCGCATAGGTCTGTCGGTCACTTTGAATAAGGTCGACGGAGTTAGCATCATTGGCGAATGCGGCGATGGGCAGGCTGCCGTTCGTATGTGCCAGAGTCTCAACCCTGATGTTGTTCTGATGGACCTGGCGATGCCGGTCATGAACGGCATTGATGCCACGCAAGAGATCAAGAAAACTCAGCCGCACATTCGCATCATTATGTTGACGACGCACGAGAGCGACGAGGATGTGTTCGCAGCCTTAGGCGCAGGAGCTGACGCATACTGTTTGAAGACGATCGATACATCAGAGTTGGCCGTCGTTCTCAAGACGGTTGCCAACGGTGCTGCTTGGCTCGATCCGGCGATTGCCCGAAGAGTATTGCGCAACGTTCAGCCGGCGCCCACGAAAAGCGGCAATCAATCTGTCGGGCTCGTCACCAACCTTTCGCCCAGAGAGCTGGAGGTTTTGGGGCTTGTAGTCGAAGGACTGAGCAATCAGGAGATGGCGCAGAAGTTGTTCGTCTCAAACGACACAATCAAATCGCACATGCGACATATCATGGAGAAGCTCCTCGTCTCGGACCGCACCCAAGCTGCCGTAAAAGCTCTCAAGATGGGCTTGATATCCCCGCCTTAAGCTCTGACGAGCTGAACCAGGGCGCGAGCGACGTTCTCGAAGATCAACTCCAGCGTTGACGAGCTCGTTGCTTGATAGAATGCAGCACCGTTGCCGGAGATTCCGGCGATACCACCGGTAGATGCGTTGCTGCTCTGGTCCGTCAGGATTGCTGTCTGCGAAGCTTGCAAGCTCGAGACCATGCATAATCCGATGCAGTAAATTGGAATACCGTTCGTATTTGCAACGGAAGCTTCGGTACGTGCGTCGGTGGCCGGGTTGCCGCCCAAGCTGGATTCGGTGGGCAGCCCGTCCGTAAACAGAACGATTGCTTTTTTGGCGCCCGTTCGCGACAAGCCACTGCCCCCGGCAGAGGTGGGCATGAGCTGCTTCAGTGCAGCTTGGAGCGCACCGGAGATATTGGTGCCGCCATATGCAACAAGCGGAGTCAAAGCAGAAGAGACGGTCGAGAAGTTGCTGTAGGACGGACCTGCCGTTGGATTAAGGTCGACGCACGGGTTGGGTGGGTCGGCTGACATCGGATCTGAAGGGCAGGCGTTGGATTTGTAGTCAGAGGTACTGTCGGCGATGTTGCCGATTGAGCCGGCACTGATGTCGGACGATTCAACGGAAGAGGACGTGGTGCCGGTACTGGTGCCAAAAGTCACTAGACCGAAGTGAGCATCGCAGTTGTTGTTCATCGTCGAGAAAAATACTTGGGATGCTGATATGGCATCGCAAATCGGATGGCGATTGGCGAACGCCGCTTGCACATACGCATTGAAGTATCCGGATTTCGGCGTCACACCCCACGTGGCATACGGAACTTTCGCAAGCGTCGCCGCTGCTACCGACTCGAGGTTGCCTCTGGCTGCTTCGACCAGCACACCAGGCTGACTAGCGGGAAACAGATAAGTGCCACCGTTGTAGGTTACAGTCGTGCCTGTGTTGTAATTGTTGGTTCCATCGATATTGACCACTACGTCAGTGTACGTTGACGTCGAAGAATTGGTGGAGGGGGCAGAGGCACCATTATTGGTACCACGGTACGTAGAGCTGAACGAGTATGATCCATCACCGGCATCGAGATTCTGCGGAAATGTCGCGTTCAATGCTGTGCCGGTAGAACCTGAACAGTTGAAGGCTGTATACAAAGGGCCCTGGTTGATCAGCTTGTAGCCGTTGTATGTACCAGCGTTATATCGGTTGATGATCGAAACTGGTGTGAAGTCATCCATCGAAGAGGAGATGTCGAAACATAGCACGACATCAAGCATCGGTAAGCCGCCATTGGAGGTTTCATACGCTGGGAAAACAGTGCTCATGTTGAGGAATTTGCCGAACACAGGAAGGACACCGTATGCAGCTGTTACCTGCACAATTTTTCCATTTGTGCTCCCCAGAGGCACGACAGCTTTGGTAACGGGATCGAGCAGCTGGAAATAGACTTGAGCTTGATTCGCACCGGGGGTCATTGATTGAGTGGACGATTGCGTCGCTGTGGACAAAGAGTTGTTGAGAACGGTGTTTTGTTGAAACACAGTCATCGCCGTGTTGAACGCGGTAGTTTGAACCGAAGACGGATTGGTAACGTTCGAGCTCGCCGTTGTCGCCCCGGCAGCCAGCGCGGCACTGTCGACACAAGCTTTCAGCTGTTGTTTAGCTAGCGAATATCTGGAGAATTCGAATACGACCACAGATAGGGGCGCGATCACGAAGATAGAGAGGAATATGATCAGCACGACGACTGATTGTCCGCTTCTGCCTCGCATATTGCTCTGGCGTCTAGTCATCTCGGTTCACTCCTTAATCGTAGAACGTTTCTTTAATGATGGGGAACGTATAGGTGCGTTTGAAATTGAGGGAGTTAGTCGCTACCCTCTGGCTGAAAAACAGCATCGGAAACGGCAGCCTGATCGCAACTATCGTGCTCACGGTTACATACGGAGATGCATTGGTGGGCGGATTGCCGGAGTAATCGTTGTAAACGAAATCAGGCGACGCGGTAGAGCTGAGAGACGGCTGACTGATGAACGAACCATCGGTAGCATGAACAAGCAGCTGCGCTTGCGCCGATTTGAGAGCTAAGGCAGAAGTGCTCTGTTGAGCCGCGGCGCGAGCGGCATCACGGCAGGCGGAATCGTTGAGCGACATGCCCATGACCATCAATGTCATGTTCAAGCCGAGAGCACTGCACACGACCATGAGAAAGGAAGACAGTCCCAGTTCGAGACAGCCGATGCCGCGCTTGCTCCTGCTTCGGGAAGAATTTCTGCTCATTCGATCTCTGCTCGATTTCATTGCGTCAACCCCTGTGTGTTTTCGAAAAATACATCAGACCTTGCTTGTGTAGAGACTGGTTCGTTCAATCCAGGAATTTGAATCCACCAGCCCGATACCTGCGGTACGAGTGGTTGCAACTGCCCCTGCAAAACGACCTCGAAATTGTACGCATAATTGGTCGGATCGGCAGCCTTCGATAGCGGAGTACTCTGCCTGGTGACAGTGCCGCCGGCAAGTGGCGTCGTGACGATGTAATAGCCACCCTGCGTCAATGTGACGCCCTTGAATCCACTCGTGGCACTTTGAGCGATAGCGCTTGCGGTCGTCGTGGATGAAGTGTTGGTCGAACTAACATCCGCGAGAAACGTTTGGCATTGCGCACCGGAGTTTGCTGCCAGCCGTGCGGCGTTGAGTAGAAATATGTAGCGCATCCCCATGGTTCCGAACACCATAAGAGGAAAGAAAAAGATGATGAAAACCAACCACATTGTCGGTCCCATCTCGATCAGATGCGTGCCGTTGCATGACCGTGCGGATTGCTTGACTGTTCTTCCAATCGTTGAACTCTTCATTTCATCTCCAGCGGGCAGCCGTTCGCTTGCGCCTCATACTTCCATGATGCCAAACAGTCCTCGAATGCGAATCGGTAGCGCGGCTGATTACCGAGGATTAAAAACGTCTTTCGGCAGTCACCCGAAGGGTTATGCGTATTCCCTCGAAAGACGTATGCCTTCCTCTAATAGCCTGAGCACAGGCGTCCAATCACTCTGTTCGCCGCTGGCAATCTGATGTAATGATTTTTCGATCTGTCCAGCCAACTCGCCGACGGCATGGCAGCCGTGAGCACCGGCGTTGCCCCGCAGTCTGTGAGCCTGGATGATGGCGGCGGTCAACAGATCAGGGCAGCCCGTCTCTCGAGACGATGTGGCGCTATGGCAGAGCTCGCTCCAGACGCTTGGTAGATCCAGTACGTACTCTTGCTTGATGCGGGCTAAAAACTCTTTCCCCGTACAGTTTGTAAGTTCGATCATGTTATGTACACTCGTTCCGTTGCCCCGACCTAGCTGTGAATCTGCAGGCGCTTTGCGCATCTGCGTCGTCCTTTTATTGTGAGCAGCCGAGACGGAGCGGACATCCGCCATATGGCTATCCTGAACGGGTGATCTAAACTCCCTCGACAAATAATCCTCGGGTTGGATGCCGAGATGAATCGGGTTTGCCAATATATAGGAGACGGCGCCACTGGTCGCCGAACAACCGACCTGCGATCGCAAAAGGATTTTCCTAAATGAAGAGAATGTCTTTGACCGAAGAGGTTTGCATGTCTAGAGGAGAACCAACGCAGGTGCGTAAGGATGCGCCCATTGAGCTGCCGTCGCCTGAAGCACGGACAGCTCCGAGCGATATCAGCGTATTGATGATCGAAGACGACATGACCTACTACCGTTGGGTTTGGGCATTACTGAACGATTGCGCCGAGCTTACCTTTACGCTGCATCATGCCTCCAGCCTTGCTGATGCCACACTGATGCTGACGGATCATGCACCGGATGTGATTCTCCTGGATATGAATTTGCCGGACAGCTCCGGGCTCGACACACTGCTCAATATAAAGGAAGAAGCCGCAGGCATTCCGATCATCATACTGACCGCGAGTGACGACAGAGAAGTTGGTCTCAAATCGGTATCAGTGGGCGCCCAAGATTTTCTGGTGAAACAGCGATTGACGGGCGATGCGCTCACCTGGTGCATTCGCTACGCTATCGAAAGATATAAAACTGAACAATCGCGCTTGCGTACAGCAGCGATTCAAGATTTCACGGCAGCACTGGCACACGATCTCCGCACGCCGATGATTGGCGCCGATTATCTGTTGGATGTGCTCCTGATGGGCGCTCTCGGACAAGTATCAGCGCAACAAATTCCGGCGTTGGAACAGCTGAAACAATCGAACTCCAAGCAATTAAAGTTGGTGCAGAAGCTGCTCGAGATCTATCGATATGAAGCAGCCGGGACAGAAACCCACATAAGGCGACCGATCGATTTGGAGAGGTTGTTGGGCGATTGCATTTTGGAATGGAACGCATTTGCGGCTCACGCTGCGCCGATTGAGCTCGAAGTAGAGTCGTCGATACCCCCGATCGATGGAGACGAAAGTGCATTGTTGATGTTATTCGGCAGCCTCATCGAAAACGCCATCAAGTTCGGCGACAAAGACGGGAAGATCAAAATTCAAGTGACGGCCTTTCACGGCGAAATCAACGTGCACGTACATAACTTCGGTGACCCCATCTCTGAAGATATGCAGAAGCGGCTGTTCCAGAATTTCTGGCAAGGGCTGCCAGGCAAGAGATCCGTGCCAAATACCGGACTGGGCTTGTACCTCTCGCAAAGAATCGCCGCCCTGCACGGCGGTAAAATCCGCTGCTCCAGCACCGAAAAACACGGCACCACATTTTCGGTCGTTCTGCCCTCATAGTTTTTTTCGAACAATCCAAAAGAGCGCCCTCTCTCCTACGGGGCGCTCTTTTTGGATTTGGATGCTGCCCGTAAAAACCGAGTGTCTTGTCGGAGATTTGATAGCATGCGCTCGTATTCGCAAGCGTATGGATGGACGTTTATGAGATTATGCGCCCGAGGAATATTTTCGACGAAATTTTATGGCGTATAAAGCATGCGCTCATATTCGCACAAGCGTATGGATGGACGTTTGTGGAGATCATTCGGCCGAGGAATATTTTCGTCTAAAATAGCCACTGCAAGCCGGCTGCAAGCCGCCCCTCGATATATTTCATCACGCTTCGAGAGGGCCGTGCCGCCCCTACTCGTTGATGACCAATCGCAAAGACCCTGGACTGGCGGTGGTGAGATTGAGCCAACTGCCGCGCGAATCTTCGCTGAATTGGCGCGGTTTGACTGCCGTGCGCAACTTCTTCATTCCGTGAATGCTCGAGCAGAACATCGCTCTTTCGCGTGCGCGTGAGGATTTTTCCAGACGCTTGTAGCACAGGCTCATCAGATCCGCCAGGCTTTCGATCCCTTCGGTCGAATCCGCCTCTGAACTTGATATAGCGCAAGAAAACTCTCTGCCATCACGGGCGGTGAATTTCATCTGTTCATACTCGTATCGCAACAAGGCGATTGCGCCCCGAATAGTTTCTCTTCTTTCGGTTGGGAATGCGATTGTAAAACCGGCATCACCCCATCGTGCACGTACGTCTTCGGTTTTGAATCGCAACTGAACGAGCCGCGACAGCGAAGAAAGGCAGCGCTCGGCCGTCGAGGGGCTGTCGGTCAGCATTATCTCTTCCCAGCGTTCTAATTTAATCAGGCACATCGACATAGCAACGTCGTTTTGCCTGCACGTCACCAACCAACTCTCGAGGTCACTCATCTTGCTGCCGAGCATCGGCACGTGTGTGCGGGGATCGGTAGTCTTCCGTTCGCCGCTCAACTCGGCGGCGAGCAAGTGGCATTTCACGCGCGCGACCAGCTCATCGCCAACGATCGGCTTCAACAAGAAGTCGCTGCCGCCTGCTTGAAACGCAGCCGAGCGAACTTCTTGATCGTTGCGAGCCGTAATAAATAGAATTGGCACCGAGCTCACTTGCGGCATCGTGCGCATGATTCTGCATACGTCATAACCGCTCAGCCCCGGCATAAACACGTCTAGCAAGATCAGGTCCGGAACGAACGTGCTTAGTACACCGAAGGTTTCGATCGGCTCATTGACGCAATGCACAATATGTCCGGCGCGCGTGAGCTGAGCCTTTATGAAATTAGTCGACGCAACGTCGTCATCAATCACAAGAATTTTGCTCTTCAGGCTCTGACGCAAAACAACAAGGGTGCGAACCAAATCTTCAATTTGCTCGCCATTCGCGATCGGTTCATCGATAACTACCGAAATACCAGCGTACGCCAGATCAGCAGAAGCGACCGGACAGCCGCCCTGAGCTACGACTGCAAGCGGAAGAGATTCATTGCCGCATGATTGCCTCAACTCTCGCGTCAGCTCCAGCAAGTCATTGGCAGTGCACGCGTCATTGATTTCCAACACGGCTCCCGCAAATGGTGATTTAGCTGCTTTCGCCCGGGCAGACTCTGCATCGCCGGCAAAAACAAATTCTGCAAAATCCATTTGTGGCGATGAACTCCAACTTTGCCCGTTGCCCACGACAAGAATTTTTGGCAGGTTTTTGCTGTACGAGATGGAAATATTGTTGTTTCTCACGTCGGCGAGAGCATTGATGAATGATGTTCCTTCATCTAACGCTGTATCGATCAACGACCAGAATCCGTCGCGATCTTCAGATGCGGTACAGGCGGCCAAACCAAGCAGGTGCTCGACGCGCTCGGCGATGGCGCTCAGCTCCGGAAATCCGTAAGCACCGGCGTTGCCGCGCAGTTTGTGCGCAAATCCGATGGCATCAGGCAAGGATTCGTATTGGTGCTCGCTCTTCAATAGATCGACGCAGGTCAACAGCTCGGTCCACACTCCGGGGAGTTGAGCTGCATATTCACGTTTGATCTCATCGAGGAAATCATTCATGTCGGCGCCATCCAGGGCTGCCTCTTCCGATGAGTTCGCTTCAGCTACAGAGTCGATAACAGGAGCCGGATTAAACGCCACAGACGCCGGCCCGAGCGCCGGTTTGGACGGCAGCACGAATTCGAGCTGATTCATGAGAAGATTCGGGGCGATCGGTTTTTGCAGAATCAGCGAGACGTTGAGAACATTGCGCAACAGATAAAAGGTCTTAGCATCGCACCAGGTGCTCGAAAGGATGACAATCGGAGTTTTGTTGCCTTGTTCTCTCAGTCTGGTCATCCATTGGACAGCGGACGATTGAGCGCGGTTATAACCAACGATGATCAGCCGAGGATTGCCTTCGAGCGCCGCAGTCGCCTGTCCGGCAGTGCTAGTTTCTACGACGAAGAAGTCATGCCGCTGCAAGACGTCACCGACCATGTGGCGGCAAACATTGTCCTCGTCAAAGATCAATATCGGCGACTCGTTGTTGATCATCTGTGTTGCTCTCCTACAAGCAAATAAGAACCGAACTAATGTCCAAAGTTATCGAGCCGGTCGAGGAGTCCGACGTGATTCGATGCTGCTTTTTGCTCTTTCAACTCTTTGTAAAGCGCGGCAGCTTTCGCCAACAATCTGTTGATGGTGCAGTTCTGGTCCGGACCTTCCGGCTTTGGACGCAGCGCCTTCAGTTTTGTGGAAGTTATTCTGGCTGATTCGATTCTGTCAGTCTTCGAAACTGTATTGCCCTGTGGAACATAAAACACTCTGGCAATCAATGTCTTGAGCAGCTTGTTCATCACTGCGCCCCCTCACGATGGATTACCCTCCTAACTTCTCATACGGAAGCGGACTCGCCATCAGTCCATCGGCTGAAATGCGTTAAGAGCGGATCACCATCGAAAGCCATCGGCATAACCCAAAAGTGCTATCGAATCCGAAAATGCCCGAGTACAGAACCTTATACGGCTGCTCGGTCATTGCAAAAACGAGACGAGACTCGTGTGAACAAGTCTCGCCCCGTCGTGTGTGATCTGATTACATTATTACCTATTTGCGATCGAGTCGCCACTCGATCGTTTTTTCGGAAATTCGTACCGAAAAAGAAAAGGCGAAACCCATCACGAGTTTCGCCCTTTGCATTGATTCGGTTTGTTATGCGCGATCAGCGATCTCTTTCTTGATTCTGTCGACGAACTCGTCGGCGGGAATCATCTCCTGAGCGCCACTCTGTCTGCGAAGTCGGACGGTTACAAGACCACCATCGGCTTCTTTGTCTCCGATGACGAGCATGTAAGGGATCTGATCCTCTTGCGCTTCTTTGATACGGCGATTGATGCTTTCGGATCGATCGTCGATATCAGCACGTATATCTGCCGCTCTCAGTTTTTGCAGAACTTTCTGAGCAGCTTCACCGTGCTTATCGGAGATCGGCAGCACAATCGCTTGAGTGGGCGCCAACCATGTCGGGAAGACGCCGGCGTAGTGCTCGATGAGACCGCCGCAGAACCGTTCGAGCGAACCCAACACAGCTCTGTGCACCATAATCACTTTCTGGCGCTGTCCGTCCTTACCGATGAAGTTGACATCGAAACGGTTAGGCAAGTTGAGATCGACTTGCACAGTTGGGCCTTGCCACTCTCTTCCGATCGCGTCATACAGTTTGACGTCGATCTTGGGAGCGTAGAAGGCACCACCGCCCTCGTCGACGGCATAATCCATGCCGCGCTTCTTCATCGCCGCTTCCAGAGCAGCGGTGGCAAACGCCCACTCCTCGTCGGTTCCCAACTTGCTGTCGGTGGGACGAGTAGCGAGGTATGCCTTATAGGTGTAACCGAAAGTGGTCATGAGGTAATCGATCAGATCGAGAATTCCTTCGATCTCGCCCTCGAGTTGATCGGGAGTACAGAAGATGTGCGAGTCGTCTTGTGTAAATCCACGCACACGCAACATGCCGTGCAACACGCCGGAGCGTTCGTACCTGTATACGGTTCCCAATTCAGCCATGCGCAACGGCAGATCGCGATAGCTGCGCAGACGCGATTTATAGATCATGATATGCCCGGGGCAATTCATCGGTTTGGCACGGTACGGCATACCGTCGATGTCCATCGGTGCATACATGTTTTCGCCGTAGCTTTCGAGGTGACCGCTGATTTTGTACAGCTCCTCTGAAGCAATGTGCGGAGTGTAGACAAACTCGTATCCGCGCTTGCGGTGTTCGGCGCGCCAGAAATCTTCGATGGTGTTGCGCACGGTGGCAAGCTTCGGGTGCCAGAAAATGAGACCCGGGCCCACCTCTTCATGTGTCGAAAACAGATCGTACTGCTTGGAGAGTTTTCTGTGATCGCGCTTCTCTGCTTCCTCGAGACGATTCAAATAAGCATCGAGCTGCTCTTTGCTCCACCAGGCAGTGGCGTATATCCGTTGCAGGTGGTCGCGCTTCTCATCACCGCGCCAATACGAACCAGACACCTTCAACAGTTTGAAAACCTTGATGTGTTTGGTGGACGAGAGGTGCGGTCCGCGGCAGAGATCGTTCCAGACGATATTGCCATCTTTATCCTTCATCAGATAAAGAGTCGGATCGTGATCGCGGTGTTCTTGCAGAAGTTCGGATTTAAAGCGCTCGCCCTGCTTTTGAAACTCAGCCAGTTGCGCATCGACATCAGGAATGTTGAACCGTTCGATACGCTGATCCTGCGACGCGATCTTCTCCATTTCCTTTTCGATCTTCTCCAGATCGTCAGGGGTCAAAGTATGACCAGGAATGTCGAAGTCATAATAGAACCCGTCTTCGATCGTAGGACCGATGGCGATCTTCGCCTGAGGAAACAGCTTCTGCACTGCTTCCGCCATTACGTGCGCCGTCGAATGGCGCAAAAGCTCAATCGACAATTCGTCCTTTTTCTTGAGGATGTTTACCGTGTCGCCGTCCTTAAGAGGAGTGAAAAGATCCCTCAACTCTTTGTTGACGGTTATCCCGACTGCTTCGTTGTACAGACCTTGCGAGATATTCTTCGCTAGATCGGCTCCCGTCGAGCCTTCATTCAGACTGCGGGTGGATCCATCAGGAAGTTTGACGGTAATCATGCGTTCTTTCACTTGTGACATAGCATTGGTCCTCTTAGGCGGCATCTACAAACTGCCGTAGAGGGCATTTTACCAGGCGAATTCCTGCCTCAGCTGCCTGAGGAAATCGCTGAGATGCTCTTGGGTGGTGTGAAAGCGGACACCGGCTGCATCCCAGCGATAGATACCTGTCTTAGCATTTCCGGCGTCCAGCCAGACGCTCGCCTTGATGCCGGTAATGCCGGAGCGGATCAAAATCAGCTCAAACGACGGCTCGGCGGGCTCGAAGAGCAGTTTGTCGCGGTCGAAATCCAACAGCTGTTGCAGAATATCCATGAGATTGGCCAGTTCGTCCAAGGGTTTTCGGCAGACCATGCACCCTTCGTCAATCGATGACGGTTCCCCCTTCTCTTGACTGCCGATCTGCAAACAGAAATCGCCGCTGCGAAGTTTGAGCGTGAAGCGTTGCCAGGTCTGCCCGTTCAAGTCTTCCATCGCGCCCGGGCTGATCTCCAGCGAGGAAATCGACTCTAAATCCTCAGATAACAGGACCGCCATTGCGCCGACTCACTTCCCAATGCAAAACCTGGCAAACACATTAGAGATTATCTCCTCCGAAACCGCTTCTCCGCAGATTTCAGACAAACAATCAACAGCGGTTTTCAAATCGGTTGCCAGGCAGTCTTGCGGCATGTCGTTGCGCACGGTCTCCTCAACTAACTGCAGCGCCTCAATGGCGCGATTGCACAACTCGCCCTGTCGGGCGTTGAGCGACGCACCCGCGTCTTTGCTGCGCCCGTCGCTGAAGATCCATGTCTCGATTGCGGCCGTGAGTTCAGGAATACCCCGTCCGCTAGTAGCGGATATAGGCAGGGGCGTTTCATTCGAAGGTTGAGGAGCCGAGGTTGAAACCGCCGAGACGGGCGAACTAGCGGCGGTTTCGTGGGTGGTGGAAGCAGAGACGCGTGAACGAGAACCGGGACGTTGATCCGGTGCCGGCAGGATGCCGGCGCTCCCAGAGCGAAAAACGGCTCCGTCCGCTGCTAAATCGATTTTGTTGGCGAGGACCATATAAGGAACGTGAGCCAACATCTTTGCAATCAGATCGTCGTCCGTCGTCCAGCCGGTAGTGACGTCGGTGACGAGCAGCGCCAGATCGGCAGACTCGATTGTTTTATAGGTACGTTCGATGCCAATCTGCTCGACGTGGTCTTCGGTCTTACGGATGCCGGCTGTGTCCACGAGGATGACTGGGATGCCATGCAAATCCAGCTGCTCTTCCAGCGAGTCGCGTGTTGTGCCCGGAACATCAGTGACAATGGCTCGTTCGAACTGAAGAAGTTGATTGAGCAAGCTCGATTTGCCGGCGTTCGGTTTGCCTACGATCGCCAACCGCAAACCCTGGCGCAAGAATCTGCCTGACCGCACGGTGCGAGCCAAGATGCTGAGCCGGTCGAGCGCCGCTTTGACGACTGTGCCGACATCATCCAGCGGAATCTCTCCCACCTCCTCAGGAAAATCAATCCCCGCCACTACCCGCGAGAGGAGTTCCAAAAGGCTGTTGCGCACATCCTCAATCTGCGCGCCAATCTCGCCCGTCAGTGCCGAAAGCGCTTGCTTGCTCTGGCGCCCTGTGCGCGAATGGATCAAATCAAGCACTGCCTCGGCTTGCGTCAGGTCGATGCGACCGCTGAGAAAGGCTCTCTGGGTAAACTCTCCCGGGCGCGCCAGGCGGGCGCCCTGCGACAGACAAAGGTCGAGCAACGCATTGGTAATGTACGGACTACCGTGGCAGTTGATTTCGACCAGGTCTTCGCCCGTATATGAGTGGGGTCCCTTGTACGGGATCAATACCACCTCGTCTACTATATTGTTAGTTGACGGCTGTTTGACAAAGCCATGACTGGCTGTGTGGCTCCTCATCTCGGGTGTATCGGTCGAATCGGTTGGACCGGACGGAGAAAATATTTTCTGCGCGATCGTCCAGGCGTTTGTGCCGGAAAGTCTGACAATGGCGATGGCGCCTGCCCCTGCTGGGGTCGAGATTGCTGCGATCGTGTCATCGAAGATCATTTTTTTTTCGCGATTCCAAAATCATTTGACTGTAGCATATCCTGTTTCAAGCCGCAGATGCTGTCTGTGCTTGGTTTTTCACGCTTCTCCCAACGAACTTCGCCCTACTTGAACTCAACATTGCGCGATGGTAGTATCGCTCAGATCTTTTGGCACCTATCTACGTTACTCAATAAAGGTAAGGTTGGGGAAAACAGCATGAACAAAGCAGAGTTGGTTAATGAAATCGCCGAATCGACAGGACAATCAAAATTGTCAGTGACGAACACGGTTAGTGCGTTGCTGCATACGGTCACGGCCGCTCTTTCAAAGGGTGAGCGCGTTACGTTGGTTGGTTTTGGCACATTCGAGCGTCGCCAGCGTCAAGCACGCACCGGCGTTAACCCACAGAATCCGAAGCAAAAGCTGACAATCGCAGCAGCTCGCGTACCTGTGTTTCGCGCAGGACAAGAGTTGAAAGATATCGTTGATGGTCGCAGCAAGTTGCCAGCAGCTCCCAAGGCCGCATCCAGCGCGCCGAAGAAAGCAGGCAAGTCTAAAGCACCGGCGAAGAAAGCCGCACCGGCGAAGAAGAAAGCGAAAAAGAGAAGGTAAGCAATCAGCTGCCTAACAGCTTACGAGGAGAGGGTCTATGCCCTCTCCTTTTTTTCGTCCCTCGCGTCTATGACCCCATTTTGCTCATCGCGGCTTTCATATATCACCAGCGATCGCATATGACCCTACTTTGCGCGGCGAGTTCGGCTTTCTGAAGTGGACGGCTCAACTAGTCGCCGTGGTGGGTTTTGCCTTGGCAGGCTAAAGCTTTTCGCACAACGCTCCGGGCAAAGTCACCGGTCGCAAAAACGCCGTCACAAAAACAGCCGACACGACAAAGCAGCCCAGAATCATGAATCCATCGGCGATTGAAAGTGTTTGCGCTTGTCGCAAAACATTCTCGGTCAACAATCGCACAGCGCGTTGGTTGGCAGGAGAAAGTCCGGGAGCGTTGCTCACCATGGCTCTCGAGAGGGTGGCCAATCTCTCATCCGTTTGCCAGGTACCGTTGACGTGGCTGACGAGAATTGTGCGCCAAAAATGATTTCTTGTGAGCAAAAAACGCTGCATGACGGAGTTGCCGGCTTCAGTTCCGAACAAACGAATGATCTGGAAGTAGACACCAGTAGTGTAGAGAAAAACTCGGCTCGGCTCTTGTCCGGGACGTTGATCGCTATACAACTGAATGGCAACCAACGGTATAAAAACGATCGGATGCGCAGCAGCGATGATGATCTGCCAATCGAGAAAATCCTGGCGCAGCCAAGTGCTCAAGAGGTGCGCCTGCCCTAACAGCCCGAGAGAAAGTATCGCCAATCCGACAGCAGCAATCAGTCGCGCATCGTATTTTTTCACGGCCACGGCAATTATGGGCGCCACGAGCACTGCGGCGATACCGCTTTCCAACGCAAGCGGCGCTGCTTCCAGGGGGCGATAAGACTGCAGCCCTATGAGAAACGATGGAATAAGAGAGAAGGTTGCCAAAAGCGAAACTCTATAGACGGTGAGGCAGTAAGAGAGAAGCCCAACGTTGCGGCTGATCAAAATATGCAGATCGATCAACGGATTGGGAGATCTAAACCGTCGGTAGGCAGCAAGAATCAACAAGATTGTTCCAGCCACGAACAAGCCGTTGATCAAGCCGGAATTAAACCAATCGCAGCGCTCGCCTTGATCCAATCCGATGTAGAGAAACGTGAGCCCCGCGCTGGCGTAAATGAAATCACGAAAGCGCATCTTATGGAAGTCGGGCATCGGCGCTTGCTTTGGAATTCCTCTGATAATGCAGAGGACCATAACAGAGGTGAAAATAACCGAGTTCCAAAAGATCCAGGTCCAAGACAGATATTCGTGATAGAAAGCGTAAAGCGGAAACGCCAAGTGGTTGGAACCGAGAACATCCATGGCATAGGCGGCGATACCGAACGTGATCCACTGTTTGGGCAGATTTCGCACCACCAAACTGAGAGTCAGTGGGTAGAACGTGCCCGATGACAGACCGCGGATCACTTGCACCGCAATCAATGTGTGCCAGTCGAGAATAAACGGTGCCAGTGCCGAACTGAAGATGTAGACGAAGCAGGAATAGAGAAGCACGCGTCGATGCCCGAAGACAGCGGCTAGCGCAATCGACATCGGACCCATGAACATTTGAGCGGCGTTAAGCGCAGACGGAATCCATGCCGCTTGATCGATACCGATACCGAGCGCTCCGCGAAGGTCCGGCAGCGCATTGAGCATTAATCTGTCTGCCAGCACGGAATTGATTGTGCCAACCAGGACTGCGGCGACGCCGATGATCGGACGCGTGCTGATGCGATCGCCTGAAGCTTGTGGAGTAACACCAGATTTGACGTCAGCCGTCACCGCCGCACTCCGCTACTTGGTCCAGACGTGGGCGATGACAGACATGCCGGGTCTCATTCGATCGAGATCGGGCTGTTTGTCGTCGAACGTGATTTTCACTGGAATGCGTTGCGCGATCTTGGTGAAATTACCAGACGCATTGTCTGGTGGCAGAAGAGCAAACTGAGCTTCGCTGGCAGGCGCAATCGTGTTCACCACACCTTTGAATCTGCGACCAGGCAGCCCATCAACAGTCACTTCCGCGCGATTGCCGACGAAGACGTGCGAAAGTTGAGTCTCGCGATAACTCGCCACCACCCACGGTACCGAGGAGACCAGCGTAGCAGCTTGCGTGCCGGCACTGATCAACTGTCCCGGAAATACCTTTCGTTCGCTGATTGTTCCATCCATCGGGGCACGTATGTACGTATAATCCAGCGCCACTTGCGCGTCTTTCAGCGTCGCTTGCTTCCGTTTCAACTCCGCATCGAGAACGTCCTCTTGAGCAATAAGCACTTGTTTTTGGCGCAACTGCTCTTTTAGATCGGCGTTCAACTTCGAATATTGATCGCGAGCGTTGCTCTGACCTTCGACACTATTGGCCAACTGATCGCGGGCGCGGCTAAGGTCAGCTTTGCGCGTCAGCAAAGTTGCTTGCAGTGCTTTCTTGCGCGCAGCATCGCGCGCAGTCGCTTCGTGCGCTTCTGCATCGTCAGCGTCGATCTGCTCGACAGCTCGCTTGGTGGTGGCACGATCCGCATAAAGATCGTGTTGCCTGGTTTTCTCCAGATCCGCTCGCTCAGTGTTGGCTTGATCGGCGCGAATGCCGGCATCGATTGCTACCAGATCGGACTCGGTCTGCTTGACGGCCGCGCTCGAGGCATCGACTGTCGAATGGGCAGAGCTCGTGTCGTTGCCCGATACACTAATATTGGTGTTGCCGACGGAGAGGGAAGATTCTGCCCCGGAGATGCGCGCATCTTGCACGTCTTCTTCGCGATGCAACTGCTCGATCGCTGTTCTCGTCTCATTCACAGCCTGCATCGTCTCATCGACTTTCGCCTGAAAATCATCGTTTCTCAACTGAGCGATCAGCTGTCCCGCTTTCACCCTCTGGAAGTCTGTGACAGGAACACTCGTGACGACGCCGGCCACCTTCGTGCTCAGTGGGCGCACCTCACCTCGGACGTAGGCGTCATCAGTCACCTCGACTCCTCGCGTCCCATCCCATAGGTTCCAATCGTTCACATAAACGATGACCAGGAAGACGGCCAGAGCCACAACCGCTGTTGGCACGATCCAGCGCGGCACCTTATCCTTCTTTTCCGGTGCAGGCTGGGTCGGGTCGGCCACGGACATTGTCACCACCGACGGTATCGGGGAGACGGCAGGCTGAACCGCGGGGGTGGGCTCGTTGTTTGGGTTGACTGGGGGAGTTTCATCTACCATGGTGCATCTCAAATAATGTCTCTACCGATTGCCCGATCGAGTTCGGACCTGGCACTCCATAGCGCCAGAGTTGCATCAGAGTACTGAAGATTGGCTTTGGCCAATGCCGCCTGCGACTCTAAGACTTGTGAAAGCAAAGTGGCACCGACCTGCAACCGCCTGGTGTCGACACGCAAACGCTCCTTGGCGGCTTCCCTCTGAATCGTCGCCACTTCAAGGCGCTGGCGAGCGAGATGCATCTTGCGACATTTGTCTCGCACGTCGATCAAAACCCGGTCGATGAGATCGCTCAGATTCAGGCGCTCTTCGCGAGCCTGGATCGAGTCCGCGTCCGCCAGGTCGATTTTCTTGCCCCAGTCCCAGAGATCGTAATTTACAAAAGCTCCGAAGGCAAGATAATTTCGCGGAAACGTGATGTCGAGATTTTTGGTCTCGATCGAAGTGAATGCCGCGCTAATATCAGGAATGTATTTGGACAGTTCGTACTTACGCTGCTGAAGAATCTTTCGCACCAAGATCTGTTGCTCTTGCAGCTCTGGGCGCTGCTTGATCGCTTGCGACTCTGCGGCAGACATCTCTTCGTCGCTCTGCATAATCGAAGGGACAGCCACCACAGAAACAGCGATTCTCGGATCGCGTCCCATGAGATGATTAAGCTGATCTTTGTCCGTGGCCAAGGCGTCGCGCAAATCTTCCAGCTCGAATTGAGTCGACGCCGAGCGTGCCCGCACCTCGAGTAGATCGACATCCAGTGCGGCCCCCGTCACGACCAAACCCTCAACGACATGAGTGAGCTCGGTCAAATACTTGATCTGCTCCTCAACGCTTTTGATCGCATCTTCACGTTCGAGAATAGAGTAGTAAGTAATTTTTACCGAGTTGACTGCTTGTTGCAATCGCAGGCGCACAGTCTGTCGCGCCATATTGCGCTGCAGCCGCTCGACGTTGATGCCGATACCGACCCGATACAACTGCGTCAGCGGTTGAGACGCCAGTCCGAAGAAAAGGAGATTGCCTTTGCCGGGATCGGTAAGTTCTTGACCGGGCAATGCCAGCACCCTGAACTGAGGAAACGCTTCGGTGCGCGCAGCGGCAATCAATTTTTCCGTGCGCGGAATCTCTTCACGGCTGACGCACAACTGATAGTTGTACTGGCAAGCGAGAGCGACGGCACGGTCCAGCGTCACTGTCTCCGAATGCGATGATTGCACCGCGCCGGACTGTTTGTCGGGCTGTGCAAAAACGGCTACATCGGCATTTGCGAAGGCAGCGACGCAAAGCGCGACCAGGAGGCAGCGCCGACGAAAAGTTCGTGGCAAACCGAATTCCACTTGACGATTACCATGTCCGTCTGCAGCAGAGCTAAATTTACCAGTTCGAGCTTACGGATCAGCCACAATTTTGACAGAACATTGCTTTTCAAGAGCGTATTTTAGCTTGCCAGCGGAAGCGACACGGTGAAAGTGGAGCCTTCTCGCTCCTTGCTCGTGCAAGAGATGCGACCGTCGTGCGCCTCGACTATCTGTCGGCAAAGATATAGACCGAGTCCAGTGCCGACGGTATGAGTCCTGCCCGCGTGGCCCTGCCAGAAGCGTTGAAACAGTCGTTGTATGTCGGCTTCGGCAATGCCAGGTCCGTTGTCAGAGACTGCCAGCATAGCCAGTCGGTCATCTTGCCACAGTTTTACCGAGACCATCCCTCCACTGGGGCTGAACTTGATCGCATTTTCGACCAGATTTTGCACCACCCGCAATATGGCATGCTGATCGGCAAAGATTTTCTGCGGATGTTCTTGAAATTCGGAATGAACAGTAACGCCACGCTCTTGAAACAGCGGCTCGACTTCATCGAGATACTTCCTGACCAGATGCGAAAGGTCGGTATTCTCTCGAATGAGAGTGTTGATGTCTTTTTCGTAGCGATATACTTCCACAAGATTGCGAATCATCGCCAGCAGCGCCGAGTTGCTTTCACGTACTTTCTGGAGCAAATGTACGGACTCGTGAGAGACATCACCAGCTTGCCCGGTACAGACCAATTCCAGGACACGATTGGCGCCAATCAACGGATTTTTCAAATCGTGCGTCAACGTAGCCATAAAATCTTCGCGCTGCTCGTACAGCTTGATACGTTCGGACTCCGCGCGTTGCAGTCGTTTGCGCTCGAGGGCAAAAACGACGGTACGGTTGAGTTCACGCGCGTTGATGTCACCTTTTAACAAGTAATCCTGCGCCCCTATGCCCAGCGCATCCACCGCCAGATGTTCGTCGGTTAAACCCGTCAAAACCACCACCGGCACAGATGGTGACGCCGCGCGCACCTGTTCGAGCGTCTCCAGACCATGGCTGTCGGGCAGCGTCAGGTCAAGCAACACCAGGTCAAAGCTTCGCTGCCCCAAAAGTTCGAGCCCTTTAGCCAACTTATCCGCCATCACTACCGTGGTAGTCACCGGTGCATACAATCCAAGCATGGCGCTGACGGCTCTGCTAAACGCATCCGAGTCTTCGATGAGCAAAATCGTGATCGAATTAGTGTCTGCAGCAACCGGCATGACAAATCGTTCCCCCCAGATCTCCAATATTCCTGAGTGATCAAACATCGTCAATTACCCATTCGGGGGACACCCGATGATTGCAGAGGTCCGTTGCAAACGGCTAAGTTTTCAATTTGCACTTGTCACTTTTATAATTGCACTCGAATATCCAACATCGCAATTGGCTGGACAGACAAATCAGCCATGAGCATTTCGCTCATGGCCGTTTTGTTCAGGGAGAAATTCTCGTCGTCAAGATCGCTCTGTCGCTGGGTTTATCCGCCTGCAAGTCGCGCCCAGCCTCCTGCCTCAGCACAGACGCAACTTTAATCCAACCGCAGCGACCTAGCGATCTCCCGAGTTAGCGAGGACGGGCTCCGCCCATCCATGCCGGATAACCGTCCGAACCAACAGCGCCGTCTACCCAGCTATATCCAGATGGTCCGTAAACCAACTGTCCATGCGGATAAGGGCTCGGTCCGACGACCGGTTGATAAGCCTGGCAATTTACTTGATTGCAGTTGACCTGGACACGATTGTGTCTGCTGTGCGCTTCGGCGGCTTGAGGAGCAATCATTGCTACGACTGCAAAAGCTGCCAGAATTTTTACTACGTTTTTCATGATTAGTACCTTCGTTTTAAATGGCGTTCGCTTGCGCCCAACTGAATTAATAGACGCGTGCGTCCACAAAATGATTCCGCTTTCCTAACCGCCAAGGTTAAATCGCGAAAACCGCCGCAGGTTGGGCTTTTGCATACCGAACTGAGGCGCAGGCGGAGTGGGACCTAGGCCACGCCACATGGGACACTCCCCATAGCCAACCCAGCGCTCTTGAGGCACACTGCATCTACCACCCGCATAGATCCACTCAGGCAATACGCGCATGTCCACGGATTCTTTTCGCGAAGCAAACTCCGCTCCGGCTGTGACCGAACAGGAAACTGCCACGAACAAGCTCTGTCGAGAAGGAGCGCTTTTGCTCGAGGGCACAGGCAAAGGTTTTGTGTCTGGCGCCTTGGATGCCGTTCAACATCCACAAGAAACTATCGAAAGTGGCGCCCTGGCAGATGCGATCGGTTGGGGCATTTCCACGGCAGTTGAGGGCGGCGGATGGACTGCGCTGGCCGCCAAAGGAATCGGCGCCGCCATGTTGGCCACCAGCACGGTACAGATGTTGAATCGCAAGCGACTCAGTTCTATATCTACTGCAATGGCAGATAACTGGAAAGACGGTGATCACTTTAACCACAACGTCGACTTGATCAAAAATGACGTCGGACGCGTAGCCTTCGATTTCGTTTTTTCGGCCGCGTGCGGATCACTCGGAGCGGGGCTGGCTGCACCGGAGCCGCTTAGCACACGTATTCAGCAAGATTCACGCCCGCCGCATCTTGGTGCGGAATTCGATTCCTACTGGCTGAACGAAAGCGCCGATTTGCCGGTGGCCGGCAAAGAAGTGAAAGCAAAGGTGCGGGCACGAGCAATCAACTTGCCGCGAAAGGTGGCAACAGGTGCAAATGAGATCGGCAACCTGATGACTCGCGACCGCGCAGTGCGGTTTGCTGACTTGATCCACCAAACCACGGCAGACTGGAAAGATCTCAGTCAAGAAGCTTCAACTGTGCATCACACGAAGTCTTCGATCGACTGGCAATCTATGAAGGTCTTGCACGCTTTAGATGAGGCTGGAGCCAAGGTCGATGCGATTGATGAACTTCAACCCGAACAGATTCGCAACCTTCTGGCGCACGATCGAGCCGGATTAGCGGATTACGACGAATTACTCGAATTGAGAGGGCAGTTTGATACTGCCAAAGCTGAAATCAGTGCTGTATTCGGCACGCGCATGAAATCACTGGATTCAACCTTCAGGCAGTTTACAGACGAGATGGGCTTGCCGGCCGCGCGTCTAAAATTGAGTCAACGTCAGCCTTCCGACGCCTTCTATGCGCGAGGCAACGTGGCAATCCGCCCTGAACTCTTATATAGGTCAAATGTTGACCCGATGATCGCTCGTATCGGTTCACACGAACTGACACATCACGAGCAAAACTTTTTGATCTTCTGCAAACTTGCTGATGAATTGGGCATCGGCACCACTGCCGACAACGATCAAGTCGCCGCACTGCAAGAGCGCATGCAAGAATCGCACGCCTTGATGAACATCGACGATCTGCCACCATTTTTGCAAGCCAGAGCGGGCAGACGTCTATCAGCGGCCACAACCATGCGTGCAGCGGCGCTGATCGATTCTCACACCAAACTTTTCAGTCTTCCGCCGCCAAACGTACTTAACGCAATCGGCGATAACGTCTCGACTTTGAGAGCCGGCATTAGTGGCAACAGAAAAGCGACCTGGCAACGGCTGAGAGCTCCGCAGGCAAGCGACTTTTTGCGCGATGTGCTCGGCTGCGAAGGCGACTTTTCCGGATGGCTTAAACAAGCCCAACTTCCCGCGCCCGACCAGCCGTTCACATCCAGCCAGCGCAGCCGTGCTTCCCAAGTATTGCTTGGAAAGTTGGACTCTCTGAGCGCGCGCATCGTCACCGACCTGGAAATTCGCGATCGAGTCTATTACAACTCATTACACGAGAAAGAAGCGTACGCGATCTGCCAGGTCGCTGCCACTCACTACGAGAGATTGGCAAAGCCCTGAGTTTAATCCGACACACCCATCCATAAAATCGCTGCCGGAATTTAATAACCGCACTCGTAATTTCCCCACTGTTACGGCTGGCGGTTTCTGGTTTACTCGAACACGTCTCTTCATCTATATAAATATGTCATTCAACCTCAAGTCAGTTGGGGCGGAAGCCGATCGGCTCGCCCATACGATTGAAGACCACCCGATGGCGGCGCTTTCAACCGCGGCAGGAGTGGGAGTCGGCATAGCAGCCGTAATCGCCACGCGTGGTCGTGCCCTGGAGAGTGTCGCAGACGGCGCTTGCAAAATCTTGCCCGATCTGGAAGTAACCTGCGAAGGTCTCAGCGCCGAGTCAAACGCAGCTCTTCGCGAGCCGACACTGGCTGAACAGACGACTGCTAGTGTTGCCAGAATGAGTTTTAAGACCGGCAAGCGTGTTCTGAAATTGCTGGGCAAAGATTGGGAAAAGCTGTCTCCATCTATGGCCACTGATGACGTGCGCCGCACGGTGATCAACCGATTCATGAGTTCGATCGATCAGGACCGATATATTCTGCACGGAAGTTATCCGCTGGAGTGCCGCAGCTTCATAACGAGAAAAGCTGTCGCCGACCTCGATCTGATCGGAACCGATGCCTCGCTTCTCAAGCCGACACGGGCGCAGACCGACGAAGCTGTCCTGCAAGATCTGCGCCAGATGTTGAACAAGCCAAACGAAGATGGCATCACATTCGAAGTCCCTGGTCTCGATCAGCTGCCACCACACGTAAAACTGATGCAACCGAAGCTTCGTGTCGGTTATGTCATCGCTCGACAGCACGGTGCGGAGCTGATGAAGATTCCTCTGGACCTCCGCGTCGGCTCAGGCACCATCTTAGAACCAGTGGATGTTGCCCTCAAGGGCGCCACCGGTGCAGCAGGTGAAGGCACTGTCGTCAAAACATTGCAACCGGAGGAGACATTCGCTTCCAAACTCTTCAGCTACAGCAACCGTACATTCGGTTTCACCAGAAAACCCAAAGATCTCAACGACATGGCCGCCATGGTCAGGACGGGCTTAAACGATGACAAAGTAGCGGAAGCGCTGCAAGCCTATACAACACGTGGCTATTCGCTCGGACCGATGCGCCATCCGGCCGAAATGCTCGGGCGCTATTTGCCCTCTAATTTGGCCGGTCAAACACCAGAGCAGCTCGACGAAAATTTTGCCACAGTGAGAAATTATTACGCACAGATAGCGCCACGAGTGCAAGCCGAGCCGTTGCGCGACGGGGTCAGCACAAGCAAATTAGCGCAGCTTGGACGTTTTCTGCACAAGCAGTACATTGTCTATCCAGCCGGTTAAATGGAGCGGAGTTAAACGCTACTCGTGTCTTTTTGCTGGAAGTACACGGTCGAGTACCATGCTACCGTTTTTGCTAACGCTTGCGCAAATGTGTGCGATGGCTGCCAACCTACGAGCCTGCGAACTTTATTAGAATCGAGAAACTGCTTTTTGATCTCCAGACTGGCAACATTTGCGATTATGGGCTCGAGATCCTCGCGACGCATCACCTTTTGAATCTCTTTTACGACGTCGAGCACTGACAATGGAGTGTTATCTCCGATGTTGAACGCTTCTCCACAAATCTGTGCATCCTTCATCATGGCGCCGGCAATGGCAATGTACGCGTCAGCCGCATCCTCGACGTAAACATAATCTCGAATGTTCGTCCCGTCAGAGCGAATCACAGGACGCTCATTATTGAGCAGACTCAAGATCGTCCCAGGAACAATGCGGCTGAACTGCAGGTCGCCGGCACCGTAGAGATTGCCGCAACGCACCACACATACGGGCACCTTGTACGAATGGAAATATGATTGAGCGATCAAATCCGCACAACTCTTTGAAACATCATAAGGAAACCGCCCCTGCATTGGCGCCGTTTCAACATAAGGAAGTTGATCCTGGTCGCCGTACGCCTTGTCGCTCGACGCGACAATCACTGCCAACATGTTTTGCCTGGCGCCCGCAAGACGTGCGGACTCGAGCACGTTCCACGTGCCTTCGATGTTGTCCTTGAATGTTTCAACAGGTTGTTTAGCGGCTTCACCGACGATAGCTTGCGCCGCCAAATGAAAAACGAACTCGATTCTCTCTTTTTCGATCAGAGCATTCAACCGCTCGAAATCACGAACATCAGCGGTTATCAGATTGAGGCGTGATTTGATTTCGTGAATACGCGATTTAGGATGGTGCTCTCGATCGAGCCCGTATATCTGCGCGTTGTGCGATAGAAGCTTCTCGCACAGCGCAGTGCCCAACAATCCGGAACAACCGGTGACCAATACTCTTTTGCCAGAAATCATCAAGAAGTTAGACTCCACCGCCAAGAATAAGGTACCACGCCAGGCAGCGCCTCAAGCCGATCGGCCGTCACAGCGGTTTATATCACCGTATTGTGCTAGATTAATGAGTAATCGCTCGACCCTTGGCGACCGGGTTTTAGGTTGCCGGAGAGTTGTTTTGCCCGACGAGAAGCCACCGCTGTGCGAAGCTGATAATGTCGAAAGCTGCGGTTCTTGTGCCGACCCGCGCAGTTCGACCGAGCCTTCCGCGCTCACAGGCGAGTCCGCTGAGAGCGCCGCCTTGCGGCAGCAAGTGCTCGAACTCGTGGAAAAGTATTACGACGCAGCATTTCCATCACAGCAGTTCGATGCGGCTAAAAGCAGAGTGCCATGCGCGGGACGTGTTTTCGATGCAGACGAGTTGAAGTACGCAGTGGAAGCGTCGCTCGATTTCTGGCTGACACTGGGCAGATTCGGTCACGATTTCGAGCAGCAGTTCGCCCGCTATTTTGGCGTCAACTCGGCGCTTCTGGTCAACTCCGGCTCATCAGCTAACCTTCTTGCGCTCACGGCGCTGACGTCCACATCACTGGGCGAACGTCGATTGGCGCCCGGCGACGAAGTGATTACTGTAGCGTGCGGTTTTCCAACCACCGTCAATCCGATAGTGCAAAACCGATTGATACCTGTTTTTGTCGATGTCGATATTCCTACATATAACATCGACGCGACGCAGCTTGAGGCGGCGCTGTCGCCGCGCACAAAAGCGATAATGATCGCTCACACTCTGGGCAACCCGTTTGATCTGTCGAAGGTAAAACCGTTTGCGGAAAAGAACAATTTATTTCTGATCGAAGACTGCTGTGATGCAGTGGGCAGCACATTCGCAGGCAAGAAGGTAGGCACCTTCGGCGATCTCGCCACGGTCAGCTTTTATCCCGCGCACCATATCACCATGGGAGAGGGCGGTTGTGTCTTGACGAACAACGGCAGATACAAAAAGCTGGTTGAATCGTTTCGCGATTGGGGGCGCGACTGCTGGTGCGAGCCGGGCGCAGACAACACTTGCGGCAAACGATTTGCCTGGCAGCTCGGTCAACTCCCTGAAGGTTTCGATCATAAATATACTTACTCCCACATTGGCTACAACTTGAAGCCCACTGATTTACAGGCCGCGGTTGGCGTGGCGCAACTGAAAAAGCTTGACTCATTCATTGCCCAGAGAAAACGTAATTTCGCCGCTCTCAAAGACGGGCTTGGCGGGCTGACCGACACATTTATCTTGCCGGAAGCAACCGCCGGAAGCGATCCGAGCTGGTTTGGCTTTCCTTTATTGCTGCGGGAAGAGGCAGGATTTACCAGACATTCGCTCATCCAATTCTTAGAAGCAAACAGAATACAGACACGCCTGCTGTTCGGTGGCAATCTGACGCGCCAGCCCGCATTTCTCGATGTGGCGCACAGAACGGTCGGCGATCTCAAACGGTCCGACCGCGTCATGAATCAGGTGTTCTGGGTGGGCGTGTACCCAGGTCTGACCGAGCCGGCCATCGAGTACATGATAGAAACATTTCATAAAGCGGTGAGCAAACTCAGGGCATAAGGAGATCAGCAGCCTGGTGAAAGCGAGCGAAAATATGAGTAAGGCGATTTCAGCAAAACGGAGTGAAGCAGTCGCTAAACTGCTGAAAGAGAGTCCGCTGGTCATTCTTTGTGGCGGACATGGCACCCGATTGAGAGAAGAGACCGAGTGGAAACCGAAGCCGATGGTCTCGGTGGGCGACTTTCCGCTGCTCTGGCACATCATGCAGTATTACGCCTGCTTCGGCGTGCGCCGCTTCGTCCTCTGCCTCGGCTATAAAGGGCAAGTCATACGCGACTTCTTCATTGCGTACCATCAACGGCACTCCGACCTGAAAATCGAGCTGGGCAAAAACGATGTCACTTACCCGGGCGACGGATACACGGGTGACGACTGGGAGATCGTGCTCGCCAATACAGGGACCGATACGCACACCGGCGGTCGCATCGCAGCTGTGCGCAAATATCTCGACAGCGACAATTTCCTCATGACCTACGGTGATGGACTGGCGGATGTCGATCTGAACGCGCTGGTAGAGTGTCACTTGCAGAACAACAAATTGGGCACGGTGACTGCTGTTCAGCCGACTTCCAGATTTGCGGAGCTGATCATTGAGAATGAAACCGTCAATAGCTTTTCGGAAAAACCATTAATTACCGATGGCTGGGTGAGTGGTGGCTTTTTTGTTTTCAAACGGGACGTTCTCAAATACATTCACGGCGATGTCGTCTTCGAGCAAGAGCCGCTGCGAGAGCTGGCTACAGCGAAGCAGTTGTCGGCGTACAAACATTACGGATTCTGGCAGTGCGTCGACACGTATCGTGAGCTGATGATGGTCGAAAAGATGTGGCAGTCGGATCAAGCTCCGTGGAAAAAATGGTAAGCGCTTCTCCGACCGAACGAGAGCTCGTTGCTATCGCGGCAAAATTGCGAGCGTCGGCGGTGAAGATGGTCTACAGGGCGAAGGCGTCACACATAGGCTCGTGCCTGTCTATCGCTGACATAATGGCGGCCCTGTACTTTGATGTTTTGAAAATCAGCCCGCAGACGGTGGCAGAACCCGATCGAGATCGCTTCATCTTGAGCAAGGGGCACGCTGCTGCTATGCAGTACGCCGCTCTGGCAGAGCGCGGATTCATCGAGCACGAGCAGTTGAACACATACTGCGAAAACGATTCGCCAATGACCGGACACGTCAACTATGCAATCGAAGGCGTCGAAGTAGCGACAGGATCGTTGGGGCATGGATTGCCAATCGGTTGTGGCATGGCGCTCGCCGCTGACGAGCATAAATACAGAGTGTTCGTTCTTTTAAGCGATGGCGAGCTGGACGAAGGCTCGAACTGGGAAGCGATTCTTTTTGCCGCGCATCACAAGCTCGATAATCTGGTGGCCATTGTCGATTACAACAAGATTCAAAGTTTCGGCACGGTCAAAGAAGTGCTGGACCTCGATCCATTAGCGCAGAAATTTGCTGATTTTGGCTGGGCTGTTCGCTCGATTGACGGACATAATATGGCAGAGGTAAGTGCGGCACTGCATTCGATACCACACGAGAAGGGTAAGCCGACCGCGATCATTGCCAACACGGTGAAGGGCAAAGGCATTTCTTTTATGGAGAACACCCTCGATTGGCACTATAAAAGTCCGTCGCCGGAGCAGTTAGAGCAGGCGCTTGCTGAATTGGAGTCGGTCCGATGAGAGATGCCTTCGTAAATGCGCTCATGGCTCTGGCAAGAGCTGATAAACGCATCTGGCTCTTAACCGGCGATCTTGGATACTCCGTGTTGGAAAAATTTCGCGATGAATTTCCCGATCGCTACATCAATGCGGGAGTGGCAGAACAGAACATGACCGGCATCGCATGCGGCTTAGCGATGAGCGGAAAAATCCCGTTTACCTATTCCATTGCGAATTTTCCCACGCTCAGGTGTCTGGAGCAGATCCGCAACGACGTCGCTTATCACCGCGCCAATGTCAAAATAGTCTCCGTCGGTGGTGGCTACGCCTACGGAGCGCACGGTTATACTCACCATGGTGTTGAAGACTACGGCATACTGTCGTTGCTCCCGAACATGAAGGTGATTGCTCCGGCCGACCCGGTTGAAACGACTTTGGCGACCGAGTTGATCGCCGGCTATGACGGTCCGTGCTACCTGCGTTTGGGAAGAGCGAAAGAGCCGATCCTGCACAAGTCGGAAAAGTTCTCCATGAAAATGGGCGAGCCGCTAAAAGTGCGCGATGGGCGAGACAGCGTCCTGCTCGCAACAGGAGGCGGGCTTAGCGTGGCGCTAGCTGCGGCAGATCGATTGGCGCTCGACAAGCACGAAGCAGAAGTTTGGAGCGTGCCGTTTCTCGTTCCGTTTGCAAATGATTTCGTGCTTGATTTGATCAAACAAGGTCGCGGTATTGTCACTGTGGAAGAGCATGGTCCAGGTGGTTTAGGCACAAAAGTTTCAGAAGTAGTTGCCACGAGCGGACACCCAGTTAGATTCAGAATCGTCCGCCTCGCCCATCAAGTCGCCAACGTCTCCGGCGACCGAGATTTCCTGCGCGAAAAGCAAGGACTCAGCCCAGCAGTTGTTTACGAAGCAGCTATGTCTGTGAGAGCTGGGAGTTATCGCTGAAATGTCCTGCGAGGGTAAGGTTCTCAGCGTGAACTTAAGGAAAGAGTGACTGACAAGGCACTACCCGTGGTGTTAACCTTACTGATTCAAAGCTCGGTGAAAAAATCCCCGGATTGGGTGGCTTGACATTTCATTTACAGCCGCTTAGTGTCTGTAAATGCAAAACCGACAAAAAATTACATTGGTCACCTGTTCAATCGCTGTCGCTGTCTTAGTCTTCGTTATTAAGCGCCCAAACGACGTTGCCTTTTTTACTGCTTTTCCATTATGGGAGTGGTACGGACCAATGCGTTTAACCGTGACAAGTACTAAGGACGATAGACCAATGTTTACGTTCGATCAGACATCAATCGATTACCGTAGACATCCATTTCTCACCTTCGGAGTTTTCGAACTCCAAGGTCCGAAGGTAAATCAAACGGTGTGGCTGATCGAGGCGAAGGATAACCAAGCACTGGACCGGAAAATCGATTCCATCACATACGGGGTCCTCCCCGACGGTTTTACGGAGAAGATTGCACCACGTCGATTGAAGAACGGACGGTCGTACTTGGTCGGATTATCGGAAGTGATCCGCAAAGAAAGTAACTCCAAATACAGCGTGATTCCTTATACCGACTATGTAAAGTCGGAATCACAGCGACTAGAGTAAAAGTGATTGCCCAAAGCTGCAGAACTTCGCAGCTTTTTTGCATCAGGTCCTTAACGATGCGGTGCCAAGCGTTTGGAACGGAAAACCAATCATTCAACCGATCCAGTTTTTTTTCAACTCCAACTAGCAAATTTCATATACTTACGATGCGCTAGATCGTGCGACTAAACAAATATCCCGCCGCCGCCCGATCAAAGTTATCCAATTTTCAACCGATGCCGTGGCCAGCCACGGAAGGAGCAAAGTGCGCAAATCATTCTTCAGCGACCGGTTCAATCGAAATTTAATCTTCTCATGGGGGCTAGCACTCTGCTGCTTGAGCAGTACTCTATACTCGGCGCGAATGCCCATCCACGCCCAAGACCTACAGGATGCGCCACTCTCTTCAGAAATATTCTTTGGTCCAGGCTTAATTAACAGTTGCAAGCAGATCATTTTGCAAGGCAGCTCGACCATAGATGGACAGGAGTCTTCCTTTAATTTGAGCGATGGTCAGCCGTCATTCCGAGATGCAAAGTTCTGGATAGCCAAAAATGTTTTTACTTCGCTGAATCGTTCTGGGTATTGCGCAGAGCGTGCCTCAAAATATAGTCTGCATTTATTTTCTGGAAAGAACAATGGAATGATGGGATTGCTAGTTAGTGTCCCATTAGGTCCAGCAATTCTTGGACCAGAATATGAGCATAAGCTTGAAGAGCTTCGAAAAATTATGAGCGCGAAACAGTGAGTGGCTTGGGTATCGAAAATAATCAAATGGGTGCCAACTTCTTGGACACCGCAGGTGGTGCTTGCATCATTGGCGGCGCCTTCGCTGATTCACTCGGTCTGCATTTTGAGCTATCGGAACTTGGCTAAGCACCTGCAAGAATGGGAATCCGGGTTGGGAGTACCCGGGATCAGCTATCTACGAAATCGATTATGATTTCTATGGAGGATACAGAGATGTCGGTATTTTCTAAGTCGGGTTGGAAGAGTGTTTCAATATGGTTCGCGTTTTGCGTCATGCTACCGATCGTAGGCTGCTCAAATGGACAAGAACCCCACCAGCTGTGCGGCAAGTTCAAAATTGCGCGTTGCAATCCCTATGAAGTTAGAATTTTTCGGGAAGATGACCACGATCAATCGGGGGAAGTGATGCCCGCGAAGATGGTCGACGGTAGCGTGGAGAAATTCGCTGTCAAGGCGCCATACATAACAGGTTTTACAATACTGAGTAAACTTGACCCACGGTTAGAGACGCATTGCGGGTATTTCCTCATAAATGCTAATTCTGATGACCTTAAGGAAGGGCTCACCGAACAGGAATGGCGACGTGAGCTCGAGCTGATTGGTTGGAAGAATCCAAACCTACAGGAGCCATAGTCATGCCTTTCTGTCCGAAGTTTCCATGTCACGACTCATCGACGGCCCCGAGAAATACCTGTGTGTCCAGCTTCAAAATTTCTGCGGCATCAACATTTATACTGTGGAACATGCGAGGACAAGTAATATGATGCGAATGGTGAATGTTCCGTTGTTCCTGGCGTTAGCTAACTGCGTGGCGTTGTTGTTGGGACCTGTCTGTTCCGTTCTCGTAGCTCAAAAGCTGACTTCGGCGGAAATAGAAGCGAGCGCCGCTCAAGCCAGAATCGGTCTGTCTAACGAAAAAGGACCTGTTGTTTATGCTGTGCACGACATTCCCGCAGGCTCTATCATAAAAGCGGCAGACATACGAACTGAATTGATTCTGGTAAGTCAGTACCCGCAGGGCTCTATACACGATGAATTGGTAGCAATTGGACGCAAGACAAATTCCGGTATGAATAAATACGAGATCGTGAATGTGTCCGACATTGGAGCCGACGGGTGGAAGCAATGATTTACCACGAGTTGACCATCTCCGGGCATAATCGTCACGTTTACGCGGACTCGAAACATCAGACAATTTCTATGGCTCGGCCGCATCACCTGTGTGACTTGTAGTAATTAGGCGGAAGTTTTCTATGCGAAAAAAGCTATCTTCTGCTGTTGTAGCGTCTATGTTGCTGTTGCCGATCTATTGGCACGTTGGCGAACAACCCGCGCTGGCAAAAGAGATAAAAAGGGCAGATGTGAAAACTCTGATGGATGAAAAACAATCTGTGGTATTTGCAGTAAGAAATGTAAGAAAAGGAACTCGAGTAACCAGCGATATGGTCGAACTGAGGAGACTTCCGGCTAAGGATGTTCCAGGCGGTGCCTTATGGACTACCGACCTTGCGGTAGGACTGGTAGCCAAATTTGACTTCACTAAAGGCACTCTGCTTACAACCCACCATTTTGGACTCGACGATAGTGATCCCGAGTATCGGGCGGGAGCAGGTGAGCCATACAAAAGAATGACGAGAGCCATGCAGAAGAAGATCCAGAATAAATGCAGTTAACGCGCTCAACGAGCCAAGCGCTTGATTAACACATCGTGCTTCTCGCGGTGCAGGAAAAAGTAATTCGTCTCAACGGTGTCGTCCGTCATGAGATCGAATGCAGACAGCGCTCCGTCGTGAATGACGAAGGTCTGGTAGCCGAGCCGTTTCATGAACTCGATCAGCTCGTTGGGATGGTAATTGAAACCTGCCGACCATTTGCGAAGCATCTCGGTGAAAACAATCGGGCGCATTTTGGCGAGCGATTCAGCTCCGCCCTGAAAGACTAGATACTCGGCTCCTTCGACGTCGCATTTGATGAAGTCTATGGTGAAACCGGTCGGTTGTTGCTTGACGAAGTCATCCATCCGTGACACTGAGCACTTTACGGTCTCTGGATTGCCGTGATGGGATACGTTTTCCATCGAGGCGTTGCTCATGCCCTCGGGATAGAAATAGAAAGTCTTCTCTCCAGTTTCATTCGACAAACCGAGCTGGGAAACCTTGATCCTGCGCACGCTCTCAATCGATTTGTTCAAGTCGATGCTTTTCAGCAGAAAAGCGTGCGTGGATGGAATCGGCTCGAAGGCATAAATTTTGCAATTGGGAAATTTCTGGGCGAAGTGTATGCTGTACCAACCGAGGTGGGCACCGATATCGAATATCGTGTCGCCATCGTTCAGCATCGCCTGCATCATCTGCATCTCCTCACGTTCTAGCGCGAGGAAGTTGAGAATCTCGTACAGCGGCGTTCGTTTATCGTCGCGCACATTGTAAAAGCGCAGCCCGGAATTTGCGGCGGTGAGAATGACCGAACCGTTGCTGATCTCAATCTTTTCAATCTCGGTGTGCGGAAGATACTCCGCGTATTCGAAAAGCGTCTTGTGCAGGTCGAACATTTTGCTGATATAGGTCGGCTTATCGATCTTGCCGTTAGCAAATTGATTACGCAGATCGCTGATTGGGTTCATACGCGAGACACCTCAAAGCCAAAGCTTGCCAGAGTGCGAGCGAAAGCATCTCGCAGGGAGGTTCTTGGTTGCCACCCCAGTGCCATCACTTTGGCAGGATCAGGTGTGCTATCTGGCCAAATTTCCGCTGCGGGAACTGCTTTTCTCAGCTCGCTCGCTTCCGGCATGATCACCTTGCCGTCACCGAACTGCGTTGCAAGCATCTCCGCCAGAGCGCGAATGCTCGTCGTCGTACCGCTGTTGGCTACATTGTATGCATTGCCTGGCTCGCCAGTTAGCATGACGTAGAAAAACGCTTGCGTCGCATCAGCTAGATAGCAGAAAGTTCGCAACGGCTTGCCATCACTTTTCAAAGTTATCGGAGTTTTTCGCAGAATGCACGCGACAAAGTCTGCAAAAACACGACCATCTTCGAGCGAGAGATATGGACCGAAAGTATGGCAGGGTCGAACGATCGTAGTTTTTGTACCGAACTGCGCGAAGGCGCTGGCGCACATGTTCTCGGCAATGCGCTTGCTCTCTGCGTAAGAGCTGCGCAGCAGGGTTGGATCGATGCCGCCAAAGGAACTCTCTTTCACAGGAAGCTGACTTGCATCAACCCTGCCGTACACCTCATTAGTGCTGAACAACAGGAAACCTTCAACGTTGTGCTCTCGCGCCACTTGGAGAAGATGATGGGTTCCCAGCACATTAGTGACGTACAAGTCGTGAGGGTTCTTGGAATAAAACTTCGGAGATGCAGGCGATGCCCCGTGAACGATGTAGTGAACAGGCTCGTCAAAACGCAGCGGGCTCGCCAAATCTATCTGAGTGATCGCCAGATCCGAACGGTTTCCATAATCAATGAATCTCTTTTTCGCCTTCTCAATGTCGCGCACGCAGGCAACGACTTTGCATTTCGCCGAAGAGAGCTTTTGCTCGTTGAGAAACAACAGAGTCTCCACCATGTACGAAGGCAGGAGTCCATTGGCGCCAGTCACCACGACTGTATTGCCTGCAAATCGCTGCCATGCAAGGGGCGCCGAAACGATCTCCTCCAGATCCTTCCGGACGATCTCATTCATGATTTGGTCGACTCGTCGAAGTTGATCCGCTCACGCTCGACGACGAGAGGGCGGCGTTGAACATGTGTATGTACGGCACCGACGTACTCTCCCAGAAGCCCGATAAACGCGAGCTGTACGGAGAACAGGAAGAACATACCGATGACGAGCGGCGCCATACCGAGCGAGAAGTTAAACCAGAAAACCAGTTTGTAAATGAGATAGATGAACGAAACGATCAAACAGCCGATCGCCAAAACGAATCCGGTGACAGTTGCCAGCCGCATGGGCACGATCGTATGGCTGGTTAGCCCCAGCATCACCAGGTCGTAGAGAGCGTAAAGATGACTCTTCGTCACACCGAATTTGCGCGGCGGCTGAGTAAAGGGAATCTTGGTAGGCGTGTACCCGAGTTCCGAAATTAATCCGCGCAGATACGGGTACGACTCGTTCAGTTTTCGCAGTTCGACGATGACACTTTGATCGTACAAACCGAATCCAGTGAAGTGCTCGACCAGCTCTACGTTGGTCATTCTGTTCAACGTTCGGTAGTACATGGTACGCAATTTGTAGATAAGCCAGTTTTCTTCCGACTTTGTTTTGACGCCCACGACGACTTTGTCGCCGGCTTCCCAATGCTTGATAAATTCGAGCATCATCTCGGGAGGATCTTGCAAGTCGGCAACTATCAGAATCACAGCGTCGCCGCGAGCCTGCAGGAGTCCATAGTAAGGAGAGCGGATATAACCGAAGTTGCGGTTGTTGACGATCACTTTGAGCTGCTTGTCACTCTCGGCGAGACGCCGCAAGATTGCTACGGTCGTGTCGGTAGAAGCGTTGTCGATGAAGATATGCTCGTACTTGTACTGAGGCACTTTCGCCATCACGTCTTTGACGGCTTGATAGATCAACTCGACGTTTTTCTCCTCGTTATAACAAGGCGTGACTATGCTGATCAGTTTCAAGAAAGCAAGGCTCCGTCGTTCTTCGTCTGCCGCGTTCGGTGGGCGAACCGCGCGCCACGCTTATTATCGCCCAACCGAGAATGCTTTCGCCATTCAGCACAAGTCAAGAACTTCAATAAATACTTCTCTCAAGTGGTATGTTTTGGCTAAGTACTCTTTGCACGAGCCCTGGCATGGACTTTTTTATCACCGATCTGGCGAGCGTCTTTTTGGCTTATCTCGCCTGTCCCCTGTTTTTCCTGTTGCCAGGTGTTGCCATCGGCGGGCTGTTCGATGTTTTGCAGTTCAATCAGCGGTCAATCCTCGCCCGATTGGCGATCGCCGTATTAATTTCGCTCTCAGTCACTCCAGTAACCAGCTATGTGGCAGCAAAGCTGATTGGATTCGATTTCGCTGTAATTCTCGATTGCGTTATCGGTCTTTCAGCGCTCGCGTGGCTCATTGCGCGCATTCGCAGCAGCGGCGTGCAGAAAACGACGCTGATGGCCGAACTGAAAGAACACCGGGTGGTGGTGCTAATCGCACTAGCCTGGACGATTTACGCGCCATTGATGATCATGGATTGGCAACACGGCAGACACATCTACAACAGCGTCATTCTTTACGACTGGTCGCGCAACATCACGGTCGGTGACGCTATACGCGCCACCGGCGTACCGCCAAACAATTTCTACCTTTGCCACGTCGAGCCGTTCAAGCTGTTTTACTGCTACTACTGGATGCTTGCCGGCTGTTTACCGGCTTTTACAACGCAAAGTATCAATCCGAACAACGCCTTTCCCAGTCTGATTGCCACGTCGATCTGGAGCGGATACGGGTTTTTCGCAGCGGTCGTTATGCTTTGCCGTCAGTTGTATGAGGGCAAGATCCGCAACATCGCGCGTAATGCCGTTTGTCTTCTCTGTCTGGGCGGCATACACATAGCCATTCTAGAGCCGTACTGCCTGGCTAATCACATAGTTTTGCCCACGATGGAGCCCAACGCTTCTATAGTCGGATTAGCGCAAGCGATGCTGTGGGTGCCGCAGCATCTCACCAGTTTGATCGCCGGCACCACCGGTAGTTTGCTGCTTATGGAAGCTCTGACGCGCAATCGCCGGGTGAAAACGTGCGCAGTTCTCGCTGGGCTCAGCTTCGCCAGCGCCTTGGGTTGCTCGCCGTACGTGACAGTTACATTCGCGATCTTCTGGACGCTGTACGGTCTTTATTTCCTTTTCAGACGCCAACTCCGCTCCGTGGTCATCGCCGCGTCAGCAGGCGCCACAGCCGCTGTAGCCAGCCTGCCGGAGTTGCTCGAACTGCACTCCTTTCACAGGGCAAATCAACTGGCGCTCTCGTTGCCGCTGTTTCGCAGCAACAACGCTTCGCCGTCATGGCCGGACCAAATGCACATTTCGCAAGCGATGCAAGGTCCATTCATCCTCTTCGTCCTGGTCCCCATGCGCTTCTTGGTCGGTCTGGCGCCTGCCATCTCTGTCTCTCTCTGGTACTGGTTGAGAAAAATGTATACGCGCACCGACATCTATTGTGTACCGATGGTGTTGGTCAGCGTCTTCTGCAGTACGTTTTTGCATTCGTCAGGTTTTGCCGCTACCAACGATGACATGGCACAACGATCTTTCATGCCGATGCAGGTCTTGCTGACGATCTGGACAGCGCGCTCGCTGGCTTCAGCACAATTTTGGCGGCGTAAGATCATCTGCGTTCCTCTGTGCTTGTTGCTCGTCCTCGGCGCGTTAGCAATGCCGGGCGAATTTTATTTCTTGCGCCGTTACACGATGAGCACCAATCCTCAGACCATGGATACAGAGCGTCTGTACGACCTGCGCGAGGTTTTTACCAAACTCGAACCAGTGCTCGACAAAAGCGCTCGCATTGCATCAAACGTCAACATCGACCTCTTCAAAGACTACGTTTACCCGGTGCTTTATTCTCACCGCCAGCAACTCGCAGCGGACCGGCGCCGGAGTGTTGTCTTCGGCGGAACGGACGAGGCGTACGACGACGTGACAAACGCCACTAACCTCGTGCTGGCAGATGGGACAAAAGATGCCACAGCTACACTGTTCAACCGCTTCAAAGTGGGCGCGCTAATCGTCATGGATAACAACCCTGTCTGGACCAAGCCGGACAGTTGGTTGATGCAACAGAAGCCGTTCTTCCAGAACCAACACTTCAAAGCCTACACCCGGGGCAGTCTCGGGTTGTAGTGGTGAAAGGGCAGGGGAGCATTCTTTCATGATTCCACTATATAATTGGCATGCCCTCTCCGACCGCGAAGTATTCCGGTGAAACTCCGCCTCATACATAAAGGAATTCTGCTCGTCAGTATCCCTCTGTGTTTTGAAATCGTTCTGTTCTCGATTTTGATCAGCATGCAAAATCAGATGGATATCGAAGCACGTCGAGTCGATCGCGCGCGCAGAATCAACGACGAAATCAATCACGTCATTCGTAATCTTGTCGGTTTCACCAGTCTGTCACAGACTTTGCGCGATGCCAACACAACAGGCAAGCTGCACACTCGCGTGCGTGAAGTGGAGATTTCAATCACCGAGTTGATGCATCTGACAAAAGACGACCCCCAGCTTTATCAAGTTGTCCTCACTACGAAAAACGCTTTTTTGCGAGCAGAGAAGGAGCTGCGCACGGCACCCGCTATTCTCCGGGCGACGCCGCCTGAGCAGTTGCGTGACACGATTCACATCATCAAAGCACGCATCGACGCCGACCTGCAGGATGTGGTGACGTCAGGCATGCTGGAGATGGCCAGCCGCAGTATGGCAGGACAAGACGAGATCGCCAGCGCCAAGATGCGCGAGCAATTTTTGCTTTATCTGCGCGCCGCGCTCGTACTGAGCATCGTCGTCGCCCTGGCCGCAGCGGCTTTGTACACATATCATCTTTCGACGCGTTTGGCTCGCGTGAAAGAGAATGCCGCTCGACTGGGCAGCGACAAACAGCTCTTGCCGCGGGTACCGGGAGATGATGAGATCGCCGAGCTTGATGGAGCGCTGCATTTCGCCAAGCGCTGGATGGATGCGTCAGAAAAGAAAGAGCGCGCCATTCTCGCCTATGCCAGCGACATCATTTGCGCACTGGATAAGAAGCTCCATCTGACGAGTCTTAATCCGCTGGGTGAAACCGTTTTGGCCGGCACAGATAACAACATTCTGCAAGAGAGTCTTTTGAAATTCGTGGTCGATGAGGACAAAGAGAGGGTACAACATTCATTTGCTGCAGTCCTCGAGAGCGGCACACCGGCACAGATTGACGCGACACTAAAATGCGCCGACGGGTCTACAAAAGAGACGACAATCTCGACAAGCTTCGCCTCGTCCGAGCAGGCGCTATACTGCGTCATTCATGATGTGACTGCGCAAAAGCAGCTTGAACGAATGCGCCAGGAAGTGACAGCGATGATCACGCACGATCTGCGCACGCCATTGCAGAGCGTTAAAAGCTTTATGGAGATGCTCGAATTCGGGCGTCTCGGCGAAATCAGCGAGCAGGGTGTGCGGCTTCTCGGACTGGCTCAGCGCGAATCCGGCAGAATGGCTAAGCTGATTGACAGCGTCTTGCAGTTGGAGAAGCTGCGCTCGCACACTGTCGAGCTGCAGAAGAGCAAGATCGCGCTCGACGAACTGATCAAGAACAGTTGCAACGCAGTAACGATCCTGGCGGGTGATAGCGAGATCGAAGTGGTAGCGCCGGCGGTGCCGGATCATATCGTCATCAATGGTGACCCGGCATGGCTCGAACAGGTTGTCGTCAATCTGCTCGGCAACGCGATAAAGTTTTCTCCCAAAAAATCCGAGATAGAGGTAAGAGGGAAAACCGACGAATCGAACCACTTTGGCGAAATCTCCATCAAGGATCAGGGTCCGGGTATCTCCGACACGGAAAAAGCTCTGATTTTCGAGCGTTTTCACCGGATGGAGTCCACAAAGCAGGTCGAGGGTACCGGTTTGGGGCTATCCATCTGTAAGGAATTGGTCGAACTGCATGGGGGGTATATTCGAATTGACAGCCGCCCCGGCGAAGGCAGCACATTCATTATTGGAATCCCCCTGGCTGTCTGAAAGGAACTGATCGGAATTTGGCTAAGATTCTTTTGGTCGAAGACAACGAAGCGTCTATCGAGTTCGTCAGTACCTGGCTGACAGGAGAGCGCCACGTTCTGGAAGTGGCGCGCGACGGTCAGGAAGCGCTCGAGTACGTGAAGATGAACGATTTCGACATCGTCTTGCTCGACTGGGAGCTGCCGGCCATGACCGGGCTGCAGTTTTTGCGTCAGATTCGAGCGCAGGGCAAGCTCATGCCCGTCATTATGCTTACCGGACGCGGCGCTATCGATGACAAAGAGGAAGGTTTTGACGCCGGCGCTGATGATTATCTGACCAAGCCGTACGACCTGGTAGAACTCTCAGCCCGTATACGCGCGCAATTAAGACGTGCCTCCAACCAAATTTCCAACACGATCGCGATCGGGCAGCTGATGCTCGACCCAGTGCGATATCAGGTCAAATACAAAGAGCAAGAGATCGCGCTTCTACCGAAAGAGTTCTCGATGCTGGAGCACTTCATGCGTAATCCGGACCGGCTTTTCAGCGTCGATTCGCTTCTGCAAAGGTTGTGGAACCTGGAAACCGAAAGCACCACCGACGCCTTTCGCAGCGCACTAAAACGCCTGCGCAAAAAATTAGCCGACCGCGATGTCCCGGACGTAATCGAAACCGTCCACGGCGCCGGTCTGCGCTTCAACTCCTCCACGTTGAAACAGTAGGGGTCGCTTGCAGCGACCCACGTGTGCGGGATTGCATCTTTCTCTGCATAAAAACAAGAACAGACCAAGTTACCTTAGTCTGCCCCTGATCTACCCGCGCTAAAGAGTTCCAGGCGATGCCTTAGCTATGTCATTTGTGGCGTTTGAGGAGTGCGCCAGCGCCTTGGTTGTCTATATAATGCCTGACTCGAATGTCACACGATGGTTATCTGAGTGTCAGCACTGTGTCACCTGTGCAAAATGCGATCGCGGCTATCCATGCGCGTGCGAAACGAAATAGTCAAACTACCGAAGGCAGCGCAGTCAGCGAAGCGAAGCGCGGCGAGGGAGGGGGGCTTATGCAGCGAAGCTGCCCAGCTCCAGTGAGCGGGACAAGTCAAACTACCGAAGGCAGCAAAGTCAGCGAAGCGAAGCGCGGCGCCCGAGGGGGGCTTATGCAGCGAAGCTGCCCAGCTCCAGTGAGCGGGACAAGTCAAACTACGAAGGCTGCAAAGTCAGCGAAGCGAAGCGCGGCGAGTGAGCCGTGCTGAGCGCAGCGCTTCTATAGCGGACGAACGAGCGGAGCGAGTGAGGGAGCGAATATAGAAAAGTCTGAAGCAGACTAAGTAAACTTAGTCTGCCCCTGATCTACCCGCGCTAACTTGTTCCAGGCGCTGCTGCTTGTTTCGTTTTGAATGAACGGAGAGAGGAGCCGTTCGCCTTGGATGTCATGATAATGCCGCAAGGAGATGACACGGTTTGGTTAGGCTCGTGGCATGAATGTGTCACGCTTGTTAAATCGGCGAGAGCCCCACAGGTTTAGCTTTTTGCAAGTTTTTCAGAAGCGCTGTCACTGACACGTCCAGCCATACAGATCATAGTGACCGCGAGTACGGCTAACAGACAAAGCGCCACGCGCAAAGTGAGCGCCTCAGCAGCAAAGCCGACAATGGGCGGACCGGCGAGCAGCCCGAAATAGCCCATCAGTGAAACACTGGCAATCGCCAACCCCGGCTGCGTGTTCGGTGCATTGCCCGCGCATGAAAACGCGATGGGGACGATGTTGGCCACTCCGATGCCGACGAGGGCAAAACCAGCCACCGCCATATAAGGATTAAGCGGAGCCACGACCAGAGTTAGACCAGCGATGGCTATAAGAGAGCCGAACGTGACTATGTTTCTTGCCCCCATTGCTTTGTTAACCGCGTCGCCCGTGAGCCGCCCGATGCACATCGTGGCGGAGAACGACGCGTATCCGAGCGCGGCGAAGCCGGGGTCAGTCTTGAGAGTTTGATGCAAAAACACGCCGCTCCAATCGCCCATGGCGCCTTCCACGAGGAAGCAGCAGAACATGATCACACCGGCCGCTAACAGTACGGATGACCCTGTCAGCTGGCGCAAACTTTCCAGATGCAGCGAAGCGCCGACCTTGGCGCCGGTCGCGTCAGCACTGGCAGGCAAAAGCCATCGCTTCGAAATCATGCCGGTAATAAGAAGTACGACAGCACTGATGCAGAAGTGCACGGTCGGATCGATTCTCATGGCCGCCATGGCCGCGCCGAACGAGGCGAAAACGATGCCCCCGACGCTGAAGAGAGCGTGGAAAAACGACATAATCGGCTGTCCGTAGGCACGTTCTACCGCAACTGCGTGTGCGTTCATCGCCACATCCATCGAACCGAGAAAGAGTCCGAGCGCCACCACAGAGAGTGCCAGGAACCACATGTTCGGGGCAAATGCCGGAAAGACGAGAGCGAAACAAGAGAAAACCATGGCCCAGACAATAATCGGGCGACTGCCAATGCTGCTTGCCAACGCTCCGGCAATCGACATCGCCAACAGCGCCCCAATTGCCATACTTAACAGCACAACGCCGAGTTGACCGCTGCTCAGCGTGAGATGCTCTTGTATGGTCGGTATCCGCGACGCCCATGTAGCGACGGCACCGCCGTTAATGAAAAACATGGCGCACGTGGCGAAGCGCGCCAGGCGCAACTCCTTCGATATGGTACTGGATTCGGTGTGCGGCAATTGGGCTCCAAAGTTTTGATTACGCCGATGCGGACGACCGCTTGCCTATATAACGAAGCACCAGCAGTCCTATGACATTGTTGACCACGTGTGCAGTTATTGGAGCCCAGAGGCTGTGCGACCAGATATAGAGCCAGCCGAGAAACATGCCGGCAGCAAATGCCCAGAGCCCGTACTGCAGCGACCCGGGTCCGTGCATGATCCCGAACAGCGCACTGGCACCGAATAGACCGAACCCTTCTTGCAGCACGCCGCGAAAAAATACTTCTTCGCAGAAGCCGCTTACCACTGCAATAATCAAAGAATCCAGCACCGTAATCTCGGCAAATTTTTCTGCCAGTTCGGCGATGAGCGAACAGAATTTTTTACTCCATCTAAAAGGTAGTTTGAGAGAAATCAGATAGATCGCGGTGCTAACGGATGATAGTAAGACACCGGCGCCAAGTCCGACTGCGAGTTGGCGCCCATGCAAGGAGAACGCGGGCTGAAGATCGATGTGGGCGAGCTTAGACCAAACCATGCTAATCAGAAAAAGAGCGCCCTCCGTCACCAGCACTATTTTGAGGATCAATGCTCGATCAAACTGTTTCTGTTGCACGATTGATCACCACTTCAGATCGCAAAATATCGTCTTCAAATCGGCAGACGCTCAAGAGCCGAGCACCAGCAGTAACGAGCATACGCAGTTCGGCAGGCGCGCCGGCGTATGGAGGAAACCCAGCGGGGAGGTGCGCCACATTTATTTTTTGGCCCACACTGATTCGTTTTCCCAGAGCTTCGTCAACTTCAATATGTCGCATCTCACTGAGAGCGATTTCCGGTGCTATCAAATGGTGCTGCCAATCTCCCGTTGCGGACGCCTCTTCCAACTGTTTCAACTCGATTGAATCAGACAAAAAGAACGGTCCCGATTGCTCGCGTACGAGCCCACTCAAGCAGGCGCCGCAGCCGAGGGCATCGCCGAGGTCCCGTGCAATCGAACGAATGTACGTTCCACTGCCACACGCAATTCGAACCGTAGCTGTTGCTTCACGTCTGTCTTCGTGCACGACATAGGAAATGAACTCGATACTGCCTATGTGCACAGGTCTAGCCGGTATCGCCTCGATAACTGCGCCTTTGCGCGCCAGCGCGTACAGACGTTCACCTTCATGGTGAATAGCACTGTACATCGGCGGCACTTGATCGATGTCGCCTACAAATCGCTGTAGCGCCTGCTTTACAGACTCTGCGCTCGGAATCTCGACTGGCTCGCTCCCCTCCATCGTTTCACCCTCGGTATCATCGGTGGTGGTGCGGCGCCCGAGAAGAATCTCGGCTTTGTAAGCTTTGCCGCCCGACAAATAGCGCAGAAGTCTGCAGGCGGAGCCGACCGCTACCGGCAATACGCCCACAGCCATGGGATCGAGTGTGCCACCATGACCGGTGTGTTTGATGCGCGTCAGGCGCCTGACGCGATTGACCGCATCATGCGACGTCATTCCGCCCGGCTTGTTCAGGTTCAAGAAGCCGAGTATCTGTTTGTCCACAACGACACCGAGAGTGCTTAGACCTCGCCGCGCGAGATCTTCCCTAAGAGGTCGGTCACGCGCGAGCCGCGCTCGAGTGAATCGTCCAGTCTGATTGAGAGTTCTGGCGCAAAGCGCAAGCCGAGACGGCGGCAGAGCTCGCCACGAATACGTCCCACTTCGTCCTGCAAAGCCGCCATCGTTTTCTCGCGCGTTTCTTGATCGCCGAAAATTGAGACGTACACTTTGGCAGCGCGCAGATCCTGCGTGCACTCGACTTCGGTGATGCTGACGATGCCACCGACGCGATCATCCTTTATATCTTTGCGAATCATATCGGCAAGCTCTCGCTTGATCGATTGTGCCACTCTTAGCGAACGTTGGTTGTTGTTGCTGCTGCTCATTGCCGTATCCTCTGTGCGCCGCCAGCTTGCAGTGCTGGTCTTCTGCTCATTGAGCTGTCTGTCGCACGTCCTCCTTCGTCCCTACAGCTGCTGTGTACAGAACGCTCCCCTCCTCCAATCCGCGACTGCATCGGGGCGGATCGTGCCAGAACGGAGTGCAGCGTTAACGCGTGAGCTCGCGTTTTGTCTCCTGAATGACAAACGCCACCACTTTGTCGCCTTCTTGAACGGTGTTGAACTTCTCGAAGCTCATACCGCACTCGAAGCCGGATGCGACTTCGCGAGCGTCGTCTTTGAAACGCTTCAATGTTTCTATTTTGCCGTCGTAGATAATCTGCCCTTCGCGCTCGATGCGAGCAATGGCGCCGCGCGTGATCTTGCCGCTCGTCACCATGCAGCCGGCAATCATGAGGTTTTTGCCGAACTTGAAAATCTGGCGGATCTCGGCGGTTCCGATCTGCACTTCCTGCCGCAGCGGCTGAATGAGACCTTGAATCGCTTTTTCGAGATCGTCGATGATCTGATAGATGATGCTGTAGGTGCGCACGTCCACACCCTGCACTTCGGCTACCTGACGTGCATTCTGGTCAGGCTGCACGTTGAAACCGATGATGATGGCGTTGGATGAAGCCGCGAGGTTGACGTCGTTTTCCGAGATGTCGCCGGTGGCGGCACGCAGTACACGCACTTGCACTTCCAGTCCGCTCAGCTTTTTCACCTGATCGGCGATGGCTTCTGCGGTGCCGTGCACGTCCGCTTTGACGATGACGTTGAGATCTTTCACTTCGCCGGTCTTCAACATATCGTGGAGAGATTCCAGGGTGACATGTCCGGACTTGGCGAAGTGCGCTTTATGCTGCTCGACGAGCTGCTTCGACGCCTGAATGTCGGCTACTACTTCGAAGCGGTCGCCGGCGCGCGGTACCTCATCGAGACCGAGAATTTCAACCGGCATCGAAGGACCGGCTGCTTTAACGTTGTGTCCGCGATCGTCGGAAAGTGCACGCACTCTGCCTGACGCGGTGCCGGCAACAATGAGGTCGCCTTCGCGCAATGTTCCATTTTCCACCAGGGCGGTAACAACAGAACCTTTGCGCGCTGATTTCTCTGCTTCGATAATGACACCGGAAGCCGATTTGTCGGGGTTAGCCTTAAGATCGAGCATCTCGGAGACGAGTAGAATCATCTCGAGCAGTTCATCCAATCCGGTGCGCTTTTTAGCGGAGACGTTGACTGTGACAGTCTCACCGCCGAACTTGTCGGGAAGGATGTCGTGTTCCATCAATTGTGTCAAGACACGATCTGGATCAGCATCTGCTTTATCTACTTTATTGACCGCAACGATGATTGGCACGCCGGCTGCTTTCGCATGATCGATAGCTTCGATCGTCTGTGGCATGACACCGTCGTCGGCTGCCACCACGAGAATGGCGACATCGGTCGCTTTCGCTCCGCGAGCACGCATGGCGGTAAACGCTTCGTGACCCGGCGTGTCGAGGAAAACGATCTGACGCAGGGTGCCGTCTTCATGCGGCACTTCCACGTGGTATGCACCAATGTGCTGAGTGATACCACCGGCTTCTGAGTCGGTAAGAAGAAACTTTGTTTGACGGATTGCATCGAGCAAACTGGTTTTGCCGTGGTCGACGTGACCCATGATGGTGACGACCGGAGGACGCGTGACGAGCGCCAACTGCTCTTCTGCAGTGAGCTCCACTTCTGGTTCAAGCGACTCGAGATCGGGCAACGCCTCGCTCAGCACTTCGTATTCCATTTCTGCAGCGAGTTCACGTGCCAGATCGAGCTCGACGATCTGGTTGACGGTACGCGGAATACCGCGCTTGAACAAGCGCGTGATCACTTCCGTGTCAGCAACGCCCATTCTCTCGGCAAGATCTTTAACGGTCAGCGCGCTGGTAAGAGCGATAACTTTTGGAACTTCAACAACAGCGGCGGCAGCTGGTCTCGATTTTTCTCTGTCTTTGTTGCTGTGGCGATCGGACGGCGCCTGGTGGCGCGATTTGGGTGGTCGGGGAACAGTCGCTCTAGGCGACGGAGCGGCGATCCGTACTGGTACTGATGGTGTCATTGGCCTCACTAACTGGCCTAAAGCAGAAGCACCTGGCTTTTCGCCATCTTCTTTCTTGTCGGCAACTTCCACTTCAGCTTCGGGCTTCTTCGGCTCCGGTGCTGGTCCTTTTGCAGGTTTTTCCTCCATCGATGGCGGAGCCGCCTCCTGCACAGGCGGAGTAAAATCTTCTTCCTTAACTTCGGGCGCAGCCTTTTTAACGCCGGCTTCTTCGACAGGCGGGGCGGCTGGCGCTTGCGCAGCGACCGCTGGCTGAGCCGGTGCTTCCGGCTGCGAGGGCACGGCAGGCTGAACTGGTGGCTGCGGCGCAGCGGGCGGAGCAGACGTAACTGCTTCCAGCGTGGGCTCGCCACCAGTGGTTGACGCGACCGGGCGATAACGTCCTAGCACTCTCGGCTTCACGACAGGAGGTGGAGGTGGTGTCGCTTTGGTGCTCTGTTTTGCGCCGGGCGCTTTCGGAGCAGTCTTTGCTTTTTCTGCTGCTGCCGTTGCCTCGCCTTTACTCTTGTTCAACTTTGTGATCAGGAGCCCGACGGCCGTCTTTTCAACGGTGCTGGAGTGGCTTTTGATGTCATAGCCGAGCTCACGCAGACCGGTGATTATCTCCTCGTTGGAGATATTCATCTGGCGCGCAAGTTCATAGACTCGGACACGATCCTTCATCATCAACCGGGTACTCCTTTCTTCCAGTATTTTGGCATGTTTTTCAGGGTTCTGTGCACTGGCTCGATATCTGCTGGATAAGTTGTGGTTCAAGCGGCCATCTGACACTGCGCCTGTTCGGCAGTTCTTTGCCTTTACGCCCTTCCAGTGCGCCTTTCAGACGCCCTTTCAAAGCGAGAGTGACGCAAGATTGCGAACGGCAGAGGTACGCGGATCTGCCATGCACCGGCGTATTGCCGTCATTCAGCTTGAGAGCGCCCGTGCTTGTCTCGACAGTTAGTCGAATCAGGTTTTCACGCGGCTTGAAAGAGCGGCATGCCACGCAAAGCCGCACGAGTTCACCATCGATCGCTTGGCGAGCAGTGCGCGCACCACGGTTCGATGATTCACTTTTCGCGCGGCTTCGTCTGTCGATTTCGTTCGATTTCATGCTTTAGATTTCGTAATTAAGAAATGCGTGCGCTCTTTCGCGCGGTTTCTTTCCCTTGACTGGTCAATGGTCCGCAGATAGTGGCACGGTTGCGCTGCGCCGTCGGTGCCACTGGACGGCGACTCGCGAAGTGCCACAGCCAGCCTGTTTGCAAAGTGATTGCTGGGTGCAATCAAAAACGGGCTAGATTGATTGCACCCAGCAATCAAAGGGCTGTTTGAGCTATCTGATTGCAGAGTGCAATCAAAAACGGGCTAGATTGATTGCACCCAGCAATCAAAGGGCTGTTTGGGCTATCTGATTGCAGAGTGCAATCAAAAACGGGCTAGATTGATTGCACCCAGCAATCAACAAGGCTGTGGGGCAGAGCGATTGCTGGGTGGAATCAAAATCGGGTGAAAGTGATTGCCACCAGCAATCAAAAAGCTGCAGCCTTCTCAAGAGGTCGTGTGACCAGCAACTTACGCTTGAGTGAGATCCTCGAGCGTCTGGTTGAGCGAACGGAACGAGCCACCCGCCTGCGATTCCGACTTGATGTCGATCTTCCATGCCGTGAGCTTGGCAGCCAGACGCACGTTCTGTCCGCCGCGTCCGATCGCCAGCGAGAGCTGGTCATCGGGCACGATCACTTCAGCTCGCTTGCCGCCCATCTCCGGTGTGTCGTCATATAACGCCACGGTTGTGATGCGGGCTGGGCTGAGCGCGTTGGAGATGTAATCGACAGGGTCGGTTGAGTAGCGGATAACGTCGATCTTTTCGTTGCGCAGTTCGGCAACGACGTTCTGAATACGAACGCCGCGTGTACCGATACAGGCGCCGACCGGGTCGACATCAGCATCATCGGAGTGCACCGCGATCTTCGTACGATAACCGGCTTCACGGGCAATCGATTTGATTTCAACGGTGCCGTCTTCGATTTCAGGAACGTACAGTTCGAACAATTCGCGCACCAATTCCGGATGTGCCTGCGAGACGATGATTTGCGGAACGCGACCCGTTTCACGCAACTCGAGCACGTAAACGCGAACGCGGTTGCCGACGCGGTATGTTTCGCCGGGGAGCTGCTCTCTTGTCGGCATGCAGCCTTCAACACGTCCGAGGTTGACGATGACGTTGTTGCGGCTGTTGCTGATCACTTCGATACGTTCGATCTGACCTGTCGTACAGGTGCCTTTACGTGCTTCGAACTCTTTCTTGATCAACTCTTTTTCCGCTTCGCGCAGTCTTTGCGTCATCAACTGCTTGGCGGTCTGAGCGGCGATACGACCGAACTCGGAGAAGTCTGCCGGTGTCACTTCGATCTCGAGAACTTCGCCGATGGTGACATCGGGAATCAGATCTTGGGCATCAGCCAGGCTGATCTCGTGATATTCGTTGGAAACTTTTTGCACCACTTCTTTGGGGGCGAAAATGCCGATTTCACCTGTTTCGTGGTCGAAGATGGCGCGCACGCCTTCAACGTCATGGTCGGGAACTTTTTTCTTGTAGGCTGCCACGATCGCATCGCATACATAAGAGATGAACTCTTCCTGCGGAATGTTGCGCTCGCGTTCAAGCTCCTCAGCCGCTTCCAGCAACTTATCGCCAATCTTAATCATGTTTTTGCTCCATATTCAGTTTTTGTATTCAGTTGTTATCCGCTGTTTTTAGGCAGCAATTCGGGATGCAGCCTGACTTGCGCCAAACTGCTAATTTCCAGAGTCAAACTTTCTTGTTGTGTCTCCACTTTTTTCTCCACTGATTTCGCCTGAGAGAGAATCAGCTTGCCGCCTTGCACGTCTTCAAGCGTGGCGATGAATTTGCTGCCTAGATCGGCGACCGCCAACTTCGATTGCACCAGCACTTTCTGTCCGACAAACGTGCGATATTCGCGCTCCGTTTTTAAAGTTCTGTCGATGCCCGGACTTTGCACTTCCAATAGATAAGCGCCTTCGATCACCGGTCCTGCCGTGGTGGCAACTTCATCCAGCAGAGCTTCCAAACTGCGCGACACCTGCTCGCAATCATCAAGGCTTATCGAGCAATTCTTACGATAAATCGACACTTCCAACGTACGCCGTTTGCCCTGTTGTCCGAATCGCACATCAACAACCGAGAGCCCGAGGGGCTCGGCGACGGTGTCAGCCAATTGAAAAACTTTGTCCAGCGTCTGTGTCAGCTTGTCTTTGGAGGACAATTTCAAGCGCTCCGCGCGCGGTCATGCAATGAAACGGCACCGGCTGGTATTGCTCCGCAACCACAGCCGCCGAAAAAACAAATCGCCGTAGGCTCTTAACTCGGCCTACGACAACACGATTTCCTATGACCGTATGTTAACATAGCCGCCTCTTTTCGGGCAAGCGTAGGGCAGATTGGGCGTTAAAAGCGCATGGCTGTAAGCATCGCGATATTGAACAGACAGAGACGCTTTTCCGTCGACCCCAGAGAGACGGAAAAAACAATCGCGCTGCTGGCACAGGGCGTTCTCGACAATCTGCGCGCCAATGGCGTCCCTCGCTTGAAGAAGCGCGACCTCGATGATATGAGCGAGCACGGAGCGCTAAGCCTGGTGCTCGTCTCCAACGCTAAAATTCGCGAGCTCAACAGGCAGTGGCGCGGAAAAGATTACGCCACAGACGTGCTCTCCTTTCCACTGGCGGTCGACGAAACAGGCGTATTCGAGCGCGCGCAGCCAGGAGAGGAAACCTGGGAGCTGGGCGAACTGATAATTTCAATGGAGAAAGCAGCCGAGCAGGCGGCTGAATACGGGCACAGCTTCGAGCGAGAGTTTGCATTTCTTTTCGTACACGGATTTCTTCACGTTCTCGGATTCGACCACATTACAAAAGCGCAAGAGAAGGAAATGTTCGGGCGACAGAGCCAAATCCTCACCGCTGCGGGCTTCTCGCGTTAATTCGTAAAGAAGGAAAAGGAAATTTTTCGCCTTGTGGGTACTTTGATCGCGTGATATCGTCTGCCAGGCTTGCTGCCAGCCAATTGATTGAGCGTTTTTAACATTTGGTAAATACAGGCAGTTCGGCATATAGTGGAATCAGGCGCGCGGATTTTACCGAGGCATTTTGAGCATGAATCGTCCTTCAGGGCTAACGCCTGAGTCACAGCAGCCCACCAGCCGCAAGCGTGGACCGGTCGGCTTGGTTGAGACCCATCGAGCAAAGCGAGCTGGGTCTCGCACGTTCATCCCCGACGCCTGGCAGAAAAAAACAGGGCGGGCGACTACCTTAATCGAATCCTTTTACCATGCGTTTCACGGCCTCTATCTCGGACTCAAGGAAGAGCGCAATCTACGTATTCACTTCTGCGCCGCCATTGTCGCCGCCATCATGGGCGTCTGGCTCAAACTTGATGCGCTCGGTTGGGTAGCAATCTGCCTCGCCATGGGCTTCGTCATTACAGCCGAATTTCTCAACACCTCTCTCGAGCACCTGGTCGACCTTTCGGCACGCGGGCAGTATCACCGCTCCGCTCGCTACGCGAAAGACACGGCAGCAGCCGCGGTTCTTTGCGCTTCATTCGTAGCCGCGATGGTAGGCATGGCAGTGTTTATCCCGCGCCTGATCGCTCTGTTTCATTAGGCTACGGCCATTTTTGACGCTTTTGATACATAAGTCCTGCCTGCCGTAAGGCAATCGGAAGGGGAGATTGTTTCGAGCCGTTTTTAATCGCTGCTACCGATTGAGTGCCACAGGCGATGCTTCAATCGGGGTCAACCGGCGGTTGGCAAAAATATCCTGGCAGGAATGAGCGGCGCTGGGTGCCTAGACCATTCCTGGGAGGAATGGAAAGTTGGCGAAAAATATCCTGGCAGGAATGAGGGGGGCTGCGTGCCTAGATTATTCCTGGGAGGAATGGAAAGTTGGCGAAAAATGTTTCCTGGCAGGAATGAGGGGGGCTGCGTGCCTAGACCATTCCGCTACGAGCAATTGTTTCGAGCCGTTTTTTACAGCTGCTACCGACTGAGTGCCATAAGCGGTGGGTCACGAGAGCAATGGCTCCTTGAAATCGAGGCGAATGGTTCGGTTTCACCTATCGCTCACAACAAAAGTTGATACTCAAGAGCGTCCAAACGCATGAAATGTGGCATTTCAGGGCACATTTCAAGAGGAAACCGCACGCCAACAGGGTCTTCAGATGATTAAACCCCGAAAACCCGCCATATTGCGCAGTTTGGAGATTGTTATTGGGGATTTTCCCATTGACAGTCCAATTTTCTGGGATAACGTATAGATACGCTCAATTGCAGCAGATAAGGTCTGCTTAGGCGACCTTTTAATAAATGGAGATTCCTTCATGAGTGATGCCTATTTCAACGCCTATACCTGGAACCAGCAGCAGCGACAGCAGCCGCAGCAAGGGGGCCAGGACAACTTCCAATTCGACGGAAGTGGGGCGCCCAATCGTAATAACGCTGGACAAGATAATTTTCAATTCGATGGCAGCGGCGCCCCTCCGCACGGGATGTGGCAGGGCGACAACCACCCGCTAGCGCAGCGCCCGAGTGACCGGATGCAGCGTCAGCCGGACATGGTCGAGCAATCGCCTGACGGACGGACCATCAACGTCTACTACATTAATAACGCGTACTTCAACGGTCAGAACTTGGGCGGCTACGACGGTCGTCAGAACCCGCAGTACAACTTCCAGAATTACGACAACCAACTGCAAAACCTGCGCCAGCAGCAAGAGATGAACTACTACAATTCGGACGCGAACGGCTATCCGCTTAACGCACAGTTTCAGATGCAGCAGCAGGAAATGCGTCGCGAGCAACAGATGTTCCAATATCAGCAATGGCAACGCCAACAGCAGATGCTGCGCTGGGAACAACAGCAACAGATGGCCCAGATGTACGGCGGTGGTGGCGGCTACTACGGTGGCGGCAACTACAGCGGCAACGCCTGGGGAGTACCGCAATACGGCGCAAACGCTCTCAGCCTGATGTTCAACTTCGGCGGCGGACGTCACCGTCGCGGCTAACCACCAACTCGCGCGCAGCCAACAAGTCTCAAGCCTGCAGCCCAGCTGCAGGCTTTTTTGTGTTTCTGGGAGCCGGCATCCTTGCCGGCTCCGGGGCCGACTTCGCAAGTTATGCGCAGACAACCTGGTGTTGAGACTCGGCACGTTGCGCGTTGAGAGCGGATCTGTCAGATTGAGCGTATGAGGAAACGATGGAAATTTCTAGTCTTGATCGCCATTGCAGCTCCCGCGCGAATGTTCATGAGCTGGGCCGCAGTAATTTACGGTGCAATGCTATGTCCAGAGCCAGTGCGGGGTTGGTGCGGAGATTTGATATCGACCCTGGACGACGATCATAAAGACCATTCAATCAACGGCTTTCTTCGAGGGGATGTTAACTCGTACGACGGATTTGATGCCCGATGAGATTGAATTGCAACAATCGAAAAGCCTGGAAGAACGTGATTGTAATCGCAGTCGCGCTACCGCTCTATTTTTTCATGGGCTTTCTCGTCGTCATGTGGGGAGCAATCTTGGGCCCACAACCGATGCAAGATTGGTGCAAAAACGTGCTCTACGGCGGCGATACAGAAGCAGACAAGGATCCTATTGGCTCTTTTCTACACGGGAAAAGCACCGTCCTCGGCGGTTACGACTCTGCACTTCTCAACTGAATGCCGCGTTTCTCACCCTAGCAAGGAGCGCGGCTCTCTAGAGCCGCATCGAAAGCGTTCTTTGAAAGCGGCTTTCTGCCGATGTTGTCGCGATTACGTTGTTGTCGCCGTGGACTTGATAGCGTTGTAGAACGTCTCACCTGACTCAGGGTCGGTGTGGATTTGCACTTCCACTTCGAATACCCTTTGCAAATTCTCGCGCGTTAACACCGCCGGTGGTGCACCCGTGGCGGCGATTTTGCTCGGGGCTCCCGGTTGTTTCTGCAGCAGAACGACTCGGTCCGCCGCCCGCGCAATGAGATTCAGATCGTGCAGCACGAGAAGGCAACCGATGCCTTTTTTATCACGCAACGATTGGAGCAATGAAACCAATTCCAATTGATGGCGAAAATCCAGATGGGCCGTTGGTTCGTCCAACAGCATAAATGCCGGGTCTTGCGCCAATGCCGTCGCAATCGCTGCTCGTTGCCGTTCACCGCCGGACAACTCAGCCAGAGATTTACTTCTCAACCCCGAGAGCTCGGTTGCTGCCAAAGCCGCATCTACAGCGTCTCTATCCGACTGGCTGCCGTACCACTGCCACCAATTCTGGTGCGGGTTGCGCCCCAGCATAACAATCTCTTCCACCGTCATATCATGTCCGGTTTCCATTGATTGCGGAACATAAGCCACTTGGCGGGCGAATTCCATCGGCGTCATCTTCCAGACATCGTTGCCGTTGAAAAATACGTTTCCTTCCATCGGCTTCAATTGCCTGGAAAGCACCTTTACAATAGTCGACTTTCCCACTCCGTTCGGTCCAGCGATCACTACAATTTCGCCACCCGACACAACCACTTCCAGGTCGGAAACGACGGGCTCTTTGCCAAAGCCAGCTTTCATCTTGAATGAATTCAACTGATTTATATTCATGGGCTGTCTCCGTGCTGATGGCTGATCAGGAAGAGAAAGAAGGGACCACCCAGAAGCGAAAGCAGCGTACCCAGCGGCAACTCCTGCCCCTGACCAAGCGTGCGTGCGGCCAGATCACTAACCAAAACGAGAACCACACCGACGGCAGCGGTGCAGAAGATCTGCAAGCGCTCGTCTCGCCCGTACAACCGCCGCGAAACATGCGGCGCAATCAAGCCGACAAAGCCAACCAAGCCGCTAATTGAAACTGCCGCGCCGCACATCAGGACAGCCGCTGATAAAAGTGTCCATTGCGCACGCGCGACGTCAAGTCCGAGCGCTTGTGCGGATTGTGTTCCCATGGATAGCAAGCGCAACTGCTTGCTCATAGCAAGGGCAACTACAAATCCGATTGCGGCGTAACTCGCGGCCGGGCCAAGCTCGCTCCAGGTGCGACCGCCGATGCCACCGGCAAGCCAGAAAAACAGTCCCTGCGCTTGCGCTACACTCGGCGCGTTTGTCAGGATGAGCGTTATAAAAGCAGCACAGATAGCAGATAGCCCCACACCGGCTAGGAGCAGTTTGGTAACTGACAGTCCGCTCGGGCTGCGAGCCATGAAAGCGACAATAGCGCTAGCTGCCAAGCCGCCCATAAAAGCGGCACCAGGCATGGCGGCGAAATCAAGTCCAAAATACATGGCGGCAGCAATCGCCAGTCCGGCACCACTGGAAACGCCTGTCAAGTAAGGATCTGCAAGCTGGTTGCGCGAAAGGGTCTGCAGTATGTATCCGGATACCGATAATGCGCAGCCGACAACTGCAGCGATCAACAAGCGCGGCAGGCGAATCTGCCAGACAATTTCCGACAAACCGGCCGGAGCGTCTGCCAGCTGCGCGTGCGGGTGAGCAAGCGTAGCGAAAATCTGAGCTGGTGTGAAAAACACGTCTCCAAGGCAAAGAGAGAGCGTCACTGCGCCGATAAGCAGGCAAAGTAGGGCTAGAATGCGCAAAAACAATAGCTACCGGTCCTAGTAAGAACGATCGCATTTTACCGTGAGGTTCACACCCAAGTTAAGTAGTGCAATGGCGAACTATTTGCGCTGCGTCACTCCGGACCCATCGTGTTAGCATTGATGTCGAGGTGATCATGCCAATTTATCTCGACAATAGCGCCACGACGAAAGTGCACGATGATGTCGTGCAAGCGATGCTGCCGTATCTGGCGGAAAGCTGGGGCAACCCGTCGTCGATTCATACGATTGGGCGCAAATCGAAAAGCGCCGTGCAGACCGCGCGCGAGCAGGTGGCAGCGCTCCTCAACTGCGATCCTGAAGAGGTCTACTTCAGTCCGTGTGGAACTTTGAGCAACAACGTCGCACTGCTCGGGCGGGCGCGCTTTGCCGAAGCCAACGGACAGGGTCGGCATTTGATTACGACGCCGATCGAGCATCCATCTATCGCAGGACCGGCGAAGTATCTCGAATCCACTGGCTGGAAGGTGACTTATCTTTCCGTCGATAGCGAGGGTTTCGTCGACCCGGAAGAGTTGAAGCGCTCCATTAACGATGAGACCAGCATCGTCTCCGTCATGTGGGCGAACAACGAAATCGGCACGGTGGAACCGATAGAAGCTATCGCGGAGATTTGCGCCGAAAGAAAAATATTTTTCCACACTGATGCCGTGCAAGCCGCCGGCAAAGTTGCAATCGATGTAGCTAAAACACCGGTCTCGAGTCTGGCTCTTTCGGGACATAAGTTTCACGCCCCTAAAGGAATCGGCATACTCTACCTGCGCAAATTGAACAACGTCATGCCCGTCATCTTTGGTGGGGGTCAGGAAATGGGCTTGATGCCGGGGACAGAAGGGTTGGCGAACATCGTCGCCATTGGCAAAGCAGCGGAGATTGCAAATAATCAATTGACCTCCACCCGCGAGCGGCTGAGCGAAATGCGTGACGTGATTATCGATAAGCTCAAAACACTCCAAGGCGTTCGTTTTACCGGCGCTCAAGATTTATCACGTCGTCTACCGGGACATATCAGTCTGGTCTGTCCTAACGTCGAAGGCGAGGCGTTAGTCATGCGCGCCGATCTGAAAGGTCTCGCGGTCTCCAGCGGCTCCGCCTGCCATCAAGGAATTATCGAACCGTCCGCAGTCCTGCGCGCCATCGGCTTGCCGGACAAAGACGCAATGGGTTCGATGCGCATCACCTGTGGTGCCCTCAACGATCTCGAGGAGTGCAAGAAAGCCGCCGAGATTTTATACACGGTCTTCAAAAACGCAGCGAAAATGTCGCAGAGCATAAAGGTATAGTCGAACGACCAAGGGGGCATGTCGATGCAATTCCTCGTTATAGGCTACGACGGCACGGATAAAGAAGCACTCGAACGGCGCATGAAAGCACGAGATGCGCACCTCGCACTCGGCGACAAAATGCGCGACGAAGGCAATCTGCTTTACGCCGTGGCAATTCTCGACGACGATGGCAAAATGGTCGGCTCGAATGTGATTTGTGAGTTCGAGTCACGCACTCAATTGGAAGATTGGCTGAAAGAAGAGCCGTACATGACAGGCGACGTCTGGCAACAGGTCGAGATCCACAACTGCAAAGTCGGACCCAGCTTCGCGTCTCGCAAAACGGCGGGCTAGTCTGGTCCGGACCGGGTGGTCAGATTTGTGGGTTGACGCCCTGGGTCAATTGGAATTACATGCTCAACTGTTCGAGGGAAAATAACGCGTTTGTATTTCGCCGCCGACACCTGGCAAATACTTAATGTCATCCCGGGAATATTCGGCAAATTTTGCCGTTCTAGCTCGTGAGACACATGTAGTCGCCAGGACAAGGAGGCACGAAATGACCAGGCTCGAACGCACACTCAGTGCACTTGCGTCAATGTTTTTATCAGCTTGCTGCATGGCTGCGCGCCCGGCTGAGGTGCCAGTATCCCAGCAGACAGCTATCTTCGGCGGTGGTTGATTCTGGGGAGTACAGGATGAGTTTGACCACATCACCGGAGTTGTCTCGACCGAAGTCGGCTACACCGGTGGTGACAAGGACCATCCTACATACGGGCAGGTCTGCTCGGGTTCAACCGGACATACGGAAGCGGTGAAAGTTCTCTTCAATCCTCAACAACTTACCTACAAATCTCTTGTGAGACGGTTCTTGGCAAACCATGGTCAGGCTTTCGATCTTTCGTTAGTACACGGAGGTCAGTACAGCACGGTGATCTTCTGTGTCGACTCGCAACAAGAAAGACAAGCCAAAGAAGTGATCGCTGACACTGAAAAAGCTTCGCAGCACAAGACAAGTGTATACGTCAGGCATGCCGACACATTTTGGAAAGCAGAAGAATATCACCAACATTATTACCGTAAGCATGGACTTGGCACCTGCGCCGTCCACTAGTGTCACTTTGCCGGATCCGCCATCGTTAGGACACTGCTCAAAATCAAGGAGACACTTTGAATGAAAATATGGCTTCCACGGCACAAACTAACAGAGCTTGTATTGGGCGCTTCGATAACGCTCATTGGAGCCATGTGTGGATCCAAGCTGGAAATCCATTTGTTTGAAAAGCACACACCATGCGACCATTCGCACTCTTCAATCGAGACTCTTGTCAAAGAACAGTAAGTGAACCAGATGAGGATATAACTATGAACGCGTTTGTCGAGCATGCTCTTTACGCCACGGTCCGAAATCTATTCAGATTATTCACAGCGGTAGTGCTGGTAAGCCTGACTCTCATGCCACTGGAAAGCCGCTCCGATGCTCGTGGGACTTCTTCCTCGACTACAACTAAGGTGGCAGAGTCAGTCCACGATATTTCCGAGTCTGACTTTACGAGTTTAGTCCTCAACTCATCAAAGCCGGTTTTGGTCGACTTTTATGCCGGGTGGTGTTATCCATGTAAGAAGTTGGCGCCATTGGTTTCAGATGTGTCTCGCGAATACAAAGACAGAGTCTCGTTCTATCGGGTTGATGTCGACAAAAACTCCACACTTGCTTCCAGATATCAAATTGAAGGAATTCCGGCTCTGAAGGTCTTTAAGAACGGCAAGATAGTCGAAGAAAGTCTGGGCTTGCAATCAAGCAAACAAATTTCTTCACTGCTGAATCATGCTTTGTCGGCCCGTTAGGTGTCAGGTTCGCTCTCCTGTATCTCAATGCCGTACTGGGAATAAGTGGGACTTCATTGCCATTCATGCCACTAGAAAACACAATTGCTCAATCGAGGTACAAACATGCATAAGCTCAGAATTTTTACACCGAAGAAAGAGTCCAACTTAACGCATCTACTGCTTCTTCTCTTGTTTCTTCAGCTTTCTATTTCGTCTTGCTCTTCCTCTGAATCGCAAGCTGGCTCTGCTCCTATGAAAACAACAAATGAGCAGTGGCGGAAACAGCTTACTCCGATGCAATACATGGTTACTCGTCTGAAAGGGACAGAGCCAGCTTTCTCCGGCAAGTATTGGAATAATCACGAAGACGGCATCTATCGATGTTCCAATTGCGGAGCGCCGTTATTTCTATCGCACAACAAGTTCGATTCCGGAACCGGCTGGCCAAGTTTTGATCGTCCGGTCGACAAAAAAGATGTCAGCATCAGCGAGGATCATAGCCTCGGCATGGAGCGCGATGAGGTGACGTGCTCGCATTGTGGTGCTCATCTTGGGCATGTTTTCGACGATGGACCCGCCACCACCGGTAAACGATACTGTATAAACTCCGCCTCTTTAGACTTCAAGGCTTCTTCACCGTCAAAGACGGACAAAAATCTGCAGAGCAAAAAGTAGCCATACTTTCATCGGACGCCAGAGGAGGACCGACAGTGCGCATCTATCAAATGAAACGAATGACTGCAGAGAAAACTAGAGTCGAGGCGACAGACAGACAAAACAAAAGGTCAGTCCAGACTGTACAGTTGTCTATATAGCGAAAACAGGCAATCCTAATTGCCATCAACATTAATCAGCAAATCATCATGCAATTACTCAAGCTGTTTTCACGAGACGAGCCAAGAAAAAGAACCATTGATTCATGGGTTCGAACCCATGCCGCTGAACTGTACCGCTATGCTGCCTTGAGAGTAAACAGCAAAGAGGAAGCGGAGGATTTACTTCAGCAGACTTTCATTAATGCCTACTCGTCATTTCACAGATTCGTACCTGGCACTAACGAAAAGGCCTGGCTTTATACCATTTTGAGCAACGTCATCAGAGATCATCTAACCAAGCTCTCCAGGCGCCCTGCAACCATGCCACTGCAAGAGGGTGATGATTCCGACGAGCTGCAGGACACCAAAAACGATCCAGAAAGGCAACTTATACAAAAGATGGATCTCGAGCAACTTGCTTGTGCTCTTGCCTCGCTCCCCGAGCCATTTTGCACCCCCCTTTTGATGCACGAGATACGAAACATGAAATACGAAGAAATTGCCAAAACCTTAGACATTCCAATAGGCACCGTCATGTCGAGATTGTATCGTGCTCGAAAAGCTCTTTTTGAATTGATGACTACTGAGATCGGGACTGTTAATGAGGCTATGCCACCAGCAAAACGAAGAGGAGGTGAGATCGATGGATTGCGCTAAGGCTCGCGCATTTATGTGCCCTGAGCTTGATGCCGAATTACCGGTAACAGATTCAGCACTCCTCCAGGATCATCTGGCGATTTGCTCCAAATGTGGGACTGAGTGGGAAAAACTCTTTTCCGTACACCAGAATCTGCATGCCTTAATGGCGCAGCGTCTGCCACCAACTGGACTGGAAGAACGGCTGCTAGCAGCTGTCGACAAAGAAGCACGAAAGGGCAAAATAAGGTTCAGGTATTCTCCTCGTGCCATTTCTCTCGCCGTGCTCGTGGCGGTTGCATGCATCTGCATCTTCATTCCATGGCCGCAACTCTTTCCTCATGAGAGTGTAGAAGCTCTGGTCGCTGACACCGCCGATGGAGAAAAACATCCGTCTCAAGAACACTTTCGCCGGCTGGCTCGTTTTGACAATAAGGCTTTGTCGACAGCGGCAAAATCAGCAGGACTTCCTGCAACTCTATTTCCAATCGCCAAGTTGCACGTTGCTACGCTTGATGTATACGAAGACAAACACAGGCAAAAAATTCTTCGCACCTGCTATCAGGACAGCCGTGACCACAGCTTCTGCATCGATTGCTATCAGGCAAGATCAGGACTACTGTCGTTCAGTGGAACGCAAGTTAGCACCGCCAGCGGGAAAAAGGTGCTGTTCAAACACGTTAGCGACCACAACGTAGTAATGCTAACGAAAAACGGCGTCGATTACGTTTATGCAAGCAATTTGCCTAAAGACAAATTGCTTTCGTTGGTGCCCGAACAAAGCTAAGGAAGGTTCTACAGTCTATGCTTGATACCAAAGCCTTAATAGCGCTTGTTGCTTCTGTGTCGATCACGTTGGCAGTTTCACTTTCTGTCCAGGTTGTGGCTTATCAGTCTCAACCCAAACAGCAGCCAATATTGGTTGAGTTCTTCACCTCTGAAGGATGCTCGAGCTGCCCTCCGTCTGACCGCTTGGCATCACATTTACAGAATACATCGCCGGATGGACATGATCTGATCATCTTGAGCGAGCATGTTGACTATTGGAATTATCTCGGTTGGCAGGATCAATACTCCTCGCCTCAATTTACGCTTCGCCAGCAGCAATACGCCAGCGCTCTAGGGCAAAATTCTGTCTATACACCAGAGGCTGTTATCGATGGCTCCTACGGCGTGATCGGCAGCGAAGCAGGTTCAGTCAATAACGCCATTACTCGATGTGCATCATATCCCAAGGCGTTACTACGACTATCTTCTCAGGACTCTGAAACTGACAAACTCAAAAAGAAAGTCAGCGTTTCTGTTATTTGCCCGCCCGATCTAAACGGCAAAGAAGCAGCGCTTTTCCTTGCCGTCACCGAAGACAAGCTCTCATCAAACGTTCGATCCGGAGAAAACGCAGGCACCGTGCTTCCGCACACAGGTGTTGTGCGCTATCTGAAAGAGCTAAGACGACTCACCCTCGCCCAAACAAAAGACTTTTCATGTGACGCTGAAATAACGCTCAGTCCTCATTGGAAGATGCAAGATCTTCGCATAGTTGCTTTCTTGCAAGATCCGACAACGCGCAGAATCTGCGGAGCTACGCAAGCCAGAATTCAGTGATTACGATGGTTGTCCGGAGTACCTACGCCCCAGGATCTAGTCGTGAAACGGCTTGAGTTCGCCAGGCTTGCGAAGCATCTTGTTGACTTCATCAAGGTGCAATTCTTCGGCCATGATCATGTCGCGTGCATATTCTTCAAGCAAAACCGATTTCCCCTCGGAGGCCTTTAAAAGCTCATAGTAGGAAGCAATAGAGGACTTCTCGTGCTCCAGGCTCTCTCTCAAGATGTCACCGAGATCGTGCTTTTCAGTTTCAAGCAAAGGACCGATTTTTAATGACGGATGACCGCCGAGTAGCGTTACGAGTTCACCAGCTTTGTGTGCATGAAGCAAGCTCTCATTGGCGTTCGCTTTTAACCAGGAGACGATGGGGATACGGTTGTATCCGTAGACCATCAGCGAGTAATGTGTGTAGCGAACTACGCCAGCAAGCTCTAGCTCCATGATCTTGTTGAGGATCTCTATAGCTAAGACTTTTTCCTGATCATTCATGTGCGATGAACACTCCCCATTTAGTTAGTCACATAGTCTAACGCGTTTCAGCTAGAAAATTGCCAATGTTCGCCGAATCGTGCCGCAACTCAACAGCATTTCGCTCTCAATACCTCACGAGGTAGCCATGAAGTTCGATTTTCGGGGAGCCGGTCAAAATCGCCATGATGGGTTGCGCGATACAGTCCGTTATCTCGAACACTTTATGTTGAACGAGTCCAACACTCTATCAACCGTCAGAACAACACAACTACTACCCACTTCTGGCAACGATTTGACGCAGACTGACCGCCCCCCCGTCATCCACCGATCGAATATCGCGATTCACTCGGGTCCTGTTCACAATGACGTTCAGAGCTTTGTTCGCTGGCGAGTGCAGCTGCTTTGCATACGACCTTGTCGACAGTTTCCCTAATTAATCGCATGGCCTGCTGTATGGTCATCCGTGATTGCGCTTGCTCAATCAATTCTTCGAATCGGTCATTCCAATCATCGGGTGGATCGGGAATTGCTGCACTTAGTTTGCCTACGACACTCCGATGCGTAGCTCGATCGGCCAATACTTTCGTCAACTCATCGAGGCTGAGGTTACAATTTTCCGCAATCAGGGCGGCATGAACAATGTCCTTTACTCGATTCGCACCTGGTCGCCCATGCTCTTCCAGATACAATGTAGTCTTATCAGCGAACAAAAACTCCGGTGTGACTGTTCGCACTTGCGGATTGGCAACGTCAGCGAACCCCAGCATGTCTCGACCTTCGACTAGCGCAGTTGGCAACGCTCCGTCCTGAAGTGCAATGTCAACTTGAAGAAAATGCATTTCTGAATTGCCCACAGCAACTGTGATGTTGATGCGGGAGCATGCATGCCCTGGCTTCAAATCGGTAATTGGAAAGGCGTCTTCGAATTTGAAACGGAAAAAGTCTCCTTTTTTCACGCGAAGCTGGTCCTGTATAAGCTCTGCCAGCACTTCCGTTCTCTTTGCAGGATTCATTTGTCTAAGTCCAAGAGACTGCACCACTGACTCCGTTATTACCAGGTCCACGTCGTTGGTATGAGGCGCGTTCGATACTGTCAGCATGGCAGCGGCACCTCCCTTAACTACCGCTATCTCTGGGTTGATCCTTGCTAAAAATCGTTCAATAGCGAGTTCTTCTTTTAGTTTTTGGTAATCCTGATTGCGACCAATCTGTTCAGCCCGTTTTTGCAGCGTCTCATCGAGTGCGGCGAGGAACTCTTGCGCGTCGTTATATTTCATGAACCCTCGGATAATCGATGCACCGCAGAATACCAATTAACAACTGCTTTACCGGGTATTCTAATCGTGCTTCTTTGATCTCATTGAACGTGATCAATTTCTTGCGCAAGGCATCGTCCATAGCGTCCGCGATGTGAATGTTTTCTATGTGCGATGAGAGCAAGAGATCGGTGATTGTTCGCAGCGGTGTTGTCACCCTAAAAGCACCCAAATCCTCGACATCGTCATCATTTAGACTTCCATAGTGCAATCTGACTTTGAACTTGCACTGACTTCTTCGGCGGAAATGTTCGGGTACCGTGATATGGACGCCGTGCCCGGTCCAGGTAGAGAGTTTATGCACAGAGAGTGCAGTGTCGTGGGAGATCACTCCTTTTGGAACGCCCAAGCGATCAGCCGACCATAAAGTTGTCACGATTAAATCGGGTCTTTCGCCAGCGAAATGGGGATAGTACTTGTATCGGAAGATGCCCCGTCCGTAACGCTCCCAGTGCCCGGCTTTCACATAGTACGCCTGATTTTGGACTGAGTAACCAGCCATGCGCGCGTGTTTCGATGTGAAGAACCCATTGTAGCGATTGATCCATTTCGTTAGCGCCGGAAAGTCCGGCTGAGTTATGCTTTCGTGCATTTATAAAAGTGAGTTTGATAATTGCGCCCCAATTCAAGTATATCATGCATTTCGGTGTCCAATACCTGCACCAGTAAGCTATTCGTACATTTATCAAAGTGAGTTTTATAGATGTACGATATGACTACCGGCACCAGTTCTTAGCCGATTTTGTCCATCGCGACGTGACCCGGTAAGTGGCCACGTCACGATGGACACCTGAGAGGAGGATCCGAGCTTACATGTCGCACTTAGAATTGCCGCGTGCCTCTACGTCCCCTTGGAACAACTTTTTCCAAATGAGGAGACGAGAAGAATGAACGCATCAACAAAGTCCGCATTAGAACGTGAAACTTATCAAAACCTGCTGGATCTCAGATCGTTCCATTTAGCTGATTCGAAGGCACGCGAAACAAGGTTCGCGCTTACAAGCCAAATCAATTGAAAGTCGCTTCGCACTACCACTATACTTGCGCGCACATACATCATGATTCTCAAGGAGAGTTGCCATGAAAGTGGGAGCGAGAAACGCGATTGAAGGAAAAGTGACATCGATTCAGAGCGACAAAATCATGTCGTTGTTGAAGTTTGAAGTGACTGGTCCGATCGAAATGGCATCCGTGATCACGACTGAATCTCTCGAAGAGATGGGCGTCAAACCCGGCGACACCGTTGAGCTTATCGTGAAGGCGATTCACGTACTGCCGGTGAAGCGGTAAAAGTGCCACAAACTCCAGTACCAGGGTACAGAGTCTGTACCTTGGTCCTGGCCCTTTCCAGCAGAATTTTCAGCTCACTATTAAGAAGTCATGACTCGTTAGCGTCGGCGCTGCCTGAGCCCTTCTCGACTGCGAGTAGCGCTAACCAACTCGCATGAATACAATCTAATTGAACGTCGTGATCCTTTTGTGACCGTAGCATGTCCGCAATGTGTCGAACAAAAAATCAGCCGGGCACTCGACCCGGCTGATGCTCAGTACTTTTATATGTGCCGCTGAATTACTCGTTGCTAGACGAGTTGCTGCTCTGGTTGTACTGTTCGCTGTGTTTTTCGATCACTTCAGCAGCTGCCGGTTTTGTCGTTTTTGTTGTCGACTTACAAGCAACTCGTCTGCGCGGCGTGTGATACGCGACTTTGCGAGTCTTTGTCACTTGCTTCTCAGCTACAGGCACAACCTTCTTAACCGTCGAGCTCGAGTAAGAGCTGCTGTTCGAGCTGTTGGATTCCGTTTTCGGTGCTTCGACAGGGACCGGTACCGGTACTGGTACGGGTACTTCCTCTACCTGCTTTTCAGGTGTACTTATAGAATGCGTCTCGATCGTTGTTGAGCTTTGTGCGTAAGCGTATGTACCGGACAGCAACACAGTGCTTGCCAGTAGTGCAAATAAACCCTTCATTTTCAACCTCCTGCGTTGTCTTCCGGATTTCACTGGACGGAGGACGGAAGCGGCCGGGTTTAGTTCGCACTATGTAAACGAATTTATGTCGAATGCTTATCTGGCGACTTCTTGGGTCTCAACCACATGTTGCCAAGGAAAGAGAGCAAGCCCATCGGTTTGCCGACGATACCGCTGTGTAAGAACTTCAAACCGCCCCGTGCCGTGGCGACGCGGGATGGTCCGTAAGGATGCCACCACAGGCGGTGCGGGCCGCCGCAAGAGTCTAAATTGATGTGCTTAATATTGACGAGGTCGAGAAGTCCGAAGTGCGAATGGCTTCGACCGAATCCACTTTTCTTCAGTCCGCCCCATGGTGCTTGCGGAATCGCATGCGTAATCAAACAGTCATTCAGAGTCACGGTTCCTACATTTAGATCTCGCGCCACAGCTTCTGCTCGCGCCAGGTTGGAACTCCATACGGAAGCGGTCAAACCGAAATCGCTGTCATTGGCTAATTCGATCGCTTCATCTTCCGTCTCCACCACCATAATCGGCATGACAGGTCCGAAGGTTTCTTCCCTCATGATCTCCATGTCGTGCGTGACGTTGGTAAGCACGGTGGGCTCGTAGAAGAATCCTCCCAGATCGTCCCGGCGCCTGCCACCGCACAAAACATTGGCACCAGCGCGACGCGCGTCATTGACCTGTCGTTCTACTTTCGAGAGTTGAACCTCATCGATCATTGGCCCGATGTCGACTTCCTGATCGATCGCCGGACCCAGTTTTAAATTTTTCGCTTTGTTGACGATAGACTCAATCAACTTATCGGAGTTTTTCGATTTGACGATGTAGACTCGCTCGATCGATGCGCACGCTTGTCCGGCGTTGGTAAAAGCGCCCCAGACCAGCCCTTGTGCAGTCCACTCTACCGGCGCTTCAGGCAAGACGATGGCAGGATCTTTGCCACCGAGCTCGAGCGTAATTGGTGTCAGATTTGGTGCCACCTGCGCCATCACTTTGCTGCCGCCTTCGACGGAGCCAGTGAAAATAACTTTCGCTAACTTTGTTTTCGTCAGCGCTTCGCCTGTAGTACGATCGCCTGTAATTACGTTGACGACACCATCCGGGAAGCCAGCCGCTTTGAAGATCTCGCCTATCTTAATGCCAATCAATGGCGATTTTTCCGACGGTTTCAACACAACTGTATTGCCACACATCACCGCCGCCAGTACCGACATCATCGGAATCGCAAACGGATAATTCCATGGCGCAATGATACCGACCACGCCGAGAGGCTCATAAGTGAGCAGACTCTGTTTGGTCGACATCAACGGATTGGAGAGATGAACGGTCTGATCGCGCAGCGAGCGCTCAGCATTTTCCGCGAGCCACACGCACGTGTCGAGCGGCCCGGTCAACTCGGCAAGATACGATTCGACGAGGGGCTTACCGTTTTCGGTGCTGATCAACGTGGCAATCTCGTCGGAAATCTTATCGATCACGCGCCGCACATCCATGACTTTGCGCGCGCGATAACTGAAATCTGTCAGCTGCCAGGAATCAAAAGCTTCCCATGCGAGAGCAACAGTATCTTCGACCTGCTCGGGACCCATTATCGGCACTGCGCCGATAATCTCCTTCGTTGCCGGATTTACACACTCGATAGTGGCAGTCTTGCTTACGACCATGGCGCCCCCTAAGCGCTAATTGTAGCTGATGTATCCATGCTTACGGCTGATCGATCGACGAGCCCAGACGCTTGAGCGCTTCTGTGGCGCCCTCTGCCTCTGCTCCCTTGCCACCGGAAGAGAGACACAACTTGTAAAATTTGATTGATTCGTCTTTGTTGCCCTTCTGTTCCAGTCCCTGCGCCAGAGCGTAGAGTGCTTGCGGCGACTCTTCCCGCACCACCAGCGTCTTTCGAGCAAGAGCGATGGCTCGATCGACGTCGCCGTCTTTCAAGCAGATCGCCGAAAGCGCCGCGCAGGCATCAGGATCGCCGCTTGACACTGCCAGGCAGCGCTCGAGCAAACGCTTCTGTTCAGCGCTGTCACCCGTCATGCGAGCGGCTTCGCTCAGCATAAAAATAGCATCAGCGTTGCCAGGTTGGCGTTCGATTAGCTCGTCCAATCTGGCGTGCACGGCTCCCGTGCGCTCGTCCGCCAGGGCAATTGCGGCTTGCGCCAGAAGCGCCTGAGCGGAATCAGGTGACAATTCAGAGGCTTTAACCGCTAAATCGGTGGCTTTCGCCTGGTCGTCTTTCAGTCCATCATGCAACCGCGCTCGCGATTCGATCGCGGCTGCGTCCGCTTGCATTCCTGGAAAGCGCGCCATCTCGCGAGCTTCGGCGATTGCATCGTCCCACTTTTGTTCTTTCAAAAACATCTTCGCCTGAATAAGGTGCGCGGCAGGCAGGGGTGGCTGGTTGTCCAACTCGGTCTGCACGCTGGCGGCAGCCACTTTGTACTGTCCTTCACGGAAAGCGCGCTCGGCGACGGCAAACAAGGTTGTGTTGCTGCGAGGCTCCAGCTGTCGCGCTTTTTCCGCATCATCGCCGGACAGCTCCACCTTCGCCAGCATTCCTTCGCTCAAAGAGCGAATGGCATAAGCCTGCGCTGCAGCTGGATCTCGGTCGAGTATCGTGTTGCACCCATCTAGTGCGCCGGTGGCGTCGCCACGAATAAACTGAGCCAGGCAGCGCGTTTTCAGCGCACCTAAAGAATCGGGATAGAGTTGCAATGCTTTTTCCGCAGCCATCTGCGCAGCTTCGAAATCGCCGACGGCAAGCGCCTGCTCGGCGATAATGGTTAGCGTTTCGGGAGGCGTATCGCGTGAGTTGATTATCCGTTTGAGCTCGATATCCAGATTGATTGGATGCCCGGAGCTGAGCATCGAACGAAGCTGGCGCATGCGCGATGTCTGTGCGCCAGGTTCTAAGATCGCCGCCTTTGCCTGGGCCTGACGAGCTTTCTGCTCATCGTGCAAGTCGTCGTACAACTTACCCAGTCCGGACCAACCCTCCCAACTGCTGGGATCGAGCTGCACGACGCGCTCGTACTCGCGCGCCGCTTGCTCGGTTTTGTTATTCGACATCAAGGCCACTGCATACTGCAACCGCGCCAACAATGAATCAGGCTCAATTTGTACCGCTTCGCCGGCCGCATCCTCTGCTTCTTGCGGATGCAGCCGCGTGCGCAGGAGAATTGTCGATAGAAGAATGCGCAAGCGGGCATTGCTCGGGCAGCGCGAGCGCCAGTTTTGCAAGAGCTCAGCAGCGCCGACCGTATCTCCGGCGGCGAACATGGAGGAGGCGCGTGCGATGCAATCATGGCAACCAGGGTCGTCAGCAGCTTTCGCGCTGTGAGGCGATGACTCAGATTTGCTATGCTTCGCTGCAACCGGGATGCTGGAGAAGGCGTTCACGCCTGCTGCGATCGCCAAGAACGTGGCTGTCATGCGCCGATTCATCGCCCTAACTCCGTCGGTTGATCGTTCTTTTTCCCAGCTAGAGCTAATTTGCCTCGCCCGCCGAGTGGCTTTGAATAAAAAGGATATCTCATGACAGAGTTGGCCGCCGGTAAGATACTCTCGAAATAGGGTATCTTACCGATGGGGAAGGGAGAAGCTCACTTTCTATGGATGCCGCCCAGAACGCTTTTCGAGACATAGAGGCTGACCTTAAAGCCGCCGATTTCGAGTTTAAACAACGTCGATTCGCCGACGCAGTACCAGTTTACTTGAAAGCCCTGGACGGGCTCAGAGCAGCACGGCCAGCGGGGCACCCGGACCTCATTTACTGTCTGACGCGCCTGGGCGACTCGTATGCCTTCGCTGGCGCCTATGACCAGGCATTGCCGGTTTTGACTGAATTGCACGATCTGCGCCAGAAACAGCCGGGAGTCAATAACGCCGATTTGATCTGCGTAACTTTCAAAGTCGCCAAGATGTTCGAGATGCTGGGTGACCTCACCAGTGCCTACGGCGCCTACGACGGCGCCGTTGTTTTGGGCGAGTCGTCGCTCTATAAAGGGCATCCGCTCCTGCACACGATTTACTCGCAGTATGCCGAGATGGTGCGACGCTCTCGTGGCGCACCGGAGCTCTACAAGATGCTCGACGAAAAGAGCGCCGAAGCGGTCGCCGGCGGCGGCTCACTTGGAGACAACGTGCTCGACACGATGAACGTGCGCGAGTATATGGAAATGCACATGGAAGAGGTCGCCCTTCCAGAGCCAGAACCAGAGCCAGAACCAGAACCGCCTCCTCCGCGCCCACCGCTGTTGACGCCAAAGCAGTTAGTTGGAGTTCTCGTCGTAATTGTGATCATCGGCGCCATTGTTACTGCGATGCATTTCGCTCAGCAGGCGATGGAAGATAAGAAGAAAGTTGAAGCGGTGAAAGCGACAATCGCTCTGTTCGCCGGCAAAAGCTACGAATCCATCGATGGTTTGGACAAACTGACTTTCCAACAGGACGGTTCGGTTGACTCAGTCGTTGATGGAGTCAAACGTAAGTTGAAATTTTTCGGCTTGCCACCGGGCTCGTCCTTCTCATCCGGTCCGATCGCCAATGCTCGCGGTTTTATGGAAACACCGGACGGAATGCAGGCAGACGATGGCAAAATGTTGTATGGGCAGTCAGCGCCTGAACGCGCGATGATCGACCGTCTACGCGCAGTAGCCTCCGCGGCCGAAAAGTATTATGAGGAACATAAACAGTATCCGATGACAATGAAGGAGCTGGCCGCCGCAGATCCCGATGTTGCAAAAAATCCCGTCACCAACAGCAACGACGATGTCGTGTTTGTCGATGCAGGCAAAGACAGAGACTGGAATCCGGATGACGCCAGGGAAGTTCCGCCTCCGGTCGAGGCGCTGATCGATTCACAGCTGCTTCCGCATGAGGCCTCTTTGTCACCAGGGGCGGTGCACTGCTACACCTATTCGAACGGCGACGCCTATACCGGCGGCGAAAAATGCAAAGGTCTATTCATTCGCGGCTGCGATGCTAACGGCAAATTCCTCCCCGGACAACGCCCGGGGCAGGCTTACGTAGCGCAGATGATCGGCGGGCGCACTCCGCTGTTGGCTGGTCTTTATCAACCGAAGGAGCCGAGCGCCAACGATCCGAAAATCACGATAGTGAAGGTAATCGAGGCGAAACCCGGGACAAGCGCTCCTGCCGCCAGCACCACCGCCACATCGACGTCGACAAGTACTGCCGCTCCGACTGATGCTGGCACCACCACCAATAAAGCAGCGCCGACCGATGCGACAACGCCTAGCGAAACGTCGTCTCCATCAGATACTGCGTCGCCCGATACGACGACGAAGTAGCGGCGTAGTTGTGACGTCCTCGCCGCCGCGCATGTTGATTGCGCGCAATTGGCTGCAGATAGCCGACATGATTTTGTCTGGCCGCTGCACGAGCTTTGTGCATATCATTCAGCGCCGCCTTCTCGAAGTCGATCGAGTCGGCAATGAGTGGCGCCGCTCGATCAACATAACCGCTCGAGAGCAAATTGTCGGCTATTGCGATGTCGGCTCTGGCGATATCGATATTGATATTGCCCGTGGAGCCTCGCCGGGCAGGATGGCGAAAGTAGTGCGCCGAGATTGCCGGCGCTGGACTTTGGTTAGCCTTCCACTGCTGCGCCATTGTCAGTATCACCAGAAGAACGCTAAAAGCAAAGCCCCAGCCAATTCCCGGGCGTGCCCTGCGGGCGCCGTTCTCGTTGAAATATCGAACGCTGCATTCGTACTGATGCTCCCAATCGGGAAACGAGCTAATGAACGATGTTAGTTTGTGCACGATTTCATGATTAGTTGCGAACAGGTCCATCGTGACGCCAGCCTCTGCCGGTTGGCACCTGACGCGTATTTCGGATAACCGCTCATCCAGTTCGAAAATGGAGAACATCACATTGCGACGCACGCCGTCAGCAACAGTGGTGGCACAAATTTCGCCGTCAGTTTCATCCAGCGATGTGACTCGGCTATTTTTCAACTCGCCTAGAGAAGCCAGACACAACTCTACCGCTTCCATCTGACCGATAGGAACCGTGACCGAATCAACCTTCAACGCTGGTCCAAAACGCGCACGCAGGAGTAAGAAACAGGGAATGGCGACAATCTGCAGCAGCGCCGCCGCTATCGCATTATGCGTCTTGAACAGATCGCTGAAGTCACATTGACGCGTGGAAAAATGCAGCGCCATCGGTGCATCGATCAACCAGACTGCTAAACCTATAGACCAGAGAAATCCTTTCACGTCATGAACGTAAATACGACTGCCCGCACAAGCGCGAGCGGCGTGCCTCATGTACATTCAGGCGCCCTCGAGAGAAGCTATGTTTGATTACCGTCGAAGCGAAACACGGACGAAGCGACAATACCGATTTTGCGCTCAATTAGACAGCGGATAAATAGGAAAAACCCCGGGATAATTCTCCCCAGTCAAAAGCTTAGGCTGTCGGCATCTCCAAAATCGTCAGATGCAGATCGCTCAAAATCTCTTTCATTTGCTCCATTGATTCTTTGCGCTTTTCCATCTTATCTGCGTCCGCGAGCCCGACTCCCTGAAGCTCTATAACTCGTCCAAACGGCCATGCAGAGACAGGAAGATCGAGGAGAAACCGCTGCAACTGATCGATCGATACAGTCTTCTCGTTAGTATTGGCCCAGCGAACGCGAATGATTAAATTCGCATCAATACTGATGTAAGGATTTCTCCAGTGCTTCCTATTGGCGCCGTTCTTTTTACTCCATTTCTTAAAATCAGGCGGGCCGATGTGCGAGTCCAGTTCAGTAGGCTTTGCACCGGGAGTTGTACCTCCACTCGAACTGGTTGTCGATAACGACGGTGTTTTAGCAGTTGGCGTTGCATTCAAGCTGGTCGCGGCAGAAGCAGCCGGTGGCTTGGCAGAGTCTGTCGCGCACGCGTTTTCCTGAACCGCAGTCAGAAGACTGAAAGCAACAAGTGTCAAGATCGCGGTTCTTTTGTTCACCGATAGCCTCCACAGACGCGAAAGCCGCCGGTCAGGAAAGTCGCTTCAGCTCTCCGTTAGCTTATATCAGAAAATTGCATTATCATTTTGTACGGCGGTTAAGCTTTATTCGTCAACCACTTGTAGCCTTCATACAGTCCCACTGTTGCTGCGGCGCCTATGAGACCGCCAATCACGAGCGGTTTCGGACCGAACGATTGCAACGCCTCGAGAGATGTCGTGGCGGGAGATCTCATGATATCCGATGCCAGCTGCCCACCGCCCATCATGCCTAAGCCTACGGCAACAAGTGGTTTGAATACGGGCTCCGCCACTTTCACTAGTCCAATCTCGCCTAAGCCGGTCAGGGTACCGCCACCCAGCAGACCGACACCACCCGCAATGGCAGGCGATTTCCAGTCATCTAATCCCAGGGAAAATACATGCGAGCTCAACGCTGCGCTTGCCGCTCTCTGATCTTCATTCGCTAACTTTATAGAATCGAAGCTATCACCAGTCATAGGTCCCACCTCATTTGACTTGTCGCTTATCGACGATCATATGAAGGCGCTGTGGCAAAGTCCGGTCACTGGCATGCGGGATATACGCAACCGTTCCTATAAAATCGCTTTCCAGGCGGGATGGTCGCCTATCAACTGCAACGCTTTTGCCGTCAACTCTTTGCCCGGTGGGCGATGAATCCAGGTCGAAGCCCCCGACGGATGCGGCAAGGCAATCAAGTCGGCAGTGTGCCCAAATGCGGTCGCGCGAAATTGCTGACCGACCACATCGGATAACAACGCCTTCCCAGGCAGGAATTGTTCGATCGCCAATTTCCCGACTGGAATTATCAGCTCGGGCTTCAGCATCTCAATCTCGCGGTGCATCCAGTTCGAGCACTCCTTAATTTCCTCGGGAGAAGGCACGCGATCGCCGCCGCCCTTCGCCTTACCCGGAAAGCACCGGCACACAGCGCTCATGTACGTGCGCGAGCGAAACTGCTCTTCGTTAAGCCCGATCTGCTCGAACCAATTGAACATGCGTTTTCCGGCGGTCCAAGCAAACGGTCGCCCGAGCTCGCCCTCCCGCGGTCCCGGCGCCTGACCGCACAGATAAACCTTGCTCATGACCGGTCGCGGAACCACCACCGGTCCAATCATCAATGGGCAGCGCGCGCAGGCTTTAAGCTTGTGCAGATGCTCCTCGATATCCGCTACCGTCGCCGTTTTCATGTGGCACCCTTCGCCCGAAAGGAGGTTAGTCGTGGCGGTCCGCTTCTCAATCGCTTAGACTTAAGTTGAGGCACCGCATACGTTCATGCAGAAGACAGGTCCAATTGTAACCGGCAAACCCTCGGCAGTGGGTTCTCGACTTCTGCCGGCTGCCGCTCTTACGTTCATTCTGGCAAGCCTTACGGCAATTCCGGCGTTTTCACAGGGCGCCAGTTTTTCTGATGAAACCCGACAAAAATCTGGCGCTCCACCTGAGGTTTCGTCGTGGCGCCCTCGCCTCATAGCCGAATCGGGCGGAGCCAGCGCTGCCGAATTGGAAGACCTTTACAAGAAGGGCGAGGCTGCATATGCGCAAAAAAATTACGGCGAAGCAGCCAGCTATTTGCAGACGATTCTTTCCAGCAATCCCAACTTCGCGCGCGCGCACAATTTACTGGGACGCATCTATCATAAATCGGGCAAAATAGAGCTCGCCATAACTGAGTACAAAAAAGCACTTTCGAATGACTCGCATCTGACCGAGGCGCGCTTCAATCTCGGAGTGGCTTGCTTCGATCAAGGTGAGTACGAGCAGGCGCTGCACTACTTCGAGGCAGCAGCTTCGCGCGAGAAGAACGGCGAGTACGAATATAACTTGGCGCTGACCTTGCAAAAACTAAACGAGCGCGACAAAGCGATTGAAGCATATTTGCGCGCGGTCAAAATCGATCCCAAAAATGCGGTGGCGCATTACTCTCTAGGGCGCTTGCTGCAGGAAAGCGGCGATAACGATAAGGCGATCATTGAATACAAGGCAGCCTTACAAATCAATCCCAATTTTGCCGACGCGCACAACAACCTTGGTGTCGCATATGGTGCCAAAGGCGATTACAATGGTTCAATCGCCGAATTTCAAGCCGCTCTAAAAGTGAATCCGGAGCTGCCCCAAGCGCAGCAAAACCTAGGCTACGCGCAGGCTCATACCAGTCTGGGCATTACATATTTCAAGCAAGGCGATTATGATAGAGCCTTTGATGAATACAAAAAAGCACTGAAGATCGATCCAGGCTTTGCAGACGCGCAGTACAATCTCGGACTTCTCTATCAAAAGAAAGGAGAAGTCGAGACCGCAGTCGGACACTACCAAGCCGCGATCAAGCTTGATCCCAAGAATGCAAAACCGCACAATAATCTCGGCGTCGCCTACTCCCAATTGAACAAGGTCGACCTCGCCGAAGCCGAATACCGCCAGGCGTTAAAACTCAATCCAAACTACCAAGAAGCACAGCAGAATCTGACGTCACTTCTGCAATCGCAGGGACGGAAAGAGTAGCCGTTCCATCATATGCCATTTAGCAGCGGTACTCACTGATGCGACCGCCGGTCGATCAGAGTCATTTGAGTGTCGGATACGGGCATCCCGAAAGTTTTGAAGAGATCAGCGGAGATCGCAGTGTTGGAATTTCGGTTGCTGGATGCCCGCAAGGGCCAATATTCGTAATTAACTTTATTCGTATCGTCGATCAGAGGAAGTAAATCAATCTCTCCAATCAACACCGAGACTGGAAGATTCGTCACAGTAAAAATGTTTGTTCTAAGTGCCCACGCGAAATTCTTTGCGATGGTAGACGCTACTTTCGCATTTTTAGAGGCGCCTGGAAGCTCATGCTGCCCTAAGTGAGCGCTCCAACTCATTGCAAAAGCGACGGAAGAAGCAATCAGAATTACATCAGCTCTGCTCATTGCGGCACCTCAAAAACACTTATCTTGAATGTGCCACTCGGCTGCACGGCAGCGCTATGTTGTTTTCCCTAGAACTTTTATATTACGAAGGTGTTAATTGCACCGTTCTACGGACGTATTTTCCCCATTCTCTTCAGCGGATGCTGTGGCTATTGTTGACGCAACCCGCCTATACAGCTATTAACTCCGTGGAGGATACCGCGATGGAGAAGTCCTGGTACGAGCACATTCCTGGCGTCCAGACAGAAGAAGCATTGATTCATAAGGTGATGGATGAACATGCGTCAGGCTCTGAGCGAGCCAAAGCCGGAGTTGCATTAGGTACAGAGGCGGTAGGAGCCCTGGCGCTTGCTGCCGGCGCTTTGTCATATGCATACGTGCCCGAGGTGCGTTTTGCGGCTAACAATGCAATCGCGAAAGTTACGGACATACCGCTGCCTCGATATATAGATCCGGGTGCCAGGGTCGCCGAAGGGGCAATTATTGAGCCTGGGGCTGTAATCATGAAGGACGCAGTGGTTGGCAATCGTGTTGTAATTGGTCGCAATGCCCTTCTTGCACCAAACTCGAACGTCGACTGGCTATCTCGTATTGGCTCAGGCACTAGGATTGGAGTTAATACCTCTGTTCAGAGCTTTAGCGAGATTGGCGACAATGTGCGCATTGCTGAAAATACTCTGATTGGTTCATATGCGAAAATCGGTTCGCATGCTGAAGTTGGAGCTGGCAATACGATCAATGCATACGCCACACTTGGAGAACGTAGTGTAATTGGCGAACATAATTTGATTGATAGCAAATTCACGCTCGGTGCCGATGCCGAGTTAGGGTCCCACAACGTAATCAATTGGACTGTCAAGATTGGCGACGGTTCTACCGTCGGCAACTACAACACCTTGGGAGATTGGACAGAAATTGCCAACTCAAGGGTAGGCGATGCCAATTTAACGAGCAGGTGGGTCGGCATCCATGGTGTCGATGATTTCGGTGACAATCACAGCCTCGTCGATCACGAAATCGCGCAGCCGGCAAGCGTTTAGAACGATCCTTATGGCAAGCGCCGCGCCTGGACTAAAGCGCGGCGCTTTCGTATTTCCACCATTCTCTTCGGTCGGCTTCTGCACTACCATCATCGCAACCCGCGAAATCAGATTTTTCTCCCTGGAGTATCTCCCCATGGAAAAGACTTGGTTCGGGCAATTTACTACTGTTCAAACCGGGGGCACGCGTTCTCACGCCCGTCTGCCTCAACTACGTTTTGCAGTTAACAACGCGATTGCAAAAGTCACAGACTTACCATTACCTAAATATGTGCACTGCGCAGCCAGCATTGCCGATGATGCAATCATCGGGCCGGGCGCTGTGATCATGGAGGGTGCAATAATTGAGAGTGGCGCCATCATAGGTCGAAATGCTTTCGTAGGTCCCCACTCGGAAATCGGGATGATGTCTCGTATAGGCGCAGGGACTAGATTGGGTGAAAATTGCATTGTTCGTGCTTTTAGCGAGATAGGCAACAACGTGAACATCGCTGAAATGAACACGATCGGTTCGTATGCTCAAATCGGCGACAATGTGCGCGTCGCCGAGGATAATATCCTTGGTCCGTTCGCGCACGTAGGTTCACAGGCTGAGATCGGTGCAGGTAATCGGCTGGGCTCCTACGTCAGGCTCGGAGAGCTCAGTCAAATCGGAGCCGCCAACTATGTTGACGCTCAATTTAAACTTGGCGCCAATGCCAAACTCGGCTCTTCCAATCAAATGGACTGGTCTGTCAGCGTAGGCAACGGATCTTCGGTCGGCAACCAGAATTGGCTGGGTGCGCGAACAACAGTCATCAATTCAAACGTTGGAGATAACAACATAACAAGAATGTGGACCAAAATCGACGGCATCAAAAATTTCGGCGAATTTCTAGGAGACGAGCGCAGATTCAACAAGTTGCGCAGTACGATAGCCAAAATCTAACTGCCGCACGAACAGAGTAGCCCGCTCACACGTTTCTGCAGTGATTATTATTGCGGTTACGTAGCTGATCAATCATGCGGCCGCACGATAACCAAGCCTTGCATGCATTAGAAACCTGCCAGCTCCCTGGCATTGTTGATCTCAGCTTCTGGCAGCGGTATTGCCAAAGCTTCGCGCATCAGGTTACTCACCATGCGTGTTTGTATCTTGCACCAAACGCTTCTCGAGTTGCTCTATCACGCTTATGGCTCGATTGAGAGTTACGGTCACTTTGGCTAGCAGTCTGCTGTCATCCAAACTGCTCTCTGAACCTTCACCGGCGCCGCCTTTTACTTTGTTCTCCAGCTCGATGACAGATCGCTCCACTTCGCTAAACAGATTATCGAATCCATTAACGCTAGTTGCATTCAAGACCTCATCAACTCGCAATTGTGCTCTGACAAATTTCTCTCGTGCGATCATTGCCCGTGTATTTACGTATGCATTGTGCTCGTCTGCCTCGAGTTCATTGAGCCGCTTCCTCATTTCATTTGTGGAAGTCTTTTGTATTTTTAACTGCGCGGCAAGGTCCATAGCGGCGTCAGCATATCTCTTGCCGCGCTCCAAAGCTTCTTCCTCAAGTTCTGCCGACCTCTGCTCTCGAGCCATCCTCGCCCGAGTCTCCCACGATGCATGTTGCTCCTTACATTTATTCAGCTGCATTTCAAGCTGTTTCTCAGTGGCGATGGCCGTGGCTACTGCAAGGCGAACATGAATGAGGCTCTCCTGTAGCTCCGAATGCTTCTCCTCCAATTTGTTCGAAAACAAAGGAACGTGCTCCGGCTCACTTTTGCTGTGCGTTTTAGCGTTGGTCGGTTGAAATTCTGGGGCAATCGAGAACAAATCACGTAAAAACTGGATGAAGGCATGCCATGCCTGCGGATTTTCTCTTCGCACACCGTTCAGTACGGAAGCGGACAGCTCTATGAGTTCAGCTCCTGTCAAATTGACGTCCTGGGGAAGTGTAGCGAGTCCATCGAATAGCGCTTTTAAGTTAGCCCTCTCCGCTTCTCGAGAGCTAAGTTCCGCTTTGTCGCCAGATGTTTTTTCTTCGCTCACTGCTTGCGCCCCCCCTCTAACGATCAATTAAGAGACACCGGATAACTCACCGTGATGTGTTTGCCTGGGGTTGACTTGGGTGGAATGACGATGACGGATGCGTAAATTTCTTTGGCGTCCTTTTGATCTGCAAAGAGTGTGTTGATCGGCAAAGTCAGGTCGAAGTGGCCGTCAGCGTCGCATCGATCTTTCTGTACGACGTGCGGATCGTTGATGGGCACCGCCAACTTATCTTCTATTGCACCGACACCCCTGGCGGTTCCAGCAACAAAAATAACTTTGGAATTCGGTACGGCGTTGCGTACGTGCAAAATTGCTTCGCTACCTTTATGATCGGCGCTGAGCAAACTCGAATCGACAGCGACGATTCGATCGGGAGCGTGTGGTGAGACTTTCGGATGATTCTTTAGATAATCAACCAAAGCGACCATCATTTTTTCGGGCTTGCGAACAACCTTGGTGGCTGATTTGAAGTTATATCCTTCGCCACCATCGAAGCTGTAATCGTTGGTCGCGATCTTATATGTGGAATCTTTTTGAATCGGCTGCCAATTGCCCGACGCATCTTGTGTTAACGCATAGACAATGCGGTGCTCTTTCGGCTGATTCGGATCGTAAGCGATTTTCATTCCGTGCTCGTCGAAGAAGTGCCCGCCTAAACCGCCGTTGACGCTGTGCTCCAGATTCTGAAGGAGACAATCGCCGGTGACAGTCGAGAGAACAACTTTGTTATCGAAGGGAAGAATTTCCTCGACTTTTTCCATTGAGATCGGACCTGCATCGATACGACCGCGAATGCCGCCGCGGTTCTCCAAAGCCAACTGAACGCCGTACGCTTTGCCTTCTTCAGCGAGAGCATCAGTAATCAGATCACCGAGCGGCGAGTCGTTGGGCATCGAGCGGAAGAAATTGTCGAAGTCACCTTCAGCGGTGCCCAAGATCATATGACGCAACGGCAAAAGTGGTTTAACCATCTCATCGACATATGCCTTGATATCAGGATCTTGAGGGACATTCTCATTGGTGTTGTTTAGTTTGTAATTGGTGTCACTCGTTATCACTTCGCCTTTATCATTGAAAGTCAATTCAAGTTTGCCCAGCGCACGACTAAAACAACCGGTTTGCACGATTGTGCAACTGCTGCCATCGGCGTGCGGCACGACAATCGCTTGATCGAGCCTGGTGTGGCTGTGCCCGCCGATTATCACATCGATGTCGGGATTTTTGCCTAGCTCACGATCGAGTTCTACACCAATGTGCGTCACTAAAACAATCTTGTTGATTCCCTGCGCTTTCACCGCAGCAATCTGCTCTTCAATTGGTTTCATCCAATCATCTCCGGTGGCCTTGATTGTGACGCCGCCTGTGCGCAGCGCGACTGAGTTGAGGTCCGGCGTGACAGCACCGATGAACGCCACCTTTTGACCGTTGATCTCTTTCGCTACATACGGTGATATCAGCGCAGCCAATTCAGGCACTTTGCTGCAATCCATATTGCAGTTGATCACTTTGAACTTCGCTTTCTCCAGTTGGTGGGCGAGATTGACAGGACCGTCGTCGAACTCGTGGTTGCCGATGGTGAAAATGTCGTAGCCGCACATGTTGAGCAGATGCACTTCTACCTCGCCGTGATATTTCGTGTAGAGCGGTGTGCCCTGAAAGATATCGCCGGCATCGACCACGACCGCATCAGGCTGCTCTTTTTTGAATGTGCGAATCAGGTGCCCGATGCGAGCCAGACCGCCCATCTCATGACCGCGCTCAGTGAAGGATTCGTCGTGGGAATGCAGATCGTTTGTGTGTAATATGGTTAGATGAAAATTTCCGCTGTCGGCCTTTTCCTGGGCTGTCAGTCGGGTGGCAAACAGCAAGAGGAGAGCGACGATGAGAATGGACGGCGCCACCAATACCCATCGATTTTGCCGGATCATATTAATGATGGTCACTTCGTTAGTCTCCTTGACGACGTTCGTTGCTCCATACTCTTCTTACGCTCAATTACCGGAAAAAGTTCAAAACATGCCGATAGAAAATGTTGCCGAACCCGGGTGCCCGGTGGCCGTGACCAATGCTCGAGCAGAACTCGATCTCGATCCATTCTCGGCTCCCATCGACGCACGCGTTTACACAACCTACAAGAACGTTTCCAATAGACCCGTGCAAGCGGTCAAATTTCGCATTCGTCTGGTCGATAATACCGGAAAGGAGCTAAGAACGTTTCAAGCTCCCGATGCCGGTCTTATCAATCCCGGCGAAGACCACTCAGGCAAGTGGAAGTCTGAAGGAATCGATCCGCACACGACTGCCGTGCAGGTGCGCGTACTTGAAGTGATGTATGCGGATAACAGTGTCTGGCAGAGTTTCAAAATGAAGGAACTGGACGAAGCGGGAGCGACGCCCCCTAGTGTTGGCGCGGCGCAGCCACAGGCGGCACCGCAGAACTTCGCGCCAATCAACAATGCGGTTCCTCCCGCACCTGGCACACCGGGATTTACACCTAACGTCGGCGCTGCTCCGTCCCAGGACTCAGGCGCATTGCCATCAGTCACCGGCGCGGACTTGCCCGTCCCGGCTAGTAACAGCGGTCCAGCCAGTGGCGGGGTCATAACGCCTTAACAGGTCCGACACTTCGAATCGAAATCCAGCGAGGGCAGGAGTCCATACGTTGATGCCCGCAAAAGGCGTTATCAGACGGCCAGCGCCTATTTCAGGCGGGCGGGCGACCTCACGCACAATTTACCAGCCGAAGTTCTGCCCACTTGCACAAGGCAACTACGCCCTTTCCCGGAAAAGCCCGCACCGTCGGGGTTGAGCTTACTCGCCCGAGAGTCCGATAAAAGTAAAACTGAAACACGTCAGAGTTAAGCGGAAATTAACACGGACGCCGGGAAACTCCAGTTTTCAAGCAGAGTCCGTATATTCGGAGGGTTGTATCTTATATGCACTCTCGGTGCACCAGCACACACAAATTTATTTCGCCAGAAGGGAAGACGCATGCGAAGCGCCTTTAGTACGGCTCTCTCCGCAATGGGAGTAGTCGCAGCTTGTTACCTCATTACTGTGGCCACGTGGGTTCAAGTGCTGTTGCTGTTTTTGGCAGCGAGCCTTGGATGGTGTGGATTTGTTATCCTCAATCGAGGCGACAAAATACGCACTCCAGACATCGTTATAATGCGCCAACCGCCCCAGCCTGCAGTGCCTGAACGCACTAACAGTGCGGAAGCGGCACGTCCTGCTCACATCGTGCACAAAGCTGCGGCACCCCGCCAATTCCCCATTCACAAACTTGGCGGACGCTCGCTGCCACTCGCTCAGCCTGGCAATTGATTTTCAATTTTCGCGACAAATTGACCCGAATAGCGGTCAGGCGGCGCACGTTCAGTCGTCTCACTACGTTAACACTTCGTGATAGCAATGTGGATATCCCCGAACTGTCTGTGGCTTGCCATAGAACATCACCCAAAAGGGGGAACTGCCGGCTCATATCTGCTATGTAATGTGTAGGGCATCTGCTGAGTATCCCCTGGGAGCACCATGTTCAGGCTTGACGCATTTAAGCTTACCGATATGGCGTCATGTACCGCCGATATCCGGCAGTTCGGGCTTGAGAGCGACAGCTTTGAAGAAGCCGCAGAGCAGATAATCCAGTATTTCTACTCCAACTTCTGTGACGACAAGGGCGCTCCGGCACTGAGCTTGGCGCGTGTTTTCAAAACCGTTCGTTTTAGCGCGCTGGACGATGAGTTAAAACGCTACGCGCAGCAGGAGTTCGACAGCATTGCCGACACTCGCTTCCTCGCATTGATGGCGTCCGTCGGTGCGATGAGCACGTGGAACGACAGGCGCCAGTCCTTGCGCCATCGCCTTGTTCCCGTATCTGATAAGAGAGAATTGCGCACTAAACTGCCGATGATTGCGGCGCTGATGAACGAGTACGATACATCAAGCGATCGCGACCAGGACGACCAGCACTCGACCGGCAGCTACATCCTGGAGCCGGACCAAAAGCGTTTCAACGTTTTCTACGTGCCTGAAGCGAGCACCTGCAATCTGATTACTGAACAGGAGTTCGTGCGCGAGCACAATATCCGCTCGGTGCTGGGCTTCGGCGGCATGCTCAACTCCAGCTCCTCATTCTGGATCGTCATGTTTTGTCGCGTATTCGTTCCCAAAGAGATCGCGCAGATGTTCAATCCGCTCTGCCTGAGCGCCAAGAACGCTTTGTTGCACTCCGCCGATTTTCGTCCGATTGTAGCTCGCCGCGAACTAGCCTGAATCAGTCCACTGAGTACAGATACCACTTGCTGCGCTGCTGAACGAGCTTCAGTACAGCCACGCGCTCCTTTGCCAGTTGCTGCACGTCCTTAGTCATCAACAGATAGTGTTTACCTGGTGTCACCTGGCGCCACGCGCGAACGTCATCGCCGTTATTCAGGGTGGGCACACGACGTGTTAGATAGAAATCGGCTGCCGGCGAGTCTCGCAGGAAAAGGGCAACGCTGGCGTGATCCTGCATGCAGATCTGGAGCAACTGACGAAACGGACGATGTTGCTTTTTGTCGAACTGGTGCAAAGCAGCAGGGATCAATAAGGATATCGCGAGCGTACTGCCGACAGTGGCGAAGAGCAATGCAGATTGGCGCCGGTTTTTCCGGAGCTGATAAGCACAACCGGCAAAACCCGCCGCTAACAACAGAGCGCCGGCGTCGAAGACGAGTTGAGTGCCGAGCGAAACACCTCGCAGCTTGACGAAGACAAAGGGCAGGCTGAGCGCCGCCACTCCGCTGACGGCACCGATGGCCGCCGCCAGTACGAAAATCGGTTTGCGATTGCTCGAGCGCAACATTGTTTCGATCGATACGGCTGCCAGGATGGCGAGGGGCGGAAACGCAGGCAGGATGTAAGTTCCCAACTTCGTCTTGATCGCCGAAAATACAGCAACGATGAACACAGACCAGACCAGGCAGAGCAGTGAGAGCTGGCGAACTTTGGTCTGGCGCGAGCGCTTGCGCCAGATGCTTGCCACCGTTCGCGGTGCGCCTGCGAGAAATAGCCACCAGGGGAAAAAACCGCCGAAGAGAAAGGGAAGATAGTAATACCAGGCTTGCTGATGGTTGACAGAACCTGTCGCTCTGCCCAGGTTTTGCCTGATGAAAAACTCCTGGAAAAACTCTCCGTTCGTCGCTTTACACTCAGCGATATACCAGGGCAAGGAGATGAGCGCGATGAGAAGAAGACCGGCGGCGGGATGCAAACGCCACAATCGACTCCATAAAAATTGTCCCCATGTTTCGCCGGAGTTTTTTCCTGAGAGGAACAGATATAGAACAATGGGGGCGCCGGAAAGAACGAGTGCGACCGGTCCTTTCGCCAACACTGCCAGTCCCAGACAGAGATAGGCGACTACGAGCAAGTTGACACCGCCGCCATGCAGACGGCTGAAAAAACACAACGTCGCCACGCTGACGAAAAGTGTGAGCATCGAATCCGTCAGGGTTAAGTGTCCGACAACTGCAAAGAGAGGCGCAGAAAGGAGGATAAGAGCACTAGCGAATGCTGTGCGACGACCGATGAATCTGCGCGTCAATGCGAAAAGCGAGGCCACCGTTAGCACGCCGCTGACCGCAGCCTGCAGTCGTCCGGCCCAGGCAGAGACACCGAACAGCTTCTGACTGGCGATGATCAACCAGTAAATCAGTATCGGTTTTTCGTAGAACGGGTCGTAGTTAAAGGAGGGCGTGAGCAGATTGTGCTTCTCGATCATCTCGCGCGCGCACTCAGTGTACAGACCGTCGCTGGGGTCTATGATGCCAAAGAAAAATATGCCGGGAATAAGAACCAGCACCGCCAGTGCCACCAGCATCGCCAGCATCATCCAGTCCCGGCGATTCCAGCAGACGCCGTCGTTGCCGGCCGTTGCCCCGCTGTTGCCAACTTTGGATTGCGCAGACAAACTGATTGTCCTCATCTAGGCACTGACAAGGAGAGCGAATCGATGGAGTTACCCACCTTTCGAAATGTTTCATCGGGATGACCATATACAACGAATGCGCAGGTCAAGATCCAAAGTATCAGTGTGATCTGGATGGGACGATCACGGAAGAGCACGTCTTCTGGTGCACCAGTTGTAGTACCACTCTCGGAAAGCATTTGATAGCGCAGCATGCCGTACAAAACAATCGGAACAGTAAGCATCATCCAGCTTCCCTGCTCTGACTGGAAGCTGTAGAAAGCATAGGCCGTCAGCAGACTGGGAACTATCACCGCTTCCATGCGCCCGAGCAACCCGACTGAGTATGCAGACAGCACCTTACGGTGCGACGTCGGATCGTGAGCAACCACCTTCAACTCCTGGCGACGTTTTTCTAGCCCGAGCCAGAGAGAGCCAAGCGTCGTGCAAAGGAGAAACCAACTCGATGCCAACACATGAATGGCCACGGCGCCGGCGACGGCTCGCAAGACAAACCCGGAAGCGATGCAGAACACGTCGATGATCGGCACGACTTTGAGTTTTAACGAATAGAATACGTTGATGACGAGATAGGCAATGCATGTCACAGCCAGAGTCGGTCTCACGACATACGAAATGCCCAAACCCGCCAACAGGCACAGTACACCCGCCACCGCGGCGAGCTTGATGTCGAGACGTCCGGAGGCGATGGGGCGCAGTTTTTTCGTCGGATGCTGCCGATCCGCCTCAACATCGACAACGTCGTTGAGCACATAGACGCCGCTTGCGATTAAACAAAAGCTGGCAAAACAAGCAGCAGCAGCGGCCAATGAGCCGGCATCGTTAAATCTGTGCGAAAAAAGCAGCGGCGCGAAAACAATGAGATTCTTCGCCCACTGTTTTGGTCTCAACTGTTTCAACAACAATGACGCGGTCAGACCAATGCCGCCTGCGGCGGGTGTATCACTGATTTTTACGCTCTCTTGTGCCGAATCGGTCATGCGTGCACCGCTTGCTGTCACTATGCTTAATTTAGCACCCCATGGCAGGCAAATCCGGCAACAGAGCGCCAATTGCCAAAGTTTCATCCGCATCGAGCTTACAGTCGGCTCATCGTCGGCAGCAGAAAAACAACTGTCATAATGCCGCTGTAAGCCGGCTCTCATGCGACTAACGCCGATTGCATATGCATCAGCATCCAGCGCATCCGACCGAGCAAAAGCGTGACTGATTCAGCACCGCAAAGCCGATTAATGAGCCATGTTTGAGGGAATATCCGTAACAATATTAATTTGGCTCCTACCCGCTGGAATTAATGGCAAGTTCGAAACGACCGAATCCGAAAGGGAAGACAGCGCCTGCACCGCAGGCGCAGAAGGGGTCGCTGCGTTACGGTATGAGAAAGAGTACCTCGAACATCGACCTCGATGCTGTGAAGACCAAAGTGGACCGCGCAGTGGTTGAGAAAGTCAAGCAGCTGACCGATAATCACCGTTTTTCCGAATTTTTCGTGCAGCCCGAGGACATGAAGGCGGCGGTTGCCGACCTGCAACGAGACCTTTGCGACGTGCCCGTCGTGGGACTGGACGGAGACGTTACTGATCCCTTCAAAAAAATCGAATCTTTCGACAATCTTTCCCGCGACGATAAAGACCTGATTTGGCGGTGTCTTGCCGTTGTGCGCCAGTCATTTCACCGCGCCGATGGAGTGTGCGAGCTCAACCCAATCGGCGGTTACCAGTGGAACATGAACTGGAAGCACACGCGGGCGGAGATAGATCAGGTGCTCGAAGCCGCACGACTGCTGCACCTCGGTCCCGAGGAGACGGCCGACGCAATTCTGGCTTCGATTTTTTCTGACAGCGTTAAAAACCGAAAAAATTTCATTACTCACAACGTTGATGGCGCATATGGTGCTGCCGAAGTTTTGCTCAAACTGTTAAACAGCGGCATTGATGATCGTATCAAGCGCGTAGAGCGCGTTGCACAAGCAGTGCGCGAGCATCAGATCGCACCGCCGGAATTCATGGCGCGAGCGATAGTGATCATGCTGTGCAAAAAGTTGAAAATAGCGCCTTTCGATCCGCGCGTCTTGAAAGCGCTCACCCCGCAGTCTCCCAGCAGTGGAGAGCGCGCTACGCTGACCCGCATCTACGAGAAAGTCTCAGATCCGTTCAATCGCCAACATCTCACGACTGACTGCCGCCGCATCAAATTCACAGACGAGGAGCGTGCCTTGTTAGGCATGCTCGACATCACCGATTGGTGGGTGCCGCACCCGTGCAACAGCGACGCCCGCATCGCGCATGCTGTTATCGCCGGCGATCACTCCATCAATTACAACCACCCGGAAGGTTTTGCCAAAATTGCCCTCATTCGCGGTCCGGATACCGAAGCCATTTTCGAAGACCCGACCGTGCACAGCTCCCTCGACTCCGCTGTCGTGAGCTTCAGTGATTCGTTTCGCGTTTTGCTGCCCGAAGTTCAACCGATGGCGATGGCTGGATTGCGACGCACCCAGGCAGCCGTCGAACGCGTCGTCACCATCATGCGAGAGCTATTCAACGGGGTCGTTGTCGGACCTGTAGAGACGAAAACGACGGGCGCCGACAAGATAGCGGCCGCCATCAAAAAAGCGCACGACAAGCGTCCTGAGCTCTTTGTCATCGATAATACGCACGTCTATGACACCAGCCGCGGTTTTGCCGAGCGAGCGATCGAGCGGGTGTCCATGATTCTTCAGGAGTGGCTAGACACTTCAGGCGAGATTCCCTTCACGCCGAAAGGAGCAGTGCCGGACGAGCCGGGATTTGCCAAACTGCCGTTTTGGAACTGTGCGCTCAAGTATCCCGATCGTGACGCAAACGGCGCCATGAATCTCGACTCGCTTAGCGAATTAGAACGCAAACAGTTCAAGTTCGCGGGGCTCATCCGCGACATCGCCGTTGAGCTGCTGCGCGCGGAGCAGTGGATTTATTAGCGCTCAGTCCGTGTCATCAACGAAATCACAGCCGAGCCCATCCGCTTCCATCACCTCGATTACTTTCGCTGCGGCATCATGCTGCGGATGTTTCCTGTAATCATCTAATGCCTTCTGGGTGCGCGCCATGACAAGAATCGCGTGCGTCAACCCTTTCGACTCTTTGTGCGTATTGACCCCACAACGGATATCAATCACGTCAGGCACCTCATTTCGCAGATCGCGAATTTGCTCGATCGCTTCGTCGATCTGCGCCTGCGCAACATTGTCCTTCCAGCGAAACAGCGCGATATGAATGTGCATTGTTATTATCCTTGCTTGCTACCAGGCAACTTATATACGGTACCCCGGCAATAATACATCTATTGTCCGGCAATTTGGCTGATACTGCATGGACTGCAATATTTGCGCCGGCAGCAAAAGGCAACACCTGAGCCATAATAAAAGGTACGTTGCGGTCATCGCTTGCCGTCAGTTCTCACTGCGCTCCTGGACTGAAACAACAACCAACCTAAACATTACACCGCGCCGCAGTAGTAAACCGGGCGCGGTGTATGACTGATTATCGACGTCGTGCGCTTACTTCAGCTGCGCCTTGACGGCTTCGACGATCTTGGCGGCGGAGATGCCGGCAGCGTCCATCAACTCTTCCGGAGTGCCAGAACCCGGCATCGAGCGCACGGCAAGTTTCACTACCGGCGGTGGCGTTTGCGCTTTCGCTTTTTCGCCGCCTTGCACAGCAAATGCACCGAGCACCGCATCGCCAAGTCCACCTTCCGGCCAGTGATCCTCGACCACGACCAACAACCCGGTCTCTTTCGCTGCTGTTTGTAGCGTCGCTTTATCGATAGGTTTCACCGAATACAGATCGATGACCCGCACATTGATGCCGTCCTTCTTCAGCTGCTCATAAGCCTTGAGGCTTTCGTGCAGTGTGATGCCGGCGCCGATCAAAGTCGCTTTGTCTTCTTTCGAGCTGCGCAGGACCTTGCTCCCACCAATGGGAAACTTGTCTTCCTGCTTATAGAGGATTGGTGTCTTCTCACGCGTCGTGCGAATGTAGGAGATGCAATCCAGCTTCGACATCTCTTCCACGAGATTGGCGGTGCTGATGCCGTCCGATGGGTAGAGGACGACGCTGTCGTTGATGGCGCGCATCATGGACAGATCTTCGAGAGCCATCTGCGACGGTCCGTCTTGTCCGATGGAAACGCCGGCGTGCGAACCGCACAGAGAGAGGCGAGCGCGGCCCACCGCAGCCATGCGGATAAAGTCGTACGCACGGCTCATGAAGGCAGCGAACGTCGAGGCGAACGGCACCTTGCCTCTCGTCCCCAGACCGACTGCTGCGCCGACCATGCATTGCTCGGCGATGTAGATCTCGAAGTAGCGATCGAGAAACGATTTGGCGAACTTGTCGGAGAAGGTCGAGTTGCCTACTTCGGCGTCGAGCACCACGACATCTTGATTGGCTGCGCCCAATGATTTGAGGGCGTCGCCGTATGCTTCGCGTGTGGCGATCGGTTTTTCATATTTCGGGCATTCGAATTTAGCCGTCGACTTAGTCGAGGAGCCGCCTTTCGAGACATCGTCGGGAAGGTGCACTTTGATGACTGTATTCTGGATGCCGCCGAGAATATCGATTGCCTCTACGGCTTCCTCGGGGCTCAGCGCCTTGCCGTGCCAGCCGTCTTTATTGGCGATGGATGGAACGCCGTGCCCTTTCTCGGTCTTGGCGACGATCAGTGTCGGCTGGTTAGCGAGGGTGATCGCTTCACCGTAAGCCTTGTCGATCTCATCATAGTCGTGTCCGTTGATCTCAATCGCGTTCCAGCCGAAGGCGCGCGCGCGCTCGGCATAAACGCTCGATTCCCAGCCCAACATGGTTTCGCCGCGCTGTCCCAGGCGGTTCATATCGAGGATGGCTGTAATATTGTCAAGCTTGTAGTGCGACGCCAGCTCGAACCCTTCCCAGACAGAGCCTTCGGCCATTTCGCTGTCGCCCAACAAAACCCACTGGCGATACGGAAGCTTATCGAGATACTTGCCGCAAAGTCCCATACCGACGGCGAACGGCAGTCCCTGTCCGAGCGAGCCGGTGGCGACGTCTACCCAGGGGAGGATTTTCGGAACCGGATGTCCTTCGAGGCGGCTGCCGAACTTGCGCAAGCTCAAAAGCTCTTCGTCCGTGATGGCGCCGGCGGCTTTGTACATGGCGTACAGAAGGGGCGCAGCGTGACCTTTGGAGAAGATCAAGTGATCGTTGTTAGGATTTTTCGGATTTTTGAAGTCGTACTTCAAGAATTTCGAGAGCAAGACCGCCATCAAATCGGCTGCCGACATGCTGGACGTGGGATGCCCGGATCCAGCCTGCGTTGTGGCGCGTATGCTGTCCACGCGCAGTTGCTGACCGATCTGCTGAATTGTTTGAACCTTCGCGTATTGAACTTCAACCATGGAATTGTTCCTTCTGAGCTGATCCTGCCCACACCTACCCGCTTACATTGCTGATGAGCACGCGATGCAGCGGAAATGAAAATCGACTGCCCAATATGCTAACCTCTCTCTCATTTATTTGCTACAGCCTGTAAAGCGGGGGTCAGAAGCTCTGATGTCAAAGGACACTGCCGTTAAGGAGCCAGAGGTGCTCTCATACCGTTTGCCAAGAACGGTCGTACCGTCAAAATATGAGATCCGCTTGGAGCCGGATCTGGTCAAGTTTACGTTCGACGGCGAAGAGACCGTCGATGTTACAGTCGCCGAGCCCGTCAAGGAGATCGTTCTTAACGCACTCGAGCTCGAGATCTTCAAGGCGACACTGACAAACGCTAAAGGCACGACGCTGGAAGCGACAATTAAGCTGGACGCTGAAAACGAGCGCGCTCACCTCAACTTCAAAGAGACCATCGAAGCGGGCAGCTGGAAGCTGAACATCACATTCAAAGGAATTCTCAACGACAAACTGCACGGTTTTTACCGCAGCACATATAAGGATGAGCGTGGCAACATAAAGACTCTGGCGACCACGCAGATGGAAGCCACGGACGCCCGCCGCGCCTTCCCTTGCTGGGACGAACCGGATTTCAAGGCAGCATTTCGCATCACGTTAACCGTTGATGAATCGTTAACGGCAATCTCGAACGCTCAGGTGCGCGAAGTGAAAGCGCTCTCGGAACGGGGCAAGAAGGAGTATCGCTTCCAAGAGACCATGAAGATGTCCACCTATTTAGTGGCGTTTATCGTGGGCGAATTTGAAAAGACGGAAGAAGAAAACGTCGACGGAACCCCGGTGCGCATCTACGCGCCGCCCGGCAAGCTCGGTCTGGCGAAGTTCGCTCAACGCGTAGCAGCGCATTCGCTCACATTCTTCAACAACTATTATGGATTGAAATACCCCGGCGACAAAATGGATCTGATCGCGATTCCTGATTTCGCTTTTGGCGCCATGGAGAATCTGGGAGCCATAACCTTTAGAGAGAACGCACTCCTGGTAGACGAGAAAACCTCATCGCACGCCGAGCAAGAGCGCGTCGCCGACGTTATCGCGCACGAAATCGCTCACATGTGGTTTGGCGATCTGGCGACAATGAAGTGGTGGAACGGTATCTGGCTCAACGAAGCATTCGCCACCTTCATGGAGATGCTCGCCGTCGACGCCTGGAAGCCACACTGGAAGCGTTGGGAGTCATTCGGCGTTTCGCGCGCTGCCGCCTTCTCGACAGACGGTCTGCAAAGCACGCGTGCCATCGAATTTCCGGTGCACCATCCGGAAGAGGCCCGCGCCATGTTCGACGTGCTCACATACGAAAAGGGCGCGTCCGTTCTGCGCATGCTCGAGCAATACCTGGGCGCCGAGCAGTTTAGACGCGGCATTATGCTCTACTTGAGCAAACATAAATACGCCAATACAGAAACCAATGATCTCTGGGACGCCCTGGAAGAATCAACGAAGCAACCAGTTCGTCAGATGATGGACACCTGGATTTACCAGGGTGGGCATCCGCTCGTCAGCGTCGAAAAGGGCAAGTCGGACAAAGAGCTGGTCCTCTCGCAACAGCGCTTCCTCTATCTGAAGGAAGGCGCGGGCGAAGGCGCCAAGGCGATGTTCCATGTACCTATTATGTTGAAAGCGAAAGTGGGCAGCGAAATCGTCAACAAGAAATTGTTGTTGACCGGCAAATCAGCGACGGTCGAATTCGAACAAGCACCGACGTGGGTAGTCGTCAACGAAGGCGGACACGGCTTCTACCGCGTGCGCTACTCGGCAGATTTGTTGAACGCTGTCACGGCGAATCTCCGGCAGCTCGCCAGTATCGAACGTTTCAACCTGGTCAATGACACCTGGGCATCAGTCCTGGCAGGACTGACGCCGCTCGCCGACTACCTCAACATGTCGAAGTTGTTCAAGGATGAAACCGACAAAAACGTTTGGACGGTTTTGCTGGGTTCGTTCGCATACCTCGAACGCGTGCTCGGTCCCGGAGCCGGGGGCAAAGTGTCCGACCCGCTGCCGAAATTCGTCCGAGAAGTTGCTGGTCCGGCTTTGAAAAAACTCGGCTGGGAACAGCACCCCGACGAAGATGAGCTGACAAAGCTGCTGCGCGGCATGCTCGTCGCCTCGCTAGGAACGCTGGGCGAAGACGAAGAGGTACGAAAGAAAGCGCTCGAGCTGTACGAAAACTACAAGGCAGATCAAACATCTGTTGCTCCGGATCTCGCTCCCGCGTTGATCTCGATTCTTGCTCATACCGGTGACGAGCGCCGCTACGAAGACTTCGTCAACTGCTTCAAAAACGGCAAGAGCCCGCAGGAAGAAGACCGCTACATGTACGCTCTGACATCGTTTCGCGATGCGAAATTGTTGCAGAAGACTCTCGACAAAACAATCAACGGCGAGATTCGCACCGGCAACTCACCGTATGTGGTGCGGCAGGTGATGATGAACCCGCACGGTCGCGAGGTCACCTGGAAATGGATGCAGGCCAACTGGCAGAACATCCTCAAGCTGCTGCCCGAAAACACGATCACCCGCATGTGCGAAGGCATCACCGGTCTGATCGACGAGAAGCTGCTTGCCGAGGCGCGCGACTATTTCGGCAAAACCGAAGTGAAGCAGGGTAAGAAAATCATTCAGCAACACCTGGAAAAACTGACCGTAGCCGTCGACCTCAAAAAGCGCGAAGCAGGCACTCTCAAAACGCTCTAACCGCTTCCTGTCCTGTTCTAACGGCGCCGACTCACATCGGCGCCGTTTCCTTTTCTGGGAGCGCCGGCAGCCTTGCCGGCACCGGAGCGCAACGTCCCAACATGTCTTCACAAACCGGTTCGGTACGAGACGAACTGGGGCGACTTGCAGCCGCCCGGGACCAAGTCCCTGTCTGTGGTCAAATAACCGAATTGTCGCAACGGGCGCGTGCAACGCGGCGTGCAACGCGCCCCTACGACGGTGCGCCGAACCTCATACGAAGCGGGTTTAAATACGAACCGTAGGGGCGCATTTCATGCGCCCGTTGGAACGACGACGTCGTCAACCCTCGTAGTTCATTCGTGTGTTGATCGTCCAACCGAGCTCCTGGAGCGCGTCGTCGAAGGAGGCGTGATGGCGCTGGCAATGACTCAAGGCAATGATCGCTTGCTCCATATTGAGAAATCCTTCGCGCACGAGAAACATGCATCGCAATGACGCATTCAACATGCCTTCATCGATCATGCCGGTGACGACAAGCATCTTACCGAGCAATGCGGAATTACGTGAGCTCGTCTCTATCGCTCGGTGAATATCGTCATCTGTGACCACACCGGCTGCCTTCAAAATATCGCTAAGCTTGATCGCTTCATTCTGTTCAGGCTTGAGCAGCCCCAACTCCCCCACCGCTTGAGCGATGCTGATGTTGCGCGTGGAAATTTGCCGCAACGTTTCGGAAGCTTGCAGTGCGTTCAATGTTCCGTTCGCGACCATTTCTTGCAACTTCAACGCGGTAAAAAGAATGTCTTTACTGATAAACCCGGACTGCACCAACACTTCGCCGATCGGCATTTCGCGCGTCAATCCCAGTTCCAACGCGTTCATCAGATCGCCCTCGCTGACAAGCCCCGTCAAAACCAGCAATTCACCGAGTTTGACTGTTTGACGATTGGGCGGGCGATAGAATCCGTGATCGGAAAGCGAGACTTCAATCGTCACGCGCCTTCGCTTCGCCGATTTCAATCCCTGACAGGCATGCTCTTTTGTCAGTTTTCCATCGCGAATGAGCACCTGCGCTGTCAGCGCTGACGACAACATCTCATCGGAAATTGCTTGCGTCAAAACCAAGATACGCCCGAGCGGAAGCCCCGTCTCGCGGCTGGTTCGCAGCGCCTCATTGAGCTGGGTTTCCGTGATCAAATCCGCCGCCAGCAAAAGCTCACCCAATCGGGCCGTGCTCTGGCGCTTGGACTGCGTCCAGCCCAGTTTTTTCAGAGCATCATCAAGGCTTAGTTTTTCCTGCGAAACCAGCAATAATGCGCGCTTTCCCAACTCGAGATCGATGAGTTTGTCTTTGATCAACGACTGAACGTAGACCGCCGCTTGGAGCTCGTTGTCCGTCAGGTAGCCGGACATAATCAAGACACGACCAATCGGTAGCCCGGTCTCACCGGCGACCCCGATCGCCTCGTTCAACTCTTCCAAGCGCAGCACACCAATGCCGATTAACAGCTCACCTAGTTTTATCGGCTTGTTATCAGTATCCATCAATCTACTAAACGCCCAACGCCTCGCACAAATTATGCCCCAAAAACGCGCGCGAGTTCTGGGCAGACAAATCAACCGGCCCGGAAGCCGTTCATACCCGCCACAACTGTGCCTGCAACGGCATACGGCACTTTATCCGCCCCAAAAGCAAAAAGCTCCGCTCATCAAATATGAGCAGAGTCAAAGCATTCAGACAAAAATTTACCCCCAAGGGGATTCGAACCCCTGTTACCTCCGTGAAAGGGAGGTGTCCTAGGCCTCTAGACGATGGGGGCAAAACTAAGACACAAGATGCAACGGAGAGCCAGAATATCAGGCTGCTCTGAAGGGTGTCAACCGCATTCAATAATTGTAACTGGCTGCGCAAAATGCCGTCTGGCAAGGGCACACAGGCGCGGAGGGCTCGAGCTGCATCCTTCGATGCAAGCCAACGACGCCTGCGGGGACAATTATTGGCAACACGTAGTACTATGAACGCTTCCACACAGGCGATCAGAGCAGCCGGCAGCTGCCCCGAAATACTGGTCATGAGTAGCACTACAGAAGCCATAAATATTCATTCACCCGCGCTCCCGTACAACAGCTTCAACAGCTATCTGCGGGAAAAATTCGGCACTCGAATAGCGCGCGTTCCTATCGACGCTGGCTTTACCTGCCCCAATCGCGATGGCAAGCGGGCCTTTGGCGGCTGTACTTTTTGCGATGACCGAGGCTCGGGCGCGCCAACGATCGATGCCGCCCTCAACGTGAGGCAGCAGCTAGAGAAGGGCATGGCGCGGGCGCGTGTGCGCTTCAAAGCGCACAAGTTCATGGCCTACTTCCAGGCGTTTACAAACACGTATGCGCCTGAAGCGGTACTGAAGAGTTTGTACGACGTGGCTCTCGAATACCCTGATGTCGTCGGCATTTGCATCGGCACCCGTCCCGATTGCCTGGAAGAGAACATTCTGGATCTGCTGGCGGAGTACAACAAGAAAACATTCATATGGTTGGAAATCGGCTTGCAGTCCTCGGTCAACAGGACGCTCGAATTGATCAATCGGGGTCACACTTCAGAAGAGTTTTTCGATGCCGTCGAGCGCGCCCAGAGGCGCAACTTGCAGCTGGCTACTCACCTGATTTTCGGCTTGCCGGAAGAAACCCCTGAACAGATGATGGAAACCGTTCGCCTCGTCGCGGCGTCGGGTGTCACAGGTGTGAAAATCCACCAGCTCTGCATCTACAAGGGCACACCGATGGAAGAAGACTATCGCGCCGGGCGCCTGCCGGTGCTGGACGAAGATGAATACGTCAAGCTGGCAGCGGACGCACTAGAACTATTGTCGCCCGATCAGATCATCATGCGACTGGTCGCCGAAGGAAGCAAAGATGAGATCATTGCACCGGAATGGTGCTTCGACAAGAAGCGCATCGCCGAGAAGATTGAAAGTGAGCTGGCGCGTCGTAGAACGCGGCAAGGCAGCAAATTCTCCTGCACCACAGGCGGTTGCAGATAGGAGAAAGTCCGAGCATCTGATATCATTCGACAGTCGCATGCATAGTTAGGAACGAAGCCGAATGCCGACAGAAGACGCCGTCGCATTGCAAGCCAAAGTCGACCAGCTCAAACAACGGCTGGAACTTATGCAGCGCGCAGCACAAGATAACGAGGAGCGAATTCGCACGCTGCTCAGCGCATTGCCCGTGGGACTTCTCATCACCGATGAATTTGGCACGATCGAAGCGGCTAATCCGCAGTGCCTGGCTCTTTTCGGCAGCAATCAGCCGGCAAGCTTTTTTGACCAGAACGCCAGTCTGTTTTTTCGCGAAGGTACAGACGGTCCGGCGCTGATAGTAAACTCCTCTCGTGCCGACGCCAAGACAAAAGAAGTAATCGCGGTGCGATTTGACGGCGAGCGTTTTCCCGCTGACGTGATGATTTGCAGTTTTAGTACGAAGGTGAAAAAGCAGCTACTGGTAGTCATCGAAGATGTCACCCAACGCCACGAAGTCGAACGCCTCAAGCAAGAGTTTGTCTCGATGATAAGCCATGATCTGCGCACGCCACTCACCTCGATTCAGTGTTACCTCAACTCAGTCACTGACGGTCTCTACGATGGCAACCCAACCGTCCTCAAAGAAAAATCACGGCAAATCGAAGAAGATACCGCACGACTCATTACGATGATTAACAGCTTGCTCGATATCGATAAGCTCGAAGCGGGAAAGATGGAAATGTTTTTCGACATCATTCCGTGCCGCGAGCTCGTGCAAGCCTCGGTCAAGTCAATCATGGCGCTGGCAGAGCAAAGGCGCATCAAAATCGATGCGCTGCACATCGATAAAAGCATTTACGTTAGCGCAGACAAGGAGTTCATCGTGCAGGTGCTCGTCAATCTGCTTTCAAACGCTATCAAGTTCTCTCCTCAGGACACATCCGTCCATGTCGAATGCCAACCGTTGGACAAGTTCGTTCGTCTGGCAGTGTGCGATCACGGTCCCGGCATTGCGGAAGAGTTTCGCAATCGCATGTTCAACCGCTTCGAACAAGCGCAAATGTCAGACGCCCGCGTCAAAGGTGGCAGCGGACTCGGTCTCGCCAGCGCCCGCGCCATCGTCGAACAACACGGCGGTGAAATCGGCGTCAACTCCGTCCAGGGCGAAGGCAGCAGCTTCTGGTTTACCCTGCCCCGCGTGATTATCTAGTTCGCATAGCGCATTTGCAGCCAGGAGCGCAGCGGAAGCGACCAGATTTCTCAGATCTGCTGCGAATTATCGCAGACAGAGACGGTATTACGCCAACTTTGATCGAAAAAGACTATTGGATCATGCATTGGCTTTGGGGGCTAAAGAATCAAGGTTTCACTTTCGAGCTGAAAGGCGGAACGTCACTTTCGAAAGCCGCAGTCGCTATATTATGCCGGACAGCCACCGCTTGCTGAAATAGCATCAAAGATCAAAGAATGCATCGATCGTCTCTGACAGCACAGTTTTGACTGGTCCGATGCCCCTGCCGGACTAACCGCAGATGTCCGAGGCATCTTGCCGATTCGGAAGGTTTCACCCCATAATTGAATTGAACCCACGAGTTCAAAGCAATGTCGGATTCGGATAATATCGATGAACTAGCCCGCCGCCGCCGCAAAAACGCGGATGGGCCGGACGTCTCATCGAAACGACCTCGCCGCAAACCACCCGAAGCGGATGATTCTCCGAACAAGAACGCGGCTGGTTACGGACAGAGCTGGGGTTTCGATTTGCAACCAGGGAACAATGTTCTCTGTCAGATCATTGGCGTAGAACCTGGCGGTTACACTGTTAGGCTGAAGCAATACGATCGACAGGGCTTTCTTCCGACACAAGCGCTTCTCCGTCCGGGTGAAGAAGTACTGGCGCAGTTCGTCTGCGTTCACAAGCAAAGAATATTTGTTTCTCTCAGGCTGAGCCTCGGCACCGAAACAAGATCAAAACGTGGAGTCCTGATGGAGCAGAATACGCCTGTAGAAAAGGTGAATCATTGTTTGCGCAAAACATTTCGCTTCAAGCGAGCTACGGACCTTTTACCAATTCTTGACGGAAAGTACTGCGGTGCCTTTTGGGTTGAAAAACAAGAATTTTCGACAGACCAAAAATTGGTGGAAGTCCTAATCAAGGAGAACCCAGACACGACAATCGAACCCTCCATCGCCCTCGGAAGATTTCAAGATCGAGATTACCTCGGTTACCGAATGTCGTCGGTGTTTGCCGAGCAACGAACTTAATTTGACCGCGTACAAACGTTCGATACTGTAAAGAATGCAGTGGAAACAACAAATGAAGCAAGAGAATGAGCCGCACCGGAAAGAATTGACAAACGCTGCCAGTGACGTGCAGCGATTGCAGAGTGAGGTCGTGGCGATTGAGAATGCCGGACCGATCGATGGTGTCGTCGCTGGTGTCGATTTGCAACTCGGGCAGAGCATCGCTTGCACGGTCTTGGGCGCGGAGCCCGGTGGTTACACCGTTTGGATATCGATGCACAATCAAAAGGGATTCGTGCCGACTGAACGCCCGCTGAAAGACGGCGAAGAGATTTTCGCGCAGTACATCTGCATGCACAACGACAAGATGTTGCTATCGCTCAGGTAGGTTCCCAACCTAATGACTAGCGGACCACGCCTGTGGAGACGACCTGGTGCGTCTCCTTCGCGATGGTCCAGTTTTCTTGCGTGTGAATTACGAGCACCCGGATCTTTGAGGAACTGATCGAAACGTCGGAATCGGTTTTCCAGTTCTGGTTTAACTGATCGTCCAGCGCAACGCCGGCAAAGGAGAGTTGTTTGCATACCGCTGAACGAAGCTCAGGAACGTGCTCTCCGATGCCGCCGGTAAAGACGATCGCATCCGCTCCATCGAGTTGTGCAAGCATACTGCCTGTATAACCAGTCAGGCTGTGCACGAAGACATCGAAAGCAAGTTGAGCGCGCTTGTCACCCTTATCGCGTGCTTCAAGGATTTCGCGCATGTCGGACGTTGTACCAGAGATCCCGCGCAAACCAGATTTATGCTCGAGCACTTCCTCGAGTTCATCGTGCGTGTGCGCCTCTTTCGTGAGCAGATAAAGCAAAATGCCAGGATCAACAGCGCCGGAGCGCGTTCCCATTACCAACCCATCCAGCGGAGTGAAACCCATGGTGGTATCGATACTAGCGCCGTCACGAACGGCGGACATTGAACAGCCGTTGCCGAGATGCGCGACTATGACGCGGAAACCAGATGTCCTGCGATTCAACAGCTGCGCCGCGCGGGTGGAACAGTACTGATGACTAATGCCGTGAAAACCGTAGCGGCGGATCTTATAACGCTCGCTGAACTCGAACGGAATCGCATAAGTAGCTGACGCCGCCGGCAGATTATGATGGAAGGCAGTATCGAACACTGCTACCTGCGGAACGCCCGGCAGCTCCTTCTCTACAGCTTCAATGCCGTGCAGATTAGCGGGATTATGCAGCGGCGCAAACTCGGCGCACTGGCGAATATGCTCTTTCACCTCGTCGTCGATCAAAACACTGGAAGAGTATTTCGGCCCGCCGTGCACGATGCGGTGTCCGACAGCCTTAATTTCAGTTTGAGATGAAACCACCGAATATTCGCCGTGCCACAAAGAGTTGAGAAGGAAGGCGAAAATATTTTCTTCGTCATCCTGGTTCAGAGCGCTCTCCTTGTGGGTTTCACCCTTAGATTGAAACTCGACTTTGTGCTCCTTCAGATCGACATTAGCCTGCCAGAGTGGTGCGCTGGCTGCCACGTCAGCCGAACCACCGATGTCGTAAAGACTCGCTTTTATCGAGCTAGAACCCGAGTTGATTACAAGAATTAGCAAGAGCTTTTAACCGTTGGCGCTGTCACGCACGAGCATCGCCGCGCCGACAATACCGGCGTAGTCACCCAGCGCGGCTTTGACGATATCCAGCTTGCGAGACGGTATGCGCAAAGAACGCCGACGAGCCTCTTTTACTGCGACATGGAAATACATCTCGACTGCTTCGATCAATCCGCCACCAAGTATGATGCGCTGCGGATTGTAGAAATTGACGACGGTGGCAAGACCGATACCCATGTAATGCGCCGCTTCGTGCACTGCGCGCAGGACGAGTTCGTCACCTGACTGCACAGCTTGAGAGAGAGCCTTGGAGCGCAAAATGCCTTTGGTCATATCGACCTTGTCTCTGATGACCGAGTCCATGCCTTTGTTGAGATCCATGACGATCGTCTTGGCGACTGCAGTTCGCGATGCGTACGCTTCCAGACAACCGAAAGCGCCGCAAGCGCACTGGCGACCATCGGGAAACAAAGGGATATGCCCGACCTCGCCGGCAGTGCCGGTAAAACCGCGATACAGCCTGCCATCGCGCACGATGCCGGAGCCTATGCCGGTGCCGACAAAAATGCAAACCAGGTCGCGGCAGCCTTTGCCGGCGCCGAAATGCAGCTCGCCCAGGGCAGCGACCTCGACATCATTGCCGAGCTTGCACGGAATCGAATAGTGTTTGGAAAGCGGCTCCGTAAGCGGCAGGTTGTAAGCTCCGATATTGACTGCTTCGACCAGAATGCCTTTCTGACGGTTAACCATGCCGGCGGCACCGATGCCAATACCATGCACTTTCTTCAGGTCGACACCCGCTGCGCCGATCGCTTCGTCGACAACCGCGATAAGACGCTTGACGACATCATCTTGCTCATTGACCTGCCGGGTCTTTTTCTTTGCCGTACCGACCAGTCGGCCAGTCTCAAGATTAACGACTCCAGCTGAGATCTTCGTCCCGCCGAAGTCTACGCCTACGCCGAATTTGTCTGCCATTGCGCACTACCATGCCAAAGTGAATGGACAATTCTATAACGCCGCACGCAGATGAGTGGGTTAACTCATAGTTGTATAAACGATTGGACGAAGTGCCTATTGACTGACGCTAGTCCGTTTGATTGCAGCAGTACATATTCGATGCCAGCCAGGCGACTGGCGCTGCACACTCCGACAACGCTCGCTACTTGATCAGTCCGAAGAAATGACGCGATTTTTGATGCGGCACAAGCGGTTGTTCGTGCGTGACCCGAGTTGATACAGGCACGTTAACTGACTGCTCGGGCGGCGTGGCGATACCTTGCACCTGTACAGGCGCAATAGGTGTGCCCGCTTGCGGCTGCAAAGACGGAAGCTGAGCTTCTTGCTCTTCGATAGCAGGGATGATCTCCGTTTGCATCTGCGCGGCAGCATCGATGTTTGAATGGATCGAGGGAGCGGCCGGATGGTTCGAGTATTGGTAGTGCGTCATATCATTGCGGCTCAAGTACGGCATCTTGCGCATATCGAGCACGACAATCGAGGAGACAACACGTCTTTGATGGGCGCCGCGAGTAACGGTATTACCATCGACAACCATCGTCGTCGAGCCGCCACCGTCGAGATTCATTGCATCGACAGCGCCGAGTTGTTTCATAAACTTAGCGATATCCCAGAGGGTATGCGGTCCTTCGATGGTAGCCAGCAACAAGTGGTTGTTGGCAGTGACACCAGCGACGGTGCGGGCATGAATCTGACTGCCAGTCCATCCCTTACGGAATTTCTCATCTTTCAGATCGACATATAAGTTGCCGTCTTTAATGAGCATCGGTCCGCCGCTGACAGCCTCAGCCACATCGTCCCATGCCGGTCTGGTTTCCCATTGAATATTGACGATGTCGCCGCGTTTTAATTTCGAGATCGGCGCATCTTTCGAGTCGGCAAGAACATAACCGCCCCAGGGAATGCCCATCTCTGTGGTGGATTTGTCGACCACGTTGCCGTGAGCGTCAAGCGCCACCAATGTACCGACGCCAGGCAGTCGAACGAAGCTGCCCCAGCGGTGCGTGTAGGCGAACAAGTGACAGCCGCTTCGGTGCGGTTGGTTGATGTTATTGACCCAGGTCTTCGGCAACTCAGGGTTGTTGCTTGTGAGCACGCCGCCAAGGCTGACGCGATCGATCTTCACTTTGCCCTGGTTGGTGATTCCCATCGAAACCCGGTCGTATAGAGGTCCCGCTACCCACTCACCATCGATGATGAGCGTGCCTAACGGTGTGCCGTCTTTTTTGAAATAGTTGGCGTTGATGGCGGCCAGAGCGTGATTCTCCTTGGCAACATCGGCCACATCTTTCAACTGATTGAAGGCGGAGTTGCTCGCCAACGCAGGCTGCACCTTGACTGGCGCTTTCTGCATGTCGATGTCGAGAACGTTTATACTCAACGGTCCACGGAAAAATTTGTGCACCACCCCTGGTGCTACTTCTTTCTCTTCCATCTTGCCGGTAAAAGACTGCGGCTGCAGCGGCTTTGCCGGAGCGGCAGGCGCTTTGACGGCTTTCGTTTTCTTGGGCGCGGTGCGCGCAGTCGTTTTGTGATGCTTTATGGGAGCGGCAGTTTCGATGCGGTGAGAGACGTTGGGATGACGACGATTGCTCGTGGCCGCAAAGGCATGAGGAGCGACATGCACTCTCACTGGGGCATGCGCAGGAATGACTCCGACGCCTAAAGCGTCCGCGGGAGTCGAGAAGAACGGCACTGTGGTCGCTGCCAACCAGAACAAAGCACCGGCTAAACCAAACTTCCGCTCTCGCACTCTATCTTGTTGCTGTGACATTCAGTGTTTCCCGGATCTTGTGACTAACACCCACCTGTTCCTTTTATACCCGCATTCGCTGCCAATTAACAGTATTGACAAAATGTAAGGAGACCTAAATTCCTGAGTCTGCCAGGTTTTCAGGAAGCAGAAACCCGGCAGGAAAAGAGTGATCATTCCAGTGTCGTGGGGCGCGAAGCCGCTTCAGGACTGAATCCTAGCGATACATATACAGGACATATCAAACAGTCACGGCGTGCCAAGTACGGTCGCGTCCGCTTTGTCGGGACAGTTAGTTGTCGGTTATTTGGCCGTTGGTTCGGGCATGTACCGTTCGCGATACACTTTGACCGCTTCCGTTCTCTCACTCTGGGGAAGCAGCGGAAAGCCCATCTCTATGCGCTGTTCGAGGTATCCTCGCGCGACGCGCTCAGACAACTTTCTGATGCGCAGGATGCTGCCCATTCGTTCGTCGCGGCCCAAAACGCCTCGCGCGTCGAGCAGATTGAATGTGTGAGAGCAGCCGAGGACTCGCTCATAAGCAGGCATAATGAGCTTTTCGTCGAGAAGACGTGCCGCTTCTTTCTCTTCGTTTTCAAACGTCGTCAGCAACACTTGCGGATCGCTCTTTTCGAAGTTGAAGGTCGATTGTTCGATCTCGTTTTTGTGGTAGAGCTCGCCATACGTTACTTTGTCATTCCACTTGAGATCGTAGACACTGTCCACGTTCTGCAGATACATGGAGAGCCGTTCAAGTCCGTAAGTAATCTCCGCCGCCACTGGTTTAACATCCAAGCCGCCGGCTTGCTGGAAATAGGTAAACTGCGTGATTTCGAGCCCGTCAAGCCAGACCTCCCAGCCCACTCCCCAGGCGCCCAGAGTGGGCGACTCCCAGTTGTCCTCGACAAAGCGAATGTCATGTTCTAAAGGATTGATGCCGAGCACTTCCAGGCTTTTGAGATACACCTGTTGAACGTCGTCAGGCGAGGGTTTGAGTATGACCTGATACTGATAGTAATGCTGCATGCGGTTCGGATTTTCGCCGTAGCGACCGTCGGTCGGGCGGCGGCACGGGTCGGTCACCGCCATCTTCCACGGCTCGGGACCGAGCACTCGCAAGAAGGTGCCGGGGCTCATCGTCGAAGCGCCCTTCTCGACGTCGTATGCTTGCAAGACCAGGCAGCCCTGCTTATCCCAGAACTCATTCAGTTTGTGGATCGACTGTTGAAAAGTGAGAGCCATGGCAACTCCTGATGAAAGTGAGCCGGAAAAAAGGGAGAGCCTGATTATGTTACGCCCGCCGCTCCGGCAGTAATGCGTGAGCGGCAGAGAATCTTAGCAAGTGTTTGCATGAGCGTGCCAACCCGCGAAATCTCAATTACCGCGCCAAACTGTGCGGTTTCACCTCAAAGCAGCCAGCCGTTGCCGTTGCGTCAACGACTGGCAGATAAATACTATATATGTCTAAGATCAGGCCGCGCCGGGCATAAGGGTCGTGAGCCGGTGTATTCGGCTGTCGACGTGCCGTCAGATGTCCGAGACAGGAAAGGAATCGTTGGGTGAAACAAGCAGAGTCCACTGATGCCAAGCTGGATGCATCCGCGGTGGCGGAGATGAGCGCAAGAGCACAGGCATTGCTTCAGAACATCAACAGCGTTTTAGTCGGACAATCGCAAGCAGTTCGTTTAGCAGTGATCGCATTTTTGTCGGGCGGTCACGTCTTGATTGAAGATGTTCCGGGCGTAGGAAAAACATTGCTGGCAAAATCGCTGGCCGGCTCGGTGCACTCGAGCTTCAAACGTATTCAGTGCACGCCGGACCTTCTGCCTTCGGATATTTGCGGCGTCAGTGTTTTCGAGTCGAAAGAAGGCACATTCAAATTCATTCCCGGTCCGATTTTTACCAACATCTTGCTCGCGGACGAAATCAACCGCGCTACACCCCGCACGCAGTCAAGCTTACTGGAAGCGATGGAAGAAAACCAGGTCACCACCGATGGTGCCACACGCAGATTGCCGGAGTTGTTTTTCGTCATCGCCACGGAAAACCCGATCGAATACCACGGCACCTTTCCTCTGCCTGAAGCGCAGCTGGACCGATTCATGCTCTCACTCTCCCTTGGTTATCCGAAGGTAGAGCAGGAGATCGAGATTCTCGACAAGACATTAGATGAAAGAGCGTTCTCATGCAATGCGGTACTGTCGGAAGAGGACGTGCTCAGAGCACGAGCAGCGATCCGCAGTGTCTATGTAGATCCGTCAGTTAAGCGCTACATCGTTCACATTGTGCAAGCGACGAGAAAATATCCGGCTATCGTGCTCGGGGTGAGCCCGCGCGGCAGCCAGTTGTTGATGCGCGCGGCACAGGCAGCTGCCTTCCTGGACGGGCGCAACTTCGTCAAGCCCGAAGACGTAAAACTGCTGGGCCCGTATGTGCTCGGCCACCGCATCATTCCGAAGATTCGAGACAACCGTGTGAGCCATGCTGAACTTATCGAGCGAGTTCTTGAGCAAGTCCCAGTCCCTGTTTAGGCCAGTAAACAGGACGGACGATGAGCACGAAACCTGGGCCATACGCGGGTTGCGCTTCTCCTTGCGCGAAGACAAAGACAAGAGCCTGAGCGTCTTTCTCGAGTTGCGCGCCTTCGTAGTCGCTGCCCTGGTACCCATCCTATATATCTTTGCCGGCGAGACAGCCAACCAGTGGTTTTACCTTCTTACCGGAGGCGTTGTTTCAGCACTGTTTTTGGGCTTTTTCCTGCCCCTCTTTCAGGTGCTCGACGTCAGCACAGCCTGCTCGATTCCGCAGAACTCGGTCAACAACGAGAGCGTGCTCGTAAAAGTGACTCTGGCACGAAAGTGGCGGTACGGGCTGTTTTCCAAGTTGTTGCCCGTGAAGTGGCTTCTCGTGAGAGCGAACATGGTCAGCCACCTCGGTCGCAGCAGCGTCGTGCGCCCGATGGTAGTGGAATTTGTCGGGCATGAAGCGTGGGTGTTCGCAGCGACAGCGCCTTTGCAGCGCGGTCTTTATCGGCTCGATTCGGTCGAGTTGTACTCCTGCTTTCCGTTCGGTCTCACCTGGTGGTGCCGGAAATTCGAGTCCAATAAGAATCTCCTCGATCCGGCCAGTGAAGGCGCCAAGCCGATGGTGACCGTTTATCCGCCGATCGAGCAGGTAGAAGGCAACTTCCTCTACAAAATTCGTGCTTCCACTGATTCGCCCATGGGTCTGTTATCAAATCGACGCACCACCAACTCAGTTTCATCATCCGTGCGCGGACTGCGCGAATATCAGCACGGCGACAGCCCGCGCTTGATTCACTGGCCGTCGAGCGCGCGCGCTGGGCGTTTGCTCGTGCGCGAGTTCGAGGCAGAGGGGTTGCCCGGGTTCGATCTCCTGCTCAACCTAACAACGCCGTGGCGCTCGGACGATCAGTTCGAACTGGCGGTGTCGGTCACCTATTCGCTCCTGCAGTTAGGTTTCAAATTAGGTGGAGCGCCGGAGCTGTACCTCATTCCGAACGTCGATTTAGAGCCGGAGTACCTGCCGTCATTCATGTCCGACATGCCGGCCCTGCCATTCGGATTGGCACGGTCATCGCATCTGCTCGCCCGCGTCATGCAGGTGACCGACCGCCGCCCTGAATATCAGGTCGTCGACCTGAAGGAAGAGTCGCGTCAAGCGCTCATGACGATTAGACCGGCAGGGCTGTTCGATCCGGCAGCCGATCCCGAGCAAGACGAGTCGCTTTTGTATAAAGTGGAGTTAGCAGTTGTTCCGCGATCGCACGATCCGGGGATACTGGGACAAGGAAGCACCGAAGTGCACATGCCGGTGCACGAGTTCGGTATCGTCAACCGCCGTACCGGCAAGAAGTCCACGGGTCGCGTCATTTCCACTATCGAAACGCTGGGAGACGTAATGCGGCTATGACACAACAGCTGACCAAGCCGGAAAAGACGCAGTCTCGCAGCGACCCGCCGGAAAATTCCACCGAGTTGCGCTTGATTTGCGTGGCGTTGGCGGTAATCAGTCTGTGCGCCGCATGTCACTACACGCACGTGCCGCCCGTCATAACGGTCATCTTGATCTGGCTGGCCATCGCCGGCTCCAGCGTCAGCTACTATCTGCGCAACACAAAGAATGCAGCGGTAGCCGCCGTTACGATCACCGGACTTTTGATCGTACTGGCCGTTTTCGCTCAAGAAATGTACGTTCAGTTTTTTGCCGCCCACATGGATATGCTTGTGCCGTTCATCCATGTGCTCACCGGCTTGTTAGCGCTGCACACCTGGGATTTGCGCACGCGCCTCGACTTGAACGCAAACGCTCTCATCGGCATGGGCGTCATGTGTTGCACTTTGGTTTTGGGAAGAGATATACTTTTCGGCGCTCTGGTTTGCATCTACATCTGGCTCTGCGCCACGCTTTTGTATTTTGAAGCGGCATCGCGCACGAAAAGCAGCGGACGCTACACTCCCAGCGAGCCCATGAGTCCTTCGCGCATGATCATGACTCGCGAAGGCGGAAGCGCCATGGTTCCCATCGCCACAATTCCTATATTGGGTCTGGTTTTCTTCCTTTGCCTGCCGCGAGTATCGTCAATTTTCGATTTGATCGTCGTCAACTTCAATCGCATAGTGGCACCGCAGCCGGTACCAGTACCGGGCGTCGGCGGCAGCGGCTCTGCCTCCTCGACCTTCTCAGGAAGCGCCCTTCCCCCGCCGTCCGACAACAGCATACGCAATGGCGTTCCCTCGACGGATGCGACCGGCGCTCGTATCGTCAACACCGGCAAAGGCAAAGGCACCGCTTCGGGCCCAGCGGAGGGTCCGGCTGAAGACGGCATGAACAGCGCCAGTACAAACGGCAAAGGCGGCAAAGCAGAGCTGCCAGAATCGAGCGCTCTGCCTCCGGAAGATCAACTGTTTTTCCGTGACAAGACCGCGGCCCAGTATGATGACGAGCTTCTCTTCACGGTTTCTGCTCCTGGCGATTACTACTACCGGCGGCTGGCATTCGACAACTACGACGGCCATAAATGGACTGTGAGCAAGGGCGGCATGCTCTCGAAGTGTCGCAGACTAAACGGCGGACTCTATCAGGAGCTGGGCGGTGTGCCCTCCCTCTTCTTGCCGCCTGATTATCCGGCCAGTTCGATCACGCAAGAATTTACTGTCAAATCCAACATGGGACACGTTATACCTGTGGTTTCCATGCCGCAAAAAATCGATTTCCCCAGCGATCCGCTCCTGGTGGATGGCAACGGTGTGGTGAAAACGGACAGCCTGTTGAAGCCCGGCATGATCTATCACGTCTTTTCGCAAGTGGCCAACTACAATCTGGACGATATGCGGGGAGCCGGCGTGGATCAAGATCTGGAAGAGCGCGCCCGAAAAGAGTTTGCCAACTGTCTCGTGGTGCCGAAAGAGGTGCCGGCTGAGGTGCGCGATCTTGCTGTTAACGTCGCCGGCAAGGAAGGCAACTGGTTTACGAAGAGCGAGCGCATTCTCAAGTTTTTGCGTGCCAACTTCAAATACGCAGATACCGGCGACGACGTGCCCAAGGATCGCGATCTCGTCGATGCCTTCCTCTTCGAGAAGAAGCAGGGAGCTTGCGGTCCGTTCGCATCAGCATTCGTGATCATGTGCCGCGTCAACAACATCCCCGCCCGCGTCGTGGGCGGATTTGCTCCGGGCGAATACAACGGTCTCACCGGACTGAGAGAAGTACACGGCAGGCACGGTCACGCCTGGGCGGAAGCGTGGATACCGAAGTGGGGATGGGTGCCGTTCGATCCGATCCCGCTCGGCGTTTTGCCCACGCCGCCTGAAGAGGACACCTCATTCATGGCGCAGTTGGCAAAGAATCTCTCCAACTTCCAACGCGCCATCAACCCACCCAAGCAAGCGACGCCGGCGGCTCGTTCAGCCGAGCAGGCAGGCCCCAACGCCGTGCCGACGACTGACGCTCCGCAGCAGTATCCGAACGGTGCCAATTCCGGAGGCGGCGGCAAACTGAAGGAAGGCGGCACTGTTACCGGCGGGCCGAGCGGCAATACGCCTGGCAAAGCTGTAGAAAAGAAGGCGGGCGTTGAGGGCAACGCCGCACCTCCGGCGCCGGGAGAGAAGAAGGAGGAGAAGAAAGATGCTCCGATCAAGCTTCCTGACTTGAGCGGCGACAGCTCCGATCCGACGCACTCGAAGGTCTTCTGGTGGCTGCAGGGCTTCGTTGTCCTGGCGTTGATTCCCGGTACTTTGTTGGTCGCTCAAGCGATACGAGCGGTCTATCTGCATTTCAAAGCGATGACCGATTACAAGAAGACCGCAAAAACGTCCACAGTCCTGTATCTCCGCATGGTTGATGATCTAAAACGATTCAAAATCAGCCGCTCGCCCTCGGATACCTCGGAAGAGTTTTCCGTGCGCTTCAAGAGCGCGGTGGACTCGGGCATGCCGGTGCATCCTGAACTGCCTCCATTGATCGAGCAGTTTATGCAGGCATATGCTGACGACCGTTTTGGAGCGCCCGCCGGATCCGAGCAGCGGATAGCAGAACTGCAAGGCATCAGCGACAAAATTCACAATTTGGCGCGGATGAAAGTAGCATGACAATACACGCCAGGAGGTGCATGGAATCAAGAATCCGGTCGTTTTAAAGGCAAATCTTTCCCGTTTTTCTTGCCTTTATACATGCCAAAAGGCTTGAAGCCATTTGGTAAATGCGAGTAAGATCGTCATTAGTAGCCACAGCAGATATTTGCTGACCAATCCCAAAAGAGAGAGCGCATATGGTTCAACAGGTCAGAACAGGTTCGCAACAACAGCAGGAATTCGTTCCGCCATATCCGGCCACCATCGCCGATACAGGCTTGAAGGAAGGTTTTCTCGAAGAGCTGATTCTCAAAGACATTTACTTGGTGAACTTCGCGCTCGGTCGAGAAATCGCGGCGCGCACCCAGTTGCCTTTCAAGATCGTTGAAGAGATCTTGGAAATGCTGAAGCGGCAACTGCTCGTAGAAGTCAGAAGCTCCGGCGGTTTGGCCGACTACGAATACACCCCGACGGAAAAGGGACGTGACAGAGCGCGTTCTTACTTCGATCACAACGCGTACGTGGGCGCATGCCCGGTACCGTGGAGTCGCTACGTCGACTCGCTCAAATATCAGACCATCCGCCGCGAGTCGGTGACACCCAGAGACCTGGAAGTCGCCTTTTCGGACATCATGGTCAACCGCCGCACGATCAACTCGGTCGGTCCGGCTATCAACTCCGGCAGAGGGATGTTCCTTTTCGGTGAAGCAGGCAACGGTAAGACATCGATCGCCGAGCGTATCGTGCGCAGCTTCAAAGGTCACATCTTCATTCCGTACGCCGTCGAAGTAGACGGTCAGATCGTCCGCGTCTATGACTCGCACAACCATGAGCAAGTCTCGGCCGCCAACTATCCGCGTGATTACGATCACCGCTGGGTGCGCATTCAGCGCCCTTGCGTGGTGGTCGGCGGTGAACTGACGATCGACATGCTCGAACTGCAGTTCGACTACGGTACGAAGCTGTACGAAGCACCGATTCAGTTGAAATCCAACTGCGGTCTGCTCCTCATCGATGACTTTGGCAGACAGAGAATCGACCACAAGTCACTGCTCAACCGCTGGATCGTCCCACTGGAAAAACGTGTCGACTATCTGACGTTGCATACAGGTAAGAAGCTGGAAGTGCCTTTCGAACAGCTGCTCGTTTTCTCGACGAACTTGAACCCGGGCGACCTGGTTGACGAAGCGTTCTTAAGACGTATTCCGTACAAGATCAACATCACCAATCCGACGGAAGACGAGTTCAAATGGATCTTCCTGCAATACTGCCAGCGCACCGGAGTGCCGTACAACGAAGAAGCGGTCAATTACTTGATCGAATCGCAGTACCGCAGCGGTCGCCGCAACATGCGTTGTTGCCATCCGCGCGACATCGTCGATCAGGTCATCAACCTGTGCGCGTTCTTGCAGACAGACCCGCGTCTCTCGCGTGAATATATCGATCACGCGTGCGCCGTGTACTTCGCCGCTATGGGCAAATAGCTCAGAGCCGGTCAGCGATCTCGCTTTAAGGCGGCTGTGCAGACAGCCGCCTTAATTTTTGCCAATATCTGACGCAAGAATCCGGCTGCCGGGCGCCCGGGATCACGACGGCGTGGGGCTTCTGTGCTAGGATGGCCCCTGTTTTGGCGGCGCTTGAATTCCAGGAATGGCAGAGACGGAAGTTGCGACTGAGAGCATCGGCGACAGCACCACATTTGGTGCGCGTCTCTCTGACTTGCTTCTGCAAACGCAGGTGGAGGACAAGCGCCGTTATGTCGGCGGCTGGATACTGATTGCTGCTACGGCAGGCTGGGTCTTAGCCTTTCTCCTCACCAACCAGACGTGGCAGACGCTGCCCTGGTCGATCACCTTATTAGCGTCTTGCGCCGGGGTGATCGCCTGGTTGTACGGTCAATCGCAGAAAGACGCCCTGTCCATCTTCAAGCTTGGCAGCACGCAGCCGTTGCGCACGTCGGAAGGATTAGCGGTAAGCGTCCTCTCTTTTTCCTGTGTATTTGCACTCATGGTCGGCATCTTCAGAGTTTTGCCGCCGGCAGTGCTTGAACGCCGGCAGATCGTCGATATCGAGTTTGTATCCGGCTCTGACGCGGTCGACCGCCACGATCCGTTGCCGGGGACGGAGGTGAAGGCACAGCAGCGGAAGGTCTCCTCCAACGCCCTCGTCTCCAATCACGGCACTACCTTCAGCCCCGCCAGGGTGCCGGCTATCGCTCGGGTGGCCACGACGCCGGTGCCAGCCAACGTGACACGACGTCCCTCCCCGCTGACAGAGAAGCACACACCGCGCGTAGTGGCAGCGAAAAAGAGCGCGCCCAGCCCGAGCAAAGAACAAGCCGAAAGCGCGGGCGACATGTTCATCCAAAAACCGTTGCAGCCGACACTTCTGGCGTCAGCAGTTCCTTCTACCTCATTCGCATCTCAATTTCCCACCGGTTCGAAGTGGGTAACTAAAACAATTGCGCCGATAAAACACAGCGATCGCAGCTCGACGCACGCCAACGCCGCTCTGGAAGAAGTGGCGCCCCCCGAGCTGGTCGAGCTGACGGACACGCAAGGTGAGTCACATGCTACAGAAGCCTTTCAAAACGGCGGTCACTCGACCGGAGGCAAAGGCGCTCCCAGTCCTCTATCTGTCTACTTGAAAGAGTTGCACAAGCGCATCAAGCACGCCTGGTCGCCGCCGAAAGGCGAAACGCGCACAGCCGAAATACTCTTCCGCATTAAAAAGAGCGGGCAGCTGGAATCGATCAAGTTGCTCAGGCGGTCGGGCAACGAAGAGTCGGACGAAGCAGCGATAGCAGCCATCGCTTCCTGCTCGCCCTTCAAGCCGCTCCCGGACGTGATCACCAATGACTATCTCGATCTGGAATACACATTCAACTATACAGCCGACAATCTCTCGGAGTTGCCGGGTCATCAGACCCAATAACGGATTATCTGTGCATGCACCCGGTGGCCGCCTGCAGCGAATCGCTTGCCAATGCAATTGCAAACGGCAGTTGATCAGCGTTTTCGCTAGCCTCAGTCGTCTGCTCGTCCAATGAGAGAAGCCGTGATTGATAGCGAACATTTTTGCCAATCAGTACGACGTAATCAGGATGCATGGTGCGCAGACAGTTTTTCAGCGCTTGCGCTTGCAGATGGTGCTTTCCTGAGCAAATCGCCACGAGCACGGTTTGGCAGCCAGGCACCTGCGATCTCGAGGTGTCGGCGCGCCCGATCTGGCCGCTTTCATCCCAAAAATAAAAGTGCGTCTCTTTGGTGATGACGCCGGCTGTGCTGCTCTGTCCTTGCAAGTGAAACCCTTGAGAGAGGCACCATTTACCGATTGCGCGTGTGAGCTTGCGCCCTGCCGCCGGATAAAAGTAAGATTCGCGCGTCTCACTTACACAGACGACACCCTGATCGAAACACACCAATAAGGGGCGCGTCACAGGCGGCCGCCAGAGGAGCGCGCCCAGGGCGACAAGATAAAGCAACAACGCCACTACACGCCAGCGAGCAGCTTTGATGGCGCAGGCAAGAAAAAACCAGGCCATGACGTACATACAGACGCTCAATACTGAAGGCGCTCCCAACTTCAAAATGGCTTGATCGAAGGAGGCGAGGAAGTTGACGGAAGAGAGCATCATTTTCAACGGCCAGACGGCGACGAGGTCGATCAGGTAGCAGAGGGGAGCTGCCACCATCTGCATGACAGGCGAGCCGCCGGCGGCCAGATAGATGAATGACGACGCGAAGCCGATAATGGTCACCGGTGCCAGGACCGGTGTGACAGCCAGATTGGCGGGGATGAACATCAAACCGATTTGGGCAAAGCACGAGAGTTGAATCGGCAATACGGCGCTTTGTGACAAAAGCACCACTGCCATTGTTTCGCTCAGCCAACGTGCCACCGCATGTGATGCGAACGCTACCAGGCGGCACAGTGGTTTGCCCGCGAAGATTAGAGCAGCGGTGGCGACATATGAGAGCTGCAGTCCGATGTCCGCTGTACAGGACGGATCTTGCGCGATCGAGATGAGCAGCGCCAGAGCCAGCACCGAAAGCAGATGCGCGCGCGCACCTGAGAGTCCGATTGCCAGCAGTATGGCGCACATGATGGCGGCACGCATTACCGATGCCGAAGCACCAGCCAAGCCGACATAGCAGATGACGTTGAGCAAACAGAGGAGATGAACGATCAGGCGCGACGGCACAACGAGGCGGCAGACAAAATACGTCATGGCCGTGACGACGGTGAGATTAAAACCTGATGCCGCCAGGACATGCGAAAGCCCGACGTTGCGAAAAGCCTGCACGATCGCGTCATCAAGTTTGACGGCCTTGTCTCCCAGCACCATGCTCGACAAAAGATCGCCCAGATCATGCCCGAGATTTTTTTCGTGCATCTCAACTAAAGTGGCACGCCACGACGTGCAGACAGCGGCGAAGCGATTGGCGCCAGTGACCGCCACACTGGCCGGTCCCACTTTGTCGAGCCAAACCTGCGTACAGTACGCTGTAAAGGCGCCCCCGCGCTGCTCGCGATTGAAAGAGTTCGACGGGCATACTTTAAGCGCAAATGAGCCTGTCATGCCGGAAGCAACAAAGATGCTTTGGGGCTCTGCCGGCACAATCACCTTGATTTTAACGGACACCGATCGATGTCGAGGAAACAACAAGTCGCCGGCGCTGATAGTGAAGTATCGGCAATCGTCGGCGATGGTGCCATCTTCTACGACTGTTCCGCGCACAACCACTGCCTTTCCAAGGTATTGGGAAAAATCTGACGACAATGTACGAAGGCGGCAGTAAGAGAAAGATAGAAAAGTGACGAACGAAAGCGCAATCGAGCAGAGGATGCCGGCCTGGGAGCGCCACCCCGGCAGCCAGCGCAAAGGCTTACCAGCAGCCAAACGGATCAACCAGCGCGGCAACTGCCACTGCGGTATCCACCACAAGAAAGCGATTACAGCTGCGGGTGCAAACAACAATGCATCCGGTAAGTGCCAAAGCGATATGGCGTCACCAGCCAGAGCCAGAAGAGAAATGAGGACAACCAGGACGGGATATCTCAACGGCAAGACTTGCATGCTCAGCGCTCCTTGAGAATCGTCAGACAAGAGTGGAGGCGCACCCGAAGTGCGCGCCCGACTGCTTGAATGATTCGTGCCAATGGAAGGGCTCCCTATTAACTAACGCTGCGCGGGGCAGAAAAGTTCAACACCTGGCAAACTTTTAATTTCAGCTCCGCAGTTTGGCTCTATTCTATGGAAACCGGACAGAGAGCTAAAAGTATGCCGAGAGCGCGGGAAACACCGATTGTCAAATTGGTGCAAAAGGAGTTCAAATCGAAAGCCGACGCGGACAAAGCCGTCGAGATGGCGGCGTACATGAAAACCGCGATGCCGTTTTATGGCGTGCAGAAGCCTGACCGCATCCCGATCTACAAGCTGTTGAAGAAGGAGTTTCCCGCACAGAGCCACGAACAGTATGTCGACAACGTGCGCGCCCTCTGGCAGCTGCCTCATCGCGAAGAGAAGTATGCAGCGCTCGAGTATGCCTGCATGTTTCCTCAATACATCAATGTCGAGTCGCTCGAACTGTACGCGCAGCTAATCGAAAGCGGCGCCTGGTGGGATTTCGTCGACGTCGTCGCAATCAACCTGGTCGGGCACGCTTATCTGAAAGAGCGCCTCAAAATGAAAGGCACGATCGATCGCTGGAGCGGCGCCAAAGATATGTGGGTTCGGCGCAGCTCGCTCATCTGCCACAACCACCACAAGGCGCAGACGGACCGCGAGCAGCTCTTCGCCACCTGTTTGAAACTGAGCCACGAGAAAGAGTTCTTCATACGCAAAGCGATCGGTTGGGCTTTGCGCGAATACAGTTATGTCGACGGCAAAGGCGTGAAGAAATTCCTCAACGACAACCGCGATACACTTTCGCCGCTCAGCTTTCGCGAAGGCGCCAAAGGACTGATCAGATCAGGATTGATGAAATAGCCGAACTGTCTATTGCTTGACTGGTGGCAGTGCGTTGCCCACATTCAGTGGGTTGTAGTGCGGGTTCGACACCTGGGCGTTAACTGCGCCTGGAATCTTCTGCTCATAACCGTTGAGCAGTTTATTCAATTCAGGCAAGTCTGGGTTGTTCGGATCCAGCTGTGCCGCCAGTTGCAGCAGTCCCGCAGCGCCGTCGGGCGGACCGCCGTTCGAGTACGGGTTGCCGTAGATGGCTGATTTAGCACCGCCAGCATCACTGTTGATGTTGAACTGAGCAACGCCCATCTTCATCAACGCTTCGTCGCGGCAGAGCTTGGCAACAAACTGCTTGTTGTAGCTCTTCTGGCCCAAGTTGAGGGTGATGGATCTTTGCACCGATTCGATAAAGTGACCACCGTCCTCGAGATTGTTGTGGTACCAACCGGAGAAGTAATCGAACGATTTGTCGATGTCGTGCTTGCCGTAGACTCTGTTGTTGATAGTGTCAGAGACTTCCTGTCCCACCTTATTGAGATCATCAACTTCGGACTGAGTCACTTCATGTCCATTAATCGTCTTGCCGAGGTTGGCTTGTGTATTCTTGACGGCTGCGTTGACGCAGTTTTCCGAGAGAAGAAGCGATTTTAACGCCTGACCGCCCAGGTCGAGATCCATGCCGGCCATGCCTGGCATGTATGCAGTCGGGTTGTTGTGCGCATCTTGCTTAATCACAGGTCCGAGATCCAGCCGCGATTCGCCCAGAGCCGCAGTCAAGATCGTGGCGCCGCGATAGGCGGTGACTTGATCGGGAAACGAACGATTTTTTCTGCACCAGTCATTGAAGTAGAACTGCAACGCGCCCTGCGACGACTTGCCGAGGTCTTTCATCTTATCGATGGCGTCATCCATTGAGCTTTTCGTGCGCTTGGAAGAGTCAGCCGTAACCGACTTCCAGGCAGTGTCGTTCTTGTCGGCGCCGTCAGTGCCCGGGTATCTGCTGTGCTCCCAGCGACTGAACGCCCAGCCAGCTGCATCTGCGACGACGGCAGCAGTCTTCATCTCTTTGTTCGGTGCCAGGAGTACACCGGCAGCAGCGCCGCCGGCCGCCCACAAGAGAGACTCTCCGGCACCGACGTTGCTCATGCGCCCGGTAAACCAACCCATGGTGGTCAGTGCCAGTTTGGTGCGCACATCGTTGGCAGGAAGCGCTATGGCAAAGCCCATGGTGGCTGCATCTACGCCGTTCGGGCGCAGGGCTTGACCAAACGACTGACTGGTCTCTTTCGGCAGCACGGCATCGAGCGCTTTGCCGGCGAAATAGCCGCCGACGGCAAACGCGGCGCTATAACCAAGTTTTTGTTTCCAGTTTTCGCCCAAAGATAAGGCGGCAGGAATCGTCAAAGCAGTGGTGGCACTCAAGCCGAATTTGTGGTCGTGTTTTCCGAACAAACGATCCAAGCCGTCATCGACGACCATGCCCACACCGGCTGCGCCTGCGCCAGCCAGGAAATTCGAGCCGAAGCCAGCGGCCTTTTCGCGCAAGATATCTTTGTTGAGCAAACCGCCGGACTTGGCGAGAAGCGCATTTTTCTCAACACTAATCGCGGTCTCGATCGTATCGACTTCAGGAAGAATTTTTTCTGCTTGTCCGAGAATCTCCGGATCTTGAGTGGTCTTGATGTCGATGTCCTTCGCCTTGAGATCGGCAAGGAAGTCGGCTCTGCGCGCTTTAGCCCGCTCCAAATCGAGATTGAGTTTGCCCAAGTTGTCTTTAGCCTGGTCGGCTTTCAACTGCATATCTTGGAGGACTTTATTTTGCGGATCGAAGTTGTCCTTCCACGCCTGCGCCATCCGCTGTCTGACGCCACCATTTTCGCCTGCCACTGTGGAGCCGACGTTGTTCATGACCGACTCGGTCTTGTTGACCGCGGGTGTCACTTTCTTTCTCCAGCTGTTCGGGAGGCTTTCAGCCCATCCCGTCAGACGTCCACCGGGAATCTCTTTCGCCTTGCGATCGAGCAAGACAGTATTGGCGAGCTTATCGACAAGCGGTGTAAACGCTTGACCGCCGACCATACCGCTGACACCACCCATAAACAGCATGCCTGGCACGCTGACCGAATTGGGCAGAAGTTGGCGATCGACTGCGGCGACTGTATCGTTCTGATGTTTCCAGAAATTGCTTCCGTGCGGACCATCCAGTTGGGATGAGGTCTGCGGTGTTCCTGGTCTGCCGGCTTGCGCCTGTGGAGAGCCCGCCGGCAGATCTGGTCTGCCCTGGGCCATTTGCGGAATGTTATTGAGGTTGCCCTGCCACTTCGGCACTTGCATGGTGGCGTTGCCGTTGGCGTTCGGATTGTATGCTCCGGAGTTGGCATCGCCATTAGCGTTGGGATTGTAGGTTGAGCCGTTGGCATTAGGATTGTAGGTCGAGCTGCTGCCATCGGTGCTCGCGCCCGGACGAAACGTGGTGCCGACGTCGCCGCCGTACTGAGGGCGCCATGCACCGCCGCCACCGCTAGTCGATTGCGGCTCGGAGTTGCTCGCGATCAGTTGTTGCTCGCCACCTTGTTGCCCAGTGCCTGTCCCGGATTGGACGTTGTTGTTTACGTCTTGTCCGTATGTCGGGCGAGATTGCCCGTCGTTTTGATTTTGCTGTCCGGCAACGAAGTTGTTGTTTACGTCTTGTCCGTATGTCGGGCGCCACTGTCCGTCGCTTTGCGTCTGCTGCCCGGCGACGAAGTTATTGTTTACGTCTTGTCCGTATGTCGGGCGCCACTGACCGGTGCTCTGCGTTTGCTGACCGGGTTGAAACGTGCGTCCCACATCAGAGCCGTATCCGGCACGCCACTGTCCACCGTTCTGCGCTCCTTGTTGTTGCTGTCCGGGTTGAAACGTGCGCCCCACATCAGAGCCGTATCCGGCACGCCACTGTCCATTGCCGCCGGTACTCTGCTGTTGCTGTTGCCCGCTTTCGTAGGAAAACTGTCCTGGTGTCGCAGCGCCTGGCCCGACTCCGCTGACGCTGCCGTCGTAATTCGGTTGTGTGCGCGGCGGCGGTTGGTCGACTGTACTGGCATCACTCGTGCGTTGAGCGGCAGCCTGTGAAGCGGCTTGTCCGACTTTGCTGCCAATTACATATTGGGCATAGCCAGCGGAAGACATGACGTCCAGATAGTCGACAAAACCATCTGTAGGCTTGGCTACAACCGAGTTGGCGACGTCAGAATAGTTGGGAGTCCATGGCGTCCGGGACGTCTGGCTGCTTTCTAAAGCGCCCATTTAGTGATACCTCCGGCATCATTGCCATAGAATCGACGATATGAACAAGAGAGGTGAGACGAGGCGGTCATTGCTTACTTGGTCCAAGGAAGTCTACACGTGTGTCCAGTTATCTTAGGCTTCGCTCACACTCGGGTAAATGCGTGTTATCCCCAACCCTGGGGGAGAATTCCCATGCCGGCGCGGCAGATTTTATTTTGCTGACGGGGACCGGGTTTTGGCGCCGCTCCATTGCGCTAGGATGGTCTTCCACGCATATGCAACGAAGAAGGGGAACTTGGGCGCTAGCCGGAGCGTTAGCGGCAGCCGCTTCCGTCTGTCTCGGATTGGCTTATGCCTGGTGGCAAAGCTCTGGATATTACCTGGAGTGGGATCGAGGCGACCTTTCTGTGGATTATTTGGCCCCAGCAGGAGCCAGCGACAAACACACAAAGCCTTGAGCTTGGGAAACTGAAGTTTTGAGAAATCTACTGCCCTATCGCGTCAGCGCGCCGGAGTTGAGGTAGTAGCGACTGTGGGCAGCAGCCGGCTGTCCGTTGTATTTAGCGTTGGGCTTCTCGTTATACGGCAGCAAACAGTCGGCCGTGCGCGTGAAGACCATCTGGGCGATAGACATGTGAGCGTACAGGCGCACTGGCCGTGTACCGACGTTGACGATCTCTAAAGTAATCTGTGCGGGCGGATGGCTAAAACCCGCGTCGATAAAACCGGCTGTAACGTGCACCATCACACCCAATCTGGCTAGACTTGATTTTCCCGTGAGCTGCCCGACGATGTTTTTCGGCAAGCAAACCCGCTCTTCAGTGGCACCGAGAATAAACTGTCCCGGTTTGAGGACGACGCTCTCAGCTTCAATGTGAACCAAACCGTGGAGAACGCTCGCCGAATCATACGGATCGATGATCTCTTCACCGGGCTCATGCCAGGAGAAGAGATTCGAGAGGCGCACGTCATAAGAGTTGGGCTGCACGAGCGCATCATCATATGGCTCTATGATGAGCTTGCCCTCGGCTACTTCCGTGCGAATCTCGTGATCAACCAGAATCGACATAGCGCTCTCCTCTTACTTGGCTAGCATTTAGTATAACCGCAGGATAGGCACAGAAGGCACGATTCGGCACGAGCGTGAAACTGAGTGCTGGTACCGCATTCAGGACAATTTCCGTTGCATATCTCTTCGGCAACTGCAGAGATGCCGCTGACTATGCGCCCTGAGAGAACCCGCACGGCGCCATGCAGCGACGTCAATTTATTCTCATGCTTCACCGGGGGACTAGTCACAGTCCCCATCGATGCCGCAGACCCGCCTTTTTTTGGTGTACCGAAATCGGCTGCTACAACCGGACTATCCGATGTGCGCCTGAGAGGATCAGTTTGAGATATATTCAAAACCTGCGACGCGCGTGATGCATCGCGGTATACGGTGATGCCTTTCAGTCCCAGGCGCCAGGCTGCCAGATACGACTGTTCCACGTCTTCAACGGAAGCATTGTAGGGAAAGTTGATCGTTTTCGAGACGGCGTTGTCTGTGTGTCGCTGAAACGCAACTTGCATGCGCACGTGCCATATATATGGAATGTCGTGCGAACAGACCCAAAGACGCTTCACATCTGCGGGCACCTCATCGATATGCGCTACGGTGCCTTGCTGGGCGATGCGTTGCATCAACTCTTCGCTGAAAAAGCCTCTCTCTTTTGCCAGTCGCTCGAACAGTGGATTGACATCGATCAACTCCATTCCGCCCAGCACTCTGCGCACGAATGAAATAGCAAACAGAGGTTCGATGCCGGATGAAGTACCGGCTATGATTGAGATGGTGCCGGTGGGAGCGATGGTTGTGACGGTGGCATTGCGCATGGCGATGCCTTTGTCATGCCACGTGCTGTACTGCCAATTAGGGAAGCAGCCGCGCTCTTGCGCTAAACGTCGTGAAGCTGCATGCGCTTTTTCCTGCACGAACTCCATAAGCTGCTCTGCTTTCGCGATTGCTTCTTCGCTGTCATAGGGAATGCCGAGCTTGATCAACGACTCAGCCCATCCCATGATGCCCAATCCGATGCGCCTGTTGTTCAGCGTCGCTTCAGCGATAAACGGCAATGGATAGTGATTTGCCTCGATGACATCATCGAGGAATCTGACAGCCAATTCGATCAATTCTTCCAGCGCGCGCCAATCGAAATCGCATGCAGCCAGATCGACAAGCTTGCTCACATTGATGGAGCCAAGATTACAGGCGTCGCCGGGACCAAGCGGTTGTTCGCCGCACGGATTGGTTGCTTCGATATCTTCGGTGCCGCGAATCGAATTGCCTGCTTCATCGACCGCGTGCCGAATTGGATCGACGGCGTTGATTCGATCGATAAAGACGAGCCCTGGCTCGCCTGTAGCATGAGCATTCTCTGCGATTTTATCGAAGATCTCTTTCGCTCTCAGAGAACGCACCGGCAACCCGGTGCGAGGGTGCATCAGATCGTAAGTGGTGTCGTTTTCGACGGCATTCATAAATGAGTCTGTCGCTGCCACCGAGATGTTGAAATTGTTGAGGCGAGAGGTATCTTGCTTGCAGCTGATGAACTCTTCTATGTCCGGATGGTCTACGCGCAGCATGCCCATATTGGCACCACGCCTGGTGCCACCTTGTCTGATTGCTTCTGTCGCCGCATCGTACACGGTCATGAAGCTGACCGGCCCTGACGCTACTCCCATCGATGACGCTACGCGATCGTTAGCCGGTCTCAAGCGGCTGAAGGAAAATCCGGTGCCACCGCCTGTCTGATGGACCAGAGCCGCATGTTTGCAAGTCTCGAATATGCCTTCGAGCGAATCTGGCACGGGCAGAACAAAGCAGGCAGAAAGCTGACCTCTCGCCTTGCCTGCATTCATCAATGTGGGAGAGTTGGGCACAAACTTTTGCGAGAGCATGGCGTTGAAGAATTGCAGCGCTACGCTGCCTACATGCTCTTCACTATCGCTCCACTGGCGCTCTGCGGCAGACACCGCGTCAGCCACTCGGCGGAAAAGCTCCTCGACGCCCTCCGTTATTACTCCTTGTTCGTCACGCAAGAAATAGCGTTTTTGCAGAACCTTTATAGCGTTGTCAGAAAACATGGTGGAAACCTCGTTGGCTTCGCCTGTCCAACCACCAATTAGTTTGGCAATTATATTATACTACATTTGTATGGTACGCCACATATAGCGTCGCGATTGCCCGTTCACGCAATATGCGGGGACATCGTTACAACCCTGAGGTTCCAATATCCTTATATGCGATTGGTCGCCAAAAAACTGGTCCGCAAAATCATGCAGAATTATATGCAATCAACGTCCAGTGAGAACTAGATGCTGAGGTTGAGGTTGGAGCTGTGACCGGGGAATGCTTTCGCCGATGGATTGATGTAAGTGACGGCGAAATTGACGGCTGTAGCCGCTTCTGCCGCTCCAGTAGCGATGAGCTTTAACTTGGCAGTATGCGCAGCGATGTCGCCGGCTGCATAGCATCCACCCAGGTTGGTTTCCATCTTTTCGTTGACGGTGATGGCGTTGATCTCCATCTTCAATCCCCAGCTCTTGAGGAAATCGAGGTTGATGACGAAGCCGATGTTGATGATCAACGCCTCGACTTGAAGAGTCTCCTCTTTGCCGGTGCGATTGTCGAAGATGGTTACGCCTTCGACCCGGTCCTTGCCTTGAATCTCTTTGAGCTCATGGAAAGTCTTAATATCGACTTTGTTGCGCTTCATCTCTTCTACTGAAGTCTGCACCGCTCTAAACTGATCACGGCGATGAATGAGAGTCACTTTTTTGGCCAACTGCGAGAATTCGTTGGCCCAGTCTACGGCTGAGTCGCCGCCGCCGATGATGAGCACATTTTTGTCGCGGAAGCGCTCTTTATTCTTTACAGCGTAGAAAATGCACTCATTTTCCCAATCTTTGTTGTAATCGATATCGAGCTTCTTGGGCACGCAAGCTCCAGCGCCGATTGCCAGCAAGATTGTCTTGGAGTAGTGTTCTTCCGACTTGTCAGTAACCACCTGCCACGTATTGTCGTCGTGACGTTGAATGGTGGCGACCTTTTCGCCCAGGCAGATGGCTGGTTTGAAAAGACCGGCTTGGGTGCCCAGATTTTTTGCCAGATCCTTGGCGAGAATTTTCGGATGTCCGGCTACGTCATAAACATATTTTTCCGGATATAAAGCAGTCAGTTGCCCACCGAGCTCAGGCAAAACATCAATGACTTTTGTTTTGAGTCCTCTTAATCCGGCATAAAATGTGCCGAAAAGACCGGTTGGACCGCCGCCGATGATCGTTATGTCGTAAACATCCATGAGATACGTAGTGTCTCCGCCAAAGCTCTATTTAATCGTGGGTATTGTAATACACTACTCAGGCGATTTGCTTCAGTTTTCATGAATAATGAAGCTCCTGAAACAGCCGCAGCATAAGGTTTATCCCATTGATTTGGCTGAATGTCGTTAAACGAAAGCCGCGTGGTCAGCCGACAACAAGTTCTACACGCGAGCACAGACGCCTTTTTTACGGTGTATGAAGTATAGAGATTTCGGAAAAACCGGATTGAAAGTCTCCGAAGTTGGCTTCGGATGCTGGGCAATAGGCGGCAACGATCACGGCAACAGTTATGGACCCACCGACGACAAGCTCTCTTTGGAAGCACTTCACAAAGCTATAGAGCTCGGTTGTAACTTCTTCGACACAGCCGATGTTTATGGATGGGGTCACAGCGAGGAGCTGTTGGGTAAAGCCATCAAAGGCAAGCGCGAACACTTGATAATCGCGACGAAGGTGGGAGGAGATTTCTACCAAGGTCCGGGCTTTCAAACCTTCACGCCGGAGTACATAGAGTTCGCTCTGCACAAGAGTTTGGAGCGATTGAAAACCGACTACATTGACGTCTATCAGTTGCACAACCCGCCTCTCAAGTTGCTCAAACTGCCCGAGACATACGAAATTCTCAAAGAGCTTAAGCGCGACGGCAAAATCCGCGCCTGGGGAGTGTCGATCTTTGATCCCACCGAGGGACTGACCGTTCTGAGAACAGCTCAGCCAGACAGTTTGCAGGTGGCACTCAATCTCTTTACCAAGAAGCCGGAAGAAGAGTTGATCCCGAGAGCGTACGAAGCAGGATGCGCGATCATTGCTCGAGAGCCGCTCGCGAACGGGTTTCTCAGCGGCAAATATAACCCCGACAGTCTTTTCGAATCCGGCGATGTTCGGCACCGTTGGCCGCGCGATTACATACGCGCCCGCTCGCATGCGGCAAAGCGGCTCAATCAGTACCTTCCCATCGATATCGGTTCGTTGTCGAAAATGGCCCTCAAGTATGTTCTTGCAAACGACAAAATCTCTGTCGTCATACCTGGCACCAAAACGGCCGAGCAAGCGGCAGAAAACTTCGATGCTTCAGACTGTCGCAACCTGACGAAAGAAGAACTGTCCGTGGTATCAGAGTTGCAAGCGCGCAGATTTACTGCCTGACGATCATGACGCCATCGCCACTCGACTGATAGCGAAATGCACCTTGGCGCCCGAGCATGCGCACAACTATCTCGTCACAATCGATCTAAGACGCGCACCTGATTCTCTGTAATCAGGATAGTAATTCATGGCCGGTCCGGAGTTCGAACGGGCACCGGCTCCGACATAACCGCCTTGTGCATTGAAACTGGGAGCGGAGAAGGGACCAGAGTTATAAGTTGAGTTGGCGGCGCCGCCGAGAGCAGAGAAGGTCGGTTGACTGGCGGGAGCCGGAAGAACTGACGCGGCGGCAGCTCCGGCAGGAGGCGGCTGAACCGGCTGCGGAGAAGGCGCCCATAGAGTCATGTTTGAGGAAGTACGCAGCGGCATCGCACCGTTGCAGCCGGCAATCATCTGCCGATCGAATTGCGAGGTCGAAGTTTGCGCGGCGGCGGTGCCTAACACTGCATTGGCAAACGGCTCGTGATGCCGGATGAAGTAAACCACGCAAAGCCAAGCGATAAAGCCGAAATACATCAAGAGAAGCCAATTGCTGGCGGAAATGGTGATGCCCTGGAAGAAGTTGGAGAGCTTCAGTCCTTGCAGGGGAGAAGACCATCCTATTTGCTGAGATGCGTGCTGACCAGCCGGAGCTTGACTGGCGCCACCCTGGTGAGTGTGCTGGTCCAGTCCGAGAAGGTGAGCGAGAAAACTGTGTTGGTTTTGCTGATTCAGTCCGAGCAGGTTGGCGAAATTCATGCCTTCGCCGCCGGTGTGCATGCTGTGATTGTGGCTCAGTCCGCCATCCATGCCACAGGCATCGCCAGGACTGTGACCCGGCTGTACGCCGTGTCCGATCTGGTCATGGCCGCCGCCATCCATGAAAGTTCCGCTCATGCGGTGCTCCGGAGCCGATGAAACTCTACAAAGAGTCTATTTGATCAAAGAAGAGTGTAAATAAGAAGTCCAGGCTGCAGTGGGGATTACCACATTTTAATTCCAGATAATATGCTCTACTGTTTGCGGACTTACCTGAAAACCGTGATTAATTCAGCCTTCCGGAAACAGTCCCCGGAGAGCACTTGTGTGCGAATGTAAAGAGTCGCAGACTCTAGCAAGCAGATGATGTGATCGATATCCGGAAGCAACGCATTCAAAGAGCAATGACGCAGCCCTGGCACAAGCCCATCTGATGAAGCCGGATTTAGTAGGTCTCGATCCCTTCGATCTGAGCAACTCTTTGACGGAGCGACTCAACTATACGCGGCAACTCGAACAGCATCGGCAGCTTCTCTTCAATGGCACTGATGTGACGAGTCAACTCGATCGATCTCTCCATCAGGCGGATAAGAATTTGCTGAGTAGCAATTAATTGACGCTGATTCTCGATCAACTGTGTTGTCACCTTGGCCGTCTCTACCCTCTGATCGACGGTTAGTGTAACCAGCTCGGTAAATCGATCTAGCAGCTTTTCCACTTGCGCTTGCACGAACGGATCTGCGAACTGCACACCAGATACGGCACCACTGTTGTGCACCTGAGTCTCATCGAAAATCTGGTCAAAACCTTCCAATCCAAGGTCTGACTGTTGGGATTCCTGTATGCGCTTCGGTTCAGCCATCGAATTCAATTCCTCCCGCGGAATGCCACGTCTGTCAGGTACATCTGCCCGATGCATCTGAATCAGGAGCGATATATACAGCTATGGAGCAGCCCCATCTGTGGTGGCGTCTCTAAAATTATAACTAAAGGCAATAATAAGGCAAGAGAATTTGGCGAAAATTCGACTAACAAGTGAGATTATCTGACACCACTAAAGCACCACTTTTTATGACACCGGCTATGGTGTTCAACCCGATGTTATACGGTACCTCTTCCAGCGTCGCCACGTCATATACGGCGATATCTGCCTGGTAGCCTACTCGCAGCATACCTACCTGATCGCCGCGTCCGATTGCGCAGGCTGCATTGACAGTCAACGCGGTCAACGCTTCTTCCGGTGTCATGCGCAAATGCAGGCAGGCGAGAGCGAGGATCATAGGCAAGGAGAATATGTGACATGAGCCTGGGTTGTAATCTGATCCGAGTGCTACAGCTACCCCACTGGCGATCATCTTTCGTGCCGGTGCGTGCTCTTGCAAATTCAAATAGAAGGATGTGCCAGGAAGCAGAACGGCAACCGTATCGCATTTACTGAGAAGGGCAATCTCCTCATCGGAAATCTGCAAAACGTGATCGACACTTGCGGCACCATACTCAGTGGCCAATCTGCTGGCGCCGAGATTGGCAAATTCGTCAGCGTGCACCTTGAGGGAAAATCCGCACTGCCGAGCATGATCGAATATACGCCGAGTATCTTCGAGCGTGAAATATCCCTCGTCGCAAAAGACATCGGCAAAAACGTGCGGGAGACGCCGTTTTACTTGCGGCGAGCACTGCTGCCAAAGTTTTTGAGCAGCCGGCAGCATGTCCGCAATGATCTCGTTGACATATCCCTCTCGATCCTTTCCCGGCGGCACCGCATGTGCTGGCATGAAAGTGGGAACGATATCGATCGACGATTTCTCCACAAGTGCAAAAATTGCCGACAGCATATTGAGCTCGCTCTCGCGATCGAGCCCATAGCCGGTCTTCACTTCAACTGTCGTGGTGCCGTGCTCGAGCATCCGTTGAAGGCGCTTCTGCGCCAGCGAGACAAGCTCATCTTGCGATGCGCTGCGAGTGGCCTTCATGCTGGCCAAAATGCCACCACCGGCATTAGCGATTTCAGCGTACGATTTTCCCTGGCACCGCATGACAAACTCGTTGGCACGGTTGCCACTGAAAATCAGATGCGTATGAGGATCCACGAGTCCTGGAGTGACCAGGCGTTTGCTGCAGTCGAGCACTCTGGTATGCGCGCCCGTTCGCACCTCTCGAGCCGCCTCTTCGGCCGTCCCCACAAACGATATCTTGCCTGAGCGTACCGCCAGTGCCGCATTCTGTATTCGCCGTACTGACTGCATGGCGCTGCCGCGAGCCGGAAGTGCATCGACCCATGGTGTGACCAACTCAGCGATGGGAGAGAGAAGCAGATCAGCCTCTAAAGATTGAGCCGAGCTTTCTTTGGCGGCCGCTACATTTTCAACCACAGCAAATACCCCCGAAATCACTTACACGATGCCATCAAGCGAGCAAACTCAGTGTCGCGCTCCGGCAAGCGGTGAGCTAGTCGAGGGCGTGCGAAAGCATCGATTCGCACAGGCGTGTTGTCTGGTCCGATAGCCGTTCCCACGGGGAGTCCGGGCTATTGAAGTATTTCTGGACCAGCGCCAGAGCCCGGTCGAAATTATATACAGGCGTATGCGTGATTGTCTAATGCAGATACAGCACAGCAGGTAGTCATGCGGTCCCAGGCGTGCATTTATGCTCATCTTTATCCGCTTGCTCGCACCGCACTTAGTGGCAAAGCAAAAACTGGAAGCCGATCAGACTTCCAGTTTTGGCAAGAATTGTCGGGTCAGAGTATAGGCAGGTCCTTTCTAGATTGCGATTTTGTTCTGTACGATTTCGTCTTGCGAGCCAATCGAGATCAAGCGCTCAGAGCGGTGGGAGGTAAGGCAGCGACTGCTGTCTGCGAGACGCTGGAACTCTTCATGGCTGCGCAGTAACGACAAAGCGAGTCGGACCCGGACGAACACTCGGCATCGTGCGCCACCGGCTCCTTCATTTCTTCCAGTGTTTTCAGCATCTCTTCCCAATGCACGCGATAGATTGCTTCATCGAGTTGGATGGATGAAACCGAGGAGTCTTGCGCACCGACCCGAAAGTTGGTGATGGTGAGCTTTTCGTACGGCCAGCGTATCTTCAAGCGCTCGCCGAGATACGCTTTGATGAGGGTGGAAGCACTGGGCCAAGCGGGATTCATCGGTTTAACAGCTTGGGTCTGGAAGTTGACTAATTCAAGCCGCCGTTCGTTTGGATACCAGAGAACCAGATCGATAGTGTCTTCGAGGTAGACGCGCACATGAGCGACGCGTGCGCGCACCCGCAGCGCCACCGACGCAACTTCGGAGCCCGGCGGGCTGTATGGTCTGCCAACGTAGCGCGTCAGTGTTTTCAAGGCAAAAAGGAATGCTCTTGTGCAGATCTCCTTTTGCGATGAATTATCGATAGCGCGATCGAGCGGCCATTCCTGACCGACGTACTTTTGTACTTGTTGTACCGTGGTCAACTTGCTTTTGTGGACCTCGGACAACGCTCGAAGAAGGAAGCGGCGGCAAGATCCTGCAAGTGAACGGTTGTTGCTGCCCGTGGTGAACCTTACATATGCCGCCGCGTATGCTTTTTTGCACGTGCGAAACGTTTCAACCATAGCTGGCGTAAACAGAGTCCTGTGCATAGCCGCACCCCCTTCGTTTGATACCCTACTTTTGTATGTCATACTAATATATGCTACCTCGACCGGGCTGGTCAAATGAAAATTCGCCCAATCCCGATCAATTTATCTACGGTTCTTCCGATCAGGTTGTTCCACTGCGATCGAGTAGCGCAAACCAGCTTGGCATGCGGCTTTTGTCCGATCTCATCCGACCCTTTTCGGACATGCGCGATCGCCACATCAGGATCAGAGGATCACCAGGCAATCGATATATGTAAGATACGCAGCCGCTTCCGGAGGCAGAAGATTAAATCGAAACCGACGATAGAAGAGAAAGTTCTTTTAAGGAGCGCACGGACGCACTGCAAAATAGTTCTTGAAATTCATGGAAAAGCGCAGCAGAACTCAGGGTCAGTATGCTGCATAATGTATGTTCCAGAATTGAACTTTTCGGCTCTCGCAAGCGTTATCTATTATGCTGGCCGCTCTGGCCAGTCCCATCTACATATATAGAGGACCGAGTCGGTGTACAGCACAAAACCCAACCAATCACTCAATGCGGTTTTGACGGTGAGTCAACTCACCGCACAGCTCAGGGACGTCCTGGAGCGCGAATTTCAACAGGTCTATGTCGTCGGAGAAGTGAGCAACGCCAAGGTATATCCTTCCGGACACTGCTACTTCTCGCTTAAAGACAAAGACGCCACTTTGCCGTGCGTCTGCTTTCGCTCGGATAACGCCATGCTCAAGTTCAAAATAGAAGACGGGCTGATGGTGGTGGCGCGCGGACGAATGAACGTCTACCAACCCAAGGGCAGCTACCAGCTCGTCGCCGTCTCCTTAGAGCCGGTCGGTATAGGTGAATGGCAACTGGCATTCGAACAGTTGCGCCAGAAGCTCGAAGCAGAAGGGCTGCTTCACCGCGCCCGCAAACGTCCCATCCCGATGATGCCGCGCCGCGTCGGCATCATCACCAGCCCGGCCGGAGCTGCAATTCGAGACGTCTTATCAGCGCTCTACCGGCGCAACCGCTATGTCAACGCAGTTGTGGCGCCGGTAAAAGTGCAAGGAGAAGGAAGCGCGGAAGATGTCGCCGCTGCGATCGAGTGGCTGCACAGAATTCCCAACGTCGACGTGATCATCATTGCCAGAGGCGGTGGATCGATTGAAGACTTGTGGTCATTCAACACCGAGATCGTGGCGCGCGCTATAGTCGACAGTGCCATACCGATCATCTCGGGCATCGGACACGAAACCGATATAACCATCTGCGACCTGGTTGCGGATCTGCGAGCGCCTACACCGACGGCGGCCGCCGAGCTGGTAGCGAAAGGTTCGGCGGAGTTGCTCGAACGCTGGACGAGTCTGCAGAAGCAGCTCCTGCTGCGCACTGATGCGCGGTTGGCCAGAGCGAGGCGTGCTCTCGATCGACTTAAACCGCTGCAGGTTTTGCTGCGCTACGGCGAACGGTTGAAACGAGACAGCCAAAAGGTAGCTTACATCAGACAGCGTATCGATCGCGCCATCGATCACGCGCTCATACGCTCCCGCCAGGACTGGCACAAACAGCAGGAAAAGCTGCTGGTGCTTGGTCCACAAAATGTTCTCAATCGCGGCTTTGCCATCATCAAACGCGATGACGGCTCTGTCGTTAACGAGGCAAGCTCCGTGCAGGTGGGCGACTCGTTGGTGGCTTTGCTGGCGAACGGCAAGTTGCGCTTGCGTGTTGAATCAGTAAATCCCGACGACGAGACCGGCCCACCATCCCAGCTAAAACTCCCGCTGAAAAATAACTCGAACATCTAGAGGTAGAAGCGATGACTGAAATAGTGGATTTCGAAACGACCTTGCTCGAACTGGAAAAACTCGTCGCCGAGCTTGACGGCGACATCAAACTGGAAAGGGCGCTCGAGCTCTTCGACCGCGGCATGCATCTCTCGGCCGAATGCGAAAAGTTTCTCAAAAACGCCGAGCAGAAGGTCGAGATTTTGCGCCGTACAGCAGCCGGACTGGTCACCGAGCCGTTCGAGCATAGCCTGGCATTGGAAGTCTAGCGAACGAGCAAAGTCGGTTTCACCGCTTGCCCGAGAGCAAAAAGGCGGAACGGCTGCGCCATTCCGCCTGCAATACTGTGAGAGTCCGGTTTACGCTTCGTCGCTTTCCGGAGCCGCTTCTTCGCTTTCAGCGCCGACTGCGGCCAGTTGCTTCTCGGGCTTCTCGGTCGGAACCCAGCCTTCCGGCTGCACTTCGACGTTGATTTCCGATTGCACTTCCGGTGCCAGCTTCACCTGAACTTTGTACACACCCAAGGAGCTGATGTCGTCGTTAGTTTTGACCAGTCGCTTGTCGAGCTGGAATCCCAGATGTTTTTCCAGTTCAGCGGCGATCTCTTTGTTAGTGATTTTGCCGTACAGTTTGCCACCTTCACCGCACTTCGCGAAGAGACGCACCATGCCCAGCGCCGTCACTTTGTCTGCTTGCTCTTGAGCAGCCTGATGGGCTGTTTCAGCTTTCTTACGCAGCACAGCAAGGTCTTCTTCTCTCTTCTTCAGGGTGCCTTCTGTGGCCTGGACGGCCAGCTTTCTCGGTTGCAAGAAATTGCGAAAATATCCCGGAGAAGATTCGACGACATCGCCGGCTTTACCGAGTTTAAGGACGTTTTGTTGCAGAATGACCTTCATGACTTCCCCCAAGCACATCGGGCTTGTTGTCGAATGTATATAGCAAACAACCAATTTATCATGCGAGCGCATGTTGCGGCGCCATAAACAGGTTGCTTTAAGTTTTGCGATCAGCGGCGGGACCATGAGAAGCACCTCTAATGCGCCCACGTCTTGACTACCACGTCGATGGCAGGCTAGACAACCAGGCGAAAGCTGTCGCTTCCTATCGACATCTTGGCGACGTATCGATGGCAAGCTGCAAAAACCAGCGAAAATTTGCCGTTTTCGATCAACATCTTGACTACGCGCCGATGGCAAGCTACAAAAACCGGCGAAAGTCGTCGCTTCCGATCGACATCTCGACTGCCGGCACTTCTATTTCTTGCTTGCGCGCGCGAGCTGTCTCTTCGCCACCAAATACGGTACCACTCATAAACAGAGCAAGACCCTGACTTACAGCCGCTCTCTGAACATTCCGCGCACGCCTGATGGATCGGTCATAAAACCGAAGCGCTTATAAAAGCCGTCCGTTCCTGGATCTGCGTACAGCGTCACCAATGGAATCTCGTACGAATCCAACTCTTTGAGAAGCTCGCGCATAACCAGCAAACCAACGCCCCGGCGCTGATACGTCGGGCGCACCACCACGTCCCAGATCGTCGCATTGAACACTTTGTCGCCGGTCGCTCTGGCAAAGCCCACCATGACAGGACCGTCCCAGGCGGAGACCACCGCCAAACTGTTAGCGAGCGCGCGGGCAATCAAAGCCGGCTCGCGCCGACTCCAACCCACCGAAGCGCAGATCTCTTGCACGTCTTCCGGCGGGATGTTCTTTTCATGGCTGAATATGAGATTAGGCGGCGGCTCTTTCGAGTCCTCATGCCTCTTCCATATTCCCGATAGAACCATCAGTGGTCAGCCTCTCGAGCGTTGTGACCGTTTCAACGTGGTAGGTCTGAGGAAATAAATCTACCGGCTGAATCTGTCTTGTTTTATACCCTATTGTGGCGCCATTTGATTGGTCCGGACCGCACCCGCCAGTAAGAATTTTCAGGTCCCGCGCCAGAGTGGACGGATTACAGCTGACGTAGATGATGTTGCTGCCCGACTCGAGCAAAGCCTGGACTACCGTCGGGCTGAGCCCTTTTCGAGGTGGGTCGACAACAATCAGATGCGGGCGCCGCCCCTGGCTGAGAAGATCCGGCAAAACCGACTCGACAGTGCCAGGCACGAAGCGAACGTTGTCAATCTTGTTATTTTGCGCGGTGCGCCGCCCATCCTCGACCGCCAGAACATGCTCCTCGATCGCCACTATCTCTTTAGCTAGAGGGGAAAGCCAGAAAGCAATGGCGCCCACACCAGAGAAGGCATCGACAATCAGCGGTTGATCCACACCATGCAGGAGCTCGCGCGCCTGATCAAAAACCACTTCCAATAGCGTCACCGCCTGAGTGCTGTTCACCTGGAAGAAGCTGGTCGAGGAGAGGGGAAATTTAAGACCCTGCCTCAACTTTTCCGGATAGTCATCCCGACTGCTTTTCAGGCATTCCTCGATAGACGACTTGCCGGCAAGCAAGTATGTCTGATCGCCGAGAATGCGGTTGCCGGCTTGAGTGTTGAGGTTGACGCACACCCCGACGATGCTGGGCTCTTCCGCCATGATTTCGTCGGCTGCTTCGGTGAGACGCTTGCCCAGTGGCGATCGATTGAACTCGTCGCGGCTGTCGGCGCCCATATTAATGACGAGAGTGACGAGCACTTCGCCGGAGTCGAAGCTGGTTCTGGCATTGATGTGGCGCAGAGTGCCCTTGCCCGTGCCCTCGTCGTAGGCCCAGATTTTGTGACGCTCCAGCACTTCCTTCGAGACAGCCAGCATGCGATCGAGCACCTCAGGCTGTATCGGGCAGAACTTTACGTTGACCAGCTCATGCGAATCCTTCTTGAAATAACCAGCAAGAATGCGCTGGCTGTTTTGCGGATTGCGCACGGGAAACTGGACCTTGTTGCGGTAGTGCAGCGGCTGCGCCGCCAGCGTGTCGCGCACAAGCGCCGGGTCTAAACCGCCCATGTGCTGGACCGCCTGCCGCACAATGCCTGTCTTCGCATGCAGTTGTGCCTCATAGCTCAGATGCTGCCATTGGCAGCCGCCGCACACCTTAAACAACGGACACGGCGGCTCAGCGCGCTCGGGCGACGGCTCGAGCAGATTGACCAGTTTGCCCCGGGCGAAGTCTTTGCGCACGTCGAACAGTTCAACCTCAGCCAGATCGCCGGGCGCCACCATGTCGATAAAAACCGGCATGCCCAACTCTTTGCTGACGCCGGAGCCGGTCGGTGTCAATTCTGCAATACGCACGGTGACGCGCTGTCCCCGCATCAAAGATTGCTCGCCCCGGTGCAATTTCGCCATCTCAAATTCGCCAACGGTCTGAAGGGTTTCTGCCAAACCCCAATGATACGGTGGAAACGCCGAAAAGTAATGGCGTCAGCCGAGAGGTGGCGGATTTGTTAAAATGTTGCATCTGTTGTTGCTTCTCACGGACTGTAATGGCGATACAGCTCATACACGTCTCGGACATTCATTTCGGCTCGGGCGAATCGCACGGCCGGATCAATCCTGTCACGGGGCTCAACGTGCGCTTCGAAGATTTCGTCGGCGCTCTGGCGAAAACGGTCGACTACGCCATCGAGCATGACGTAGATTTTTTTCTTTTCTCTGGCGATGCCTATAAAACAGCCACTCCGGAGCCGGTCTATCAAAAGTATTTCGCGCGCGAGCTGAAAAGGCTCTCCGATGCCGGGATCAAGACGGCGCTTTTAGTGGGCAATCACGACCAGGTGTTGCGCTCGACGTCCAGTCACGCCATGTCGGTTTTCCAGAGCCTGGAGGTGCCCGGTGTCATCACCATCGATAAACCGACCAGGCAACTCGTTGACACCAAATCCGGTGCGTTTCAGTTGATCGGTTTGCCGCACGTGACCCGCCACCAGATGCTCACTCTGGAGCGCTATGCTAACTTGCCGGCAGCCGCTCTCGATCGCATGCTCATCGAAAACGTCACCGATCTCCTGCACGGTTATTACGACGAGTTGGACGCATCGCTGCCAACGGTAGTCACTGCCCACATGAGCGTCGATACCGCGACGGCGGGCATCGAACAAGAGCTTTTGATCGGTTATACGCTCACGTTTCCCCTGGAGATTTTTGTAGACGACAGAGTCGATTATGTCGCACTCGGTCACATTCACAAACATCAGGTGGTGCGGCAAGAGAGGCCGTTGGCGCTTTATGCAGGCAGTCTCGAACGAATAGATTTTGGCGAAGAGAAGGAGGATAAAGGTTTTGTGCACGTCCAGCTCGAACGTGGCAAGGCCGCGTTCGAATTCCACTCCATTCAACCTCGCTCGTTCGTCACCGTAGACGTTGATCTGACCGAGGAGGTCGAGCCGCTGGAAAAGCTTACGCATAAGATTGATTCTGCCGTTACGCCCGGTTGTGTGCTGCGGTTGCGTTACAAAATCAAGCAAGAACAGCTCGACCTGATCGACGAAGATGTTTTACGTCGACATGGCGCCGATGCGCTCAGCATCAAGCTTCAACCGGAGATCATCGCCAGTCACAGTCGCGCTCGCTTGCCTCAACTGACCGAGTCTACTATTGCATCACCAATGGTGGCGCTGGAGACATACCTGGAGGAAGTGGCTCCGGAGCGCAAAGAACGACTGCTCGAACGGGCTCGTTCACTGATGGAGCAAGACGGCGAAAGCGAACGTTAGCTAGAGTCAATATTGCTTATGATTAATTCTCAGCCCTTTACGAGGGCAACATTCGGCAGCCTGAGCCGGTTAGACTGAACGTGATCGATTTTGCGACTTTTGGAGAATGACAATGTTTCAAGCTAAGCGTGCCGTTCAGGCAACTAAAGTGGTTGCCGGAGCCGGATTCTGCGCCATGATTCTCAGTTCTTGCATCAGCGCCAGCGAAACTGGCACGACGCAAGTAACACCGCAGGGGACCGTACCTCTAGAGAGCGTCAAAGCCGGCATGCCTGAGCAGATTTTTAAAAACGCCCATGCCACCTTCATTGTCGACACGCACCCGGCGGCGTCCAGCGGCGGCAAGACACAATACATCTCGCGCTTCAAGAGTGCCACAGGTGGCCAGTATATGGCACAGTGCAAGGACGACCGCTGCTACGAGCTGCAAGTCGTGTACACCCCTTCGATTACAAAAGAACAAGCTCTCGCCACACTAAAACAGTTGGCACCAGCCGATGCCGGCGATCCAATCGAAGACGACAGAGTGATCAGTGATAAAAAACTGCCGCGCTCGGACGAGGTCTTCTACTTCGGCAACAGATATCTGGGAATAGTCCTCTTCGATAACAAGCAAGGAAAGCAGGCGAACACAGTCGACCTTTATGCCTTGCCGCCGCAAACAGCACTGAAGTGGGAGTACGGTACATTCGCTTCACGCTTCAACCTGCCGCCCAGCGCCAAATCAGATTCGGTCGCTGCTGCACCGGCCGGCAATTCGGCAGAACATTAGCTCTGAGACATGAGCAACTCAAAGGGGCGTGTTACCATCCTGGCATCCGCCCCTTTGCTGCGGTATGGGAGCCTCGATGCCGGTTAAAGAAGAGCAAGCCGCCAGTACAGCGCTGAAAGAACGCCAGCGCCCGGCAGTGATGAGCGAGTACGCATCGTCTCGTCCGGTGCGCATCGTAGAGCTCAGCGATGGCAGCCCATCCGAGCCGCCGGAAGGGCTCTGGGCCCGCCGCGAGCTCATTGGGCTCATGGTAAAACGCGAGTTCTCCGGCAAATATCGCGGTTCTCTCTTAGGCACACTCTGGCCGGTGATCAATCCGATTGGTCACCTCATCCTCTATACGTTTCTCTTCTGCGTCGTCTTGAAGGTGCGCTTGGGCAATGACGGAAGCATGAGCAACTTCGCCCTCTATCTTATGGCAGGTCTTCTGCCCTGGTCCTGCCTGTCAGACTCATTGTCACGATCGACCACCGTCATTCTCGAGTCACCGAATCTGGTCAAGCGCGCCGTTTTCCCGCTGGAGATTCTTCCTCTGGTCGGCGTCATAAGCGCCGTCCTGAACGAGCTTCCGGCCCTGGGAATTCTCTTTGTCGCCACCATTATTTTCTTCCATCAGGTGCATGTCACCGCCTTGTTCTTGCCACTAATACTGGTGTCACAGGTACTGTTCGTCTCGGGACTGAGCTGGTGGTTAGCAAGTCTCGGTGTGTACATCCGCGATTTCCGCCACGTCATGACTCTGGCGCTCTCCGCCTGGATGTACGCCACGCCCATCGTCTACCCGCCGACGGCGCTGCCTGCCAATCTGCAGTTCATGCTCTGGCTGAATCCGATGGCAGGAATCGTTGGGGACTACAGGCATGTCCTGCTCGACGGACGCCCGCCGGATTGGAAAATGTATGCGGTCTACACGACAGTGGCACTGGTCATCTGTCTTGCGGGGCATCGGTTTTTCATGAACACCAAGAAGTCTTTCGCGGATGTGATGTAACCAATGAGCAATACGGTCTACAAAGTGGAGCTGGAAAATGTGTCCAAACGACACGACATCTACGAACGGCCGACCGATCGCTTGAAAGAGATTCTTCTAGGCAACAAGCGTTGTTATCACAGAGAGTACTGGGCGCTGAAAAACATCAACGTCAAATTCGAGCACTGCACGACGGCACTGCTAGGTCCCAACGGCGCGGGCAAATCGACGATGCTTCAACTGATCGCCGGCGTGCTTCAACCGACGAGCGGCAAGATAACCGTGCGCGGCAGAGTGACTGCGATACTGGAGTTGGGCGCAGGCTTTCAGCCTGAGTTCAGCGGGCGCGAAAACGTTATGCTTAATGGCATGATGCTGGGCATCTCACAAGACGAGATGACCGAGCGCATGGACGAGATCGCGAAATTTGCCGACATCGGAGATTTCTTCGATCAACCGCTCAAGACGTATTCGAGTGGCATGACGGTAAGGCTGGCGTTTTCCACAGCCATCTCCGTCGATCCCGATGTTCTCCTCGTCGATGAAGCGCTCGCAGTTGGCGATGAGCGTTTTATCAAGAAGTGCCACTTCAAAATCAAAGAGCTGCAACGCGCAGGAAAAACTATCCTCTTCGTCACGCACAACACACGCATGGTGACGGACTACTGCCAGAAAGCAGTTCTGGTCAACGGTGGACAGATTGTCGACGTGGGGACAGTCGAGCAGATTATGCCGCAGTACTACAAAATCATGGAAGATGACGATCTTTACGCCCAGAAGAAGTTCTCTAAGCCCAAGCCAAGACTGGCATAGCTAGCCGGAGACGCTGCGTGAGGTCAAACCTTTATAGCGGACAAACCAGTCCGTCAGACTTTGAATGCCTTCCTGCGACTGCCGATGCGCACGAAAACCGAACTTCTCTTCCAGCTTCGAGCAATCAACCCAACAGTGTCGAACATCGCCGGCGGTGAGCCGGCCATCGACGACAGGTTCGATGGGCTTGGTTTTCAGCGAGTTGGCCATGGCCTTGGCCAACGCATTTGTGAAATCGAGCAGCGTCATGCGCACTGTCGAAACGTTGAAAAAATCAATCGCCTGATCCTGCTTCAACATCGCCTGCATGTTAGCTTCTACCACGTCTTCGATGAAAACGAACTCGCGCGTTTGCAGTCCATCTTCGTGCAGCGTCGGTTGCTTATCGCCGCTGAGCAGCTCGAGCACCCGCGTGATCGGGTTGTGCCAGGATTGCCCGGGACCCAGGACAGTCGAATATCGCAGCACCGACAGAGGAATATTCAGTTGGCGGCAAACTCCGCACAGCAGATCTTCTTGCGCCTTTTTTGTCACCGCGTATATCGATTCGCCGTGCCTGTCGGAGGCTTCCGGCGTAGTCACTGGTTTGATGTCGGCGCCGCAATTCGGGCATGACGGATCCCACCGCACCGGATTCGATACCGGATGAATAACGCTGCGCGGTTGGGGACGCACCTTCCCGCACTTGCCGCAACTATAAACACCCTCTCCGTATACGCTCACAGACGATCCGAGAATCACTTTCTTGACGCGACTGCCTGACGAGCGCAGAGCGTCGATCAGTCCGGCGGTGTCGGCCATGTTGGCGCCCACGTAATCGCGTGCACTCTCCACCGAGCCTGCCATGCCGATACTGACGGCCTTGTGAAAGATGACGTCGGCATTTTTCACCTGCTCTTCCAGCACCTCAAAATCACCAGGAGCAGCCGAGACAACGCAAACTTTGGAGCGCAGTTCGTCCGGCACAGCCTCGGGCACCGCAAACCTGGAGCTGCGACCCAAGACAGTGACGTCGTAGCCGTCCTGAGCCAATCGCCCGGAAAGATGCGAGCCGATCAAGCCGGTACCGCCTGTGACCAAAACGGATTTAACTGCCACGTCTCCAGACCTCGACAAGCTCTACGGTATGCGCGGACAACACAAAACCGCGCTGCATCATATCATTTCATCAACGGCCCGAGCCGGACTCACTGCACGTTTACAGCGCCGAAGTCTTCGCTGAAAGAGTTAGCCTTGTCATACACAGGCTCGACGACTATATTGCCGGTTGTGTCGATGTATCCCCATTTACCGGCACTGGTGCGGACGGCTGCCAGCCCATCGGAGAACGACTCGGCATCTTCGAAGCGCGGCTTGATAACGAACTCGCCCTTGTTGTTGATGAAGCCATAGCCGTCAGCAGTCTTCACCAGAGCCATATGCTCCTTAAAGTGCTCCGCCGCGAAAAACTGCGGTTTTACAATCTGTTCGCCCTTGAGATTGATAAATCCGTATTTATCCTTCTCTTCCAAGAGTGCCAGTCCGTCAGAAAAGTTCGAAGGCGCCCCATCCTTATTTTTCGGCACGAAGACGCCGCCCTTATCCAGAAGTCCGAACGCTTTGTCGTCGGCGCGCGTCACTTCGGAAAAGCCATCATGAAAGGGAGTGACCGAAGAATAGATGGGCGGTATGACCATCTTGCCTTTCTTGTCGACAAAACCCCAGTGTATGCCGCGGTCGAGAACAGCCGCAAGCCCTTCTGTGAACCCGTAGGTCTCCGTGTACATCTCGATGATAGGCAATCTGGCTCCGCTGTCATCAATAAATCCCCAGCGGTCGCCGCTTTTGACGGCGGCCACCCAATCGTCCTTCGAAAACGGTTTGACGTCGTCAAACTGCGGATTTACGAGCCAACTGCCATGCTTATCGATAAAACCCCATCTGCCTCTATCGGAGACTCCGGCAAAGCCGTGCGAGAAGGATTGCGCGTTCTCAAACGAGGGCTGCACCACCATGTTGCCCTTGCCGTCGACAAAGCCCCAGCGGTCACTGCTGATCACAGCCGCCATACCGTCGGAAAATGGCTCGACGCCGTTGAACTGCGTTTTCACGACCAATGTGCCCTTGCGGTCGACAAAGCCCCATCCGGTCTTGCTCACCGGGGCAGTACCCTGTTCGCCCCCGCATCCGGCTACGACGAACACTGAAAGAATCAATGCCAAGAAGGTCGTTACTTTGCTCATCGGCGCTTCAAATCTCCTCTCGACCTTCATTAAAACCTCTTTGCATTGGATCCGCACGTCCCGCCCGGGATTCTTAAACTGGCTGCGATATAACCAGTCACTTAGATCTCTGACTCAATTATCTACCAAAAGGGCCCTTAAAAGTGAGTCGTCAAATTACAGCACGAGATTATCGCCAGGCGGCAGACCTCTTCCGGGCGATCGAGCGCATCGATCTGAGCGCCACCAGATATGGTGCAGAATGAAACGGCATGGATTGGCCTGGCCGACAGAGATATCGCGCCACGGCAATGAACGGACGCTAATCTAATTTGATATTAACAAAGCCGGTTGGCAACGCCCGCCAATAGACGGTTTGCTTACATACTTCTCCGAAAGATAAACGCCAGCCGAGAGTATAATTGTCAACCGGTCATCGCCTGGCGCTGCACCGCTTGCGGGCAAATTTTCGGCTTGATGGAATTGCAAGCAGAATCAACAACAATAATCGCGCCCAAATCAGAGGGCACCAAAAAGAAGAGCGCCACCCGACCGCGGGAATCGTTCTTGCAATTTATCGCGCGTGCCACCAGAGAGCTTCAGCACGTCAAATTCGCGCTGGCATCGTTCGTCATCAACAACCTGCGCCGCCGCTACCGCCGTTCTATATTAGGCTTCGCCTGGAGCCTGCTCAACCCGCTTCTGACGATGGTCGTCCTCACCACCGTATTTTCGTTGCTCTTTCACCGCAACGCGCAAAACTATGCCGTCTTCGTTTTTACCGGCCTTCTTCCCTGGCAGTTTCTCTCTGACTCGATCATCAACGGCGGCATATCGATCGTACAAAACGAGCATTTCCTGAAAAAGGTGTACATACCGAAAACATTTTTCCCGCTCGTGGCGGTAGGGACTGAAGGCGTCAACTTCGCCCTCAGCCTTTCCAGCATGCTGATACTGGGATTATTCATCGGTTTGCACCCGTCGCCGACGCTGCTCTTGGTACCGTTGGCGGTGGCAGTACTGACAGTCTTCAATCTGGCCATGGCGATCGCGCTTTCCATTCTCACCATCTACTTCAGAGACCTGACTCACATCATCAAAATTGTGCTGAGCGCGGCATTCTATCTGGTTCCTATCATCTACCCACTGGATCAGATTCCGGCGCAGTTTCGCAGCTATTTCTTTCTCAATCCGATTTATTACTTCATCAACCTCTTTCGTGTCACCATCAATGACGGGCGCCTGCCCACCGCGCCGGAGTGGCTGATCCCGGTCGGCGTCGCTTCTCTGGCCATGGCCGCATCTCTCTACATGATGTACAAGACCGAGCGCGACTTGATCTATAGGTTGTAACAGTGAGCACAGGAATCGACATCTTTGACGCCTGCCTGCACTTCCGCATCTATCGGAATCCCTCTCCGGCATTGAAAGAAGCCGTCCTGGGATTTTTTACAGGCAAACGCGACGAGGTCGTCGAGTTCGAAGCTCTCAAACACATCAACCTCACTTTCCGGGGCGGAGACCGCGTCGGCATCATCGGGCTCAACGGCGCCGGCAAGAGCACTCTGTTGAAAATGATCGTCGGCATTTATCCGCCTCACTCAGGTGAAGTGCGCGTGCGCGGCAAAATATCGCCCCTGATCGAACTCGGTACCGGCTTCGACTTCGAGCTCAGCGGGCGCGAGAACATCTACTTGAATGGCGCCATGCTCGGTCGCTCCTACCGCGAGATGAAACAGCTGGAAGGGCGCATCATCGAGTTTTCGGAGCTTGGTGATAAAATCGATTTGCCGATCAAATACTACTCTTCCGGCATGCACGGGCGCCTGGCCTTCTCGATTGGCACATTCGTCGAGCCGGAGATCCTTCTCGTCGATGAGATCTTCTCCACCGGCGACGCACACTTCGTTGCCAAAGCGTCGAACCGCATGAAGGAACTGTTTCACAGCTCGCAAATCGTTCTGCTCGTCTCGCACAACGTGCAGCAGATCGAACAGTTGTGCAACAAAGTCCTGATCCTGCACGAAGGGCAGGTGGTGGCACAAGGTCCGCCCAGAGAGATGGTCGACTACTATCTGAGCGAAATCGCGCACGCGACACGCACCGGCTTGATGTTGCCGGCGCAGAGGGCTTGAGAAATGACTATGCAAAATTTCGGTAAACGTCCTCCTCGCATTGCCGCAATCGTACCGTCGACGATCGCATCGTGCCAGATCGGTGTCCTCAAACCTCTCTCCGCTCTGGCGCGACAGAAAAAAATTCAGTTGCGCAGCAGCCTGGAAAGCCGGGCATCATTGTCACTGGTGCACTGGGCCGATGTCGTGGTTTTCTGTCGCAACACCGAGCCTGCTTACGCACACCTCTTGAGCGAGGCATTGTCAACTCACAAACCGATCGTCTTCGATCTGGACGACAACTTCTGGGACGTACCGTTTGAAAGCGACCCGGAGCTGGCTCGTTATCACCGGCTGCCGTTGCGCATTCAGCAGCTGGAAAAATACTTGCGCCATGCCACTTTGATTCGCGTGTATAGCCCGGCCTTGCGCGACATCGTTCTGGGCTTTAACGACAAAGTGCGTCTGCTCAAAGCGGGCTTCGATTTCGCCATGGTAGCCGGACGCGAGCACCAGACTAATCATTGTGGACCTGTCAAACTCGTTTATGCCACATCCCGCATAGTCGACAATCAATATCTGCTTTTTGCCAACGCCCTCAGACGCGCTCTGCAGAAGTACGGCGATGGTGTAGAGATGACTGTGTGGGGCTGCCAGCCGGCTGATCTGGTGGGCGTGCACGGAATCAGGTTTAAACCGCTGATATCGAACTACGAGAAGTTTTTACGCACTTTCGCCGAGCAGCGTTTTGACATCGGTCTGGCACCGCTTGAAGACACGCCGTTTCATCGCTCGAAAACGAACACCAAATTCCGCGACTACGGCGCTTCTCAAGTCGCCGGCATCTACTCCGACGTCAGCGTCTACTCGTCTTGCGTCGAGAACGGCACCACTGGACTACTCGTCAAAAACACTGCTGAAGATTGGTACACAGGTATCTGCCGCTTGATCGAAGACGGCAAGTTGCGCCGGCAAATTCAGCGCAACGCCTACAAAAAAGTGTACGACGACTACAGACAGGAAGTTGTTGAAAACGAGTGGCTCGAGGAGATAGCCCGACTCCTTGCGCATTCGACGAGCTATTCATTGAGCTCCGGCTGTATACCAGCAACAGTGAGCGAGGTTTTGATCCGCTCTGACTTCGACAATTTCTCCGGTATCCGATTTCCTTCCGCCTCCCCCGGAGACCAAGAGCCTGTGCGCGACGTCGCCGTCGAGATTCTGACGACCTCCGGCAATTTGGTGCGCGAGGCGTCCAATATGGAAATCGTACGCAGCGAACAAGAGAAAGAGATCGAAGTGAAGTTTGCACCAATTAAAAACTCGCACTTCCAGGAGTTTCTCCTGCGCTTCATCAGTGTACCGAAGGAAAGCGAGCAGTCAGAGGTGTCGTGGCTGCCCCCGTCCGCTTTTATTCGCATGACTTACACAGGAACGGGAGTTTAGAAGATGCAAACAGAGACACCCAGCAGACTCCTGCAAATCACTGATAGCGACGGTTTAGCGAGCGTTGCTGATGCACAGGCGCAAGAAAAGCCCTCGGTGTCCGAACTGCAGTCCCGCGTAGAGCATCTCGAGAAAGAGCTGAACGCTGTGCGCATGAAAGGCAAGTTGATCAGCCAGGAGCTTGATCTCTTCCGCCAACGCCGCGTTGTTTTCTGGTCGGATCGCTTTCGCAACACCTTCGACGCCTGGAACTTGATGAACGTCGGCTTCCAACAGCTGAAGGACGATTCCGCCATCTTCTGCGGTTCTAATACGGGATTTCGCCTGCAACCCAGTCTCAGTCTTTTGCGCGTTCCATTCCTCACTTACCGCATACGACTGTCGAAGCCCAGACTTACGGCTATACTTTTAGCACCGGTCGTGGATGTCCCGCTCACGACAGGCGAAGTCTGCTTGCGCATCTTCTCCGGCTCCGATTGCATCGCCACTAGCACTGCCGCAGTCTCCGACATCAGCGACAACGCGCCGATACGCCTCGACTTTCCACCGATAGAAGATTCGCACCAGCATGAACTGATCCTGCGAGTGTTCGTACAGGGCGTCGATGCGCCAGTGCGCATATTCGAGCTGCGCCGATACGCCCTCAGCGGCTTTGGCAGGCTAAGCACCCGCCCGTTCGCAGGATATATTTTCGCACCGTAGATGGTGTTAGTGAATCCACATCGGATCTTCTTTCCACGGATTCTTGTGATGAAGAAGAATGTCGATCATGCCTTCGTGCAAAAGCTGCCAGTAGCTGTTGGGCGGCTCCAGTGTCGCCGTGTATAAATCTTTGATTTTCATCACGTGGTCGCAGCTCTTACCCCATTGATTATCTACCGTCACTTTGCCAGTGGTTTCATCGTAATCAACGACATTGACCACGTGCCATACGCCCCGACTGCGAGAAAAGCCGCCGCCCTGGTCACTCAAGAACGGCTCGTTGCCTGTATGCACGCGAATGACAACCGGCATCTTATTGCCTTTGGCATCGTGTTTGATGTTTTTCAGCACGTTGGCCAGATCCTGCTCGGATGAAACATGAACGGTGTTGGCACCGCCGTGAATCTGATTCTCCACGACAAATCCAGACTCGTTCAGTGCCGTAATCTGATTCTCTATATCGGGCAACTCCGAGCAGCTGAGCGCCGGTCCCCGTGCCAGCTCTTTCGCTGGATGCACACCGTAATTGATCAGCCTCTCGCCGGTGTCCGGGGACTGGCTCATAAGACTGCGTTTGTTGTTGTGCTGCTCGAATTTGAGCGTCCCTTTGGTTTGATAATTGCCGAAGGGGTCTGTGTCAGCGCGTTGCCAGTGAATGTTGGCTGCCGTCACCTGAAACACTTGTGAGGCAAGATTGCGATTGCGGTCGACTGAGCCACTGGAATTCGACTCATCATCAGGCTTTAAACTGTCCGAATCTATCTTGATAGTGGTACCGTCTGCGGTGACATAACTGCCGGTCGTCGCAACATCAGCAACGAGCTTCGCTGCAGCCGAGGGAGTACGTGAGTAGGTGCGCACTTCGACCGTCGTCACGTTGCAGGTGTCGTGAAAGCCTTGATCGATATCGGTCGGATGCGCAGCGTTGCGCATCGTTTGCTCGCCGATATGCACCATATCCTTCGCTCGTGCGGCTGTCGGACCGGTGGCTTCCAGAATTCTCGCGATGTTGGTGTAAGTGCCGTCCAGCTCTTTTTGGCTCAGTCCGCGGCTTTCCAGCGCCGTCATGTTTTTGTTAAACTGGTCGAGCTCCTTCGAACTGGTTATCTTCTGCTGGGCCACTGCTTCTAAGTGACTCTTCGCGGTCTCTGGCGGCGCCTGTGCCCCCGACTGCGTCTGGTCAGTGACAGTCCCTGGCGCTGCCGGCTGCTCCCGCACCGGTGGCGCCGCCTGCGCCAGAAGCTGATCAGCGCGCCAATCAGGGAGATCAGGGGCGAAGTTCACATCTGCCACTCTGCCCAGTCCTACGACCGGCGAGCCGTTTATGCGGGTAATATCGAAACTGTCGGATGAGTTGCGCGACAAAGACAACCCCTTCTGCAAATATACCGAGCTTCGATATTTTGGCAGCGCAAAGGGCTCAGGCATACGGGGAAGTTACGCGGGCGCTCGTAGAACCCCCACGACTATCGCGCCGCCGTGGCGTCGACCGGCCTAACCGCAGTCGTCTGCCCCGGGGCAATCTGGCAGACGGGCACATGCGACTCCAGCCAACCGACGACGCCCATTGCCAGCCCATCGCGAAACTGCCCGGCTTCGAAAATCAGATGCTCGGTGCTGCCGACGATGACCATAGCTTTGTCTTGCGACGGCAGCGCTTCGAACAGATCGTACGTACCTTTCTCCTTCACGAGCTTGTCGTCATCGCCCTGGAAGATCATTACCGGCGTCACCTTGATGCGCTTCGCGTATTTGGCATTGGCATCCATGAATCGTTGAAACTGCACAAGCTCGCTGGGCGAAAGTTTAAGCCGCCCCATCGGATCGTTGGTCCACTCGTCGCGCACGCTCTTCTGATTGGTCGCTTGTTTAACGACACCGGCACCAACATTGAACGGTTTGTTTTTGTTGCCGATGTAGCGCAGAGCAACATTGAGGGCGGTGCGTCTCGACTTGTAGCGACTGCCCGAGGGCACGGAGCAGACGAGCCCGTCGATCAGATCGGGCGCCTCCGCGGTCAAGCGCAGGGCGATAGCGCCACCCATCGATTCACCGAGAACAAACAGGGGCAGATTCGGATTGTCGCGGCGCAAAACCTTGGCCACCGTTTTCAAATCATCGATACAACCGTCCATGTCCAGGCGTTCCCGCCCCTTGTCCGTCAGGTAAGAGCCAAAGCCGCGCACATCGAATGCGACGGTGATGAAACCCTCGGGAGCGATGCGGCGAGCGAAGGAATCGAAGGATTTATGTTCAAGCCCTAAGCCGTGAACACAGATCAGTACTGCCTTCGGTTCAACCCCGGGATCGAGCCAGACATAGCCGGGTGCTTCCACTTTGCGCCGCTCGGTCGTCCAGGCGCCGGAGGAAATGCGATCGAGAGAAGTCGAGAGCGGAATTGCCTCGAGAAAAGCGTCTTCATCAGAAAATCCGCGATAGCCGCCGCCATATACCAGTCTGAGGATTCTCGCCTTGCGGTCCTTGCGGCGGAGAAACTCGTCCTGACTGGTCGGCATGGGAGCGGAGTCGTCGAGACCGAACTCTTTCAAGAGACGGTCAGCATTTGATTTGCGATAAATCCAGATCGCTTTCTCGTAAAGCGGTTCGCCTTTCGCATTGCCCACGGCGTTATAGCAGAGTGACAGTCGTTCTAAAGTCCAGGCGTAATCGAGAGATTGGTCGCCGTACAGTTTGCGATCGATGGCCGCCAACTGCTCGCAATACTTGGTCGCCTTATCGTGCCGCTTCATGCGCTCGTAGCTGGCAATTGCGCCGGAGAGCGCGTCTCGCTCGGTGCGTACATCATCTTTGCAGTGTTGAATAGACTGCTCGTAAAAACTTATTGCCTGATCGTAACGTAGCTGCTTATAGAGCGTCTCTCCTACAAACAGCTCCATCTGTGCCTGTGAGTAATCTCCTTTAGGCTTCGCCGGACAGATTTGCAAAGCACGGCGAGCGTATTTTTCCGCCTCGCTGTAGTTGTCTCGATAGTACTGACAGGCAGAGAGTCCAACCAGGCAAGCAATTTGCAGTTCAACATCTCTGTCGCTTTCGGCGCGAGCCAGTGCTTTTTTGAACAACGGATCAGCTTGCGAATATTTAGTCAATCGTGTCAGACAGTTGCCGAGCCGCATCTCCAGCCAACCGCTGTCTTTGCCGCAGTCAGCATCGGAGAGCAAAGTTTCATAAGCGCTTTTGGCGCTTTTGAACTCTTCTTTCTGCCAGAGCTCCTCCGCCATCTCTCGCAGGCTATCCGCTTTCTCTTGCGACATCGTCACTTTGCTCTGCACGGGCGCAGACCAAGCGGCTTGCGCCGACGTGCCCACAAACAGGGAGGCAGCCATGGCGATAATGAGAAACTTGCTCATACGCTCCATGCTTGCGGTTGAACCAACCGCTCTCAGCTTCAATCAAACAACGAGATCATTGTATGACATAGGCGATGTCATTGGAGTGCGATTGTGACGCCTGTTTTCCTACCCAATGAAAGCGGCTCACCCTGTTGGGCAAGCCGCTTCTCTTTATATGTGGAGTCCTACTCAGGCGTGCGATTGTTGTTCGGCACTCCGCCGCTGCCCGGGTCGTTCCCGGTGGCGGAGCCTGATCCGGTGCTAGTTCCACTGGAACCGCTGGACGTCGAACCGCCGGAGCCCGTGCTACCAGGGGTTGTGCTGTTGGAACTCGTGCCGGCCGATTCGGTTGTAGAACCGCTAGCGCTGCTCAGTGCTTCCCTGTCAGCCAGCAGTTTCTCCAACCCTGGAATCGTGTCGAAGTTGATTACGGGCAGCTTACCAACCATCTTGCGTTCGCCCATCGTTTCCAATTCGTGGTCTATATCGGCATCAGAACGGCTTGGATCGAGAATGTTGACGATGTCCTTGTAGTACAGGGTCTCCTTCTCGAGCAGCGCTCTTGCAATCTTTTCCAACTCTGCGCGCTTCGAGCGCAACAAGTTCGTCACGTTCTCGTGGCAGAAATCAACAACTTTCTTGATCTCGAGTTCGATTTCACGTTGTGTCTCACCTGAAGGAGAGTCATTCTGATACCAACCGGACGTTCCGTAGGCAGTATTGGTATTGAATTTGAATGATCCCATTCCGAAGGAGCGGATCATTCGCTCTGCCATGCCGGCAACAGTGCGCAGGTCGCTGCTGACACCATCAGTGCTTGTCTCCATGGTCAATGTCTCAGCGCACAGTCCACCGAGCGATACTTCAATGTTGACGAGATAATCTTCTTTGTTTTTGCAATGAATTTCATCTTTCTTGGCTCTCCACAGATAGCCCAGAGCGCCGCCGGTGGGAACTACAGTGAGGACCTGAATGCGATCGCGTCTGTTTCTGTAATAGCAAACAACGGCATGCCCAGCTTCGTGGAAAGCAGTAGCCATCAACTCTTCCAGATTGACGTGTCCAGCGTACGACATGCCGAACTGAATTCGTTGAATCGCTTTAATCATGTCATGCTGCTCGATGACGATGCGTCCGTCACGGATAGCGAACAAGCCGGCTTCGTTGACGATAGCCGCCAGATCCGCACCTGAGCTGTCGATCGTCATACGCGCAATCTCGAGCGGCTTGATGATCGAGTCCAACTTAGTCTTGGTGACGTAGCTTCTGATGATGGCTTCACGTCCTTCCATGTTCGGCAAGGGGATGTTGATGATGCGATCGAATCGGCCTGGTCGAGTCAGCGCCGGGTCCAGCAAGTTCGAATTGTTGGTGGCGCCGATGGTGAGAACGTTGTGCTTGCCATATCCATCAAGCTCGACGAGGAACTGGTTAAGTGTCTGATTGTGTTCCTGTTTGCCGCCTGCGCCTCTGTCGCGTCCGCGTGCGTGACCGAGCGCATCAATTTCATCAATGAAAACGATGGCCGGCTTGCCACTGCGTTTGGCTTGCTCGTAGACGGCACGGATGCGTTGAGCGCCTAATCCGACCCAGACCTGAACGAAATCGCTGCCGCTGAGAGCATAAAACGGAACTCCTGCCTCATTAGCGATCGCCTTTGCCAGCATAGTTTTCCCGGTCCCAGGTTGACCAACTAACAAGATACCCTTGGGCGTCTTCAAACCGCTCTTCTTAATCAGATTTGCGCACTTGAGCATAGCCACCACTTCAGCAGCCTCAGCTTTTGCACCATCCATCCCTTTGATATCATCGAGTTTTACGTCCAGATCGGGCATACGGGAGAGGTTGATACCACTGGTGTTGAGCTTGCTTCCCGCCGTTACTGAAAGTTTGTCCACAGCTTCCTCGAGGTCAGACTCGTCGACGAGCGATTTGCCCTTGCGCACCGCCAACATCGCCGCTTCATTCACAGCCGATGCGACATCCGCGCCGGAGAAGTTGACCGAAATCTTGGACAACTGCTCCAGATCGAATTCGGTTTTTAATTGAACATCTTTCAAGTATCGCTCAAAAAGCTTTTTGCGAGAATCTTTATCGGGCAAGCCGATATAGATCTTCCGGTCGAAGCGCCCAGCGCGGGCAAATGCTGGATCCAGATTCTGCTCGAGGTTGGTGGCGGCAATCGTAATAACGTTGCTGCGCGTCAAGCCATCAAGTTCGGTAAGGATCTGGTTGAGCTCTGATGTCCTGCGCGTACCCATGTCGGAAACGCTGCCGGCAACGGCGTCGATTTCGTCAATGAAGACAATCGCTGACGGACTTTTACGTGCCTGGTTGTACAAGGCTCGAATGCGAGCAGCGCCTTCACCGCGCCAGGCGCTAAGGAGGTTGGAAGCTGACAATCCGTAGAACGGCACGCCGGCTTCGTTTGCAATTGCCTTCGCCAGCAATGTTTTGCCGACGCCAGGTGGACCAATCAAAAGCACGCCTTTGGGAATCTTGGCGCCGATAGCTTTCAATTTTTCGCCCTTCGTCAGGAAGTCAACGATTTCGGTCGCATCTACTTTCAGGTCATCGATTCCAATTACGTGGTCCAACCGAATAGACGGATCGGCGTTGACGATATTCAGATCGGAGCCCATAATCGAGCGTTCCAAGCCGATCTCGGCTTTATCGAGCGCTTTTTTCAACGTTTCTGTGTTGACTTTGCCAGGGCCGCCCGGGCGCTGGGCAATCAGTGCGGCTTCGTTAACGATATTAGCGATCTCAGCCGGCGAGTACTGTCCTGTCAAAAGCACGAGGGCGTCCAAGTCTATACCGGTGCTGGCGTCTACTTTTCCTAAGTAGTAGCTGAACAATTTTTTGCGCTCTTCCGGAGTCGGATTTTGGAAGTAGATTCTTCTGTCCATGCGTCCCGCGCGCATCAAAGCCGGATCGAGCACGCCATCGTTGTTGGTGGCACCGATTACCATCAAGTTGGAAGCGTGAAAGCCATCCATCTCGGTAAGCAAGGTATTCAAGGTCATGTTCATGTCGGCGATGCCGCCAAAACCCTGATCAACACTCCGTTTGGCTCCCATGGAATCAATTTCGTCGATGAACAGAATGCAACGCTCGTGCTTGCGGATCTGCGCGAAAAGAAATTTCAACTTGAGCACGCCGAGACCGAAGAACAGACCGCTAATGGCGCCACCTTCGACGACGTAGAAGGGAACGCCGACTTCGTTGGCTATAGCACGGGCAAACAGTGTTTTTCCTGTTCCGGGTGGTCCGACAAAGAGCATACCTTTCGGAACAGTCGCGCCGGACGCTTCGTATTTCTTGGCGTTCATCATCATATCGACGACTTCGCTGATCTCCAATTTGGCAGCATCTTGTCCGATGAGCTCGGCGAGAGTCTTTGGCGCTTTCGGATTAATCGGCGGATCTTTATACGCCCACTTGAACCAGGTGCGGAAGAAACCCTTGGGTGCCTTCGAATCGGCACGCGGCGGGAGCGGAAATATGATCGTGAGAAGGATGTAGAACTCTATCAATATGATGAACGCCCCGAACAACGCGGCGCTGATCACTGAAAGAACCGAGTACTTCAACAGCGCGGGAAACGACGCGAATGGGTTCCAGAACGTTGAGGAGACCAGCAGCACAACAAGCCACAAGGTCAAGAATGTCCAGCGTGCCCATGTCTTCATGTCAGATCCTTCCTTCTACTAATATTGGATTCCGCCCAGCGGAAACTGCGTTGCCGGCTGGTCGTTGTCGCGATCGCCCACTCTTGTCATAACGTAAACGCCCTGATAGCCATCGGTAACTTTCACCTCAGGCATAAACATATCGCCGCGTTTCATCCCTGAAGCCAACGGCGGCTGAGCGACTCCGACTATACCGGCCTTGGCTGGGTAGGCGGGAGATTTAAAGCCCATAAGAGCCGGCACCCAACAAGTGAGCGCCAGCGCGATGATAAAGACTATAATCGCCCCTTTCACATACCGCTCCCGTTCGGTTGAGGACCGGATTTGGAAAATGAGGAGTGCGAACCTATTTGCGGGGCCGGCTGGTCGCCGCTGGGTTGAGAGATCTGCGTCTGAGGAGACGTAGGCGCCTCGTCAGTCGGCGAAGTAAAACTCAACCCGTTGAAAAACGAGCTGACGCACATGGCCACAACAAATACTATGATCGCTTCCTTCATTTGGTCACTTCCATTCTTATCAGCAGTTTTACGGCAGGGATTCTAATTAGAGCGACGCTCGATTTCTCTCACTGTTTCCGTTGAAAGCCCTGCTCTTCTGCTTTCTTCTACTTATTAATGTGCCCAGATTAGGCTTTGGTTCCTTATAAAAGCCCGCTGGGATGTGAAGACTCAGTAAGATCGGCACACTTTTCAACCTTCAAACTTATTGTAGTCCGGGTTGCATCCTGGAATCTAACCGCTTTTCACCGGCGCCGACTCAGGAAAAACCCCATGGCGAAAGTGGCAGGTGAGATGCTACCGACTGCACTGGCAGCAGGCCATCCCGTCCTAGAGTCAGTTTAGCCCTGGAAGGTGCCGGAGCTGGGAGGAGGCGTATTGCCGCTGCCATCGGTTTGCGGACTCGGCTGTACGTCCAGCTGCAGCTTGACGTACTTCTTCAAGAAGCTGACCATCTGCTCTTTAGTCTGGGGTCCGACCATATGGTCGATCTTCTCGCCGTTTTTGAACAAAACAAAGTCCGGGACGCCCTGCACATTGTATTTATCCGAGATCACCGGGCTCTCATTTGCATCCATACGGAACACTTTCACTGACGAACCAAGATCTGTTGTCAGAGCAGCAAGAACAGGGACCATCTGCTTCGAGGTTTCGCTGTTATCCGTGTAAAAATCGACCAAAACCGGCACACTCGACTGCACCACGTTTGCATCGAAGCTTGCTTCGTTAACAGCCGGGATCTTATTCGCAGCCGAATCAGCAGAGCTGGAGTTAACACCCCACATGTCCAGGTCCTTCATGCCGTTCATGATGCTGCCGATGACAAGCGCGATGATGAAAACTATGAGCGCTTCCTTCATTTGCGATCCTCGTTCACTTCTATAACTATTATGGGCAAAGATAGAACGAAATTCACACGCTCACGAAAATTTGTCACGCGGCAGCCGCCAAGCGGCAAGATTAAGCTCGAGTCAGTCCTGCCAGGTCCTATGCAATCTAGTCAGCGCAGCGACGGGCGCCGACCAGAGGCGTGCGGAAGCGGAGCGATTATCTCCGAACCGTCAGATTTAGACGTGCTTGTTGATGGCGCTGGCGAGCGTCGATTTCGGCACGGCGCCTACGACTTGCTCGACCACCTGTCCGCTCTTGAACAAGTAAAGGCTGGGAATACCCCGAATGGTGTACGCCTGAGCGGTTTTGGGATTTTCGTCGGTGTTCAGTTTGACGACTTTCAAGCGCCCTTCGTACTCTTTGGAAAGGTCCTCGACGACCGGCGCAACCGCCTTGCAAGGACCGCACCAGGGAGCCCAGAAGTCTACCAGCACCGGCAGATCTGACTTGAGCACTTCTTGCTCGAATGTTGTATCAGTTACGTTTGCGACAGCAGACATTCCGAAATGGACCTCCAGTTGGGCTGGTTCTCATAACGCCTATCAGAACCTACGGCAATTATAGAGACACTGAATAAATTTGACACGGTTTTCCCCAAATTGTCTTAAGCGTTTTCGAAAGGCTCTACCCATCGGCTCTTCGGGGATGTCATCCTGCCGGTAACCTTTATCGGTACTATATATCTCGAGGGATACTGTAATCGCGAATCCCATCAGGAAATGCTGAAATGACCTTTGTGGAAACGGATTTCTTTTAATGGGTATTGTCAGACGCGCGTATCAATGGTTGTTCAGCAGCCTTGCCAACCAACTGCTGATCACATATCTATTGGTGATTACAATCGCGCTCGTGACAGTGAGCCTGTGGGCCTTGTTGGTTATCAAAGCGGAGTCGATCAACGACCTCCACAACTCTCTCGAGGTCGAGGCTGTCAACCTGGCACTCGAGATTGACAACGACCTGCGCCTCGATTCACCTGAGTCGCGCGCGCGCATCAAGGCGGCAGTCGATCGTCACGCGCTCAAATTGGGCGTCTCGATCACCGTCGTCAATCAGGACGGCAGGGTTCTTGCGGATTCGGGTGCCAATAGGTTCGACGAAGACATCTCGAATCAACACGAAATCAACGACGCATTGGCCGGTATCGTTGCTGACTACACACGCACCAACTGGCTTTTCGTCGCCTATCCGGTGCGCGCCGCTGGACACACCACCGGTGTAATCCGCATGGGCGTTCAATTATTTGACATCGAACATCGGCTGAACAGCGACCTCTACATCTTCTTGAAGATTCTGTTAGCCACAGCCGTAGTGACTGTATTGATCAGTTTGTGGCTGGCACGGCGCGTCAACCGACCAGTAAGAGAGATGAGCGCGATGGCGCGCAACATCGCTCTTTCAGGCGATCTCTCGGAATTCGTTCCGGTGAGACGCCGCGACGAAATCGGTGAATTAGGGCTCTCCTTCAACCAGATGATTGGCCGCTTGCGCGAGCAAGAGCGGCTCAGGCAGGAGTTCATCGCTAACGCCAGCCATGAGCTAAAGACTCCCACCATGGCCATCGGTTCTGTCGTCGAAGCATTGCAAGCGGGCGCAGGCGAAGATCCAAAACTGCGAGTTCAGTTTCTCGACTCACTAGAACGGCTCGTGGACAGGCAGGAGAGCCTGCTGCGCGACTTACTCGATATAAGCAGATTGGACGGCGGCTCAGAGACAAATTGGGCGGAGAACATCAACTTGCTGCAAGTCATCTCTGATGCTGTCGAACAGATCGGTCCGCAAGCGCAAAAGAAAGAAATACACGTGCTGCAGACTGTCGATCCCTCTATGGAAGGGAAAGAGCTAGCCGTGCCGGGCAACGCCATTCAGCTGCAGCGAGCCGTGGTAAATATTTTGACCAATGCGGTCAACTATACAAACGTCGGTGGCAGTATCAATGTTATCTGTAGTCTTCCCACCGCAGACACAGTCGTCATCAAGATCGCGGATAGCGGCATCGGCATAGAGGCAAACGATCTGCCGCATATTTTCGAGCGTTTTTACCGCGCCGACAAGTCGAGACAGCGCGCTGCTTCCACCGGTGGAACCGGTCTGGGTCTGGCGATCACGCAGGAGATCATCGCCAGGCACCACGGGCGCATCGATGTCGAATCGACAATTGCTAAAGGTTCCACATTCACCATCATCTTGCCCGCGAAATACTCACCCATGCACAGTCCCCGCAAGACAGGCGAGTTCTAGCAATGAGCGAAACTCTCTGGCAGAAGGTTGTGGGAATCTTCAAGAAGAAACCAGAACCAGTAGCGCCTGCGCCGGAAGAAGATGAGGCGCAGCAGTGCTGCAACGGAAAGGTGCATATCGCCTATCGCGGCATGGCCGACGATCACTTGTACATGGCATACAGTCGCAAGTGGAGCGAAGTGCGCTTCTTTAAACCGCATGGGCTGCGGGTCTTCTGCGCCGATTGCCGGCGCAGGTTGTTGTAAGCGCGCGACTCCTTGCCGAACACATTCGCGACGACACTACTTTCATGCAGTTCCGATGGCGGGCAGGAGCCCGGCGCTGCACAAGCATCACAAAGAAAAACGGCAGCGCTGCTGCAGTGCCGTCTCCAGATCGCTCTGCTTCAGTCAGCGCTTCTATTTTGCAGCTAGTGCCGGTGCCTGGCGCGGCACTTTTTCAACATAGTCGTGAAATCCTTCTTCCACTCTTTGTTTGAGCGACTGCAGCGCTTCGATGTGAGCGCGCACGGCGCGACCTTGATCGCCTTTCGCATCTCTTGCTTGTTCGTAGAGAACCTTGATCTCTTTGTCGATCGCCTGGTCGAGCAGATCGCAAGTTTCGAAGATCGCTTGATCGCCTTCGTCCAATCCCGAGTCGGGATTTTTACCGGTTGTTTTTGGCTGGGCGGCGGGAGCAGCAGCAGCAGGCGCTTTCGGGTCGTAGCCGACAGCAACGTTTTCGCCCAATTTCAGAGCACCGCCGGAATACTGTGCGAACAGCTCGTTTTCATCGAGCCTGCCGCTGGAGACGCGGATCAAATCACCGAACAGTTCTTTCGCGACCGGCTTCAACTGTTCGGCAGTGACTGTGGTGCCGTACATCTGCCAGACCAACTGACCAGAGTCCCAGTTGCCAACCAGCTCGATAAACGGGGAGAACATCGCTGCCACCGCAGGATCCATCTGGAAGGCCAGGTGGCTTTCAGCCGGAAGCAGGTAGATCTCAACTTTGTCGTAGCGTCCGCGAAAAACCATAGTCCAGTTATGAGTGGAGAGCGATCCTTCATATACGGAAGCACGACCCTCCGGATTGGCTTCGGGACCCAGACGGGACGCGTCCGAGAGCTTGATGTATTTCGAAACAGGGCGCGAGGCAGTCACGACCATTTCAGTGCCGAGCGCGCTCTGATTGAACTCGTATGCGTAATCTTCAAAATGGGCGAATGCCTTGTCGAGCAGCTCTCGCACTTCTTGCTCTTTCTGCGCGGTGCTTATTCCGGGCGCTGCTGCGGCTGCCGCTGCTGCTTCCACCGCCGGATTGACGTTGCTGGTGGAGAGATTGGTGAGCCACTTGGCGGTTTCGCTCTGGCGCTTGATTTGCAGCCTCTTGATCACCATGGCTTGCGCTTCCGGTATGTTGATCTCTTCTTCCACCTTCGGCGGCGGCTCTCCGTGCTTCTGCATGGCGTTCCACCTATTCTGAAATCCGGTTCTGGAGCCGGATGCTTCATACCCGCGCGCGTCACCGGCAGCGTGCCACAATTCGGTAAAACGTCCCATATAGAACCTCTCAATGCAACGGACGGAAGAACGGATCATTCTAACCGCTTAGCGTCCCCGTTTCCTTAAAGCAGGGGAGAGGCGCGAGCGAATACTCGTTCGAGTCGTAGTTATTTTTTTGTCTGACTGATGGCGCTACTGCAGCGGAGCCACGAGGGCCTTACGCAGGGAGCCACCAGATTTGGTGATAAGCTCTTCTGCTTGCGCCCGACCCAATTTGCGCTTGATCATCAAAATGGCAGTCTTACAGCGGTTTTGCGACGCGACCAGTGCGCCTTCGGCCAGATGACGCGGCACGTCGCCGATGATCGAAATAATCGAGACGGCGCGCTCCCTCAACTTTTCATTGGTCGGGCGCAGGTCAACCATAAGGTTTTCGTAGACTTTGCCTAACCTGACCATCGTGCAAGTGGTGAGCAGGTTGAGGATCATTTTCTGTGCGGTTCCGGCCTTCATGCGTGTCGAACCGGTCAGAGCCTCGGGTCCGACCACCGCGGCGATGGCGACATCGACCGCGGAAGCAAGCGGCGTATCCGGGTTGTTGACGACGCAGATAGTGGCGGCGCCGACTTCTTTGGCTGTCTGTATGGCACCCATCACGTACGGAGTTCTGCCGCTGGCGGTGATTCCCAGCACCACATCTTTATCAGTGAGGTGCGCGGCCTGGGCATCTTTAATGCCCAACTCCTTCGAGTCTTCGGCATCTTCAAACGAGCGAAACATCGCTTCTTTGCCGCCCGCGATAAAGGCTTGAATGATCTCGGCCTCGACGCCGAAGGTGGGGGAGCACTCGGTGGCATCGAGAACGCCCAATCTGCCTGAAGTTCCGGCGCCAAAATAAATAAGTCGTCCGCCCGATCTCAGTTTTTCGGTAATGATATCGACAGCCTTGGCGATTTGAGGCACGACGTTTTTGACGCCGTTGGCCGCCTCGAAGTCTTCCTGCTGCATGCGGTCGACCAGTTCGACGGTCTCGAGCAAATCCAGATCCATCGTTCTGGAGTTGCGCTCCTCGGTCACCATTCTATTGAACTCTGTTGTGAAACCCATTGTTTCCTCTCCGATGATTCCTTACGCTGTTTCCTTTATCGAGCCATCGCCGCTGCGGCGACTTCGCTCGGTGCTTCCTTATGCTTCAACTGGACGGTCGAACGTTTGAGATATTTGCCGTCGCCCGGTTTACCAACATATTTCTCGTTTTCGATTACCACCTTGCCACGCGACAGCACAGTCTCAGGTACGCCCTGGACCTGCATGCCTTCGTAGCAATTGTAGTCTACGTTCATATGGTGCGTCTTGGCGCTGATCGTCACTTTCTTCTCCGGGTTGAAGATGACGATGTCCGCATCGGAGCCCGGGGCAATGGTTCCCTTCCTTGGGAACAGGCCAAATATTTTCGCCGGGGCAGTTGAAGTTATCTCAACAAATCGATTTACGTTTATCCGTCCCGCCACTACTCCCCCGTTGTATACCAGGCTCATCCTCGTCTCTACACCCGGTCCACCGTTGGGAATCTTGGTGAAGTCGTCTTTACCAAGCACTTTCTGCTCTTTCATGCAAAAGGGGCAGTGATCGGTGGAAATCACCTGCAGGTCGTTCATGCGCAAGCCGGTCCATAACTGATCCTGATTCCACTTCTCACGCAACGGCGGAGTCATGACGTACTTGGCGCCTTCAAAACCTTCTCTCTCGTAGTACGAGTAATCGAGGAAAAGATACTGCGGGCAAGTCTCAGCAAACACGGGCACACCTTCGTCACGAGCCTCTTTCACTTTCTTCAAGGCGTCGTAGCAACTGAGGTGCACAATGTAGACCGGGCTGTTGGCCATCTCAGACAGAGCAATGGCGCGATTGACACCCTCAGCTTCAGCTTTCGTCGGTCGAGTCAGTGCATGATACTTCGGAGCCGTGTGCCCTTGCTCGAGAGCGCGAGCAATTATTTCATTGATAACGACGCCGTTTTCCGCGTGCATGCAGATCAAACCGCCCTGCTCGCCGGTAAAACTCATGCCTCTAAATATGGTGGCATCATCGACAAGAAGTACGCCGGGATACGCCATGAACATCTTAAAGCTGACGACGCCTTCGTCGTGAATCAGTCGCTTGACCTCTTTTAGCCTCTCATGCGGCAGGTCGGTAACGATCATGTGGAAGGCGTAGTCGATGGCAGTCTTTCCGGCTGCCTTCTCATGCCAAATATCAAGCGCCTCGATGATCGACTGTCCTTTGTTTTGAATGGCGAAATCGATAACGGTGGTTGTGCCGCCGTGCGCGGCAGCGAGCGTGCCGGTGCGAAAATCATCGGCGGAGGTGGTGCCGCCAAACGGCATATCAAGGTGGGTGTGCGCATCGATACCGCCGGGAATCACCAGCCGATCCTTTGCATCGATGACTTTGTCAGCCTGAATGTCCAGCTTCTTGCCAATCACGGTGATGATCTCATCTTCCACCAGAATGTCGGCATGGTAGTCGTCCACAGCCGTAACAATTCGTCCGTTCTTTATCAACGTCTTCATTGCCGCACCTTCCTTCCGGGCGATTTTGCCCGCCCTTGTCCGGCCGCCCCGACAAGCGGTCATGCAATAGTAATGGGAAACATAGATATATAAAAGCCATCTTTAAGTGTTCGAGAAAATATTTTTAAGTTCTCCGTCAATGCCGACCGAGCGCCGCACCGGCGGCGAGCTGCTGGCACCGCCCCGGTCAAACCCGCTTCAATGCCCGCTTTTGGCGGTCGCAGCCCTATGGGCGAAATTAACTTAGAGAGTGCCAGCGCCGTCTCGATGCGTGTTATAAAACAAGAGCCTGACGAAAACCTGCTTAAACTGCGGGGTGAGCGTAGCGCAGCGTGCCGCCCTGGGGGGCTTATGCAGCAAGCTGCCCAGCTCCAGTGAGGCGTGCGGAGCCGATCATCATAGCGCCCAGGCGGCGAAGAGCGACAGCCGACGGAGGGCTTACGTGTGATGGACGGAGCGACGGAGCGGCAAAATACAATCGGCTAGTAGGAGGATCCACATGAAAGGCGTGACGCAAGAAGTCATTGCTGATGTGAGAAGTCGTGCCAACATCCTCGAGGTCGTCGCCGAGCACGTCGTGCTCAAGCGCACTGGCAAGGAGCACAAGGGGCGCTGTCCGTTTCACGATGAGAAAACGCCGTCCTTTCACGTCAATCCCGATAAAGGCATCTACAAATGTTTTGGCTGCGGAGAAGGCGGCGACGTTTTTGCGTTTATCCAGAAATATCGCGGTATAGATTTCATTGACTCCGTGCGCGAACTGGCGCACAAGTACGGCGTGCAGCTCGTCGAGTCGGTCGAAGAAAAACAGCAGTACGACAGGCGCACAGCAATCCTTTTACTGTACCAGCAGGCGAGCGAGTTTTACGCGCGCATGTTGAAAGATCCCAACCAGGGCATTGTCGCACGTGAATATCTCGCCAAGCGCGGGGTGACCGACGAAATCATCGAGCGTTTCAAACTGGGCTATGCGCCAAACAATTGGGACAGCCTGCTCAACTATCTAACCACCGCCGCGCACGCGTCGCCGGTGACGCTGGCGGAAGCCGGATTGGTGCGCAAGCATCCCGAGCGCAACAGCCACTATGATCTTTTCCGCCATCGCCTGATGATTCCTATCTTTGACGAGCAAGGCAGAGTCATCGCATTTGGTGGCAGAACGTTGGGCGACGATCAAGTGAAATATCTCAACTCGCCAGAGACACCGATTTACACCAAAGGTCAGCATCTTTTCGCGCTCAATCTGGCCAAAGAGTCGATCAAGGCGCGCGATGCCGTCATCGTGGTGGAGGGCTATTTCGACGCCATCACGCCCCATCAATACGGTTTTACCAATACTGTCGCCACATTAGGAACCGCCCTGACGGAGGCGCAGGCCAAAAGTCTCGTGCGCTTCACTGAATCCAAACGCGTCTTCCTCGCTTTTGATGCCGACGCCGCCGGCGCTAAAGCAGTGGAAAGAGGATCGGAGACGCTCAACACTATTGCTGAAGGAATAGGCATAGACCTGCGAGTCATCCGCATTCCAGGCGGAAAAGATCCGGACGAATGCCTGCGCACACAAGCTCAAGATGGCGTCGAGGCAGGCTCTGAGAGCTTTGCCAGAGCGCTGGAGCAAGCGCCTGCTCTCATCGACTATCAGTTAGAACAGGCGATGGCCGCGGGAAAGACGGAAGGACATCTGGGCAAAATCGAGTCGGCTAAACGTCTGGTTCCGATTCTGGCGCAGATGAAAAACGCAGTGGCGCGCGGCGAATACATCAGGCAGTGGGCTCTCAAGCTCGGTATCCGGGAAGAAGAGCTGTTGTCGGATGTCGGACAGTTTCGCCGGGACAACGGATTGGGTCCGCGCGCGCAATCGCAATGGCAAAGAAAACCGTCGCAGTCGCAGGCACGCGGCTCTTTGCGCTCAGGCTACTACGAGGCGGAGCAGCGCATTATCGCTCTCTACCTGACTTCACGTGACGATTACGACCTGGTTCAACGTGCCATGGCTGACGAGGAGTTGATTACACCGGCGCATCAACGCGTGAAAGAAGCGCTGGATGGAATCGGAAGCCTCTTCGATACCGTGCAGGATCTGCAATACAAGTTGATGGACCGCCTTGCTCCTGACAAAGAAGCGGCGACGGCCCTGATTGAAGTCATCCTCAAGGTGGAGGAGGTCCGTAAACAGAACGCGCCCATTCACGTTTTGCTCCTGCAGCTCCGGGTACGTCTTCTACAGGAGAGAGCTTCACGGGCGCTCGCTAAATTGCGAACAATGCTTTCATCGGCCCAGGATGACAGCGAACAGGCGCAGTTGCAGAGTAAAATCTTTGAATTGCAGGGACTCGACAGGAATTTGACTGTAATATCTCCTGACAGCGACCCGAGCGAATTCGAAACTTTGAGACGCAAAATCCTGACAGCAGTCGCCTGAGCAAACAAGAGACCGGAGACAAGCCGTGACCAAGAGCAAGGACAAAGAAGACAGTTTTATCAACAAGCTGGACAAGCTCGAAGCCTCGGGCAAAGAGCGTGAAAGAAGCGGGCTTGATGATTTGCTCGTGCCCGGAGACGACGACGGTGATGACGCGCCGATGCGGCCCCGCGGCAGTACCAGCAGCGGTGACGAAGGTGCCGACAATGACTTTGTCATGGAAGGTTTTGACTCGGACAAAGTTTTATCCGACACGCCAGAGCACTTTGAAGAGGAAGCATCGAAGGGCTTATCGTCTGACGATCCCGTGCGCATGTATTTGCGTGAAATCGGTAAGATTCCGCTTTTGACTGCAGACCAGGAGATTGAGCTGGCGCGCCGCATCGAGATGGGCGGGTCGGATGGCGCCATCGCCAAACGTCGGCTCGTGCAGGCCAACTTGCGACTGGTGGTTTCGATTGCAAAAAAATACGTCGGTCGCGGCATGCTCTTTCTAGATCTTATTCAAGAAGGCAACCTCGGTTTGATCCGCGCTGCCGAGAAGTTCGACTACGAGCGCGGCTACAAATTCAGCACTTATGCCACCTGGTGGATCCGTCAGGCGATCACGCGCGCTATCGCTGATCAGGCAAGAACGATTCGCATCCCCGTGCATATGGTCGAGACGATCAATAAACTGAAGAAAATCACGCGCAAATTGGCGCAAGACAAAGGTCGCAAGCCCACCGAAGAAGAGATCGCCGAATCGATGGAGATCAGCGTCAGTAAACTGCGCGACATCGTCAAAGTAGCGCAAGAGCCGATCTCATTAGAAACACCGATCGGCAAAGAAGAAGACAGCAAACTCGGTGACTTCATCGAAGACAGAGAAGCAGAAACGCCTGCATCCAGCGTGACGCAAGAACTTCTGCGCGAAGACATTATCGAGGTAATGGCTGGCTTATCGCCCCGCGAGCGCGACGTGCTGCGTCTGCGATTTGGGCTCGATGATGGACGACAGCGCACACTGGAGGAAGTCGGCCAACTGTTCGGCGTCACACGCGAACGCATTCGCCAGATCGAAGCAAAAGCCCTGCGCAAACTGCGGCACCCAAATCGCAGTCGTCGCTTGCGCGAATACATGGATTAGAGTCAATACTCGTCAGCGTCTCCGTTCGGCATCCACTCGAGCACTTCGGGCGCACGACGAATCTCTTCGATCATGTCGTACAGACTCGATGCTTCTTGCACTGCCACCGCCTTTTCAGGTACGGTCTTGACGTCGACAGTGAGAGCTCTGGCGCCGAGCTCCAAATGCACTTTATCGCCAACTTTCACTTCCGCCGCGCTTTTCGCCGGTCGATCGTTGATAAATACGCGCCCTTGCTCGCACGCCATTTGCGCGACATTGCGCCGTTTGATTAGTCGTGCCACTTTCAGCCACTTATCCAGACGCAAAGACCGCTCCTTTCACGCTCCTGATACAACACCGTATGTGGTGGCGTCTCGATCGTCTAAGCTTGCGATTGCATTTGACTCTCATTCACCGTGTTAGCGGCGCCATTCTTACCGGAAAACCGGCGCAGCTTTTGCAAAAAGTCAGGTTTGACCAAACAGACTCCGTCCTGGCAGTCGCTGTGCGCAACTTGATCGAGCAGAGTTTTTTCTTCCGCCGAAAGGGCAATCGGTTCTACCTTGTGCAGCTGTCGTTTGCTGGGCGGACGTTGAGCCGCTTGCAGCACCAGGCGGGCAATAGCGGGATCGAGCCAGACAGCGCCCAAGCGCACACTGCGTATGGCAGCCTCCAAGTTTTTCGCATAGGCGCTTTTGAGAACATAACCGTCGGCACCTGCGTCTAGCGCATCGAAGATGTCGCTCTCATCTTCCGAAGCCGTTAACATAAGCACCCGTGAACCAGGCAACATGGTCTTCACGTGCTTTGTCACTTCGATGCCATCGATATCCGGCAGTCCGATATCAATCAAAATTACGCTTGCCGGTTCGGCAGAAAGCTTCTCTATAGCAGAAGCGCCGTCCGAGGCGTCGCCGATGACGGCAAAATCCGCTACATGTTTGAGTAGCGACTTGAGCGCAAAGCGGATAACATCGTTGTCTTCGACAAAAAATATCCGGATAGGCTCGACTTCGATCATGGTTACCTCGAGTGTCATTGACATCTCTGCGGCGGAATGGTCCGCCAATTCCGCTCAAATTTTACTCGACTAGTGTGAATGTACCCTAAAATATCGATTTTAGGCGCTCGTCACAATTAAACGACCGTCCGGAATGATGAAAGTTCCCGTCTGTCAGGTTCAGGCGCAGCGGCGCTCGATCCCAGCCGGCAGGTGCCTCTCAATAGCACGGCAGAGTTCAGTCGCCTCGAAAGTCTCTAATACAATCAGATCGGCCGCTCCTAACTTGATTGCGGCCTCACGCAATGACGCAGAGAGCGCTCTGGTAAATTCACTCGGGTCGATACTGTAAAAGACAAATGGAACGTCTTTCTTGCCCGGAATGCTTTTCGCTTCTTTGAGAAACTCGAATGCGCTGATGCTTCTCAAATGTATGTCGCAAGCGACCAGGTCAATGTGATTCTCTTGCAAACACTCAACGGCTGAGCCTATGTCACCCATGTGAATCAGGTGATGTCCGGGAGTCTCTAGCGCTTGCGAGAGTTCCATCGCAACCTTGCGGTCTTCTTCCAGTGCAAGGATCTTGCCTGACATAACGAAGGTCCTCTGTTTGCGCGAACAACGACGCCTCACGTTCACCCTCAGTTCCACATCAAAACGCGCCGCTCAGGCACAGGAGTCCGCCGATAGCGGCTGGTCCATGGTTTGCGAGCAAATTAAAACAGAGGCGCTGTATGTATATTAATCACAAACGGTGCCAACTCGACGGCAACGTTCCACTGCCGATTTAATCGACGACGCTGGCTTGGACAAACGAATCATCGGGCGAGAGCGATATCATTGCTCGAACAATTCATGTTTAACCGGCACGGGGAATTTTCCATGACAGGCAAGTATGAGTGGAACATGCTGAGCGCGTTGGGCGGCAGCATGTTGGAAGTGAGAGAAGGTTATGCGCGCGGCATCTTGCCTTTAACGGAGGCTGTAATGCAGCCGACTCGCGTCTATCATGCCGGCGCCATCGTCATGCTGGCGGACGAAGTTGCTTCTACCGCAATCAACGGTCGCTCAGCCTGGGATGAGGAGAGTTATAAAAACCTCTTCCCTTACTCGATTCAACTGAGTGTCAATCTGTTGACAAATGATCCAGTCGGTCCAATGACGGCAGAAGCAAACGTCGTCAGGCACGGTCGCATCACCGTGGTAGACACGGTCGTCACTACGGCATCGGGTCAAACGGCAGCGCTGATGCGCAGCGCGCACATGATGGTCGACTTGAGCAAGACCGGCCCCCACCGCAAGAAGTAGTAAGTATATTAAAGCTGCGCCATTTGACCGCAAGAGGCGATGGCAAGATAATTGACACGTCGTCAAGGCGCCTTATTGGCCCGCCCACTCATTACTACCGTGAAACCTATGCGCAAAGCGCGAAAAATTTCCTCCTTGTTGCTTGTTGCAGTCAGTTGCCTGCTCGGCAAGTCCGCCTCGGCCGAACCGATTACATTTACGCCTGACACTACGGCAGGAGCTCCACCAGGCTCGGGCACGCTCGTCGGGCAGATTCCCGTGAAAGCGATTGGCTCCATTGCGCTGCCGCAAGGGCTGGCAGTCATCAGCGGGCACAGTATAGAGATCGACGCAGTCCCTGAATGGCTGTTCGATCGCGACGCGGTCTTGACCGGCGTCGTGGTCGACACATCACTGCTCGCGACGGGAGCGAACATGCAAGTGAGCGGTCTGGCGTACTTTTCGGGCGGGCAATGGCTGCGCAATCTTGCCGCGCCGACAGCAAGAGATACGATCGAGCTCAAGGACGGCAGCACCATATATGGTGAAACTCAAGCAGTCTTACCCGACGGGCTCGAGATTCTTGCCGTCGCTGGCGGTCGCCGAAAGGTCGCGTACAGCGACATCACCAATATCGTCTCGCCCCGTGCCTTCCGTTTCGCCGCCAACGCCAAAGCGATGAAACTTGATGCATCTACGCCTGGAATGATGGGCGACGCAGGGGCGATCGCATTTGTACCGGCGCGTCAAAGGATGCGCATCAACGCCATCGCGGCAAACGTCGGCGGCGCCAAAGTTCCTAAATCAAAACTGCCCGGCACCGAGGGCGGTGTACCAAACTCCGTCATCGCAGCTCAAGTGGCGATCGACCTGGGAATAAATCTGGTGGCACCGGCAATCACGCTGCCGGTCGTCCTTTCCAACCCTGACACAAATGCGCACGCGCTTCTCAAACACTTCGCCGACTTCGAACTTGGTTATCCGGTCCCCAGCAACCCGCTGCTTCCCAGCCCGCTCAGCCCCAATCCCGGCACGTACAAGATACCGTAGAGCTTACTCCAGCGGTCGCCCGCAAGCCTGCTCGAGGTCCGTATAAGCGCCTTGATAGTTAGTGACGGCGTCAAGATATGCTTGTCTGATTCCCACGTTTGCTTGTTGCGCTAAAAGCGTAGAGTTGATGTCCGACTGACCCACTTCGTAACTTCGCCGCGAGAGTCGCGCCACTTCGTTGGAGTCTCGCAGCACGTGCTCTTGATAGACGCGAATTCGTTCGCGTGCGGCCAGCAGATTGTTGTACGCGGACGAGACATCGGCGATAACCTGATTTCGCTGCGCTTGAATCTGATAGCGCAGCTGCCTGCCCGTGGCCTGGAATTTCGTGATGTCACCCTGGTTGGTGTTCGTCATCGGCATTTCGATGTTGAGAGTAAAGAATTGCGCCGTCACCTTCGGACCAAACGGCGGGTTGCCCGCTTGCGATTGTCCTGTCGTGACGATCGGGTCAGGAACCGCGGCACCCATAGCGTTGTAGAGATTAGCCTTGTTCACTTTTACCTGTTGATCCAGACTGCGCAGTTCATATCTATTTTTTTCGGCAATGTCGAGAAAATATTGCAGTGGTGGCACTGGTTGCGAAAAATCAGGCAGAATCCCGTGTTTAGTCGAGCGCCCGGACAAAATTTGATTTTGGGTGAGGAAATCGGGCAACCTCGGCACCTCGATGCGCCCCTCAACCGCCCGTCCCATGATGATATTAAGCTGCTGCCGCGCGCGCACGACGCGCTGCCTGCCGACGTTGCGATCGACATCAGCTTGTGACGTAGCCAAACGCGCTCGCAACACATCGAGCTCGGGAACATCACCTGCTTGAAAGCGTTTTTCCGAGACTTCCAGCAGTCGCTCAGTCAACTCGTACAACTCTGTCAGCGTGCGCTGCGCCTCAATAGCGATCACTGCTTCGGTGTAGGCACGGCGAACGTCAGCACGCAGTGACCAGAGTTGAGTCATTAAATCGATGCGGGTCTGCGCGTACAATCTGCTGGCAGCGAGCATGCGAAAAGCCAGTTTCCACGGCGGGTCGATTGTGAATGTCGGTCCCACACGACGAACTGCTTCAGCCACTAGACCACGGTCCATAAAGAAGATTGGATTGGGCGAAACGGTGGCCGCTGACAGTCCTGATTTTGCTATCGCCAACTGAGCGCGCAGTGCTGCCGCTCGCGGTCCTTTCACCAGAGCTTCGTTCAGTGACTGCAAGATCGAAACTTCGGAGCTGCTCGGAACGGAAGGTCCGCCCTCATCATAGTTGATGGTGGCAGAGACGGTGCCTGGCTGTCCTGCTTGTTGTGCTCCCGGCGCCTGCGTTTGACTGGCATCGGCGCCTGCCGCTGGCTGCTGCGTAACGCCCGACGGCGCCGGTGCTGTTGTCGGGGTCGGGCTGGTGGTCGAGGTGGGAGTCTGCTGAGTTTCTGTTTGAAACGGAGCCTGGGTGGCGGGGGGTTTAATGCTGGTGCCGGTATTGGGCACACCGGACGGCGCGCTCGTCGAGGGCGTTGCACTCGGCCGCATAACCGGACCGGCCGCGACGCACGGCAATACAGCGCCGGCAAATATGCTGCAAGCAGCTATAACCGCATTGGCCATGCGCGTGCGCAACAAATCCAGTTTCCCTTTGGTAGTAATTGGCCCACATTCCGCAACTCTTTAGAACCAGGGAGAGCGACGGACCCCATTTTGAACATTTTAGGCAGTCAACATTAGTATTTTGTGGAGGTGAAATTATCTGAATTCGGAATGCTCGCGCCGGAAGGAACTTAGCGGGTCATCTCGCGTCAGGATTCCAAGAAGCGCATGGAGACGGGGACAATGTCAAAGTTCATTCAACGACAAGTTGATGCGCAACGTCATATCAAGTGCATTTCTCAGGCAATATTGATTTTGACAGCAGTAACAGCCGCGTCTACAGAGATGTCTGGCAGCGCCGCCGCCGCGCAGGGTAGCCTTCGTACAGCCAGAGTATCTGCAGCCAGCACAAAACAAGCGACCGCACCGCGCATGGATACGTACGGCGGATCGTTTTATAGCTCCGAGCAGCGCCGAAGTATTTTGAATGGCGCCTCACATGCCGCTGGCGCGGGAATCTCGCCAAACAGTTCGGTCGGACAACTCTACAGCAACGGCGCCGTCACCACGCCAGTCACCAACCCTGGTATCACGTCGATCGGCGGCGCACGTATGGGCGGCGCCAACCCAATAGGGGGTCCCGCTCGCATATCACCTAATGGAATCGGCGCCCCAGCAAATGGAAAGCCGAATAATTTCATCACACCTTACGGTAATGGTGCCAACGGACCAATCGGAACGTACGGCGGCACGAGCTTCGGCAGCGCCGGTGGCGGAGCAGTTCGATAAGCGAGCGCACTCGCACAGAACATTGTCTCGCAAAAGCGACTGCACGCCATTCCAGGCCGTCAAGAACTAGATTTTCTCAGTTATCTCTATCGCATGCAGGTATCCATTGGGACACCGGCATGCGCTGTGGTTGTCGACTTTGTGTAACAGTCAGTCACTGCAACCGCAAAATTTATACTCGAAATCAGGTGCCTGTTTAATGGCACAGATTGGGTGATCGAGTACTCTCATTGCGTGAGCTCACGATTTTCAATCAAACGCTAATGGAATCTGAACTAATCGCTTACTCTTTCGGCACTGACTCTTGGTATTTTATAAGCGCGATCGCGGCTGCTCAGCGCGATTCAACGAGGAGACCCATATGAAGTCGGGACATGGCAGTGCAAAGGTTCGCTTGGCAGCCACGCTCGCGTTGATATCGTTTTTCGCTATCAACGCACCGCTATATGCCCAACCTAATAATGAGGCCCAGCCACAGTCGACCGTGCGGGGTCCGATCACCCTTTCCGCAGACGATTTACCGGGACCGAGTGCAAACGAGCAAACGCTTTCGGCGAAAAACACATTTGCACAATTTTCCACGTTGAGCCAATCAGCTGTAGGACAAGCGAATCCGAATCAATCAAATTTAAATCCGCCCACATCCGCAGAATCAGCAGCAAATCAAGCAGCAACGAATCAAGCGACGACAGGTCAGTCCAACCAACCGCCTGCATCCCCGGCGACTCCGACTCCCTCAAGCAGTCCACTGGGAAAAGCAACCGGCGCCTCGTCGACTTCGCCAACAAACGGTGGCTCAGCAGCCAACGCCGGCACCAACGTCACCACCGATCTCACCAAACTCGACGATACACATGACAAAAACAGTGTGCTTGATCTCGGCTCTTTGAGACTCGACTCTTCGCTCAAACCCGAACAGTTTCAACCAATAAGATTGGAAGTATCTTTCGATCAAATGATCACGCTCAAAGAGGCGCTGCAATATGCTCTCGAGAACAACCTGGCGATTAAGATTTCGAAAGACAACTTGAACTATCAACGCTACGTTCTGTATGGGCAAGTCGCTAACATGCTGCCCAACTTGTCGATGGCGTTCAACCTCACGCACACCGACATCATCAACGAGAAGATCGGCTCTCTGGCGAAAGTATTTTTGACACGCGTGAGTTACCCAGTATTTCAAGGTGGTTCTGTAGCGTACTCGATTATCGCTCAGTACTACCGCGAGAGGGGCTGGCATCAAGCTTTCAAAGGAAGTGTCCACGACGAGCTGCTCGACTTATATCAGAAATACAACAACTTGCTGCTCAGCCGAGCGCTCTTGCAGATTCGCGGCAAAGCGGTAGACGTCTCGCAGACACAGCTCGACGTCAACCAAAATATGGAGAAGCAAGGCACTGGCACTCGCTTTGCGGTCTTGCAGGCAGATGCGCAACTTTCCTCGGACAAACAAGCCCTGCTTCAACAAGAAGTCGCAGTGAGGCAAGCCGCCTTAGCTCTCAATTTCTCGATGAACTCTCCGATGGCGGTCAATCTCGTTCCGGCGGAAGACACCGTGAGAGAGCAACAGATTTTTCCGGAGAACGTCAGTATCGACGGGCTCCTTACCATGGCGCTACAAAATCGTCCCGAACTGAGAGAGTACGAAGACTTCAAAGTAGCCGCAGGAAGAAACATACAGGTTGCCGCTGCACCGCTGTATCCTCAAGCTTCGTTCTTCACGCAATATTCGTTTACCAACACCAAGGAAAATACCAGCGCGCCAAGTGCGAGCAATGACACATCAGGCGCCGGGGTGTTCGGGGGAGCATTCAGCACCTATCAACAAGGTTTTGCTCTCGTATGGAGTTTGAACAATTTCGGTCTGACAAGCGTCGCTAATCTATTCGCAGCTGGGTCGTTAGACAGGCAGTCGCGTATTCAGGCTAATCAGGAGCTGGAAACGATCATTCAACAGGTGCGATCGGACTATCTGAATTGGCGAGCTGCCCGCGAACAGATCGACAACGCCGCGCATTCCGTGCGGGCCTCGCAAGAAGAGCTACGCTTAGCAGTTTTGAGAAAACAAGCCGAGGTCACTACGGAGCTGGAAGTTATCTCGTCCGAGCGTGACTACATCAACTCACTAACATCACAAGCAACAGCAATCGTCAATTCCAATCTGGCACAGGCTCAGTTGCTTCATGATGTCGGCTTGATCTCGCAAGACACGCTGCTCAATGGATACCGAGGCAAGATCTAGTGGGTCTTCTAACCACGAGAAGCGCTTTTCGTGCCAATGCGCTGCGTCAGGCAAGCGTAATGCTTTCTTGCGCATTGGTTCTACTGCCGCTTACCGATGCCACCGCATTTGCCAATGACAGCACCACGAGCCGCGCTCAAACTTCTGTTGCCACACCTGCAGCGGCTCAAACACCGGTCCAATCAGGCGCAGCGGACACCGGCAGCGGAGCCGCACCACTCTCGGTGGCGGCAGATAAGTTGCCTTCATCGGCGAAAGAAGTTGCACCATTGCCAATATCGTCGAGAAGCAAACCGTCACCTACCGGTCTTCTCTCAGCTGGCTCGAGCTGGCTCAACAATGCCTCCGGTCCGATACAAACACCGTTAATCCCATTGAGCAGTACGCCGGTATTAAGCAAAGTGATGGAGTGCAACACTCCGACAGAGTTTGCTCAATCAGCGCCGTCAACCAACAAAGTCTCACATCAACTTCTCGAGGAAGTGCCCGCACCGGGTGAAGAAGTGCCGCTTGCGCCGATTCGGCTGTCGGATGCATCCACGAATCCGCTCTCGGTTACGGCGCCTGTCGCCAATCCACCCCAGACCGGTGCAAACATCGGTCAAACACCGCTTACAACCGACACGAACACGTTGCAGTTGAATCCGCTTTATCTCAGCCGCTCGATTGAGATGAACTCTTTCGATGCTCTCAGGCACGAGACAACGCTGGATCAGATGATCACTTTGCGTGATGCGATCAAGTACGTGCTCGACCAGGGTATGCAGATCAAAGTCTCCCGTGAAAGCATGAACTATCAGCATTGGCTGACTCTCTCGGGGCTAGCGAGTTTTCTCCCGTCATTTTCAATGTCATACACATTGACGAGAGCCGATGTCGTCAACTTTGAGACGACTTCGAACGCACACACGTTTCTTACCGGTGTCAGCTTTCCTGTCTTTCAAGGAGGCGGCGTCCTCTATTCGCTATTGTCGCAGAGATATCGCGAAATGGCATGGCGAGACGCATATAAAGCGACCGTCAGCGACGTTTTCTTGGACGTCTACCAAAAATACACCAACGTAATTCTGCAACGCGTACTGTTGCAAACTTGGGGCAAATCGGTAGAAGCTGATGAAGAGCAGCTGCGCATCAACAAAGCACAACTGCAATACGGCACCGGTACGCGCTACGCTGTGATGCAAGCGGAAGCACAGCTAGCTCTGGACCGCCAATCATTTCTCCAGCAAGCCGTTGCCATGCGCCAAGCAGGTTTGGCTCTCAACCTGGCGCTCAACTGCCCGCTGTCAATCAACTTGATCCCGGCAGAACAGACTTTGGTCGAGGCGCAGCTGTTTAAAGACAACGTTCAACTGCGCTCGCTTATTCAAGACACAATCAAATTCAATCCCGGACTGAGGCAGTATGAAAACTTCCGCTTATCGGCGGCGCGCAACATACAAGCCCAAGCTGCTTCGCTCTACCCAACCGTCTCTTTCTTTGCGCTCTATCAGTTGAACAGCGCCGGAGTCAATCCTCCCGCCAACGGCTTTGCACTGGGTGGCGCCGCTACGTCTGCGATCGCATCATTTCTCGATTCCAGCTTTGCCGGTCGCGTCAGCAACAACGCCCTCGGTCAGTTATACGGATTCAGCCCGACAGCAGGTTCAACATCCTCACAGGGAGCCAACACAGCACCATCGGCACTGCCGGCAGCCTCGGGCGGTACGCCACTATCTGCGGTGCAATCCGGTTCACTAGTGTCATCCGGTGCTGTGGCACCATCGATCTTCGGCGGCGGCACGGGCTCCAGCTCCGGACCGAACACTAACGGGAGCTTGCAAGCACCCGCCGGTATCTTCCCTGGATTTTTCAGCGAGGTACAAACAGGATTTCAGCTCAACTGGTCACTGCCAAACATGGGCGTCACAACGGTAACTACTCTCTTAGCTTCCAAGGTATTGGCTCGCCAGGCTATGATGCAATGCAACCAGGAAATTACACTGGTAGTCGAGCAGATACGCAGCGATTATTTGCAGGTATTGTCGACGCGGCAAGCGATTGATAAAGCAGCGGCATCTGCGGCTTCGTTCAGAGAAGCTTTGAAGTATGCAAAAGCGAGGCTTGATGCCGGTGTGGGCACGCAGCTAGACCTGATCCAAGCGCAGCGAGATTACATCACATCGCTTACAGCCCAGGGGCAAGCGATCGTCTCGTCAAACGTGGCGCAGGCGCAGTTGCTGCACGACATGGGAATTATCTCGGAGTCGACACTGACAAACGGCTACAAGCCGGGTGTCTTCTCTTTCCCGATACCAACGGGACGACACAAGTGGTATAAGCCGTAAGTCCTTGATGCCAACTCTGATGTTGCCGCTGTGCTTCGGTAAGGAGCGCGCGTCTACAGGCGCGCATGCAGGCGTTCGTCCACTTCGAGTTTGCTATGACGACGTTACAAAACTGCTTACTTAAGGACCGGTTGGTCTGCTGCTGGTGGCACCGTGGCCGGTGGCGTGGTTGTGGTCGTTGTTGACGTGGTCGACTGCGACTGAGTAGTTGATGTGATGGGCGGACGCAGCTCGGGCTGCGCGCCGGCAGCTGCAGGAACCGAAACGAGCAGTCCGGAATCGGTCAGATCGAACAGGGTCGAAGCAGGCATCTGTACCTGCGCGCCCGTCAATGATTCAGACGTGTCGAAGTAGAGAACGCCGGTTGTTTTCGCGCGCGGCCACAGAACTCGCCGCCCAAAACGAGATGACTCGACGCGGCGCCGAACTTCATCAGCACCGTATCGATCGAGCACCGGTTTAGTGCTTGTTATGATGTCCTTGGCTGTCGGAGTGACGCCGATCGTAGCTGCCGCCGGTACAATCTTAGTGAGAATGTCTTCGAGAATCTGGCTCGCTTTATGCGGCGGAATGACGATGGTTTGCAGTGCTTGGACAGGCGCTGCGTTGAATGTTTTGCCGCCGACTATGGCTACACCCTTCTCTCCGTTGATTACGAGCGGACGATTGGTCTCATTTACAACCGTGACGAGAATGCCGCCGAGCCGATCGAACTTTATATCGGTTCTGTCGACCGTTAGTGTCAGCGAGACGCCGATATATGCCTTTAACGGCTGCGGAGGCTGACTCTGCCCTTGCGGATTGACGAGCAGCATATCCGGCGTCATTAATGCATTTGCACCGGGAGCGGACAAACCGCCGATGGAATGCTGGTCTTGAGGCAGTGAAGTGGTTTGTGCGTCGATATTCAGCGGTTGGTCCACCTTGGGCTCTTTGGCAACAGCCGCACACAGAGTCGATTTTGCGCCAGAGAGAGCCAACGATAGTATCAAAGACGAAACCGCGATTTGGCGTTTCATAGCCGTTTGAGAATCCTAGTAATTACCAATTCCAAGAACGCAGTATACCGCGTTCACCGCCAAGCACGGCTGATCAAAAGCTCAAACAGCCCGCAGAATGCCTATTTGCATACGGGCTGTTGATGATTAGTTGATACGGAGCGTCACAATTTGGACGCTTTTGCCGGCTAGATGAAAACTCCGATGTGAAATCCTCTTCCGCCGAATCCTATATGAGCACGCGGAATGATCGGTACATACGGCTGAGAATATACAGGCTGACTGTAGAAGGCTTGTTGCGGATAGATGGGCGGACTGCAATCGACAAAGTTGTTGAAGTTGTTGAAGTTATCGTACGCGCAAGGGTTGTTCCACGCACCATACATGTTCGGATTTACCGGCGGCAAAGCTTCTTCCCACATCGGCATGCCGAAGTTAGCGTTGATGGAGAACTCAGGACCCCTGTGAAAGTCTTGATGATGCCACGACATGGAATGCCCTCCGTGTAGCAAATCGAGTAGATGTCAAGCTGGCGATAGAACTATGATAATCAGATTCTCTAACAATGCAATTAAAACCTTGCCGTAATTGCCCCAGTCAGGCGCTTGGAACTTCCGCCGGGCATATATGGGGTATTAACAGTTATGTCAAAGTTGCTAAATCTAGCGATGTCATGGTCCGGGCATCCTTATATAGGGTTGTCTCGAAGTCACGAGGTGCCAGCCCATTCGTGGGGCGAATAAAAAACCGGCGAAAAATATTCCTGGCACGAATGGGCGGCCGGAAAGCCCAACCGCGGCGAGAAATTAGTCGGCTCCTTCCCGCAATCAAGCTCTGGAATGGACCGTGCGACAAAACCTCGAACAGTGCGCCAATCTCAGCGGTTTCGGCCCCAAATATCGCACCGGGCAAACTCGACACATGCCGCACTGGGCTGCCTTCGGCGTCATAATCTGCTAGCATCTAGGCTTGAGGCAGGCGGGGTACGAGGTTGCAGTCTGAAATCGAGCCAGTCAGTGTATATACATTTATACGTTTCAGACTTCACTAGCGTGGCTACTGAGCCTGAACAAGCCATGATTCCCTTGAATGGGTAGTAATGAACGATAAGGAAAGTCGGGCATTTTTACGCGGGCAGATGGAGTTTACTCCTCAGCGCATGATGCGCTACATCCGTTCGCGCGCCCGTCTGGCGACCGACGAAGACATCGAGGATATCCTGCAAAACGCGCTCGTCCTCGTGACGGGGCACTTCGACCCGAGTCATCCGGAAGCGAAACTGGCGCTTTACTGTCTGGGCGCCTGCAACAAGGCAATTGCTCAAAACCTCGAGCGCTACCACAAAGTGCAGCTGCGCAAAAGAGACGCATCCAAGCAGGGTCCGGCGGTCGAGATCGCCGTAGCGACGAGCGATACCACGTTCGAAGGGCAGTCCGTGCCGCGTAAAACGTACGCGCCGGGCAAAACTTTCGACGAAGAAAGCGCCAATCCGTCTCAATGGCGCACGACATCGCTGGACTCCATGTTCGACGAAGATGACGGCCGCTCGGCTGATGACGTTTTCGGCTGGGAGTACAGCTTCCACGGCGATCAGGGCTCGAACGACCCCGCCAATAAAGCCCTTATTAATGATCTGATCAATCAAATTTTGGCTGCCCTGCCTGAGCAAATTCATCGCACCTGCTTCCTTTTGAAGTACGTCGAGGGCTACAAAAGAGAAGATTTGATTTCATGTCTAAAAATGGACCCCAAGAGTATAGATACGGTCGACAAGAGAATCGTCCGAACGCTCAAAGCATTCAAAGAAAAACTTGACAGGGACGAGGCGCGTATCTAGGAGAAAGCCATGCACACCCTCAATGAAAAACTGGCAAAAGTACTCGAAATCAGCGATGAAAGCCAATGTGCCGAATTGTTCGAGAAATTTTGCGCTGATCACTTCGATCAGCTGCCGTTGCCCGGTGAAAACAAATCGTTCGATAAGGCAATGTGGGCGGCTTCTCAATACATGTCGCTGTCGAAAGGCGATGAAGCTATCGTCAAACGAGTGACAGACAAACTCATCGGCGAACAGCCGGATGTCGCGAAGGTTGCTGTTTTGAAGCTGCGCGATCTCGTGGGCGGCACAAAAGAAGCTGCGGTCTCCGCATGGCAAGAGATGCTTGCTGCCATGTCCTGGCAGCAAATGGTTCCGGCCGGCGCGCTGCGCGGCGTCGGCACTCAACTCGTCTCGCTCGGCACATTCCAGCGCCAGGTCGACAATGCCAATATTCAGGTCAACCTCGGTTGGTTAGTCGACAAAGATCAACTGCGCATTCTTTTGCAAGCGAAAGACGACTCAGAGACTGCCATTCCTGATGTCGAAATGCGCATCACCGAATCTGAGCGCGGAGTCGTTTTCTCTCGCAAGACCAATCAAGACGGCGCCGTTGTCGCACCCAGCGTCCAGGTCGGACCGGGACAGTATCAGATCCAGGTGATCTTTGTGGACAAAATCGTCGAGACGCCGTTCTTCAGAATCTAGCCTGAACCCGTAAAAATAATCGCAGGTCTAAGTCGCGTCTACTCGGCAGCAGACGCGACTGGAAATAGACGCTGAGCCAGCAATGGTTCAGCGTCTTGTTATTTACATAGATAACTAACTCTTCGTTATAGCCGCTGCCTGGCGACTGGCGTGAGTTAGACTTATGCCAACGCTCTCGACTAACGAAATGGAACCATGACGACCACTATGTCAACAAAGTCGGACCTTAAAATCATCCGCACACTCCGCCTGCGCCTGACGGACCAGCCCGGCTACCTGGGAAAAATAGCGACGGTGCTGGGTGAATTCGGCGCCAACATTGGCGAAATCTCCATCGTCGCCCAAGGTCCGGACTTCATCATCCGCGACATCAGCCTGGCGCTCAACGATCAAGAGCACTTAAATCAGCTCGTCGATCACCTCGAAGGTGTAGACGGCGTGATACTGGAGGCGGTGCTGGACCCGGTGCAGCAGATACACGAGGGCGGCAAAATCGCAGTGAAAAGCCGTGTCGCAGTCGACACCCTGGCTCAGTTGCGAAAGATCTACACGCCCGGGGTGGCACAGATTTGCAAATTGATCCAGAGCGACAAAAGCGCCAGCAGGCTGTACACATCAATCTCTAATTCCGTTGCCGTAGTGACGAACGGAACCGCGATTCTCGGGTTGGGCAACATCGGTCCAGTCGCCGGAATGCCGGTGATGGAGGGCAAAGCCGTACTTTACGAACAGCTCGTCGGTATAAGCGCGGTGCCGATTTTGATCGAGTCAACCGACTCTGATTTCATCGTCCAGACGGTAAGAGGAATTGCCCCCACATTTGGTGCCATTCATCTGGAAGACATCGCGGCTCCGGCATGTTTCGAAATAGAACAAAAACTACAGAGCCAGCTAGACATCCCGGTTTTGCACGACGATCAACATGCGACAGCGGTGGTTGTGCTCGGGGCATTAATCACAATTACGACACGCATGGGTATCGAACTGAATACATGCACCGTAGGCATCATCGGTTTGGGAGCTGCCGGAATGGGCATCGCCAGCCTACTTGAAGCATTCAACGTGCGCGGCATTTACGGTACGGATTTGCGCGATGATGCCAAACAACGATTGGCAGATATGGGAGGGAAACCTACGGATCTGGCGGGCGTTATGAAATCGGCGGACATCATTGTCGCTACCACTGGCGTTCCTGGTTTGATCAAACCGGACATGGTGCGGCCTGGCCAGGTAATTCTTGCATTGTCCAATCCGGATCCTGAAATTACTCCCGAACTGGCGATTGAGCGTGGGGCTAAATACGCTGCTGATGGAAGAACGATCAACAACGCGCTGGCGTTTCCCGGTCTTTTCCGCGGTGCGCTGAAATCCGGCGCCACCAAATTCACCGATGCGATGAAGATTGCCGCTGCCCAGGCGATAGCGGGACAGACTAAGATGGACAACCTGGTGCCCAGCATTCTCGATCGCGAAGTGCATCAGCATGTTGCTGATGCAGTCGCTGTGGCGGCCAGCACCGACAACGGCAAGCATTAAGGTCTAACGTGGAATCCATTGACGCGTTTCTTCTCGTCTCCTTCGGTGGACCGGAGGGAATCGACGATGTCATGCCGTTTTTGCGGAACGTCGTGAAGGGGCGCAACGTTCCTGATGAGCGTTTGAAAGAAGTAGCAAAACAGTACGAGCTGTTCGGCGGCGTCAGCCCGATCAATCAACAGAACCGTTTGCTGATCGAGAAATTGCAACAAGAGTTCAAGCAGTCGGGAGTGCGTCTGCCGATCTATTGGGGCAACCGCAACTGGCAGCCCATGCTCGCAGATACCGTCAGACAGATGAAAGCGGACGGCATCACACGCGCGCTAGCGTTTGTCACCTCGGCGTTCAGCTCTTATTCGGGATGCAGGCAGTACCTCGAAGACATTGAGCGGGCGCGGACTGAAGTCGGCGACGGCGCACCGGAGATTTTGAAGGTGCGTGCGTTTTGGAATCACCCTGGCTTCATCGAACCCGTAGCGGAGAACGTACGAGCGGCGCTGAACAAGTTCGGCAACGGTGAAACAGGCACCGTCCCTGTCGTTTTCACGGCGCACAGCATTCCCAAGGCGATGGCCGACAATTGCGCCTACGAAGAGCAGTTGAAAGAAGCATGCGCGATGGTGATGCAGCGCGTCGGCGACAATCCGTGGTCGCTCGCATTTCAAAGCCGCTCGGGACCGCCCACACAGCCGTGGTTAGAACCGGACATCGGCGATCAATTGCAGCAACTTTCAGCAACAGGAACGAAAAAAGTCGTCGTTATGCCAATCGGCTTTGTCAGCGATCATATGGAAGTACTTTTCGATCTCGATACGAAAGCGCAACAAACCGCACGAGAGCTCGGCATGCACATGCAGCGCGCCGCCACCGTCGGCGTGCACCCACAGTTCATCTCAATGATCCGCGAACTGGTACAAGAAGGCACACCGCCCGCCTGCCGTCCGGACTGCTGCAACTACACCCCGCACGGACGTTGAGCTTATCCAGTATGAGTGTTAGCCACATGAGGATACTGGCGGTTACAGTCCTCATCTTTCTATCTGCAGTGCCGGCGCCGAGCACCGCCGAAGATCAGGCGCAACGCATTCGCACGAAAGTTGAACTCGTCCAGCAGAAGGCAAAGCGATGGGTGAGCCAGGGGCGCAACCCGTCAGAGGCGTTGGCGCTTGTAAAACAAGCATCACAGGCATTCGACAGTGGTAAGTCCGATCTCGGAGAGAATCTCGTCGATAAAGCTCTGCTCAAGCTCGATTCCGTAAGCACCGCCAAGGCTGCTCCAGGACCGGTCAGCACACTGTATGGAAATCCACACAGCGTTGAAATCGCCGGATACTATCAAGACGCGATGGAGCCATGCATCTCCCTGGACGGACAGTATCTATTTTTCAACAGCAGCAACGAGAAAAAAGACACGACAATCTTTTGCGCGAAGCGGCTTTCGACTTTTCGTTTTCAATTGCTCGGACCGATCGTCGGCATTCATCGAGAGCGGGAGTTGGCGCCCACAATCGATATGCAAAACAGGCTTTACTTCACGGAGACAGCGTCTTACGGAGCCGATCGTAAGACGCTCTATGTCGGTCAGTGGTCGCCGAACAAAATCGCAAAAGTGCAAGCTGTTTCCGGTGATATTTCTCCTCAGCAGCTCGGGTGGATCAATATGGATTGCGCAATCAGTTCTGACGATAATACATTGATGATCTCGCGCGCAAAGATATCGGGCGGAGGCGTCCCTGCCAGCTCTTACCTGCTGATGGCTAAAAGAGGTTCCGGCAACAACTTCGTGATGGCGCCCAACTCCGACGAGATCCTGAAAAATATTGCCACGCCTTCATTGCAGTACGCGCCTGCGATCACTCGTGATGGTCTGGAGCTTTATTTCACCCGCTGCAGCGGCAACGAGATTCCATCGGCGGCCATGTCCGCGCAACCATTTATGCAAACAATGGTGGCGCGTCGCAGTTCGGTCAACCAACCGTTCGGCCCACCGGCGCGGTTGTCCGCCATTGATGGCTTTGCGGAAGCGCCGTCGCTCACCCTAGATAAGCGAGAGCTCTTCATTCACAAAAAGGTAGACGGCCTTTTTCGAATAATTCGTCTGCAGCGCTTGGGCGATTGATAGCAGAAAGCCACCAACGAAATCGCCGATGGCTCGCCAATTTTTGAAGGTCTCAGCCGTTAACCCTTGCGGATTTCCCAGAAGTCAGCGCCCAGGATATCCCAGGGCAAACGGCGCTCGTCGGGCTCGTTTGGATCGAATCTCTGATTGACGAAGTAGATCATGTTGGCGGGCTTGTCCCATATGTTGGCGAGACCGTGAGCAACGCCACGTGGGATGTAGAGCACTTGGGCGCGTCCGCCGCCGAGGACGAAACGCATTGAATGATTGTATGTCGGCGAATCTTTGCGAGCATCGAACAAGCCGATCAAGAGACGATCGTGCGGTTGAACAAACCACACATCTTCCTGGTTGTAGTGCAGATGGAAAGCCTTGATGGTGCCTGGCACCATTTGTGAATAGGTGCTCTGACGAACTTTGAACTCAGGCAGAATTTGCAGATTGCCCTGCTCATCCAATCGCACGACTTCCGCCAGACAGCCGCCGTCATCAACGAACATGTTGAGGTTGATCAGCTGAACTCCTTCGATCGTAGTCTTCTTGGCGTAATCCTGAATGGAGAGCTCTTCGCTGAACTCTTGTCCGATCGCTTCTTTTGTAAGTGGTTTAATCATGACTAATCAAGCGCCTCTTCTATCATTTGTCTTCGCGCGACAGATGCATAGAATAGCAGTCAGTGCGCTTCCAGTCCACTTTCGTAAATCTAACGACCGGCGGGCTGCATTGATTTGCGCAGTTGCAGGTAGTTATTGAGCGACTCTTGCCATGCCGGCAGCTCACGCCCAATCGTGCTGACCAGCGTTGTTTTGTCCATGACCGAATATTTCGGGCGGGTTGCTGGTCGCGGCATGTCTTTTGTTTCGATCGGAACGACCTTCACAGAGCCGTGCCCGCCGAGCTTGCAAATCTCCTGAGCGAAGCCATGCCAACTCGTCACGCCTTCGTCGCTGGCATGATACACACCAAATCTGCCGGTGGGAATGAGGTCGGCGATCGTCTCAGAGAGACTCAGTGTGCAGGTGGGCGTGCCCAACTGATCTGAGACGACTCTCAGAGTTTTGCCTTCGGCAGCCATCGAAAGAATCGTGTCGACGAAGTTTTTGCCGTTCGGTCCGTACAACCAGCTCGTGCGCAATATGTAGAAGCGGTTGAGATGCCTCTGCACCGCTTTCTCGCCAGCTAATTTCGACTTGCCGTAAATCGATAATGGGCGCGTCGCGTCCCATGGATTGTAAGGCTGCTGCTGCTCTCCATCGAAAACGTAGTCGGAAGAGATGTACAACATGGGAATGTTGATCGCGTTGCACGCCACCGCGAGGTTCTCGGTTCCATAACCGTTGATGTGATATGCCAGCGCCGGCTCGGACTCTGCCTGGTCCACCTTGGTAAAAGCGGCACAGTGCAAAATCAGATCGGGCTTCTGGTCTTTGACGGAATCAACGACCTGTTGGTAGTTCGTCACATCAAGCTGCTCTTTCGGCAACGATGCAACTTTGTGTCCTCTGGACTCGAGACAAGGGACGAGAGCCTGCCCTAACATGCCACCCGCGCCGGTGACCATTAACTTCATCGCTTATGCTCCCTTTGTCTTTTACCGAGATGTTGCGGCGGCCGTCGAGTTGATTCCTGCTGGTGCCGAGCTTGTGTCGTAGGCAGAAGCTTTCGGCGCCGGTGCGTCGAGAATGACAGGTGTAACGGCTTTGAGCCATTCCTGGTTGTGGCGATACCATTCGATGGTGCTGCGAATGCCCGTTTCAAACGTATGCTTCGGCGTCCATCCCAGGTCGTTCTGAATCTTTGTCGAATCGATCGCATAACGGCGATCGTGACCCAGTCTGTCTTGGACGTACTTGATCAAAGTCTCGGGTTTGTGCAGCTCTTCCAAAATCAACTTGGTGATTTCGATATTCTTGCGCTCGTTGTTGCCGCCGATGTTGTAGACCTCTCCGGCGACGCCTTTGTGAAACACGAGATCGATCGCCTGGCAGTGATCTTCGACATGCAACCAATCGCGCACGTTGAGCCCATCTCCGTAAACAGGGATCTGTTTGCCGGCGAGGATATTATTGATGAAGAGCGGAATCAGTTTTTCAGGATGCTGGTACGGTCCGTAGTTGTTCGAACAACGAGTGATGACCGCGGGAAAACCGAATGTGTGGAAGTAGGCGCGGCAGACGAGGTCGGCAGCAGCCTTGGAAGCGGAATATGGGCTGTTGGGAGCAAGCGGAGTCTCTTCAGTGAACAGGCCCGTCGGTCCCAGGGATCCGTAAACTTCGTCGGTCGAAACTTGCACGTATTTGATCGAGAACGTGCCGTCAGCGTTCTTACCGTGGCGGTAAGCGGCTTCAAGAAGAACTTGCGTGCCTAAAACATTGGTGTGAACGAAAACTGCGGGATCAGTGATCGAGCGATCCACGTGACTTTCCGCAGCGAGGTTGATGATGCCGTCGATTTTTCCATACTTACGCCCGGAGACGATTTCATCGACGAGACGTGCGTTTTGGATTTCGCCACGCTCGAATTTATAGCGCGGGTTTTGTTCGATATCAGCCAGATTTTCTTTGTGACCGGCATAAGTAATGGCATCCAGATTGATGATTGTGTAGTCCGGATGATTTTTCAAAAGGTGGCGTACCAGATTGCTTCCGATAAAACCGAGTCCACCAGTGATAAGAAGTTGCATCAAACAATCCCCTCTTGACAGAACGCTAGAAGCAGCGGCTTTCCGCTAGCAACAAACTGATTCGTTTCGTCCGACGTAGCAAGTGTTCAAGACCCTTTGCAGAGCCGTCCGAGCCCATTAGCGACCAGATTTTCGATCCGTAGTAGGTTTGGATTCCAAATCGTTGTCGGGAGAGACCCGAACTCTTAACAAGATGATTGTGCCGTGTTGCAAGGCGTTTGATCAACCTGTCCCAGATAATCTTTCGTTGGGGTACAAGCCGCTTGCCAAGAGGCTTGCGGGCGAGGACGCCAAGCGATCTATAAATATATCGCGGCGCAATCCTTGCAACCATGGGAGATACCAAGACACCGATCCTGCCAAGGGGCGGCGCTGTGTTTCAGTGGATCCCCATTCGATAAGTTCGGTGACTAAATTTATCGCCGGGCGTGAACAACGTTTTAACTAAGCGATGGATACAGATGAATCCTGGCGCGCCCGGATGCGCGTTTGCCAGTTCGACAATCGCCCTACCCCAGCTAAACTACTTCCACCTTACTGTCGTCGCCGATCATCAATCTGAACGCGACCGGTCTGTTGTTGCTGCGGGTCAATTCGACATTGACGCCGATCAAGCTGTCTTCGATGCGGCCGTTAAAATCGAGAATCTGACAGTGCTCGCGCAAGATGCAGTGTTCGATCTCCGCATGACTGACGTGGGCGTGATCGCCAATTGAAGTAAACGGGCCGACGTAACTATTTTCCAGCACGCAATCCTCGCCGATCACCGCTGGTCCGCGCACGATGCAGTTTTTCAAAACACTGCCTTTGCCGACATGAACGCGTCCGGAGATGCGTGAATCACCTTCGGTAGTGCCCAGCATGGAGACGTCGGTCATTTCGTCAAGCACGACACGATTGGCTTCGAGCATGTCGTCTTTCTTTCCTGTGTCCAGCCACCAGCTCTGCAGCACATGGCTCTCGACCGGGTGCGAAGTCTCGATCAGATGTTGAATGGCGTCGGTAATTTCCAGCTCTCCGCGTTTGCTCGGCTTGATCTCGTCAATCGCTTGATGGATGTTTTTGTTGAACAGATAGACGCCCACCAGGGCCAGATTCGACTTCGGTTTTGCGGGTTTCTCTTCCAGACAGAGAATGCGCCCGTTGCCATCTAGTTGAGCCACACCGAATGAGCTCGGGTTGGCCACTTCTTTCAGCAAGATAAACGCATCGGCGTTGCCTTTTTTGAAACTTTCAACCATGGGCGCGACACCGTCTTTGATGAGGTTGTCTCCCAGATACATCACGAACGTATCATCGCCGAGAAACGGTCTTGCAGTCTTGACGGCATGCGCCAGTCCGAGCGGTTTATCTTGCAGTATGTACGTGATCTTGAGTCCCCACCGGCTGCCATCACCGACGGTGACTTTGACGTCTTCGCCCGTCTCTGGGCTGATGATGATGCCGATATCGTTAATGCCGGCGGATTTGATCGCCTCGATCCCGTAATAGATGATCGGCTTGTTCGCCACCGGCAGCAGTTGCTTCGCGGCAGTATGAGTGATCGGGCGCATACGGGTGCCCTTGCCGCCGCTAAGAATTAGTCCTTTCATCAAATTGAACCTTTGTGTGAACGGTCAAAACGCACCGCGCTTACTGAGCACGGTGCCGAAGGTGGAGAAGATAATTCGCCAATCCAGCCAATAATTCCAGTTGTCGCAATACCATTTGTCGGCTGCAACCTTTACGTCATCAGGCAATTCATCACGACCATTAATCTGGGCCCATCCCGTGATACCGGGGAGAAACCGCAGAACACCAGCCTCTTGACGCATTGCCGTAAGCTCCGTCTGATTATACAGAGCGGGGCGAGGACCGACTAAGCTCATCTTGCCATTAACAACGTTAAATAACTGAGGCAACTCATCCAAGCTCGTTTTGCGCAGAAGTCCGCCGACACGCGTAATTGGGCTAGGCAGCTTAAGCATCTGATCTGTGGGCAGGTCAGGGGTTCCGTATCGCATGGTGCGAAACTTATAGATTTCAAAAAATTCACCTTGCCGACCAACCCGCTTCTGCTTGAAGATGATCGGACCGCGAGAGTCGGCTTTTATCGCCAACGCAACCACGATGAAAACTGGCGCTAGTCCGATAACAGCGCCAGCGGAAATGGCGATATCGGTCAAACGTTTGAAAATTAGCTGTGTCTGGGCAGTCACGAATGTGTGTTCAACTGAAGAGACCATGATCTTACGGCACGAGATGTAGAGAAATGCCGAGGTTAGCGCAGATTATAGTGAAGTAGATTGTTGAACTTTTCTATTACAGGCAGTATCTGCCGATCTGAGATGATTTGTTGGTTACAATTTGACCTTCCGGTTTCAGTCAGTTCATGCAGCTTTCCATAATCATCGTCAGCTGGAATACCAAAGAGCTTCTGCGCAAATGCCTCAGCAAGCTCCAGCCCGAGCTGTCCGACATCGAGAGCGAAGTATTTCTCGTCGATAACGCCTCGCCCGATGACTCAGCACTGATGGTCGCTGCCGAGTTTCCCTGGGTGAAGCTCACCGCCAATCAAACGAATCGCGGCTTCGCAGCTGCCAACAATCAGGTGCTCTCGCAATCAACTGGTCGATATGTGCTGTTGTTAAACCCGGATACGGAGGTTCAGCCCAGGGCACTGACGACGTTGATGAAGTTTTTCGATACGCATCCGAAAGCAGGCGTCGTCGCTCCGCAGTTGCTCAACAGCGACGGGTCCGTGCAACAATCGTGCCGGCAGTTTCCCACAGTGGCCGGAATGTCGTACGAGCTTCTCGGCTTGAGCCGCCTCTTTCCGAAGAGTGAGCGTTTTCGTCAATACAAAATGCTGGATTGGAACCATGACACCGAGCGTCAGGTTGATCAGCCCGAAGGTGCTTGCCTGATGCTGCGGCGCCAGGTTATCGATCAAGTAGGCACGCTGGACGAGGGCTTCTTCATGCTCTTCGAAGAGGTTGATTGGTGTTATCGAATCAAGCAGGCAGGCTGGGAAGTTTGGTTTACGCCGACAGCGCAAGTCGTGCACCATTACGGTCAATCAATCAAACAAGTCAAAGCCCAGATGATCATTTCTTCGCATCGCGGCATGTACAGATTCTGGCGCAAGCATTATCGGGGCTCACGATGGTATCTCGATTTTCCAGCGTATGCAGGCTTGATGGGGCTTGCCTACGCGCGTATCGTCAGTCACAGGTTGAAAACCCGCAGACCACAGGTCTCTGGCTGAAAGATGCTGCCGAGATGAATCGCTCTCAGCGGGAAAATATACTTTTAGCAACGTGGAATTGCCGAGAAAGTGGCGAACGATGAACTCGTACTTGAGGGACAAATTGGGAGCGCTCGCGGTCTGTTGCTTTCTGACCGCGCTGCTGATTTATGGCGGCTTAGTCACTGGGCTGGTCTTCAAAGAGCCCGATGTCTGCTGGCTTTTGGGAAGCGGACGCTGGATCGTCGAGCATGGTCAACTGCCTTCTTCAGATCCGTTTTCGTACACGACGCACTATCTCGGCGCACCGTACGTCATAGAAAAATGGCTCACGGAGGTCATTTTCTGGCTTCTTTACGCCAAAACCACTGCCTACGGATTATTGATCTTCGATGCCGTGCTTTTAGCAATCGCGTCAGTGATTATTCCGTACCGGCTCGCCTTTCTCTGCGGCTGGAGAGGCTACAGGGCGATGGGTCTGTCACTCGTCGTAATGCTTGCCTCAGTCAGTCGCCTTGCCTGCCGCCCGGAAATCTTTTCTTACCTCTTTGCCGGCGTCTGGATGGAGGTGATGATCAGATCCGACCGCAAATGCAAAAACACAGATCAGATCGATTGGATTGCCGTCGCTGTGCTTGCGACCTGCACGATACTGTGGAGCAATCTGCACACCACGTTCATGCTGGGAGTCGCTCTGCCTCTCGTTTACAGCCTGAGCCAGGTGGCAGAACGAGTTTTAGTGCCTGAGCTGAGGACCAAACCATTCAATTGGACGATGCCCATTGCCTTCGTCGCCTGTTTACTGGCAAGCCTGATCAATCCGTACGGAATCGGGCTATGGACCTATCTTCCGTATGTCTTCGGCGGTTTCACAAAAACGAACAACGAGATGCAACCAATCTGGCACGCGCAGCCATGGGTGCCGACATACTACCCATTCTATGTTCTATTGTTCATAGGTCTGAAGTCGCTGTGGCTTACGCGGCGACAACCGCTTCAGAAAGGCGATCTGTTCTTCAAAGCGCTTATACCTGCTGCAATCGCCGGCGCCTTCAATACGGTGCGCACAATACCAATCTCTGATCTTTTCATGGCGGGCGCGATTCCCCGGATCGAACCAGAAGATCGTCAGTCAGAGCCCGATGATTTTCTCTTTCGCGTCGCTAACCCAATGAAGCCCGCATGGATTGCACTTTGTTTGGTCACGACGGCAATCGGCGCCATGCTGATGACCAAAGCAGTTCCACCAGAGATTGCTCAGGGCTCCAAAGCATTTGCGCCGCCACTAAAAGCTATTGCGTGGCTGGATAAAAACGCGCCCAAAGGCAATATGCTCAATCTCGCACACTTCGGCGCCGTGATGATTTTCGAAATGGAGCACAACCCACCGGACTTTATCGACCCTCGCTACAACCTGTTCGGCAACGATCTGCTGCAAGATTATTGGAAGATGATCGACTGCAAGGATAACTGGCAGCAGCTTATGCAGCACTACAAGATCGATTGGACATTCCTGCCTCCTACCCAAGAGCTAAGCAAGCGCCTTGCGCACGACCCTGACTGGCAGTTGCTCTACTCAGACGATGTCAGCGCCATTTACGCAAGAAAGCACAAGCTCCAGTAACACGAAATAACGATCTATCGACGGCTGCTTAAAACGGCGCCGCTCTTCTTGCAATTCCGAACACTGGAATTAATGTACTCATCCGAACGTAATTGTGAAACGGATGGTCACTAAGACAGGCTAAGCGTGGAGTCTCGACGTGCTTTGAAACATCCGACAGCATGTCGAAATTTCGTTGTCAAAGTTTTGAACTTTTTGGCGAAATTCTTCGTTAGTACATGTAGAGGAAGATCCAGGAGGAGATGACATGGCTAACGAAACTTTGCTCTTAACGATAGCAATCGTAATGACTTGCACGCTGACCGCTGTGTGTGGATATATGTATGGATTGTTCGTGCACCAGAGCAGGCTAAAAGCGTGCGCGGTGCGATATCGCACGCAACAAAGAGCCAGCCCGAATCCAAACTTCAGCTACGCATATCCAGTGAAGGACACCCATACTTAGAGTTGCAAAACGCGAACGTAGCCTAGAATCGTGAAATCGATCTACTGCCGCTGCAATAGATAAACTTGCTTCTGTTTTAGCGCAAGCGCACTCCAATATGGGTACGTGCCTTTCACTGCATAGCCGGGTACAGCAGTTAAGCTAACAATGTACTGTTCACCATGGATGGACCACCACCGCAACTTGGCGGTCTCCGGTGCGCCGCGATGAACGTTGACGAATGTATTCGGTCCGAGCACGAGGTCATCACTCAAAGCTGGGTCTCGTAAATAGTTGAATTCGATGCCTCCATCGATCTGCTCGGACTTAACGCCTGAGTTAATCAATTCCGAAATAGCCTGCCAGCGCGCACGATTCCAACTCATGTAATCGTGCTGCGCGGCAGTTGAATAACACGCTATAAGCGCCGCAACGACGACCGCGCCGCTGTGCAATACCCGCACGCGCAGCCAACGGGCCGCAAGCAAGGTGCATGGAATCACAAGAGTTAGAGGAAGGAGGAAATAGCGATCCAGGTTAGCGATCGTGGTATGCAAAACAGCCCAGGCAAAACTGACGCCGGCAATTGAGACGATTGAGGCGCAGACTGCCGCACGACTTATCCGCTGCGCTGCCGTGTCCTTGGTCAGCGATTCAACTCGTGGCACCAAACGACGCCCTTTCCAGGCGCGAAGGATGAGCACGACGGTACGCTGCGCCGAACAGATGATGGCGAACAGGAGAACGGCGGCACAAGCGCCCGCGGCTGCTGTCAGCGCGACGCGCGAATGCGCGTGCTGCGACATCGCACCAACGATCATCGTTGTCGAACCCAACGATGGATATCTCAGCAAGTTCGGGCTAAATGGCATCAGCTCGTGGCGAAACGCCACGAAGAAAGTCATTCCACACAAGGCGAGGATCACTGAAATGAATCCATTGAACAAAATGTCTTTCCTCAATTTTCCGGTGGTTGCCGGCTCATCTTCATCGATCCGTGGCCCCCCACTCACAAGTGATGAGCCTGGTACGGCAATGAAACCAACTAAAAGCGGTGCGCTGAATAGACCGAGGTAAGCAGCGGCACGTACTGTGCTGAACGATTCGAGCAGAGCAAAAACGGGCGGCTTGTGGATCGCAAGATGCATCAGCCGAGCGAGTTCTTCTTTGTACCAATCGTATGCAGCCGGGTAGTCGTTGACCACAACCATCATGTGATCGACGAAGTAAGCGAATAGCGCTGGCGCTGCCACGAGCGCGAGCAAGATAATGGCGGAGAGCTTGCGATCTCCGAACCAACACAAAACTGCCACTAGCAGATTGCCGGCGACGAATACAGCGCTATTCTGCCGCACCGCGATTGCACAAATCAGGCAAACAGCAGACAGAACGCAAAACGGCACCGAACGCTTCCGCAGTCCGATTGCCAGCAGAAGCGCGTAGGCGAGCACGTACATAAGGTTAGGAGTATCGGTCATGTAAATCGACGTGAGATTCACAAACAACGGATTGCACGCAAGAACGAATGCACCAAACAGTGCATTACGTCGTGGCGCACCCAGTTCCACGAGCAACTTGTACAAAAGCAGGCAGGCGGCGAATGCGATGCACAGCGCCAGCCAATGCAATGCTAAGAACGAAAATCCAGATAGCCGACAGACCAGAGCACCGAGGAGGATATGAACGGCGCACGATGGCCCGCCACCCAGGAGGTGAAGCTGACCTGTTTCAAGCAGCTTCTTCACTTCCAGACCGTACATCCAATCGTCATTCAGTGGAAAATCCACCGGCAATCCAACGACGAGAAGATTCAGCAATAAATAGCCCCCGATTGTCAAAATCGGTAGCCAGCGCGGATCGAGCTTCCTCTCACTGCGCTGCAAGCTGGTCTTCACTTCGTTTCACGGACTCAACACCATCGCGTGCCGCAGTCAGCGCCGCTGCGATTAGCAGCAGCGACATCGCAGCCGCAAGCGCCAGCCCAATTTTGAACGAGATTGGGTCGTACTTGAATTGGACCGTATGCTCGCCCGCCGGCAAGACGATGCCACGGAAATATCCATTAGCCCTGTAGGTTTTTACCGGGCTGCCATCGACGCTCGCCTGCCAGCCAGGATAATAAGTGTCGGTCAGTACCAATGCGCGTTCGTCGCCGTTGCCAGTGACGATGTCGACTTCGGTCGGTGACTTGCGCGTCAGGAATGCCACGGGTTGTACTGCAACGGCGCCGTCAACTCTCTGCGAACAGGCCAGAGGCGTGGAGGTTTCGAACACCGCTCGTTTGCCAAAGGCGAAATCGGATCGTTGAATCGCGGAGATCGCATCTTCTCTGGAGGCGACGTTTGCAATCGAGTTTACCGTGTAGGCTTGCGGGAGAGCTTTTAGATTCTCGTAGAAACGCAGGGTGGGAGAAATTTCCTTCACAAGTTTGAAAGTCGGGTCACTAACTTTTTCAATCTGCGAGTCTCTACCGGTGCTAAACGAGAAAAGCTCGCAGATACGATCCTGCAAGACGTGTCCACCTGTTGGGTGTTCGAACATGATTGTCTTCCAATTGCACACCTGCACGCCAACTGTGTATGGTCCCGCATCGTCTTTGGTAGCAGGCGGTATTGCGACCGCGAAATCTCGTTTTAGAACACTCTGGAAAGTCGCCGATTCGCCTTTGCGATGCTTCTCCGCGATTGGCGCCAGTGGCTGTCCATCACTAAACCAGATGGTGGCGCCGTGTCTGTCGATCAGTACCATCGAATAAGACAAATCTTGCAAATTCGGCAAGTTCTGCAAGCGCCATCTCAATTTGCCAATTACCTGTTTATTTGCCGCGTCATAGGCCGAGCTGAATTCGGTGACCTCGGCGTCCTGCCAGCGACATGCTGCTTGCGAACTCTGCATCTTGAGTCCGTCCGTCACGCCAACAGTCCAAACCGGTCCCAAACTGACGACGCGGTTTACGGCGGCAATACCCAATCTCGGACTTAAAGGCGCAGTGAAGTTTTGGTTGAACTGGTCAGTCTGTCCACCACACACGTTGACGAGATCACGGAATCCAGCTGGAAACATCGGATTATGAATGCGCAGATCGTTGATGCGATAGACGCAGTTATTGTTAGCCTTCAGAAGGTGATCCCCGAGCGCGATGCTACGTCCGGGCGCTTGGCTCAACTCGTCAGTCACAGGAGTTGGTCCGTAATCGAATTTAGGATTGACCGGCAATGCGTGCCGTGCCACCGAAAACTGCCCAACGAAATTGAGTGCGACTACAGCGATCAGAGGCAGGACTCCGGCTTTCGAGCGCCAGAGACTTTGCGTTGCTAATATCAGTGCAATAGCGACGGTCAGCAGCGCATCCAGGCGCCAATCTCGGAGGTTCAATCCAACATCGGTGAGAGAAGCGTCGAACGAAAGCGATGCCAGTTGAACGTGCGCGAGACTCATAGCCAGAGGAACAGCCAGCATTGCAACAGCAACCGCAGCGATTATCAGTTGTTTGCGTTTTCCGACGTTCTCACCATCTGTCAGACGACTAAACCCATACGCGCCCAACAAAGTGATTAGCAGTAACGAGATCGGCTGGCAGTATGTAGGGATCAGCGATGCAAGCGGTGTGTGCTTAACCATTGCATTCACCAACCAGAATCGTGATGTCACCAACTCGGCAATCAACGCCACCGCGGCTAAGACTGCGACCAAGCGCTTCTCTCGGGAGTGCAAACCGATAAAACAGAAGGGCAAACAAAGCACCGGCAAAATACCGAGGTAAAGGCTCGCTCCACCGACGCTTGGTTGCAATAGATTGATCAACAACAACTGCCATGAAATTGAAGCGAGTACTTGATCGCCGAATTTGTAGCAGTCGGCATTTTTGAGGTACTCAGCAAACGGCAGCAACAGCGGCGCGCAGAGGAAGCCCGCAACGGTGGCCGCGATGGCGACCTGACGAACCGCCAGCCAGACTCGCCTTAACAGTGATTGTGCAGTACCGCCTGCATCGGACAGAATCAAACCACCTGAAAGCAGTGCACCGAATGCGGTGCCATAAAACACCGACTCCGGGTGCCCCGACAAAACTAAAATTGCACATCCGACGCCGGCAGCAGCAGCACGCCGGACAGTCGGTTTTAACGACGCTCTGACAAACAACCAGAACGTTAGCGGGAAAAGGAAGTATCCATTGCCCAGCTGCTCGACAAACCACTGGTTGAGGGGGCAAAAAGCATAAGCGAGCCCGGCGAGCACAGCCGCGACTCGACTGGCATTGATGCTGCGCGCGAGCACAAAAGTGCTGACGACACCAATAGCAATCTCGGTGACTAGAACGAAGTTGTAGCACTGCATCGTCGGAAAGAGCGCCATCAGCGAGTGCACCGGTTCCAAAACAAACGCTTGGGGATCGGCGAGCAACGGCACACCACAAGCGTTGTACGGATTCCACAACGGCACCTGGCCCAGGTGCCAAAGTTTTGCTACAAGCATGAAGTAGGGCACTGTTAGCTGAACGACAGATGGATCCATCAGGGCGCTTGCACCGTGGCTGTATTGGGCGAACGCCGAATCCCACGTCGCCAGGCGCGCAATCCTCGAGATCGGTTCGCCATGAAAAACCGTCTTCCAGAAAACTGCTGCCACTAACGCAACGAGCCCAACGATGACTCCGCCGTCTTTTCGAGCATTCCAGCTCTCAATAGATGGCGAAGCGTTTTCCGGTCCCGTCGTATTGTTCGGCGCGGGATGGGTTGAAGCGCCGGCGAGTTGCGCAGACATGTGTGTTCGATCTGAAGTCAACATGTAGATTTTCAGGGTTAGAGACGAAAAGAACAACGACCAATTGATAATCTGCGCGGGCAATCCGGCTTGTCAGCATGAACTTATCGTAATCTCGCGCCTCTTGCGAGCGTTCAGCCGGGTCATGAGCCTCGGGTAAGGTTTACACCATAGCGACTCGCTACTATTGGTATCTGATTTCAAGTACCAGAGTTGTTTGGTCTATCCGATGCCCCAGGTTGCCAACAGCCCAGTCGCGGCTGCGACGCAAAAACCAGTTATTCAGAAGCAGACTGAGAAGTTTGCATACGCGCCGATTCTCGTAATCGCCGCGTTTTACATGTTTCTGATCGCGCTCATCTCGCCCGCAGGCAACTTTCCGCTCAATGATGACTGGATGTACTCGTACGCGGTGCAGCAGTTCATGGAGACAGGCAAGTTCGTTTTCGTCGGACCCAACTGCACTAGCTGCTTGCTGCACGTGCTCTGGGGCGCCGCAATGTGCAAGCTTTTCGGCTTCTCGCATGTTCTCCTGCGCTCGTCCACCATCTTGTTGGCATTTATCAACTCCGCCACAGTCTACTTTCTTGCGCGGGAATTTCGTGTCAGCAAGTCAGTTTCAACCTTCTTTGCTCTTGCTTACACCGCCAATCCCATTTTTCTCAATCTCGCCTTCTCCTTCATGACCGACGTGCCGTCGCTTTGCCTGAGCACTGCATCAATCTTATTGACGCTGCAGGGAATTAAAAGAAGTTCGCCGCTGCGGCTCAACTTCGCAGGTTTGCTGTTGCTTTGTAGCATTGCGGTCAGACAAACCAACGTAGTTCTCGCAGCAGCCAACGCCTGCGTGCTTGCATGCCTCTGGCTGCGTAAGAGACATTCCTGGTCGCTTTTCGTTTCACTCGTTGTTCTGCCCACAGTTTGGTTCAAACTCGTCGATCGCATCGCGCCCATCAGCACCAATCATCCCATGGCCTACGGCTGGTATCAGAAGCATGTAAATGGACTTTTCACCAGCTTGGTCAGAACACCTCTCAATGGCATCTACGATTTGTCGGTGCAGACCGGCGAAGCCGCACTCTACATAGGCTTGCTGCTCCTGCCGTTGCTGCTCGCCTTTGCGCCTTGCGTACTCGATCTGTTCAAAGCGAAAGTTCGTGTCATCGCAGCGTGGTTCGTCGCCAGTGCAGCAATCGTCATTACGACATTGACGAAATTTGTCGTGCAAGATCAAAACTACATGCCGTTTTGCCAAAACTTGCTTCGCGTGCCGATACTCGGCTCACTCGGCATCATGGGCATCAACTTGCCGTTGTTGCCGAAGAATCTGCGTCTCGCGCTCACACATTTATCTGCGGCCGCAGCAGTAGTTCTCATGGCGGTCAGCCTCGCTGGTTGGCAGCGCACCGGTCGCAGGCTCTGGCAGATGTTTAGAGCGCCGAAAGCAGTTACGCCGGAGCAGCGCAACAATGAGTCGCGTGCGCTCGCGGAAATATTCATCGCGCTCAGCGCCGCAGGTTTCATCGCAGTCACCGTCATCCAGGCATCAATCGTCCCGCTCGATCGATATTATGTGATTCCAGCCGCCTCCATATTGGCGTTTCTCGCCATCACCTGGCGCTGGCTGCGCATTCGCCCGAATTGGATCATCACCGTTCCTGCACTCATTCTTCTAACGACCTACTCAGTATGCGCACAACAAGATTATATGAGTTGGAACCGCGCACGCTGGGCGGCTGCGCAATGGCTGGAGAGCAAAGGCGTATCGCCGATGCAAATCGACGGCGGAGCTGAATACGACTTCGACCACAATCATCTTCTATACAACAATCACCACCGCGGACGTCCGCCACAAAATAAATGGCGCTGGTGGTCCATCAGCGGCGAAGACTACATCGTCAGCTTCTCGCCCATTCCCGGTTACGAACAGATCGCCAGCCAAAACTATTTCAGCTATTTGACCATGAGCAAACGCCAACTCGCGATATTGAAATACCAGGGCGAGTAGCTACTATTCGTAGCCACCCGCCAGCTGTCAGTTAATCGCAAAGGGTATCGTTCAAGAAGTATTATAATGGTCATGTGTAGATCACCATGGTTATGCTGTTATGGCTAACGAAATGCGCATTTGGGCGAGCCAGTTCAAAACGCTGTGTTTGAAACTTATGGAAGATGTGCAACGTTCACGAATAGCCATAGTGATCACCAAACGTGGCAAACCTATCGCCAAGCTTGTGCCGTTCGAGGACGGAGCTCCGAAGATTTATGGTTTCTTGGCAGGGTCCGTGAAGATTCACGGCGACCTTATCACGCCCATAGACGGACAGTGGGAAGCCTAAGGATAAAACACCTGATCGCCGGCAGTTGCGATCGAATATAATTCTCACTCCCATTGCATACACACGGGAGAGAGCGATGTCGAATCCAAGTTCCACAATCACGGATCCTTTAATAAACTCGACGCCTGAGTTTTTTGCTAATCCGTATCCGACGCTGGCCCGGTTGCGCGACGATGCTCCAGTGCTATGGAGTGAAGTCGGGGAGTACTGGCTCGTCACTCGATATGCTGATATTCACGAGATCCTAGGCGATCTTGCGTTCACGAAAGGCGCGCGCAGATGGAAGCAGATCGACATGCTTGCAAAGATTTTTCCGCAAACCAAGGAAGCGTTGGCTCAGCGTTCAGGCAACATGCTGAATTCCAATCCGCCAGACCATACGCGCCTGCGCTCACTGGTGAACAAAGCGTTCACGCCGACCTTGATCAATCAGATGCGTTCGCACATTCAAGACATTGCTAATGAGCTAATTGATGCGGTGCAAAACAAAGGCAAGATGGACTTGATGGCGGATTTCTCTTTTCCGCTGCCGGCAATCGTGATCTCAGAAATGCTCGGAATTCCTGCGAAGGATCGCGATAAATTCAAACATTGGTCGCACACGATTACTGCCGCGCTTGATCCCAATCCGAATATCAAATTACTTGATATGGCGAAGATCATCCACGCCAATCAAGAGTTGATAGCCTACCTGAAGCCGCTCGTCGCCGAGCGCCGCACAGAGCGAAAGGACGATCTTATTAGCGCGCTTGTAGCAGCCGAAGAAGACGGCGCCAAACTTACCGAGTCCGAACTGATTGCAAACACGGTACTCCTTCTCATTGCCGGACATGAAACAACAACAAACCTGATCGGCAATGGCACGTTGGCGTTACTGCGCAATCCAGAACAAAGGTCCGAATTGCAAGCGAATCCGGATTTGATTCAATCGGCCGTGACCGAATTTCTGCGGTACGACAGCCCTGTGCAACTAATTCGGCGGATAGCCGGAGAAGAGATGCAAGTTGCCGGACAGACTGTCAAAGAAGGTCAAGCTGTTTTGCTGAGCGTTGGATCTGCCAATCACGATCCAACCCAGTTCGCCGATCCCGATAAGCTCGACATCAAGCGCACCAACAACAAACATTTGTCATTTGGCCACGGCATACATCACTGCCTCGGCTCCTCGCTCGCAGAGACAGAGGGACAGATTGCCATCAGTACTCTCCTCCGTCGCTTGCCCAATCTCAAACTCGCGACCAAGGACATCGAGATCAAACGACCCTTCTCACTACGCGGACCCAAGTCTCTGCCGGTTACCTTCTAGTCTGGTTCAAGTCAAAATTTAAGACACGAAGTCACCGGACTCACGCCAGTGGGAAGATGCCTGAATCCTTTGTACGCGAATCTCCAGCGTACATTGCTTCCCACCATCTTCGTCCGCCATCACTGAAGTCTTGAAACGAGATTTCTTTGCGGTCCGGACCGAAGATGCGAAGCTCGCCGAACCAGATTCGTACATCCAAGACTGGGTCCGTGTCTTGGAACAGGTTGATTGTGTTGACCGGTTCTTGCGCCTCCGCACCAATTTGAATGCTTAGTCTGTTTGCCCACGGTGAAAATCCAGTTTCGTCCGGGATGTTGAAGAAATCCCATCCGAAGATCGGAGCTTGTAGCTCTACAACTCTTCGTTCTAATTGATTCTTCGTCAGCGACAGAACCTCAGCGTTTTCATCGTTCCAAAGTCCAGCTCGGTGTGACGCGCACAACCGAACGAACGACTGAAATATGAGTTGTACTCTTGAGTCTTCCGAAGCTACACCTTCTGATGGAAGAGACAACACCGCAAGCGTAATACCGACCCATGACTGGATTTCATTGATCTCCAGCCCAATCCATTGCGCCTCGTTGCACGCAACATTGAGCCCATTGATTTGTTCTTCCGTCAGAAGCATATGCAGATTGCTAGTTTGTCGGCAACTTTAATCATAGCGTAGGCCCTGACAGTGTTTACCCTAGCGCGAATTTTTTGGCCCTGTAATAGTGTGGCAAGGGAGGCGTTCATTCTGAAACTTGTTACGTCGTGCTTGATCATATTTGCAACATGCGGCAGTGCTTATGCCCGCGAAGCGTGGTGGCCGTCTGAGGCTATGCCGGCCCCAAACTTAACCAGGCCACCCGGATACAAGCCGCCCAAAGCTGCACCTACAAAAAACGCTCTGTCTGAATTCTTTGGAGAATTAGAACGAACTGTTTACCGGCACTGGAAACCTCCTGACTCTCAGCCAAGCACCAGGATACTTATAGGATTTTCGATGGATCAGGAATGTGAGTTTACCATCATCCGAATCAAGCATTCATGCGGCATCAAAGCAGCTGACGATGCAGCGTTGAAGGCAGTGTCCGATAGCTCAAGATTTAGGAGGCAACCGCACATACCACCGGAGCTGGGACAGCTAGTCGACATTGAAATTACGCTCGATCCTTCAAAACGCAAAAAGCCGGCCAAAGCCGCTGACGAAACATCGCCGCGTTCAAACCCATCCACGACGGTAGTGCAGTGAACCGGCTGAGGCTCGAAACCGTGCGCTGGCTAGCTTTTTCGATTTAATCTTGACAATTGTCCAAAATCTGGCGAGCGGGGATACACTCGGGTAGCGCAGAGGATGTCTCAGGGCATTTTCTGTACTTTTCTGCACCACCCGCCAAATCGAAAAACCGCCAGCGACATCGCTGCCGGATGGACGCTGCTTTCTGTTCCCTAAGGGGTTCCGATTTTTCATGTCCGACCAAACCCAGACTATCGAAGTTCAGCCGCAACAGCAGCCGTCGTCTACGGACGCTACGCAGGCGCTTCATGACGATGCCTACGCCACCCATCAGCATCGGCGTGCTGCTCACAAGCCCGAGAAGGCGCCCTATACGATATCGGTCAGTTGCGAAGGATTGTCGGAATCTCGCCTGCAAGAAGCCGCTAAGGCTCTGCACGATCACATGAACGACGGTGACCCGCGCACCGTTGAGTCGACCATTCTTAGCGTTCCGCCTGGTGATAGAAAAGCGCTGGCGGACTGCTACAGCAAAATGTTCAACCATAAGCTAGGTGATGATCTTCGCAGTAAGAATTTCACCAACGCTGTCGAACTGGTCGAACATCCGAATGACGTTGATCGCAATCTGTTCCAACTGAAAAGCCGCCTGAACAAGCTATCCGACCCCACAGCCAGACTGTCATACGAAGACCGCTCCGCCATGGAGCATTCGGTACGCGATGAGCTTCGCTCTCTCACATCCGCTCAGATCGCTGGCATGGAATCCCAGAACGGCGGCTCATTGCAGGCGCTCATCAACAACAGCGGCATGTCGGATGAGTCGAAAAAAGCATCCTCCATCTATCTAAAAGGCAGCGACCGTGTCACCTCTTCGGACATCGCACAGTTGACGGATATCGCCCTTAATGTGCCGGTACCGGTCCTCGGCGAAGGGCAGGGTACTCATTCCGATCAACCGGCGGCAGAAGCTAAACGGTTGGTGATGCTGAAAGAAATCTATGGCATCGACGGCGACGCCGTTCGTCAGGGTCGCGAGCAATTTCTCAAGAACAACGGCGACGCTAAGCTGAAAGCTGCCTTCACCGGCGACAACTTGAAGCAAGCGAACGATTACATTCACAACGGCAAACTCGAAGTCTCGACTCGCGTTGACACTCAGTCGGAAGGATTTTTCGAGAACGCCGGCGGCGTCAAGAATGCGCTTGGTGAGATGACAGACAAACAGCACGCTCTCTACAGAAAGGGCTCGCAGATTACGACCCAACCTGATAAGAATTCTCCCGATCGCGAAGCCTACGATTACTACCAGAAGTTGCACAACTCACTGCTCGACGCCAGCAAATCGTGGTCGTCAGCCAATAAGCAAGCGACTATGGACGAGTGGGAAGATCTGGCGATGTTCGGACATCAGACCTTGCTCGGACGCATCGCCAGTTGCAACGATCCAAGCGGCTTGAGCCCGGCAGACCTGTGGGGCAACGGTCCACGCTCGAAATTGATGCGAGCCATCCATGGTGCTACGCAAGAAGACATCGCCCTGATGCAAGATCCGGCGTACCGCAAACGCGTATCTGAAGCCATCAACGGCAAAACTCCTGGCAGTGCTTACTTTAGCGCGGACGATCGCAACGAAGCCATCTACGAGCTGCACAAAGTTTTCGACGGCACACACTCACAAGCAGAGGTTGCTAAAAAATCAGCACCGTCTTTGCACGATGTCGTGACAGAGTGCTACGGTGATTCAGCTCTGATGAGCGCCCTCAGCAACGCAAAGCCACAGGATTGGACAAATCTGGAGCCTCTCTACCAAGAAAGAATCCAAAATCAGATTAACAACATGCAGAACGGTCCGCGCGAAGAGGCGCAGCAATTGCTTGATCGACTCAAGCGAGGCGAGGCGCCCAGTCCAGGATTCAGCGAAACGCTGAGAATGGACGCACTTACTAAAAAATCGCCGCAAGACATTCTCAAGCAAATTTACCAAGAGCGAAAAAACAACCCCAAGACATTCGATGGCTTGAAGAACGGCTCCGACCCGCAATTGGACCACGCGCTGCATGAGGCGTTTCCCAAAGATTACGACACTATGGTCAAACCGCTCATCGAAAACGGGACTGTCCCGCTCACTGCACTGAGCAGCCTCTATAAAGGAAAAGACTTTTACGACAACCTGAACATGGTGTCGACCGTCGAGAAAAACGACATCGTCGACCTGAGTAAGCGCGCCGATCAAAATGATGCTAACGCCAAGCGTCTGCTCTCGCAAAAGCTGCCCGGATTGAGCGCCGAGCAGGCTCACACCGTCGCGCAAGTTCTCTCCAACAAAGATCGAGTTCCTACAACCGCTGACAAAATTCACGAGTTGTCGATTGGCGAAAAGCTCGACTCAGCCAGCCTCGTCAACGAGTTCTCGCACCTCTCGAGCGAGCAGAAAAAACAAGCGCTCTCGGAATATTCCAATAAGTACCATAGTGACATGATCGCTGATTGGTCTGCCAAGGCTCCAGATGAGCGCAGCAAAAATGACATTCAGGCAGCGCTTCCGATCGACTTGCGTGAGCAGTATCGCATTCACCAAAATCAAACAGAACAGCAATCCACCGACTGCGGCATCTATGGTGACATGGTTCCGACCGAGCAATCGATCGAAGCCACCAACCAGATGATGAAATACAACATGGCGCATATGAGCCCGGAGAAGCGCCAACAATTGACCGAAGCGGAAGACAAGCTGCAGCAATTCTTCCAGGATTCACAACAAAAATTGCGCGACAACAGAATGTCGAAAGACGAGTACACGCGCCAGGTCACAGATCAAATCATGAACATCGCCTACCTGGCAGCAGCGCCCGCAACAGGCGGAGCCAGCCTGACACCGATGATGTGTGCAATCGCAGCGAGCGCTATCGCGCATCCAATGATCGAGCGTGCTTTGCGCGGCGAACCGCTCAACGCAGAAGAGTTCAAATCGTCGCTGGAGTCCGGCATGATCAACGGCACCCTTGCATTCTGCGGTATGAAGCAGCTGCAAACTATGGTTGGCGGCATCAGCAGAGCAGTCGTCGGTGAAAGCATCGAGCAAGCCGGACTGTCATCAGTGACACCGGCACTGCGCCAGGAGCTGGAAACCAATCTCTCGAAACAACTCGAGAAAACAGCCGGCGGCAAAGTTCTCGACGAAAAAACCATCGAACAGACTGTCGTCCCGCCAGAGTTGAGAGGCAAGCCGGAAGGTCAAAAGCTGGCGCAGGAGATAGCGAAAGAGTTGCCGGCCAAGATCGAGAACGAGACTCGCGACGCAGTCCAGAACGAAATGCGCGCGGAAGCGCCACCGGTGTTGGAGCGCACAGCCGCTGTCGAGCCGGATCCGTACACCAAACTCTTCACGCCGGAAGAGTTGGAGCGCATTGAAAAACAGCGTGCGATTCAACAAGGCTACGAGAAAGTCAACATCACGAAAGAGGACGCAAATAAGATCGCGGACCAGGTCCTGGCTGAACAGAGAGCTGGAAAAACAATCACACAGGGCAATCCGCCCCGACTGGACATCGTCATCGGGCCGCCCGGGGCAGGCAAGAGCCAGTACCTCATTCCTAAGCTCGAAGGCGAAAACGGCTCCGTCCTGGTCGATCCCGATGAAGTCAAACCGAAAGTCCCCGGTTATCACGGTTATGAAAGCGGCGAAGCAACGCACACAGCATCGAGCAAGGTGGCAATCGCACTGCGAGATAAAGCATTCGCCGAGAAGGACAATGTCATCTGGTCGACCATGGGCAACGATCCCAAAGTCCTCGAAAAGGTAATTGCCGACGCCAAAAAGAAAGGCTACGAAGTGAACATACACTACGCCAATGTGCCGCCGGAAGTTTCGGCGCGCCGCGCATACAATCGCGCCTTCGGCGAAAACGCAACCGGACAATACGTCGACCCGCGGCGCGCTTACGACACTGCCAAACAGATTCCGGATTCATACAAAGCGCTTAAGAACAACCCCAACGTGAACAGCTGGGAAGAGATCGACATGGACGTCCCGCAAGGACAACAGCCGGAAGTAATCGACTCCGGCAGTAAGCCTCCAAAGGCAGCGTAATTTATGGGAATCCCACCATTGAGCAGCATAGTGAACGCGAATAAAATGTCGGACGAGTCTAATTTCAGATCCGCACATCCCCACACAGAATCAAGTTCCGATTTCGGAGCAGCTATGTCCTTGTTGGAAACCGCGCACTCGTCAATAGAAAAAACGCTCGAAGCACCGCACCCGGCGCTGCTCGCTGATGCTCAGCTTCATCCAAGCAGCATTCTCGACGACATCGACAGCGTCATCTCTAAAACTCCCTCCGTTCTGTGTTGGGGCGCGGGCGCGGCAAGCGGATGGATGGCAACAATGCCCGGCACGATTGGCTACTACGGAAAAGCAATCTCGGTGGGGCTTGGCATCGGGCTCATCGCGGACATGGCGCTCAAATCGAGCGGATATATCAAACAACCCGAATCAACCCAAGATATGTTGATTCGCGAAGGAGGAACCCTCGCAGCTATTGTTGCCGGCGGCATGCTGGGTGGACTGATGGCCATCAACAAAATTCCGGAAGCCGTCCCACCGAATAAAATTGCCGAGGGCACGGCTATCCACGGCATTACACGCGGTACGGCGAAAATTATTCCTATAGAATCAGGCGCAGGTTTTCGAAAGTTGGAGCAGCTAAGTGCGGGCGAACTAGCCGCTATGCAGCAAAAGGCGGAAGGCGCCCGACTGGGCGGTGACCAGCTACTGGCGGAGGCAGCCAACGGCGGCACGCGCTATGATAGTGTCGCCGCAACGATCAGGCACGATAATGCATTCGTGACACCTGAAGCGCGATCGACAGCCAATGCGCTCAATTCGGAAACCCGTCAAGGCAATCTAGCTTTCCTCAACGAACCACCGCCCACGCGCGGAGCTACAGGCATGATCCAACTCAGTGAAATCGCAAAATACCCTCCGCCTAAACAAGCGGAGATTCTTCAGGCGATTGCGACAATGGAAAAGAAGGGATATCCGCGACAATTTCTTCAGCTTGATCCGACCAACGGCACGGTGATATACAATCCCGATGCGCACGCGAATGCGATTGAACTTGGCGAAGCAGAATAGGCTAGCAGCCTTTTTTGGAAAGAGAAACCTGAATCAATGAACGAAAAAATATTTGTTCTCGCCGCAGTGGCGGCAGCACAAATTGTGCTGTTTGACGGCACCGCCACCGGTGCTAGTGCTGCCGGCTTGACGAAACATCAGATAGAAAACGCCCGCTACATCGTCCCCTCCATCGGTGAGCCGCCGGACGATCATTTGACGCTGAAGAACGGCGAAGGAAAGCTAGCAACGACAACCGTCGGTGTCACGCAATCTGTTGGTGGCATGATCGGCACTCCGCCGCAAACCGGGGGAGCAGCAGTCATCTATGAAAACACAGGCGGCTCCGGCGACTTCATGTTCGTGGAAGCGTTAGTGCTCAACGGCGGCAAAGTTAAAGCAGTCGCCTACAAATCACTCGGCGATCGTTCAGTCGTCAACAAGCTGTCCATCAAGGACGGGCAGATTATTTTAGACATGCTCGCACACGGACCCCACGACTCAGCCGTCGAGCCGACGATGCACAGAGTTGTGCATTACAAGTTCGTCAAAGACAAGTTGATCGGCCCGGATGTCGAATAAGTTCTGTTCACGTTCAACGGGCGTGTACAACGCGCCCCCACGGTGGGTTGGCGAAACCGGCTCGTGCAGCATGTTTTGACCTGCACTGTGGAGCGCCGCACCGAACGCATCTGGGAGCGCCGGCATCCTGCCGGCTCCGAAGCGTGGCGTCCGTAAATGTCTCCACGACGCCAGCCCGGCATGGGATATTTGGCACCGAATTCGGTGCCACCCAGGCGATGGCGCTCCGCAGTCGTAGGGGCGTGTTGCACACGCCCGTTGTTACGAAGTTGTTCTACACTCGAACGAGAACTCTCTCGTGCTGCGGTGCAGTCACACGCACAGGTTTGGAAACGACGTCGAGGTACGGACCAACGCTTGTCGCCAGCCCTGAGAGAATCGTGCGCGATTGTACGAGTCCGCTGTATGTCTTGAAGAAAATCTGCCGCGCGGGACTGTGGTGCGCGTAGTCGTCGCGAGAGAGCAGGGCTCCGCTAACGGCAAGGTCATCTTGCCCCGACGAAGAAATGTACGAGCGCAACTCTCCCTGCGACTGCAGATGAATGTGCTCGTACGGAATCTTTTTGATCGCTGACACGTATCCGTTCATCAAATGGCGAGGCAGATAGCCAACGCCCCAAACGCCTACGTGCGGCTCTGGACCAAAGGCGAAACGATTGACGGTGCGCGCCATGACACGAGATTGCGCACTGCGAACTCTGCCAATCTCCGCGAACAGACCTCGCTGGTTTCTCACATGTTCAATCAAATTCTCCGCCACAATCGCATCGGCGAAATTCTCGGCAAAGGGCAGGTAATCAGCGCAGGCGCACACCAGTTGCACCTTCTTGTGACCGAGTTCTTCCAAGCGTTTGCGGGCGACGACCAACCAGCGGAAAGCCACATCAACGCCGATCACCTCGCCTCCAGTTTGAGCAGCGGCTGCCGCCAGAAAACCGCCGGTTCCACATCCCAAATCGATGACACGCTCGCCAGTTGCCGGCGCACGCAAACCGTAAGCCAAGAAGCGCCGCAGAATTCCCGCACCACGCGTAACACCAGCGAGATGATGGTTGGTGTAGTATTGCGCCAAATCCGCGGGCACTTCCGGCGTGATTGAATAGTAAAACTTGAGCAGCTCCTCGAACGACACCTTCTTCGCCTGCTCAACCAACCGCAAGCCTTTGTTTCTGTCAGACTCTAGGTCTATATATGGATCAGAGTAGACGCGAAAATCCGCGATTCCGGCGATCACCGGATATCTTTGCGCGCAGGTAGAGCACGAATATGCTTCACCACCATCACGAACGGTGTGAGAAAGCGAACCTTTGCAAAGCGGACAGCGATAATCAAAAGCAGCCATTGCCGGTGGAAAGCCCCCCTGTTATTTGGTGAGCGCGCCCGACTTAGCCTTGGCAGTGGTGGCGCCCTCGCTGAGCTCTTGCTCAGTCGCTTCAACGTTCGGTTGAAAATCCGGATAGACCAAGCGACGAATCGATCGCATCGCCTGGCGTAAGCGCAAATACTCCTTGAAGCGATTGCGCTGCAACTGCGGAATCCATCGGGGATTCAGATAATACGCATCGATGCGCGGCAACTCGTACAAACTGCTAGTGTCATCGACAAAACCGAGATTTGTGCCGACGGCACCGTCGAACATTCTGCGCACAAAGCTAATGACAGAACCATTTACATCGCCGTACGGATAGGCAAAGACCCGCGACGCGACACCGGTCTGGCGTTCGATCTCATCGCGTGAACTGGCCAGCTCTTCCACAACGCGCTCGGGAGGAAGCGAGATCAACGACGCATGCGAGCGAGTATGCGCTCCAAATTCGAATCCAGCCTGACTGAGCTGTTTCACCTGATCCCACGTCAGCAGATTTTCCTTCGGCACCGTATCTGGTTGCCCGGGCCACTGATTATCTCTGCCACAATGTCCAGTAATCAAAAATACTGTTCCGGTGAAGCCAAAGCGCTTCAGGTGCGGCATTGCGTAGGTGTAGATGCTTTCGTAGCCATCATCGAAAGTAAGAACACAAGTCTTTTCTTTCAAATTTTTGCCGGCGCGAATCCTGGCGATCAACTCACCGAGCGTCAAAGTTTTCCAGCCGTTGTCTGCCAACCCGCGCACGTGGCGCTCGAAAACATCGACAGGCGTCCATAAAGGCGCTCCCTTTTCACCGATTGCATGGTAGGTGATGATAGGAACTCTCAAACGGCGACCTCCTGTCCTTCGCGAGACGACTGATAGATCGCGTGCGCCATCTGCAGGGTGCGCAATCCATCTCGCCCGGTGGGCTCCACGTCATGTCCGTTGCGAATGCCGTTGGCGAAATCCGTCATCTCTTCGACGAACGAACGCACGATCGTCCAGCGCCAGCTTTTCAGTCGCTCGAACACCTGGAATTTAGGGAAGATGTTATAGCGCCGTTTAGCTCTCAGACCGGGTTCTGGAATTTCTCCATACTCTGCCAACATCGGTGGGTACGAGGCTTTCACGTATCCTCGCGTGCCCACCGTCTCGACCGAGAAATAGTAGCCGCGCCACTCGGTCCAGCTCGCATGCACATACGCGACTGCACCGTTGGTTGATTGAAACAGAGCGAAGCTGTTATCTTCCGCGCGCTCGAACGGCCAGACGAGATTCTTTGTATAGCCCTTGCCGGACTCCACTTCACCGCCGAGGAAAAAACGTGTCAGGTCCAAAATGTGGATACCGTTGTCGACGAGGCTGCCACCACCGGTGACGGCACCATCAGTGACCCATTTCGGGCCGAACTCTTTACCGCCCGGATGTCCTGCGTAAGCGTGCACTCTGATCACATCGCCGATGCGACCTGATTCGATCAACTGCTTCGCAAACGCCATGGAGGGGAAATAGCGATGGTTAAAACCTGTTTTGATCAATACGCCGCATTTCTCCGCTGTAGCGCACATCCGTTCTGCCGCTTCCAGCGTATGGGCGATAGGTTTCTCTACCAGAATATGCTTGCCGGCTTGCGCCGCCGCAATCGCCATGTCGGCATGCAGGCTGGGAGGAGTGGAGATGACGACGAGATCTACGTCCGGGCGCTGAACAGCTTTCAGCCAGTCGGTCGTGTAGTCGCAGCCCTGACTGGCTGCAAGCTTCTGCGCCGCTTCCTTGCGCACATCGGCGACCACTCGGAGCTTCAGCCCCTCAGTCTGGTTCGCAGCCTGTGCTCGCAAAACGCCGATAGAGCCGGCACCTATATGGGCGACACCCAATGCGGCTTTCATCTGACCTCCTGCATGATCTTGGGGTTTCTAAGCTCTGAGATCATGCCATAGTATTGGGTTAGATGCCTTTGCTCCGTGTAATTTGACTTCAGGTTGTCAAGCCCTCGCTGACCCAACTCATTGCGCAGCAACGGGTCGGTGCGAAGCTTCTCCATCCAATCTGTAAGCTCCAGCCCGGTGTTATAGACAAAGCCGCCGCCGCCGGCGACGATCTCGGGAAGCGCCCCGATGTTATTGACCAGGACGGGGGTGGACTGCGCGAAGGCTTCCAGCGCCACCAGTCCGAAGGTTTCATAGACCAATGACGGAATAACCACCGCGATGGCGTTTCTATATAGAACGTTCAGCTCGCGCGCCAAAACCCTGCCCACGAAGCGCACATGTGGCAAGTCGTGCGCCTGAGCCTTCAGCTCGCGCTCATAATCGCCCGTACCGGCAATAAGAAGGTCCGCCGATCGGTAGCGGCGAAATTGGTCGATTAAAATTTGAACCCCTTTAAGTTTCTCCAAGCGTCCCGCCACGAGAAAGTACGGTCGAGGATGCACCGCCAAACTCTGCTTTTCGCCGGCTGCGGCGATGAATTCGTCCGGCACGAAATGGGGCAAGACGGTGATCTTCCCAGGAAAACCATTCCTGTAGTGACTCTGTCGCGCAAATTCAGTGGGCGAGATAAAGGTGTCGACCTCTGTCACCGCCTCCTCCACTGCACCGGTGTAGCGCCACAGCTGTGGCGGGCGCGCTCCCGCCACCGTACAACTCATGCAAGTACGCTTGGTGCACGCCTCGCGCCCATAACGCCACAAAACGTGCATAGCACAGACAAACCAGTGATCGTGCAGGGTACAAACCTTGACGCCGCTGCCGTACTTCAAGACGCCAGGACCGCCCAAAAGGGAGACATTGTGAAAATGGATAACGTCGAATTTTTCCGTAAGGACGCTGCGGAGTTCATCTTCACGTTTGACTGGACGCCCAAGCTGATGGGATATGAGCAGGTCAACCGCATTAGGGTTGCCATCACCCATGGTGTGCAGATGCACGCCGTCATTTTGCGGTGAAACCTTTGCACTATTGGCGGTGGCGCCAGATTCACCGGCACAGAACGCATACGCGTCGCGATCGTGAATGACATGCACTTCGTTGCCGTCTTTCACCAGTGCCCGCGCCAGTCGCTGTACGAACAACCCGTCGCCGCCGAAGTTGTATGGCGGATAGAAGGTCGTCACCATGCATATTTTGAGCCTGCTCACGACCTGCTCTCTTCAACGACCGAGAGCATCTTTCGCATCTGATTAGCTGAGTGTTGCCAGGTTAGCTTTTGCGCTTTCTGTTTTGCCACCTGACCCATTTGATGCCGCTCCTGCTCGTCGCCGAGCAGATTACGCATGGCTTCCAATAGTTGTGCCGGCTTAGCGGGGTCGACAAAAATTCCGCCGCCGGCGAGGAGGTCGGGCAACGGACTGTTTCTCGTGGCAATGACGGGAGTACCGCAGGCAGCACCCTCCAACGCAGGCAGTCCAAAACCTTCGGCAAATGACGGCAGAACGACAGCCTTGGCAACGTTGAGAAAATGCACCGCATTCTCGTCCGAGACATAACCGGTAAACACGACATGCTCAGCCAGATCCAGCTGCTCGATGCGCTGGCGAAGCTCCGTCAAGCCGGGAGTGAACCCATCGTTTTTGATATCGCCTATGATGGCGAGTTTCATATCCTTGAAATTTTCCTCTTTGATTATCTGAGCGAAACACTCGACCAAATTGATCAAATTTTTGTGGGGATTGATACCACCGAGATAGAGCAGAAAGCGGTCTTTGATCGATAACCCGTGCTTCGACAGAAGCTCATTGTTCAACTCTGCCGACGGCAGCGGTCGAAAGATCGGATCGGCGGCTTCATCGATAACGAAAACTTTGTCCGGCTCATGACCGAAATGCCTGATGATGCCGCCTTTCGCGTGCTCGGAGACGGTCATGATGTAGTCAGCTTGTTTGTGCGCCAGCCAACCTTTCAACTCCCAGAGCTTGCGCCGCTTCTTATCCGGAAAAATCAGTTGCGGATAGTCTTCCGCAATCACATCGTGCACGCCGAGAATGATCGAAGCATCTGTGATCGTGGGGAAGTAGGTGTAAACGCTGGGAAAGAAAAACGCGTCCAGCCGGCACCGTGCCACGGCACGAGTCATCGCCCACATGTCGCCGAACGATCTGCGCGTCGTCGCAGATGCAGCCTCGGTCGCTCCCTTCGATGTCGGCACCACCACCCGCTCCGCCTGCTGCGGCAAGTCGCCCAGCGCGTCGGTGTGGTCGTCTACGAAAAGCACATATTGGCGATCTTTGTCCGACTCGAGCAGAGCAGTAAGCAATCCGCGCGTAAACCTGCCGTAGCCGCGCCGATTCGCCCAGCATGTTGCATCGATTCCGACGCGCATCTAACTTTCGTACGCCCCCATATTGCCTTCAGCGCCATTCTTCAAGGCTTCGGCCAGGACCAAGCAAGTATCCCATAAATTCACCAACCGACCAACTACTCCAGAATAGAGCGATCACGGGCAGCGCGCGAACGAGCGGGACCAGGTGCCGTTTTCGCGAGATCACCTGACGGCAGACACGTAATGTTTGTAAAGCGGGCAGCAACAACGACACCCCGAGGTAAGGCAGCCGCTTGGTCAGCGATGAAAATCGCGAGCCGGCAAAACCTCTGCCGTGATTGTACGGAACCGTCGTCACATTGGACCACGACCAGGAGTTGTTGTTGCTCACCGCCAGGGACTCTTCCGCATACAGCTCATGCCCGGATTGCTGCAAACTCGAGTTGACAAAAACCTCATAAAAGCCGGAAGCGATTTTCTCGCTTGCCTTCAACTGATCGATTGCCACTCGCTTGTACGACATGTTGTTGCCGGCCAGAGCACGAACTATGCCTGCGTATGGTGGCATGAAGCGCGCATACTCGCAGAAGAAAACTCCCCAATCGAGCGCGCGACTAAAATCGCCTGGCTGGACCGGTCCTCCTATCGCCACGGCTTTTTGCGCATCGTGAGCCTGTCTGAGCCGTGCACACCAATCTGTTGACACGATGCAGTCGTCTTCAGTCAGCGCGATCACATCGCCACTGGACTGTTCGATTCCCACTGTGCGCATGGCCGGAACAGTCGATCGCGCCGGAGCTTCGAGCCAGGCGAAGCGGGCAAACTCTGCCCGCACTCTGGCAATATCCGCAGTCATGCGAGCACTATCACGGACAACGATCAATTCGCACTCACCTTCCTGCTGCGCCAGCGAACGCAAACACCGCTCGAGCAGCGGCGCTTCGTTGAACGACACGACCACCACGGAAAGTTTAGCGCCTGCGTTCATGAAAGATACAGCGCGCTGTCTCCGGGTCCGAGCGCATAGCCAACGCTCTCACCCCAGGCCCATACAACCATAAAAATGAGCAAAAGCGGCATCGCCATGGCAAATTTCGCGGAGTACTGCTTTTTTGGTATGACACGTTGCCACAGTCGGTAAAACAGAAGCGGCGGCAGCAGTGGCGCTGCCAATGTGTAGAGAACACGTTTTCCAGGAGAGAGCGACTGGTTGCGCAAGCCGGCGAAGGCGCGAGAATAATGGTAGCGCTCAGTCAAGAACGAGTTCATCGTGAAATGCTTTTTGTGAATCATTTTGATGCTCGGGTCCGACCAGAGCTTCTCGCCTCGTTCTTCCAGGTCGCAATGTACGAATGTTTCCCAGAACTCGTCTTTGATTTTGTCGCGAATGGGCGAGAGTGCCTGACGTTTATATGAAACGTTGGGACCGGGCAGATCGTGCACGATGCCGTTAGCAACGGGACTCATGAAGTTGCTGTATTCGCAAAAGAAGACAGCCCAATCGATCAAACTTTGCGTGGCGCCGTTATCCACTGCGCCGCCAATCGCCATGCCCGGATTTTTTGCATGCGCGCGTAAAACCGATTCGTACCAGTCCGGCGGCGGTATGCAATGGTCTTCGGTGATGGCGATGACCTGCCCGGTCGACCGCGCGATGGCCGCTGCACGTAATTCCGGCACGCTCTTCTTTTCCTCGAACGGAATCATCGTTACTGTCGGATACTCCCGGCGAACAAACTCAGTCACCTCGCGTCCGACGCAATCGGCAACTATCACTTCCGCGTTGATGGCGCCTTGCTGCTTGCGTAAAGCGGCAAGACATTCACGCAGGTAGGGCAACCCGTTGATCGAAGCAATCACTACTGAAAGGTCGTACATCTCTAAATTTGTTCTAAGCGCAAAGCCGGCATCCACGAGAATATTATTCGAACAGCATAACGATTGGATGAGCCGTAAGATAAAGTCTTTACTCATTGAGCGTTTTCCTCGATATTTGGCGCTTCCAGACGCTGATCGAGGAGAGAAACCTATCGAGATGAGCGAGGCGCTCGACAAGAGGATAAGAATTGGCGGAGAAAGTGGCGATCGTCGGCGCCGGGCTGATGGGCAAATGGCACAGCCATTTCGCCCGGAGCTGTGGTGCCACCATCGACGCTGTCGTCGACGCTGACGAGACGCGCGCCCGCCAACTGGCTGAGAGCATCGGCTGTTCAGCCGTCTACCGCCATGTCGATCAACTTCTATCTCGCTCGCAAGCGCGAGTGATTCACATCTGCACACCGACCCAGACGCATTCGGGACTGATTCCATCCTGCATCGAAGCCGGCAGGCATGTGATCGTGGAAAAACCGTTGGCGGAGCGCCTGGAAATTGCGGAGCAGCTATTAGATGCGGCTCAGAAAAAGGGGGTGCTGCTCAACGCAGTGCACCAGATGCCTTTTCAGCGCGGATTTCTAGAACTGCTGCAACGCAAAACGGCCCTCGGACACTCAGTGCGGGCTGGCTTTTTCACCTGTTCTGCCGGCGGCACGGGCAGGTCACCGGCGGAGCGTCGCTCAGTTATGTTGGAAATCCTGCCACACCCGGCAGCTCTGTTTCACCATCTTTTCAACGCTGATTTCCGACCTGAAAGTTTCACCGTTCAGAAATTCACTGACGACGATTTAGAACTGTCGGGCGAAATTTCTGGAGCCTACGCCTCAATCACTATCAGTTTGCGAGGACGTCCGACGCGCAACGAACTCAACTACGTGGGCAGCGAAGGAAGCGCGCACGTTGATCTGTTTCACGGCTATGCGCTCTTCGAGGGGGGCGAGGTGTCGCGCGCACATAAGGTGTTGAAACCGTTTAAATTCGGCGCCGGGATGTTGGTCAAAGCAGGCACGAATTTAGCAGCACGCGCAGTGGCGCAAGAGCCCGCATATCCAGGGCTGCGTGAGTTCATCGCCCGCTTCTACAGCGCGGTCGATGGCAAAGAACCACCGCCGGTTTCATCCGACGAGGTTATCAAAGCAGCAAGATTGATCGATTTAGTGCGCGGGCAGTGATACCATATTTGGTGCGACTGCCTCTGCTGCCCCGCCGGACAAATAGATCGAGCAGGCTGTCGCCTGAAAGACCGCGCGCTGCCGTCTAAGCCCGACCACATTGATTTGATCAAATCTTATATATACGAGGGAGTTTAGGACTATACTTTCTGTTGTCGGGTGCTTTTAGGTTGTCATGCTAAAGACGCGTCCATTGCGGAGCCCGTGCATCTGTTTCTGGCTGTTGCTCGCGGGCACGGCCGTTCTGGCGCAGGAAGCTCGCAATTACGGTCCGCTCACCGGCACCGTAAGAAACGTTCAGTCGCAATATAAAGAGTTCGTGCACGATTACGTCAGGAAAGAGAAGTCCGGAGCGGTGCACGTTAATGCGCCAAATCTCAAAGTAGATGTGTCAGGACAGCAAGGCAAGCGAAGGGTACGCGTGCAAACGCCGCTGCTTACCGCCGACAAGGCGACCAGCGCCTCTAAGCAACTGCCCCTTGGCATTAGCATGACGCCGCGTGCGCAGGCAGATACGCGCACATTTTTGCAAGCGCCCATGGTCAAGATTCGCCAGTTTATCGATGAGCCCACCAACCGATCGCCATCGTTCGCCGGTGTAGTCGTCGATCCGCAAATGTTGCGCCAGGCAACGCACCCATCGGCGTATGCGCCCAATCCGGAAGGTTCCGTCCCTTAATTCAAAGCAGCTCGCAGCTGTGCCCGGGTCCGGCAAGATTGCCGATCCACTCCCCCAGCGCCCACATGCTCAGGCACAAAAATGCCGCCGGCGCGCAGGCGACAAGTTGATTCAGATACTCACCCTTGCCGCGACAGCGAGATGTCAACTTCCACGACAGCATGGCCGGCAGAGCGGCGCCGGTTAGAAAAATGAGACAACGCTTGTTGATCGAGATCATGTTCGAGCGCATACCGCCGAAGCACCGCCCGTGGTGATACCTCCGGACTGCGATTTCGCCTGCCGCCAGCTTTCTGTTGTAGTAAACAATCATGGCCGGCTCGATCTCCAGTTTTTTGCCGTCCTTTTCGAGCTGCTTGCAGAAAAATGTTTTCCAAAAACCGCTTTTGAGTTCAGTAGGTTGCGGAAGCACTTCTCGTTTAAAGACAATGTTGTTGCCGGGGAGATCGGCAGTTGATGCGCGTTGAAGCGGCGGGAGAAACTGCGCATAATCGCAAAGAAAGAGGGCCGTATTGAGCGAGCCCAGCGAATTTCCAGGCAGCACACTGCCGCCGATCGCGCTCGTGTCAGGACTCGATTGATGCGCATTCAATGCAGCCGCCATCCAATTTTCGGAGAAGGTGCAGTGTCCTTCCGTTATTGTTACAAGTGGGGCAGATGCGGCAGACATCCCGATTCCGTGCAACAAAGGAATCGAATAACCGTCGGGCGATTCCACAAATTCGATTGATGTACAACCGCCTGTTGCCCGCCAGTGGCGTCGAGCGTTGAACGGCTCAACTTCGGACACGATGATTTGCAGACGATTGATATCTACGCCTTCCTGAGCAAGCAGTGAACGCAAGCAGTTAGCCGTCTCTTCCGGACTGCCTTGAGCAGCGACAACAATACTTAGATCAAATGGCGGCATGACTTTGCGGGCGCAGGTATCCGTCGATTTCACCGAGCGACCACCCACTCATAAAGTAGATCAACCAGGGAAGCGCGGCCACGTATCTGGGCAGAAAATCGGGCCGCTGTTGTGCCACACGCTTACCGATACGCAGCACCAGATACGGCATCAGTATCGGCGCGGCGATTACGCGCAGGATGCGGCTGAGGGCGCCTGTGTCCGGCCGAGTAGAGCCGTAATGACGACCATGCTGAAAGCGAATGCGAAAGTAGTCTCTAGCACTGTCAGTGTGCCCCATCTTCACGCTCACGGCCGGACACATATAGATCGTGCGACCGGATTGTCTCAGGGCGCGATGAACCAAGGTTTCCCAAAAACCTTGCTCGCGGTCGGCCCAACATATGTCGAGCGCATCTTTGCGATACGCCGCATTGTCTCCAGGAACATCGTTGACTGGACCAGGCTTCGCGGGCGGCATGAAATTGCTGTAGCGAGAAAAATAGACAGCCCAGTCTTTGGCCGGCAGATTCTCGGGCGGCGCGATTGCGCCTCCAAAACCGGCAACATCCTGATGCTTTTTAGCTTCGTCTAGAATGGTGCGCACCCAATCCGAAGCAGGAATACAGTGGGCTGTGGTCAAACCGACAATTGGCGCCTGCGCCCGCTGCATGCCGATGCCCCACAAGTGCGGAATGAGCTTGTCCGGCGTGGTGCGGATCAAGGTGACATGTGGAAACTGCTCGGCAACAATCTTGTCGGTGCCGTCGGTAGAGCTGTCTGCCACTACAATCTCTCCGTCAATCGACTGCATTTGCTCGAGCAAAGAGCCCAGGCACTGAGCAATTGTACTCTTCGCATTTTGCGCACCAATTACAATCGAGATATCTTGCGCCATTTCTCTCGGCTAGATGACTGCATTACAGCAAAGACGATATTTTACCTGTATAATGAGCAAGTGAAATTAGCCGCCATTAGGCAACGGCTGAAACCCAGCTGGATAGGAACAATACCACAAATCGATTGTCTACCTTATTAGGCAGTGCGGAGGGTGCGGCGATTAGTATCATCAAGACCGAACAGCTGACGCGCAAGTTCAAGGAGTTTACCGCCGTCGATGCTGTCTCGCTCACCACCGAGTTGGGAGAGTGTTTTGGTCTGCTGGGACCTAACGGTGCGGGCAAAAGCACATTTATAAAAATGCTTACAACGCTCCTGCCGCCGACGTCAGGGACCGCCGTATTAGCCGGTCAGGACGTGGTCAAAAACGGTCCGAACGTGCGACGACTGATCGGATATGTTCCGCAAATGCTCTCTGCTGACGGCGGGCTTACCGGTTACGAAAATTTGCTTATCAGCGCTAAGCTGTACGACATTCCGCGCGCCGAGCGGGAAGAACGCATACACGAAGTGCTGACGCGGGTCGGCTTGGAAGAATCAGCCAACAAAATCGTGCGCGCGTATTCCGGTGGCATGATTCGTCGCCTGGAAGTAGCGCAAGCAACATTGCACAAACCGAGAGTACTGTTTCTCGATGAACCCACAGTCGGGCTTGATCCGCAGGCGCGACGATCGGTTTGGGAGATGATCGAGCAGTTGCGTGAGCTCGAGTCGGTGACAGTGTTCATGACCACGCACTTCATGGAAGAAGCGGATCTTCTCTGCGACCGTGTGGCCATTATGAATCGCGGAAAAATCGCCGTGGTCGGCACACCTGAAGAGTTGAAGGCGAGCGTCGACAAGGAGAACGCCACACTGGAAGACGCTTTCCTCAAACACACCGGAGCCAATTTGGAAGAAGGAGGCAGGTTCGTTGACACTGCAAGAACAAGACGTACAGCCAACCGCCTCGGCTGAGTTTCCCCTGCCGCCGCGCATGGGGTTCGCTCAAGCAATCGCAAGCTATGTCACTAAGGTCGGCGCAGTCACCGAAATCGAAGTGCGCAAGATGTCGCGCGACCCGTCCGAGATGCTCACGCGCGCGGTTCAACCTGTGCTCTGGCTCCTGATTTTCGGACAGGTGTTTACGCGCGTGCGCGCAATTCCGACCGGTGGCGTGCCGTATATCGATTACATGGTCGGTGGTATTCTCGCCCAGAGCATCCTTTTCATCGCCATCTTCTCCGGCATGATGATCATTTGGGAACGCGATCTGGGAACCTCTCACAAATTGATCGTGTCGCCCACGCCTCGCTCGGCGATTGTGCTCGGCAAGGCATTCTCATGCGGCATTCGCACGGTGCCACAAGTTATCCTGATATACATTCTCTCCACTCTTTTGCACACGCATTTGAAGATGGATCCGCTATCGATTCTCGGCGTCGTGACGACGGTCTTCCTCTCATCCACCCTGTTCTCCACGCTTTCACTCTTGATTGCGTGCCTGGCCAAATTTAGAGAACGTTTTATGGGTATCGGACAGCTGCTCACCATGCCCCTGTTCTTCGCCAGTAATGCGCTTTACCCGATTGCGATGATGCCCGACTGGCTACAGGTTTTGTCGCACGTCAATCCGCTTTCGTACTCGGTTGATGCGCTGCGCTGGTTCACGATCGGACAGTCGGTCTTCTCATTCACCACGGATTGGGCCATTCTTTTCTGCATAAGCTGTGTGCTGGTTGCCGTCTGCGCGCGCATCTATCCGCGCATCGCCGCTTAGAAATTGATCCCTTGAAATCTTTTTTATGATGGGCGGTTTAACTCGCCATCGCCAATCATTTCTTGGTAGAGTCGTTGACCTACTAGTGAAAGAGCACGCACTGATTGTCGACTTTACTTGAACAGCGACCAGCGCAGCTCGAGACCCGTTCAGTCTCGAGTAAAAAATCCGGCGTGCATCCATTCGTCATCATTGCAGTGGCCGCGGTGCTCGTGCGCTTGGCGTTCATGCTCATCGTACCGACCGCTGAAGCACCGGATGAGGTGCACCACTTTTGGGTCATCCAATTCATCCGCGACCACTTGCGTTTGCCCGACGCAGCAGATGTAGAAACCACCGGCATCTACAGCGTTTACGGCGCCATGCCGGTGCTCGGCTACACTGCGCAGATTATTCTTTCGCGCTTGGCACCGACCGAGCACATGCTTTTCGCCGCCCGCTGCGGCAGCATGCTCTTGGGCTTGGTCACTATCTGGATGGCTTCGCTCATCGGCAAAGGAGCATTTCCGGACCGCCCGCTGCTGGCGCGTGCACTGCCGTGGACAATAGTTTTTCAGCCTCAGTTCGCGTTTCTCAACAGCTATTGCAACAACGATTGCGCAGCGGCGGCTGTCTCCGCGACGGTGATGTATCTGTTGCTGCTCAATCAAAAATACGGACTGACGATGCGTCGATGTGCTTTCATCGGTGTTTTGCTCGGGCTGGGTATCTTGTGTAAGTACAACGCCCTGACGTTGATTCCTGTTGCGGTACTGTCCGTGGTGGCAGCTGCTTGGTTGCATCAAGCAGCATTTGCCACTTGCTTTAGCTGCCTGGCCATAATGGGAACTCTCTGCGGCGCCTCGTCGCTCTGGTGGTTCTGGCGCAGCTATCACGTTTTTTCAGGCGACTTGCTTGGTGTCAACATCGGATACAAAAAATTCGCCAGCGCAGTCGGACAACCGCTGGATTATAAGAGACCGTTCTATGAGCTGCTCGTCAGCAAAACATGGTGGCGGTTCATCTTCTTCTCCTTTTGGGGACTGTTCGGGCATATGACGCGCTGGATGTGGCGCCCCGTGTACGCCGTTTATATCGGTTTTCTTGTGGTGGCAATTGCCGGCTGGGTAAAAACAAGGCTGGTGAAGTTCAACGTTGCTCGTGAACACTTGATCCAACCTTCTATCCGGCTGCTCTTCCTCACTTGCGCCGCAGTCAATCTGGCTGCCGTTCTCGCCTCGCAGCTCGGAGGTCCGCAAGGACGTTACTTCTTCATCTCCGAAGTGCCGCTCATCGCGTTGTTCCTCGAAGGACTCTCGCGGCTCGGCCCGACCTGGGGCAAGCGCGTCGTCATCTCGTTCCTTTCCTTCAACGCTATCGTCTGCATCGGCGCCTGGATCATGCTCTTCCGTCTTTACGGACTATCTGCCAACCTACCGTAGAGGAGCACATCACCATTGTCCGCGCCGATTACACTTCCGCCCCTACAACGGGTATTGTACGTAAGTACGGGCACTGTTGGATTTTTTAACTCTTGGTGCTCCAGTCTTGCCAGAGCAATTTAGGTACTCTCGCGAATTCGGAGACGTTTGCGGTCACAAGGGTCATGCCCAGTCTAATCGCCTGAGCAGCTATCAAAACATTGTACGGTCCTATTGGTTTTCCTTTCAATTCCAATGCGCGGCGTAGCTCGCCGGCGGCTTCCGCATCTTCCTCATCAAAGGGAAGGAGCTCAATCCCACCCGATAGAAAGACGCGGATCCGTTCTGCATTTTCCGGTTGACGGTCACTGCGAGCAACTCCATACCAAAGCTCAAACATTACGATAGAAGAAGTTGCTATTAGAGCGCCTTTCTTATTCGCTTCTTTCAATCGAGTTCGGACAGTTGAAGGATTGCCTTTCAAAATGGCTATCACAGCATTAGTGTCGAGCAAAAAATTCACTCGAAAAGATCCTTTCCTTTCGGCATTTCAGGCTGAGAACGACCAATTTCCATGAAAGGAACATCTGCGAATCGATCCAGCTCAGCAAACCAAGCATCAAGATCAGAATTAAGGGGTTCGAGAAGGATACCTTCCCGAACACGTCGCACGCGAACACGATCGCCACGGACGCGAAAAGCTAGGGGCAAGCGCACAGCCTGGCTGCGCCCGTGCATAAACACTCTGGCTATTCCAACCTCAGCCACTGGCCCTCCGGATTATGATATCTATCAATAGTATACACCACCGCTGTCAAGCGCGCAACGGGCCCGCTCCGAGGCGAATGCTTAGCATTCGAGCCGTCGGCGGCAAGTCTTTAAACGGGGGTTTTACCTCGTGCAATTAAGCACGTGTATGTACTAAGAGTTCGCTCCAGTTCATTATGCCATGAACTGTGCCGCACGCAGGAAAGATTGATCAACCCGAAATCGCTTGCGCGGTTTCTGTTTTTGCAACTAGTTTCTGCTCTTTGAAGAAGCTCTCAATCAGCTCTAGCACGAGGTCTTGCTCGTCTTCTGTGAGGTCGACGAACAAAGGAATTCTCACCAATTGCTCGCTCAGCTTGTCCGTATTTTGCAAAACTTCGTGGCACCGCCCGTAGCGCCGCCCGGCGGGAGACTGGTGCAGCGGAACGTAATGGAACACAGCCAGCACGCCCTTTTCGTTCATGTACTTCAACAACTGAGAACGAATTTCCGGACTGGAAACCAAGAAATAATAGAGATGAGCATTCGGTGTCGAGTGTTCTGGAATCGTCGGTCGCACGATCAACCCACGCTTCTCCAAATCAGCGAGCAGCGCATGATATCGGTTCCACAACACCAATCTCCGATCGGTGATCTGCCGCGCTTGTTCCATCTGCGCCCACAGAAATGCTGCCACCATTTCGCTCGGCAAAAACGAAGAGCCGATGTCTTTCCACGTATACTTGTCCGCTAAACCCATGTAGAACTCGGCGCGGTTAGTGCCTTTTTCCCACACTATTGCTGCACGATCCGCGAACGATTTGTCGTTAATCAACAGCGCGCCAGCTTCGCCGGCGATGATATTTTTCGTCTCGTGGAAGCTCAACGCAGCCAGATGCCCAATGCTTCCCAGCTGCCTGCTCTTGTAGGCAGCATGCACACAGTGCGCGGCGTCTTCGACGACAATCAACTTGTGCTTTTCGGCGATGCGCATAATTGCGTCCATATCGCAGCCGATGCCCGCGTAGTGCACCGGCACGATCGCGCGCGTGCGCTCCGTGATTGCCGCTTCAATTTTCGACTCGTCGATGTTCAACGTGTCAGGACGAATGTCGACAAAAACCGGCACCGCACCTCGCAAAACGAAAGCCGACGCTGTCGTCACGAATGTAAACGACGGCATGATCACTTCGTCGCCGGGTTTCAAATCGAGCAACATTGCAGCCATCTCGAGCGCCGCGGTGCCGCTGTGGGTCAAGAACGCCTTGTGGCAGCCGATGTTTTGCTGCAGCCATTCCTGGCACTTCTTCGTGTAAAAACCGTTGCCGGACAGTTGACCCTTGTCGATTGCTTGCTGGATGTACTCCAGCTCTTTGCCGGTCGCATGCGGTTTGTTAAAAGGAATTCGGTATGTCGTCACGCTTCTGGTCGATGTCCTTGTTCAGCGGTTGCCGCTGCCGCGTTGTGTATCCATCGCTGAAAGCCCATCAGCGACGAGTATCCTACCAGGTAGCAATTATGACTATTTGATCAGACTTTCATTTTTGAGATTAGCAAACTACACTCGCGGCGGCTTCCTGGGCTGCGTATAATCCTGCCAAGTACCTGGGTGAGTGGCTTTCCAGTGAACATATCGGTCGTTGTTCCGGTGTACAACAGCAGCAGGACGCTGACAGAGCTGACCGCAGCTCTGCACCCCGTGCTGGACGAGCTCGCATATGAGTACGAGCTAATCCTCGTCAACGATTGCAGCCGCGACAACAGCGCTGAAGTGATGAAGCAGCTCGCCGCCAAATATTCGTGGGTGCACCCCGTCAACCTGGCGCGCAATTTCGGTCAGCATAACGCGCTCCTCTGTGGCATTCGCGCCGCCAAGTACGAACTAGTGGCTACTCTCGACGACGACTTGCAGAACCCGCCCGAGGAGCTGAAGCACGTCGTGGCGAAGCTCCAGGAGGGCTACGATGTCGTATACGGCGTTCCTGCTGCGATGCAGCACGGCTTTTTGCGCAATATGGCGTCGCAAGTAACGAAGAAAGTTCTCCAGGGCGCCATGGGCGCGGACAATGCCAGCAAAATCTCCGCCTACCGAGTATTTCGCACGCATCTGCGCGAGGCATTTAAGGACTATCGCAGCCCATACGTCAACATAGATGGACTACTCACATGGGGCACCAACCGTTTCTCCTGGGTCCTCATCGATCACCGTGAGCGCCAGGTCGGTGTGTCCAACTACACTCTGGCAAAACTGATTAACCACGCGATGAATATGATCACGGGTTTTACCACGCTGCCGCTTCGCCTTGCCACCATGTACGGTTTTGCCTGCATCATTTTCGGAATCTGTGTCCTCACGTGGGTGATCGGACGTTATCTGTTCTTCGGTGACTGCGTGGAGGGCTTCCCTTTCCTCGCCTCGATCACAGTGATCTTCGCAGGAGCGCAGCTCTTCTCACTGGGAATCATCGGCGAATACATGGCTCGCATGTACACGCGCAGCACCGAGCAGCCACCATATGTAGTGCTGACTCAAGTGGAAGAAACCGCCAGACAAGTAGCGACGAGGTGATTGATGAGTAAGTCGCTCAATGTTCTCGTTCTCGGCGTCGGCGGACACGTCAGTCAAGGAATTCTGAAAGCACTGTCACTGAGCAAGCTCTCGACACACATAGTCGGAGCCTGCATATCCCCGCTTTCGCCAGGATTATATTCGTGCGATCGCGCCTACGTTTCACCCCTGGCGTCCGATCCGAAGTTCATTGATTGGGTTATTGAAACCTGCAAAAAAGAAAAGATCGACGCAATCTTGTCCGGGGTCGAACCGAATCTCGCCGCGATGTCGCGCCACGCAGAGAAGATTCGCGCCGCCACTGGTGCGGTATGCATCGTCAGCACACCTGGCGTGCTCACGGTCGGCGATGACAAACTCACAACATGCCAGTGGCTCGAATCGAAAGGTTTCAATTTCCCTGGTTACGCCGCGTCTTCCGACAAAGCAGCGGTTGAACGGTTGGTAAAAGAGCGCGGCTATCCGCTCATCGCCAAACCACGCAACGGCAGAGGCGCCAGCGGAGTGATGAAAATCATGAGTGACTCGCAGCTGCAATACGCGACGACAATGCAAGATTACGTCTTCGAGGAATGTTTGGGTACCGACGATAGCGAATACACAGTCGGATGCTTCTGCGACGATAACGGAGAGCTGAAAGGCACAATCGCAATGAAGCGCGATTTGCTCTACGGCACAACCAATCGCGCCGAGCTGGGCGAATTTCCCGACGTCCGTGCCGAAGCGGCGCGCATTGTGCGCGAGTTAAGACCGATGGGTCCTACAAATGTGCAACTGCGCATCGCCAACGGTAAACCCACGTGCTTTGAGCTCAACATCCGCTTCTCCGGCACCACCTCCATTCGCGCACGTTTTGGATGGAACGATGTCGAATTGGCGCTGCGCCATTTCGTTTTGAACGAGCCGTCTTATAAGCTGCCAGAGCTCACGGATGGCATCGCACTCCGTTATTGGGACGAGATGTGCATCGATCCTCGCGCTGCCGCAAGACTTACCGCCGAAGGCAACCTCGACAATCCACGCGATTATAAACTCGCGGAAGAAGGTTGCGAGGCACGCTCGTGAAGATTGCTCTTATCGCCGACTTGCACGCAAACGCAGTTGCTTTCAACTCAGTGCTCGATGTTATCGACTCTTGCGATCGCGTCGTCTGCTTGGGTGACGTAGTCGGATATTACACCCAGGTCAATGAAACGATTGATTTGCTGCGCAAATATAATCCACTGTGCATTATGGGCAACCATGATTACTTTGTCCTGAACGGCTGCCCGAAAGAGCTTCAAGACAGCGTGCAGTTCGGCATCGATTATGCGCGTCGCACGATCACTGCGCAAAACCGCCAATGGCTCGCGTCACTTCCCCAAGTTTGGGGTGGAGAGGTAGAAGGAATTTCCTGTCTCTTCTTTCACGGCAGCCCATGGAAGCCGATGGAAGACTATCTCTATTCCAACAGCCAGCTTCTCGAAGGGCTCGATGCCTTCAAATACGATCTGCTCGCCTTTGGGCAAACGCATCGCCCGTTGTTTCGCGTCGACATCAAGCCATACCTAATCAATCCAGGCTCCATCGGTCAATCTCGCGAAGCTTCGTTGTACGGCAAAGCCTGCATGGCCGTTCTCGATACCGAGACGAAAAAAATCCAAGCAATCGTCCGCGACTACGACATGCCCCACGTCATCAACGAAGCCCTCTCCCACGGCGCCGGTCCCTGGGTGCAAAAATTCACGCCGCAGGCGGCAATCTAGGCATCATAGACGGCTTCGAATACCGGAAACCATAACTACCATCTAAGTCTAAATGTGCCGGCTTTGATGCCTTCGGCAATCTTCGCGGCAATTTGTGATGCGCTGGCATTGTCGTCTTGGATCGTGTGACTTTTTTGGTCGAACAGATCATAGAAAGAACGGAAGGTGTCGTAGTTTTCAATCTTGCCTTCCGCCCGCTCCGCCGCGCGTTTTTCGCAAACCTCGATGCTCGGGCGAATGATTACAAATTCGATCGTCTTGTCTTTGACGATCCTCTGAGCGAATTCGAGAAACTCGACCGGAATAGAAAAATCGAGCAGCACCGTAAATCCAGACTTCGCGAACGGCACGGCAGCAGCGGTCATCGAGCGCAAGATTATACGAACATTCTCGTGACGCTTACGTGTTTTATCATGCGCAACAAACGACCAGAATTTATCGCCCTCGATGTATGCGACAGGTTCAGGCAACAATGGAATCAATTCTCTGGCAACGGTTGATTTCCCCGCGCCAACCGGTCCAGACAACATTACGATAGAACTCACGGAGCGCCCTCCAAAGCGCCGCAATTATACTTCTGCAGTTAGCATACAAACTCATCGGCGACACTTGTTATGTCAAAAAGCGATCAACGCAGAGCCCGGCGGGGCATATATCTGGTAACGCAGACTAGGATGTTCATATGAAACTTCTCTATAAAGCAGGTTTAGCGGCTTCGGTGGTGCTCTTAACGGCGGCAGTCGCTGGTGCAAATGAGACCGAGACTGAAAAAACCAGCTCCGTCAAAGTGGGCGATAAAGCGCCAGATTTCAGCTTGCCCGATCAAGACGGAAAAATGCATTCGCTGAAAGAGTTCGCCGGGAAGAAGACAGTAGTGCTGTACTTCTATCCGAAAGACGACATGGGAGTCTGCTTGAAAGAAGCCTGCCTCTTCCGCGATAGCTATGCAAAATTTACCAACGCTGGAGCTGCGGTTATCGGAGTCAGCGACGACTCCGTCGAGTCGCACAAGAAATTCATCAAGCATCGAAATTTGCCATTCACGCTCTTGAGCGATAAAAGCGGTAAGGTGCGAACACTGTACGGCGTACCGATGGTTTTAGACGACATCCTTCCGGACCGCGAGACGTTCGTAATCGATCGCCAGGGCACTGTCCGGCTCACGTACACCGACTTAATGGATGCAGATGGGCATGTCGGAAAAGCTCTGGATGCTCTGAAAAAGATCAATGAAAAGCAGTCGGCAACGGCGCGTTAGAGCGATAGGCTTAGGCAAGAACACGTAAGCCATGCTTGCGCACAACGTTCAATAACTTCAGAGCAATTCCGCTCGGTCTTTTGGCGCCGGTTTCCCATTTCTCAACAGTACTTTCGCTTGTATTCAAGTATCGAGCAAACACCGGCTGGCTGACGTTGCAGTTTTCGCGAAGCTTTTTTATTTCACGCGGAGACAGATCAGCGATATCGGCAATGCACATCTCATCGAAATCTTTCATCGTTGCTTTGTCCACGGTCCCGGCTTTGTGCATGCCAGAAACAACACTGTGAATCGCTTCAAAGGGTTCACTCTTAAATCTCTTCTTGCTCATGTGCAGATCTCCACCAAAACTCCGGAATCCAAGTCTTTCTGTAAGTCACCGTTTGACTTGCTGCTAATCAAGTCAGCAAGCTGACGGAACCCCTTTAGCTCATCGTCCTCTATATTTTTGCGGTCGCTCTTAGCGTACAAATAAACAAACACCCAAATCGTCTTGCTTTTCCCGCATAGGATGCTTCGGTGCAAGTTTCTGTTCAACCGTTTTTTGAAAACTCCTCCTCCAAGGTCATCTACCTGATCCAACAAAATCTGGCCGAACGCTTTGCAAAGCTGCTCGTCATCAATCCCAGCCTTCTTTGCAGCCTTCGCAAACCAGTCGGTCTTAAACACCCTGGCAGACTTGAATGCACTCTTTGTCTTAGAATCGCTCATATTTCAGTGTAGCACCCAGTGCTACCAATGTCGAGTCGAATCAAATCCCGCTAAGTTGACTGCCCATCCTCTTGCAGCAATAGAGGCGGGAGTTTGCCGCCATGCACGGACTCGAATGCTTCATCTAGGTGTTTGTGCAATCTTGCCAGGTCATCTGCGAGGTTAGTAAAAACGAACTGCTTGTACATCATCCGCTGAGCGTCGCGAGCGTTCTGAAATACCTCACCTTCGTTGATCAGGCTCAACGCACCTGTTCCAGCATTTATCCAGTAAGCGTTCGGCTTATCCGCTTCGCACCATTCAAGAATTCGTTCTTGTGACCAGCCCCGATCTTCCGCCCACCACGAAAACTCGACAAAACTCCAATCTCCAATTCGCGACCAAAATGCCTGCCAGGTTTCACCCATCAACATCATCGTAGTGCGGACGATCGCCTCGCCGTCAGCCTCAAGCACCACATATAGATCGCAGCGCTCACCCTCGTCCGGCTCACGGTAATTGGCAAGAATCTGTTCTTTCTGTTGTTTTTTCTTGTCTTTCACAAAAGCATTGTACAAAATGCATCGAGCCAAAATTAGCGACGACCTTCACAAACCAACAAAACATCTCGCCGCAGTTGCGGCGAGATGAAAATTCCGAGCTCAAATGCACCGGTAGGTTTATGTACTTCTAAACGAAGTTTTCCTGCCGTTGTTGGTCAAAGTAGTTCTTGATCGAGGCCTGCGTGATGTTACCATCGCTGCCTTTCATCTCGTCGTAATGGCTCTGCAGGTATTGCAAGAATTGCTTCTGCTGAGCAGGCGGATCGCCTCTCAACGGATTATTCAGTTCGCCGTCTATGTCCTCTTTGGACATGTGTTGAGTGCCAAAGCCCAAAAAGCCGCCGTGCGAAAAGTTTCCAAAGTTCTGATTAACCATCGCCTGGTCCTGATCAAGTTGTTTGCCCTGCGCGTCCACATATGCTTGTCCTTGCGCATCGGCTCGCTCATGGTCGAGTCGGTGCCAGGAACCTTTACCGTCTGCATCTTGCGCCGTCGTGTCGTGAGTTTTCACCACCGACTCGCCACGATTAGACATCGTTGCCAGGTAATCCTTGGACGCGGCCATTGCTTCTTCGTGTGTCATCCCTTGTCTGCGCATCGATTGATAAGGACCTTCTCCGTTGTGGATTTGAGCGTCCTTGTCAGCTTGCTTAGAGACTTTGGCTTCATCATAGACGGTCTTGCCGTGGTCTTTGACGACGTGATGACCGTCAGAGCCGGTAATGGCAAAACCATCGGGGAGGTGGCTTTGCGCGGTACTGCCAGATCCGGAATCTTGCAAAATTTTGTTCCACATAGCTCTTTGCTCTGTGGCCGTCCCTGAATGCGCTTCGTTTCTGAGCTCAGTTGACGCTTTGTTCGGGTCTTTCTGAACGTCGCCAGCAACTTGTATGGCATGATCCACGCCACTATTGTGATAAACAACATCTTGACCTGTCATAGGTAAAATCCTCGGAAGGGGAGAGGCGGGCTTGCTCTTTCAGATGAGACAACTATAAGGTTTATCCGCGTCAAAGTTGTGTCTCAGCTGTGGCAAAGCTGTGGCATGGCAGTTTTGGCAAGGAATCGCCTCAGTGGGTCAGATGCGGATCCAGCAGATATTCACGACTTCATCGCCTGGCATAACGTCGATGCGGCGAAGCGGTATATAGAAACCTGTTTACGGCAGATTCCTTTTATTGTGCAATAAACCCGGTATTGATCGAAATCGCGACGAGCTGATGCCAGGCATGCGCAGGGTAAGCGTTGGCGAGTACGTGATCTTCTATCGCTCGACGAATCAGGTTCTCGAGGTCATGCGGGTAGTGCACGATCTGAGTAGCGATTACGTGCGTTTGACTGGCGCCACTAGAACGACTGCGCGTGCATGGAAACACTAGTCTTCGTGCACGGCATCGTATCAATGACCTCGGGCGGGTGCTCGTAGTCAATCTTGACCGTGGTTCCTTGTTGCGCGGACTTGTAGCCGGCAAAAATTATGCGCAGGATGTCGCGCGCGTGCTCCGCTGATTTCTGCGGGCGGCGGCAGCTCTTCCTGTGTTCGATCAACTGACGCAGATTATCCGCTGTTGCTTTGGCGAACGCGGGGCGTGGCTCACTTGCGAGCAAAGTAGACTTACCGCCGCTTTCCACGCGCAACTCTCCGCCTTTGACGACACTCAAACGCGCACTGGGCATGCTGCGTCCGTTCGCACGCGTCATTTCCAACTGGCATTTCGCAACACCGCCGAGCGATGCGCGCATCGATGCATTCTCGCAGTCCAGGCGCATTTCAAGATAACGCTCAGGAGCATGGCTGACTCGGTTGAGCGCCATAGTGGCAAGTCTCTCATCGGGAAAGCGCAGAGTCATCTGCACGAGCACATCCGAATCAAATTCCGGACGCACACGCGGCGTGTGGCATGTGACACTCTCCGGCAAGTCGCCCATCATGTGGCAGATCAAATCGAGCGGGTGTGACCCGAATTCGTACAGAGTGGATTGTTTTAACTGCGAGCGCCACGAATGGCCTTCAAACGCAGGTGGGTGAAACATCTGCTGCCACACATGCATGAAGAACAATCGACCATATTCATTGGATTCGATTTTCTCGCGCGCCGTCCGATACATATTCATATGACGATATTGGGTGTTGACTGCCACCATTCTGTTATGACGCTTCGCTTCAGCCAACACTTCATCAGCTTCTTCAATAGTGAGAACAAAAGGCTTTTCGCAAAGGACATCGCAGCCCTGGCGCAAAGCAGCTATGCAAAGCTCTTTGTGCGAGTCAGGCGGTGTTCCGATAATGACGAGATCAGGCTGCTCTTTGGCGAGCATCTCGACGGAGTTTTCGTAAAGCCCCGGTACCTTCCATTCATGCCGGACTTGAACCAGTCTTTCCGGTCTCGGGTCGCTGGCAGCGATGAGCTTGAGCTCGTGTACGCTGTCGACTGCAGGTAGATGTATTGTCTCGGCAACTTTGCCCAGTCCAATGATCGCAGTTCTAATCACGGTTTCCTCGCTTCCCTTGCGTGGTCAATGCTGATATATCCGGCGCGTACAAAGCATTATCGTTACTGGCGCTCAGATTGCAAGTGTTTATTATCGAATGATTAATTGGATGGTTTGACGGCACCCCATCCGGCCGTAAATTGTTCATTTCGCCTGGTGGTTTTCCCACTTCCCGCGCATAGCTCGTCGCTGTCTTTACCGCCACCACCCTGAAAAACGGTCCGATCGCCAGCAAAGGCAAACGCAACGCTCCCACACGCGCAGCGACATTGTACACCCGCGCCAGAATTTTCCTATAAGAAGGAAAGCGTCGAATTTCATAATCAGGCACTTGCGGAACCAGCATAAATGGGCGCAGGCGCGTATATTCGCGCAATAGCGAGTGCATCTCGCCAACGCTTAACAAACAGGTATACGGATAGTCCACATTCTTGCGCCAGCGTACATATTGCTTCTGCCAGCGGCGAGGCACCCAGCCCACGCCCCAGACCCCAACATGAGGCTCAGCAGCAAGGCTATATCGATTAGGGGTCGATAAAGCAACGGTGCCACCGGAAGCGGTGACCCGGTCGATTTCCGCTAAATATGCAGCGACGTCCGCAACGTGCTCAATGACGTCCAGAGAGACGACTGCTTTGACCGAAGCGCTACGCAACGGCATGTGCTCAGCCAGCGCCGCAGCCAATATAGGCTGTCCGCCGTGCGCCAGAATCACCCGTTTGGCAGCCAGCAGCCAGAGCAAGCGAACGTCGATACCCATCATCGAGTGACCGCGCTGCGCCGCAGCCGCAATCAGTTGTCCGGGACCACAACCAAGGTCGAGCGACACGGCACCTGGTGTAAAGCAATCGCCCAGCCACTCATCGACCTGACGAGTCAGATGACTGACTGCGCTCAACACCTGACTGACGCGAACTTCTATCTGTTCTGGAGTGAAACCTTCTCGCGCAGCGAAGCACCAGCGAATCTGGTCGGGGAGCGCCAATCCCCGGGTTTCCTCAATAAATCGTCGCGCCTGCTCTCGGTCCTCCTCATAATTGATCCAGCTCTCGCCCGGCAAACGCAAATCCGGAATGCCATCAAAAACCGGATAAACATTGGCACAATCGAGGCACGTCAACTCTTCCTCTTTCTGCTGCAGGTCGCTGTGACACCGCGGGCAACACCACAACTCGGTGAGCTTAGGCGTCGCAGGAAGAAGAACACCGCCAGTGTTTTTGAGAAGTACCATGGGTTTCAACTACTTTTTGCGCGCTACGAATCCGCAGGAGTGACCGAAAGGAAGAGTGATGCCGCTGCCAATTAATGCTGCTTCCAACTTCAATTCGGAATGCAAAATGGCAGCCAGCCATGCCAAGCCTGGCTTGTACGGTTTGATCTTCAGTCCCGGTCCAATGGCATCGGTATGATGGTGATGTTCGTGCTTACGAGCAGCCGTCGCGAATTCGCGCAGCGCCGCCACTGCGCTGGGCAACATGTTGAGGTACGACGCGCGCTCCACCGTGAAGCCGGCGTTTTTCAGCATGGCGTTGACGGTGGGAATGTCGTACCGCCGATATTGATCTTTATCGGCACCTTCCAGTTCCAAGTGTCCGAGACGCGAATTTGTCCTCAGATAAAGCAATCCGCCCGGCGCCAGCAGTCTGGCAAACTCTTCCAGCGCTCTATCATCGGAGCCGGCAGGCGAGAGGTGTTGAATCGTGTCGATGCAGATGATCAAATCGAACGAATTCGACGGAAGCGGAACCTCAGTGGCGCTGCCGAGAATCAACTTCTCTTCGCCGCGTTGCCGGCAAAATTCGAGCGCATGTTCTGAGATATCTAAGCCCACGACTTGTCCATCGACGGGATAGTGCTTGACGAGATAGTTCATCAACAAGCCAGTGCCGCAGCCGATATCGAGGGTGCGAATATTTTTCTTCTCTTTGAGCGAATCTCGCAACAGCTCGTCCATAGCGTCGCGCATGCCCTTCGCCCACCAGTGCTTTTCCTCTATGTCGTGGAGGCGTTGATAGTACTCGCGCTGGAATATTTGCGGTGCTTCGGTTGTAGTCATCATTCGTTTCCTGTTGCGGTTACGTTTACTGTCTGAGGGACGGGGTCTAGAGAACTTGTTTGCAGTACGGGTTGTTTAGCAGGTTGAACAGGCGCTTTCGCCTCGGGCTTCCAGGTATCGAGCAAAGCCTTGATCTCGTCGACGGTGATGATCCTGGTCAAGAGCAGCAGTACACCGTATGCGATACCACCAATGGCGACGCGCGCGTAGACGCTTCCGATTCCGGCAGTAGTTTGCAGAATTGCTGCCATTACCAGACAGCAAAACAGCGGCTTGGGAATGTAGCGCCCGAGTGGAACATGATCGATTAAACGGCGCGTACACGTGTAGTCGAGCAATAGGATGAGTGATTCAGACGCCAGAGTGGCAAACGCGGCACCGGTGATGCCGAACTGTTTGATCAAAAGGAGATTGAGCGCGATGTTTACGCCGGCGGCGGCAGCCATGATGCGCAGGTCGGTAACTTGATGATTGAACGTCACGAGAATCAAGCGATAGTTGCGGCTGATCAACATCAAGCAAAATGCGAGAAGAAGAACGATAAAACTGGGCGAAGCCGTCGAATATTTATCGCCGAAGATCTGCGTCATTAGCGGCACAGCCAGCATCAAGCCGCCGGCGCCGATGCCGAAAGCGAGTGCCGTTGTCACCCGCACCGAGCGTTTGAACATCGCTTCGACGGTGTGGAAACCATGAACAAAAGAGTGTGCCACCAGAGGTCGCAGGGCGGTGTAGTATGCAATCGCAATCGTGGTCGGCACCCAGACTACTCTCGTCGCCGCCCCATATAGCCCGGCACCACCGGTTCCCAACCAAACTCCGATCAAGATCAAATCGAAATTGTTCGAAATCATTGCCGATATCTGCGAGCCACACAACGGAATAGCGCCGCTCAAGAGCTGCTTGAAGTAAGGCATCTCGATGCCGAACTTGGGCACACCGTGTTGGCGAACGAACAGAGCCAGCAAGAATGACACAGCAATCAGTCTCCCGGTCAGAAAGAAAATCGGCATGAGCAGCGCGTCAGAGCCGCCGTGAATAAATCCGTACGCGCCGATTGCCAGAGTGCTCTGCGTGATCATTTCGCTCACGACCGCAGGCCACATATTTTTGCCGCCCAGGAAAAACCAGCCGGTATCGAGGGCGGTAGCGAGAAGCGACAGACCGTAGAGGTCGATCATGACCTTGCTCATTTGCGGCAGCGGCACGAAGTAGGAGAACAGAGCCAGTACCGCGAACGCCGGCAGAATGAGGAGCGAGCGAAACGTGAGAACGTTGCCTACGAGCTTGGCGGGGTCGGACGTTCCACGACTGACCTCAATCGGTCCGAACGCCTCAAAACCGAAATCAACCAACAGACCTGCGTAGAGCAGGACGCCCGATGCAAACACCACGGCGCCGAACAGTTCTGGCAACAGAACTTGAGCGATATGAATCGTGATCGCGAACGCCAGCAAGCGACTGCCGAGCTGTCCAGCCGAAAGGACAGCGAAATTTCGGCTGACGACCTGATTGCCTGGCTTCATCAATTACCTGATTGCGGTCCTTCGCCACTGGGCAGCGCCAAAGATGAATCGCGCATGCCCGTTCTTTAATCCGCGCGTAATAGTATCACCGGATCTTCTCTATCTCATGACGTCTGCTTCAGGTAACGCACTACTTCTTTGCAAGCGATGCCGAGTGACCGAAAAAATCACGTGAGCATAATTTAGTAATGGCTCCTTTCTCTCCGCTCTAACGCGCAAGCGGGCAGCATGCGTGGTTTCTCAAGAGCTACTTGCAACTGCGACAACTTTGATTACTTTTCCTCTCTTTACTAACGACTCGATCGTTGGCATTCTCTTGAGGATCGATCGCGCGGAATCCGCTTGGAAACTCCGCTTTCGTCATCGTTCAGCCCTGACCAGTTCTTCGATTGCACCTTACTATGGTCAATTTCCCAGCGGTCACAATCATCACGCCCGTGTACAACGGCGGGCAGGTCTTTGAAGAGTGTCTCGACTCGGTCCTGCAGTACAAGCCGAGCGACTGGGAACTGATAGTTGTTGACGATGGCTCTACCGACGGCTCCGACAGAATGGCCGCTGAAAAAGGCGCACATCTCCTCAAAACGGGCGGGCGCATGGGCCCTGGTGCTGCGAGAAATATCGGAGCGCGCGAGGCTTCCGGAGAGTACGTCTGTTTCATCGACGCAGACTGCGCGGTGAATGAATTCACCTTTGGCAATATCGCCGCAGAGTTGCGCGAATATCCTGAAATGGAGGCGTTCTTCGGCTCTTACGATGATTCGCCGGCGGCGCCCAATTTTGTCGCCCAATACAAAAATCTTTTCCATCGCTACGTCCATCAGATCGCAGATGAAGAAGCGTCGACTTTCTGGGCCGGATGCGGCATCGTCAGACGCGCAACATTCCTGGCGTTGGGCGGCTTCGATCTGCACCGTTTTAACCGCCCGAGCATTGAAGATATCGAACTCGGTTATCGCATAAGACAGTTGGGTGGCAAGATTCGCATCGCCAAATCCGTGCAGGTAAAACATTACAAGGCATGGAACATGTACAGCCTGATCAAGACAGATGTCTTCGATCGTGGCGTGCCCTGGACGCGCCTTCTGCTGGCGAATGAGATATGCCGTGTCAATGAGTTGAATATCCAAATTTCGCAAAAAATCTCTGTGGCAGCCGTATATCTTCTGGTAGCGTCAGTGGTGGCGGCATTATTCCAACCGGCGGCATTGATCCTGACGGCTGGACTGGCTGCGCTACTTACCGTTGTCAATTGGGACGTCTATCGATATTTCCATCAATATCGCGGATTCGAATTTGCTTTGAAAGTAGTTCCGATGCATTGGCTGTACTACCTGTACGCCGGTGCCAGTTTCATCATCGGCACAATGGCGCATTACTACGACGTCCTCACCGGTCGCGACAAATTCGTTTTGGAACCATCAGTGACAGCAGCCGCAGCCCGCGAATTAGCCCGCAACCGCTAACGCATTATCGTGTCAACAGGCGCGTACAAACGCGCCCCTACGGTTCCGCCGCCGACACGTGCAAACGCACAGACGGGGCGGCTTGCAGCCGCCCGTTGTGACGACGACTTACTGATCACACTGCTGCGAATGTACAACCCCAACCGAATCTGTCTAACGATTCTGTCATGGAAATCTCATGCTCGATAGCGTACAGAAGAGCGATGATGCCTTGATCTAGCTCAATTGCAGACGTATCGACGTAGTGCTTGCACTCATTGGCAAGTTCTACGGATCTCAGCTGGAGCAAGCCTCCATCAATCAAAACTTTGATTAATGGCGCCCGATGTTGCAACGCGATCGGCGTTGCACGAGCGATGTCTTCTTCAGCTACCAGACCACAAAGCTGCAACAGCTGCAGCAAATCAACCACTGTCTCTTCCGATTCTTCCTGGAAATTGTTGAGAATTTGCGCCGCTTCTTCGTTTGTGCGCGCCCTGCGAAGCTTACGGATCATCGCAGCCGCCTGGTCTTCAAACAACGCACCCTCTTTGATCATGCCGACCAAATTCTCGGCCGCCTGAAGAATTATTGAAGAAGCCAATCCCCAGCGCGTCAGCACTTCTTCGATCGGTCGGCCGCTATCCAGCGCCACTTCGCGGCCGGCTAACAGTTGTGTTTCTGTGATTACGCTCGCCAGCGCCAACAGCTCGCCCACACCGAACTCGCGGTGAGCGACTTTGGCGGAAAAACCGTGATCGATGAGCGACTGCTCAAAGGTCGTATGACGAAGACGTGCTGCTCGCAGAGCCTGCACCGCCTGTTGATGCGAAATAACGTTATCGCGGATCATCGTCTGCGCAGAGAGCGCGGACTCGAGCATCGAGCGTGATACCACATCAGTATCGACTAAAACCAGACCTAACGGCAACCGTGCATTGAGACTGTGATAAAGTCCCTGGTTAAGCTGCGGTGGCTGAATCATGCCGGCTTCTCGCATCAGCTCGCCCAGCTTGTGTCCTTTGCTTTTATCTTCTTTCGACAAACCGCGCGACAGTTGCCGTATGGCAGAATCGATATCGAGCCCTTGTTTGGAAATGAGATCAAGAACTTTGAGAGCCGTCTCTAATGGAATTTCTTTGTTCGTTACTCGTTCGGTCAGTGTCACCGCGGCGTTGAAAGCACGATCGCTCAACCACGCGTTCATCTCCATGACGCGCTTGAGGGAGAGCTGCATTTTATCAGCGACTTTGACGGCTTCTTCCAGCTGCTCGACTGTCGAAAGCCCGGAGCGCATGAGAATATCGCCGATTTTCATCGCCATGTCTGAAGCTTCGGACATGAGCTATCTCCGAGAAGGGCGGGACATCACGATTGGGAAGCTGCCATTCTTCGCTTTTTGTTTGGCGTCTTTCGCCGCCAATACCAGCGATTGCAAATCATCACCGTCAGCCGGCAGTGCTGCGATTCCGAAGGCAATCGATAGAGAGCTGCGGTCGACATCTTTTACGAGCGGCGTCGCTGTGATCCCTTCATAGATTCGGTTTGCCACCCAAGATGCGCTGGCACCGGTCGTGTTCGGCAGCACGAGTCCGTAATCGAGTGTCTCGAAGTGCCCTAATGTGTCGAGAGGACGCTTCACCATGTTGATGCGTTGCGCCACCACATTTGATGCCTCGCCCATGAGGAGATCGGTGCCGCCGCTGCCATCGTCTCTCCGTCGTTGTACCTCGAAAATGACCAGGGAGAGCGGATAGCCGTACGCCTCGAAACGATCGTATTCATACGCCATGAAATAAAGCAGCGCGGCATAACTGTAGATTCCCGTCTCCGGTCGGATGAAGACCGAAGTGATGGTCTCGACCTGCCCGGGGGCTTCCGGAATGAAATCCAGCGGACCACCTTCCATCGCATCCGGTGCTTTTAACTCAATCAATCCGCACGACAGAAAATTGAACAAAAGAGTCGTCCACATCGTACTGTCCATCGGGTGGTCGCGCAAAAGATCGGTAAAACGCCGCTTGTGACGCATATAATCGAACATCTTCTTCTGGATGTTGAAGTCGATCGGCGCCCCTTTAGTCAGCATCAGCTTTAACTCTGAGTCGCTGAGGTTTTTGTGCTTGCGAATCAACCAGGAATCGAAAGTCAAGCCGGCCCGCTTCAGGTGCCGTTTTTGGTCGAGCATAGTCAGACCTTCGTTGATGGTCTGCTCGAGTCTCGCTTCGCAAGAGCGCATGTCCGTTTTCTGATCGACAAAGAAGGCGTAGGTGCCTTTCTCCCAGGTGACCAGTTCACGAATGGCACCATCGCCGTAGGCAGATGCGCTGGCAGCGTGTTGCGGAACACCGTTGACGTAGTAGATTTCACCGACGGTCTCTTCACCGACGATCTCCAACTTACCGGTGACACGATTGGCTGCCGCTTCCATGATTACTTTCGCCGCCGGCATCTCTTCCAGAGTGCCGCCGACGTCGGCCGCCGGGCGAGCCACCGCACCATACGGCTCTTGTTCGATGCGACCGCCTGCCGGTGGCGCAAAACCACTGGGCTGAACGGTGGAGAATCCGCGTGGGTCTGGCGGCAACGCTGGTCTGGCAACGCCGCCAAAGCCTGTCGGGGGCGGAGTGCGGTCAGGCGCGCTCGGCGCAGCACCATAACCCTGTCCCGAATAACCCTGTTGCTGCGGCGCCCCACCGGCATAACCCTGCTGTTGTTGCGGCGCGGCACCGCCGCCTGAAAATCCTTGCTGTTGCGGCGCGCCCCCGGAAAAGCCCTGTTGAGGCGGCGCTTGTGCCGGCGCCGGTCCTGCGAAGCCGCCGCCCTGCTGGTTTGCCTGGGAGGCGTCGTAAGCGACCTGCTGCTTCTTCGCCGCGTCTGCCTGAACGGCAGCAGCAGCGGCGTTGGCGTCGATGCCTACACCCGTCTGCCTGTCCAACATACAGACGACGTCATTGATCAACTCGTGCTCGATCGTCGAATAATGGCAGACGGTGTGCGTTCCGCCACCGTCATCGCAGAGCAAAGTCCAGGTAGGCTCGACCGGACCGGCGTTCCATTTGACCAGCAAGCAATAAGTCTTGCCCGAGCCGTGCTCGGTCCACATCAACTCAATTTCCCGCATGCGATTTTCGTTGGCTTTTTGCTTAATCGCTAGCAGCTCGGCGCCTGTCGGGCGCACTTCAGACTTCGGCAATCGGATCTTTCCTGTGGCAGCCTCTCCACCAGACGCGCCCTGTGGACGTTTTTGCCCGAACATATACGGCCCTCATGACTGTATACGAGCAGCCCGCTTGCCTCTTGGAATAGGGACCACTCTGTAACGAGACATCCCGCTACACTGATCAATCTATACCCGATCTACTGGTACTAACTGACCTTTTGCCATGATCTCCCGCAGCGACCACCAACCTGTTGGTAGCGGGCTCTTTTATCAGTCGAGCCACGAGCAGATCGAGGAATTTGCGCCCACCAAAGCCGTTTAAATGCACGGTGTCGCAAAAGTCGTCGGGGGCGTAGGCTTCAAACTGGCACTGGTCCAAAAACGGCACATTATGCAGTTTTACGATCCTCTGCACATCAGCAAAATACCGCTCCCGCCACGCTGGTTCCAGCAGCTGCACATTGCCTTTCGTGATCGGCATGTTGACGATGACGATATTGACGTCGTTGGCTTGGCACAGAGCGATAAGCTTATCGAGAAAGCGCACCTGCGCCTGATAATTGCCGTCGTTGGGCTGCTTATATCGGCATTTGTAATCCTCGGTATTATCGAGAAACGGTCGCGACGTAGATGAAGGAACCTCAGCGATGGCTGTGCCCGGAAAGACGTTGGGATTCTGCGAGTCTTTATCGAAATGGGCCAGCGGCACTTGCATGAAGGTTTGATCGTTGAGACGATGAAACAGATCGCCATCGGCGCTATGCACGAAATCCCGCATGAACGGCTGCAGTGCGCTGATGATATCAGGACTGTCACCGTACAATTTCACCGTCTGTCGCAATTTCAAATCGAACTGAGACAACGGCGTCGAATAGATTTCGTCCGTACATTCATCAACTGGCACCAGGCGGCTTAGATAGTGAAACGGCTCCGTGTCGCCTGCATTGTTCAAAGTGTGATCGATGAAATCACGAGGGGCAATGCCGTATATCACAAGCCCCGGGTTAATGCCGTTTGCCAGCGCCGTCTTCAATACAAGATACGCATCGGACGGAATCTGACCAGGCGTAGCGAGGTTGAGCGTTTCATACGGTTTGTTGAGAAACCGCTGCATCTGGCGATCGAAATATTCAGATCGACGGTAGAAGCACAGGTCGAGCGCTTGGTTTTTGAACAACGCCTCGCACTCTGACACCGCCGATACCACCAGTGATGAGCCCAGCATCACTACGTTGACTCGGGCCGGATCAGCATTGTGCATCGCTTGCACAGACCAATAACTCCAGCCGTGATAAGGACTGGCGAACGGCTCACCGAACCGAGTGCGGCTGACTGCAAGCCCAGCGTTCACCACGACATAAAGGAGCAACGCGACGAGAGCCGCGCTGACAGCCGGAGATTTCGAGACTTGCTGGTTGTTTGCCATTGGTTTGACCAGCGTCATAGTAGCAAGTCAAGAAGCCTATTAGCTGAATCAGCGTTAACAGATAAAAATGGTGTAACTCGGTTCTTGGCGACCGCACGTATAGTGACACCTGGCTCGGTTGGGGACAGCCTTCGCCTGCATGAAAACTAATTACGGCAGCGATTCTTGAATTCCCCAAACCGCTATGAAAAACTGAGACCCGGCTTTTCCAGCCGCTGTTGGAACTTTATCAGCACTTAATCGGGAAAACAGATGCGCGATTACCTCGATACGCTAGAGAACGAGAGCGTTTTCATCATTCGAGAGGCCTACAACAAAACCAAAAGCCTGGCGATGTTGTGGTCGATGGGCAAAGACTCGACCGTAATGTTGCAGCTCGTGCGCAAAGCATTTCAGGGCAACGTACCTATTCCTCTGGTGCACATCGACACCAGCTACAAAATTCCCGAGATGATCACCTGGCGCGATGAATTTGTCAAGCGTCACAATCTTCGCCTCATCATCGGACAGAACAGAGCGGCGTTGGACGCCGGCATGGGTCCCGAACAGGGACGTCTTGTCTGTTGCGGCGCCCTCAAAACACAAGCACTTCTGGACACCGTTAAAGAGAATAAAATTCAATCTCTGCTCGTCGGCATTCGCCGGGACGAAGAGGGCTCGCGCGGCAAAGAGCGCGTCGTCTCGCCCCGCCCCGATCAGTCGACCTGGACATACAAAGAGCAGCCGGCGGAGATCTGGCACTACTACAATTTACACGTTCCTGAAGACGTACATCTGAGAGTACATCCGCTTCTGCACTGGACCGAAACCGACGTTTGGGAATATATCCGCCGCGAACAGCTCGAGATCATGCCTCTGTATTTCTCCAACAACGGCCGGAGATATCGCAGTCTCGGCTGTCTGCCATGCACCAGCTCGATCGAATCGGAAGCGAGCACTCTGGACGAAATCATTCAAGAGTTGAAAACCACGCGCACGACCGAAAGAGCGGGACGCGCGCAAGACAAAGTCGATACGTATGCTATGCAGAAACTGCGCAGCGGGGGTTACATGTAGCGATGGCAGAGAGCCTGGAAGTCGTAAAAAAAGTTGTTGTCGTCGGACACGTGGACCACGGTAAATCCACGTTGTTAGGTCGCGTGCTCTTGGATTGCGGACGCGTGCCGGATGACAAGATCGCGCACGTTACCAAAATCTGTTCCGAAAAAGCTCTGCAGTTCGAACCGGCATTTCTCTTCGATGCGTTGCAAGAAGAGCAAGAGCAAGGTATCAGTATTGATACCACTCGCGTATTCTTCGAATTCGAAGGGCGCAAACTTGTTCTGATCGATGCGCCGGGACACCTCGAGTTTCTCAAAAACATGACCTCGGGAGCATCAGAAGCGACGCTCGGAATTCTCGTCGTCGATTGCCACCAGGGCGTGCGCTCCCAGACAGAACGCCACCTCAAGATTCTCTCCGTACTTGGGATCAAGAGCGTCATCGTCGCTCTCAATAAGATCGATCAAGTCTCGTACAGCCAGGATATTTTCGAAGATGTCTCCGGTAAAATTCGCGAAATCATTACCAATTTGCACTTACGCTGTGAAGACGTCGTTCCATTATCTGCGCTGCGCGGTGAAAACATCACCAAGCCCAGTGAAGCGTTGACCTGGTACGCCGGCAAGCCGCTTCTTCCACGTTTGCTCGATTTGCTGGAGACAGGCGTTGTGGCTGACAAACAGTCTCAGCCGATGCGCATGCTCCTGCAAGACGTATATAGATTCGGCGGTGAACGATTCTTCGCTGGTCGAGTAGTGTCAGGCGTCATCAGACCTGGCGACGAAATCTTTTTCTCACCCTCAGGCAAAATCTCCAAAGTAGAAGCGATCGAACGCTTCCCCGAGCGCAACGCGCCCATGGCATTGCCCGGTGACTCCGTCGCGCTGCAGCTTTCAGAGCAGATCTTTGTCGAGCGCGGTGAAGTGATCTCGCACAAAGATAACGCTCCGGAAACAGAGACTGAATTCCGCGCCCGCATCGCCTGGCTGTCGAAAGCCGACTTCTCGCTGGACAGCGATTACCTGATCAAGATCGGCACCAATGAAGCGACTTGCAAACTGCGCTTCTTCGATGAGACGGACGCGACAAAATGGTCGACGACTCGCACCAAACTGGGCAACGGCGAATTCGCCGACGTCGCCATCAAGCTCTCCAAGCAGATGGCTTTCGACCGCGTCGGATTGGGCGGCGCTACCGAAAGCTTTGTCCTCTGCACTAAATATGAAACCGTCGCTGTCGGTACCATCGACAAGACGCCAGTGCGTGTGCATCAGACCGTTACGATCAATCCGAACTTGCGTCTGGAAGGCGGATACGTCGAGCGCGAGCTCTGGCAAGAACGCAACAATCACAAAGGCACCGTTCTCTGGCTCACCGGCTTGTCCGGCGCCGGTAAGAGCACGCTAGCCAAGTCACTCGACAAAGCGCTCTATGAAAAGGGATATCAATCCGTCGTTCTCGATGGCGATAACCTGCGCCACGGTTTGTGCGCCGATCTCGGCTTCTCTCCGGAAGAGCGCAGCGAAAACATTCGCCGCATAGCGCATACTTCCAGGCTTTTCCTCGACCGCGGCTTTATAGTCATCAGTGCTTGCATCTCTCCTTACGCGCACGATCGCGAAGTGGCGCGCGAGATTGTCGGAAGCAACGATCTGCGCGAAGTCTTCGTCTTCTGCCCAATGGAAGAGTGCCAGAAGCGCGATCCAAAAGGTTTGTACAGCAAGGCATCGTCCGGTCAAGTCCGTGCAGTCACCGGCTTCGACTCGCCCTATCAGCCGCCCAGCAATCCGGCATTGCGCCTGGATTCGAGCACGCTGTCGGTGGAGCAGGAAGTGGCCGCCGTCATCAATCTGCTGGTGCAGAACGGGGTGCTGCCACCCATCGATCCGACTTTCGCCAATCAAGCGGCGCGCTTTGCTCCAGCGAGCCGCGCGTAGGCTCTGATGAGCGCAGGCATAACTGAAGAACAGTACGACATCGCCATCATAGGTGGTGGCTGCGCCGGGGCTCTCGCGGCCGTTCAACTGGCGCGTGCGTGCCGGGAAAACGCCTGGCGCCCGCTCCTGAAAGTGGCAGTGGTAGACGAGAGCGCACGTCCCGCACGCGGCGTCGCTTACAGCACCCAGTTCATCGAGCATCTGCTCAACGTTTCTGCAAAAGGAATGAGCGCATTTCCTGAAGAGCCGAATCATTTTGCCGATTGGTTGAAAAAGCGCATGCCCGAATCGCGAGCAGAGACGTTCGCACCGCGCAAGATTTACGGCGACTATATTGAGGAGCTGCTCAAAGCGGCGCTGACATCAACAAGCATCGAGTTGCGCCTGATTGCCGAGCGAGCACTATCCATTTCGGGCGACACGGACAGCACACAATCAATTCAGCTTGCTTCAGGACAAAGGCTTCGAGCAGAAATAGTGATCCTCGCACCGGGCAACTTTCCCCCGGAGCGCAGCAAGTTTGCAGCGTCGTTGGCAGAGAGAACAGATCGCTTTCACGACAACCCGTGGGCGGTGGATCTCTGCCAACAAGTCTCGACCAACGACGATGTACTGTTGATCGGAACCGGGCTGACAATGATCGACGTTGTATTGCAGCTGCGCGCCACTGGTCACCGCGGACGGTACCACGCCGTCAGCCGGCACGGTTATCTGCCACAAGAGCATTACGACTACGATAGCCTGGCGCAAGAGCAACCGACGCAGTACCTTACCATTCCCGAGAATGCATCACTGACTGCAGCCTGCAAAGCCATGCTCAACGCCGCTCGCACGGCCGAGCGCCAAGAGACCGGCAAATGGCGCTGCGTTATGTCCGAGCTGCGCGGCTGCACCTCGCGCGTCTGGTCGCAACTGAATCTAGCTGACCGCCGCAGATTTTTGCGACACGTACGCCAGCTGTGGGAAGTGCACAGACACCGCATGGCGCCCGAAATTGCCGCGCACTTGCATGAGCTGCAGCAGGAAGGTCTCCTCGATGTGGCGGCCGGTCGCATATTAAAGATCGCGCCGGAGGCGAACGGCTTGCATGTCAGCTATCGCGCCAGAGGTGACGGCGAACGATCGTTGCACGTCGCGCATGCGATCAACTGCACGGGACCGGAGACGGACTTTCGCGCGGTGGCACATCCGCTCATCGCCGCGTTGCGCAAAGACGGCGTTCTGCTACCGGACGAGCTCGGACTGGGCGCCAACGTCGACGAAAGCGGCGCTGCCATCAACTCTCGAGGGCAAGCATCAAGGCGCCTCTACACCATTGGTTCCATCCGCAAAGGAAACCTCTGGGAATCGACCGCCGTACCCGAGATTCGCGCGCAAGCCCACGCAGTCGTGCAGACCGCGCTGAAAAACTTGTCCACAACCAGCACTGGCGCCGCGAGTTGAAAACCTATCGGCTGCCTGTCTTGACGGCGCGTGCTGACGAGACTGCAACATTCGAGGATGCCGGCTGCGGCTCTTCTTCCGTGCGGGCGAACCCTAACCCGAGGCGCTCGGAGACAATATAAGTTGGCCGCGCACGGATCTCTTCCGCCGCTTTGGCGATGTAGGCCGCCACGCATCCGACGCAAAGAATCTGCACGCCGCCGAAGAATGCGACTGTAGCTATTAATCCCGCCATATTTAGCTGCAACAGATTGGGAGCAAACAGCGCCAACGCGCCGAACAAAACGCTCAATGCGACAAAAACAGCGCCAACTACTGATACCGCAAACAGTGGCATCAGGCTGAAAGACAATAATCCGTCCAGGGCAAGCGAGAGCAGCTTTCTCAACGTGTAAGCGCTTTCTCCGACTTCTCTGGCGTCACGGTCGATAGGAATGCCGATCTGTTTGAAGCCGAGCCAGGGAATCAAGCCGCGCAGAAAACGCGTCTTTTCCGGCAGAGCGCGCAGCTCATTGATGACCTTGCGATCGATGAGACGATAGTCGCCGGTGTCCCAGGGAATTTTTACGGAAGAAACCGAACCGAGGAGACGGTAAAAGAGGTACGCTGAAAACCGCTTGCTGACGCGGTCTCTGCGCGTCGAGCGCTGGGCGTAGACAACGTCATATCCCTCTCGCCATTTCGCCACCATCGCCGGGATCAGCTCAGGCGGATCTTGCAAGTCCGAATCGATATTGATGACGGCTCTGCCGTCGGCGTGATCGATGCCGGCTGAAATGGCGGCTTGCTGGCCGAAGTTGCGAGAGAGTTCGATTAGCTTTACGTAATCTACTTCGTCGGCGATTTGACGCAACGCTTTGCAGGCTTCCTCACGGCTGCCGTCGTTTACGAATATAACCTCGTAGCTAAGGTTTTCGGCAGAGATAACCTTCCACAAGCGCTCGAGAAGACGCAGCAAGTTACGAGGGTCTTCGTTGTAGACGGCTACGACGACGGATAAATCAAGCATAGTCAGCCTGAGAGTCCTTTAGGTATACAGGCCAAATCTTCCCTTAAGAGGGCGGCGATTTCAACTTGGCAATTCTAATCTGAGCGGACGGCGTCCAGTGTTTTCAGCCAGGACCAGGTTCTTGACAGTCCTTCATGGATCTGCATTTTTGGCTCCCACTGAAGCCACTTCTTCGCCTGGGTGATATCCAGCACGTTGGCAGGTACGTCTTCGGGGCGCCCGGGAGTGTATTTCACTTCTACCGGCAGATCGCAAACGTCACGCATGATCTCGATCAATTGATTGAGGCTGTGCCCGCCGCCGGCGCCCACGTTGAACACGCGCGGGTCATTGGCACCAGCCTGATACTGAGCGGCCTTGAGCAGCGCGCTCACGGCGTCGCCGATATATATGTAGTCACGCACGACTTCACCGTCGCCCCAGATCGTGATTGGTTTTTGTTGGGCGATATTGCCTAAAAACACAGTCACCGCGCCCTGTTTTGCATTAGGGTTCTGCTGCTCTCCATAAGGGTTGGAGAGTCGCGCCGCCACGTACTCGAGTCCGTGCAATTTGTGAAACAGATTGAGATATTTCTCGATTGCCAGTTTTGTAATACCGTAGGAGCAAATCGGCTCGGTGGGATGGTCTTCTTCAATGGGCGTTTTCTGCGGCACACCATATACGGTGCCACCGCTGGAGACGAAAATCACCTTGCTGACTTTGTTGTCACGGCACTCTTGCAAAAGTTGAACCGTGTCCACAACGTTTGAACGAATGTCGTAGACCGGATCTTCGTTAGAAGTGTGAGGCAATGTCGTGTACGCGAGATGAAAGACGAAATCGACTCCGTGCACGGCATCGCGCACTTCACCGTGATTGGCGAAATCGCCGTAAACGTATTCGACGTCCGCAAGTTGTTCGCGAAATCTGCTCGGATAGCGATCGAACACTCGCACCTTGTGTCCTTCCCCAAGAAGGCAGTCGACAAGGTTGGTGCCGATAAATCCGTTGCCGCCGATTACTAACGATTTCATCTCTTAGCCTTGCAGTACCGCCGTTATGATATCACCGACTCTCCGGCACGCGGGGTGGGCTGTGCGTTTTTGCCCTGGCGCCGGTTCAAAACTGTTTCATAAACAGCCTCGATATCGTCGACCATCTCCTGAACGGTGCGCTCCGGCTTGATTCCGGCGCGCAGAGCCGGGAGTAATTCTTTATCATCAACAATACGCTGCAGCTGTTCGTGCAACGATGCGACATCGTTGAGCTTGAACAGCAGCCCGTTTACGTTATGTTTCACCAACTCGCTCATGCCGCCCAGGTCCGTCGCTAAAATCGGCGTCTTGGTCGCAAACGCTGATTGGATCACGAGCGGCGTGTTTTCGTACCAGCGAGACGGCACGGTCAATATATCTATGTTCTCGAGGACCTCGCCCAGGAGCGCGTTTGGGAATGTGCCGAAAAACTTGATTTTATCGGCGTTGCGCCCGTCTTTCGCCAGATCGACCATCTGTTGTCCGTATTCTGGGAATTGATTGGGATCACCGTAAATTATCAGTTGGGCTGAAACCTGCGGCGGCAGGCGATGAAACGCTGAGATCAGCAGGTCGATGCCTTTGTGCTCGAACATGGTTCCGATAAAGCCGATGCGAACCAGATCAGACTTGGACTTCTCCTGGTGCTGAACGAGCTGCGACGTGTCTAATCCGAAGTGCACCTTCGAGATGAGCTCCGAGCGGATGCCGTTTTCCACGAAGATATCGCGCATCAGCGATGTCGGCACCATGATGGCGTCGACCGCATTGGCGGCTTGACGCAAAAAGGATGGGCGCTGCATCGTGGCAGTCACAGCGGGCGGCAGTTTGACCGCACGAAACGTCGTAGCGATGCCATCTATCGCTAGTTTGCGGGCGAAAGGCGGCAATGCGCTGAGCTGCTTCGCCAGTTGCGGCAGTTTCTTCTCCACAGCCTCAGCGATCTGCTCCACTGGAGGGAAGAGCTGCGGTGTGTAGCAGGTGAGACAGTTGGCAGCAAGCGCTGACGGCCCACGGCAGAGCGCTCCGTCAGGGCGTTTTAGCTGAACGACCGGGCAAACGAACCAGAAATCAGTGAGAGAGCAAACAATAGGAACTTGCTGCCTGCGCGCTTGATGAACGATTTCGCCAGATAAATTCTCGGCGTGGAAGATGTGCACGAGGTCCGGCTTAAACTGCCGCAAGAGGCTGCCAAAGTGCTCGCCAATCTGCGGATGAGAAAATTCATGGCGGAAAGTATAACCACGCAAGCGCAGCGGCTCTCGCACAGCGTGCACCTTAACGCCTTCGTACTCGTAGTCGACAGTGTCGTCACCGACGGAGTGGCGGGCGTCGATATCCGGAGGATCGGCGGTGACCACCAGCGTTTCATAATTGCGGCGCTGCAACTCCTGAGCCACCTTCAGCGTCAGCACTTCCGTGCCCGCCCGATGCTCGGGAAAAAACTTATGAACGGTAAGTAAAACTCTTCTCATCGCTTCCCGCACCAGGGCTCGCTCCCGGCGTGACCACCTAACTTACCGCAAATCCGCCTGCTTTTGATTGCATCAAGCACATATTTATCACGTTCACGCCTCTGGGAGCGCCGGCATCCTTGCCGGCTTCGGAACTCGAGAAATCCGGTTTCATCCACTCTTCCGTCCGGCAAAGCCGTCGTAGATGGATGTACGGCGACTCCACGAACGGCAAACCGGGAGCGCGGCGCTCCAGCGCCGCAGAGTCAGCGTGTTTCTCCACGATCAAGCCCGGCAAAAACTACCGGAGGTGGCGCCTGCAGCGCCCCGTTTTTACAAGCGCAGAATTTGCGTTGACCATAACGGCGCAAAACCCGCCCCGTCGGCAACTGAAATATGTTTCAAATAGGAGATCCCTCACACTAGTAGAATAACGTCCTTATTGCCTTCTGGGCGAGAATCCGTGTCAGTTTTGACCGATGTTAAAACGGTGAAGCGAGCCGCGACCGCAGCGGACAACGCTGTGGCGCCGCGCGGATTACCGCTGCGGCACAGTGTCGGTATATTCGTCCTCGCACTGGCAACCAGCCTCTGGTTTAACTTCCTCACCAAACACATCGATTGCGTCACTGCTTGCGACGCATCCGAGTACCTGCGCGATGCCCACGGTCTGCAGACTCTCATTGCGCTAGGACCATCATTCTGGTGGCATGCGTTTACGCACACCGGCGACATCACAACCACTACGAACGCCCTTTCCGGAGTGAAGGAACTGAGCCAGGGAGGAGCAGTATTCCCTTTGTTTATCGCCGCATGCCTTTCTATCGGTCATGCCGGTGCCGGTGTCTTTCCGGTCATCGGACAATGTCTGCTGTTCGCACTGAGCGCGGTGATGCTCGCGTTCACCACGACGTCCGCCTTCAACCCGCGAGCCGGACTGATTGCTGGAATCCTCGCAGCTGTCTACCCCGGCTTTGTCGTCAACAGCGGACGGTTGTACTCAGATCTGTTCGCAGCGGTTCTCTTCATTGCAGTCGTCCGGATCAACACTCGCGGCTTTACCAAAACCAACTCCAAACCAGTCCTATTTGCACTGGGAGCTATCTTAGCAGCGCTACAACTAACGCGGTCGGTGATGGTGCTTTTGACTGTGACATCACTGGCGGTGACGCTTTTCCAACAAAAGCAACGCGCGCACCGCGCCCTCGATGCAGCCGCTGTAATCGCCGGACTAGCTGTAGTCCTTATCCCCTGGTGCGCATTTCAACAACTCGCTTGCGGCAAAGCTTCGGTAGTCGTCGACCGCGTCGGTCAGTACAACTGCTTTATCGGCAATAACACAGCCACTCAAGGCTGGCTCTCCTTCCCCTATCCCGACGGCCACGGCATTGAGAAACACAGCCTTATCCAACTAACTACCGCAAGCATAATTGAATCTCCAACTAGATGGCTTCGCCTGATGCTCGACAAACCGCTGCGCTTGTTCGAATTCCCGTGGAACGATTTTCGCGTCAACATCGGGCCGTTCAACTTTGCCTGGCAAGTAGCGCTGCATCAAGCGCTGCTTCTCCTGGCATTCACAGGCATACCATTAGCGTTCGTGCGCGAGAAGGCGCGAGAGACAGCGCGTGGGCAACACCTGGCGCGAATGTATTTGTGTGGCACATTGGCACTCTCACTAATCTATGTTCTGTTTATCACCGTGCCGCGATACAACTTGTCTGGCGTTGCCGTGATGATTGTGTTCGCAGCAGCCGGAGCCGATTTTATCTGGCGGGCAAGAAAAATCGAGCGTGCCTCGATTCTCTGGCTCACAGCCGCCGCCTCTGTGCTCTTTATTTCACTTCGCACTGAACTGCTACCGTATTTGGTTGCACTGTTTCCCGATCCGGCTGCCGCTCTTGCCGCGCAATGCCTGGTTCGCATCGCCGCACTTGCACTCTTCACCGGCGCTCTGCTGCACTTGATTCAAATAGCCACCGTCAAACAGCGCCCTCCCGCTACGATCGCAGTGGCGCTCGCCTGCGCGCTGTTAGCATTTACTTGCATGCCGGTCCGAGCGCATGGTCGCTGGTACGAATGGCGCTGTCCATTCAGCCAAGCAGGGCAGACGATCACACAAACGATTAACCTCACTCCAAGCGCCCGGGCCAGTGCATCGAAAAAACAATCTTTCCTTCTCGTTGACGCGAATGGAATCGAGTCGCTGAACGGCTGCAAAATTCAAGTAAATGGAACCACCATCGACGCTCCGATTCTCTCAGGCTCGGAGGCGGTACAGAACTACTCGGAGTTGCGCAATGAAATCGGCAACCAGGTGCATTGGCAGGGCGAGTTTATCTTTGATTGCATGACGCAACTCGTCAACGCAAGCAACGCAGATATGCGCCAATGGCTCCTGATCCCGCTGCCGCCGCAGATCTTCGCCGGGCGCCCGGAATCGCTTCAGATTACATTGACAAGAACCGTTGATGCATCGCCCGAGGCGGCAATCTTCGGCAACTATCGAACTCCCTGGAAAGAACAAATCCTGCCTGCAATAGGAACGTACTCCTGGGAGAAAGCGTTCTACGGAGTAGAGAACGACTGCGGACTGACAGACCCGCGGCTGGATGAAAGGGTAAAGACAGGTTTCACCAACTCGAAGGCGGACCTCTCCCCGGAGCCTGGCTTACAGACCGGCGCCTACGGTATCCACTTACTGGTGCCGGGATTGCCCGAAGGAGATAATGCAGAGAAAATTCTGCACGCACCGTTAGCTTGGGAGACCAAGGGCAAGTTTGCCGTAAGCCGCTTCAGCGCGCTTCCCAAGCCTGGCGCCGAAGACCTGTGGATGATTCGCTTGCAAGGCAATGCGGAAGAGTTGAAGCGCCTGCAGATCGCCTTGCAGCTGCAGCGCGCAACACAAACACTGTGGTATCAGATTCCCTGGAGCTCGAAAGCAGCGCCAAGCCTAGATTGCGCCTTCCTTCTTTCGCCTTCGGATCTGCCCGCTAAAATGCAATCCTTGCAAATCAAATGCGTAAGCAAGGAGGCTGAAGCGACCACACCGCAAGAGTGCTCGATCGATATCTGGCGGCTGAAGACGGACCGGGCGCTCATATTCAAAGGGTATCAGGTGTTCTAACGTGCAAAATGTAGTGGAAACCTCCAACACAACGAAGCCAATCGAGGAGACGAAGAGTGGACGAACAGGACCGTCTACGTTGTTGCAGAGCGCCTGGCTGCATGTAGTAATTCTGCTCGCTATCGTCGGATTCTGTTTTGCCCGCACGATAGCAACGTATTTTCTAGCCGACGACTTTGGACATATCGGTTATTTAGCGACTGCATGTCACGGTCATTGGAACATGCTATGGGCGAATTTTACTGGCAACTTCATGCAAATTCCGGGCATGAAGGTCTATCGTCCATGGCAGATGATCAACGAAGCATGCGACTGGCTGCTCTACCGCGCGGACGCTCGGGGCTACTACGCTACTAACATCGCGTACTTTTTCGGCTGCGTTATCCTGCTCTATCTGATTGGACGCAACATTTTCCGTGAATGGGGCCCCGCTCGTGCTTCTTCAACAGCGCTTTTTGCGGCGATCTTGTTTGCTGCCAATCCTTTGCGCTGCGAAAGCGTTTCCTGGATGGTCGGTCGCGTCGACATCGTCGCTGGATTCTTTTATCTTCTGGCGGGTTTCATTTACCTGACGCAAACCAGCTTGCGGTGGCGTCTGGCAGGAACTTTCTCCTTCTTGCTCGCGCTCTTGACGAAAGAGATGCCGGTCGGGTTGCCGATACTCTTACTTGCTACGTTCACATTGCTACCTACTGACTTCGTGCTCGAGCAGCCGGTTTTGAAACGTTTCACGAGCGCACTGACGGCGGGTTTCAAACGCACTGCGCTGCTGTGGGCAACTCTAGTCGGATATTTCGTCGTGCGAACAACCTGCCTGGGAACAGTGACAGGCGGCTACACAGGCGGCTTCGGCGTGGCCGGCAACAACAGCCTCATCTGCAAATGGCTCGATCCTGACACGATACATCGCCTGTTTTTCCCATTCAACGCGGCGGTCATTTCAGAGCCTAACGTCTACTCGAAAATGCTCGCCTGCTGCTACGGCGCTCTCGGCATCCTGTTCATAGTGCGCCTGTTCTCCGGCAGCGTTCCGTGGCGTCACTTTGTCGTCTTGGCTGTGTGGTTGGCGACAGCAGCCGCACCGATTTATCAGCTCTGGGGGCTCGGCTACAACCTCGAGGGCAGCCGCTTCTACTACTTCTTAAGCATGCCGCTGATGTTGATCCTCTCGGCATTAGTCTTCGCGCCATACTCGTTCGGTTTCAACAAAGGAACTCTCGAAAGACGCTTCACCGTATTCGGTGCCTTCGCATTAGCAATTGCGTCCTTAGTCATGGTGCGAATAACTGCCACCACAAACGCTGCCTGGGTAAATGCCGGCAAAGAAGTTCGTCGTTGCGCCGATGCGTGCGTCGAGCTAGCGCAAAAACAGCCATCCGGGCAGTTCGTAGTTCTCGGTATACCGAAGGAGCGCGCCGGCGCGCATCAGATTTTGAATGGAACCACATTCAATACGATGCTCGACCCACCGTTCAGAGCTACACATTACTCGCCGCATTTTATCAGTTATGCGCCGGTCATGTTTGGACGTGAAGATCTGATTGACGCCTTGCGCTTCCGTGCCTGCGTCGAGAAAAACGTTCCCATATACGTCTGGAAAGACGGCAAAGAGTTGAGGCGTTTGAACGTTTCAACTGTGGAGCGCCGGGCTCCTGCCTGGCTCCTGCCTGCAACTTTGTCTATGCATAGCGAAACCCCATCGTTGAGCGCGCAAAGCATTGGTCACGCCGACATGCAATCTCAAAACGACGCGATTGTTTTGACCAATGTCCAGTCAGACGATGGACTGGCTCTTTCAGGATTGCAAATTACACCGTGGCAGTACGACTTCCTCGAGTTCGATGTCACCGTTGAAAACGGTGGAGCACTACCAGACATGAGGGTCGTTTGGGCAGCTCCTGATGTGGCTGTTAATAAGGAAACTGCCGCGACGAATTATATGCCGGCGACATTGCAAGAAGTTGGTTCAACAAAAACAGAGAAGCGCTACAAAGTGAGCGTGCAGCTCTCGCATTCGTGGCATTGGTTTGCACAACCCGCAGTTGGAAAGCTGCTGATTCTGCCGGGCGGCGCATTGAAAGTGGCGTTTAAAAACATTCGCTTGGTTGCCTCCGCGCAGGTTGCACCGACGATCAGTGTGGCTGAAACCGAGATGAATAACGCAGGCATTATTGAAAAGAACGCGAATGAACTGACTCTTCTACTCACTGGTCCCGCGCCAGGAGCAGCCCAGTATCAAGTGCAGATCGGCAAACCGAACTTCTTCCTCGATAATTTCGACCAAGCAAATTTGTCGAGCGCGATTGGCGAGGAGTTGACTGTTGGCGCAGCAGGACCAGCCGATGCGGCGCTGGAGCGCCGTGCTCCTCAGGCGGAGCTGAAACTGTCTGGCGCTGCTTTCAACAAAGCCTTTCCCGTGTCCGGCTACTACCAAGTCCGCGCACGTTGCCTCTCCGCCACGCATCAACCAGTCGGCGAATTCTCGGATTTGATCACCATATCTATAAGCCGTCCCACCCACCGTAGCGGCGCCTTGCAGGCGCCCTCTGGCAAGGTCCAAGGAAACACGAACTAACCATGCGCATCTGTTTACTCTCTCGCGAATTTCCGCCTGATACCGGATGGGGTGGCATCGGTACGGTGATGTTTCACTTGAGCAACGGGCTCAGCCGCGCCGGACATGACGTTCACGTAATCGCATTGAAAGGAACTCTGCGCTCGACATCGAATGGAAAACAATCCGACCCTGAATCGGTTTCCGCCTCCGCTAGCGCCCGGGCGGCTGCAAGCCGCCCCTACGGTAAATCTACGATACATCGCGTCGCGCCCGCTCCAGTTGCGGCTCCCGACAGCCTATTCAACTTCTGCCTGCCGGTCTCGCGTCCGATGTTAGATGAAGTCTCCTCACTATGGGCGAAATTTCTCGAATTACACAATGAGGAACCGTTCGACGTTGTCGAAGTTCCCGAGCACTTCGCCGAGGGCTTGTTTCTCTCGCTTGCACGTGTCGTTCCCCTTGTCGTTCGTTTACACACGCCGCACTCGAAACTAGTGAATGAACGTTTCCACAACTTCGAACCGACATTCGATCATCGTATCCTAACTGCGATGGAACGCGTCACCATGCTCTCAGCGGACGCGCTCGTATCGCCGAGCGAAGACCTCGCTGCATATGTCGCCAACGATCTGAACTTGCCACCCGACCGAATCCAGATAATACGAAACCCGGTCGACGAGAAGAAGTTCAGCCCGGAAGGCGGCAACGTTCCACGACCAGTGCAGGGAACTACAGTTCTGTTCGTGGGCAGATTGGAAGCGCGCAAAGGCGTTCATCAACTAATTCAAGCCGTTCCCCAGGTCCTGGCGCAATCTCCGGACGCACAGTTCGTCCTGATCGGCAGCGACACTAACAAGGGAGCGGGTGGCGGTTCCGTTTTGGCGGAGCTGCAGCAACTCCTGACCGACAGCGGCTGCGACGACTCTGTCACTTTTATCCCACACGTTCCCTTAGAAGAACTGCCAACGCACTATCGCTCGGCAGACATCTGTGTGCTCCCATCGCTATACGAAAACGCGCCGATGACAGCCATCGAAGCGATGGCGTGCGGCAAGCCCGTAGTGGCATCCGACGCCGGTGGCACGAAAGAGTACGTGCTCAACAATCAATGCGGTCTTATCGTGCCGGCAGGCGACAGCACCGCACTCGGCTCAGCGCTGGTCAAACTCATACAAGACAAAGCCATGCGCGAGCGCTTTGGCAAGACTGCACGCGAGAGAGTCGTTCAACTCCTGACCGTCGACAAAATGTGCGCCGACTCCGTCGCCCTCTACGAACAAGCGCGCGTCACCTTCGCGCGCCGAGCCACGCCGGCGCTGTACACAGCACAACCAGCGGCATTGCAAAATGATCTCGTCAATCTCGTCGGTTCCCTCGAGAAAAGATTGTACGAAATGGTCTTCACCTATTCGCTGCGCTTCCGCCTCAAACACTGGCAGAAAAAACTGTTCGCGCCTAAAGGCTGAAATCGTTTAGACAGTCCAATTCTCGAGCATGAGCCCCGGCACCCGCCCGAACTCGCGCACATTATTTGTCACAAGCGTAGCGTCAACACTTCTCACATGTGCAGCGATCATAAGATCGTTTGAACCAATCAATTCTCCTCGCACTCGCAAAGCAGCTCTAATATCGGCATAGTGTTCAGCTGCATCCCTTCCCCATGTGAACACCTGTACATGGCGTACAAATCCATCGAAAGAATCGCGAATCACTTTCGGTTTTGCAGACAGTCTGATGCCAAACAACAGCTCCGCCTCGGTCACAACCGAAATAGCGATCTTCGACGGATCTGAATCACGTAGTTTGTCGAGCAACTGCTGGTTCGAACGCTTCATCACGTAAGAACAGATGTCGGTATCCAGGAAGTAGATATCCACCTAAAGCGAACGCTCCTGAAGTGGCAAATCCTCGACATCGGACATGAAATCGTCGGAAGCGACCGCCCCGTGATCGAGATACTCATCCCAGCTCAATGGTTTGGGTGAAAGGACAACTTTGTCACCGTCTCTATAAATGAACACCTCATCTGTGTCGAATTGGAACTCCTTGGGTAGCCGGACGGCTTGGCTTCGATTGGTGAAAAATACCTTCGCTGTTCGCATCACCCTTACTCCAGTCTTGTATATGGCATTGTATATGGCAAATGGAACATTGTCAACAAGAGCCTTTTGAAGCTTAGTGGCTTAATCGGAAAATTTCCTGAGCGAGAGAGGTGCCAACCCTTAAGTTCTTACTCGGCAGAGCGCGCTTCCAGCTCTTCCCAGCGGGTGAATAGCGCCTCGAGCGCTTCGCGTTTTTGCTGTTGCTCTTTCATCAACTCCTGCAGCTTGGCGTAGTTGCTGGAAATTTTTGGATTTTCCATTTCAGATTGCAATTTGGAGATCTGCTTTTCCATCTCCTCGATTTTCTCGGGCATTGCCGCCAGCTCGCGCTTCTCCGCGGTTGATAGCCCAGAACGTTTTTTCGTGTCTCTATTTGCTTTAGAGGCAGAACCTTTAATTGATTCCCTTTTGTCAGCGAGAAACTGGTCTGCCACCGATTCCAACTGCTCGTAGTCCGAGAAGTAAGCTGCAGCGCCCGTTCCATCCAGAGCCAGAATTTGACTCGATACCGTATCCAGCATCATGCGATCGTGGGTGACAAGAACGACGGCACCAGGAAAATCAATCAGACTCTCTTCCAATAATTCAATCGATGGAACATCGAGGTCGTTTGTCGGTTCATCAAGAATGAGTATATCTGCTGTTTGCGTCATCAGTTGAGCGATGAGAATGCGCGCTTGCTCGCCGCCGGAAAGATAACTGATCGGTAAGTGCAACTGATCCGTTTTGAAGAGAAACTTTTTCGCCCACGTCGCCACGTGCAGCGAACGCCCTCGATATGGAACCATGTCGCCAACCGGCCATAGGGACTGTGCCAGCGTTAACGATTGATCCAACTGGGCACGATTCTGATCGAACCACACCACTTTTAATTGATCGGCGCGTTTGATCGTTCCCGCGTCTGGCTGCAACTGCCCGATGATGATACGCAGCAAGGTCGACTTACCGCTGCCGTTGCGCCCCACCAGCCCGAGTTTGAAATTCGAGGTAAGTTTCACATCCAATTTGGAAAAGAGCTGGGTCTCTCCATACGCCTTGGCGATCTCTTTAGCAACGAACAGCTCCTTCGTCTTGCGCCCGGAAGCGTCGAAGCCGACTTCGATCTGGGCAGTGGCGAGGGCGTTGCGCTGTTTGACTTCAGAGAGGTCTTCCATCAATTTACCCGCTTCCTTAATGCGCGCGCTCGATTTCGTCTGTCGCGCGCGTGCGCCTCGTTGAAGCCAGGCAACCTCACGGCGGACCTGGCTGGCTATCGCCTGTTGCAAATGCTGCTGAGCAGTCAGCTCCTCTTCGCGTTTCAACAAAAAGTCGCTGTATTTGCCATTAACGCTGAGGAAACCTTGCGAATATGTCGGATTGATTTCGATGATTCGATTGGCAATGTTCTCCAAAAACGCGCGGTCGTGCGTCACGAGCGCATATGCGAAGTCAGCAGATTTGAGCGTCTCTTCTAACCATAAGATGCTCTGCAGGTCCAAATGGTTGGTCGGCTCGTCAACGAGCAACAACTCCGGCTTCTGAGCAAAGGCGCAAGCAAGCGCCAACCGCTTTCTCCAGCCGCCGGACAACGAACGAACATCGGCATCTTTGTCGGCAAAACCGAATTTTTTGATAGTCGAATCGATTGCCGCTTCGCGTTCGTGTTGCTCGAACGGCATTGATGCAGCAGCTTGCGATATTAGCTGCACGATGGTGGCATTGTCGTCGAACTGCTCTTGCTGCGGCACATACGTCACACGCAACTGTCGGCGGCGAATCACCTCACCCCTATCAGGTTCGACATCGCCGACCAGAATTTTCATCAGCGTCGACTTGCCGGCACCGTTCGGTCCGATCAAGCCGATGCGCTGCCCTTCCTCAATACCAAGCGAGATATCGCTAAACAGCGGACGCTCGCTATAGCTCTTCGAAATTGATTGACAGCTGAGAAGAATGCCCATGTTTACAGAATCGTGCCGCAGGTTTCCTGGAAAAGTATGGCATCATTCGTCAGTAAACGCCAATGCTGCGCGCTCAGAACGTGTGATGCTTTCGGCTAAGCTTCCTTCGCCTCTTGATCCAGACGCTTCAATATCCATGGTCTGGCGCGGAATTCAAAAGGCACTAAGCCCCTTCGCCATAGAGGGCACTATGGAGCGTAAGTCTGAATGATGGTTCTGACTTGATAACGGCTTCAATTGAGCTTATACTTCGGTAAGGTGAGTTAGCGAGCCAAGGTACGCCAGTAAAGATATGAGCGACAAGACCGATTTACTGAAGCGAATTACCGTAGAACCTGGCAAATGCGGCGGTCGTCCGTGTATTCGAGGGACTCGTATGCGCGTTGTGGATGTGCTGGAACTTCTGAGCTCCGGCGCGAGCTATGCGGAGATCCTTCAAGACTATCCTGACTTAAAGAACGAGGATATTCTTGCATGCCTTGAATATGCTGCAAGGCAGACCGATCATCCAATTTTAGAATCTGCGTGATCTACCTCGTCGACAATCAACTTCCCGCCGCGCTGGTTAAGCATCTTCAGCTCCACGGTTTGGAATAGACGCATGTTGCTGACTGCGGACTGGATAGGGCCAGTGACCGAGAAATCTGGGATTACGCCAAACATCAAGGCTGCATTATCGTAAGCAAGGACGAGGACTTTTTTCACTTGTCTGGCAGCGATCCAACTGGTCCGCCAGTCGTATGGATTCGGCTCGGAAATTGCAGAAACGATGCCATTTTTAACGCTTTTGATGGCGTCATTTCTGATCTCACAGCGGCGATTGCTGCTGGCACAAAGATGATAGAAATTCGTTGAGCGTGATTAATCAAAAGCGAGTCCGAATGACTTTGTAAGCGCGGAGCTTATCGAGCGACGAGCTGTTTTTCTTTTTTATCCGCATCGGCTGCGGCTGCCAACTCCTGCGGCGTCTGATGTTTTGCCTGAATCGACGCATCGAGCTTCTGCACGATTGCCCACTTGTTCGCCTTCTTACCGAACGCTTTCGCGATCACGCTGCGAATGGCTTTGGCAATCGCGAGCTTTGGTCGCTTGCGCAAGAGATTGAAATAGTGCACGGTGCGAAACACCGGATCGAGATAGAGCAAGTCGTAAATGCTCTGGTCCCAAGCGGTGAGAAACTCATCGACATCACCGTACAACAGCGACGGATCGCGTCGATAAAGTTTGTAGTCCGCGCGTTTGGCAAAGGTTTCAATCGCTTCTTTGTACAGCTCCACCGTCTGGCGCGCGATCTCCTTGCGTTGGAAGTGCGTTATCACTCGAGCGCGCGCGTTGTTCGCTATCTGGATGCGCCGCTTATCGTCGTTGAGCAATCCGATGATCGCAGTGGCAAGCGACTGCGCGTCGCGAGGAGGCACAATAATGCCTGATTCGTCGTGCACCATGTATTCTCGCGTTCCGCCGGCGGATGTTCCGACTACCGCCCGACCGCAAGACATCGCTTCCAGACAGGTATAGGGAGAGTTATCGTAGACGGATGGAACCACACAGATATCAGCGGATCGATAATATGATGGAAGCGAATCGAGAGTGACGCGGTTGATCCATTCAATGTAGGAGCCGGCGCCGTTCTCCTGCACACGCTCCTGCAGCTCGGCCAATACCGATGTCTGCCCGGCCGCGGTTTTCGTGTCATCGCCGATAATGACGAAGCGCACATTTTTATGCTGTTTCACGATCGTGGGAATGGCATCGATCAGATAATGAATGCCTTTGCGCTCTTCCAGACGTCCAACAAACATGACGGTCTTGCGCCCGTCGGTAGGAATCGCCTGGGGACCGACCGGCGTAAATACCTCGGCATCGATCGGATTGCGAACAATTTTGATACGCTCACGCGGATAGTTGAGATCGATGCTGACGAAATCGGCCAGGTCATCGCTGGGCGATGTGATCACGTCGGCTGAAAGCATTGCCACGCGTTCCAAACCAGCAACGAGTTGGTGGTCGAGATTCGGCCTTACGTTGTGCAAGCGCTCGGCGATAAACTTCGAATGCGGCGTGTACAGGCGCACCGTCAATGGTACCGCCTTGCTGACGCCAGCCCACAGACTCTCCGCCAACAATTCAGGCGAATCGACTACGTCGAACGGGCGCTCTTTGTGGATTTCGAGAAACTTATTCCACAAAGCGGTGCTGGTCGTCAGAACGTACTTCGAATACGAGAGAAGCACCCCGCCCTTCTTGAGCCCGGCGCCCACTTCGGTCGGTTTCACTCTGTGCACCCATATGCCGGCGGCGTCGCGCGTCGATTTCGGCTCGCCAACGGCTTCCGAGATGACTTCGACCTGATGACCGAGGTCGGTCAGACCGTGACTGAGGTGCTTCGCAAAAGTGGCGATTCCTCCCCAACCAGTCTCCGGCGGGTACTCTCTAGAAATTATGCAAATTCTCATAAAGTCCTTATTTCAAGGCTGGTCTATTTTACAAGCCGCCCGACTGCCGGTGCTGAGAGGAATCTCAGTCGCATCCCAGCCAACCGGCATGCGCTGCCGGGTGTCGCTGACACTTGCCAACCTAAAACCTTTCTCAACCCTGAACCTCATAACGTAGCGCGCTCTAATTAAGCATTTCCTTTGATGTGATAACTCTATAGCCAACATCTGGCTGGACGTATGCCGACCAATAACTGTCCGATCTGTTCGGGTAGCGCACAAAACTACCTTTTCGCCCTCGACGGCGCGCTGGCGCAGCGCTGCGCCGGCTGCGGCTTGGTGGGCGTAGCCAATGACGCGCGCCCAAGCAGTATGTCACATCGCACCGATTGGGCAGGTTATGAAACCGAAGCGGACGCGGGCGAGCAGTACGCCAGGATGATTATCGGTCTGAAAGAGCGCGGCAGCGTGCTCCTCATCTGCGATGAGCCACACCCGCTGGGCAAGTCGCTGCGCGCAGCGGACTGCGAAGTCGTCTACTGCAAACCGGCCGACCTGACGGCGCAGCAAGGCACATTCGGCAGCGTCGTTTTTCTGTTCAGTTTGGAACGTATCGAAAACCCGGCCATTGCTCTGGATGTCGCGCATCGGCTGCTCGTCGAAGGCGGTGTGCTGTTCATCGCCACGCCGGCAGTAGATTCGGTTTACTCGCGTCGCCTCGGTAAGTCGTGGATACACTGGCGCAACAAGCATCCGTGGTATTTCTCGCGCCCAACCTTGCAGCTGCTCCTTGAACGCCAGGGTTTTCGCTATCTCTGGTTCGAATCAGACCGTCGTCAATTCGGATTGGAGCATCTGGCGCAACGCCTGCAAGAGCTCAATATGCACTCGGCGCTGCGCGCGGTGAGAATCGTCACCACCCTTCTGCCCTCGGCGGTGACGAGCCAGCAGATGCGGATGCGCACATCGGGTCTTTTAGTGACGGCGCTCAAAGTGCCGCGGCGAACCGGCACAAAACTGTCGATCATTATGCCTGTATTCAATGAGCGAGCGACCGTTGCCACCACGCTCAACGCCGTACTGGCAAAGCAGGTCGAAGGAATCGACGAGCGCGAGATAGTCGTGGTGGAAAGCAATTCGCGCGACGGCACACGCGAAATAGTCAAATCATTCGAAGGGCGTCCGGGACTGAAGATCATCTACGAAGATCAGCCGCGCGGCAAAGGACATGCGGTGCGGACAGGCTTTCACCATGCCACCGGCGACATTATTCTCATTCAGGATGCTGATACCGAATACGATATCAACGATTACGACGAGCTGCTCAAACCGCTGTTGCAGTGGGAACAACTTTTCGTGCTCGGCTCGCGTCACTCGGGCAGCTTCAAGATGCGCAAGTTTACCGACCAGCCGGCTCTGGCACTGCTGATGAACTTCGGTCAGGTGTTGTTCACCTGGTTGATGAACACGTTGTACCGGCAGAAGATGACAGACCCGTTTACGATGTACAAAGTTTTCCGGCGCGAATGTCTCTTCGGCTTGCACTTCGAGTGCAATCGCTTCGACTTCGACCACGAGCTGGTGATCAAGCTTTTGCTCAAAGGCTACACACCGTTTGACGTGCCGGTCAACTACGCCTCGCGTTCTTACGCCGAGGGCAAGAAAGTCACCATCATTGGCGACCCGCTCCTGTGGATTCGCGCCAATTTTCGCTTCCGTTTCACCAGCCCGTTCATCACGAGCAAAAACGCCTACGCCGCCGCCCGCAATGCACTGCAAAAGGCTCGCTTCGCCAGTCGCTACAACGCGCGCAACTTGCCCGATAAACTCAACTTCGCGCCCGAAGCTCCCCAACCGGCGCTCAACTTTCAGCCGGATGCGGTGCCGTCCAATATTGCCCAAGCAACAGCAGAAACAGGTGAAAGATCGCAATGAGCAGACGCGTTTTCGTCACTGGAGCAGCAGGGTTTATCGGAAGCAACCTCGTCGATCGCCTTTTGGCGAACGGCGACGAAGTGGTGGCATACGACAACTTTTCCACCGGCTTCGAAAACTTTCTTGCACCAGCCAAACAATGCGACCGCTTCACACTCGTGCGCGGCGACGTACTCGACCTCGAATCGCTGACCGAAGCAATGGTCGGTTGCGAGTTCGTGTTTCACCTTGCTGCCAATGCCGACGTGCGGTTTGGTACGGAGCACCCTGACAGAGATTTGCAGCAGAACACCATCGCCACGTTCAATGTTTTGGAAGCGATGCGCGCCAACAACATCTGGCAGATTGCCTTCTCGTCCACCGGCAGTATCTACGGCGAAGCAAACGTGATTCCCACGCCGGAGGATGCACCGTTTCCCATCCAGACTTCCTTGTACGGCGCTTCCAAGTTGGCGGGAGAAGGACTAATCCAGGCGTACTGCACGGGCTACAACTTCCAATGCTATATCTTCCGCTTCGTCAGCATTCTGGGCGAACGCTACACGCACGGACACGTCTTCGATTTCTACAAAAAGCTTCTTGCCGATGCTTCACAGATGCAGGTCTTGGGCAACGGGCAGCAGAGAAAGTCGTACCTCTATGTGCAAGATTGCATCGACGCCATCTTCCTGGCCATAGACCGCGCCCAAGACGAGGTCAACATCTTCAATCTCGGCACCGACGAGTATTGCCAGGTCAATGACAGCATCGGCTGGATTACAAAACACCTGGGAGTGACACCGATTTTGGGCTACACCGGCGGCGAGCGCGGTTGGATTGGAGACAACCCGTTCATCTTCCTCGACACAGCAAAAATACGCGCACTCGGATGGCGTCCTAAATTGACGATCGAGCAGGCAATCATCAAAACGGTGGAGTATCTGCAAACGAACAAGGAGTTGCTGGTACGCGCATGAACGTAGCAGTGTTAGGTTTGTGGCATTTAGGAACCGTCGCGGCAGCGTGCCTTGCCGACGCAGGGGAGAATGTAATCGCCATCGACGACGTCGAAGTCGTCTCCTCATTGCTTCTAGGGCAGCTTCCCGTCAATGAGCCCGGGCTGGGCGCTCTGACACAAAAATGCGTCGAGAAAAAAACTTTGACTTTCTCCTCGGACGTGAGCAAGTTAGCCAGTGCCGACATTATTCTCGTCGCCTATGACACACCGGTCGACGATGAAGACCGGGCCGACGTCGCCTTCGTTCGCACGCGCCTGTTAGCCGCACTCCAACACGCGAAAGACGGCGCGGTCGTTCTCATTTCCTCCCAGCTGCCCGTCGGTTCGACCGACGAAATTGCCGGCGCCTGTGAGAAGCAAAATGCGAAGGCAAAACTCCACTTCGCCTACTCGCCGGAAAACCTGCGCCTCGGCCGTGCCATTCAATGTTTTACCAAACCGGACCGCATCGTGGTCGGCACCACTTCCGATACCGCCCGCTCGCGTATCGAACAACTTTACGGCCGGTACTGTGACAAGTTTATCTGGATGAGCCCGGTCTCCGCCGAGATGACCAAACACGCTCTCAACGCCTACCTTGGGCTCTCTATCACATTCATCAACGAAATCGCATCAATTTGCGAGCTTGTCGGCGCGGACGCGCGTGATGTAGAACGCGGTTTGAAAAGCGAAGAGCGCATTGGCGACAAAGCGCCGCTCAGTCCCGGCGCCGCCTTCGCCGGCGGCACGCTCGCACGAGACGTTGCCTATTTGGTCCAGATCGCTGACTCAAGGGGTGCGAAAAAACCGTTGCTCTCCGCTATCAAAATGAGCAATGAGGAACATAAAAAATGGGCGCTCAAGCGACTGCAATTGGAGCTTGGGCAGCTGCAAGGACAGGTCGTCACCGTCCTCGGCTTGACCTATAAACCTGGCACCGACACTTTGCGCAGATCAAGCTCAGTTGAGTTGTGCCGCTCTCTCAAAGAAGCCGGCGCCATAGTACGTGCTCACGATCCAGCGGTGAAGGAGCTTCCCAGCGATGTGAGCAACTGCGTCGAACTGAAATCGAGTTTGAGCGAAGCATTAAAAGATGCGCGTGCCGTGGTGGTGGCAACGGCATGGCCGGAGTACAAAGAGATCACTGCCGCCGACCTGAGCCGCATCATGCATAATCCTCTGGTCCTCGATGCGGGGGCATTCCTGCGTCCGACGCTCGCTGGAGCCAAGAACATCAAATACGTTTCTGTGGGTAAATCATGAACCAGCTTGCCGATCATACCGCAGTCGTCACCGGTGCCAACCAAGGTTTGGGACGCACCGTTACCGAAGCGTATTTGAAAAACGGCGCCAATGTGATCATGTGCGCTCGCAACGAAGAGATGTTGGTCGAGACGTACCAAGATCTCCGTCAGTTCTGTCAAAATCCGCAACAGTTGAGCTACATCAAAGCCGACGTCTCCAAAGTGGACCAGGTGGAGAAGCTGATCGATTTCGCTTTTACTCACCACAAACGTATCGATATCCTCGTCAACAACGCCGGCGTTTACGGTCCCAAAGGGTGCATCGAAGAAGTCGATTGGGGCGAATGGACGCAAGCGATTGAGGTCAATCTGTACGGACCGATGCTTATGTGCCGCGCGCTTCTGCCACACTTCAAGAGCAATCAGCACGGCAAAATCATCAATATCTCCGGTGGCGGCGCTACCGCGCCTTTGCCCCGGCTGAGCGCATACGCCGCCGCCAAAGCGGCGATAGTCCGGCTGACAGAGACCGTGGCGCATGAGACTTTGGGTTGCGGCATCGACGTCAACTCGGTCGCTCCGGGCGCTCTCAACACCCGAATGCTCGACGAAATTTTGCAAGCAGGTCCGGAAAAGGTCGGCAGCGATTTTTACGACCGCGCCGTCAAACAGAAAGAGCAAGGCGGGGCTTCGCTCGAACGGGCAGCTAGCCTGTGCGTATTCCTGGCGTCGCACGAAAGCAACGGCATCACCGGCAAACTGCTCAGCGCCGTGTGGGATCCATGGGAAGATCTCCCCAAATACCTCAGCAAACTGAAATGCTCGGAGATCTATACATTGCGCCGCATCGTGCCCGCTGATAGGGGAGAGAACTGGGAGAAGGTATGAAAGTCGCCATAATCGGCTGCGGTCTGATCGGCAACAAACGACTGAAGCACTTGGGACAGCACGCTCTGTCAATTGCCGCAGACACCGATCTGGCACGCGCCAAGCAGCTGGCAGAGAGCATTACGCCGCATGCTGCCGTGACGGCAAATTGGCAGGAAGCGGTAGCGCATCCCCAAATCGAAGCAGTGATCATTGCCACCACTCCTAATGTCATGCCCGAGATCGCACTGGGTGCGTTGCGCGCAGGCAAGCACGTCCTTGTCGACAAACCGGCCGCGACGGGCGCGACCGAATTGCGTCCTGTAGCCGATTTGGCCAGAGAGCTCGGATTGCAAGTTCGCGTCGGTTTTAACCACCGCTATCATCCGGCACTGCTGAAAGCACATGAACTCTTCACGAACGGCGCAATCGGTGATTTGATGTATATCCGGGGACGCTACGGTCACGGCGGCAGACTCGGCTACGAAAAAGAATGGCGTGCGTCAGCCGATATCAGTGGTGGTGGCGAACTCGTCGATCAGGGCTCTCATCTCATCGATCTTTCCCGCTGGTTTCTCGGAGACTTCACCGAAGTCTCAGGCTGCGCGCCGACTTACTACTGGGAGATGAATGTCGACGACAACGCCTTCATGATGCTGACCACAGCCCGCAAACAAGTAGCCTGGTTGCACGCCAGTTGGACCGAATGGAAAAACATGTTCAGCTTCGAGATTTTCGGACGCGTAGGCAAACTGCAGATTGACGGGCTGGGCGGCAGTTATGGAACAGAGACGCTGACGTTCTACAAGATGAAACCGGAGCTCGGTCCACCCGACGTTGAACGCTTCGAATTTCCCGCGAACGACGCGTCCTGGCAAACAGAGTTCGATCATTTCGTGCGCGATATCGAGACCGGCATATCATCCGGTCCAACCGCTGACGATGCAGTGGCGGTATGGGAGATCGTGGAGAAGATTTATGCAACGCGCGGCGAGCTCGTCGCCGGAGCGCGCCAATGATCATTTCGCGCTCGCCACTGAGAATTTCGTTGGGTGGGGGCGGCACTGACTTGCCCTCATATTACGGCAACCATGGCGGATTTCTCATCGCCGCAGCGATCGATAAGTACGTCTACATCACGATTCACCAGACATTTATCGAAGAGATGATCATCAAGTACTCTCAGATGGAACGGGTCGCCACCGTCGACGAGGTCAAACATCCGATCATTCGCGAGGCGCTAAAGCTGACCGGCATCGACGAGATGAATCTAGAGATCACCAGTATGGCCGATATCCCGGCGGGCACAGGACTAGGCTCCTCCGGCAGTTTCACCACTTCGCTATTGAAAGCACTTCACCATTACAGAAAAAATCTCGTGCACCCTCGCGAGCTGGCCGAGCAAGCTTGCCAGATTGAGATCGATATTTTGAAAGAGCCTGTCGGCAAGCAGGATCAGTACATCGCCTCATATGGCGGCGTTACATGCTTCGAATTTCATCCGGAAGGTGACGTCACCGCATGGCCAATCGACATCTCTGACGAAACACTCTTCAATCTCGAAGACAATCTTCTGCTTTTCTTTACGGGCTATTCGCGCGCCGCTTCGTCCATATTGAAGGAGCAGCAAGAGAAAAGTGTGCTAGACGATAAAGCAATGATCGACAATCTGCACTTCGTCAAAGAGCTCGGTTATCGCACGTGCGAAGCGCTTGAAGAGGGCGAGCTCCAGCGTTTTGGCGAGATCATGAATGAACACTGGCAACACAAGAAAAAGCGTTCTGCCAACATGTCGAACGGCAAAATCGACGAGTGGTACGAGCTGGCAATCGCAAACGGTGCGATCGGCGGCAAGCTGATCGGGGCTGGCGGCGGGGGTTTTCTCATGTTCTACACTGAAGACAAAAGACGTTTGCGTCACGCCATGAGAGAGGCCGGTTTAACAGAGGTACGCTTCCGCTTCGACTTCGAGGGCACTAAGATTGTCGTCTGACTTTCCCACTGTCCTTATCCTCGCAGGCGGGCTAGGAACCCGTCTTGGTGCCGCTGCTCAGACGCAACCAAAGGCAATGTTTACAGTTGCGGGCGTTCCTTTTATCGCCCATCAGTTGCGTTTGTTGAAACGCGAAGGGGTTAAGGAAGTGGTGCTGAGCGTGGCGCACAAATCCGACCAAATTGAAAATTACGTAGGCGACGGCTCTCAGTTTGGACTGCAGGTCCGTTATTCGCATGACGGACCAACCCGCATGGGCACGGGGGGCGCCATCAAAAAAGCGCTGCCGATGCTGCCTGACGAGTTCGCCGTCTTATACGGAGATACTTACCTCGACATCGATTTTGCTCCCGTCTACACCACGTTTCACCATAACAAACGACCTGCGCTCGTCACTGTTCTCGCTAACGACGACAAGTGGGACAAGAGCAACATGCTGCTCAAAGACGGTGCCATTCTCGCCTACGACAAGCTGGCGCCAACGCCCGAGATGCAGCACATCGACTATGGCTTGAGCATTTTCAAGCAACAATGCTTCGATGATTATTCAGATGCGGAACCGTTCGACATGAGCGCGCTGTTTCAGAAGTTGATTGCGTCCGGTCAGATGTCCGGCTACGAAGTCCGACAGCGCTTCTACGAAATCGGTACGCCAAGCGCTTTGGCAGAGACAGAGCAGTATCTTCTCAGCTGTAGCTCATAACGACAGGTGCAGCACCAGGCACCGTTAATGGTGCGATCTCAACAGGCTCATCGATCGTCCGGATCAGGAAACGCCGGTTTTGACCAACTCGCGTTCAGGAGTCAAATCATTGGTTGCTGCAACCGTTTCCAGCTTTTCGCGGCGAAAATATTTGCGCAGAGCTAACATCTTCGATTCGAGGCAGTACCACGACACTAGCGCGACGCCAAATGTCAACGTTGACCCTATTATTAAATGAGCCAGCCAGACTTTGCCTTCCGTATTGCAGATATTGCCTGGTATTAGCCCCCCACACACGTCGCCAATGAAAAAATGGACAACGTACATGCAGTAGGTAAGATTGCTTAGCCAAACAAAGATTCTGTTCGAGGCCAACCGGCGCATAGGCGGCCAATAGAGGGTCAATAACAAAAGTCCGGCGCAGCCGATGCAGAGCCCGGGGAAAACAAAATCGAGCGACCCTCTACCTGTCGAGATTGACGGCATCCATTTGACTATGCCGGCAAAACCCAGGAGCAGCACAAGCGCTAGCAAAAAGCCTCCAGATTTCCCAACTAACTTCGTTGCCCAACCAGGTGCTTTGCACTCTGCAGTGCCTAGCATGGCACCGAGCATGATGGCACCGATGTGGGATGGGGTGTTGTAATAGAAGTGCGTCCAAGTGACTCCAGAGAAAGCGACAAATCTTCGCAGCAAACTGAAACCGATAAAACTAGCGACTGTGAGCGCTATGTAGAGAACAAACAATGTGCTAGTGCGCTTGATTGGTTTCAGCATCCAGGGCCAAACAAAATAGAACTGTTCTTCGATGCACAGTGACCAGAACGGCAACAAAACAGTGATGAGATGTATCTCTGGCAAGTGCCAAACGTGAAACAGATGAACAATACTGCCGAGATTGAAAATGAGGACAAAATTGCCGAGAAATGCCAGGAAAGGCAGTATTCCCTCATTGATGTAACGCCAATAACAGTCCATGCGGGCAGCGTTCATATGCAGCAACGGATAAACAGTCATGCAAGCGATGACTAAGTAGTACAGTGGCCAGATACGCAAGATGCGGCGCATGTAGAAATTTTTGATCGACACGGACCCAAACTCCTGGCGCTCCTGCAGAAGTAGATATGTGATGAGAAAGCCGCTCAAGCAAAAGAACAGGTCAACTGACGCCCAACCCCAATCCGCTATCCGATTGCCCCAGTAAGAAAGAGTTGGGCTCGGATTGTAGTGCGATAGAAAAATTCCCCAAAAGGCAAATGTCCGCAGCCCTGCGAGTTCCGGAAAAAATGTTCGGTTTTTGCGGTCAGGTGAAGTCGACATTCACGTGAAGTCCTTGTCCAGAAACCTTAGTTGATATCTTTACATATAGCGTTAAGTGGTTATCAGGCGGTGGACAGCGCAGCTAACACACAAAGCATGAAGTCTTTCTCAGTCAGTCGTACACAAACTCTGGCAGTGAACAAAGCTCGATCAGTCCTTCAACAATGAGATCGGGAGCGCACGACACGGCGGAGTTATAATCGCGTTTACAGTAGATAGTGCGCAGTCCGGCACGCTGTCCAGCTAAGATATCTCTGTGGCTATCACCGATAATAGCCGCCTCTGCAGCGTCGAGCCCATACTTCTCTAAGAGGGCGAGAATCATACCAGGCTTCGGTTTTCGGCAGTGACAGTTAAAAGAATCATCGTGCGGACAGTAAAGTATCTCGCGAAACTCGAAGCGTTCGAGCAATGAAAGGTGAATGCTCTGGAGAACATCTTCATCAAGCAGTTTTCGACTGATGTCCGGTTGATTCGTAACTACAAAAAGATTCAATTTGCTGATTCGATTGTAGAGCTGGGGAAAATCATCGGTTATACGAAACTCACCAAGGGACCGCGGCGACGACAGTCCAGACGCACGCATCACGACGTCGTTTATAATGCCGTCCCGGTCAAGGAAAACTGTTTTCAATCGCATGACGAGAGATCCTAACATTGGCTGACATGGGCAAACAAGAGCTGGCTCTAGCTGCACTCCTGCTGATTTTAGCCCTCAACATCGCTTTCTTTCCAGCGATCTGGGGCGGAAAGACGTTGATGTCTAGCGCCATGGATGCGTCCAGTATTACTTTGCACGGCGCGATCGCTCAGCCGCAACCTCGATACTTCTACCCGCCCAAAGTTAACGATCCAGGCGGCGTTGGTTGGTTTCCCGAGCCTGGCTACGCCTTCGTTCACAACGAAATATTCGATGACAGAGTTTTACCGCTGTGGAACCCATACAACGCTTGCGGCGCCCCCTGGCTCGCAAACATGCAATCGCAAGTCCTTAACCCTTTGCAAGTCATCGCATGGCTCAGTCCCTCCCCCTCGAGCGCCGACGCCTATGTGCTCGCTAGGCTATTCTGCGCTGGCATTCTCACATTTCTATTTCTCCGACAGTTCGTGGGAATGTGGGCGTCACTCTTCGGCGCCATCGCATACATGCAAGGCGGCTACCTGATGCTTTATTTGGGCATGCCCGACATCAGCGTCTGCGCCTATGTGCCTGGTCTGTTCTGGAGGCTCGAACGCCTTCTGCGCTCTCCCGATTTCAATTCGATAGTTCTCGTCGCGCTATTTACGACCCTCACCATTTTTGGCGGCATGCCGGAAGTGACATTTCTCGCGCTGCTCCTTGGAGCGATCTACTTCGTCATGCGCGTCGTGGTTGAACGCACGGATTGGAAAAGCGTCCGCACTCCAATCGCTCGATACTTGGCCGCTTCAATCGCCGGCATAATGATGGGGGCGCCGCAAATCTTCCCGTTTCTCGAATACATCCGAGAGTCATTCAACGCTCATATGGGGCGGTCCCCCGGCATGGTGGCGCAGAGCAATTTTGCGCTGCACATGCTCACCTACTTCAATCCACTTATATATGGACCCCTCAACAAACCAGGCGTAACGGCGAACGTTCATTTTTCCGGTGTAACGGGATACTGGGGCACGATAACCTTTTTTCTCGCGCTGCTCGGCGCAACCACATCGGTTAAGCGGCTCATAGACAAACGTACAGACGGACGGCGCTCGATCGATTTGATTGCGGTTTTCTGTCTTACTTTCTCGGTTGTGATGGTGGCTAAACGATTCGGCTTTCCACTAGTAAATTGGGTCGGAATGCTGCCCGTTCTCAAACTTATCGTCTTTTATAAATACGATGAACCGTTCATCGGCTTTTTCGTCGCCACGCTAGCAGCCATAGGACTTAACTGGATCGCAACCCGCGCCGTAAGCGCTAAATCAGTACTGACTTGTTTCGCGGCCTTCGCGCTTTGCTACATGACACTGCTTATAGTTGACAGTCATAGTGCTACATTCTTAAAACCTTATTGGCGTGCGGGAGCAGCATCGATTGCCATCGCATTCGCGGTCTGCTTTTTGTCTTTCCTCGGCGCCCGCAACCCCAGAGGCTTCCACCGGTTGGCACCGCTATTGGTGGCAGCGGTATTTGCTGAGCTGACTCTTTCTTTCATCGTGCCAGAATATTACAAATTCAATGTATTCGCGCCCGCATCCGCCAATCCATATAACGGAGCACCGTTTGTGACCTACCTGCTGTCTCACGATAAGGGTTGGGAACGCGTATTCGGGTACGACGCACTGTTACGCCCTAATTGGTCTAGTGTGTTTAGCCTCTGTGACACACGTGATGAAGACGCAATGTATCCCCGTCGTTATTTGCATTTCGTGCGCTCAATGATTGATGACAATAAGCCCGTCGACCACCTGTCCGACGATAACCTGAGCACCAGGTTTGTCGGCACGGAGCCAGCGCTTTGTGCAGACGATGCTGCCGTGCAAAGGTTCTTTCAGATCACATCTACTCGCTTCGTCCTTTCGAAAGTTCCCCATAATGAATCCGCCCATGATGAGCGTACTCTTCGAAATTTCGATGTTGACGGCTTGCCTCACGGCACGACTGTTGCGACCTTTGCGGACACCCAAATAAATCGAATTGACAACATTTTGCCCCGCGCTGCACTGTTCTACGATGTAGCTCTTTGCGTTAACAAAGAGGCGGCGCTGGCGCTCACGGCGGATGCAAAAACAAATCTTTTCAAAACAGTGGCGATAGAAAGATCGGAGCTTGATGTGTCGACGACACATCAAGCTTCTGCGCTTCACAATGCGGTCGCTTCAGCCGACAAAAGCGACATTGTTGCGTATCAACCGATGCGTGTGACTATTTCCACGAAATCCGATAAGCCTGGCTTTCTAATGCTAAACGACACAATGTATCCGGGCTGGAACGCTTACATCGATGGCAGCAAAACGAAATTGCTCCACGCAGATTATCTATTTCGCGGTGTGTTCGTTCCAGCAGGCACGCACACACTCGAATTCAAATATCAGCCTCACTGGTTCTATCTCGGTCTCCTCACTGCTGCCGGAGGGATGCTCCTTCTGGGTTTATGGGGAACAGGTTTACCTAGAAAGCAAAAGGCACCCTGACTCTGTTCTGATTGGGATAATCAAGGAAATTGATTCTGCTTGTCTTCTCCGCCGTTTTTACGGTACCCTTAGCGCGTTGAGTTGAGCGCTATGAACACATCAACCGTCGAACGGAATCTGAAAACGACTCTCGGAGTCAATGTTGCCGGCTACCTGACTGCGGAGTCCGGTGTTGGAACAGCCGCTCGCGGCTACATCCGGGCGCTCCAGCAAGCTGGTATTCCGGTCGCATTGAACAATATCGAAGCGGGCGTAGCCTCGCGCAAGCAGGACTATACATTTGCCGCTGCGTTTGCCGAGAACAATCCTTTTCCCATTAATTTAATTTGCGTTAACGCCGATCAGCTGCCCAACTTCGTCGAAACAATGGGAGCGAGCTATTTCGAAGGTAAGTACAACATCGGCGTATGGTGGTGGGAGCTGCCCGATTTTCCATCCGAGTATTGGGAGAGTTTTCGCTGGCTCAACGAGATATGGGTCGGAAGCTGGTTCATCCAACATTCAATCGGCCAATCGTCACCGATCCCAGTTGTACGCATTCCACCCACAGTCACATCGCCGACTAGTCCCTTGAGCTGTCGCGCCGATCTGGGACTGCCCAGCGAGGAGTTCCTCTTCCTCTTCATGTTTGATTTCTTGAGTGTTTACGAGCGTAAGAATCCGCTTGCCGCCATTCGAGCGTTCAAGAAATGTTTCAAGCATGAAGAGCCTGTGCGGCTTATACTTAAATGCATCAACTCGCAAAATGCGCCAGAGCGAGTGCAAGAGATGCAGAAAGAGATCGGCAACGCGAAGATAACGTTGATGGATCAGTATCTGTCTTCGTCCGACACCACAGCAATAATCGCCGCGTGCGATTCGTATGTTTCCTTACACCGCTCGGAAGGATTGGGTTTGCCGCTCGTCGAGGCAATGTTGCAACGCAAACCAGTAATAGCAACCGGTTGGTCAGGCAATTCAGATTTCATGACTGCACAAAACAGCTACCCGTTGCCGTACAAACTTGTTCTCAATCATGATGACGCTCCGCCCTATCGCGCAGGCGAACAATGGGCTGAGGCTGACATTGACGCAGCAGTTCGAGCCATGCGTGACGTCTATTCCAACCGAGATGATGCTGCACTGAAAGCGGCGCAGGCGGCGGTTGATGCGTCCGCCATCTTTTCAGAGGAAACAATCGCGTCACTCATGCGCGATCGCTTACTTGTCTCGCAGACATTTAGCCCCATTCTCTTGCAACACTCCACCAACTCCGGCTCCACGTCAGGGTCTTACTCAGTCAGCCCGTTAGTCGAACAACAACTATCGATCATCTCCAGCGGAAAAGATCCAAGCGATAGTTCTGCGCAGAAAACAATAATTCGCAAGCTGCTGATGTCAATCGTCGAGCGCGCCGGCTATTTGGGCTCGATCTACTCCCAACTGCTCCGTCGTCTATTCGTTGAAGCATCGGAGTTGAGACGCGAAATCAATCTGGTTGATAATCGTACCCGCAGGCAGATGGTCGACACAGACGCACGCATCCGGGCTTTAGAAGAAGAGATTAATCGCCTGCAGCAAGCTCAGAATCGCTAAACTGCAAAACTCATCGACCACAAAAATCATGTGCCGACGGTGACTTGCCCTTTGGAGATGGATGCCGCGGTGGAGCGAACGTTGGCATGATCCCGTTTGATTCCCCAAAGCTTCTTCAACAGATCGACTGTCCGTTTCAGACCGATGGGTAAGCGGGTCTCAGGATCATGATTCCAACGCACCGGCGCCTCAACTACCTTGACACCAAGCTTATAAGCGATGTACAAAAGTTCGGCATCGAAGTACGCACAATCCAAGGTCTGCAGTGGAAACAGCCGCTCTGCTGCTTCCGCGGTGAAGAGCTTAAAACCGCACTGCGTATCACGATACGGCATTCTCAGCACAAACTGTTGCAGATAGCCGAAAGCGTTAGCAAGTTGGCGGCGGGGAAATGCCTGTACCTGATCCAAGTGCGTGTTCGGGTGACAACGCGAGGCGATCACAACATCAGCACCGCTACGACTTGCTACGAGAAAATCGTCAACAAATTCGATCGGCACTGCATAATCAGCATCCATAAAAAGACGAAACTTGCCGCCGGCGGCCAGCATTCCTTCCTTAACGGCAAAACCCTTGCCACGATTGTTGGTAAATTCCAATACCCGCACATTGAATTCGCGCGCGAACTCGCGGGCTACGTCGACCGTGCGGTCGCGACTACCATCGGTAACGACAAGTATTTCGCTCGTGTATTGCCGTTTCTTCAGGTGTTCGATTGTTTCCCTAAGGGCCCGCGGTAGCCGGCGTTCTTCGTTGAAGGCGGGGATAACAATGGAAAGAAATACTGGTTGCACGCTCATTAGATTCCACTAACTACGCCCGGAGGCAGTTGGGGCGAAGAATCATCTAGCGCAAGGCTATCACAAGTACCTATTTAGAACCTTCAGAACCGTTAAGCGACTGGCACACGGCGCGAGCGCCTGGGCGTTTCCAGCAATTCTTTGCAATAAGTAGGCACTCATGCAAATTTTTTACTGGCAACCTATCCTTCAGTGCGCTTATACCAAGCAGTTGAACCTTATGAAGATTCTCATTTTTATTGTTGCTTATAATGCGGAGAAGACCATTGAGTCTGTCCTTCGGCGCATTCCGGAATCGATGACGCAATACGATACTGAAGTGCTCATCATCGATGACGCCTCGAAGGACAACACCTGGGACCGTGCTCGCCGGTTTAAAGAGAGTGAGAAATTTCCATTCAAACTGACTTTGTTGGTCAATCCAGTGAATCAGGGATACGGCGGCAATCAAAAACTCGGTTTTCTGTACGCCATGAAGAATGGCTTCGACCTGGTGGCGATGGTGCACGGCGATGGACAATACGCCCCGGAAGCACTGCCGATGCTGGTCAAACCCATCGTCGAGGGCGATGCAGATGCAGTTTTTGGATCGCGCATGATGACGGCATTTGGCGCATTGAAGGGTGGAATGCCGCTCTACAAGTACGTGGGCAATCGTATCCTGACCGCATTCCAGAACATCGTTCTGCAGAGCAGTTTGAGCGAGTTTCACACAGGCTATCGCCTGTACTCCACAAAGGCGCTGGCACGTGTGCCATTTCAGTTCAATACAAACGATTTTCACTTCGACACTGAAATCATTATCCAGATGCTTTTGGCAAAGCTCAAAATCAAAGAGCTGTCGATCCCGACTTTCTACGGAGATGAGGTCTGTCACGTCAACGGCATGAAGTACGCCCTTGATGTAGCGATCGTCACAACAATCGCGCGCTTGCAATCCTTCTCTTTGATGTATAGGAGAAACTTCGACATCAACGGCGCATTCAGTGAAAAACCTGTCTACGAGCCAAAACTCACCTATGACAGTTCGCACACACGCGCACTGACTTTGATACCAAAAGGCAGCAAAGTCCTCGACATGGGATGCAGCGGAGTGCACCTTTGCGACGCGTTGAGAGCGAAAGGTTGCAATGTTACCGGCATCGGCAGCAACCTTGCATCCGCGCACAAATACAATCAATTCATAAACCACGAACTGGGAAACAGCGACCTACCAGTCACACTTGATGCATACGATTACGTTCTTCTCTTGGATGAAATCGAACAACAAAGATCGCCCGAACGGTTTATGACAGTTCTCAACAAAGCATGCACCTCAACTCGTAAAGTACAGTTGATCGTCACCGCGGGCAACGTGGCTTTCTTCATCACGAGATTGATGCTGCTTTGGGGACAGTTCAACTACGGCAAGCGCGGCATTCTTGATCTCACACACACGCGTCTCTTCACGTTTCCGAGTTTGACGACACTTTTGGAAAGCAACGGCTTCCAGGTTGTGCGCTCGGAAGGCATCCCAGCACCGTTTCCTCTGGCGATCAAATCAGAAAACCTATCCTCCAAATTATTGAATCTCAATTCATTTCTCATCAAGCTTCGCAAGCGGCTCTTCTCATTTCAGATGTTAATCGTGGCCAGACCTTGGCCATCCATCGACTATGTCCTGAAGGAGACGACTGAGTTTACTGACGGACGGACCCGTAATCTCGACCTGAAGAAACAGACTGATTTGCCCGTTCTAGCAGGTAAGCATGCTCACAATTGATAGACGACTCATCAACGCATCAAACCAGAAGCAAGCGATCGGGAAGTTGGAGAAACTGGCAACTTTTCTCAACAGCGCTCCAGGAGCTTACTCCTTGTTGTTCGTACTCATGCTTCGGGTCAACTGGGGCATATGGGATATTCGAGATCTCTCTTATGGCGATTCTATTTCATACTTCAACGACGCATGCCTAGCGTACCGCACGGGATTGACCAATTTTGCCTGGTCGCCGCTGTATGCGGCACTGGGAGCTGTGATAAGACATATCTCGTCTGACCCGTTCTTTTACTGCATGACTATGCGCGTGGGACTCTACCTCGTATTGGGGCTGATGACCTTGGCCGTCGGGCGCCGTCTTCTTCCGGCACCGATAGCGTGGTTTGTCTCAGCCTGGTGGGTAACGCTGCCAATTTACTTCAACACTCTCTATGAGATTCACCTATTTGCGACCATTCCTTATCTAGCAACCTGGCTGTTGCTGCTGGGCAACAACAACAGCCGGTGGCGCCGAGGCGGAGCGTTAGCCATCATGCTGGCAGCAACGATATTGGTGCGGAATGAGGAGAGCGTCTATTTTGCACTTTTCTCCATCGCAATTGCAGTGAAGGAGATCATCCGCTGGACCCGCAACCAGGACCGCAAAGAAAGTCTTTTAAGCATTGCCAAACCATACATTATTCCGATTTTGGTGGCAACATCGATTATCGGTGTTTTCTATCTGCGCTCCTACACCCAATATCCTCAATTAGCGGCAGTTTTTAGGCACAAGCACACCAACAACGTCGGACAAATCTACTGCTTCGGTTTTCAGCAAAGACATCCTGGCGTTTGGACCAAGAGTCCGTGGACCGATTATCAAGACTTGATGACGAAAACATTCGGTGCCGGCGAAATTACGATGACCGAAGCAATTCGAGCCAATCCCAAAGCAATGGCCGAACATTTCATGTGGAATGCAAGCCTCATTCCGTCCGGCATTCAGTTCATCTTGTTCAACCGCATTGCTGGCAGAATCACGCCGGACTACATTTCACCTCCAACGGACTTTACTCGCGCAACAGCACTCAGTGCCTTGGTTTCCTGCATATTGCTGGCAGGATTGATAGCCGTTCTTAAGCAACGCAGCGAAATCGCAGAATGGGCAAAGTCGCGAAGCTGGGCGTTGACAGCGATGGGGTGCTACGTTCCGGTGGCATTCTTTGTCATGATCATGCAGCGTCCAAGACCCTCATACATCATGGCGTTCGGCTTTTTGCTAATGATGATGGTCGGCTTTTCACTCTGGCGCCTATTGGGCAAGACTCCGCTGGCAAAAGTGACGGCAGCAGCTTGTCCTGCAGCGATGCTGTTGATATTTTGGACGAATCCTCCCTACTATCCAAAACATGACCACGGGCGTCGTTGCATGGAATACGTCCAGTTTCTCCAGCCGTTCGCGCAGTCGTTCAAAGATGGAAGGCGAGTTCTGGTCCCAGATCACGCCTCTGAACTGGCAGTATACTTGTACAGAGGTGACGGTCCCGAGCAGAGCACGTTCACGAGCGTTCTGCCATACGAACAATATGACGGCAAGGATATCAGCAAATTTCTTGAGAGTAACAATGTAGGGCACGTTTTCGTAGACCGTCCCGACCTCTCGGTGGAATTTCTCACCTTCGTGAGTCGGTCACCTGATTGGAAACTGATCGCGCTTCAGAAACAGTCGAAACGGACCTTGATGTTATTCGCCAGGACTACGGCCGGCCCGAAAGGTCAGAAGAACACGAACCCGTTCCATTTATTTGACTTGCCGCTACGTTGAATAAACCCAGCAAAAATAGCCGGACGGGTTTGAAATGTATATATGCCTTGCATAATATCCTTGAGGACTGGCAAGCCCGCGGTCAGTTGACATCGTCTGTCGCCGCCAGGTTTTGCATTTCACAACGGAAATCTCGGGATGAAGAAGACCAACATCGTTCAGCGCGTCCAAGCCATAAAAGAGCGCATGACAGACGTTAAAGATCGCGTCATTCAGTATCTCGAGACCATCCGCGAGACCCAGGACGCCCATCTCAAGAGTCTGTCCGAAAAAATCGACAAGCGCGCGGACGACGTAACCGGGCAGCTATCCGACTTGTCCAAAACAGTTTCATCTCAGGCCGATAAACGTACGCGGGACACAAACAGCCAACTCTCCGATTTGAGCAAGTCTGTAAGCGCCTTGGTCGACAAGCAAACAGAGGAGACCAAGACACAGCTGCAGCAGGTGGGCGAAGGGCTGTACAGAGCCGTTGATGAAACTACCGACCGACTAGATCAGCAGTTCAGCGTTCTCAGCCATCTGCTCGCCAGCCACCACGCCGCCATGATGACGCTTTTAGGCGCCGGCGGCGACGAAGAGAAGTACAAAATCCTGCCGCCTCACCGGATCGAATTCGATCTATTGCCGCTTCTGCCGCAGCGTCCCGTAGTGACAGTATTGGATGTCGGCGCTATGCCGATGGGAATGCGAGCCGAGTCGTACAGCCCACTGCAGGGTGCCGGCATATGCCGCCTGATTGGTATCGAGCCGGACGAAGAGTCTTTTCAGAAGTTGAAACAGCTGTACCCGCGCGACACATTCCTGCAGAAGTGGGTAGGAACCGGCGACAGACAGATGATTCACTGGACCGGCGACCGCAAGAACGCCTCGTTGTATGAGCCTGATAAGCGCATCGCAAGCTGCTTCGAGCATCTCGCGGAGACGATGCTCCTTGAACACAAGGAAGACGTAAATACGGTCAGACTAGACGACCTGTCAGAGTTGCACGACGTCGATTTGATCATGAACGACGCACAGGGCGCCGAACTGGATATCCTTAAAGGCGCACAGAAATCTCTCGATTCAGCTGTCGTCGTGGAATGCGAAGTGGAGTTCGTTCAGCTCTATAAAGATCAGCCGCTGTTCGCGGATGTTGATACCTTCTTGCGTTCGAAAGGGTATCAGTTTCACAAATTTACGCACCAGACTGGTCGCCTTCGCCATGATTATCCACCGGAGCTGGTGTTGCAGACTCGTTCTACACAGGTGCTCTGGGCCAATGCGGTCTATGTGCGCTCGATGTTCGAGCTTGAGAAGATTCCCAAACTAAAACTGTTGAAGCTCGCCGTCATCATGCACATGGTGTACAAATCGTACGACCTGGCACTGGCAGCACTCAACGTCTATGACCGCTCGTTCAATACGCGCGTCGGTCCCGCTTACAAGAAAGCTCTGACTCGGGCAGTCTTGTCGCGCTAGTCGTTCTTGATGCGAAAAGCCAATTTAAAGTTGAGACGGCGCTGTTTGGCGATGGTGCGTAAAAAGGTCAAGCGCCGGCTTTGAAACCGCCTGCGAGCTGCTCGGATCTTCTCTTTGAAGGCGGGCCGGTAACAGACATGGCCAGTACCACATATGGTGCCCTGGTGCATGAGCGGGTGCTGTTGCAAGAGTTTAGCGGCTATCTCGGCTGCGGCCACAGGATGCGAGAGACGCAGAGCGCTAGAGCGCATCATGCTCATGCGTTGCCTATCGTCCAGCAAACCATCGAGCTTGTACGCCAGTGTGGGCAGATTATTGCAGCGCAGCCCGACTCCCTCTTCCAATAAGTGATCGGAGTTGCGCTCTTCCTGACCGGGAATGGGGTTGAACACGACAAAGACCAATCCCCGCGCCAACGCCTCCGCTGTCGTCAAACCGCCAGGTTTGCCGAGCAGGATGTCTGCGGCTGCCATGTATTCATCGACGCAGTCGACATAACCGATCGGCTTGAGCAAGAGTTGTCCGCCACAGCGAGAAGCAAAACCATCGAGCCTATGCTTGAGGGTTTCATTCTTGCCGCACATAGCGATCACCTGGATGGGGTGACGAGATTGCTGCAGAGACGCCATCAGCTGCTCCATAGGACCAACGCCGAATCCACCGGCAGAGACAATGATGGTGGCAAGATCAGGATTCAACCCGTACTTCTCGCGCATCTCCTGCTTGTTTTTCGGTTGCGCGAAAACAGGATCGATGGGAATTCCGGAGATCGTAATATTGTGCGGGTTGACGCCCAGCTTGCGCAAGTGCTCCTTTGTCTCGTCCAGAGCGACGAAATACTGATCGTAATGCCGGCACAACCACATTGCATGCGCATCGAAATCAGTGACGACAATCGCATGACAGGCGTTAATACGCTTGCGGCATAAGAGCCATGACACGAGCTCAGCCGGCAAAAAATGGGTCGAGATGACTATATCCGGCTTGTAGTCGACAATCAACTTCATCAGAGGCAGCGCGTTCAATCGGTCGAACGCCAGGCGCCGCGCCTCATTAATCCACGGCTTGTCGTACGCATCGTAGAGCCAGCCCAACACTTGCGGCGCTGAGTTGACCATCTTGATGTACGCCTTGGAGTAGATGTCGCGCACGATCAAGCTGGCGAATTGCAGAGAATCGACGTGGCGCACTTCCTCCACGCCGCTTGCGTTTTTGAACGCCTGTTCCAACGCTTGTGCTGCGCGCACGTGTCCATTGCCGGACGAAGCTGAAAGTATGAGCACACGGGCTGGCACGGACCGTTCCTTCTACACCACAACTAAGTTATGCCATATCGTAGTCTTTTTACACCCTTTTGTTCACCCCGAGTCAGCGAAGCGCAGCGCGCCGCCCCGAGGGGGCTTATGCAGCAAGCTGCCCAGTCCAGTGAGGCGTGCGGATGTGCATAGCCGGGAGCGGAACGACGCGCGGCGAGTGAGCCGTGCGGAGCGGAGCGCTTGTACCCGCGGAGGAGCGAGGGGACCGAAGCGACGGAGCGGCTAATTAATGTCCGCCTGCCACGGTCGCGACCGTATCCTTGCTGCCGGCGTCATGCACGCGTGCGACAAGAGCCGCTGCCACCAACATTGAGACGCCGCCCATCATGACCACGTACATAGGGTCATCGTGAAATACGTTTTTCACGAGCGGCTGAAACGTCAGGGATGCCACGATCTCAGGTATGACGATAAAGAAGTTGAACACACCCATATACACGCCGGTTCGATCGGCGGGCACAGCTGAAGCCAGCATGGCATATGGCATCGAGAGAATCGAAGCCCAGGCGATGCCGACACCCACCATCGTAAACTGCAATGTCACCTGGTCGTGGATGAAATATATCGAAAGCAGGCTTAAACCGCCGAGAATAAGCGATACAGCATGCACGAGTTTGCGCCCTGCCACTTTCGCCACTTTCGGCAAAATGAAGGCGACTAAAAAACAGACTATCGAATAAATCGCAAAACACCATCCAGCCCATTCGGTTCCTCTGTCAAAAATCTCAGACTTGACTGATGGCGCATGAAATATATGGTAGGCGGTGGTGAGCCCGAAGAACATCCACATGCAAAACAGTCCGAGCCAGGTGAAGATCTGCACTGCCGCCAGCTGCTTCATCGTAGCCGGCATTTCGCGCACAGCTTGCGGGATCTCGTGCAGCACTTCCTTGATCAGTCCGGACAAACCTTTACTCTCTTCGCGCTTCTTGTTGAACTCATCCATGTCCTCGGGCGGATACTCATTGGAGGAGCAGACCGTCCAGAGCACACACGAAAGCAGAACAATGGCGCCGATTTTGAACGAGTACAAAACGGTGAGAGGTATGCCATTGGCAGCCACCCCGTGCACACCCATGTTTCTGAAAATCATCGGCAAGGCATTGGCCATGGTGGCACCGATGCCAATGAAAAAGCTCTGCATGATAAAACCGAGAGTGCGTTGATGCTCGTTCAACTTGTCGGCGACAAAGGCGCGAAACGGCTCCATGCTTATATTGACGCTGGCATCGAGTATCCAGAGGAGACTGGCGGCGATCCAGAGTAGAGGTGAGTCCGGCATGAAGAAAAGCGCCATGCAAGCAAGCAGCGCTCCCGTTAGGAAATACGGGCGCCGGCGTCCCAGGCGGTTCCACGTGCGATCGCTCATAGCGCCGATAATTGGCTGAATGAGCAGTCCAGTCACCGGACCAGCCAACCACAGTATGGGAATGCTGTCGGGATTGGCACCAAGTTTGGTGTAAATTGCCGACATGTTCGCCAGCTGTAAGCCCCAGCCGAACTGAATTCCGAGGAAACCGAAATTCATGTTCCAAATCTGCCAGAAGTTAAGCCGAGGTTTTGACTCGACTGCTCCCAGAGGACCGGACATGCCACCAGATTTAGTGCTGATTGTGCTTGAGGTCATGCTGCCTTCCTCGAGTGATATTCAACCGACCGCACGGCGTGGAGCATCTCTGCAATTTTTGCTCTCGCCACCGCATTATTGATGATGTCGCCCATGCGTAAGAAAGTGAGTCCGTGATAGTAGCCGTTTTGATACGGCAGATCGAGCAAGTCTTTCATGCGATCCCAGTCGTTCGGATCGCCCAAGTTGCCGGCCAACGCATTCTCGCCTTTAAGCCAGAGACCCTGGCGAGACGCTTCCATGCCGACCCAGCGCGCCAGTGTGTGCGGCATCGCCTGTGCATCCGGTCCATCTTGTCCGTCCGGCATTTCCAGGCAAGTCATGGAAGGTACGATCAAGTTGCCCTGTCCTGGGCGGTTCGGCAAAAGTTGATGCAAGAACGAAAGGGTGGGGCGATAGCCGTTGCCTCGTCCCTCGTCCCACAGATCGCTCAAGCTTGTGCGCACCAGTCCTGCATTCAGCTCAGCCAGTCGATCGCCGTTGACGATTCTACCGTTGTCCCAATGTCCGACGCGCCAGTGTACGCCAGGGATCTTGGCGCCGATATCGATGCCGTAAAATGCCGAACCCTGCGTGCCAAAGACTTTCAGTCCCGTCGACAGCATGCGGTTGCCGTGATCGATGAGCGACTGGTTGTACCAATCGAAGAAGTCGCGACCGTATTGAGTATTCCAATGATCGTTTCTGCCGAAGAACTGGTCGGCGTTGCCTGGCGGCAATATCTCGCTTTCTTGCAGGTTGGGAATATTCCAGGCGGTGCGCACCCCATCTATACCTTTGTATTTCGTGAGCGCGAAGTCTCTCAATGATTCGATCGCCAGTTCGCCATGGGCTTGCAGCGCACCACGACTGGGATAGCCGACATTCTGGTCGTGCGAGTTGTAGGATGGATAACGCAATTCGCCAGCCGGTCCCAAACTGATATTGATCTCGCCGATATTCTTTGCTTTCGCTCCGAAGTGATTTTGAAACTCGCGCATCCCTGCTTCGTAATGTTCCATCGCCGCATCGTCAGCCCAGTACGAGATGTACTCGTTGCTGAAGTGTCCTTGCTCGCTCTTGAATTTGAAGTCTTCCACCGGTCGGCCTGTCTTGGCGGCGAGGTCCGACCAGACCCACTCCGGCAAGGGCACGTTGACGGTGTCACCGACATTGCCGCCGCACTGGTGAAACGACATAATCGGAACCCACTTCAAGCCGGACGTAATGATGTGATCGCTCAGCTTGTCGTAATACGTCCAGTTGTACTTGCGTTTGCTCGGCTCGATCAATCCCCACCAGACATCGGTAGAGACGGCGTCGACGCCGATCTCCTTCAACTGCTTGAGCATGCCGTCGAGCTCATCCCACGCCGGTTTAGACTTTTCGCCGTTGACGTCATTAGCATCACCAACGACCAGCGGTGCCATGACATTGATTGTCGTGTAACCGCCGTCGAGACGCACCGGATATCTATAACCGGCTTTACGCCACTGACTGATGGGATTCTCGCCGGCGGAAAGCAACAAACGAGTGTCCTCGTCGCCGGTCACCATCCAGACCTTGCCGTGCGCTTCAGGGAAGACATGTTTTGCTTTGTCTTCAGCCGACAGGTTTTCCGGGTGGCAGGAGACAACCAGATCTGCATTTTTGGCGCCCGGCAAAAGGGTTCCCTCATTGCCGCCTAACCGCTGCACGAACAGTGACTTTTGCGGACCGTACTCCTTCAGCAGCCCCAACCACTTGCGACCGGTCACCTCTTTGACACCGAGGGTAATACCATCTGAATCGAAGTGGCGGAAGGAGTTGAGCTGGCGCTTGTCCGCGACAATCTTGAACTCTTTCGGCGGCGGGCTTTTGTACTCTTCCAGAGGCGGAACATCCGTGCTTTCGACGCGCACTAGCGGTTGAGGAGTGAATTTGGGAATTTTGAAACTGAGGACGCTTCCTTTAGCGGCACGATTATTCGGCGAAACTTCGAGGCGAAAGTTTTTCAGGTCCAGTCCCTGATCTTTCAGACCAGCTTGGAAATTGTTGAGCGTTCTCTGGTCCGACTCCGCCTTCCGTTTTGCAGTCTCTTCGACCACAGTTGGATCCGGGTTGCCCGCACTCGGCGGGGTTGGCTCGCGTTGTTCGAGCAAGTGAGAGACGCCGTCTGAAAGTTTCGCTCCGGCGCCCGCCGCTATGCCGTTGATCGCGCCTCCAAGCAAACTCTGCTCGGCGACCTTACCCCAGGAGATTTTCTGTCCGGCGGTTTGCTCGCGCACGATTTCGCCCGTGCCACCAGAAACCATGCCAAACGTGCTACCCATCACCATATTGCTGAGCGTGCGCCCGCCCTTGCTAGTTAAGTCGGAATACTTGTCGATGCCTCTGAAGGCGCCTTCCCCCAGAGTCCAGACAGCGGCGTCGAGAGCCCACGCGTGTGGGTTGAGAGTCTCTTGCTTCAGTTTTGCCGCCATCTGCGATGGATTGTTCAGCGAGTCGCGATTGAACAAAATATCGGCATCGCGCGAAGCCACGCCCATCATCACGCCTTTAACAGGCGCATATTTGATTCCCTGCATTCGCTCGCCACCGGCAGCGCGAAAGACACCCTTCAACACGCCGCCCTTCAATGCGCCGAGAGCGAAATCTTGCAGTTGCTCTTTCGTCGTCGAATCCGGACTCGCTTGCCCCAAGCCGTAAGTGAGGATCGTCAGTCCCAGTCCCAACCGCTCACGAGCAAACAGCGATGTCGTCTCAAGGAATTGCTGACCGATTTCGCCGACTTTGTCGCACGTGTTTTTATTGGACGTGACTTTCGAGGCAGCTTTGCTGATGTAAGTTTCGAGGTAGCTTTTGTGTTCGGCCGGCTTGAGCACGAGCGGTTCAGGCTTCGTCCCCTGCTGAAGGGAGGACGCGTCGATAATCGGCAGTGACGTGTCGCCCGCCTGTGACGGGCGAAATGCAGTTTGCTCAGGCATGATAGATGAAGATTTCCGCTTACATATATAGAATATGAATCTTATAAATTTGTCACAAGGGGGGAATCACCACTGCATGGTGATCCCCGCAAACGACGGGCCTGCCCCAGCCCTCGCTGAGTGGACCGATATCGGTCCGCTCAGTCTCGCCGCAGCGGCTGAGTCAACCGATATCGACTTACTCAGCCAAAGACTCTCAGGCGCTCCAGCGGGACAGAGGCTGTTGCTCGGAGGTTCTAAACGGAGTTAATTCCAGCCCTGCTGGACGCCTGCGACTTTGCGCGCAGCGCCGTCACTGACCGGCGAGATGATCGGCGTGTCTCGATGCGCATATTCAGCCAATTCAGGCGCTCCGGTCGAGACCTCGGCGAATGCCGATATCAGCTTGATTGCACCACGCGTATTTACGTGAACGGTGTCGACAAAATCATGTTTTTGAAACTGTTCGTTTTCCGACATGTCACACCACTGGGCACCATTAGCGGTGCACAAAGACGCCAGCGATTGGCGATAAGATGACCAGAAACTATTGGGCAGGAGCGCCCTGTTCATCGGCAATGTGGGCATACCGACCACGACTGTTTTTATGTCCTTCTCCTGCATCAATGAAAGAAACTTGGAGAAAAACGCGAGCTGAATGTTGTAGCTGGGTGGGTTGGGGTTTTTGTAGCGCTCGGAATATTCACTGGTGTTATCCACCCACACATCACGCATATCAGCAGGCACCATATAATCACCCGGCTTCACGCGCAGCGAGGAGTTTCTGATCGCGTTCAAAAGCGGGCTCTCGCTAGTTTGCGTTGCGTTGTTTGCGGAGCTATTTCGAGCAGTCACCCACGAATCGCACAAATCGTGTACCCGCCTCAGCCCAAGCCGGTTTAACGCCCATTCGCTTTCTGCGTTCAGCCGCGCATAAACATCCGGAAACGCGATTGCGCTCAACTGTCCTGTGTCGACGTACGGCGAAAGGAAGCGGAATGGCTCAGTCGCACTGGCGGCAACTAATTTGTTGTCGATAAAATCTCGCGGAGAAACGCCGACAATGACCATCTTCGGCTTGCGATCGTCGCTGAACAACGCTCGTCCGACCATGTAGTAGTCCGACGCCATGGCGCCCTGAAAGGCACAGTTAAGCACCTTCAAGTCATCGCCGCCACCGAGCCTCTCTTTAAGTTTCTGCTCGAGAGCAACAACTCGACGATGGGCGATGCAATCAACCGGTTGCCGCAACGCCCAGGCATCGCCCGCCCAGGCAGCAGAGTTCATTTGAGAGCTGCCCAGTAAAACGACATCCGGAGCTCTGGGCTCATCGAAATACGCCCTGATGGTCCACCAGGTCCAGGTTCCGTACATTGGGTCGGTAAAACGGGTGTTCTGTTTGAAAACGTTCGCAAGCCCGGTGCCGCCACCGCCCAAAGCCACAGCCAGGACCACGTTGACCACGACAAATACGGCCAGGGTAGCGGTAAATCGACTGTTCAGGGCGCTAGTAGTACGCACGCAGTAAGTTTCCAACAGATTGGCAGATCATAAGATCCTGCGCCTTTACATGTCTAGGCAAACTCTCTTAGCGAGAACTCTGGGAGCGCCAGCATCCTTGCCGGCACCGGAGTTCGACAAAACAGGTTTCATCCGCGCTCCCGTCCGGCACTGCCTGTTTGATTGATTTGCGCTAATTTATCCGCGATAAAGGGCTTTGAACATCGATTCGTACTGCTTGTTGTTGACGCCTGCTGACCGCATCAGGTCGTCCAAGACGTCATCCTCAAAGACGCTCAATCCGGCCCGTTGGGCGGCGATAAATGATTTATCGACAATGGCGCGGTACTCCGCTTGCAGGGGTTCAGGCTCGCCGGAGGTGCGCAAGAAATTAGGACCGACGATCGGGTGATGCCCTGCCGCCGGCAGCCAATCACTCGGAGCAGGCAGTGAACTGTTGCCCGGCGGCTCTATCAGCGGTCTGAGCATGTCATTGAGAGTGGATTTAACAGTTTCGCCTCGTTGTGCAATCGAAAAATCGATGGGATTGAACTGCCGGAGCCCTTCCTCGAAGAGGAGGTTATGAGAGTTGTTGCCGTCAAAGCTCAGCCCGTGTTCTGCCGCAATCCGCAGTCGCGCAGCCAAATGATCGTAGGACGATTGCGGCAATTTTGCAGCCATTCGCACTTCGGCGGCATGCATGTCGGACAGCTCTTGCAGCGTGTTAGCGTCTCTGAACATTCCGTACGGTCTGCCGGCCACTTTTTTCAGGACTAGCGAATGCCCCAACTGGGCAATGGGTTGACCGAAATTGTGTTCGGGTGCCGGATCGAACAGTTCGTTCAGCTCAAACCGCTCCTCAGGGGTTATAGCCCACTCTCGAGGAACGCGCAGAACAAAATTAGATAGCTTCGGTATTTCGAAAACATCATTGTGAAAACCATGGTTGATGTAATTATTTCCGCTTTCGGCAGCAGCGAGATCGGGAGCTGACAAACCATGCTCTGCCATTGCCGCCTGCAAATCGGCAAACGAAGGTACCGGACCCGACTCGGCGAAGTTGAGCCCTTTAGCCGCCAGCGATGTTTTCAGCTCTGAAATAGAAGGAACCGCCTCTCGGACGAGAGCCGCGTCCTCGTTGGCAGCCGAGGCAAAGAGCCGGGGTGCGAATTTAATCGCCGCCACAGCAACAGCGGCAACAGTTAGCCCCGCCGCAATCGCTTCGCTCGTACGTATTTGGTGAGAGGTCATAGCAATCAAAACCTTATTAGATCACTCAATACTGTGCAATCAGGAAAGTACGAAGCCGGGGAAGAAACTGAGGAGCGCGCGAATGTTCGCTACAAGTTGTCGAGCTCGTTATCGATCAAGCGTTAGTCAGCAGTGCAAATAAGGGCTTCCACCAATATAATGACGGTCGGGCTTAGGAGTCCCAACTCGACCTGCTTAAAGCCATTAGACTTAAATTCACCGTCGCTTGGTCACGTCCAAAATTGAACGAAAATCTTCCGCCTGCAAATCCTGCAACTTTGTCTGATTGGAAAATCTGTCTGCTCGTGTGCAGTATTTTCGTCGCGCTGATACCGCTCTGCCAGCCATTCATCAACGCACCTTCCAATGATGATTGGATTTTTGCTTACAGCGCCTTCAAACTAGCAAACACGGGGCACTTTAGCCTGGACTCACAGCAGGAGCTGGTATGACTGCGCTGTCCAAAGCTTACTTTCGATGGCTCCATGGGAGTGATGGTAATGAGTGGGCACAGGAACGTGTCGACGAGATTTTTTGTGAAGATGCGGAAAAAGGTTGGCAGCTCATCTTGGACTTGGTTGAGGAGGCACCTACCCAATACAGTCTTTACTACGTTGCCGCCGGTCCTCTAGAAATGCTGATTCGTGATGACGGTGTGACGCAGTAGCGAGTCGCCGCCCAAACTGAGCCTACTAGAGGATTGTTTTGTGTCATCGAAAGAACATCCTCCAGGCGAAACATCTGAGATGAGCGAAGAAAACACCAGCAAGCAAGACGCCCGAACATCCCGAGCCATCACGGTGATAAAACTATTTCTCAGCCAAACAATTCACGGGGTTAGCCACAAATACGTTCAAAGCTACGCAGCTCAATTGAGCTTTGCCATGCGCGAATCATTAGACCCATTAAACTGATTGCCCTGTTCGTAAAGCATGAAACCGTTCCACGGCAGTCAATCCAGAGCCGCCACTCAGCAGAAGGTTTCCATCTCGGCTCGCGTCCAAACGACCAGGCGATCACGTTCATAAGTACTCACGCGACGCGAACAGGGACAGGCAGACCTCGAGCCCAGTAACCAATTTGAATGCTAGGATGGAAAGGAAACGTCCAGGTAGAACACCCAAACATGACCCTCCGTGACTCTGGCTTTGTTGGCGTGACCTTAATCGGGATCACGTTTTTGGTGCTGCACGCAGAACAATTGCAGCGATCTAAGGCTTGTGAGTTCCCAAACCAATTGGCAGCATTCGTGGCGCGCCAACAGGGCGGCTGTGCGAATATACTCCCTGACGACCACGCTCAACTAAATCGATGGAGAGCCGAGTTAAGGACGCAAAAACCCGAACAAGAGAGCTCCGTCAATATCGCATTGTTACTGGCTCGTGAGCTAACAAGAGGGGGCTGTCTCGGAGAGGCAGAACGGCTTTATCAAACATACCTGCCAATTGCTCGAAAGCTTCTCGGCGATTCACATCCACTGACCATCAAACTGATGGTGGGTTATGCCGATGTTGAACGCCGCTACGGAGTCTTCGATCTGTCCGAGCGCGTGGATATGGAAGCACTGACTCTAAGCCGCAAGTCCTTTGGGGATGCGAGTCCTGAAGCCGTTCTGGCGATGAACGAACTGGCAAGTGTGTATGAGGACGAACGACGGACTGACTGGGCAGCAGACATCTATCAGCAAACTCTCACAATCAACCAGAGAACACTTGGAAAAGAAAATCCTCAAACCGCAGCAGCGATGAATAATTTGGCAATCGTTCGAGAAGAACAGGGACGAACAAAGGAAGCCGAACAACTTGTCAGCGAAGCGCTACGAATAAGTCGCCGTTTTCGTCAGAGCAACGCTTACGTCGCAAATCTGGCGTCTATGCAAAAAGGCGACACTGCGATTGAAGTTTACCGAGACGCTATCTCTTTTAGTGATAAGAGATACGGGTGTGGTTCAGCCGAATCACTTGCGCTGAGAAATATGCTAGCGAACTTATATTTGCGGCGCTCACTTTATGCAGATGCCGAGCCGCTCTTTGAACAAGTTTATACCGGCCGACTACAACGCTGGGGATCGCTCAACGATGCCACCAAGGAAGCTTACGATGCTTTAAACACCTGTTATGCAATGCAAGGGCGAATCGACAAAATATCGGATCCGATAGCGCGAAGAAAATGGCTTGGGATGCGAGTTACACTCCGCGACGGTGGCGACCATTGAAGGCAAGGACTCATAACCACGCTATAGCAATTTCAATATCAACGTTGCTTACCACCCTAGGCGCGAGCGCGCACACCACTAATTCTGTCTCGACAGCTGCAATCAATGCTCACCACAAAAAATACGATATCCGAGTTAAGTATCCGCAATTCGTGAGCTCCAACTCCGCAACGAAGCGGCTGAATTCCGAGATCAAGACTAGGGTCGAGAAAGAAATTTACAATGGAGTAAAACGTCTTTCTTTTAACGACGTAGTTGAAACAGAAACTCCAAGGAGCTACATAACTAGCACCTACGATATTAGTCTGAATTCGCCCCGATTCGTAAGTTTGAGCATTGGCTTCCAGGGCTACACCGCAGGTGCTGTGAAGTCTGATGGCTGGAGCGTTTCCATCAACGAATTCAAAGCGTCCGGTCAGCCGATAACGCTCGGGTCTTTGTTCAAACCGAATGAACCAATTTCCGAAATACTTTCAACTTTATGCTTCCAAAGCCTCACAAGCTTAACCAACGAGTCTTCACTTGAGATACTCGAGAAAGCCACGGAACCTCGCGAATCCTCCTTCAAAGATTTCAGTTTGTCGAAGAAAGGCATCCTATTCGATTTTGACCTCAGCAAGATTGGCGGGTCTGATGGATACGGAACCGCCGAGGCGTTGATACCATATTCAAAACTTCGAGAATTCTTAAAGCCCGAATTCGTTCCCAAGACGGTTCAGCCCTTGACTGAAGCACCGCTCAATTCAACCAATCTTGCCGAACAACTCGCCATCATTCGCATTGCCTCTTACTCCAACTGGATGAGCCTTAATACTGATGACGCCCATGCCTATCGCCAGCGCGGTGTTTGGTATAAACGAATCAACCGTCCTTCTGCCGCAGACGCCGATTTCGCGCGTGCAAAAGAGCTAGAGTCCGCCAACGACATCTCATCTCCCCCCGCAACAACAACAACAACAACAACAACAACCGAAGGCGACCCACAAAAGTCAGAGTGAATTCATGGGACTCACACGGCATTCCCGGCATGCATTCCGAACGCTCTGCTCGCTTTGCCTCTCAACGCTCATAGTTCTGCGCTGCGCCCCCAACGGGGGATTCAACGGGGATCTGGGTTTGCAGGTGCAGCAGATTTTCTAAAGGTGCACAAAACTTGTCGCAAAGAAGTAAACGACTGTAGCGAGCGCTGCTGTTGCTTGTTTCTCTTTGAATTTTGAATCGTAGCTACACGTTACTTTTGCAGTTTGCTTGCCATCAATTTCACTTCAGACCCCGGGGCGAAACCTACCATAATTGAACCCATGAGCGATGCAGGCTCGGGAGCGAAACCAGTCGTCGTCAACACAATGCTATTTCTCTCGCCAACTCCGGAAGCCCGATCGCTTCTGAATTTTGGCCGAGCGGATATCTCTGGTCGCCGGCATACACAACGTAACTTTTATCCGGCTTGATGTCCTCGAGACTGCTGTGAAATCCTCTCGTTGGTCGAGCTGTCAGCCCTCTCTTTATTTCAATGGCCCAAGTCCCTCGTTTTCCTGGCATTTGCAGAAGAAGATCAATTTCTGCACCACCTGAGGTGCGATAATAACTAGCTGTGGTGAAATCGGGCATTACACTGAGAATATTTTCGATCACAAACCCTTCCCAGCTCGCACCCACGATGGGGTGTCCATGAAGGTCGTTGAAGTCCGTGATTCCCAGTAAAGCATGAAGGAGCCCGCTATCCCGTATGAAGACCTTCGGCGATCTGCTAATGCGCTTTCCGACATTTGCCGTAAAAGGTGGAAGTCTTCTGACCAGGAGCAAATCAGTCAGAAGATCTATATAGCTGGTCACTGTCGGGCTACTAACTGATAATGCAGCAGCGATTCTGGACGCGTTCAAAATACTTGCTTGGTTGTGGGCTAACATGATCCAAAGGCGCTCAAGCGTCTCAGCCGCCAGGCGAGGGCCAAACTGCAGGACATCACGTTCGAGATAGGTACGAATGAAACTCCTGCGCAATTTAAAACTGTCCACATCACTCGCAGCCAGGTAGCTTTCAGGAAAGCCACCGCGAATCCAGAGATCGTTTAATCGCCCATTGTTATTCACTTCCAGCACGTTGAAGGGACCCATATCCACATACTCGATTCTTCCAGCCAGGCTTTCTCCAGACTGCCGCAAAAGATCGATAGACGCGGATCCGAGCACCAAAAAGCGGCCAAAACGCTTTCCTTTGCGGCGCCCTTCATCTATCAAAACCCGTAGCGTTTGAAATATCTCCGGCGCTCGATGAATCTCATCGAGAATAACCAGCTTGTCCTCAAACTCTCTCAAGAATAGAGCCGGTTCTACGAGCTTGGCACGATCCTCCAGTGACTCCAGGTCGAGGTAGAGACTCTCCCTTTTTCGCGCTATCTCCAGCGCCAGGGTTGTTTTGCCTACCTGCCGAGGTCCTATCAAAGCGACAGCAGCCTGCCGAGACAGTGCCTCTTCCACCAACAGCTCTGCCCTTCGTTTAATCATGTACGTATTTTAAAGGCGTTGCTTTAGAATTACAAGGTTAACGACTTTAACAGAATTATGGGGTAGGCGTGTATCAGGCGATTTTGCAATCGGTACGCCGATTTAAGGTTTTATACGCAGATTTGATCCTCGATGATCAATTATTGAGCTCTACTTCGTCAACGAACTCTTGTCGAAGTACGGATTTTTCAATATCGGCGGCAGCTCGGTTTGTTTGGATGGCTTTTGCACTTCGACCTCGCGCACGAGGATCGACGGCGTGACGACGGTGCTGAGCTCAGGTGTTGAGTGGGTGCTCATGATGTTCGCCATGCTGATGACTGAGTAGGCGTTGGTATCGTTGCCGGTGGCTTCGATATCACGCAGAACGCGCATCGTCAGATTGCTGAACTGTGCACCACGCAACAGCTCTTCTTTTCCATCCGCAGTTGAAACCTTGTACAGCAACACCGGCGGCATCAATTTCACTTCGGAGCCCGAGGCGAAACCCGCCATGATCGATCCCATCAACGATGCCGGCTCGAGAGCGGCGGCGCCGAGATTCCACAATCGCCGTGCGACGAGAACGTAGGGAAGTCCATCTTCCTTGCCGTACTCGATCAGTTTTGCCTTCATCTGCGTCGGGGTCAACTTCTGCGTCGACTCAATGTATATGTTGCTTGCGACACCATTGCCGCCGCGCGAGTGGCCGTTCGAATGTTTGATCTCGCGCGTGGGGCTGCGGCTCATGCAGAATGTTTTCAACAAGCCCTTGTCGATCAAAACAACTTTTTGCGCGCGCACGCCCTCATCATCGACGTCATACGCACTCATAATCGGTGTGTTGCCGAAGCTCTTGGTGAGCGGATCATCGACGACACTCATAAATGTCGGCAACACGCGCAGCCCCAACTTGTTCTCCAGCGGATTTTTCATCATCTCGCTGAACGGATTTTTCTTGTTCAAAGGCTCAGAATTATGTCCCAGATGCTGCTGCAGTGACTGTGCGAAGAAGTCTGCTGCCGCCTGGTTTTCGAACAAAATCGGGCCGCGATACTCTTCCGCGGTTTTTGCTTGAGTCATTTTGACGACTCGATCAGCCAGTCCGCGAACTCTTTTCTCCAGCTCCGCGTATGGTGGCAGATCTTTTGCGGTCAACGCCGATACCATCTCTACGTCAGAGACCATCATGCCGTCATCAGCCTGCGCCGAAGCCATGGCGACGAATACACAAGCAGATTTCGGCGTGCGATTGGCAAAACCTTCGCTGTTGATAAACCAGCGAGTCTCCGCATCAGCATCGATACTTACCATCGACTTTTGAATCTTGGGATAGTCGCGGAAGACCGAAGATAAGTCGCAGGCCATCTTATCCATCTTGTCGGAATTCAGATTCAAGCGCGCAATCGGACCGATGGAGACGACAGGCGTCTCACGCGAAAATGAGTCTGGGCGGTCCTTCACATTGTTTTCTTGCAAGAACGCTCTCTTGCCGGCCAGATCTTCGATCGCCTTTTTGTAAGCACCATCCGTCTTCAGCCACAGCTCGTGCCGCAGGGCATCGTAGTTATCATCGACCGTGACAGGATCAGCTCCGAAGCCATGACGACCAAAACCAAAACCGAATCCACCGCCGGGCTCGTACTGGGAGCTGTCCAGAGAGTAGTCTCCCTCGCGCACATCGGCATTAAGACTGCGCCTGCGCTCACGGTGCATATCATCGATGGCGCCAAACGAAGCCGTAACACTGTAGGTTTCATCCTCGTGAACCGTGTACGAGATGAAGTACGGGCCCTTGTACATATCGAGGTGCAAACGAGTAAGTGAACGCTGCATCTCATCGTTCATAGCACGCATGACGACATCATCTTTAGGAATAGTCGTTGCTGCTGAAGGCTTCGCCGGAGTTGTTTTCGCTGGAGCAGCCGGAGCCGACGATTTGGCGGGAGCAGGAGATTTTGTCGCGGTGAAACCGTAGACGCTGGGCGCTGAGTTGACGATAACGCCGAACGTGGCCGCGACACTGATCACACGTGAGAGAAGCTGTCTCATTTCTTCACCCCCGCTTGAGGTTCGGTATTACTCTTGCTTTTATCGGCAGGCTCCGCGCTCTCCTTACTGGTTTTGTCGAAGAGGGGAGCGGGCAGCAGCGGCGGCTTATCTTGTGCTTTAGTTTGCAACTCAACCTCGATGGTCCCTACCAGGAGACTGGGAGCAGTGGCAGAAACAGGCACCCATCCTGATTCCGCGCCGCACGTGCCGTTGAAAGTGTCATCGTCATCGCCTGCGCATTCTATCCGTTCGAGCGAGGCCAGCGGCGTACCGACCAGGTCGACCCCTCTGAGAAGTTCATCAGGCCTGCCATCCGCATACACTCGCCAGACACGCAAAGGCAACAGCTTGAACGCTTGCGGCATGAACGTCTGGGTCATCGTAAAACCGCCTGCGATCTCGTCGAAGATCAAACCGTACGGCTTGCCCTGTTTTTTCACTTCCTCTATCAGCATCTGGCGCAACTGGTCGTAGGGAACCCGTTTGCTCGAGTCGACAATCAGGTTGCCTTGTCGTGCCACCGGCTCATGCCCTGGCGAGCAGCGCCCGTGCCCGTTCGACTGCGAGAAGCCTTTGATCGGCGAACGCCCCATCAAGAAGCCTTTGAGCACTCCGTGATCGACCAGCACGACTTTCTGCGCCGGCACGCCTTCGTCATCGAACAGGTAATAACCGTTGAGCGGCTTGGTGCCAAAACGCTGGCGAGTGGGATCGTCCGAGACTGAGATGAAATCGGGCATCACCGTTTGTCCGACCTTCTTGGCGAAAGTTCTGCCTTCTTCTTCATCTTTCTGACGATGTCCTTCGATTCTGTGACCGAAGATTTCGTGGAAGAACACACCAGCAGCTCGATTGCGCAAAATAGCCGGTCCAACATACGGTTCTGCTTTCGGTGCGGCGCGCAGCGCAGTCAGATTCTCTCCCAACTTGCGCACCATTTTTTCCAGTCCGGCTTCGTCCGGCAAATCTCCGAGTGTCTCCGCCTCGACGCCGTCATAAAGCCAGATTTTCATACCGTCATCAGCGATTGCTTCCGCAGTAGAGAAAATCCGGTATTGAATGTGCTCGTCTTCAATGTTGGTTCCCTCGCTCGTGACCATACACCGGTGGGTGCGGCCGGCGTAGAACTCGATATTAGAGTCCTGCACGGCAGGGAATTCCTTATATATAGCCGACACTTTGCGCAAGCGAGCAGCCCACTCGTTGCGGTCGACCTTGAAGTCGCTTGGCTGGTAGAGCGCGTTTTGTGGCTTCTCGGAGGAGAAGTCGTCGGATGTGTCTTCCTCTTCTACTTTGACATCTTTGTTCGCTTTTACTTTGCGATACTTCTTCTGAGCCGCTCTGAATGCGGAATCTGTTCTCAGCCACAGCGCTGTACGAATCGCTGCTTCATTATCAGAGAGCGGAAATAGCGGCATGCCGATACTTCCCAGATCCATATCGAAACCTTCGAAACCACCGCGCAGTTTGTGGGTGTTGTCGACATGCGAGTCACCCACGCGCAAGTCGATGTCGAGGTGGCGGCTGTGCTCATCGGTTGACTGAGTATCTACCGAGCCGTAGTCGCCTTGAATGGCTACCGCTTGCTCATCATAGAGACTATAGGAGAGGAAGTAGAGCGGTGCTTCGCCAGCCTTTTTCAGCTTGGAAAAAGAGCGATCCAGCTCTTTGCGCATAGATTGCAACAAAGGACTGGGAGTTGACTCCTTCTGCAACGGCGTTGGAGTCGGCGTCTTTTCCGGAGGCGGCGGCGCCGTCGTATCGGTCGGAGTAGTCGGGTTATTCTCCGGAACTTGCTGCTTCGTCCCCCCGGCTGCTGCGGGCGACGTAAGTTCAGCGGCTATCACGCGCGCATCGAACCCGATCGAACTGATAAAGAAGGCGGTAAAAGCCAGAAGAAGGCTGCACGCTTTACGCAAACGCGCTTGCAGTTTGACCTGCTTACTCTTGATGTGCAAGGGAAACCCAGGTGTTGGTTGTCGACTGCGAAATTATGGATTCTTGGCGCGCGTAATGCAAGAGTTGACAGGGGCTGTCGGTTTGTGCCGAAGAGTTCGAGGTCAAGCGATTGACAAGCTGCTTTTCTTGCTTCTCTGCCAGAATGCGACAGTTTCTCGCACCGTCTTTTCCCAGTTAAAACGTTCGTGTGCGAGTGCGAGGGAGCCCGCTGAGAGCCGCTGCCGTTTAATAGCGTCGTTGGCCAGACTTAAAATTTCGTCTGCCAGCGCAGACGCATTGCCAGGCGGCAAAAGCACGGCGTTTTGATCGTGGACAAAAACACTTTCTGTATGCTCACCTTTAGTCGTAATAATTGGTACTCCGTGCATAGCAGCGAAGGAGAAGGAGCTATTGTTCAGCATTACACCGCGCTCGAACGGCAAGACGCAGATGTCGCAGGCTCGCAGAATCTTGGATGGAACATCACTATCCGGCGGTGAATACCCAGTCCAGAAGAGACGATCGCTGACAGCGCGTCCTGCTGATTTCAGATCTTCCAGATAGTGCGGCTGCCCTTCGCGCTGCAAAACTTTCTCCTCCGGCAACCCGCCCGCTAGCACCAGCCCCACATTCGCTTTGGGCGCGAGCTTTTCCACTGCCGACAGCAGCGTTTCTACTCCTTTACCCGGATAAATATATCCGTAAAAGGCGAGCATTATCTCTCTGCCACCCATGCCGTACTGCTCGCGGATTGAATGAACTTGCTCCGGCGTAAGCGGCGCACTGATTGGCATTATCGGTGGTGGCGGAGTCAATAATGCTTTGTCGCGCACTTCGGGCACCAAGCTGACCAACTCGTTCAGATCACGTTCATTGAGAAACACGAGGGAGTCGCTGTCTCGAAGCAAGTTGCCATATTCATAATTGATACGATCACGTCCGACAAGCTGACTTACGCACCATCGTATTGCTGCATCACACGGATTGCTTAGCTCACGGCGCACACCCCCGAGAGATTCGATATGTACGCTTATGTGCGCCGTGGGAGCGGCTTTCCTGATTAAGAACGGCGCGAACGTTATCATGGGATTGTCGTTATAGACCCAACCCGTGAAATGGATGTCGACTACATCTGGCTGCAACTCCTTTACTACATTTTCTATAACGAATGCATCTGTCCATGCCCATTCTTTGATTATCGGCTTGACACTGTATTTAGTGGCACCAGTTTGCGCCCCCACACCAGTCAGGACGTGAACTTCGATGCCTTGAGCGACCATATGTTCTGCCATGCGCATGGCATAATCGGCGCCGCCGGACTTCATGGGAGGAAAAGCAGCAGATATGAGGAGCAGCTTCACTCGACCGCCGCATTAGTGAGAGCTGTACTCACCGAAAGTCCTGATTCGGTTTTAGCACAAGTTTCCTTCTCGCGTTTAGCCTCCTGCCAGCGCAAGCGAACAAACGCTGCCAGGGTGGCGACAATCCACAAGAGAAACAAAGGCAGAGCAATAACGTTGAGCTGCGCCCAAGTCGCGGCCGGCTTGAATGAGTACGAGAGCACGCCTGCAGGCGAATTCTTCACGGCGATGAGCATGTCGGAAGCGCCCAGTTCGCCCGTGCCAATCTGTTTGCCGTTGAGATAAAGCTTGTTCCAGGCAAACTCTTGTACGTTGGTCTTTATCCAATTCTGTCCCGCGACCGGCAGCGGCACCGAAGCCACCTCTCCAAACCTGCGGCCGTCGAGCGGCTTGAGTACGATTGAACCAGCAGCACTGGCGTCGCTCTTATTGAGCTCTCCGAGCGAACGGGGCATGGCATAAGTCTGGTAGCCGTAAAATGAAGTAGGCAGCTGCAAAAGCTCCGCATCTAGACGTTGATTGGAGAAGAAGTGGGGCTCGATCGGCTGCATCTCGAAGGCAAAAGAGATTTTCATCACAACCGCGATTGTGCTTAGAGTAAGTACTGCGACCAAAACACCGCGAGGCAAAAATCCTTTGCCCATCTGCGGAGTTTCATCTTGCTCTTCATCCTTTACATTCTTCAGCAGTGCGACACAGAAGAAAACGCCCGCCAGTAGCAGCAGATTGATATAGCTGACGATGCGATAGGCGAACTGTATGCAGCGAAAGACATAGCCGAGCCTGGACATCGAGCCGAAAGTGGTGGAGATGTGCACCATCCAAGCCACCAAAAACCCAACTGTGAGGATGATTGCAGCGGCGCGCCAATTAAGCCCTTTGCGGCGGTACAATGCGAACGCAGAGGCGATGAACAGGAGCGCCAATGGAATACTGACCTGCGCATCAAGATGCTCTGTTTTCACGCGATCGCGAGCGATGCCGTCCGCTAAGACTGATGTCGGCAAGGGTATAGGACTGAGTCGCTGCACCGGTCCGTCGATGCTGAGCATGAAATAGCCCACTTTATTGAAACCATCCGCGACCTGAAATTCATGACTATATCGCTTGGCAGTTATCATCCAGGGAGCAAGGCAAACCGCAGCCAGCGCCGAAGGAATTACTAACGCGAGAAGAATTTTTTTGACACTGAAAGTCGGTCGGGCAATCAGTCCCAAGATGATTTGCAAAGCGAACGCGACAATGCCATAAACGGCCGTGATCGGGTGAGTGCCGGCTGCTGCGCACAGGCAGAGGACCGCCAGGTTGCACCAGAGAAAAAGACGCTGTTGCGATTCGGCCGTGATGGCGCGAATCCACGCTGTGGTTGCGCCAGTGAGGAAGATGCAAGCAAAAAACTCTGGCATGGCTGCGCGATGGTAGAGGTTAGTTAGGGGGTAGATCGCCCAGGTCACTACCGTTGCGATTGTGAACGCGAACAGCCTATCTTTGAGCAGCGCCCAAGCCGTTCTATACACAAAGACGAGCTGAGCTGCCAGGGCAACCATGGCGAAAAGGCGCAGTGTCACGTTCGCATCGAATATGGTGCTGAACATGCCGACTACGGGATAGAAAAGAGAGGCGTAAAAAACGGGATACGCCAAACCGACCAGTTGATCGGTATTGAGAGTGTGGGGAAACGCCAGATGAGCGAGGAAATAGCGAGCGAAGTAGTTCGCCATCCAACAGTGATTAGTCCAATCGTTGTGTGGCCCGCTGCCCATGGTTCTAAAAAGTAATGGCAGATAGACGGCAAAGAGTACGGCAAAACCGGCCAATGCCCAGCCCTTACCGTTTTTGCGGTCTGCTAAATTCATCAGTTCTACCTGAACATTTCGTTCGGCTTGACGTTTGCTCTGCACCAGTTATAGGCTTCGATGAAGAGAGCATGCTCCTTGAAGAAGATCACGTTGCCTATTGCATGCTCTGGAGATTGGTTGATGTTGGCATAAAAGCGGGGCTCGCTCGCGGCGTTGTTTTCGTCCACGAGCCGATAGACAACGATGTGCCAGTTATATCCGCGCCTGCGCATCTCAATCACAGTCTGATGAAGCAGCCCGGCAGTGTTGGCAGAGAACGGATGTTTGGCGTCCCAAAACTCGGTAATAACGCAAGGATAGTAAACGGCACCCATGCCCTTAATGACGTCGATGTCACCACCCTCGGTATCAATTTTCACGATTCCGATATCGACGGGTATCTGGGCCGCCTGGTGCAAACTCTTGAGCGATCGAACAGGCACTTCCGCCATAGTTGTATAGCGCAGCTTATCAGGCAACGGATGCTTGGAGACAGTGGAGTAGAGAGAGAGATTTTTGTCCCAGAGGTGAGCCGCTTCCGGTGCGACTTCGATCGCAAACATCTGGCGGGTTCCATCATCTGAACCCACGGCAAATGGGAACGCTTTGAAATCGGCATTGCCCATGAAGCGATCGGACAACTGTTGAAACGGTTCTTTGCCAGGCTCAAAGGCAAAAACTCTAAAACCGGCGGAAAGAAAAATCTCGGATACGTTGCCGTTGTTGGCGCCGATGTCCAGTGCGTTGCGGCTGGGCAAGAATGAGCGCAGATGCTGGACAAGAGCGAACTCAGGATTTTTCAGGCGGTAAGCACTTGTCTCCGGCGAATAGGAGTATTGATCGTGCGTAGGCATCACATATTGCTGCAGAACAGAGTCGATTCGGTCGATCGCTTCTTTCACGGACTTCAGCTGTTTGCCCATGTAGCGGCTGTGATCGTCAAGCGATCTGGTTATGCCAAGCAGCTCTTTGCCGAGTGATTCAGTCTTGCCATCAAGCAGATCGACAATCTCCTCACCTTTACTGGCGACCAGATCGCTGATTCGTTCTTCATTAGCCTGACTGGCAGTCTGATTGGATTTGACGGCGTCTAACGACGCATTTGCCTTATCCAGGAGGGCATAGATTTTTCCAAACACTAAGGGCGTCCTTTACGCTTTGTGATTCGTAAAAACCCAATGGTCTAAGGGCGCGCGACCCACCACCATGCGTTTTATATGAGTCTCGAGTCTCCAGATTTGATCGTACAAGCCTGCCGCCCGGCGGTGAGTGGAGCGATTTGGTCCGGCATAATATTGCTCGAAAAGAGCAGATTGCTCTTTGAAGTCGACAGTCTCGCCAAGATATTTTTGATGCACCTTGGCAATTTCAGGAATTCCGACTTTCTCGAATTGAGCCTGACTCTTTTGGTCCGGATGCCAGCGAAACAACCCGTAAACCTTGTCTACCGTATGGAAGACAGCCTTCTGTTCTAAGAATCTACACCATAAGTCGTAGTCCATGCAAAATTGAAATTCGGTGGAGATTGTCCCGCCAACACGGTTGTAAATATCCCGAGTCCAGAAGGTGCACTCCTGCGGGACATAACAGCTGCGACGCAAAAGCTCGCCATCAAAAGGGCGATACGGATTGGCATTGGTAATAAAGCCGTTCTGATCGACGTAATATCTTCTTCCGACGACGATATCTACTTGCGGATTGCTGATCAGATATTTAACTGCATGTGACACCACATGCGGTGAAGCGAGCACGTCGTCAGTGTTGAGGTAGAACATGATTTCGCCGGTCGAGGAAGCGAACGCCTTGTTCAGTGCATCAGCCTGCCCTTTGTCCTTTTCCTGGACAATTTTGGTGATCTTTCTTTCGTACTGTTTCAGAATTGCCGGTGTGTTGTCGGTAGAAAGCGAATCAGAAAAAATGTATTCGATGTTTGGATAGTCTTGGCGCAAAACACTGAGAATAGTGCGCTCGACAAAAGGGCCCTGATTGTACGAAGGCGTCACAATCGTCACTCGCGGTTGCGAGCAGCTGAAGCGAGTCGTCGTCTTCTTACCTGCGCCCATTACCGTTCTCTGGAGCTCCTACGAAAGTTTGGGGGAAGGCGACAGGACTCTCGGCAGGTGTAACCGAACTGAAGTTGCGTTCGGTTGACCTGTCCTGCATCGGCTGCTGCCTCTCACTAACCATCGAGGCCAATAATCGAGTCAGTTCGAAATTTGTAGCCTCCATCATTCGAGCTTTACGGATCGACTCAGGATTCCAACCGCGATATTTAGCTTCTAATCGTATAAATGCAGACAGTGAGATATTTCGCTTGGCGCACAACTCTACGACATCAATGGAGCGACCGGCTTCCATCATCAAATCGTATATTTCCTCCGGCGACATTTCCGTCCCGGTCGTCAGAGAGTCCATCGGGGATTCAGCTACGGGGAGTCCTGCAGCAGCTCTCGCCTCATGATCATCTAAGCGCATATGCAGCCGCAGTAGCTCATCAACCAACTTGGCAGTCAACCGCTCATGTTGGTCGATGTAAGAGTGACTGATCTCTTGCAATTGAATGGTCAGATCGCGAGCGAGGCGCCTGTAAAGAGGCGCCGTCACGAAATCATAGAACATGATGAACAGGTTTTTCATGGTGTTTTACCGCGGGACTAGTGCTTCCTTGCCGGGGGTAACAAAACTCGGTTGGGATTCGAACCAATCAATCGTACGGCGCAAGCCGTCTCTAAAACCGACTTCGCTGGCAAAGCCAAACTTTTCCAAGGCCCGCTTGGTGTCAAGCTTGCGGCGCGGCTGTCCGTTCGGTTTGCTCGGATCCCACTTGAGCTCACCGGTAAACCCAGTCTGCTCTGCGATCAACTCCGCCAGATCTTTGATCGTGAACTCTTCGCCTGAACCGAGATTGACAGGCTCGGACTCGTTATATTTATCGGCCGCAATCGCGATACCACGGGCGGCATCATCCACGTAGAGAAATTCGCGCGTCGGGCTGCCATCGCCCCACAATTCTACGGAAGGCGCATTACTGCGTCTAGCTTCCACACACTTGCGAATCAACGCCGGAATCACATGCGACGATTCCCACGAGAAGTTATCTCCCGGACCGTACAGATTGACAGGCATCAAGTAGATCGAGTTAAAACCGTATTGATCGCGATAAGCTTGCGACTGCACGAGCAGCATCTTTTTAGCTAGACCGTACGGTGCATTCGTCTCTTCCGGATAGCCGATCCACAGATCTTCTTCCTTGAACGGCACCGGAGTGAACTTCGGATACGAGCAAATGGTGCCTACCACCACTAACTTGTGCACGCCCGAGCGTCGCGCTTCCTCCATGAGCATGATGCCCATCATGGCATTATCGTAGAAATATTTGCCAGGATTTTCGCGATTGGCGCCGATTCCGCCCACTTGTGCAGCGAGGTGAACCACCAATTGCGGCTTGACGTCATGCAGCAATCGGCGCACGGCCGCTTGTTCAGTCAGATCGTAATCGCGGCTGCGCGGCACGAAAATATCCTCATATCCCGCCGCGCGCAACTGCGAGACAACTCGCTGTCCCAAAAACCCGGCACCGCCTGTGACTATGACATTACCGAAGTGGGGCATGACTAGCTCCTTACACTACGCCGAGGGCACCTGATTGCAAGAACGCACCGAACACTAGTTGTTCGAATTCGCTGCGAACTTCGGTCAGGTCTTTTACCGTATCGATCGTCTTCCAGAAGGCACGCGTTTTGTAGACGCGCAGCTGATTGGCTTGCGCCAGTTTAGGGAAAGTCAACTCCTCATGATCGCCTTTGATCGGCAGATCGTCGACAATGCGCGGATCGAGGACATAGATGCCGGCGTTGATCCAGAATGGCAGCTCGGGTTTTTCCGTAAAACCGCCGACTAGATTATCGTCTTTCACATCGATGATGCCGTATGGGCTGCGCAACGGCACCGTCACCAGCGTGGCCGCAGGATGATATTTCTTGTGAAACGCAGTCAGGTCGCTCAAGTTGATGTTGGTGAGCGAGTCACCGTTCATCGCTACCACGGGCTCGTGCGCCTGCACGTGCTCGAGAGCACGGCGCAATGCGCCACCGCGCCCAAGCGGCTCGTCCTCGACGAGGTAGTCGATATGCACACCAAACTTGGAGCCGTCGCCAAAATGCTCTTTCAGCACTTCATTGCGATAACCGCAACAGATGGCAATCTTTTTGAAACCGTGCGAACTGAGTAAGCGGAGTTGAAAAGAGAGCAAAGGGTTGCCTAACACCGGAATCATTGCTTTCGGACGGTCCTCGGTGTAAGGACGCAGTCTCTCGCCTTTGCCGCCCGCGATGATAATTGCCCGATCCAAAACAAACACCTCCGATTCGGTGGTAAAAGCAGGCGGACTTCCGCCGTTGCTGAAGTATGGCAGACCCGCGCGTGATTGAAATTTCAGGGTTTTTAAGTAGTAGAGATTATCAGCCTTGGAAAAGCAGGCAATCGACGGTTCGGGTCGCTTGCAGCGACCCGCTTAAGTGAGCCCGTTTTCCCTGCAGCGCCTTAGGCGCCGCGAGACGCCGCTGCCGCCTGGTTGAATACCGGCTGCACCGACTGTTTGATCGGCACGCTGACTCGTTCGCGCCAGTAATCCAGCAGATCAGCCATCGTCTTATCGAAGGGAATCTCCGGCTGCCAGCCTGTTTGCTTCTTGAACTTGGAAGCGTCGCCGTGCAGCAGCACGACATCAGAAGGTCTAAATCGCGCCGGATCCGGACGAACTTCAATTTCTACATCCGTAAGACTAAGCAGATAATTCAGCATCTCGCGAATCGAGCGCGAAACACCGGAAGCAATAACGTAGTCGTCGCCAGGCTTGCACAGATTTGTCGCCATCCAGTAAGCCCGTACGACATCGCGCACATCGAGCCAGTCGCGCATGGCGTCCAGGTTGCCAACATGAAGCACCGGCGGTTTTAATCCCGCTTCAATCTCGGCTACCTGCTTAGCGAAATTCGACGTGACAAACACCTCGCCTCGTCGTGGACCCTCATGGTTGAACGCGCGGGTGCGAATTACTTTCAAACCGTAGCTTTCGAAGTACTGGTAAGCAAGCATGTCTTGCGTCACTTTGCTCACCGCATATGGACTTAAGGGGCGCAGCTGATTTTTCTCGGTGATGGGCAGTTCATCCGGATAGACCCTACCGTACTCTTCAGAACTGAGCGCCACCTGCACGATCGGCTCGACGCCAGCGTGCCTGATGGCCTCAAACAGGTTGAGCTGCATCGTCACATTGCCGATCAGTGACACATGGGGACTCTTCCATGAATCCGGCACAAAACTTTGAGCAGCCAGGTGAAACACATAGTCGGGGCGAACCGTCTTGATCAGATCGTTGGTCCCATGCGGATCCATCAAATCGCAATCGACCAGATTTATCTCGTCCTTGATGCCATCAATGTTGGCAGTGCTGCTGCGCCACCGTTTGACGCCGAAGACATCACAATGCTTCTGCTGCGCCAGGAGGTATTCGGCGAGGTGCGAACCGACCATGCCGGTGATGCCAGTAATAAGTACTCGGGTCATTCGGTATACCTGAAAACTGCGGCGAGCATAATAACACGCGGTTTTTCACTTAAACTTGAGAACCACTTAGCATGGCTCCTTGCTTAAAGTTTAGTAATTGGCTTGAGGGCAAAACCTTATAGCCTGAAGCGGCGACAACGGTCTGAAGGTAGCTTGCAGTGCTGGTTTCAGTTTGCTTGCCCACGTTTGACGGGCGCCAATACATTGAAGAAGCAATAGACAGCGTGCTCGCTCAGACGTACAGCGAAGTCGAGCTGCTCATATCGGACGATCGCTCGAATGATGAAACTTTTGCAATAGTTCAGCGTCGCGCCGCTGATAACAACAAAATTATCTTCTGGCAAAACGAGCACCGCTTAGGGCTATTCGGCAACTACAACGCTTGTCTCAAGCGCGCGACAGGGCAACTGATTAAGCCTTTCGCCCAAGATGACCTGCTCGACACCCGCGCGGTTGAGCGCATGGTGGCAGTGTTTCAGGAAAACGCAAGCGTCGTTCTTGCCTGCGCCGGACGGGACTCTTCCGATCTATATAAGGCGCGCGCTCAAGATAATGTGGAGGAAACCCTACCACCCGGGCGCGTGGATGGGAAGAAAGCGCTGCTTCAGTGCCTTGGTAGCTACCGCAATCTGATTGGCGAACCCGTAGCCGTCATGTTCAATGCTAAATTCAAAGATTTGCTCTTCGATGAAAATTATCAATCGCTCGGCGATCTCGATTACTGGCTGCGCATTCTCGAGCACGGTGACCTGTTTAACATCGCAGAGCCGTTGGTAACTTTCCGCCAACACTCGGAAAGCAAAACGATGGCACTGATGAAAAACATGGATTGGGTGCTGGACTTTTATCGTCTGAGCAAGCAGTATGAGCGCTATCTGAAAGAGCTGGGCATAAGCAGGGACGAGTACTGCATGCGTTTTACCGAGCTCGCCGGGACTCTCATTGATGAACTGGTTAAAGCGGGCAAACTACAAATCGATTCACTCGACGGCTATCGCGAAGTTGCGTACTATTCAATGCGCCGCAGCGCACAACTAGCCTATAAAAGCCGAGAGTACGACTCGGTCACAGCCAGCACGTCCTGGCGCATAACAGAACCTCTGCGTTTCATTATGCGGCAATTAGGACGCAACAGTTGAAGTGTGCTCGTCTGATAGCGACTGAAATCAGTCTTCGACCATCCTTCGGATACACGTAATCTCCCCAGTGACTGTCACAGGTCTCTCCCCTATGATGCGCTCACCCGACAGACATATAACAGACTCGAAGAGGAGCTCACATGGTCACCGAACTGGTGCAACATGTTCGCCAAGACATAGCCGATGCAGCAGAGCATCCGTCTCAACACGTAGGTGAACTACTCTGCCTTGCGGCGGTGGCCGGTGCGTCAATAGGGGGACTAAAGATTGTCGCAAATGTTGCCAAACTGGCCACAGAAGAGAGATCCGCCCAACTTGCGATAGACAATCTGCCTTCATTGTTGGAAACGACAATTCCCAGCAATCCCACTCACGAAGCACTGGAAATGAGACTGAGCATCGATGCGGGCGGGGGCATTAAACGAGCTCTCACCGTGCATATCCCACCAGGTTTTGACGCAGCCAAGGAGAATGCAGCACTGGTTGGATTCGATTCCACACAGTTGAATAGACCGGCTGGCGCTCTAAACAAAATCAACGGGCTCGGAGCCACTTCCGACAAGTATGGTTTCCTTTCGGTGTTTCCCGAACAAGCTCCTCAGGCTCGACTGACACCACTCAAGTGGGCGGGCAAAAGTCTCACCTCGTGGAACGCTGAAGGACTTCCTTTGAACTACCGTCCCAAGCTCGGCAACGACGTCCAGTTGGTGCGCAACATTGTTGATGCGCTGCCCAAAGCAATGAAGGTGGATCCAAATAGATTTGTTCTCACAGGGTTTTCTGATGGCGCCTGGCTCGTAAACAAAGCCGTATCGACAGGAGAACGACTGCCCGTATCAGGAGTCGCCTCCATCTCCGGTTCATTGGCTGAATCGGATATGCCACAAGCTCACCTCAAAGGCCTGTTCGTTCGCGGAACGAATGACCTGAATTTTCCAGCTATAGGCGGCGCGGGAAAGAACACTTCCATGTTGAAGCTATTCGGTCACACAAACATCAATACATCGAGACCCGCCTTGCAAGCAGAAAAATATGCCTCCGCAAGTGGGCTAACAAAAATTGAACCAAGTGTCGACACTGAACTATTTACCGAACACAATTTCAGTTCACCTCAATCAGCGAATGCACCGGTCAGAGAGTACGTGATCAAGCGCGGCGGACACACCTGGCATGGAAGGGCTGTCGGGGAAGGAGCTGAGAGCGAATTTTCGCCGACGAACGGCCGTCCACTCAACTCCGATGAGTTCAGCGTCAATGAAAAAATCGCTCAGTATTTCGACCTCGGTGGCAAAGTCAGGCGCAGTTTAGCAATCACTGACTAGTCATCGGCTTGACCTAAAACACAAAGCGATTCCGCCACTACAGGTGGCGTCATATTCAAATTTCCAATTCTGACACCGGCACGGATTTCGCACGCGCGACTCTGCTCGCGATGCCTTCAATCGCACGTGTGAGGTTGGCGAACTCGGCATGAAATCCGTGCTTCAACATTTCCTCGTAGGCACGTTCCTTCTCCCAATCTTCAGCCACCATGCGATGCGCGCCAATTACCGTGCCGGTTCGATCCATCCCGTGCAAACAATGAACGAATACAGGCTCGTCACCAGCGGCAAGCAAAACATCCAGGCAACTCTGAATTTGCTCTTCGCTCGGTTCGATAAAAGGATTTAGAACCACACTGACGTATTTCATTCCCAGCTCGAGCACAATCAGCTCTTCAGACCTGATCTGCGACTTCTCCTCTCTCAAATTGAGAATCGTCCGCACCCCCAACTGTTTCAACCAGGCAAATCCCATATCGCTCGGCTGCCCGCCTCGATAAATGCCTGGCGAGACAGCATGAAAGTTAGGCAGGTCAATTTCAGAAACAGCGAAGTCGGGCGGTAGATGCATGTCCTTGAAAGCCTTATGTGGTGCGCATATACGACTTGCCCATTTGGTATTGCCGTTAACCGCCGCTGAGTGAAGACCTGTTTCACTCTCGGTGCCAAGCCTTGAACGGGCTCATTAGAAGTGCATAATAGAATCACCCACAAGGAGGCAGCAATTGACTTCCACGCAAGGCGAAACAAAGAAACGCCCACACGAGCCCATGGGCGACAACTCGCTGCAAGACAGCATTGCCGTTTTGGACTTCGGCTCTCAGTATTCGCAGCTGATTGCCAGGCGCGTGCGCGAATTAAACACATATTCCGAGCTTCTCCCTTGCAGTATCAGCGCTGCGGAGCTCAAAAGGCTCAATCCGAGTGGCATTATCTTGTCGGGCGGACCGAACAGCGTCTACGAGCAACATGCTCCAAAGCTAGACCCGGAAATTTGGAAGTTGGGGCTGCCGGTTCTCGGTGTTTGCTACGGCATGCAACTCATGGCGAACGACCTTGGCGGCACAGTGGAGGCAGCCGAGTTGAAGGAGTACGGGCGAGCAACGCTCACAGTCGTCAGCCACGGCAACCTCTTCGCCGAGATGGATTCGGCGATCGAAAGCTGGATGAGCCATGGTGACAGTGTCACCGTACTGCCGCCCGGTTTTTCCGTAGTGGCGCGTACGATGGCCACGCCTGTGGCATCAATTGCCAATGAAGAGAGACATTTTTACGGAGTACAATTCCACCCCGAAGTGCACCACACTCGTGGCGGGCTGCAGATTTTGAAAAACTTCGTCGTTAACGTCTGCCGCTGCACGCAAGGTTGGACGATGCGACGATTCATCGATTTCGCACTGGACGATATTCGCAACAGAGCGCAAGGCAAGCGTGTTTTGCTGGCTCTTTCCGGCGGCGTCGACAGTTCGACCCTGGCATTTTTGATGCACGAGGCGATTGGCGACAACCTCACCTGCATGTTCATCGATCAAGGTTTTATGCGAAAGAACGAGCCCGAGTGGCTGGTAGAAACGTTCGAGAGAGATTTCAAAATCAAAGTGCATTTCGTCAAGGCGCGCCAAAGATTTATCGACAAAATTGCAGGAGTTATCGATCCTGAGGAGAAACGCAAGAAGATCGGCGAAGAGTTTATCAGGGTCTTCGAAGAAGAGTCGAAAAGACTCGGTCCTTTCGACTATCTCGCTCAAGGCACGCTCTATCCTGACGTGATCGAGTCTGCAGGCACTAAGGTCGATCCCAAAACCGGCGAACGCGTGGCGGTGAAAATCAAATCGCACCATAATGTCGGTGGACTGCCGAAAGATTTGCAATTCAAACTGATCGAGCCGTTTGCAAAGCTGTTTAAAGACGAAGTCCGCCGCGTCGCCAAAGAGCTCAGCGTTCCTGAAGGGATTCTGGTCAGACACCCATTCCCTGGACCGGGTCTGGCAATCCGCATTCTGGGCGAAGTAACGAAAGAACGTTTGAAGACTCTTCGCGATGCTGACTGGATTATCCGCGAAGAGATCAAGGCACACGGGTTGTACAAGCAGCTCTGGCAGGCTTTCGGCGTCCTCTTGCCGACAAAATCGGTCGGCGTCATGGGCGATCAACGAACGTATCAAAACCAGATCGTGATACGCGCCGTCACTTCGGAAGACGGCATGACTGCGGACTGGGCACGGCTTCCATACGACCTGCTCGAGACGATATCGTCTCGCATCGTTAATGAAGTCCCGGGAATCAATCGCGTTGTGCTGGACGTCACATCCAAACCACCTGCCACCATCGAATGGGAGTGATGCATCTGGATGACCGCGGCAGAAGACAAGCCGCCTGAGGGTTTTGGCAAGAGCCAGGTCGGAAGACTTCTGGGGAAGGCTGCAGTCAGGCTGTTTATCTTTCCGGTATTTCTGCTCGGGGCATGGGTCGCAGGGGCGGGGCTCCACGATCCTGATACCTGCTGGCTAGCGGCGCTCGGGCGCCTTATGTTTAAATCCGGCAAACTACCTACGACCGATCCGTTCTCGTATACATTTGCGCTCGGTGATCCCAAACCGTTCGTCATGTATCAGTGGCTCACAGAGCTGATCTTTTACACCTGCATTCATCTGGGCGGATTGATCCTCTTACTTGCGTTCGCAGCTGTAATTTTATACATCGCCTGGATCTGCCTTCCGCTCATCTGTTTTCGCAAGCTTGATCTTCCACAACTGAGGAGTTTTGCACTGATCATTCTAGCCATGATGGCTGGCTCGTTTCACTTCCTGGTGAGACCGGAGATATGCTCCTACTTGATGCTCTCCGCCTGGATGAGCGTTCTCATCACCATGCGATTGAAAGACAAAAAAGCGATTGAAACCGATACAAACAATCCGATCGATTGGAAATTGGTTGGTACGTTCTGCGCCCTAATGGCTGTCTGGTGCAACCTACACACCGGCTGCACGAGCGGGTTGATCGTCATGTCCGTGTATGTCATCTTTAGCACTCTCGAGTGGATTTGCGTGGGCAGGAAGAAGACAAAACATTTTCCGTATGCGACAGCAGCAGTCGCATTGGCCGGATCGGTCGCGTGCACGCTATTAAACCCATACGGCATCAACCTTTGGAGATACATCCCTCTTCTCTTCTTCTCACCAATCAACAAGTTCATCATCGAATTGCACTCGATCGGTCCCTCAAATTGGTTTAACTGGTACTACTTCCCGTTCTATTTTTTATCACTAATCGCGGTCTGGGACTGTTTTCAGTCGTACAAATCATCCGGATCCAACGCCCGTCCCGGCTGGTTTCCACCAGTGTTTATAGCCACTTTAATCGTGCTCGGCTTTCAGCACAACAGATTGATACCATTCTCCTCACTCTGCATGATCTACGAAGACGCATGGTTGCGCTCCCAATTTCACACAAGCGGAGAACCATCAACAATCGGCGACTTCGCCAATGCACGAGCGAAAGAACTGTTTTCGCCGAACACTCTGTCGCTGTTCTTGCATGGAATTCTTGTCATAGTCGGTGTGTTATTGATTGCGCTCGGTCCCGTCACACCGCAGCTTCCGCAAGGCAGCGGCGCTTTTGGTTATCCCATCGAGGCAATGGATTATTTGGAGAAAAACCCGCCACAAGGTCACGGATTCAACACGCCGCAATTTGGTGACGTGCTGATTTGGAACATGTCCCCGTGCCCGCAAGTCTTCATCGACACTCGCTTCGATATGCATGGCGATCAACTGTGCGAAGAGTATCTGCACATCGCGGACTGTCAACCCGGCTGGCAGGACGCGCTCAACAGATACAGCGTGCAGTGGGTATTCGTGACACCCGACCTCAAAATCGCCCAAGAACTCCCGCATACCCCCGGCTGGACAACTGCAATCCAATCCAAAAGCGCGCTGCTGTTCTACAGGCAGCATTAGTTTCGGCCCAACCGAAGACGACCCTATTTGGCTGTGATAACAGTTATTTGCCAATCTGTTGATTGAGCGCTGTTCTGATTATCGGCGTCCAGAGTGCATAGCCCTCGGGCGTCATGTGCAGGCGATCGATTCCGAATAGATCAGTACGCAGTCTGCCGTCCTTATTTTGCATAGCAGGCAAGACATCGATGAAATGCACGTAGGGCATCGATTTTACGAACTCTTGCACCAGTGAATTGCTCTTCACGAAATCGTCAACCATGCAGCTTCTAGAGGGTGCAACGCTTTCCGAGATGAAGTAGATTTGGCAGTACGGCAGCGCCTGATGGACCTGCTGCACAAAAGATTTGAAATCCTCAAAGACCTGCTGTCCATTATGGTGAAGTTCGGCAATGTCGTTGGAGCCACAGTAGAAGACAATTTTGCTTGGTTTGTAGTTGGTGACAATCCGCGAAGTATAGTGATTCACTTCTGGAATTGTCGAGCCGCCAAAGCCCCGATTGACCGCGGCAAACTCCTCAAATGTTTTTTCCAGATTTCTCCATTTGGCGAAGGTTGAACTGCCCACGAAAACAGTACATCCAGCAGGCGGCATCCTCAGCCGATCTCGAAGTTCAAACGCTCGGATCATGGGTTCAAATCGATCGAGGTGTACATCCGTGGTGCTTGCCGGAGCATCGGTAGTCGCTCCCACTGATTCACCCGCTGGCTCGGACAACCCTGGCGGTATCGATGAAACGCAAAACAGCAGAAGAGGCAGCACAGCCTTGGCTAACATATCTCGGCGGACAAACCGACCCTCGATCATTCCGAACATGTTCACGTTACTCTTCATACAGCGATGTGGTTCTTATTGATCGCACATTCAATCATTCCTTTTGGCTCGTACGCAAAGCGCTGCGTATCGAATCTGAACTCGGGCTAAGAATACCACTGGTCCGGCATTAGCTCGCTGTCAGTACATCAAATTGCTTAAGTGCTATCGTATCCGACCATGGCAATTGATTCTCTGGTTCTAGCAACACATAATGATGAAAGTTCGATTCGCGTCGAAGAGCGCCAGTCTTTTAGCGCTAAGAAGCTGTGGCTGCGAATTTATCCTCTTGCCCTGATTGCATCCTTCGCTCTCCTCATATTTTGGCAATTACCTGGAACAACCCGATATGACGGAGATGATTACGCACAGACCGATCTGATCAAGTTAGTGCCGCTCCCCGCGGTTGTTACCGGGTACGTCGACATTGCCAATCACCGAGGCTATCTCGCACAGGTGTACGGGCTGGTGTACGAGATTTTCAATCGAAATCTTGACGCGGTGATCTATTCATTTGTGGGATTGTACGTACTATCAAGCGTACTTCTCTATTTCGGACTCAAGCGCATTACCTCAAAGCCGGCAGCCACTATCGGCGCGCTGTTGTATTTGGCTAACGGTGCGAAACATCATGCAGTCCTCACTTACAACGCCCAGATGTACATTGTTGTCGTGATGGCAGCTATGACGATCGGTCTGATTTGCATGAGCGGATTGCCTAAACTAGCTAAGTGCGCCCTTAGCACAGCAATCTATTGGATTTCATTACACCTGTACGAGATCCTTATCGTGCTTGTGCCAGTTTTCCCGGCGCTGCTGATAGCTGATTGTGTCAAGAACAGGAGAAAACCTCGGTGGGACGATCTGGCCTACGCGTTTGCACCGATTGCCGCCACTCTCTTTCATATGACGATCTTATCGACTCGGTCGACGCCGATTTGGATAGAGCGCAATCACATGCGCCAATCAGATGTGATCGTGCGAGCTTTGAGTGCTTGTATAGACGCATCCAACAGGATCTTCGGACTGCAGCATTTAGAAGATACGTGCCGGCGTTTGGGCAGCTTCGTGCGGTACGATTTTCGTGCTGACATGAGTTTAGCGTTGCCTCTAGCACTCGCCGTTGTCACACTAATTGCCGCCTGCGCTGCGATGAAAGCGACTCGAGCAGAACGCCTACCATCCCAACGGCAGTATCTGCCGATATTGATGCTGATGGGAACCTACATTTTCCTCGTCGGGGGCGCAACAAGTGCGATCCTCTCGCCGAACGAGGTTGCATCTCGTCTGTTGTATTTTCCCACGCTCGGATTGTCGATGTTAGCAGCCGCGTCTTTCGAGTTTTCTCGAATATACCTGCGCAACGTAAGATTTATCGACTGCGTTAGTGTCGCGCTTTTGCTCTGCTGCTTCACTGAAGCAGTAGCATTCAGTGACATCGTTCGGCAATATATCTTCACCATGCGCTTTGACACTGATTTCACCCGTCAACTGCAGCAACTGCACCCCAAAACAATGCGTCCGGGAGAACAGATCTTCGTTTCCCTCCCCTACGATTCTGGCTGTTCCCACTATTGGGCCGATACTGTCCCAGACTTCGTTTGCGGGAGTTCTCCGATTCGCCTTTCAAAAGCATACGGCCTACCGATTGACGCTGTTCCATACTCGCATTACACGCGCAGAAAATTTGAGATTGTTCCGGATGGACTGTGGCATTGGTTCAAAACAGAATCGCGTAGAAACGCTTCATCCAAGCTTGACGTCTTGTATATGGACGAGCAAGGAACGCTGCACGTTGTCCCGTGCGTGACAGTGATGGACATTGAAGGACGGTTCACTCAATATGGAATCGGCTCCTGGGACGAGAAGTCCCGGAAAAATGCGCTTACACTGACCATTAACGGATTTTGAGCGACCTCAGTCTTGGCCCCGGCTAGTTAGTTCGAGCCTGCAGCATCCTAAATCCGAGCGCTGACTTTTCCAGCCAGCCAGTCGAAGAATTTGAAACCACCGGCGGAACTCAGATGGGCGGAGTCTTCGAAGTCTTTTGCGCCGAAGTGGATGTCGTCATTCGGTTTGTACACGGTGACACCATTGTCTTTGGCTGTTTTTTCGATGTCGCAAAGAAGTTTCGTTTTAAACTCTTGCGGGAGCAGGGCGAGATTATCCTTCGTGAGAGGCATATCTACCAACACGATTGGCACTTTATCGGATTTGCACAGCGATAAGAGCTGACGCAGGGCTCTCATCTGCCGATCGTACTGTTCGTCGGTCATGGGGAAGTACATCTTGCGATAGTGATCGATGTCTCTCCGCCACGCTACTTTTGTTTCATCGGAAGCATACTGCGGAACATTCGGAACCTCATCAGCGGTGGTGGCAATGTGGTTCCACTTTTGTTTCCAAATTTTTGTGCCCACCGTGTTGGCAGTGTCCGCGCAACATTGTTGCACCAGCGCCGTTAGCTCGGCGCGATGCCGATAAAGTCCGCATGCGCGAATCCAGAGGGTCTCCAATCCGCCATTCGACCAGAGATTTTTCGTAGAAGCAAGATCGAGCAGATCATCACCGTTCGCTAAAAACTGATATGTAGATGTTTTATCGGGAGGGCAGTTGGGGTCGATATAATCTCGGGGCGCTGTGCACAGAACTACGCAGGCGGGCTTCTTAGATTCAAGATATCGCCGCAGAATGAGCTCTTGATCGGAGACTACAGATGCGATCACCGATGCATTCTGCACCTGCACATCACGATGCAGCATTCGCGACAGGGTTTGCTGCAAGTAATTGGCTTTCGCATAGGTAGGCATGTATTCATGCCAGTACCATAGATCGACGCGGCGCGGGCGATGTGCGATGGCATCATCGCAGCGCATTGCCGGTGCAAGAGTCAGGGAGGAACCCAGCAAAAGAACGTCCGCGGCGTTGGGCGCCTCGAGAATCGGCGACAGTTTGGCCACGATGTAGTTTTGCCGAAGCTGGCTCCATCGCGTCGGGTTTACTAGACGGAGCGGATTTATCAGCCCCCAGGCAATATTGACGACCGAGAAAAGCGCGAGTCCGACGACCGCGCAGCTAAGCAACGCGTAGCGACGTGGCTTCGCGACTTTCGTCTCCCGGGCTCGAACTAGTACTTTCTCTGCCAGCAACTAGATTGCCACTCTCAGATTACAGACGAATACGCCGGCTAATGCATCGCCAACCGATGTCATGTGAATCGCCAGAATAGTCTGGAATTCGCGCCGATGCATTAGCCGGGCTTAAATACGAGGGGGCTCAGCTCGGCCGGCGCGCGGCGGGCAACTGAGTAAGTCGATATCGGTTGGCTCAGCTCGGCGAAACCCGCGTCGAGCGCCTACGTCTTGGTTGGCTTCGGACCTATGTCCAGCGACTTAGTGTACAAATCGATGCGCCGGTGCGCGTTGCGCGCAATCCCGGTTAACTTGCCTTCGGTATCATAGCGAAGCTCATCACCTGCCGGGTTCAGCGCCATTCGCAAAGTACCTTCCGGGTCATAGATCCGCCCTGTCGACGATGGCTTCCGCAGAGAGACAGTGCCCCAAGTCGGTCGCTCCAGCCGCACCTCCACAGGCGTGTGAGTTACGGTCAAGTCTTCAAACTGCAGGATTTCCCCGGGGCCATGCGGCATCGCCTGTGTTGAATACAGTTCATCGGGAAGATTCACACGCCAGGTTGAAGCGCCGCGAGAGATGCTGGGAGCTGCGAGAAAATGTTTATCGCCGAGAGCATCGCAAGTAGCGATGGGACGCAACGGCGTATCGGCAGTCAACCGTACCGAATCCTGCAAGGCATCAAATTCGGGGCTGCCCACCGCTGCAAACACTTCCGGTGTTTCCTGCAAAAGCGCCCTGATGCCCAGTCCCGCCGCGGCCACGGCGCCTATACCAGCGACCGCCAGCAAACAAAGCTTGGCGGGCTCTTTGTCTTCTTCATACAGCTCTTCGACTTTATGAAGAACGTTTGTGCGGGTATCTAATTCGAACGGCATCTGGGAGTCCAAAAGGTAGATTGAGGATATTCGGCTTTCTCATACCTGTCATGGGTAGATCTACGAATTACAACCAAGTATGAACAAACGGCGCAAGTGATTGCGCCGTTCGTCTCTCGTTCATAAACTGTAAGCCCAATCTGGGCTCAAATGTGGTTGAGCACTTCGTCATAACGCGCCGCCACAGCCACTGCCGGAGGCAGCAGATACGGCTGCGGCGCGGGTTCTTTCGCTTCAGGCTTGAGCGAATAGTGAATCATTTGATCGTACTCCGCCGGCAGCGTGATGCCGTAGTGCGCCCAAATGAATCGCATTCCCCGCGAAGCAGCCACCATTCCATCTTTCACGACACTGTCGCCAATGAAGATGACTTCATGCGGCAGTACGCCGAAGTCTTCCAGAATTCTGTCGACACCCATGGCGCTGGGCTTTTCATAGTCCAGCGGCAGCACTTTGATGGGGCTGATGCAATCCACGCATGACGCGCGCAACGATTTAATTCGCCCTCTGCCGTACTCGAGACCACTTGGGTCAAACAGATGTTTTGGCGCCGGTTCGGGCGTATCCAACGCATAAACTGCGTCAAGCACGCCGTTGAACAGCTGCTTGTTGCGTACTCGCGCCATGTACTCCGGCGCGTCGCTGAGCGCGACGATCTTTATGCCTTGAGACTTGAGCGCCTCGAGCGTCTCAACAACCATCGGAAACGGTCTCAGATACTTCTCTCTGTTTTCGTCGAGAGACTCCCAAAACGGTCGCACGTATCTGTCGAAAAATTCTTGCGGGCGCCCTGAATACTGTTGACGTGCGAACTCAGTGCACTCGAGAAGCCAGGGAAACTCATGCGTCCCTCTCTCATCGATTATTTTCCCGAGATCTTTCGTGAACATTTCCACCGGCACATCGAGCTGACTGCGGGTGTGGTCGAGATACTCGCGCATGGCGGGCACGAAGTAATCCCAGAATGAAGCGAGCGTGCCGTCGACATCCGTGATTACTAACTTGGTTCTCAAACCGCGCACCGACTGCACCTGCATGGTGGGGGCATGAGCGTATTTGTAAACAGTTTGATTTTGCATGTGATACCAACTTTCTTTATATATCCGCCTACCTGGGGCGCGCATACCGCATCACCCCTGGCTTTTGTCTGGCGTGCGCGATTGTCGCGCTTAAAACTTCATTGACGTGCTGCGCGGTGCCGGCACTTAATGGTTGTCTGGAGAACGCAACACATCTGCATTACGATGGGGTTCGAAACCAGTGGAGTATTTTGTTGAACTGTTCGCGCGTCGGGCATCTCTCTCTCCATATACGCTGGAACAATAGGATTGTTGCAGCCATTTGGCTAAGAACAGGTTAAGACCGCATGCGATTATGCGCAACCTTTTTTCGAATAATGTAACAGCGCGCGCTCATTTAGCGATTTGCACAAATGGTTGAAACCCAGCACAGATGGGCGTTTCCAGACCGGATTAACGGACGTGTTGTTTGTGTAGCAAAACGCAATTTTGATTACGAAACGTTGCAGAACTCAACTGCACTACGTCCGAAAACGGCTGTTTTTGCGGAACTTACATCTTATCAATTTCAGTTCGCATCAAAGCATGCGAACGCCGTGCAACGATAATGCCGCCGCGCGTGGTGCCATATATAGATGCGAGTATTCTTGAAAACGCTGATTGCCATCAACATATGCGATACACTTTGCACAGGAGGCATTGACGATGCGTCGAGTGTTGATTACTGGTGCAAACGGATTTATCGGAGCAAACCTGACGCGGCGCATGCTGCAAGAGGGCATGGACGTGCACCTCATCGTACGTCCGGGCTATTCCGATTGGCGTCTGCGCGACATCACGGCGAACGCTGCCGTGCACGAGTTGCACTTGCATGATGCCGATTCTGTTCGGGCATGCGTTAGAGAAGCGCGCCCACAGTGGGTGTTTCATCTCGCGGCCCACGGTGCCTATTCATGGCAGACTGATGCAGAACAGATGCTCAAAACCAACTTGCTTGGCACTGTTAACTTGAGCGAAGCCTGCGCAGGTACTGGTTTTGAAAGTTTTGTCTACACGGGCTCGTCTTCTGAATATGGCATGAAAGATCACGCACCGCACGAAAGAGAGTTTGCCGATCCCACTAGCATCTATGGTGCCAGCAAACTCGCAGCCACTCACTATTGCTCATATCTTGCACGCGCACGCGGACTGAATATGCGCACTCTGAGACTCTACTCCGTATATGGTGCTTACGAAGAGCCAAAACGGTTGTTGCCGGCACTGATCGTCAACGGGCTAGAAGGACGGCTCCCCAAGCTCGTTGACGGCGAGATCGCTCGCGACTTCGTTTATATCGACGATGCGCTGGACGCGATTGTGCTTGCGGCCAGCACACCATCAATCGCGGACGGCGAGGATACAGGCGGCGTCTACAACGTCGGCAGTTCGAGGCAAACCAAACTGAAACAGCTCGTGGAGCTATCACGCAAGATATTCTCAATCGCAGAAGAGCCGCACTGGGGCTCGATGCCCAACCGCAACTGGGACACCACGGTCTGGGTCGCCGATACCAAACGCATCCACCGTGATCTCGGCTGGTCGCCCAAATTCACGTTAGAGCAAGGCTTCATTGCCATGACCGACTGGTTGCGCAGTAAGCCCGACATGCTCAGTTACTACCGACAATCACGGTGAAGTGCTGCGCAACAAGCGCGCTCGGTGCCGGGCAGGAGCCCGGCGCTCCACTGCACGAACTTAGTGCACTGTCGTTTCTGCGCCGGCGACCTGCGTCAGCTGCGGCACAACCGTAATTTGATGCTGCCCCATATCGAACCGCACCGTGATCGAATTCAACTCCGATCCGATGGGAAACGCCGGCAGCTGCAATCCTTCCATAATCTGTCTCTTACGCCGCTCATAGCAGTGTTGACCATCTATCTCCATGGAGACGACGTGTCCATCACGTCGCAACGTCAAATCCGCTTTCAAGATCGTCTCCGGGACCGGCTTGATCACTGCCGTACGAATGATGTCGCAGTCGGCGATGTCGTTGATCACCGGCTCCAACTCACTGGCAGTGACGCGCAGCCATCCGGTCCAGTCGATGTAAAAGCCGCTGGAAAGCCGCTCGACGAAAGTCGACGACGTTTGGGGCTCGTCGGTAGGCAGGTACGACGCGATCGGTGGACAGACTCGCGCAGGATTGAGCGCCTGCACGGGCGCAAAGGGGGCGACGGCCATCGACACGCCCACGACCACTAGTAATCCATATTGCAGCCAGTTTTTCGACATCAGCAGCATCCGGGAAGCTTCAAAGCGGATATGGTAGCGCTGCCGAACACATTTCAAGTGATCAGCACTTAACATGCGCAGTCGACGGGCGGCCAGGGGCAAAGTTCCGCTGGAGGGAGCGCTCTCTTACTTTTTCTTCAGCTCGGCCAACGCCGTCTGAAATTTTGCCGCTTCGCTGTTTTTATGTTGCAGAGTCAACACTTGCACGTAATTTTGCAAGATTGCCAGATGGCTGTGCGCATCGTTGTCATCGACTAACTCTAGAGCGCGCTTCAGAAGAGGTTCTGCACGCGGATAGTCGTTTGCCTTGGCATATTTGATCGCTAAATTATTGAGCGCCAACGCCAGATTTTTGGAGGCCGGATTGTCTTTCGTTCCTTGCGCCAGGCTGTCTTCAAATTTTTTGATGGCGCCCTCGACGTTGCCTGAATTCATCAGCGTAACGCCTTCGTTGTTCAATGCTGATTTTTGATCGTCACCCAACATTTCGTTGGCGGCGATCGTAACGGCTATATTCTTGTTTTCGGCAGTGTCGTACAAACGCGCCATAGTGGCTATGTCGCGATTGGAGAGATCAAACTCTTTGTCTGCAGTCGGCACGCAATAGAACATGATGTCGTTCGGGTCGTTGCTGTGTCCGCGCAATCCCAGCGCGTGTCCCACTTCATGCAAACAAACTCCAAACATCAGATTGTCGGTCAGTTTATCTTGATCGTTGGGATCTTCGATCGTAAGAAGATTGATGGTGGCATGTTGCACGCCCTCGGAAGTGAGCTGCGTACGCGTCTCTCCATGTTCAGCCAGCGAGGCAACGTCATGTATGCTGTCACTCCAGTTGACCTCGATGTTCGCCTCTTTCGGTGAAGCTACCCGAACAAAGGAAACGCGCCCTCCACTTGTACTCTGCCACTTGTCGAAGGCACGTTCGAGGGCCTGGCTGAAGGCAGGTCGATAGTTTTGCTTACCGATGGGAGAGTTGACGTAAACTTTCAACGGCATCCTCGTCTTATCCCAGTGGCTTACACCTTTGCTCGTGGCGAACATAAAATAGTCGGTACCATCTCTGGCTGCAGAGTCTTTCAAGAGTGCTTCTTTTTCAGCCTGCAGCTCACGCGAAAGGTCGCGAATCAAATCTTTCACAGTCGGTGTTTCCGCACTGTTCGGATTGCGCGCGACAAACTCTTTGTAGGCAGCAAGCGCGTCGTCGAGTTTGCCGGTCCCTTCGCAAGCGCTTCCCAGCTCGGCCCAACCGGTAGAGAAGTTGGGATCCAACTTCACACCCTTGCGCAGATTGGCAATTGCCTGGTCGATCAATCCCATGTGCGCCTGGCATTTGCCTAGAAATACCAAGGCCTCACCACGGTTGGGGTCCAGCTCCACAGCTTTCTGCAACTTGGGAGCAGCGGCCGCCCAGTCACCATTGTTGATGAACGGCACTGCCTCATTGAAGCTCTGGATCGCATCTATCTGAGCTTGGGTAACCTCGTGCCCCTGGGCGTCGTACATTTTCGGCGCTGAGCCAGAGCCGTGAGCTTCATGCCCCGGCGTGTCATAAGTATTGGCCGGTGAGCCTGCGCTGTTGGCCGGAAGCGCGGCGCAGGCGAACAAAACCGCCAGGCTGCATGAGCTGAGCAGACGACGTCTCGACATGATTAACTCCGTTAGAATCCGCGTGCCAACCGACTCCAACGTTGTTCCACTTGACAATGAGCTTATAACGCCTGCAGACGAGAGCGCAGCCTCTTTCGAGACTGCGCTGTGCGTGCTTTACTGGCGCCAATGGCGTTCGTACGGATTAGTTAACCAGAAAGTCAGTCAGACCCTAATACCAGATCAGTTGCTGACCAGAGCCCAAGCGCATCGTGTCATCGGGCACGATAACAGGATTAGGCGAAACCACGATGTTGCGCGAGGTGGTCACCACTGGCTGCGTCACAACCGTCGGTTCAACAACCGCCATGCGCTCCTGTTCTTTCATCAGTTTTTTCATGTCATGGTGCGACATTATCACCACCGGAGACGGCGCGATTGCCGTCACGGCAGGGCGCACGACTTCAACAGATCTGACCGCGGTCACCGGTCGGATCACCGCCGGCGCCAAAGCCGTTGTATATGTAGTTCTTGTTGTCTTTACCGTGCGCACCGTCTCAACGGGCAACGATGAAACATACCGTCTGGTCGTGCGATATGAAACAACGCGATTGTTGTAAACGCGCCGCGTCGTATAACTTACTGTTTTCGTCTTACTGCAGGCGGCGCTCGCCGACGGCACCATCAGTGGTACCACGGTCAAAGCAGCCATAATGCCCGCAGCCGAGCTGAGCAATCTCATAACCTTGCCTCCCATCTGCCTTTTCAATGGATCAGATGACGGGACACGATTGAGGCTGGTTCCTCAAGACCAGCCTCAGTACAGCCTTCAGGCTGAAACTGATGTTGCAGATTGCCGGTCAGTGCGCAGAAATGACAAGCAGCAAGCGTTATTTGTTGCGAGTTTTCTTTTCGGCTTTTGCTGCTTTCTTCTCTTTCGGCGTCTTCGTAGGTTTCTTCTTAGTTTCTTTCTTCGCGTCTTGCGCTTTTCCCATTACTATTTCCTCCCATTCGAGTTGATGGCGCAGACTCTTCGGTCAGATGCGCCTAAACTTTTGCTGGCGGACGCCTCGCATCGGCGAAGCCTGGCGGCCCTCCGCTCTGAATATTAAAACATAGACTCTAACGCGAGGCTAGTCGTATCTGACAACCAATCAAGCCGCGCGACCTTAAGCTCAAACTTGGGCATATCTACATTATCGGCAAGGCGAAGATCTCTCTTGTGAACGAGCAACAACCGACGACGATCCCGACGGAGCCTCGCATCCCGGCTACTAAGACGGAGCCGAAGCGGCAGCGTGGCGGTCCTGACTTCGGAATCAACGCATCAGACGGAATTGTCGTTGACACAAAACCGAACGCAGCTCTCGGAATTGACATCGGCACCCATACGACGAGCGCGGCGGCATTTTTCGATGGCGCTGTGCACTTCATCGAGCCCAGCAGGATGCGCTCGACAATTTACATCTCGGAAGAGCGCAAAGTATTCGTGGGAATGTCGCCTGATGATGCGAAGTCCGATGGAATCTTCATTGACGGAATCAAACCGTTGCTTGGCAGTGATTACAACGTGCAGGTCGGGCGCACGACCCGATGGAACGCCATCGACTGCATGTCGCAAATTCTCTCCGGAGCGCGTGCATACGCCCAGCGGCAGCTGTCGATGGACGTGACGAAAGCAGTATTGACTGTGCCTCACACTTTCAATGCGCGCCAGCGCAAACTATTGAAGAGTTGTGCAGAGAAGGCAGGTTTGCAACCCATCGCCCTTATTCACGAAACTACGGCAGCAGCGCTTAACTACTGCTTCGAGAATGAGCGCGACAACTGCACCCTGATGGTCGTGTCGATGGGGGCTGCCTTTCTCAGTGTTTCATTGATCGACGTGCATAATAAGGTTGTCGAAGTGAAATACACTTCAGGCGAGGTTTGGTTGGGTGGAACCTCGTTTGATGAACGCATCGAACGATGGTTGCGTCAGTACATCGAAGAGATCGGCAGTTCGTTCGATCAAACCGATAGTATTGCTCACGTCAAAATCAAGGCTGCTTGCGAAGAGTCTAAGCTGCGCCTTCTGGGCGGGCAATTTAACCGCTACGGGCTGCCATGCGCGCCACCGTTCACAGCGAAGAATCCCCTAACTTCAGCCACTATCCATTTAGCGCTTCTGAGGCTGAACGATCTGAGCGATGACAAGAAAGAGCTCGAACTGAAAGGCAGCGTTTTCGAATCACTGACTAGCGACATTCTCCAGAACATCTGCCATTGCGTAGAAGATGTTTCCTCTGTTGCCGCTCGCGACGGTATTAAGCCGGAGCGCGTTCTCTTTGTCGGCAACGCCACCAGAGCACCCTTTCTCTGGTCAACCATCGCCAAAGCCGCATGCAAAGGCGTCACGCCCGATGCTGAAAATGAAAACTGCGATCTGTACGCCGCCGCAGGCGCCTCACTTTATGCCGCGCTTCTGACAAAACAACTGCTCGAGTGGGTCGTCTGGGACACCCTCACTATTCCAATCGGAGTGGAAGCAGCCAACGGTCAGTTCAAGACTTTAATCAGCAAGGATACGCCTCTGCCGGTTATCGTTCATCACTCCGTGGAGATGCCGGAGTCTGGGCGGCTGAAGCTGAAGTTCGTGCAAGGCAACGATGTAATCGACGAGATTGTCATCAAAGATGCCAGCGCGGGATTGCCCCGTCCCCGCAAGGTGGAAGCCGCTATCCACGTACATCATGATGGAACCGTCAGTTACTCGGCGAGAGATTTAGAGCTCGGTGTAAACCTCTCTGTCGACGTCGATGCGGAAGAGCCCGTGCTGGTCGAACTCGCTTAAAAAGTTTCGCACGCCCGGCGTACTTGTTTTTCACACCGCTAAGGGTTTGAATAGAAGCGCCCACCGTCCAGGAAAATACCTTGAACGACAATCCGAAGCCTGTTTTTGTTCGCGACCGGCTCACCTGGCTGTGCTACCTACTGATTGGCAACTACTGCTATGCCATGGGCGCAATGGGTCCGTTGATGCCCTTTATGCGCGCTGAGCTAAAACTGGATTGCACAACTGCCGCTCTGCATTTCAGCGCCTGGGCGCTGGGTGTGCTGATCGCGGGATCTACCGGTGAGCGCATCATGGCTCGCCTCGGTCGGCCTCGCACGGCGTGGCTCTGTGGCTGCGCTCTGATCACTGCTATCACCCTGTTGATCGCGATACACAATCCCGTGGTGACAATCTGTGCCTCTCTTATATGCGGATTCAACGGCAGCACCATGGGGCAAACTTTGGCCACTATACTGGCGGATCGCTTTGGCAGTGAGCGAGTCATCGCCATCACCGAAGCGAACATCGTCGCCAGCATCTGCACCAGCCTTGCTCCTTTCGTAGTCAGCCATGCCATGAAAGATGCAGGTACCTGGCGACTGGCGCTGGTGGTGCCGATAGTGGTGTTCTTTTTTCTCGTTCTGTGTTTTCATAGCGTTCTGCGCGCCCCCCGTCGTGAGGAGCAGAAGAAGCCGGCAGAGGGCGTTTTGCCGAAGGCTTATTGGGCTTACTGGACAGTGATTTTGTTGAGCGTAGCGGCCGAGTGGTCGTTAGTTTTCTGGAGCGCCGAATTTTTACAGCGTGCTTGCAAACTGCCAACGACTGATGCAGCTCAGGGCACTGCCGCGTTTCTCATCGCCATGTTTGCGGGACGGATAGCAGGAAGCCGGCTGTCCCGCCATGTACGATCCTCAACTCTTTTAGCGGTCGCTTCCTTCGTAGCGATTTTCGGGTTTCTCGTTTTTTGGTTGGCACCGAACCCGGTGCTCAACATTGCCGGGCTCTTTATTACTGGATTAGGTATCTCCAACTTCTATCCGCTAACACTTTCGAACGCCATTGGCGTCGTGCCTGATCTGGCGCCCTTAGCCACTGCGCGAGTGTCAGTCGCTTCCGGCACCGCAGTTTTATGCGCCCCGCTATTGCTCGGATTTATCGCGGACAAAAGCAGCATCTTTACTGCTTACGGCGTAGTCGGCGTCCTCTTGGTCCTGGCAGCGATAATGGCTGCCGTAGCCAACCGTGCCGCTGCAGAGCACACCGCCGCAGTCGACATTGCTAAAATAGCGTTGCCATCGTCTGCTCTTCATTTGCAGGACTAGAACGTCATTGCAGACTCCACGCTACTGTTTCCAAACGCGCCGCGTAGTGCAAGACCGGACGCTTCCTCAAAAGCTTGATTTGGAGCGGATCACACATGGTGTTTTCGACAATATCGACTTCCGCATCTTGCAGCGGCCAGCGTATATGATGAATGTGTCCAACACACGGTCGCCCGGTACTATCGGTAGTGACCAAACAGTAGCGCTCGGTGAGAAACTCCGCCAGGCTGCCTGAATCAGAGCTGTACGGCGCTCCCACAGGGCGATACTCAGCCTGAAAACCGATCGGGGCGCCACGACGATCTGTGCGCTTGCTGCTGTACGTAACACCGAATTCGGTGCCCATCCAACTCATCTGCGCATTGAGATACGGCAAGTGATAGAAAGCACGAGCAGCCTCGACCGCAATAGGGTTTGCCGCATCCAGACTGAAAAAATACACGGCCCGCCAATCGCGAAATTTCACGTACGTGCGAACGTTCAGTTCCAAAAATTTAGACATATAAGGTAGCGCCGGCACATTGCGCGGGCTCACATTGCTCATACCGAAAGGAATGACGCCAACCCATGCGGTGCCATCGTACGTGTCGATCTCGAACGGGGCCGGCACCAACCGTCGTATATCGTCGGGCGCAACGGGCCAGTGCATGAACAGCAACTGCTCCCATGTCATCTTCATTGCCCACGAGCCCTGCGGAAGCGGATACGGCCGATGTTCGGTATGCTTGAGCAGTTCTTCCAATCGCATTTACAGCAAGACTCCAGGGACTGACAATCCAGCGCCTGCCGGATATGATATCAGGGCATCTAGAGGAGCGGATGATGGCGGTTTACATAGCCGCATTCGGAGCTGGACTGGGCGACCTGGCCGTGTTGCTGCCGCTCTTTCAATCGCTTATAGCGCAAGGCGAGCGCGTTATCGGGGTAGCCAGATCTCGCATGCAGGAAGAGTTATTGGCATCTCTGCCCGGCTTGACTGCGATTGTGCAAGAGAGCGAGCTCGCATCAAATTCGTTAGCTACAACCGAGCGGTATCTTGATTTCGCAGCGCATCCAACCATGCGCATGGCTGAAGTCGACTGGCTGCGTTTCAAAGCGATTTATCCGAATACGCAGATTAACGATTTCATCCGCATGATTTGCGCGGAGGTCAACCTCTCTTGCGATACGGAGCATCTAAAACCTCTGCCATCTCGAGTGGATGCTCGAACTGCAGGAAAGGTGCTCTTCATACCCGGCACCACGAGCAATTCCAAGACATGGCCGATGAGATACTGGCTCGAGGTGGCGCAGGCAATCGGCAGCGAGAACGTTCTTTTAATTGGCAAGACAGACTCATTAGCAGTCGGTCAGTTGGTCGAGGCAGGCTTTGACCTGGTGCCGACGCCAACAATCGCAGATGCTATCGCGGCATTGAGCAGCGCTCGAGCCATAGTCTCGGTTGACACCGGACTGATGCATCTAGCCGTGCATCAAGGGGTTCCTACAGTAAGCTTCTGCAATCATGCCAGCTTCTGGCGCCGCTTCCATGCCAATCTCGATCAGCTCGTCACGAGCCCGTGCACACAGGAATGCATCGAGCATGGACTCAAAGTCGACATCGAGGAATCGCAGCGCCCGCGCGTATTTCACCAGGGCAACGTGCATTCGCAAGAGCACTTTAATTTCTGTCGAGTTTCAGAAAGTGAGCGCTGTATTTCTTCAATTACACCGCAGCAGGTGGTGGAAATTTCTCGCAGAAGAGGGTTAGTGCAAAGCAGCTTGGGCAGACAGTTTTTTGCGCCCATTGGTGGCGGATTGGGCGATGTAATTGTTTCTCTTCCTATTCTTTATTCCTTGATTTCTCGCAAAGTTCCTACATATCTCATCGCTAACTCCGAGCGGCAGTTAGGTCTCGATGCACTCGTGCCCAACCTTGCTGCAACTATCACCCGTCCTCAGTTTGAGGAGATGGAAAAGCGGGCAGACGATTTAATCTTCGATTTCAGATCTCATCCAATTCAAACCGATCACATCTGGGGAAGCGACGCTTTCAATAAGGAATTTCCCGATATCCGCATCAACGAGATTCTCTCCCGCGCATGCGTCGATTTTGGCATAGACGCTGACTTAGGCGAGATGCCCAGGATTCCGGTGCAAGCGAAACTGCCTAAAGTCGCCGATACTGTCTTGATACCGGGAACGGTGACGAATGCCAAATCCTGGCCGCTGGATAAATGGATACAACTTTACGATCGCCTGAAGGGCGGGTCTGAACGGTTGCTTCTAATCGGGCAACCTGAGCGCAACAACATCACAGCTCAATTGATCGAGCGCGGCATACCGTGGGTTGAAACCGAACATATAGTGGACGCAATTTCCATAATCTCGTCAGCAAGACTAGTAATTTCTGTCGATACGGGATTAGCGCACATTGCCGTCAACCAGGGCATCCGAACAATCGTGTTATACGAGCAAAATCCAATTTACTATCGCCCGGCAAAAAATTGTTTCCCTCTGTTTGCGCCGGCTTGCGCAGAGGAATGTCAGCGCAGAGTCGAAGAATTTCCGGGCAGGCGCGCTCAAAGCGAGAATTGGGGCTGGTATCAAGGAGACTTTCAATGGTGCAAAATGCCGGAAGCCCAACGTTGTATCTCTTCGATCTCGGTCGAAGATGTTCTCAATCAGGCATTGCAGCCGATTATTTCTTCTGAGTAGGCACGAAGAGATCCTGCAGCAGGTAGACGGCATCCTTCGCCTTCTGACTGTCCAGCGTAATCTCCTTCACGTTATCGACTTGTTTGAATCCTTTCGGATAGCTGAATTCAGACGCGTCGACAGCGATTTTCTTAACGCTGAACGTCTGCAACAACTTGTCAGTTCTCGAGTTTGCGTAATTCCGAGTGTGCTCCACCGTCAGCGCGTCCTTCATGGCACTCTCGTCGAAACCTTCCAGGACCACCTGAATCTGAGGGGCGATAGGAAAAAGTTTTGCGTAAACAATCTCCTCGGTGCTCACGGTAAGCTCTCTTCCGGGACTCTCCTCATAAAGCATCTCGTACTTCTCTTTCAGGGGATCCGCGTCTTTGACGACGGCAACGACTTTAACTGCTGCTTGTCCATGCCACGTCGTGGCGACAACTTTCCCCTTGCCCATCGAGTCGGCTGTGTCGATGAGATGCATGCTGCGCGTTTTCCAGAGCTCGAGAGATCTGACAACGCCAACCTTCCGTTTTGTGTTCTCGAGAACTACTTGCCAGGAGGGAGCGGCTGAGACTCCGAAAAAATTTTGTTTGAGGGACACTATCTTCACCTGCGACGGTCCGATGTACAAAGTAATTGGACCAAATAGACTGCACGACTGCTTAACTTCCCAGACTTCGATTTGCTTATGATCAGAGGTGGCAGCAAACGCCGGCGCGGCACAGATAACAGCCGCGCCAGCTAGCTGCAAACAGTTAATGACTGGGCGGGCAAAACTCATCTATAAAACCGCGACAGTGCAATTACGATTATGTCAAATCAGCGTCAGTGTGACTTAGTATCCACACCTAAAAGATCTTCGAATACCCCCACGGCGTCCTTTTTGCGGTTGACATAGTTCATCACCATTTTCACGCTGCTGACTTGTTTGTACCCTTTTGGATAGCTGAATTCGGACGAATCGACTGTTACCTTGGTGATTGCCAAAGTGTGAACCAGGTTGTCGCGGCGACCGTTCGTATACACGCGCGTATGATCCACCACCAGCGAATCCGGCACGGGATGGTTGTATATGCCCTGGAAAAACGACTGCACGTGCGACGACATTTTGAACGGTTTGACGTACGTTTCCTCTTCAGTTTTGACGGCGATGCTCCTGCCGGGACTTTCTGCATAAAGCATCTCGTACTGCTCTTGCAGCGGGTCGGAATCCTTGATCTTATAAACAACTTCGAGAGCCGGTTTACCTTGCCACGCCACTGTTCTGCGCGCCGCTTCTTGGCCGCCGTAGGTCTTATCAGCAATGTGAAAACCCTTAGACGCCCAGGTTGCTATGCTCGAATCGAATTCATTCTTGTGCACGCTGTCTTCCATGGTGACTTTCCAGGTCGGGGCCGCCATCACACAGGTTGCATTCTGCTTCGAAAAAATGGCTTTGACAGCATCGTCGGCAACGTAGAACGTCACCGGACCGTACACGTGGCTAATCTGCTCTATTTTCCAAACTGCAACTTTCTTCTTGCCCGCGTCGGCAGAAGCAGATGACGACAGGCTCACCGCAACACAAAATAGAACCGACTTTGCGATCCAGAAGCTCGTTCGTTTGTGCGCACGGAAGGACATGCGGGAGACTCGGGCAACGCCTCACTGACGATTATGACAAACTTCCTCACACTTTGCGGGCTCTGCTGGGGCTGGAATCCGCCAAACGATGACAGCACAAAGGTTTAGGGACGTCGCCTCAAGTCTAACCGGCTCGTCGGTCGCCCCTGGTAGTATCGAACGTCGGGATGACTACCTTGCGGCGAGGTTTGGAGATCAGGATGGGATCAGCTTCGATGCTATCGAACCATGCTCGCGGAACGCGGTTGGACAGCTTATACGGGTCAGGCAACTGCGTGGCACCGTATTTGGTGAGTATGTGGAAGGTTTGATGAACGCAGTTGTCGAAAAACACGTTCCATCCCTTGCCAGCGAGTTGCTCGGCATAAGCCTTCGCCATCAGGGGCTCAGCCGACTCGACCGGCATCGCCTTGTACGCATGATAGCGAACATGGTGTCCGTGGCGCATCGTTTGCAGCATGTCGTCGAAGCTGCCCAACTCCGCCCAGAAATCATTATTTTCGCCGGGCTCCACATTCATGTAGCGAATGAGCTCGAGCGGGTGCCACATCGGATAGTCCGTATTCCACAGGTGGTCGGTCGAACCGAAGTAATAGCGCTCGCCGCCGACCAGAAGGCCCCAGCCGATGTGACCAAACCCGGCGGCCTGGTCAAAATTGATAAAGATGAAGATTTCTCCCTTCATGCGTACTATGACTCAGCAGCGCTGGGAAAGTTTCACCACAACCTCTAGCTTAACCACAGAAATCCCCTCAGGCAAGTATGTCTCAGCAGACAGGGTGCTTGCCAACACAGAGGGATGGCGGGCGCGGTTTCCGCGTGACGGATTCTGGCTGCAATTTCACAACGCCCACCGCGTGCATTCAGGCACGTATGGTCCGACTGTTGGCACTGGAAGGATTTCCGGTTCGGTTAATGGCTTGACTTCGGGGCGGCCGTATAATCTGAGCGATTACGGAACATGACTAGCGAGTCGCTAGTCGCAGCCAAATGGTTCAAGTACAAGCGACTGCGTAATCCAATAATCGAATGTCAGAGTCAAAGTTGGCTATCAACGACATTTGTCAGGAATTGGGGCTTCAGCCCCAATTCCTGTTAGCACTCGCAAATCAAGCCTCCAGTCTTTATACGGTTTTTGACCGGCCAAAGAAATCTGGCGGCGTGCGAACGATTTCCGCACCCAAGGATGAACTTAAGCGCATACAGCGGCTCGTTCTCGAAGGCATCCTCGCAAGATATAAGTTGCCGCCTTACCTGCATGGCGGTATCAAGGGACGCTCAATTGTCTCCAATGCACGAGGACACGTAGGGCAGCCAATTGTCATAAATATCGATATCGCCGACTATTTCGGATCGATTAAGCGAGAGCGAGTATTTGAGATTTATAAATCGAAGTTTCATTGTGATGAACTCTGCGCAGAGACGCTAACGTCACTCACTACATTCGGAAATTTTCTGCCTCAAGGTGCGCCGACCAGCCCAGCTCTTTCCAATATTGCAGGTTTGGAACTGGACGAAGATTTGCTCCGAGTATGCAAACAACGAAGCGAGAACTTTCAATATACACGTTACATCGATGATATCACCATATCTGGTGGCATCGAGTTCGCGGGTGCGCTCGAATATCTCTACGAAGCCATAGAAAGCCGTGGTTTCAGAGTTAACCAGCGCAAGGTCAAGTTATTGAAGCCATCGGTCAGGCAGAAGGTTACTGGGGTTGTCGTCAACCAGAAGCTCAATCCACCGAAAAAATTGGTTCGCAAACTTCGCCAGCAGCTTTTTTACTGCGCGAAATACGGTTTGGACAAGCATTGTGAACACGAACAACTGCTGCCAGAACGCTTCTATATGGAGACCAAAGGTTGGATTGGATATGTTCGCATGACGCGCCCAGAGCTTGCCCTCGAATTCGACCGTCAGCTCCACTCAGTTCGCATGAAATCGCAGACTCTTACTCCATCAATCGAAGAGATGAACCTCATGCTTCTCTCCGAAGTTATTTCCGACGAGCGCCTGGCAAAATTCAAATACGGCGACGAGGATAATCCCGTGTCCTGGAGAGTCGCACCCGCGGAAATCAACGTTGACGACGAGGGATTTAGAATACTGCGCGCCTTTGCTCTCTCTCCAGAACAGGGCTGGAGAACCTTCTATCTCAGCGAAATCCTCGACCTTGAGATCGAAGGCGATAGACTTTAATCACTTAAAATCACGCTAACCAGCTACGACTGCTGGTTTGCAGTGGGTATGTACCACTTACCAGCCCGCGTTTATTCGATATGCCAGCAAAACAGCCGACACTCAAAGAACTCAAAGCGCAGTTGCTTGCAGCACAGGCGGAAGCGCAACAACTGTGCGTTCGGCTTGCGGAGAAGGAAGCGCTTCTTACAGATCAGTCGCGCGAAAATCGCCGGGTGCATCAGGAACTATCACGCATAACTGGAGTTCTCGACTCGAAGCTTCAGGAAGTGGAAGACCTCCGGCACGCCACGACAGATGCTCAAAGCCAACTCAAAATGCGTGAATCTGAGCGCGATCTGCTGGCCGTCATGCTAAACGAGGCAGACAATACTCAGCGCCGCACGATTGAACAAGGCGGTCCGAGAACATTCGGCGCCACCGCGTCAGGAGAATTTCAAGAATTATTGAAGGTGCGCTCCAGCAAAGAGATTGGCAATCAATTTCTCGAAAGCCTTCCCGTAGGTATTCTCGTCTTGTCCCATTCTGGAACAATAAACTCAGTCAATCAGCGGCTTCTTAAGATGAGCAACTACGAAGCGTTCGACCTTATCCATCAAAAACTCGACAATCTGTTTGACCTCCATGATGCCTGCCATTCACTGATTGAGCAGGTTTTCTTGGTCGAAACATGCCTCAGTTCCACCAAGAGTCAGCTCATCCGCCGCGATGGCAGCAAAATCCCAGTCGCAGTAGCCATCAGCCGCAAACGCGTGAATCAGACAATTCTCTGCGTTATCGACTTAAGCCACCAGTCCTCAAAAACGTAGCCAGTTGGATTATTCGTGCGCTGCGGGGTAGTTCTACGTATTGTCAAATCGGTGTTAGTCAATAAGACTCTCATCAAGTTACTTGGCGAGTTATGACGCACCACGCAAAAATTTTGGCAGGAATCGCGGCAGCGATGGTTTGTGGCGCTTGTGCATCGCAGCAATCGTCTGAGAATCCAACGGCGCAGAGCGGAGCGAATACCCAGAGCAGCGAACGCAAGCTGCAGAAGGTGACGATTGCGCAGTTCGGACACGTCTTCCTCTACATGCCGCTGTATGTCGCCATCGACAAAGGCTACTTCAAAGACCAGGGTCTGGACGTTAATCTCTCGGTCTCCGGCGGCGACGAGAAGACGTTCACAGCGGTCGCGACAGGCAACGCCCAATTTGGTGTCTCGGATCCTTTGTTCACAGCGATCGCGCGCGAGCACGGCCAATCCGGGAAGGTGGTGGCAGCAGTCGTCCGTGGAGTGCCATTCTGGGTGATCACGGACAAGAAGGAGATGAAACCGATCTCGAAGCCTGAGCAGTTCGCAGGTCATAAAATCGCGACCTATACTTCGCCGTCAACCAGCTACGCAGTCATGAAGAAGGTGCTGGCTAACAACGGTCATCCTGTAGACGCCAAAATCGTCGAAGGCGCTTTCGGCACACTGCCGGCGCTTCTCAGAGCCGGGCAGGTGGATATGGCGCTGGAAATCGAGCCAGTTGTTTCCATCGTCCTGCATAACGGCGGTCACATCGTATACAACCCGCAAAAAGAGTTAGGGGACTTCGCATTTACCGGACTAGAGGTCTCCGAGACGTTCAACAAAGAGCACCCAGACCAGGTACAGGGCGCGGTTAACGCACTTCAGAAAGGCATGGATTTTATCCACAGCGATTTCGCAGGCGCAGTCGCAGTGGCGAAAAAGGAGTTTCCGGATGTGGAACCATCAGTGGTGCGCCAAGCATTGCAGCGGTTGAAAGACTCGAACACAGTGCCGAAAAGTGTAGAACTACCGAAGGCGGCATGGGATAAAGCCGTGGCATTGCGCAGAGAGATTGGCGATATGAAAGGCAATGGCGATTACGATCTCAACGTTGACATGAGTTATGCCGACAAGGCGACGAAAAAGTAGGACAAGACCATGCAAACCGTTCTCGAAATTTCGGATCTGAGCTTTTCCTACGGCAGTAGCAGTAAGCCGGTCCTGGAGCGTGTTTCCTTCTCGATCAAAACTGGTGAAATTATCGCAGTGCTCGGTGGTTCAGGCTGCGGGAAAAGCACCTTGCTCAATTTGATCGCAGGATTGCTCAAACCTCAAATCGGTTGCATCAACATCAACGATTCGACGCAGAGCGGCCGCATCGGCTACATTCAACAGGAAGATGCACTGCTTCCGTGGCGCACAGTAAAAGCCAATCTCGACCTGGCGACCGAGCTTGCGGGCGTACCTAAACTCGTTTTGCAACAGCGCATCAAAGACTACCTCGTCACATTCAATTTGGACGAATCACTCCTGGAAAAATTTCCTTCACAGCTGTCCGGCGGAATGCGCCAGCGCATCAGCATCATTCAATCGCTCACCTTCGATCCGCAAATGCTTCTTCTGGATGAGCCATTCTCCGCCCTGGACTTTTACACGAAGCTGCGCCTGGAGATCGAGTTCTACAATCTGATCAAAACCAGCGATAAAGCAGCCATTCTGGTCACACACGACATCGAAGAGGCAATCGCCATGTCCGACCGAGTGATAATCCTCGGCAGGGGCGGCGTAGCCGCGGACGTGAAGATGGCCTTCGGCAGCGGCACACGAGATCCGGAGACCGTGCGCGGCACGCCGCAATTCGCAGACTACTATCGCATCATCTGGTCCCAACTGAAGGCGGAGATGAGCGCATGACAGCAAGCATCAAACTGAAATCCAGCAAAAAGCTTGCCGCCCAGCCACGGGAGCGGCATGACAAACTGCTGACGGCGTTCTTATATCCACTACCGCTGCTGGTACTTCTCGCCGTCTGGCAGGTGTACACCACAGGCGATTCGCAGCGCCAATTCATTTTCGCCAGTCCCGGTCAGGTATGGAACTCCTTTCAACACCTGATGGCTACAGGCGATCTGCTTCGCAACACCGGAGTGACAGTCGGCGAAGCCCTGGCTGGTTTTATACTCGGCACCACCAGTGGTGCGGCAATCGGTTTATGCCTGTGGTATTCCAAAATCGTCGCCAAAGTTTCGAAGCCCTATATCAGTGCGCTCGGCTCCGTGCCAATCTTCGCCTTGGCGCCGATGATAATTTGCTGGTTTGGCATCGGCATCATGTCGAAGATCATGCTCGCGTTCATCAGCACGGTAGTAGTAGCCATCGTCCAGTCGTATCAAGGCGCCAGTTCGGTGGAGACGAAGTATCTGCGCCTCATGCAGATCCTCGGCGCCTCGCGGTTGCAAACCTTCAAAATAGTCGTACTGCCGTCATCGCTGATCTGGGTCATCAACGCGATGAAACTGAACATCGGTCTGGCGCTGCTCGGTGCTTTCATCGGAGAGTTCATCTCGGCAGAACAGGGGCTGGGCTACATGATCGTCCGCGCCTCCGGACTGTACGACATGGCGACAGTCATCGTCGGCGTCATCGCGCTGGTTGTGGTCGCGCTCATCCTCACAGCCTTGGTAGAACGGCTGGAAAAATCACTCCTTCGCTGGCGCAACATCAGCTAAAGAGGGGGAACTTTCCCATTCTCTACATGGGTAAGATCGACTAATATCCAGGTGTCTTATAAGCATTAATCTATGGCGTTTTGATGACCACTGAAGAAAGTTCATTTCCAGAAGACCTGCTTCCACGAAAGACTGAAACCGCACCCCCGATCGAGCCGGAGCTGCCCGACTGGCTGAGAGTGACGAAGAAACCGTTCGCCGTGCAGGCCCTCGTCTGCATTAACACTCTGGTCTTCGCGGCTATGGCGGGCATCAGCGGCATCCGCTCGTTATTCATACCCTCATCCCAGGTCCTGCTGCACTTCGGTGCCAGCTCGGGCGCCTCGACGATAGTCGACGGCGAGTTTTGGCGCATCTTCTCCAGCGCCTTCGTCCACATAGGTTTCCTCCACCTGATGATGAACTGTTACGTCATCTGGGACGTCGGACCGCTAGTAGAAAAGCTGTACGGCGCACGCAAATTTATCACCATCTACCTGGGTGCTGCGCTGGGCGCCGCTCTCACCAGTTTGATGATCGATCCCACCGTTGTGAGCGCCGGGGCATCAGGAGCCATCTTCGGTCTATTTGGCGCCCTGGTCGCCTTCTTCTGGCAGCACCGCGAAAAGTTTCCCCTGGGCTTTCTCAAGTTGCACGCGAAAATCCTCGTTATCTTCATTCTCTACGGCATCGTATTTGGTGCCTTGATGCAGGGCGTCGACAACGCCGCCCACATCGGCGGGCTGATCACAGGCTTCGTCGTAGGATTGGCGCTACTACCGGTCGTTCCTGGCGAATTGAGTTACAGCACCAGAGACACGCTCGTCACCGCTGCGCTGCATGTTTGCCTGCTTGGCTTTCTTGCCGCCGACTGCAAGTCGATCGCAGTCAACGGGGCGGTAATTGGAGATGCTGCCTATCAGCAAGCCGTAGAGCTTTTGCAGAAGCAAAGGCCAGCGCGCGCAATGCCTTACCTCAATCAAGCGGCGGCGTTGATGCCTCAGGTCGCCAGCGTGCGGCGCGACCGTGCGCGCGCTCTCGATCAGCTCGGGCGCCGGCACGAGGCGCTCACCGACTGCAATGAAGCCATCAAACTCGAACCAAATAACAAGACCGGCTTTATGGTGCGCGCCGCAATTCTTCATAACACCGGCGACGAAGCGGGCTGCATCAACGATCTGTCAACTGTGGTCAAAATCGATCCCAATGAAGCGATGGCGTACAATAACCGCGCCTGGAGCTACGACGCCATGGGCGATTACAACCACGCACTGGCTGACAGCGACAAAGCCATCTCGCTCGACCGCAACAACGCGACCTTCTATGACACACGCGCAGTCGCCCTGAGAATGGCAAACCGCTGCGAAGCAGCCCTGAAAGACCTGAGCAAGGCAAAAATGCTCAAACGAACTGACGGCGCCTATTACTTCCACTCGGCGCAAGTCTACGACAAGCTCGGACGCGCCCAGCTTGCTGCTCAAGAGCGCAAACGCGCCGAGACATTCGGCTATCAGCCCGAAGCCTGGGAAACCAAGAACGATTGACGAGCCAAAGCGGGCTCGATCCTATAGAATCAAAGGCACACCGTGGAGGTCGCCTTAAATGGAAACTGCCTATACTCAGCTTTGCCGAACCTGGCAGCGTCTGGCGCCAAAAGTCGAAGGGACCTTCGCCGAGGAGCCGTTCATCGAGCCGAGCCCGGAGCAGTTCGACTATTTGCCGGCAGATGTGGCCAACGGACTGAAGGAATGGTACAAAGCCAGCATTTCCAAGCTGGTGAAAAACTGCGCCGCTCTGCGCATTCCCTACAAAAATTGGTTGATAGTCCTCAAGACGGACGGCGACTACCCTGTTCCTGGTACGGCGTTTCGCGTTTCTGTTCGGGCCGACTATGTGCCATTATCCTCATTCAGGCTGCTCATGGTGCACGGCGAAATGATGAAGATGCATGGACAGCTCATGCACATTCGCGACCAGCTAATGATGTCGCCACTTTCCGGCGTGATGAATTTCGCCAACAAAGTTCTCAAAGTAGACACGACAATGAAGGAGAGCGATCCCAACTTTCGCAGCGGCTGTATCGACATCGATTCCTTATATACATTGTTCGGCAACGACCAGAAGCAGACGACGAAGTTTATCAATGACTGGCGCGTGCGCGAGAGCCTACTTAGCCTCCAAGATCCCGTCGTGTTCACGTTCGGCATTCACGGTTATGTCGCTAAGCAGATCAATCTCTGCCAGAGCCTCGATGTCACCGATCAAGAACAAACCGAAAGAACGATTGCATTCTACAAGCTGGCACTGGACACTCTTTCAGCGCAAGGCTTGATTGCTACGGAACCCAGCAATACAGAATCGCCAAAATCGAAATAACGAAATTACTCTTCGGTCAACTTATCCGACAGGCTGTACAGCATGTGCTCAGCCGGCACAGTCACTGCTTTCCAACTGCCCGTTACCGTGCCCATGCGTTCAGCTTCGTTGGCATCTACTTTTTCCGCTTCTTTGAACTTCTTCAATGATTGCAGCACGCGCGCGTAGTTCTGACTCATGCGCACAGTTGTCGGATGCGACTCGCCCAGCGACTTTCTGCAGATATGCAATGCTTGCACATAGTACGGTTCTGCCTTCTGATACTTGGTTTGCATGTGATAGAGCGTGGCCACGTTCTGCAAGGCGCAGGCGACGTCGGGATGATCATCGGGGAAATTTGCTTTGTAAAGCTCCAGAAAACGCAGGGCAAACCGCTCGGCTTCGTCGTACTTGCCCTGGAAGTAGCTCACCTTTGCCATATTGTTAACGCTGGAGGCAGTGTGCAAACTGTGCGGCGGCAGTACTCTTGTCTTGGTCATCAACGCTTCACTGTAAAGTGCCTCCGCTTGCGCAAAGAGCCCTTTCTTACTGTAAACATCCGCCAGACGCTCGGTGGAGCAAACAAACTTCGGATGCTCTTTTCCATTCATCCGATCGGCAAGCCCAACGACATCGAGCCACAATTTCTCCGCCAAATCCAGTCTGCCCTCTTGCAATGCTTGCTCGGCCTGGCGCTGCATTCCATCCCATTGCTCGCCCGCCTGGGCAGTCTGAATCGCTTTCGTCAGATCCCCCTGACCCCAGTTCAACTCGTTTAGTGCGGTGTCGATGTTTATTCTGCGCTTTTTGGCATAATCAAAGAGTATGCAAGCATGCTCGATTGTCAGCCGTCCTGCTTCGATCATGCTGTTGCAGCTGTTGGCGAGGTGAAGGAAATTCTTATCGCAACTCTCCGCCGACAACAGTATTTGCATCGTAATGTTAGCGTTCGAACGGGCTTTCTCGAAGGCACCGTCCACGTCTTCTTTACTGGCGACGCCGAGCAACTGCAATAGCTCCGTGAAGGACACTTTTTTACTGCCGCCAGAACTCAGGTTGCCCACGCGCACTTTCTGCACGGCTACCGGTAAGGAAAGCCGTTCTCGATCAATCAAAAATAGAACTTTCGCCGCGTCACCGGGAGAAAATTGATTGGACATCACCAGCTCTTGCAGCTGCAACGCGTCGTTCAATACCGGCTCCGAGACGAGCTTCTGCTCTTGCAAGACTTGTCCGAGCCATTTGTTGGAGCCGACGCTTAGCTCAATTGCGTTGCTCAACTGAGCTTTCGAAATTGTGCCGGAAGCGACGATCAGTTCTCCAAGCAAAACAGATTTGCGATCGGGAAGTTGGTAAAAGTCCCGCTCGGTCGGGCGCGGAACCGACGCCATAACATTGCGGCGCGAGCTCGCCCTGATGGACTTGATCGCCTGCTCTTTGTCGACGCGCCCGCTCAGAAGCATCGATTGTGCATTCAGTGTTGCCTGCATGATCGAATCAGTGAGAACGCCGGAGAGTACAAGAAGGCGACCGAACGGCAGTCCGGTCTGCTCGCTCTGCGCCAGAGCATTATCGAGCTGTGGCTTGGTCACTAGCCCCGCTTCGACGAGCAGGTCGCCAAGACGATTGGTCTGGTTTTTGTTGGACGGCCCCACACCCAGCGTGCCTAAGGCGTCTTCGAAAGTCTTGCACTGCCCGTCTTGCACCAGCCGCATCGCCTGAGCGGCCACCACGGTCTTGACCTTGCCTGCACGCAGGTAAGACTGGCACTGCATGGCGGCATGAAGAGTGTTTTCGTTGATGTTCTGTCCAAGTACGAGAACGCGCCCTAGCGCCAGCCCAGTTTGATCTACTATCCCGAGCGCCTCTTCCAGCTCTTCGCGCTGCAACAGCCCAAATTGCAGCAGCAGTTCACCGAGGCGGATCTCCCCGATCACTGCTTGCGCTTCAGTACTGTTGGTAGCTTCGTCTTGCATGGTTAAAAACCGGCACACCTTCCCATTACATGCCCGCCCGCGCAGAATTACGAACTTCTAACCCGCCTTATTAGCAAAAAATAGTTAATGTGCGCCTGACAGCCTCCACCTGGACCAAAACAACCAGCCTTTCAGTGTTTCCTTACCAGCAGCACGGCCGCCTCATCCTCCTTTGCTACTTGCCAATCAGGAGAGTGCCGCAAAACCTGGGCGATATTTGCCTGGGGTGGAACGAGAACCCATTGGAAGTCGTATCGTGCGAAGGTTTTCTCCCATCCGGGCTGGGTCAAAAGCATCTGAACATATTCATCGATAAACGGCACCGGAAGAAAATCGGTCCAGTCATCGATGAAGACCCGTTGTTTACTCTTCATGTACAGATAGCCGCCCCAATTGTCGTAGTTGAAACCATGTTTATCGATGAACGATTTATCGGTCAGATAGGCGACATGGGCAACTGGAATGCGCTCTGAGTCGAAATCCTTGATGGCAAACCATGGCACCTTCATTGCCACCAGCCCCATAACAAGAACGCCGACGATGACGAGCAAACTCATACGCAGGCTGCTCGTCTCCTGACTGCCGGCTCGCTGTTCCATGACAACAATTTTGCCTAACCACCTGCGATACCACGGAAGTTTAGCGCCCGGCTCGACGGTTTCTTCCTCGACCTTTGTTTTGATCGCCTGCCATGCCGGCCCGACTACGGGCATGGCGATAAGGGCGCAATAAGGGATAAGGCGCATGCTGTTCAATCCGGCTATCGCAAGCAGAATTAATAGCGCTAACTCAGGGCGAGAAGAGAATCTCTTCGTTTTCCAAATCATAGTGGCAACGATGATGGCGAGAACGAGAAACGCCGGCGCACCCATGCCGGAAAAGAGGTCGAACGATTTCCACTCGTCGGTTCGGCGCACCGTCGGATTTGAGAGATAGCCGACAACGTGCAGATAAAAGTCAAGCCCGCGCGGATTGATAGCAGTCGCTGCCACAGCCGCAGCCAATGCTGCCGCGTCCCACCTGAGCTGGCTTGCCGTGCGGCTTTTGTCGCCGATGTTACGCCAATACTGCACTGCCTCCGACAACATTTTGATCAAAATCATTGCCATGCCGATGGTAAAGCTGCCGTGCAAGTTGACCCAGAGGCATTCGGTTAATGCGACGCCCAGTGTGCGTTTCCAACCTGTCATCTTGGTCATGAACAGAAGATAGTAAAGAATCAAAAATGGAGCATAGCTGTAAATGTGTGAGCGCGCAGACCAATGCATGCCCACCGTGGCCATGACCGTAGCCAGCAATAACAATCCGGAAGCCAGTCCCAGACCACGGGAGCGGCCCATCTGATAACTCCACGTCAGTGTGGCAGAGGTGAGCAGTGCGCAAATGAAGACGACGCCATTCAATCCTGCGAATATGTAAAAGGCACCGCTGATAAGGTCACTAAGCCATGCTCGTGTAATCACCTCGACATTGGCATTGGCCCAGGAGGTGAAATTGTCCACCGGGATGTGGTGGGTATTGAATATGATCACACCATTGAGAATATGACGGCAAGAACCGCCGTCCCAAAGGAGCAACTCTGGTCGGACGAACAACATTCCAAACATCAGATAGGCGAAAAACCATCCGCCGCGATCGGGCAGAAAAATTTGCCACCAAGTGTACTGTGATTCCGATTGCTGCGAACCGGACGTCAAAATCTGACCTCTGATATTAACGACGCGGACCTCTCCACTCCTGGTATGTGCCCGCGTTCAGACAGTCAAAACCCCGATCGATTCGCCCACTGGCAGATAACTCTGTCACATCTGAACTGTGCGGACGGCTCTTAATCGCGTTTTTTGGGCACAAAAGAGAGTAGTTATAATCGATGCGTTTACTAGTTTGCTGACATTCTCGTGAAAATCCTCATCTCTGGTATCTGCGGCTTTACCGGCAGCGTGCTATCCCGCACGCTTCTGGAGGACGATTCGACCGTCGAAATCATCGGACTCGATAATTTCAGCCGCGCTGGCAGCTATCTCAACCGCAAACCACTAGCCGACCTCGGCATCAAAGTCATTCATGCCGATGTCAGACAGCCGAGCGACCTCGACTCTCTTGCTGCCGTCGATTGGATTATAGACGCTGCTGCCAACCCATCTGTCCTTGCCGGAGCAGACGGTCTTTCATCGAGCCGTCAGTTGATGGAAAACAATCTTTACGGCTCTATCAATCTGCTCGAATACGCGCGCAAAAGTAGCGCCGGTTTCATTTTGATCAGCACCAGCCGTGTCTATTCGATAGAGGCTCTAGAGCAAATCCCTCTGGCCGTGAAGAATAACGCCTTCACTCTAGATACTCAAAAACCCCTCACTCAGGGACTTTCTGAAAACGGCATCGATGAAAGCTTCTCCACGGCGCCGCCTATCTCGCTGTACGGAAGCAGCAAGCTTTGCTCTGAAGCGCTGGCATTCGAGTACGGGCAGACTTTCGATCTCCCGGTCTGGATCAACCGCTGCGGCGTGCTCGCCGGAGCAGGCCAGTTTGGCAAACCGGACCAGGGCATTTTCACGTTTTGGATCAACGCTTACCTGCGCCGGCAGCCGTTGAAATATATCGGCTTTGGTGGAGGTGGACACCAGGTGCGCGATTGCCTTCATCCGCGCGATCTCCTGCATGTGCTGAAAGCGCAGATCGCCAAACGCGACAACAAAGAGTGTGCCATCTACAATCTGTCCGGTGGTGTCGATAACTCAATCTCTCTTTATCAACTGAGCCAGTGGTGCGCCGATCGGTTTGGACCGCATCAGTTGCAAGCAGTGTCGAGGACTCGTGCGTTCGATGTGCCCTGGCTAATTCTCGACAGCAGCTTGGCGCGAAAAACATTTGGCTGGCAACCATCAACAACGCTGAACGACATCTTCACTGAGATAGCCGACCATGCAGAGAAACACCCGGATTGGTTGGAGGTTTCGCTCCAATGATGAAGCCGCTCACCGACCTTCCGGCACTGACCAAGCTATCAATCGTCATTCCCGCCCGCAATGAAGAAGGACGTATAACAGCCAGCGTAAAACATTTGATCCTCGAGCTGGAGCACCACAATGTTCCGCACGAAGTAGTGGTGGTCGACGACAACAGCGACGATTCAACCTGGGCGTTGCTCACCGAGCTGCAGTCGCAGCTGCCTACGCTTCGTCCCGTGCAGAACAAGGGTCTGTCAGGATTTGGGCGCGCCATTCAATGCGGATTAAGAGAGGCGAGCGGCGACGCAGTCTCGATTTATATGGCAGATGAGTCGGACGACTGCCGCGACGTTGTACAGTATTGGGAAAAGCTGAACCAGGGGTACGAATGTGTCTTCGGAAGCCGATTTATCAAAGGCGGCGGCGTAATCGACTATCCGATGCATAAGCTGATACTCAATCGCATGGCAAACTTCTTCATCAAATGCCTGTTCTGCATCGACCACAATGACATCACCAACGCTTGCAAAGCTTATCGTATGACGGTGATCCAGGGCTGTTCTCCTCTCATCGCGCCACACTTCAATCTCACCGTCGAGCTGCCGCTGAAAGCGATAGTGCGAGGCTATACGTGGGCAACCATCCCCATCACGTGGCGCAACAGACGGGCCGGCTTGAGCAAACTGAAAATCCCCGAGATGGGCAGCCGTTATCTATTTATATGCTTGTACGTCTGGCTGGAGAAAATGTTGACAACGGATTACCGTAGACTATAGGAAGGCCAACCTGCTCCACCGGGTTGAGCTGTCTTGCACGGGAGTTGTATCGTGAGCGTAGCAATAATCACAGGCTCCGCCGGTCTAATCGGCTCAGAGGCGGCCGTCTACTTTGCCGGTCTGGGCATGCAAGTTGTCGGGATCGACAACGACATGCGGGCAGTGTTTTTCGGTGCAGAAGCCTCGACAACGTGGAACCGCCAGCGTCTCGAGTCAGAGCTCTCAAAGAGCTACCTGCACATGAACATCGACATCCGGGACGAGGCGGCGATCAATGCGCTGTTTCAGAAGTACGGCAAACAGATCACACTGGTAATACACTGCGCCTCGCAACCATCCCACGACTGGGCCGCTAGCGATCCGGTGGCAGACTTCACAGTCAACGCCAACGGCACTCTCAACCTTTTGCAAGCGACGCGCAATCACTGCCCGGAAGCCGTCTTCATTTTCACATCGACAAACAAAGTATACGGCGACACACCAAATCGATTGCCGCTGATAGAACTGGAGGAGCGCTGGGAGATCGATAACAACCATCAATTTTTTAACGGCATCACCGAGGAGATGTCCGTCGATCAGACCTTGCACAGCCTCTTCGGTGTTTCCAAACTGGCAGCTGATGTAGCAGTGCAAGAGTATGGACGCTACTTTCAGATGAAGACGGCATGTTTTCGGGGTGGCTGCCTTACCGGACCGGCACACTCCGGCACAGAACTGCACGGCTTTCTTGCCTATCTGATGAAAGCGTGCGCAACAGGCAAACAGTATTCAGTTTACGGATACAAAGGCAAGCAAGTGCGCGACAACATTCACAGCACCGATCTGGTGCGCGCCTTTGACGAATTCTGCAAAGCCCCACGTTGTGGCGAGGTGTACAACATGGGCGGCGGCCGCGACAGCAACTGCTCGATGCTCGAAGCAATTGCACTGTGCGAGCAAATAGTCGGTCGCAAATTGAATTGGACATACCAAGAGCAGAATCGTATCGGCGATCACATCTGGTGGATCAGCAGCAATGCCCGCTTCAAGCAACATTATCCGCAATGGAGCGTGACAAAAAATGTCACCGATATTCTCAACGACATTTACTCCTTTAATCAAGTTCGTTGGCAGAGCCAATGCGTTAAGGGCTCAGTCTAGTGAGCCGGGTACAATAGGGAGCGTGACGTGTCGTTCTTCCGTTCTGACACCGGGCGAGATAAGAATGAGTGAAACAGCTGGGGGCGCTGCCGTTCCTCGAACAAAAACAGTAGCTATCGCGCTGTTGCTCCTCGTATTGTTGATGGTGGCGCTATGTGCCCCGACGATGCGGACCGGACTCTGGGAAGACGAATTGATCCAGATCAACAGCACGGCTCAGCCAACTCTCCTGGCGGTTTGGCAAAACATGTACGGACGCATGACAGATTTGCATCCGCCGCTCTCGTATATTCTTTTGTATCCGTTTCTCCAGATTTTTGGTGTCAACGACATCGCGGTGCGGCTGCCGTTTTTGCTCTGCGGATTGCTATTGGTGCCTGCCATGTACTGGCTCGGCAGAACAGCCCATTCGCACAATGTCGGTTTGCTTGCCGCATTCTTCGCCGCTGTTTCTCCTTTCGAAAATTACTTCGCCTGTCAATCTCGCAGTTATTCGCTGTCGACTCTTTTGATGGCACTGTCTCTGACGATGTATTGCCAATTGATCGAGCCGGAAAATAACCGTCGCTCCTTATCATTCGCTGGCTTTGTCGTCTCAGCCGCCGCCCTCTATTACACCGAATACACTGCCGGCTTGCTACTGCCCGCCCTGGCAGCGGCCACCATACTGATAGCCTTTCGTTATTGGCGCACGGAAGCAACGCGGACTGAAGCGAAAATGGTCTTAAAAGCAGGAATGGGCGGCATTATCCTGGCGGGCTTGCTCTTTCTGCCTTGGCTGCACTCACTTGCTTTGCAGACACCCCATCCGCCATTGAACGCTCCGCAGCCAGTCAGTGCGTGGCCTTTCATCATTTGGTACAACACAATCATGATGTTGCCGATTCCGGCCATCGTCGGCATTGAAGTGGAAAAACTAGCCGCCGTCTGCTTCCTCATATGGGCCATACATCGGTGCTCTAAATCGACAATCCCCGTCGCGCTCGCCAGTGCCAGGCGATCGATTGGCGCCACGCGGGCACCAACTATCGTCCTGCTTTGTTCGCTCTTGCTGCCGTGCTCGTTGATCGGCATCATCATCCCCTGGTTTTTCGGATACTATCGCTACATCTATCCGTATTCGCCGGCGGGTTGGACCGTTCTGGCAATTCTCCTCTGTACGATCTTCGCTCGATTGAACAGGACAGTCGTGATTGCTCTCTTAGTCAGCACGCTGATAATCAATGGAGCGTACATTGCCTGGTGGAACACGCGCCCGCAATCGGCGATTCGCGGTCTCGCTCAAGATGTGTTGAGCGGCAAATATGATAACAGTGCATTTTTATTGCTCTCTGATATCGAACTCGGTCCCAGCTTCGATTATTATTTACGGGCAGCCGAGCGTCAGGCGCATCACATAACGGTGTACGGCTATCCTCGCTTCAAGGACCCGTTCACCATCATAGAGACACAGGAGATATCCAAAGATTTCCAATCGACAGAGATGCTGGCGCAGGCAGAAAACAATATAGACAATCTGCAGAAGAAAGGCTGCAAGAGATTGATTCTAGTCAGTGAATTCGATCGGCAAGTGGCTCTATTGACGACCCCAACAATTCCACGCAAAGCACGCTTCGATTCGTTGCGTCAGTTCCTCGACAAAAACTACAAGAAGCTTCCTCCCGTCAAGGCATCCACAGACCAATTCACGCTCGACTACGACGGCATTACCGAAGGCATAACAGTGACTGTATACGACTTGACTCACGCACCATGAAAGGCTGGATCAAACTAGCATTGGTCGGCTGCTTAACCGGGTTGGTGACAATTGCTGCCATCGTTGCTGTCGCGTTCGGTCCCAGGCTTCTGTGGATCTGGCACGTATCGCAAACGCGTGCCGATATACAGCATGGCGATCTGCAAGCAGCAGAGAGAGAAGCCAACGCCGCGCTGTCGACGGCACGTTCAACGTGTAAAGACCAACTCTGCGGCACATTCAGTCTGGTGGCATCGGTATATATCGCTCAAGCGAAGTATTCGCAGGCGCAGCCAATAATCGACGAATGGTTGAAGACTGCGCGCGAACAAAGCGGTCCGCACAGCATCGATCTGGTGCGCGCATATGCCATCTCCGGCGCTTTTTATCGGCGCCAGGCGCGTTATGACGAAGCCGCACAGCAGTATAAATTGGCCCTGGATGCGGCATCTAAGGGAGTCGATCAAAATGATCCGTCGCTTTGCGACGTGAACTACGCTCTGGCGAAATTAGACATTTATCTCGAGAAAGCGGCGCCAGCAAAAGCTCTATTCGAACAAGCCTTGCGCGCGGCCCGCAGTCAGTCTCCGGTCGATCCGATGCGGTCCAGCCGAGCCCTGGCAGGGCTGGGCGACGTAGACGAATTTTACGGCCGTTACGGCAGCGCCCTGGCAAAGTACAAGCAAGCGTCTCAAACGAACACCGACAATCCAGGCGAGACGGCCGAACTTCTGGACCATATGGTGCCCCTCTATCTGGCGCAGAACAAGCTTAACGAAGCCCAGACGACAGCGCTCAAAGCGCAGGAGCTGCTGAAACACGCAGACGGGGAGGCATACGTCAATACGTCCGACACGATCGTCGAGGCCAATCTGGCGGCGGTGTATCTGGCAACAGGCAAGGACGCAGAGGCGCAGCCACTGGTGGAAGACGTCCTCAAGCAGCTTGCGGCCCGGGTCAGCGCCAAGCACGCCGGTTATGCCAATGCCCTCATTCTGTACGCGCGCCTGCAGACGCATCTTGGTCGTTTTGACAAAGCGAAAGCAGCGCTCGATCAAGCACTTCCCATTCTGGAAAAAACCTGTGGCAAGAAGCACAGATTTATTGCGGAATTGACGCGACGACGGGCTGAGCTTGAAATGGCTAGTGGCAACAGTGAAAAATCAGAGCAAGATTTTCGAGACGCCATCGAGATCGCCAGAACGACGCTACCGCCTCAACACCCGCAGATTGCCGGCATCATGCAGTCCCATGCTGAGCTGCTGCGAAAATTAAACCGGCACTCCGAAGCCGAGAAGCTCGACAAGGAGGCTAAGCAAATGCTCGATCACGCTGAAAATTCATAGTCCGGTGCCGGGCAGCCGCTCAGCTACTTTTTCTCTTTTCTCACCATCGGCTTAATGCGCTCGGCGAAGGCTGGAGCCTCAATTCGGGTAAGATGGAATGAGAGCAGTTAGGACGCTTACCAATGACCTCGCACGTCCTTGTAAATGAAAGACCGCGCTATGTGTTCGGCTGGATGTTTGGACGCAGATACGACGTGCTTTTCTATTTTCTTCCTCTTCTCTTCGGCATTGCTTGTTTTCTCATGGCGCGCTTTTCGCCCCTGAGCACCTCGGGTTTTTTCGTTTTGATTTTGCTTGACGCCCTGGGAGCCGGCCCATTTCACTGGGGTCCGAGCTGGTACGCATACTGGGACAAGAAAAATCGCGATTACTGGAAAAGCAGCAGAACAAAACAAGCCGTCTTCTTCGCCGGTCCGGCTCTGGTCATGGCATTCGCCATCGCCTGCTCGTTTATCTCTCCCTGGCTTATCGCCGTTGTCTCGATGTTATGGGCAGTTCAACACCTGGTGCAACAGAATGTCGGCATCCTGTTGCTCTACCACAACCAAAACTCCGGCGAAGCGATCGTCGATCGTGTGAGCGAAGTTAGAAGCCAGCACGCACCAGCATTCCTATTCATGTCGATATTCTTCTGGCGCGTGCTCCTTAAACAACCGGACGGCGCCATTTATGGTGTGATCGGTTTTTTCCTGCTCGCCTGGACACTCTGGGCAGTCGGATCGTATCTGTACAAGTTGCGGCGTCTTGTCCTCGACGGGGCATGTCTCAACGTCCCCGCCTTCGTATTCTGGCTCATGTCAGTTGTAGCGATTGCGCCGGTTGCATTCCTAGGCAAAAATTTTGGCGACGGTTTTGTCATTCCCGTCACCATCCATTGGTTTCAGTACATCGGGCTCAACTACATGCTGATCAAATACAAGTACGGGCCCGGCGAACCACAAGTGGCCGACCTGCCAAAAGTGGCTCCAGTGCCGTTGTTCATTTGCACGTGCGCCGTCTGGGTAGTGGCAATCTACGTCGTTCACTGGCTGCTCGCTTACAATGTACTCAACCCGGTTGCGGCAACATTCGCTGCCGGTTTATACATCGGGCTGGCTGACATCCACTATCTGCAAGACGCATTCCTCTGGCGCTTCCGAGAACCGCATGTGCGTCAAGCAACGCTGCCGTTTCTCCTGCGCGCTCGACAAGCGGCCAGATCATAACGCGATGTCGAGCAGCCGCCCCATTTACGATTTGAGGCAACGAAACTCTTTAAGCGACCAACAACTTCTGCACTTTTGGATCTCTCAACTTCCAGATAAATCCGTCAGTGATGAAGTGGTGCATATTCATGGCGACGTACACGGCCGCCAGGGCGACTGTCTGCGGTACTCCGAACAGTTGATGCAGTCCCATCGGCACGAAAAACGCCAGCGCTAAGCCGACGAAAAACACTGTGGCGAAGTAGCGCAGTGAAACCCAGGTCATGAGCATGCGCCCGATCTGAGAGAGCGAAACGTTTTCAGGCAATCCGCGTTCTTTGAAATAAAAAGAAGATGTGACCACGAGATACTGACATGAATGAAACCAAAGGCTCCCCACCCACAACCAGAGCATTGTGAACGCTGAGCCGCCCGCCACGAAGGGCATGATGATAAGCGTCATTACTACCATCAAAGCGGGCAAGGGGAAGATGCGCTTCTCTTTTATGTACTTGCGCACGATCATGCCGGCAAAGAGCAACACCATCACCTGCAAAACAACCAGGGAGACGGTGGCAAGCCACTGCGGCAATACCTGCCAGTAAGGAATCTCCATGCCCAGCCACTTGACGCTGGCAGTGCCGAACTCTTTGTTGGTGAGCATGGTGGCGACAATGAAGGCAATCGCTGCTTGCACCATCCAATACATGATGTCCCTTTCCATCTTGTTCATGTAGTAGCGGCGCTTGTAGCAGTAGATCAATGCGACGCCATAGCTTTGCATCAGTTGGTGCTGAATGCTGGCAAGAATGATTATTTTGACGCCGGCCACGGCAAAAGCGGGAAAGGCGACGATGGCGGCTCCCACAGCAACTGCTGCTGCCGCCAGAGCAGTAACGGGTTTCCACAAAACCTCACGCGTCGATTTGCTCAGATAAACGCGCCAGAGTGTGGCCGGTTGGTGTCCATCGCTGAATAAGTGCAGCCCTATGACGCCGATGAAAAACATACTGATGTTCAGATTGTTGGTCGTATCCATCTTGGCGCCGGTGAAGTGCATCACAAGGAAGATCGGCCAAAAAATTCCGCCGCAAGCAAACAGCAAGTCGACCACAGGATTTAGAATCCAGGGGTATGGATCTGTCTTCGCTTCTGGGGTCGGCGGTAGGTCGGTAGCTGGAGCTGATTGAGAAACCGGTGTAGCTAGTAAGTCTGGTTCAGCGTTGACGCTTATTCTGCCGAGCTGTGCTTCGTTCACTTATTTCACCTCCGCCGCCACAACAGGCGCTTGGGCAGAGTCTCGTAAATACTATTCCCAGTATACAAACCAAGATAAACCATAACTGCCTGCTTGCGTAAGGCCCTGCGCGGTGCAAATTAAGCAGCGCCTGTCTCAACTTCCCTGGTGAGCGGCGTTAGCGAGCAATCCTTTCTCGAGCAAGGTGATCGGTTTTTTGAACTGCCGCTTTACCTCTGAGATCGGCGCACCAACGACCTTGATGGCATTTTCATCGACGTTGCCGACAACCAGCCCGGCTGTTTTTATGTAAGGAATATCATCAAGTGAAATATCCATCGTCCGACAACAGGTGGCATCGACTGCCGCCAGATCTTTTCCCACCACCACAAATCCAGTATCGATCCCTGTTCCGTTGATAGGACCGTCTCCTTCCATGGCGACGATCGCATCCACCAGGGCGAAAGTTGGGTTGACGATGTGCTGCAAATCAAGAATCCAGCGGGGAATTCCTTTTATGTGCAAAATATTTTTCGGCCAGCCGTACTTGCGTCCGGGCACCGTGCCGAACATATTTTTCATCGAGCAAGTGACACCTACCCAATGATGCGTCTTCATTTTCGGCACACTGATGACAGCGTCGGCATCGAGGATCGTTTTCGGCATGAATACTTCATGCAATCCGGTCCACGTGTCTGCGACGTTGACTGCTTCGATGTCATCTAGATTCAAGTCAATGAATGGCAAACCCAACTTTTTCGCCATTGCGCCTAAGCCCGATTGGCGCAGGAGCATCTCTGTATCGCGCATGTGCCCAGGCCCTTCAGCGACAATCATCTCTTTGGCGCCCAGATAGTCTGCCAGATGCGCCGCTGCTGCCAGCACTGCTGGATTGGTCGTAATTGGGTGCCCGTGCTCGATCTCGACCATGTTAGGTTTGAGCACCACTCGCTTTCCTTTCAAGCTAGGCAGCTCAAGCTCGTCCAGATGGTCTTTGACGCGGGCAAAAATATCGTCATCGTACGATTTGCACTTAACGATCGCTACCGTAGACTGGGCTTCTTGCCTGCGCTTAGCCCGTTGAGCGGCGGTCGGCTCAGGCAGCTCGAATTCGCCCCTCGGCTTTGTCTCGGAGTGGCAGCCGGCCAGCGTCACCGCTGCCGCCGCACCCACTAAAAAATCTCTGCGGTCGATGCCTTTCTTTTTCATGCTTTTATTTTCAGGGGATTGCGTCCGTTGACGGTGTCGAGAGCGAGCGTACACAAAGCCGTCACCATCATGTTGTCCAAGCCAAAGGAACCATCTTTATTTTGCCCTGCCGCCAACGATTCGAGAAGCTCCGTGCAGGGCCGGTCATAAGCGTTCAACGCCAGAATTGACCAGGCGTACTCCATTGCCGATCGCTCGGTCCGTTCTTTGCCTGCTAGGAAGTCGAGCCCAGCGGTGACGATGTCGTCGCCAAAGCCTTGCATCGCAATTAACGCTTCGGCAGTGGTGACGATAAATGGAGGCAGATAAGTATTGAGACAGAAGGAGCTGCCATGATTCCAACCGCCACCCTTGCACTCCGTGCCCAGGATGAAGTCCTGTGCGCGAGTGATGATGCCGTTGTACACTTCCGCTTTCGGTCGCTGCGGAATTTTCAACGCGTACAACGCGTAGCTGGTGGGCTCGATCCAGTGGAAGCAGTTGCGGGTCCACGGCCAGCCTCGCGCGTACGACAAGCCCTCTCGGCCCTTCCAGGCGAAGAGGAGCAAGCGCGCGACCGTCGGATAGAAATCGGTGCGACTATCGAAGAGAAATTCGAGCGAATGCCGGATTTGCTTCTCCGAATTCTTGTCGCCCGCTCCTGACGCGTTAAGAATCCGCACACAGAGCAGGGCCGGACCGCTCGTCCAATCGGAGAGCCCCATATTTGGTGCCGTCGACCAGCCGCCATCATTGTTGCGAGTCTCCATCAAACGGCTCCACGTTTTTCTCGCGAACGGCTGCTCGTCACGGAGCGCAATCCCGCACCAGGCCGTTGCTTCGGTGGACATTTCTTTCTGTCCGGGCTTGTACGGCCAGCCACCCTCGACAACCGTATCCTTTATATATGTATGCGCCCGCTGCAAGGCAGCTCTAACTGAGCCATTGCCTCCGCCTTTGCTAATTGAATCCTTTTCACCGGCTGTCGCCATTTCGATTCCTTAGTAGTTGCCTGGCAAAAAGCAAGGCGATGCCAGGCCAAGATTCCAGGAACGTTTGTAGGCGTGGGCCGAGACGAAGCAGCGACCGAGCCTATTTTGATTATATGCGCTACGAGAGTCTGGCGTTGCCTCCTCGTCTCCTCTTGCGGTCGTGCCTGCAGCGCTCGCTGAAATGTTGATCGGCGCTGCTTGCGTTCTTGCCCTTGAGAGACCGAGAGCCGCACTGGCAGTTCATCACAATTCGATCACCAGAGCGTGCTGCCAAATCATTTTTTGATCGGCTATTTTGAACGCGGCTCTCCACAACGGTTTTAGAGGACCTCCACCAAAACCGATGCCACTATAGCGCCGCCTGTTTACATCTCCGTGCAGTCGGTCGATTGCAATATTGAAGGAACCGTTGAAAACCAGCTCCAGGACTCATAGATCTCAAGCCACGAATGTCCTCGAACTTTGCAGCCCAGTAACCAAGCGGCTTTCGGGTGACCGATATTTTGTTATTGGCATCAAATTAGCCAGGAAAGCCACTTCCCAAGCAGCTAAGTGCTTCGATATGTGACGCTGCCGGAAGGCTGGAATAATTAAAGATCATTCAGCTTTCCAAAGTTGCCAAGTAATGGGAAATTATGGGTTTTACCCAGTGAATTTAATTTGACATTGCCACTAGCCAGGTTGGGCTAGGGACGATAAGATCGTAAAGAGGTGGAGACCCACCGTTTGATCGTAACGGATCATTCACAAACCACCGGAGATTTATAAATCCCAACAAATGGAGGTGTGTTGAATAAGATCGCAAGGTAAAGGTATAAGGTTCTTGTTGTCCTAGTTACTATTTGAGTTGATTCCAGTGCGAACGGCCGTTATGCTTTCCAAAGCATTGCGGGCACAGAAAATAGTTGTGCTGGATGAGACATAAAGGAGGATCGAAATGATTAGCCGCTTCATCAAGGACGAATCCGGACAAGGTATTACAGAATATGGCGCGATCTTGGCATTCGTCGCTATCCTTGTAGCCCTTGTATTCAGCTTGACCAAAGGTGCTCTCGCCAGCGCGATTTCGGCAGCATTCAGCGCAGTCGTAAATCAGTTGAACAACCTGTCGGCAGCAGCCGGTTCAGCATCGTAGTTGACGCTGCTTAGGCAGCAACATCGACTCTAAAGGAGCCCTCCAGGGGGCTCCTTTTTGTTGCTCGAATCTCCTGTGGCGAATCGGCTACCAGGCGCAAATTTATCTCCACAGCAGGCGCAGAGAGGCTACTGGTGCGTTGCCAATCAAACGCACGGCAGTCAGCAACGGGCAGAGTTATCTGAAATCGAGAAACCTATATAAGTGGAGCGAAGTTGCTCTGCTAAATCGAACGACAGGTATCCAAATAACGTGCGGGTGCAAAACATAAACTTCCTGCTGCTGAAAACTTGGCAGCTCCCGTTCGCGCTTTATAGAGCGTTGATATCAGACGTCCAAGAGCAACGTCGCGACAAATTTTATTTTGCGAAAAAACTTTCTTTCGTGCAAAAAATTTTTTGCCAAGCACGTGCGCGAGTTAGTTGTCATTGCGCTGATAACTAGATTTCAAGAAAACAGACCGTTTAATTTCGCAGCCATTCAACGACGCCGCCGATGATGGCGGTAGCCAATTCGTGTCGACAGTCATACTGCAGACAGATCGCCCGAAATCGGTAGCAGTACATGAATTTCGCCAATGACATGCAATCGCTTTCCGACGCTCGCTTACGCTCGATTCCTCATGCCAAGCTGGTTGTCCGCTCGTTGACAAGCAGCAGCAGTGTTTTGAGAAATTGCTACACATTAGTATTTACTTGCGTTCGACGCAGTTATTAGTGGCCGGGTTTTGGGTAAAAAAATTATGGTGCGAGGCAACGGCAAGCGTTGTTCTTGTCTTACCGATGTGCGTTAATAGATATTGGTTAATCTTTCTCAAAACGCAGAAAAGATAGAAGGGGGAAACCGTAATGAATCCATTACGTGCCTTATTTTTGAGCCTCTCGCGGATGCCTCCCGCCGTCATGCTCCTGATCATCGTCGGCTTAGCCGTCGTGGTCACCATGATGGTCACCGGAAAGGTGTCTGAACAGGAGACTCAATTCAAACAAAAGCAAACCGAGCTCGAGTCCAAGATGAACGCCAAGGGCAAGGTTGTCTACACCATCAAGGATATTCCTGAAGGTCAGACAATTCCAACCGAAGCTCTCGAAGAACGCGAGATCGAGCAGAGCAAAATACCCCAAGACGCCATCACGTCCTCCAGCCTTGCTGCAGGTCGCGTGGCGAAATACGGTATCTCGTCCGGTCAGATCGTGTCGCAACACGACTTGGCTCCTCAAGGTATCTCGCTTGGCTTTGAGTCCAGACTCAAAGAAGGTATGCGCGCTGTTACGTTTGCAGTGGACAACAACTCTGGCGTAGCCGGATTCGTTGCTCCTGAAAGCCATGTAGACATCATTGCCATGGTCGGCAGTGGCGCCGAAACAAAGGCCCAACCGATCTTGTCCGATGTCGAAGTGATTGCAGTTGGTCAGATGTACCAGAAGCAGCCCGGAGCCGCTACCGCAGTTCCTGCTTCTTCGGTAACCGTCGCCGTAACACCGGAAGATGGTCAAAAACTGATCAAAGCAGTTGTGGCTGGAAAGCTTTATCTGACTTTGAGAAACGATAAAGATCACACTCCAGTGGCAACTGTAGACGTAACGTCCTTGTTCGCGAAGCCGGCAACGCCTAAGAGCGAATTGGCCGCGCTTCCCCCGCCCTCAGCCCTGCCGCCCCCGCCATTGCCGGGTGCACCAGATGCAGGCCCAGGCGGACCCGGATCAGCCCTCCCGGCTGCACCCCCGCCCCCACCACCGCTACACGAAATAGAGATTTGGTCCGGCAGCAAAAAAGATGTCCTTTCGGTGCCCAAGAGCTAACACCTTGGAAACCGGGTGAATATCCCAGCTAGTGGGTACAAGACTAGTTAAGGCTGTCGGTAGGAGGAGAACGCTTAAGCTATGAAACTGACCACGCTTCTTGTATGTGACGCCGGTTTGGACAAGCGCCAAACCATCGAAGATTTGATCCACAGTCAGCCCTCGCTGGCTCTGGTGAGTACTGTCTCCGGTAGCATGGCGCGCGAGCAAATCGGCAGCCTGCATCCGAAGCTGGTCTGGATCGAGCTAAGCCCTGCTCCTGTCCGTGGACTATCTCTACTGGCAGAGTTGAGAGAAACATTCCCTCAGCTCTACTTTTTCGTAAGCTACGAAGTTCCGGACCCCGAGTTGATCCGTACCGCGTATCGACTCGGGGCCTCCGACTTCTTGGATGCAGAGCGTTGGCGTACGGACCTTCCGGCCGCCGTGCAAAGCATTCAGCTCAAACATCAGTCCGAATCCGTGTCCACAGCTGCCGGCAAAGTAATTGCTGTTTTCAGCCCCACCGGCGGTATCGGTGCAACCACAATCTGCACCAACCTCGCAGGTTACCTCGGCAAGTACGGCGAAGCATGCATCGTCGACCTGGATCTCCAGTTCGGCATGATCTCGCACTACTTGAACTTGGAGCCATCGTTCTCTCTGAGCACGATTGACTTCTCACACACAAACTTCGATGCCACTTATCTGCGCAACCTGATGACCAGGTACGACGATAAGTTGAGCATTCTCGCAGCGCCCCCCGAACTTGAAGATATCGGCGACATCTACGCCGCTCAGGTACAGGAAATCCTATATACGGCGAAGCAAGAGTTCAGGTTTACGGTTGTCGACCTTCCGAAAAACCTGCTTGATGAGCGTGCCATTGCGACCCTCGACTTAGCCGATCACGTTCTCGTGATCACTGAGTACAACTGGGCAGCCATTCTCAATGCCCGCAAGTGCCTAGATACATTCAAAGCCCACTACAACCAAGAGAAGCTGTTGCTCGTGATCAATAGATCAGAGTGGCTGCCTCAAGACGTGTTGAGCGAGTGCCGTGCCAACCTGAACTATCCAGTGTTCCACGAAATTCCCAACGATTCGAAGACGGCAAAGTGGGTCAACAACCAGGGTCAGATCGCTCCCGGACACACTGCATTAGGTAAGGCGCTAGATTCTCTAGCGCGCAGACTCGCCGGCGGCGAACAACTTCTGCTCACGGCCAAGGGTGAAAAAGAGTCGAAAGGCGGCGGAGGCTTCAAACTGCCGGCTATCTTCTCTAAACGATAAAATACGGTGGTGAATAGGAAATGGGCGACGAAAGAAAAGATCAAAATTTGCCGGCAAGACCTACTTCCTCTTTAATGGGACAGTTAGTGCGGCAGAGACAGGCATCAGATGTGGTGCCCACGCAACAGCAAAACACTGGCGTTGCCGGACAGCAGCAAGCCACCGGAGTCGGTGGAGGACGGACCGCCGGGCCACCGCCCGGCGCTAGTGGAATGGCTCGTCCCGGCGGCAACCAAACAGGTGTCGCCGGTTCTCGCACAGGTGGGGCCGGCGGAGTGCCATCCGCTGAAGGTCCTTCGCGCGCGGACATCGAGCGCATCGACGCCAAAGACGACTACGGACACTACGACAACCGCCAGGCAGCTCCCGATACCGGAACGGCCGGTGCAGATCTCGGCGCCAAATTTTCCGCCAACCAACAGCTTATTCGTGAACGCGAAAAGCTGATCATCGATCAGTTGAGAAGAGAACTCGACACATCGCGCTTGACCAACATCTCTGAAGATACGCAAGCCCAAGTCCGCGCCAGAATCAGAGAAATCGTCAACTCCGATCCGGCTCCATTGACCATGATGGAGAAAGGTATTCTTCTCCAAAACGTTCTCGATGAAGTATTCGGTTTCGGTCCGCTCGGTCCGCTTCTCAGAGACCCATCGGTCGGCGACATTTGCGTCAACGGCTGCAACAACGTCTACGTAGAACGTCACGGTCGACTGGAAAAGACCTCAATCGTATTTGAAAACGAGCGCCACCTGCGGCAAACGATCGACAAGATCATTCAGCCCCTGGGCAGACGTCTCGATGATAACAGCCCCATGGTGGATGCCCGTCTTCCCAACGGTTCACGTGTTAACGCCACTATCCCTCCAGTAACAATCGACGGTCCGACGATCACGATCCGATGCTTCGGTACGTCGATCATGTCGCTCGGTCAACTGGTGGAAAAGGGTTCCCTCTCCGTGCAAATGGCTGAAGTCATGAAGGCATGCGTGAAGGGCAGAATCAACACCATCATCTCCGGTGGTACAGGTTCTGGTAAAACAACGCTTCTCAACGCACTTTCCGCGCACATCAACCCCCGCGAACGCATCATCACGATTGAAGACGCGGCTGAATTGCGCTTACAGCACGAGCACTGGGTACGAATGGAAACCCGCCCGGCCAACACGGAAGGGAAGGGTCAGATCACACAGCGCATGCTCGTTATCAACTGTCTGCGTATGCGTCCCGACCGAATCATCTTGGGGGAATGCCGCGGAGAAGAAGCGTTCGACATGCTCCAGGCAATGAACACCGGTCACGGTGGATCAATGACCACAATCCACGCCAACACTCCAAGAGACTGCACAAAACGTCTTGAGAACATGATTCTCATGGCAGGTGTGGAAATTCCCGCAAAAGCGGCACGCGAACTGATCTCGTCTGCTATTCAGGTGATTATCCAGATCAGGCGTCTTGAAGACGGTACTCGTCGTGTCACGGAAATCGCAGAGATAGCCGGGATGGAAGGCGACACAATCGCTATCTCGACCATGTTCCATCTTGAACGTGAAGGTCGAGATCCACGCGGTTTCTTTAAATGCAAACACGTGGGCTCCGGCTTGCCGCCTAAATTCCTTGAACAGCTCGAACAAGAAGCGGTGCCGTTCAAACTGGAATGGCTGCGTTAAACGGACCACATATATAGGTATTGAACAATGCCCGTAAGTCTCCTAGTTTTTGCTGCCATCGTAGCGTCCGGGCTGATCGTCATGGCTATGACGCGCAGTCAGTGGGCCGACGAGCTCAACCGTCTGGGCAAACACCAGGCGCGCATGCTCGAGAAGCATCATGATGACGGTGAAGTCAACATCTTCGTGACGCAGCGCCAGGGATATCTGGCCAAGGTCTTGGCGCTCGCCGGTTTGGAAGCAAAATACGATCAGATGAAGATCAGCTGGATTTGCACCGCCGGTGGTACTGCACTGTGTTTCGGCTTGCTCGCTTACTGTCTGGTCCCTGAACTGGCAATCGTCGGGTTCATCCTTGGTCTCCCGGTCGGCGCCGGCGGTTTTGTTGCCTACTTGAAACAAGTAGCTAAAAAACGTCAGGACAAAATGACCGAGCAGTTGCCGCAAGTATTAGAAACAATGGCAAGCTCTTTGAGAGCAGGTTCGCCCGTTCTCGAATGCTTCAAAACGTTGAGCGAAACCGCTCCCGATCCCATCAAAGTGGAGTTCAAACGCGGTCTGGTTTCGTTGCAACTGGGCAAACCATTTCGCGACACCATGCAAGAGATGAGCTACAGAATTCGCACAGTCGACTTCAAGCTTCTTACTCAAGCGATCTTCATCAGTCAAGACGTAGGGGGCAACCTCGCCGACGTTGTGGCTTGTATCGCCGACGCCATTCGTGAACGATTCAAACTGCGCGACTTCCTCAACTCGTTGACAGCTCAGGGTAAGGCTACCGCCATGTTCATCGGTTGTCTGCCCTACGGCATCACGCTCATGACTTACATGGCCACACCTGGCTACATGATTCCGTTCTTGAACAACGGCATCTGCCGAATCATTCTCGTAATAATGGTGATATGGGAATTGATTGGTTTTTGGATCCTGATGAAGATGACAACATTCGAGGTCTAGGTTAATGCCGACACTTGTACTTGGTTTACTGACTTTCACCGTTGTTGTCGGGGCCGGCATGCTACTGATGCAGCCAGTCTTTACGCAGTATGTAGACACATACGCGGTGCGCGTGCGTCCTCGCAAAGAGAAGGAAGATACGGCCGCTGAACAGCCGAAAGACTCTACCCTTCTCATTATCTGCCGCACGATTGGTGAATTGGTATTGAGCGTTTTGCCTGGTTTGGCTGACAGGCGTACTGTCCAGCTTTTGACCTGGGGCAACTACAGAACCCAGGCTCACCTTGCCATATTCATCGGCGTTAAAGCGATCGTCGCCGGCATAGCAATCTTCATGGGCTTGATGGGAGCGACAGGCAACCCGATGCTGTTGCTGTTGACACCATTCAGCGCTTTGCTCGGATGGTTGATGCCTAACTTCTTCCTCGCCGGTCGCGTGAAGAAGCGTCAGAACAACATTTTGAGAGAGCTGCCAACCGTTATCGACTTGCTGATTGTCTGCGCCCAAGCCGGTTTGGGCTTGATGCTCGGCGTCGACAAGGTCTCGAGAGAGTGCATCGAGTCATGCCCTCTTCTCTGCGAAGAGATGCAGCAGTTGATCCAGGACGTGAAAATCTTCGCCAAATCAGTCCCGATCGCCATGCGCGAAATGGGCGAACGTTGCGGCGTCGACGAATTGATCAACATGGCGTCCGCTCTTATCGCAGCAGAAGCGAAAGGTGCCGACATCAGCTATCCGTTGAGACAACAAGCTGAAGCTATCCGCGACCGCCTCAAGAGAAAGAAAGAAGAAGAAGCGGCGAAAGTGCCGGTTAAAATGGTGCCTGTGATCATGATCTTCATTATGCCTTTGATCTTGGCGCCAATGCTTGGTCCAGCCGTTGTCACCATTATCAACGCCCTCGGCCCAATCATGGGCGGCGGCGGCGCCGGCGGCAACACCGGCAACGCACAACAACGCTAAAAAACGAGCAGCAGTGCCGAAGCGACGCCGCCTTGTCATTCGCAATACGACGAAGTCGACTGAGCTCGCAGCGGAAGCCAGAATGGCCGACAGCTTTGTCACCCGTTTGCGCGGCTTGCTCCTCTCACCAAAACTGAAGCAGGGCGAGGGTTTGATCATCTCGCCCTGCAACGCTATTCATATGTTTGGCATGCTTTACGCCATCGATGCCGTCTTCGTCGACAAAGAGCGCACGGTCGTCGGTATGGTCAAATCAATCTGGCCGATGGCTCTGTCACCGGTTTTCAAAAAGGCGCACTCAACCATAGAGCTGCCCACTGGCACCATATCCGCCACCAAGACTGAAGCCGGTGACAGCATCGACTGGCACGAAGTCTAAATACTTTCAGCGCAGGAATTTCGCTATCGCCGGTGCAACATCAGAGATCATCTTGCGGCCGCCCGGGTCGTTGGTGTGAGCGGGATCGTCAAAATCGTGCGGCCATGTGAAGTCTGTTGACTGGCCCAGATCGATGAACGTACAACGTGCATCGGCCAAACCGGCAATGAATCGATGATAATCGGCATACGACCATCTCTTCATCAGCGCCCTGTTCGCGGGCGCAAGCGGCGCGCTGACAAGCACTACACGAACGTTGCGTTCGAAGCACTCGTCGAGAATCTGACGCAGATAAGACAGTCTCTTTTGGTCGAGAGGTCCGGCGTAAAAACGTGCATAGTTGCTCTGCTCTTTTTCAATCTGCCGCGAAATCGGCTCGCTAAGCCCAAGGGCGTGATAGGTGCGACTGGTGTTCAAAACAATTTGCAGCTGGATGTTTTGCCGCCACTGATGCACACGTGGCCAATCGATTCCGATCGCATGCGACGCTCGGTTGAACGCTTGCTCGAAAGTGGCATCTGCTGCCGATTTTTCGTGGACATCAGCAAACAAAAGCGGCGCAATGAACAACGCCAACACGCGCGGTGCCTTTGCTCCTCTGACGTATTTATGGACAAACTCAGCGGTTTCCGACATCTGCTGTCCGCTCATGGCGGCGGACCAGACATTGGCATGAGCGACACCCTGAACAGCAAGAGCATCAGCCACGACCGGTATCGCACGAATCTTATTCGGGTTAACCGGACCCTTGTGCGTCTCGGATTCGATCAGAGCCAGCGGCGTGGCAATTATTGAAGCGCCCTGAATCAACACGTCGGGGTGCTCCGGCAGCGCCGGCTTCATAATCACTGAGCTGCGGGCATCAAAGAATGGAACCAGTAAAAAGAAAAGAAAGTAGATGCAGATTGCGTAGAGCGCAACAAATCTCCAGCGGGATTTCCCGCCGGAAACAGAACTTTGCCGCTGCAAAGTTTTCCGCTGCTTGCTTGGAAGAGTTGCCGTCATCCTCGAAGGTGGTTTACTGAGCTCGGTGTTGAACCGATTTTTACAGTAGAGTCTATCCTGCAGGGGGGCTGCCGGTACTTAGACAAGAATAAGCTTTCAAGAGGAGCTGCTGGCAGTAAGTGGAAAAAGTCTCAGCGCACTCGAGATCCGCCCCGAAAACGCGATTTATTTAGCTAATCCCATAAACTCAAGCGTTTGCTGTCCGAAGAGCTCGGTGATCAAAACCCCCACTGCAATAGCCGGTCCGATCGGAATCAATGCCTGCATACGCGCTTGAACTTTTTTCGCATCTTCTGGCGAGAATAGGTCGCCTCCCGCTTGTTGCGCGAACACAGAGCCGATGATCGATTTCCAAGGAATAACTGTGCCTATGCGCCACACGGCGATCGCGCCCCAGCAGATCGAAAAGTACATCATGACGATGATGATGTTGACCCAGCCGAGAAAAGCTCCACACGCCATCATCAGCTTACTGTCACCAAAGTACATTTTCTTTCTCATGCCACCGCCGAAGTAGGTGAGAAAAATGCCAAGCAGAGCACCGAGAAATCCATCAAGCAAGCCGTCCATGCCGAATCCACCGAACAGGGCGCGCATGATCAATGCGATGATGGTTGCCGGAAATGTGATCACGTTCGGAATTTTAGTCGTGCGAACGTCGATGATCGCCGCCACTATCGCGACTACGAGCGCACAGATTTGCAGGATCAGTTTGTCGTGTTCTACGTGAATCAAAATCTACTCGGCAGCGATGGCATCAATCTCAATACTAACGTCTTTTGGCAATCTCGACACTTGCACGGTGGCACGCGCAGGCTTTGTGCTCGAGAAGAATTCGGCGTAAACGGCGTTCATCGCTTCGAAATCGTTCATGTCTTTTAAATAGACCGTCGTTTTCACAACCCTATCCAGGCTCGAGCCGCCTTCTTGCAGAATGGCAGAGATATTCGTCAAAACACGCCGCGCTTGCTCACCGATTGTACCTGTCACCAGTTGTCCCGATGACGGCTCGAGCGGAATCTGTCCGGAGACAAAGATCATTCCGTTGCATTTGATTGCTTGTGAATAAGGACCGATCGCTTTCGGTGCTTGGTCCGTGGCAACTACTTGAAACATTCGCCCACTCCCGATTGGTTCCGCTTAGTTTATAACCTTACGGAGTTTAATTGAAAGCGTTGCGCGTCAAGAGCTGCGCTGGTAGTTGCCAGCACGCAGAGCAAAATTAACGTTGCCAGTTTTCGGCTAGAAATCTATCGTAGCGCCACCGACTACACCGCCGCCTACGCCCACGCCGACGTTGACGCCGTCACCACCATTGCCGGTGACGGTGGCGCCGATGCCCAGGGCAGGGTCGCCGACTGTGACGCCGTTAAGTCCTATGCCGACATTGACGCCTGTACCGCCGATGCCGATGGTAAGCCCGTTGCCACCTTGCGGAATGGCGTTGTAAGCGCCCGATTGATCCCATTCGTTGCCGGTCCATTCGTCGCCACCCCAAGCATCCGGGAGGAAACTGCCGTGTCCGGTCGTCAGTCCGGCGTCTCGTTGACCGAAGATGCCGGCGTTGATGCGATTGTCTTTCGTGAATTCAAAGTACGGTGGAATGTCGTCCGTTCCTTCGTCTCCGTAGATGAGGTCAGCCGAACCGCCGGCTTCATATACGAAGCTGTCGGTCGATGTCCCGGGCAAGCCGTTGCGCAGACCGTTGGAGTTGCCGGTTATGCCGTTGACGATGCCGCTGACGATGTTGCCGACCGAAGAATTTGCATTTTGTGCCATCGCCGACGGTGCGGACAATCCTAAGACCACAATGGCGGAAAGCAGTGTTTTGTACATTGTCGGGACCTTGGCTTGGGAGTACGGGACGAAATGAAATGGAAGGCGAATAAGAAGGAATGAAATCAGTTGCCGTTGAGAAAATTGCCGATCGTGTTGCCGTTGATCTGCGGCAAACCGATAGCTCCGCCTCCGGGAAGCGCGATTGTAGAAGGAAGCAACGACCCGCCCACATAGCCGCCGGGAGATTGCTGGGCACCGGAGCCATAGCCGAAGACAGGCGCCAGCCCCATCGTGCCCGTTTGCAGGCTGACCTTGCTCTGATTGCCAGTGAGACTGGTTGTCAGACCACCCATACCCTGACTACCTTGGCCGGTGTAGTTGGAGGTGTGGTAGTAATCACCCGTGGCAGCAGACGAACTGCCGGCGCCGGACGAAGCCGACGCGGTCGTGTCATCACTGATGGTAATTTGATTATTTTCGATCGTGATGGTGGGCTGCGGGGCTTCCACCGTAATCGACCCTGCTGTCGGCTGCGCTCCTACACCGACTTGCACGTTGGCCGACGCATCGAGCCCGGACAAGTCGAAGTTGTCGGCCTTGGCCATGGGCGACAGAGCCACTGATAGAAGGATTGCCAACGAGAGTTGTCTATACATTTAGTAGTCCTCTATCTATTGGGCGAAGAAGCTTTGTACCGATTGTTCAGCACTCTGCGCGTCGATCGAGGCGTTGATGCTGGAACCATTTCCCAGAGGAATGGTGATATTGATGTTGCCGCTGCCGCTGCCGGAGCCGGTGTCACCTTCCGTAGGCATGCGGATAAACGGGAGGTCGCAGGTATTCAGGTTGACCGAGCTGGTGGAAGTGTTGGGCAGAAAGCCGCCAATGGAGCCGTGCGAGACGCCCATGAATGGCGCTGTTGCTTCATTGGGAAAGCCGTAGTTGAACTGCCCCGAGGGGAATGATGAGGTGTCGACCGAGTTGGGAGCCATCAAGTTGTAAGAGGTGTTGGGAAGCTCTACCGAGCGGCTCGCTTCCTGATTGTTCTGGGTCTGCGTGCTCGTGTCCTGTGCCGGTGTGCTCGAGTAGGTGCCGTACGCGGCGGTCGACCCAACTTCGTCGGCGTGCCCTGGTCCCGCAATCGCAACAGCGGTCATGGAAGCGAATATCAAGGAGAAAATGCTTTTATTCATATGCTTTGAACCTGCTCCTCAAGAGCCAAATTGGTTTTGACGATGTTGCGTTGGTAAGTGAAGCTAAACGGCTTCCGCTGCTTGACACCCGGGACGATCTTCGTTGAAACTGGCTCTGAACCGGGCTCTAGTTGCGTGGATATTACTCTTGAAAAATACACTTGTCAATAGAAGCCAAGCCGCGCCGCACGTTAATTCTGGGCGGTTCACAAGCGACGCAAAATCACCTTTCCGTTTTGCCTCTTCCGCCCCACATCGGTAATCCAATGGCTCGCCTTTACCTCGGTCTAGAAACAAGCTGCGACGAGACGGCTGCGGCAATTGTGGAGGACGGTCGCCGAGTGCTGGTCAGCGAGCTGGTTTCACAAATCAGCATTCACCAGACATTCGGCGGAGTTGTGCCGGAAGTGGCGGCTCGACGCCACGTAGAAACCATCAATGAAGTGATCGCATCGGTCATGAGCAAGGCAGAGATTGCTCCGGAGCAATTGCATGCCATCGCCTGCACGACCGGTCCGGGGCTCATAGGCACGCTTCTGGTGGGACTTTCGGCAGCAAAGTCGCTTAGTTGGGCTTGGGCGAGACCGCTCATCTCGGTCGATCACCTGCTTGCCCACGTCTGCGCCAATTATCTCGACACCGACTTACAACCGCCCTTTATCGCACTGCTCGTCAGCGGCGGCCACACCCAAATCGTGCATTTCGAGAATTACACTGAGGGGCGCATTCTCGGACAGACTTTGGATGACGCGGCAGGAGAAGCGTTCGATAAGGTCGCTCGCCTGATCGGACTCGGGTACCCGGGCGGACCGGCTATCGACCGGCTCTCCCTGGAGGGCAATGCGAAAGCATTCAATTTCCCGGAAGGCTCGGTAGGCGGATACAATTTTAGCTTTAGCGGCTTGAAGACAGCCGTGTTGAGATGCGTGGAAAAACTCACGCCACCACTACCGGTGGCAGACCTGTGCGCATCATTTCAAGACGCCGTTATTCGAGTGCTGGTGCGAAAGACCGTGCAAGCTCAAAGAGAGACGGGTGCACCGAGAATCGTATTGGCAGGCGGCGTTGCCGCCAACCGCGAGCTGCGAGCCAAGCTCACCGAACAGGCGGACGTCCCCGTCTACTTTCCCAAGATGGACTATTGCACCGACAATGCAGCCATGGTTGCGGCGGCCGCTCACTTTTGCGGCGAGCTAACTAACCTGAAAGTCAGCGCGTACTCGCGACAGAGATGAAGCTGCTCCGCGCAGCAAGCCAGTTAATCGAGGGCGTGCTGGCGCGTATAGAATATGGCCGAGTTGGCAGATGTAGTTGATCTGCTACAACGACTTTGTCAATTTCTTGACAGAACACCTTCCCAGACACTGCAAAACGCACTCTGTGACTAAGGTCTGCAATATACTTGCACTGCGTCTGCCAACTGTTGCAGTTACTCTTCCGAATCGTTCAACTGGCTCAAAGCCGCAAAAGCTGTTGCTGTCAAGCATTTACAGACTTTGTGATGACTGCAGTGCTACAGGCGACTGCCATATTTGTATGGCAATTCCCACATAACGCGCCGTAGCCCTCTCCCGCGCGATTCAAGCGCGTGATAGCATGGGTCAGTTCGCTTGATATGCGAATCAAGATCACCTCGCCCCACGCATGCAAAAGTGAAGTGAAGGTGAAATGGGAAACTCCAGTGGGATAGGTATCTCGCAAATGGCATTTCAGGACAAAGATCTAACTTGCAGAGACTGCAATAAGACATTCGTGTTCTCTGCAGGCGAACAAGAATTCTTCAGTGCAAAAGGCTTAGTGAACGAACCCAAGCGTTGCCCCAATTGCCGCATTCTCATGAGAGTGCAACGCAACGGTGAAGATCCGAACCGCACGGCCGAAGTGAATTGTGCCGAATGTGGTTCTCCGACCCGTGTTCCCTTCCAGCCAAAAGGCTACAGACCGGTCTACTGCAGTTATTGCTTCCGCACCAAGAAGCTCGAAGGGGTCACCCCCGATAAAGTCTTACCGGACGACGCCGACGCCACAGCCGAAGCGGCCACCGTCTAGTTTTATACTCGTTCGGAAATACCGCAGCCGGCGCTAGCCCGCCGACAGTACTGATTTGCCAGTTAGTGACCGAGTTTCTATCGGACACTAATAGTCAGTCGATTTCGGGAAACATTTCCAGCCCGATCATCCTCAGCACTTCCGGCATGTCACCGTAGAGTTTACGTATGGCGGCAATCTCGTCTGATTTAGCGCTCTTCAAAAATTGGCGCAGCGCCTCCAGACGTTCAGGCGAGAGCCCCTTCTGGGCGAATGTGACGGATTCAGCCTGATCCGAGGCTGCGCTCGCGCGCCGCGTCTTCATCGCATCATCCGGCGGCAAATTGGTCGACTCTGCCATTTCACGCCCCATAAGCTTTGACAGCATTTTAGCAGTGTAAATTGTGGCTTGCCGCCCGCCTCCGGCGAGCGTTCGCAGTGCGCTTGCACACGCCCGGGCGCAGCGAAGCGCGCCGCCCTGGGGGGCTCATGCAGCAAGCTACCGAGTGCAACGAGGCGGGCGGAGCGCCCGCTGAGGAGGCGAGCAACGAATGCCGACGCAGGGCAGCGAACGCGACTGAGTGGATACGAATATCGTACTCAGTCAATTGACTGAGTACAATCGTGGGGTTGTCAGCCTGGCAATGCGATCTTCTATGTAGTGCTTCATCGCTCACGCTTGGAAATCTGGATGCCAAGCCGATTTTGGGTTAAAGTTTGTGAATAAGGCCAGGCGTTTTTGCCCGTGCCTGCGCCCACAGCAAGCATTATGGTCTTCCCCAGCCTGGTGCCTATTTCCAAGACGGCCACGCGCGTAGCGGGCAGAATCCATTCCCGTATAATATTGCGAACTGATTGTCGAATTCTCTGTCGCCAAGATACCAGGGATCTAATGACCGAAAATACCGAACCATGCCCAAGCTGCGGACGCCCGACTCCAACGGGCACCCGTTGCGTCTACTGCGCCACTGTTACTGACCTCGACCTCAAGAGCCTGCAGCTCGACTACCTCAAATCACAGGAAGGCGAGGCAGCTCCCACCGAGATGCCAAAGGCGGTGGCGGTGGTCGTGCAGAAAACCGGTCAGAAATTTCCACTGAAAAACAGTAAAGTGAAGATCGGGCGCGACCCGTCCAACCAGGTCGTCATTCCGGACGACACTTTCACATCGCGCCACCACGCCTGGATCACTTTTGAAGAAGGAGACTTCTGGCTCGAGGATCTTGGCTCAACCAACGGAACGTTGCTGAACGGGCACCCGGTCGTTAAGCGGCAAGTCCTCTCGGCCGGGGACAAAATAAGAGTCGGGCACACAGAGTTGACGTTTGAAGTTGAGAAGAACTAGCCGTTGGGGTACATCCAGAAGAGAGTTGCCGTTTTACTACGGTACTGGAGTCCGTTCGGCCATTTTGGGGGTTCGCTGATTCTGAAAGATGGCTGACATTTCGGGCGGCAACCGAATAGAACTGGAAAGCCAGATTTTGTGCTCGGCTCTCAGATTAAGCTGGGCAGACGACGATTCTGAAGGAGTCTTCCGTTCGGCTCGCGAACTTTACCAACTTTTCCCTGATTTGCTGCCGCCGCCCCGCCCAGGCGCAGAACCGCCGGACAATCTGTACGACCTTCTCGAAGTTCGCTGCGACCTGCCGCAAAGCGCCGTTCTGGCCGGTTATTTCCGCTCCGTCAAAGCGTTTTTGCGCGAGCACGACATCAAAAACAATAAGGATGAGTACAACCGCATCCTCAATGCCGGTTTTATTCTGCGCAAGCCCCGCCTGCGCCTGAGCCATGACCTGGTGGTGGCGCGCCAATGGCTGATCGAGCGCCACATTATTCCAGACGACGGCACACTCGAACGCGTGGAAGAGCTGGAGGCACGCGGGCAGCGTGAACCGGAATCGGCTTTGCAGATGGTGCGCACGCAGCCGATCGAAGACTCACTGCATATACTCATCGAGCTTCTCAAGTATGCGCAGATAATCGGACCCGCCGAGGTGCAGGCTCTCACCAACCAGATGAGTATCGCCCCGGAAGTGGCCGTTTCCGAGCTGATTTTGAGCGCCGGATACGTGACAGAGCAGGAGATGAAATCGCTCCAGCTAGCTGAATATTTACTTAGCCAAGAGAAAATAACGATGGCTCAATTCGCCGTAGCCATGTACGACGAGCGCACACAGGGCATCCGCATGGCCGAGTCGCTGCAAGTCCGCGGCTGGCTGGACACTCAAGTGCGCCCGTACGGGGATTCAAAGAAATAGGTCTGAGTGTTACTATTACACCGAAACGCCCAGGGTAAGCGGCTCGGGCGGAAGTAACAGCGCCGCGGGGTGACTGAGGCAACCAGCCATGCAGTTCAGTAGTTGGCCACGACACCAACTCCGCGCACAGGGTCGCCAAAACAGGCACCCTTCGAACACTGTCCCCCAGAATTACGATTCGACTGGCTCCGCCGCTCAATCGCACCCGAAAAACGATGGCAGTGCCAAAGAAGCGAAGGAGTTGCTCAACTTTCTTTCGCGCACAGCGGCGCAATCCGAGCGAGGATTCTTGAAGCCGACGCCAGTTCCGGAATTTGCCCGCATCAAATCTCTCAGCGGCGGTTGCGGTGATGAAGACCTCGACCAGTTGCTCCTCCGTCAGCGCAGACGCATCGCCAAGAGAGCAGTGCGCTCCGACGTGGGGGTGGAAACGCCGGTAGAGTCGCGCCTTGGTTGCAACAGTTTGCTGGGCAAACTGGCCGACACTCTCGCCCGCTGCTGCGAAGCTTCCGATATGACTGCGCCTGGCACTGATTTCTGCGACCATCACGGCGCCAACGACGATCGCCCCTGGCAGATCGCTGACGTGACGACAGTTTCGATTCTGGAGGAGGCCCTTCCTGCCGCCACCGGAGTTGGTGCGGAATGGCACTGGAAAGCGAAGACGAGCGAGTGCCTGATTGACCTGGACCAATGGCTGAACGGTTGCGGTGATCCCAGCGAAGCCGACGAGAGACTGGAGAGCACGAAATTGTTCGGACTCTCGCAATCCGACCTGCATCGATCCAGATCAGGCTCATTGCCCGCCGCACTGCCGCCGGTATTGCCTTCGCCGTTCGAGCTTTCGTCATTGGAAGAGCCGCTCACAGTCGGCGTCAATGTCGATATGTACGAGCCCATCATTCCAGCCAAAGCAGAAAAACACGCGAACAAATTCAGCTCCCGCCACAAGCGCGCATTGTTCAATCGCCGTGTTGTATACCGCCCTCGCACGATTACATTGCCGGATGGAGCACGCAAAGAGCGTTTCGACAATGGTGCGGAGCTTTCGAAAGACGCACTCGGGCGTGTCGTGGAAATTCGGGCAGCGCATGGCGCCACAGTTTCCGTCCAATACGATCAGGAAGGCAAACCGAGATCATTTATGCGCACCTTGCGCAATGGTGGCAATCACTCGCTAGGCGAGCTGGATCGTCACGGAGTAGTCGTGCGCGATCCGGAAGGACGCGTGCGAGCTGCCGGTGAATCGATGGCAGTCGATCCGGCGGGCTGCCTGAGCGTGCGGCGCTTCGACGGGCAGTTCTGGAGCCTCGATCTTGTGCGCGGTGTTCACATCGAACGCCGTCGCGTCAACGATCGAGAAGGCAACACGCACGTTTTGACCGCTCTGTTCGCATTCGATGGTTTTCGCATGGTGACGAGGTTTCAACCAGTCACCGAAGGCAAATCGGAGAGCGAGCATGGCAAAAAATGGTTGGCGGAAGAGCCCACAGGGGCATTTCGCTTCTACGGTCGCGACGGCTCAATGATTCAATTCGACTCGGAAGATGATCTGGTCGAACTGAAGCCGTCTCGCGTCTGGCAGCCTGGCAGCCGCGCAGTCAATCCGAATTGGCGAGGACATCACCAGGCCGGCACTGCATGGGAGTCTGTGCAAGAATACGTTACTAACTACCTGTTGGCATAGTGATCGGGGGATGAATGTCGGATATCCATTTTGGCACTGATGGTTGGCGCGCAATTATTGCCGAGCAGTTCACGTTCAAAAACGTGGAGCGCGTTGCATATGCAGTAGGCAAATATGTCAAACACAAATATCATTCAGGCAGTGGCGCTAAAGTCCCCGTACTGATCAGCCATGACACTCGTTTTCTCGCAGACAAATTCGCCTTGCGCGCCGCGCAAGTTTTGCTCGGTATGGATGTACCGGTCAAACTCGTAAATATGGACACTCCCACTCCCACAATCGCCTGGGCGACACAACACGAACCCACCGCCGGCGCTCTGCAGTTTACCGCCAGCCACAATCCGCCTGAGTATTGCGGCGTCAAATACATTCCCGAATATGCCGGTCCGGCCACCACTGAAATCACTAACAACTTGCTCGCCCATCTGGAAGACATGCCGGCTGACTATGAGGCGCCCAATGTAGAAGTGCCCCGCTTCGACCCTAAGCCACCATATATAGAGGCACTGAAAAAACTTGTCGACTACAAAAAGATCGGCGCATCCGGCCTCAGAGTTGGCTTCGATGCGCTGTTCAGCACCAGCCGCGGTTACCTCAACAATTTTTTGATGGAAGCCGGTTTAGATGAGGTGTACACTCTTCATGATTGGCGCGATCCCCTCTTCGGGGGTTTCATGCCAGAACCGAAGCGTGAATTCTTGCAGCAACTTTCGCAACTGGTCAAGGACAAACGGCTCGACGTAGGCATCGCCACAGACGGCGATGCGGATCGCTTCGCCGTTATCGACGAGCGAGGCGGCTACTTCAGTCCCAATCAATTGCTCTGCCTGTTGACCCGACACCTCGTCAAAAATCGCGGTTTTAAAGGCACCATCGTTCGCACCGTCGCCACCACGCACGTTCTCAACCGCCTGGCCCAGCTCTACGGTCTGGATATAATCGAAACGCCGGTCGGCTTCAAATACGTCGGCGAAGAGATGCGCAAAGGCGATGTCCTGCTCGGCGGCGAAGAGTCCGGCGGATTCTCGTTTAGAGGACACATTCCGGAAAAAGACGGCATTCTCGCTAATCTTCTGCTCATCGAGATGTTGGCGTATGAGAAAAAACCTCTCACGAAGGTTTGGGCAGAGCTGACAGCCGAAGCGGGTATTTCGCTCCAGTACAGACGTCACGACCTCTACCTGCCCAAGACTCAGAAGGCATTGATGGAACGATTGATTGCGCAGCCGCTCACCACTCTTGGTGGCGAGCCGATCGTTCGCGTCGACACGAAAGATGGTCAGAAGCTATACGTCGACGAAAACAACTGGTTTCTCATTCGTCCCAGTGGCACAGAGCCTTTGATCCGCTTATACTCTGAGGCATCAACGGCGGAAAGAGCGGACAGAATGATGAGCGATTTCAACGAGCAGATCGAGCGCATTCTCAAAACGATCTCGCCGCAAACCGTGACGAATGGATCGACCGTTCCCGTAGGCACCCACTGAGGCTGAAGCATGACGAAAACGCGAGCGATGCGCGAGTTTCTAATCATGGGAGTGACAATGCTGGCGCTCTACAACGCCGGGCGCTCGATCTACGACTCGGTTGAGCGGCAGGTCTTCTTGCACGGTCAAGGCGTAGCGCTCAAGACCGGTCAGGAGCAAGCTGCCGAGATCAACAAAGAGCTCCGCGACGGTCTCTCGAGCTATCGCTCATCCAACGGCATCGAGCGCCTCGCCCGCGAACGCCTCAACCTGGCCGGACCCGATGAAGTCGTCGTCAGGATTGGTAAGTAGCATCTGCTCGCAACAGAGCGAAGCGACGCTAGTTTGACTTGGTGCCGCTGGTTTCTATTGATTGCCGCTGAAGCATCTCGTAGACACCTTTGATCGATTCGCTGAATTGAGCTCTGTATGTCTTTGGATTGTAAAAGCCGCCTGACAATACGCCGACAACTTCGCCTGTCTTGCGTTCAACAAGCGGTGAGCCTGACCAGCCCTGACCTACGCCCATAATCCGGCTGTAGAGCCCTTCCCGTGTTTTTCCACCTGGTTGGTCTGCAGCGCCGCCGATCAGGTTGAGAAAATAGTCTCTGACGTCCTCATCTGCTTTTTGAAATAGATTCAGACTGTTGGACATTTTTTGTTCAAGCTGGTCGAGATTTCCCGTTGAATCATGAATACCGACACCCGTTTTCAGTCGTCCTCGTAGGAATGTGCGCGCAGGCGTTACGACTTCCGTTCCCGGCGCCACTACCTTGTCCGCGGCGGCGAGCCGCAACGGTGTTAAGCCATGAGGTTCGTATGTCCTTAACAGTGCCAAATCCCAGCTGGTTGAATGATCCACGACCCTGGCGTCGAACATAGTCCCTAGTCCCGTGGAAACGTTCACCAATGAACGCGAGTTGGTCACATGCATGTTGGTGACGATGTGATGTGCATCGACGGCAAAACCGGAGCCGACGGAATCGCCGACCGAAATGCTTACTACTCCAGCCTTCTTTTGATCTCCCGCGAAGATTTCATCAGTTATTAATTTGGTTTGATTGCTCAAATAGCCGGCTTTGGCTCCGCGAAACGCACCATACCCGGTGAGGGCGCTTTCCACCAGATAATCTCCAAACCCGCTTGCCACGCGTGACTTGCTTTGTTCGATGTTTTGCGGCGAGACCCATCCGCTCGCCAATGCACTACCTGAAATAGTAAAAAAAGGTGACGAAAATCTGACCAAGCCGGCCGCGGTTACTAGATCGAGATGAGACAGGGAGCAAGCTTAGAGAGAAAAATGCCCGCCGAATCTGGTTCGGCGGGCATTGACACTGCTAGCTAAAAATCTCTTCGAAAATGTGGAGCAGGTATCCCACCGCGAAAGCTATTGCACAAGCCAACCCGTAGCTAAGCCAGAATTGGTGATGTCTTGCCGAGTAAGCGAGAGCGGTTACGCCCAGCAAAACCACGGCAGAACAGTATGGGTTGAGCCGGTCTGCGCCAAACTCTTCTGCTTCGTCGTGCGTAGCACTCGTCAGCATTCCTGCAAAGACGAGGGCGATGGTGAAAGCGAACAAACAAACTGTTAACATGCTGGATGCTGCCGTCTTGCACAGCCGACTCTTCGCGGGCTAAAAACCGACAATCGTTTTGGCGTTCCAATAAAGCACACCATATTCAGTGGCACGCGATGCTGACTCACCCTTGCCGTAGGATGATGGCTCGCGGTTGCAAATCGTCTGGGGGCGCGATATATACCGCGAATTCCCTCTCTCGATATCCGACTAGCGTCAGTCCGGATACGGTGCCGACGAAGCGATGGTTGAAGTTAAGCGGCGTGCGCTCGTACTCCTCCACCGAATCTGCCACTCTGCACAGCAATACTCGGTAAACCGAGTCACGTTGCTTATTGGCGCAGCGACATATCAACTCGATGGCGGTCCCGTCGGCGCTGGTGCGCACGGAATCGGCGAGCATCTCAGGCAGTTCGACCTCGAACTCGACGGAGATGTTGGTTTGGTGCGTAGACCCTCCGGGAGTAAACGAAGGAGGGAGCGCGGCTCTAAATTTGATCAGGTCCATAATGAAGTTCTTGGTTCGAGAAACGATTTCGACCGATCAGAAATCAATTTTGAGGAATGCGTCCGCGCCGCAGGGCGGGAGTATTCGCTCTCAACTTTCCTTCGGGCAGACAAATGGTGCGTTCATGCGAACGGTAAGGTCCGAGCTTCTCTCGCAATGATCTGAAATTGCCCGAGTAAATTGTCTCGCTATCAGCGATGAATGGAACCTCGCCGATGGGCACATACTGAACATCGCTAGGGGCTACTTCACGCAATACACAATTAGTGAACATTTGCTCTCCAGTTCTTGGGCAGCCATTGATTGGCGCACATTCCTACCGACGGCGTTTCTGTATCAGAATGCGCGACGGGCTGCCCTTGAGTTCATTCTTCCGTCCGAATTTCGCACAGCGATCGACCACTACCCTCTCAGGCAGAGAGATCTCTGAATTGTTTGCAGGCTACCGTGCTTTCAACAGATCCTCGCGAAAGACAGAAAAGATGTCCTACTCAGAGGATGGCGACGAATCTGTAGCCTAAACAAGTATTTGTAAACAGAGTCATCCTGCATGAGAGTGGCCTTGCTCTGAGCGGTCCGATCATGCGCGTCCTGACTGGACTGTGGCGCTGCTCACGAGAGCTTCGATTAATCTGGACATCACTTTGACGCTCGTATTTCCCGCGCGGCGTGACACAGCGGTGACAGATTTGAGTTGGATACTTACAGGTGTGCCCTCCCGGAGTTTGCTCTAGTGATAGAAGCTTTCGAAGCCGCGGCTGAAGCGGCTGGCGAATCCGGCATGCCGAGATCACTTCTTTCGTTAGAAGCAACTTGCGCGCGACTTCTGCAGACAGTGGGAGAACGCAGTGCGGATGCGCTGCCCAAATTGCGCTTGTCGGACGCGGCCGAGGTTTCCCGAGTCAAATTTGCACGCGATATTTCGCGAGGAGAGACTGACTGGATCAGCTCAATCGTTCCCAGCGAATACACCCTGGTGGGCAAGATGGAACGCGGCACCCACGGCGCCTGGCTGATCAAGTCTGAAGACGAGACACCGTTGATTTTCAAACGCGTGGACAGCAACGATGTGACGCCACAGATTAGTGCTTCCGCCCGCATGGCGCGCGCAGCCGATTCGCCGCTGAGCCCGACGCCACGCTATTTGGGCATTGGTTACAAGCCAGGCAAAGGAAGCTGGTACGTGCAGGAGTTTCTTCCCGGTCTGCCGGCACCGGCTCCAAGCGACAAGCTCATCGCACAAATGGTGCGCATGAACATGCATCAAGCTGATGCCGCGACAGGAGACGCCACCGATTGGTCTTCGCGCGTTATGAGCGCTCTGTACCAAGATTCCAAAGGCTGGCAAGAACGCATCGGCAATTCGGGCGAGGATGGTCGGGCACTCGTTGGTGATATTCGCAAATTGATCGAACGCAATTCTAATATTGATCTGCGCGGAGGCGATGTAGTGCACGGCGATTTCCAACACTACAATGCGCTCGTCGATCAAACAGATCGAATGACCGGTTATGTCGACTGGGAGGGCGCCGGCAAAGGGGATCGAGGAATCGACCTGACGAGACTGCTGTATGACGCGCATGTGTCTGAAGCAGAAAAGGGTTTTCAATCAAACCCGGCAACTTTAGCATGGCTCAATCAGCACGCGGCAGACGTATCAGGAAAAGCCGCGCGCGACAATTTCATGAGTTATTGGGTTATGCAGGTGGCCGATTTCGGTCTGAAAAAATCACCGCAAGAGGCGCGTCTGTTTGTGGGCGTCGGACGCGGCATCATCGATGCACTATCGTCCGAAAACGCCTTGAGAGCCGCAAGCTCGTCACCACTTGTTCAGGTGATGTCTGAATAAAGCTGCGAGCGACTCTGATCGTAGAAATTGAGCTGCGTGTGGTATCCCGTGTAAGCCATGTAAGATCCGAGGCCGAGAGCCGCCACTGCCGCTACGCCAGCCATGACTGGCAAAGAAACAGTGCCAATCGGAACAGCGAGCCAACCGGCAGTTTCTATGCTGTCCATGGTGGCAACGTTTGCTCCGACTACGCCCAATGTTGCGCCACCGACACCACCGAACAGGGCACCCTCGACCCCGTGCTTAATCGCTGCAGACTTCGAGCTCGCAGGATCTAACACAGTCGGCAAACTATCAATTGCATCCTTAGTGATGCCCAAGGTAGCGTCGTTGTCCTGGTCTAACTTGGCAAGCGTCGTATAGTCTTTTTTCATGAAATTGAGCAGTTGAGCGTGTCCGGCAAGCTGAGGATCGTTCAGCGCGGCATCGATCTCCGTCGAGCTGATACTGCCGTTGTGATCTTTGTCCAGCTGATTGAATATTCCGTCAAATTCGGACACCATGCCTTTCGCATCGGCTAGCTTTTTATTGAATTGCGGGTCGGTGCGAACATCCGCCGCAACAGATGCCCAGACATGCTGGTCGGACCCGGCAGTATTTGACTGGCCGCCATCATTGGCAGCATGAACTTCGTTCATGGTTGAAACCTCATGGGTCTTGGAGAGAGTATGGAAAGCTGAGGTAGATACGCTTGTGCATCTATACGGTCGGGATGAGATTTGGACATTTTGGTTCGACGGATTTATCGTCGGCGTTCTCAGCTGGAATCTTCAAAACGGAGTCATATCCATAGTTTCGCAAACTCAGCGACGCTCACCAAAGGCCTATAAATTCACCGTTGTGCGAAGTGCAAATGACGTCACGATAAAGTCACGCTCGGCTTGATAGGGACTGCAATTTCTCGCTCGTTGCCCTCATATTCCACATGTGCTGCCGGACAGCGTTATTTTTGTGGCTCGCCATCAGCCGGGCACGCGGCGGCAGCGTTGTCGACCAGTCGTTGATCGCGTTCTAATCGATCGATCTCAGCTGATTCAGCAAGAGTGTTAGGGACGATAGATCCGTCATAAGCCCGAAGGAAAGTCGGCTTTCCTTCGCTATCTCCATACACTCGATTTAATTCGTCTTGGTCGAACTGTTTCGCCACCGAGTACAACTGCGGATCGTCCTTGAAAAGAAAAGCTCGTCGTGAACCACCCGACCGAAATAGCGTCAAGGCTTCCGCCAACATTTCGTCAGGATCCGGGAAATAATTAGTCGCTGGTGTGACAACTGCTCGCTGCTTGACCTCACTTCCATCGACGCTTTCGGCCAAATCATCCGTAGCGACCGGTTTTCCATTTTGATTTACTGGATCTCCAGCTTCGTTGCAACGCAACCATTTCGTCCCGGACGCCTTCTGATTGTCAGCAAACCGATAATATGCGCCGTCTTTGCCTTGCAAAATCCAGACTTCTTCTTTTTCTTTGCCTCGCTGTCTGTCGACAAGTTTCCATCCCAGTTTTGATTCATAACCTTCTAGTTCCTTATGAGACTGAAGGTACTGCGCGTAGTTGTGTTCGGAATTATGGGCGAGTTCGTGCTCGATGGTCGATTCGATGCTCGTTGCAATGTTGTCCGTCGAGCAGATGTCGCGTTCGAGAACCGGCAAATTGGCGTTCAACACTCCCGGGTCAAAATAGATTCCAGCGCGTCCATTAGCCGATTCTGGACGGTATGTGGCAATTGATCCTCTTGATGGATTTTGCAGCGTTCGCAGGAAATAAAATTCCAACGGCCCGCCGCTCGCAGTTTTATCAGCGGGGCGAGACGACTGCAAACCGACCTCGATGCCATAGAGCTGCCTCAAAGTTGGCGCTTTGGTTACGATAGCAATACATTTTTGCGGGTCTGGAGCATCATCTCGGCAAATTGCGTTTTCACCACTTTTGCTGAATCGTACGTTGAAACGTCGAGATAACTCCGCTTCCTTCATGCGAATGCGCGTTGCAGCCGAAGCATTGACCGCTACCGGTTCATCGCCGGCACTGGACGCATCAGTGGCGCCGCGCGGAAAACTGTCGGCAAAATCGAACGTGGGGCGCTCTCCATCACCGTTGTGACGATGTGCACCGCTGGGCGAGTCGCCGCTTTCGATCGCTAGGTCGTGATAATCACGACTCATGACGCACCTCTGCGTAGCATTTGTAACTTCAGCCTATAAGGCGGAGAAACTTTTTGCGTATTGGCGGGTCGAACTTAACAGCGATCATAACGGCACACCAGGCACCGTCAATCGTGTAATCCACACTGGTGAAGAAGCCGCTAGCCCCTTGCCAGCACTATCAAGCCACCAACTATCAGCGCCGAGCCGAGGAACTTTGGTGCAGTCATCGACTCATGTAAGACCAACAGCGCCAGAATGACAGACACGACGACGCTGCCTTTGTCGATCAAAGCAACTGTAGAGACTTCGCCCATCTTGATTGCACGATAATAGAAAATCCAAGAGAGAGTTGTTGTCACAGCCGATCCAGAAAGCCACAGCCAATTAGACGATTTGAGGTCATTCAAATCCTTGTGTGGAACGACAAACGCTGCGAAAGTAAGCGTAAATACAAAGACGAATACTGTTCTGATCGCCAACCCTAGATCTGCGGAAATACCGTCTAGTCCTTTTTTGGCGATGACGGCAGTCACCCCAGCAAACAGCATCGATACAAACGCGGACGCAATCCAACTCATTTCTCACCATGCCTGACTTCGCATCAGAAAGGTACAACTTTCCGACGCCCGTTGTGAGAAATGGCTTTCACAAAAGCGGACTAATGCTTCTTGGTCGTCTTAGTCGCCTTGTGTGCGTGCGTTGTCGTCGTTCTGTGTCGTGTGTGAGCAGCAACAGGACCTGAGTCGTCGACAGTTTCAATACTGCCGTCAGGATTCGTGCGAATGGTAACCCCATTTATACGGCGCGTGCCGACCGGATTGTGCAACCTGTAATGCACCTCGGGCTGCTGCACCGGCGTAGGTTGAGCATCGGACGCTTCGACGGTGCCGTCGGCGTTCTTCTTCACCACTACATCATCTTGTTTAGCCGGATCCGCCAATACGCTCAGTGGTGAATTCAAAACAATAAGGGCGACAAGAACGGCATGCGCTGTGGCGATTTTGTTCATCATATGCTCGGGCTCGCAGTGTAAAGGACAACACCTTTAGATTCAGTTTGGCCTAATTCAGTCATTCCGTCAACGAAAATACAACGGCTTACGGATCTTAAGCGCGCAAATCACCCTGAGCAGAGCCTATTTTTCTGAACCTTTAGACTTCGACAACGTCATCTCGGCGACACCGACGTTGGCATCAGCCGCGCCGTAGTAGAGCAAATAATTCGCTCCTCTTTTTACCATCCCCTCAATAAATACGACGTTGGGAACCTGCCCCTCTTTCTCCCAGGCAAAATCCGGTTGAAGCAGGGGCTGATCGGCGCGACACAGCAGATGTGTCGGATCTCTCTTATCGAAGAGTGCCCAGCCTGTGCGATAAACGAGTTTTTCATCGGCACCGTTATAAATTAGCAATAGACCGTGCGGCGTCATGATCGGAGCCGGACCAGGCTCAACTACCTTGGCATCAAACATTCCCGGTCGACGAGCCAGAATCGGTCGTTCGGTTGCATCTTGCCAGTGCACCATATCTGGTGACGAAGCAATGCCCATCTGATCTGTTCCGTCTTTAGCGTCACCCATGTAGTACATCCAGTACCGCCCATTGATCTTTCCTGGCACGATGGCACCGGACTTTGTCCAGCGGACGTTCCAACTGCCCTTGCCAGCAGGCATAACGATACCAAGCCGCTGCCAATCTTTTAAATTTGTCGATCTGGCAAGGCAGAGCTGAGCGTCTACTTTGTTATAACCGGTGTAGGTCAGATAGTATTGACTGCCGATCTTTTGGATTCTGGGATCCTCGACTCCGCCGCCTCTTTCGTAATCGGTTTGGGCTTCAAAGACAGGATGAGGGGAGGCGTTGAAGTGAAGTCCGTCGGTGCTTTCGGCCCAACCTACCCGCGAAACACCTTCTGCATCTTGGGCACGATACAATAAAACCGTTCTCGCTCCTCTCTTGCACGCCGCTGGATTGAATGCTCCCTTGCAGTCGAACTGACCGCTGCGCGGCGTCAAAACTGGTTGATCGGACAGACGTTTGATCTCACCAATCGGCACTGGTTGTGAGAGCGTAGTGGCGGCAGCGAGCGAGACCAATATTTTTAGCATGATGACTCCGAGAGTAACAGAAGTTTACTGCTTAACGTTGCCGCCCGCATCTCACACGCCGGTATCAAAAGCCCGGTGCTTTTGTCACAGATACGGTCTAATATTAGAATGGCGCCATAACCCGTCTGCCGAACAGGAGCATTCATGCAAAAGCAAATAGCCGCCGCATTGTTATTGGCCGTATCGTTCTTCGGCGCGACAGTGACACAAACACCCGCTCGCAACTCATCCGACAACAACCTGATTGCAAGCAACAATGCGAAGCCGAAGAAAGTAAAACTGAAGTGGTACAAAGACATGAACTCCGCTCTGGCAGAGGCGCGCAACGAAGGGCGCGAGTTTGTTTTCGCCCACGTCGGCGCCAAATGGTGCGGCCCATGCCGATTTATGGAGAAGAGCATTTTTCCCGATCCCAGAGTGAAACAGTTTCTCGCTGAGCATTACGTCAATTGCGTCATCGACGACGACAGCGCCGAAGGAAAAGCGATGACTCATAACTTCGGTATGCGTGGCATCCCGGCACTATTCGTCTTCGATAACAATGGCAATCTGCGGGGCAAAATGTCGGGTTCCACTGCCAACCCTGACGTCTTTATTCAAGCCGTGCAGCTCATGACAGAACGGCAGCTAAACCGCAGCTAGCCTACATGTTCGGCATGAAAGCTTGCGTGTAAGCCGCTAATATCTCGCGCGCCCGCGCATGCAATGGCGCCGCTTTCTCATGTCTCTTCTGGTTTTCGTAAAACTGGGCGAATTGCATCAGAATGTGAGCGACGATGATGTTATCGTCCCCGAGCCGATGCGCCGCCATAACTAATGCCCGCTCGTAGAGCTGCTCGGCTTTGTCGAGGTCGCCTCTCTTCTCACCGATCTTGGCGCTTTCGAGAATCAATTTCCAGCCGAGCGTCCGCTCCGTGTCGGAGGATGACGGCGTTGTGTTCATCGCGCGATTGATGGGGTCTATATTCATCGGGTTAAACCCAGGGCAGCTAATTACCAGCATACCCTACGCGCGCAGGCGCATAACCAGGAAGTGTCCTTATCTCTCAAGCAGGATCAGACATTACGGGGATCTCTGGGCATATAGTCGGGAGTAGATCCCACCGCATGCAAATGGAACCGCAGAAACAAGAGCAAAGCGAAAAGGCGCTAAACTCGCCGGCGTGCGATGTTTGCCACGCGCCGCTCGACGGTCAGCCCCATCACTGCGCGCCCAAGAACAGAAATGGCCGCGACTCGGATCTCGATCTCAAAATCGGCGATATCCTTTCGGACAACTGGAAAATTCTTTCCATTCTTGGCGAAGGCGGCATGGGTATCGTCGCCAAAGCGCAAGATCTGACGCTCGGTCGCGTCGTTGCGGTGAAAGTCCTGCACTCGCGGCTTCTGTCCGACAAAGGGTCGCTGGCACGCTTTCGTCAGGAGGCACAGGCATCGGGTGGGCTCGACCACCCCAATATCGTTCGCATTCACCATTTCGGTGTCGACGATAAGCAACGCCCATTTCTCGTCATGGACATGCTGGAAGGCACGTCTCTCGAAGCAGAACTTGAAAAACGCGGTGGGCTGCCGGTTGAAGAGGCTGTCTCCATTCTCGTGCAAACATGCGACGCCCTGCAGCATGCGCACGATCGCGGTGTGATTCACCGCGATTTGAAGCCAAGCAACGTCATGCTCGTTGATTCGCCCGCGGGTGGACCGACTCTAGTAAAGCTGGTGGACTTCGGCATCGCCAAGGTTTTGCCGCAGCCGGGCGTCGATGGAATGAAACTCACCACAACGGGTGAGGTACTGGGAAGCCCGCTGTATATGAGCCCCGAGCAGTGTTTGGCAATGGAGCTCGACAAGCGCTCCGATATCTACTCGATGGGGTGCTTGATGTTCGCTGCCTTCACAGGCAAGCCGCCTTTCGTCAACACTAACGTTTACGAAACCTACTATCAGCACATCAACGAAATGCCGGACAGCGTCAGCAAAAGCACGCCGTCGATCAAAAATGCAGCCGAGATAGACGCCGTCGTGCTCAAATGCATGGCGAAAGAGTCGGCGGATCGCTACCAGTCGATGGCGGAGTTGAAATCAGCTTTGCAGGCGATTGGTTCGCACAAATCTGCTGTCGGACTGAAACCCAATCTGGTGGCGCCGCTCCAATTGATGATGTTGCGCCTCAAGGCAGGCAAGTTTCGCATTCCCGCATGGTCGTATCTGATAGTCGGCGTCATTCTTTTGGGGACGGCAGCTTACACGGCGTTCTACATGGGTGCCTTTCGTGCTCCGATGGAGCAGCACTGGAGCGATCTCTATCTGCGCGGGCAAAACCAGATGAATGCAGGAAGTTATGACGAAGCGGACAGAACGCTCAGCGATGCGCTCAGTCTGGCTCGCAGCTCGCTTGCCTTGAGGAGAAACGTGGCACCCACTCTTCTGCAGCTGCACGACTTGAAAGGTTTGGTGAACGATACTGCGGCGCAAGAACGACTCGATAAGGAGTATCACGCTGCCATTCAGGAAGATGTAGACGCCAGCTCCAACTTGATCAAAGAGTTGGATGGTGCTTTGGCTCACGCCACTCCCGGCGATTCCGGTACCGATCGCGAGATGGACGCCCAGCTCTGCCAGGACGCTTGCGACATGGTGGAGATGTGCCTCGATCAAAACCGACTCGAGCAAGGAGCGCAGCTCTCCGCCAAAGCGGTGGCATTAGCAAGCAAAACTCTGGACTCTCCCAAATACAAATCGCTGGGACTCTCGCTCTATTCGAAGGGTACAATCGCGCATCGCAGGCGAGATTTTGCATCCGCAGAACAAGACTACAAACAATCAATTGCTTTCTTCACTAAGAATTTTTCCGCCAACGAACCGGCTATCTCCAAAGACTGGATCGGCCTTGGTTTGCTCTACTCGAACGAACATGAATTTGACAAAGCGCTGGAAGCTTACACACAGGCGCAGCAAATCAGAGCCCAGATCTACAACTCGCAAAGCAACGAAGTTGCCTGGGTGAAAACTTGCCGCGGCGAGTGCTACCTGACGATGAAAAACAAGGAGCGCGGCATCGAAGAGCTGCGGCAGGCCAAGGCGATTTTCGAAGTGATGCCGAATCCGATCAAAGCAGACCGAGCACGTTGCTGGGCGCTTCTCGCCTGGGCAACCGGAAGAAAGGATGACGAGGACATAGCCCTGGCCGTCCAACAAGAGTTGCTGGCGCAGTCGAAGGACTACCTGACGTTTCTGCTCAACAGCATTGGCGACAAATCTGCCAATCCAGCACCCTACTGGAAGCGCGCCTTCGTAATTTGCGAGCGCGTTAACTGTGCAGATGCGGACCTGATCGCAGGAGAGCTGGCAAAACTCGACCGCTATTACACATCGAAAAACGATCAAGCGGCGATGAAACCGCTTTATCTGTACGAGGAGCGCACAGATCGAAAGCTCTTCGGAGACGATTCGATGCGGGTGGCGAACGATTTGATCGACCAGGCTTTTCTCGCCAGAAGACTCGGCAATATGTCCGATGCGGAGAAGCGTTATAGCGAAGCGCTTTCCATCTGCAATCTACCGAAAAATGCGCAGCTGCGTCCCAGACAACGGGACATGATCGACGCCGCACTGATCGAACTTTTCCTCGATCAGAAGCAGTCCGGCAAAGCAGCTGGACCATTCGCAGAGCTCAAGGAGAATGTCGGACAGGACGCGCTCAGCCCAAATCAGCTGCAGATAGTCACCGACTCGGTGCAGCGCTACGCAGCCAGCCTGAAGGTGCCTGAATCGAGCAAGGTTGAAACCGCCTGGAGATTGGCGCTCCATCATTGAACAAGAAAAAGATTTTTGGCAAGTTAATTGTCATACCCAAGGTTTCAAAGAGTTATCAAAAGGGTAAAAAAAGTTAAGAATACTATCCTGCCGAGGGATTGCATCATGGACGTTAGGCTCAAACGTCGTAGCAAGCGCGGTAACCTCTCCGAGTTTCCCGTAGCACTGCTCGTGTTCTTCATGTTCTTCGTCTTTCCGCTGATCAACCTGTTTTTCTTCGGAGTAGCCTCCGGCACGGTGGCGTTCCTCACTACACAGGCTGTCGGGTCAGCCGCTCAGCAGTCGTCCTACACCAACGCTCTGTCGGCCATGCAGACGACAGCGACGAATATGACTAACTCCAACTGGGGCAGGTTTGCCAAAATCGCGGCACAAGGCGGCTACAACGGCTGCGGAGCTGACCTCTACGTAGTCGAGACACCGATCGGCGCCACCACCGCAGGCAACTCCAAATACTACGGACCGAACACTATCAGCGGTCTCAACTGTGACCCGAGCAAAAACATCTACGAATACCGTGTCCGCACCAACTACTCGGTGACACCGTTTCTTAACCTCGCCGCCGTTCCTTTTATAGGTAATGTTCCTCTCGTCGGACAAAACGCCAACTTGAGCTGGAACGTGGAGCGCAGCGTCGAAATGGCTTATGGCGACAACATCGTAGCCAACAACGGTGGCGGCAGCGACCCGTTCGGGGCGCCCGCCAACACCGGACCTCCGTCAGCTCCCGGCTCCCCGCTAACGCAGGGCGGCGGTGGCGGATTGGAAAATCCGAACAACGGACTGGCCAACGGAACAGGCGGCGGCAACAACAATAACAATACCGATCCGACTAACTCCGCCGGCACGCCTGGCGCACCCGGCACGCCCAGCCAGGGCACACCCGCCCCCATCATCACTCCGCCGGTGACCGTGACTCCGCCGGTGACCGTGACTCCCCCGATAACCGTGATTCCGCCTGTCACCAACTCGCCTGTCACTCCTATCAACCCGGGCGGCGGTCCGCCAAACAGCAACCCGAACGTAACAAATCCCACCTTTGGGGGCGGCACCAATCTGTGAAGTCGGATGGTCGACGATCGCTTTAAACCGAGCAGCATTGACACCGGCAGAACGCTTGGATGGAAGCTTTTGCTGGAATCCGCCAAGGTCGCCACAGAAAAAGGCGAATTCGAGCAAGCGGAAAAGCTGTACGAGCGGGCACTTGATTCCGCTCAGAAACGACTCGGCGAGAAAGACATCGTGGTGGCGCACATCATCATGGAAATGGCCGAGTTTCACCTGAACGCCCATAGCCACGAAAAGGCGTACGAATGCTATTTAAAGGTACGTCAGATTCTGGCCGAACGCGCCGAAAAACAGGATCCGTAAGGACTGCTGAGTCAACCGATATCGACTTACTCAGTTTAAGGCACGAACTCAATCCCAGCCGTAAAAAGAGAAAACGAGTCACCATACGGTGACCCGTTCGAAGTCCGAAGGCATCTAGACTAGATTCGCTTACCTGACGATAGCTCTTCCGAGCCAGAAGGCGCGAACTTGGCGATAGCTATTCAACAATTGCGTCTTGAGAGGCGCAACATGAACGACTGGCGCTACTTTGATCGCTGGAACTGGGGCTGGGCCCAAAATGAGTGGAGCTGCCAATGAAGCCGAGGCGCATACGCCCAAGCAAACACTCGCAACTGCCAAAGTCGTCAACCGTTTTCTAATGGTCATAGGACTAATTACCTCCGAACTTCGAACTTTTTGACAGACGGGCAATTCATCTACGATGCAACTATGATAGAAGATAGCCATTCTGTCATATCTTGACAATATAATAGCACGAAAATCGATCGTTAAATTTTTAAATCCTCACCCTGTAGGCACTTCGATTGTTTGATTTTTTCATGGTTTTTGGCTGCTCGATCCTCGGTCTAGCAGCTCACGGCGCCAAGATTAAGCGATGGTTGGAATGGCTCCTTCGCGTATTTATCGGCATCTGGTTCGGCGTCGAATCGATCTTCTCGATGACGATGAACAGCACCGGAGAGGAGCCGCAAACGCCCTGGTCGGCTGGGATCATCTACGGCATGACCGTCGTGACCGGGCTTCTTCTCTCCATCAAATTTCGCCAGGTCCTCTCGAAATTTCTCACCATCATTGAGAACATAGTGAGCGGGCAAATTTTCATTTCATTGATAAAACGCCGTAAGGTTGAGCTTTTCGCCAACCCTGTGTTCGTGCCGACATCAATACCGCATATGGTGGCTCTGTTCATCTACATTCAGACTCTCGCATATTTGCTGGGAGCAACCGCACTCCAAGATTTCAATTCCCCGATGATCCCGCTGCCTCTGCCCGTCCCCATTGATCAGCTTTTCTCATACAACGCTCTCAGCTTAATCATTCTCTCGTTCTGCGGCTGCGGCATTTTCGTCTCTCGCAAGTTCAGAGAGTGTCTGCAGCGCCTGGGTCTGGTCAAACCGACGGCGGCGCAGATTGGCATCGGCATTCTCGTCATCTTCGGATCCTTCCTGTACGACTACATCTGGTCAGTCGCCGGTGGCACCATGCATCAGGATCTCAGCTCGAAACTGGCGATGTACAACTCCGGAACGTTCAGTGTTTTAGGCGGCTTCATGCCATCGATAGTGCTCGCGCTCGCCACCGCCTTGTGCGCAGGTATAGGGGAAGAAACCCTTATAAGAGGAGCCTTGCAGCCCTGTTTTGGCATAGTCCCCGCCGGCTTTTTGCACGGAGCTCTTCACGGACAGTTCGCGCACGCACCATTCTTCATTCTCCAGGTTGCAGGTTGGTCCTGCCTTATGGGCGTCGTGCGCAAGTACACGAACACCACTACGACCATCATCGGACACGCGGGCTACAACTTCGTCACGACGTTCCTCTTCGCCTTTAACCCTTAATATATATTCGCTCCGTCGCTCGGTACCCCTCGCTCCTCCGCTATGGAAGCGCTGCGCTCAGCACGCCTCACTCGGCGCGCTTCGCTTCGCTGACTTACATGCCTTCGGTAGCCAGTCCGTCACTGGAGCTGGGCAGCTTGCTGCATAAGCCCCCCTCGGGCGGTACCCCTCGAATCTACACATAAGCGCTCCGTCGGCTTCGTCCCTCGCCTCCTCCGCGCCACAACGCTTCACTCCGCACGGCTCACTCGCCGCGCTCCGTTCCGCTGAGTTGCTCTTGAATGGTTTTTCTGAACGCCTCACCCGCTTCGCTTCGCTTGGCTGACCTAGCTGCCTTCGGTAGATAGTCCGTCGAGCCGAGTTTGTCTGATCCCCGAATCTCTCAACCACTCAAGGTTTTAGCGGTGTCACGAAATTGACATTTTTGTGTCGTATGTTCTTCGATGAGAAGCGGTCACGCGGCTCCACCGCCCAAAATTCAACCCACTAAACGGCAAGGTTTTATCTCTCGTTCGTAATTTCCCCCGTGACAGATCGCTTGAAAAGTGCGAGTATCGGCAATAGCGTGCACTCTTCATCTCTCAAACAACCCAGTCAGGTTTACTACCCTGGCTTCAGAGGCAGAATATAACTGGGTTCTGGCGTATCAAGTCCTACTACTATCCAATCCAGGTCAGCAGAATTAGCTTCTCAAGCTCAAAGAGGAAAAGATCATGGTATTAGATGCCAACACACAAGCCCACAAAGATGCCGGTGATCTGGAAAAGGCATTTAGCGCCGGCGATCCGGCGCAAACATGGGCAAAGTTGAAAGCCGATCTCGACGCTCACAGCGCGCCTACCGCCGACAACCTGGCGTATAAACAAGCGATTTCGAAAGAGCTGACGGATCGCGGCTTAATGCCGGCGGCAGCTGAGCTCATGCTCAAACAGGATTTCTCCAGCACTTTCGACGAAGAAAAAGACGGCAAGGTCAGCGATGTGAGGTTGAATAACCTAGCGGCTCTTCCGAAGTATGCCGATCCATTTCACCAAGATGCAATTCACAGCCTGATCACAAATTACAACAAAATAGCCACGCAAGACACTGATTCGGACGGCGACAAAACCGGGCCCAGCTACATACACATGGGTGACCTCGATAACGCTATCACGCAAGAACATGCGAAATACCAGGATATTTCCGCCGTTAACGAACTGACGAAAGATCACAACAGACTCTTTGACGCACTCGACACCGCCAATTGGGGCGGCAAAGCAGACGGTCAGATCGGCTATAACGATCTTAAGGCTTTCCTGGCCAATCCTGCAAACAAAGAACAGTTTTCACCCCAAGATATAGCTCTGGTACAGCACCTGTACGACGATTGGGACAAAGACGACGTCAAAAAACTTCGTTCGGACAATACGTGGTCCCGTGACTACATCACGAAAGACGACATGGTGAAGGGTCTCGGCTATAAAGACCAAGCTGCTATGACGCAAGACGTCAACGCCCGCACCGCTCGTGAAGCTTCCGACGCTGCGCCCGAACAAGCGGCAGCTCAACCTGGTGCCAAGCTAGACGCAGACCATGCCACCAAAGTGGCGGGGCTGGTTGCGGATGGGGTTTTTAAGCAAGCGAACTCTGATGGATTAACTCTCGATGACGTCAACGCAGCTCTCGCCAAAGATACTCAAGATCAAAACAAAGATCTGAGCAAAGACCAGCGCGATTCGTTGCAGTGGATGCACGATAACTGGGATGCCATCTCGAAAGACGGTAAGTTAGCACCGGCAGACATCTTAAAAGCCGCCGGTGCACAGGACCAGCCAGCAATCGATGCCTTGCGTCAGCAACACAAGACCGATCACGATGCGCTTGCAGCTGCTCTGAAAGGAGAAGACCTCAACTCGATGGCCCAGGACGGCGTTGTCACCAAGGCGGCTATTGAAGCCAAGCTGCACGCGGCCCAGGACGGCAGTGATGAAGCCAAACGGTTGAAGCTGATCGACGACAACTTTGACAAAATCTCGCACGACGGTCAGAATGTTTCGCTCGACGACGTGCACAAATTCGTCGGCAACGGAGATAACGCCGCCGCGAACAACGGCAACGGAGCTGCTAGCGACGCCGCTACTGCTGCTGCGAGACATACATTTATGTCGGCAGCTGAAAAACCTGCCACGCAAGCCTGGGGCGAAGGACCATGGAAAGCCGCCGAGCGCCTGGCTCATCTGGCCGGAGATAATAACTTCAACGACATCATGGCGCTCGCACATCTGCTGAAAAAATCGTATCAAGACCAAAATAACGACAGCAGCGATAATCTGAAAAATCTGCCGGTCGGCTACCAGTGGGTTAATCAGGATAATATCGACGAGCTCATGAAAGACCCTACGTTCAAGAAAGTCTACGACAAGCTCTCCCAGCAGCAAGCTGCTAACTCGAGCGACCAACAAACTCAAAGGCAAACCGTAAAGAGAACCAACGACGAAGACGGTGACGGCGACCAAGGACAGCAGCACCAAGATGTTGCTGGACAAACAGTCTTAACTGCGTAGTCGTAGCGTGAAAAGCACTAGCGGCGGGCGACGCGAGTCGCCCGTTTTCATTGCCAGCTAGCATTCGCTCCCGCCGACTCTGTCATGGTCCAGCCCGCCAACGACAAAACAAGCCGCGATGAGCACGTGCCTTTTAGTAGTTGTCGTCGTCTCCGCCGGAATGTGAGCTGGGGGCAGGTTCAAGCAATCCGTCTTTCAGAGCCTGCTTTTTAACCAGGGCTACTTCTTTTTTCGCTTGCTTGTTCAGCTTGTCGAAATTCTGTGTTTCATCCTTGGAGTATCTCTCGACCGCCAGCATAATCGCCGCGTCCTCGACGCTTTCGCCCATGAACAAACGCTCCAAAATCACACGTTCGCCTGGGCTCCAGGTTGAACTTGCCAGTGCTTGCTGACGACGACCTTCAAGATCGAAATCCATGCTACTCATGCTACCAAGAGCTTGTTTCTCTTCTTCGTCCTCGCGCTCAGCCTGCACTTTGCGATAGGATCTCGAGTCGTCTTCTTCCTGGCGCACACGCTCCTTGCCGTTGATCAGCTCTTGCAAGGTATCATCAGCGGACTTGCCGACGGCAGAGTAATCAATCACGACCAGCTCGCCATCCTCGTTGATGCCCACTTGTTTGAGCGGATGTTTGCCGGGGTCTACAAATCCATCGCCGCGCTCGGCGATTTTCTGATTCAAGCGCTCGATAGCTTCCGGCGCATAACGCGGCAGCACGTTGACGTGTTCTTGCACGTGCGCCGTTGCATCGATGCCGCTCGCTAGGGTGAGATCTTCAGGACCGATCAACACCTTCGCATCGTACGAACGCGTTCCCCACTCACTGTCCCAGCCGTTTCTGAAATGCGAGATCTTCAAGACACCGCCTTCGGGCAGACCCTTCTGCGGCGCCAATTTGATCACAGCCACTGATTCGTCGCCGGGCTGGTACATACCTACGCCTTTCAAGTTCGCCAGACGTGGGTATTCGCGCAGAGCTTCGGCATAGTCTCCCATCTGCTCATTGCGAAGCATTTCCCTGACGTTGACGGCATGACGCGGGTCTGAAGTTTCTGCCAGTTCGTTGAACTGCCGCCTGATTTTGATTTCCGGCGACCGCATCCGTTTAGCTTTGCCGAAGCCGCCACCATCGGAGTGAACAGCCAGTCCGAGGTCGTCTCCGCGCATTAGCGATAGGGAGTCGGAAAACTTTGTTTTCAATCCTTCCAACATGGAGGACTTGCCGGCCATGGTTGGCTCGTCTCTAAACGAGCTCCTGCTCTCCTCGGGCGCCATTCCCAGTGTGCTCGCGCGCTGCATTCCGCCCGGCACAGATGCCAGTGACATGATACCGCTTTCGATACCACCACGCAGGAGAATCTTGCCCAAGTCTAATCGTTCTCCAGTGTCTCTTTCTCGCTGAGCCTCCGCCAAACCACCGCTCGTAAAGCCGAAAAACGCGCCCGAGGTCATATTCTGTCCGAGTTTGCTGCCGAGGAACGTTTCGCCCGCGACCTGATTCAGTTTTGCAAATCCGTAATGCGCGACGCCGAAAGTAATGCTATCTATAGCTAGCGATTGATAGTTGAACGCCGATCTAAAAACGTTGGAAGTACCGCCCGAAAGATCCAACTGACCGTTCTTGTCGAGGTACGTCGATCTCGTCAAACCGACATCGAGTGCGCGACTAGATACTCCCATCGCAACGCCTCTCTCGGCCCAATTGAGAGTTTCATTCGCGCCCACCATTTCAAAAACGCCCTTGGTGAGAGCGCCTTTGCTGGCTCCCAGGGCAAAGTCAGTAAGCCCTGTCTTTAGAGAGCAGCCGGCATGGACCTGATCGGCTCCGAATAAGAGCGCGCTGGCGACATACGCTCGGCCGTCGCCGACCATAAAGAGCGGAACAGCCTTGATTAACTCTGCCGAGCAGTGCTCGACTTCGTCACGTACCGAAGGTTTGGCGCCCGTCTTCTCCTGTCCGAGAAAAAGAGAAGAAATTCCGTGAATGCCTTCTTCTATCAATCCTCGTTCGGACTGATGGTCTTCCTTCTGCACGAAGAGAGGCGAGCTCTCCATGTGAGAGTCGAGCGGCATAAACCGAATTTCCTGAGAGATCTGAGTGGAGTTAGAGGATAGTCCCATGCGCGCCCGCCCACAATGGGGAAGTTCCCACACAGCGAGAGTCACCAGTCGGCGAAAAACGACGACCTGACAAGAGCCTGAGCGCGCCGAAGCTCGCTATAATTTGGGGCACGCCTTGGAGGATTCAACCGTGGGTGGCTGGAGTGATTTAAGCGAATGGGTCGCCCCTGTTCCGGACGAAGAGGAGCTGCGGCGGCTGCAGACAAAAGTCTGCCCCTCTTGCGGTCGTGAGTTCGAAGGATTTTTCGTTCTCTGCCCCACCGACCAGCTCACGCTCACAGACGTTCCTCAACCCCAAGGAACGCTGGCCAAACGCTACGAATGCCTGCGCAAGATCGGAGTCGGCAACTTGTTCGATGTCTATGACGGCAAGGATAATGAAACCGAAGACCCAGTCATAATCAAAGTTTTGCGCCGCGACTTCGAATGCGATCAACGCGCCATGCAGAATTTCGAACGCGAACAGATGATCGCCAGTGTGGTGAAACATAAGAATATCGGCTCCACATTAGCATTCGGAGCATTGCCCGATCAGTACACGCTTCGCCCTTACACGGTCACCGAGAAGGTTAAAGGTCGCAGCCTTGCCGATGCCATTACGGAATGGGGCGCTTGCAGCCTTGAAATGGCAACGGAAATAATGCAGCAGATCTGCCAGGCGTTCGAAGCCGCTCACCCAACAGGCGCAGTGCACAGCGACTTCAAGTCGAGCAACGTCTATATCTCTCTCGTTGATGGCAAGCCGGATGTGAAAGTCGTCGATTTCGCCGTCTCTAAACGATCGTTTCCCGGGCGCGACGACACGCGTTACGGTGCCGGCTCTTCTGCTCAGTCTCTCAGCAGCGCGGCTTACACGGCCCCTGAGCTAAACAAAGGCAGCGTGCCTTCCCAGGCGTCAGACATCTACGCAATGGGATGTCTTTTCTACGAGCTTCTCACAGGCAAGCCACCGTTCACGGGCTCGAACGCCTTCGAACTCGCTTTTGCGCACGATAAAGACGAAGTGGCGCCCCTACCGGAGTCCATTCCCGAACCGCTTCGCAAAGCAGTGATGACCTCTCTCGCCAAAGTGCCGGACGAACGCTTCAAGACCGTAACAGATTTCAAAAATGGCTTGGAGACCAAATCGGGCGCAAGCGCCTAGTTCGTTCACCACACAATCACTCCTTGCTATATCTGTCACCGTCTGGTGTCCAGAAATAATAGCAGTGGTATAGATATCTTGGGACACCCGGAACTCTCAGCATTGGTCGGTTGATCGACTTAATAAGGCTCATCCAGCCGCCCTGCTTTTTCAAATTTGCAACCTCTTTGCAATGAAAACTCCCTACTTTATACGTACATCCCGTGATACTCCGTCGGCTCAACGACGATTACCAGAGCTACACATATGAAAAGGGCGATGATTGGATTTGCCGTTCTCGCTGCCACCTTGCTGGTATCCGCGCCACCGGCTCCTGCAGCCAGCATCTTCAGTCTGGTTAATTGGTTGGGCGGCGCCACAGGCATTCCAGTGCCGTCACCCGGCGGCGTACAAGAGCCGGGAGCGGCTGCGCAGACACCGCGGTACAAGGCGATGGCCCTGGCTCACCAGGCTTACCTGGACGACCAATCCGGGCAACACGACCTCGCTCGCCAGTTGCTCGAGCAAGCACTGCAAACCGATCCCAGCAACGAACTGGCGTGGGCCAACCTGATGGTCGAGTACCAGCTACTGGGCGATCTGCAGCAGGCTGTCGATCTCGGCAACACGTATCTAAATAAGTTTCCACACGGATCGCATCGTGCCAAAGTCGAAGGCCTTCTTTCCAACGCCCGCATCGAACTGCAACGAGAACAAAAAGTGGCGCAAGCGCTCGGTCCCTCGACGATCGAAGATTACCTGCCCATGACCTCGGAAGACGGTCTGCTTAAACATTGGCCGGCGCGATCGATGCCGCTGAAGGTTTTTATCAACGATGGAACAGCTACCAAGGGTTATCAACCCGAGATGACGAATATATTGATCGACTCGTTCAAGGAGTGGTCTTTCGTCAGCAGAAATCGTCTTTCCTTCGTTCCTGTCTCGACGGCGGAGCAGGCAAACATTGTGTGCAACTGGCTCGAGGATGCGAAAAAGTTTCCCGGCGGTGTCATACGCTACGGTGAATGCGGCTTGGCCACACCGCAGTACTACCAGGACGGCACCATATGCAGTGCACAGATTTACCTTCTCACGATTAACAAGAATAAGCGCGGGCCCCTGACACTTAAATCGATTCACGCCACCAGTCTGCACGAAATCGGGCATGCCCTGGGCTTGATCGGTCACAGCGACAGACCCGGCGATATCATGTATTTCACCGGCGAGAATGAACCGACTACGGAGCCGCACGTATCATGGCGCGACGTCAACACGATCAATAAACTGTACGACATCGCCCTTTCCGCCACACCGTCGGCGCCACCACAGCAGACCATTGCCGCCGACGCCTTTTCCAACGCCACCACGGTGCCAAACAGTTCACCAACCTTAATCGGATACAGTCCCTCGATAACGCCAGCGTCTTTTGTGACACCGCAGGCAGTAGCACGACAACCGCAGGCGCGGATGGCAATGGCTGCCACACCGCTCTCATTAGACACGTTATCATCAGGTTACATGCGCGGAGAGAGCTACAGATGCGCTTCTCAGCAGTTTATCAGCAACAAGGAGGCTATCGCATATTTCGAAGCAGCCGTTGCGCGCGCACCGGATTCGATACCACTGTTGGACGACTTGGGCAGTGCTTACAATAACCGCGCAGCAGAGCTAGCCGCCGACGGCAAGATCAGCTCGTCGCAGAGCTTGCTCGAGCGCGCGCTAGCCATTCACAAAAACAGCCCCGATCGCGATCGCATGAATGCCACGCTGACAAACTATCTAATGCTGCTGGTCAAACAAGGGCGGCTCACTGACGCGCAAACCGTGTTCAAAAACTACCGACAAGGCGCGCCACTGTTCGCCAATTAGGTCGGCGAACTCATTTGCCTGCCTTCGATTGAGACACCGTTGACCTCGTTCCACTGCCTTTACCCGTACGATCTAAAATCGTTGCGGTCGGTTCGTCGGTGGAAGTGTCTGGCGCAATAAGGTCATACACGCTGCGGGCCTTTTGATAGTTGGATGGAACAGCCCAGCTAACTTTCTCGGTTGCAGGTTTGATAGACATCGTGTCTAAGAAGACGAACTTAGTGCCATTAGGGTTGTGGGCAACCAACCTGAGCGGCAGTCCAGTCCCCTTCAATCTGTAGCATCCAACGAAAAGGCGGCAAGCATTGGCAAGTTCCGGCTTGGTATGAAGTGCCTCAGTGCACCAAAACTCCAACTGGTAATGCAGGACACTAGGCTGGTACATGTACTTCATGGCGGAAAAACCGCAAATCTTCCCCTTTGTCGCTGAGATTAGGGTGTACTTTTGCTGCTCCGTATTAACCTGTTTTTGTGTGAAAGCCTGGAATCCTTCCAGGCGTCGCTTAAGGTAGCGCTTCGTCTCGTCGCTCACGATCGTCAGGGTAGGATCGGGAACCGAAACCATTATTTTCATTTCGCCGGTGCGCATGTAGAGAGCCGAACTGCGAACTTCTGTAGCCAACAGACCATACTGATCGCTCGATTGCTTCATCGACCAGTCAGTCTGTACGGAATGCGCTGGTGAAGTTTTGGACAAAGCCTGCGTCCCGTGGCACAATAAAGCAGCAAAAGCCAGCAAGAATGCCGTCGAATATCGCCTTTTCGATTTCATGCAACCACCAAACCCTCTCTTCCAAGTGTCCCCTCCGCAGCGCGGTTATGACAGATCCTACCCGTATTTGGGAATACCATGTATGTGTAAGCTCACTCGCCGCATTCGCGAAGTTCCAACCGATGGCCGGTAAACTCCGCCGCCCGAAGAAATCGCAGAGAATACGCTTGTAATGACCGAAGGGCAAAACTCGTCCGACCAAAAAGCCATTGAAGGTCCAGCCTTCAACGCACCTTCTCGTCCACAATCTCAAGACGAGAGGAGTTCTCAAGCGCAAGACAACGACGCAAACGGGCGCAATGCTCCTCGCAGGGAGTACGGATCTCAGACCACCAATCATTACGACACTGGACCCCAGGCATCGCCTAAAGAGGGCAAAACTGACGGTTACAGGGGACGACGCATAGCTGACAAATGGTGCCTGGATGAGCGTATCGGCAAAGGCGGCATGAGCGTTGTCTACAAGGCGCATCACATTAGCATCGGTAAAACAGTGGCCGTGAAGCTACTCTTACCGCACCTCGTTGAAGAGATGAAGAGTCAGCAGCGATTCGCTCGTGAAGCCAAGGCCGCCAGCAGTCTCAATCATCCTAACGTAATGACGGTCCAGGATTACGGCATGACCGACGAGGGTGAAGCCTACATCATCATGGATTACCTGGAAGGCAGGAGCCTGGCGGATATTGTTCAGTTGAAGGGACGCATCGGTCCAGAACAAGCTTGCGATGTTTTTTATCAGACGGCTCTGGGACTTGATCATGCCCACTCACGCGGCGTGGTGCATCGCGATCTCAAGCCAAGCAATCTCATGATCGTCACTGAAGGCAACAAACCGGTCGTAAAAATCGTGGACTTCGGCATCGCCAAAGTTATGCTCGACTACGAAACAGGACAGCAAAACCTGACGAAAACAGGCGAGGTATTCGGCAGCCCATATTACATGAGCCCTGAACAGTGCAAGGGTAAACAGACGGACGGACGCGCCGATATCTACTCAATGGGATGCCTGATGTACGAGGCATTGTGCGGAAAGCCTCCGTTCATTGGAGAGAATTCCCTGGAGACGATGTTTCAGCATCTCAACGACGAGCCCAACTGGTTGGTACGACACAACAGCCCGGATTCTCTATTGCGCAGATTGGATGAGGTCGTGCAGAAATGCCTGGAAAAGGCGCCGGAAGGCCGCTATCAGACAGCAGTTGATCTCGCGCTCGACCTTCAACGCGCAAAAACAGCTTCGACAGGCGCCTGGTACAGCAAGGCGTTGGCGGCGAGAACACCAAGGACGTTGAAAGCCCGAGGGGGATGGAAGTGGAAACTTCTGCAAGCAGCCAAAGTTTTGGCGGTTTCGCTGGTTATCTTGACCGTATTGGTATACGCTGCATATGCGGGTTATGACTTTATCAACAGACCTTTCGAATCCCGAAAAAGCTATCAAAATCAAACACTTTCGCCTCGCCTCGAGACGCCACAACCTAGTAAGGACCGCGGCGGGATGCGCGAATTGCACGAGCATGCATTCGGTCTGTTCAATTTCACTGACGGCGTATCCCAAGACAAGTTGGAAGAACTGCAAAGCGCCCGAAAGTGGTTAGAATCGCAGGGCAACTGGGAGACAGCCGGAGAGGTAGCGAATAAACGAGCGGAAGTGCAGCGAAAAATAAGTGGGCGAACTAGTATAGCTGAAGCTTTCGACCATTTTTATTCCGGCAAAGATCTGTACTTCGCAGGAGTGCTTGCTCCGGATAAGGTGCGCTCTAAGCTTGACGTATTGGCAGAGCAGCAGTTGGTCGCATCCAAAAACATGCTCCGCTCAACGTTGGGCGGTTTGATTCACGATGGCAACAACGAGGCGGCTGTGAGTGATATTCCGTCTGGACATTTGCTGTTTGAGCCGCTGAAGTTTCTCGAACAACTTTACGAGGATGAAAATCGAATCGGCGACGCACTACGGACAATGAGAGAAACGCTTGGGCTAAACGATACCGATAATAAGGAGCGACAGTTGGAGGCTTGGCGGTATGCCGAGCTACTCCGGCGCAGTAACACGTATGTGAGTAGTCACGTCGGGCTTCGCAGCGCCCTGGAAGCGTACGATTACGCCTTCAAACTATATAACGACATGCAGTCTGCGGATCCGGATCCTGCGATTTTAGCTCGTTTGCATTATGGCGCCGCACTCACTTGCTGGCAACTGTTTCAAACACCCGGCGGCGAGCGCGCGGATCTTCGCCACGCAAAAACTCATATCGTGCAGGCCATAGGCTTTCAACTCAAGGTCAATCCTCAAGACTTTCAGATGCTCGGCAGCATGCAAGCCGATTATTCAGACATCTTGTGGCAAGAAGGGTCTTGGGTCGATGCTTTAGTGCAACGCCTGCAAGCCGCCCGCACATTGGAAAAGTTCAAATCTTAGCGTCGACTAAGATTTCCCACCAAGAAGCTCATCAGCTCCGGCAAACATCGTGCCACCATATATGGTTTCACCATAAAATTAGAAGCTGCTTAGCTGAAGCTCATTTTCGTCAGCGATCAATCCCTCGCACAACTGAGCTAGCATCAGGTTTTCAGATGAGCGCCACGTAAGACTCTTGATTCTCTCGCACTGCAGTGACTGGTAGCGACAGCTGGCACACTCCGATTGACCTTAGATGTTGCCAAGGATGCCCAAAACGGGACGAATTCCAAGAGGTCGCAGTGCTAGGCTGCGCCTGTATTATCCTCGGTTCCCAAGCAGCAACACCTCCTCCTTCCATCTCACAGTCCCAACGAAGACGGAATCCATGCCACTAAAATGCGGCACCGGAGCTACACGTGTTGCCACTTGCTGCAGCTAATTGTTCTATTCCGACTGAAAATCGGACAAAGAAAAGGATGACTTATATGGCTCTCACACTTGAGACGTTGTCCCCAGGAGCCAGCCTTGTCGTGCACTGGGAGAGCAACAAACGCAGCGAAAGTGAGACCGCGGTAAAGTCGAACAAAACCGACCAGGGCAAAACGAAGAAAATCATTTTGCCGGTCAGCGACTCAAAAGGCGTGCAACCCAGACCCGGCGAGGTTTGGCTCTGCACGATCGACCGCGTCTCCTCTCCGAAATCGGAGCACAAGGGTTCAATCCTGGTGCGTCCCGTCACTCGCAAAATCGAATATCAGTTCCAAGGCGTATGGATCGACCCGACCAAGGCCCAGCTCATCGCCACGGTTCTGCAAGACCCTCGCCGCAACTTGATGCTGGAAGGCGATCAAGGCGTGGGCAAGTCGACAATCGCGGCGGCTATCGCCAAGACGCTCGGCTGGGAGTATCGCAAGATCTCCGGCGGCTTGATCAAGAAGTTCGTCTTCATGCTCGGTCGCTACGTCCCCACTGTCGATGGCTCGCCCATCGCAGCCAGTTCACTCGACCCCAAGGTTCTCGCTCTGTTCAAGGATTACGAGACCAGCACACAGGACGACAAACTGGCGTTTGCCTCCGGCAACATGGACAAAGCGCTCATCTCGCTTCTGGTGCAGCACGTACTGGGCGGCAAGCAAGGCGGTCTGTCCTTTAAGTTCGCCTACTCGAAGCTCGTCGAAGTGCTGAAGGAAGCGAACGAAAACCCGCGCAAGACCTTCTTGCTCATGATCGACGAGTACACTCGTATCGATGAAGACGCACGCGATGCGATGCTCGACGTCATCGAAGGCAGCCAGCGCTTTCTGCGCCTGCCCAATGGCGAAGAGGTTCCCGTGCCGAAAAACGTGGTCTTCATGGGCGCCGGCAACGTTGGCGAAGGTTTCACCCTGCGCCGCGAAGATGCCGCCGCCAAAGACCGCTGGGCTATCGTCAAAATCACGGTCATGCCGCAGAAGGAAGAGCTGGCGCACTGCATGCGGCTCTATCCGTCCTGCCCGAAGGATCAGCTGAACAAGGCGCTCACCGTCGTCAACAAAGTGCGCGCAGCCCGCAAAGATCCGCGCATGCGGTTGTCCAAAACGGTTTCCACGCGCGGAGCCGAGACGATCGCCATGTTCCTCAATGCCGGCACCGATATCGAAATGGCACTGGAGACGGCCATCGTCAACCAGTATGCCGGAACGGTCGAAGACGGCTCGACCGAAGCGGGTCGCGTCGCCAATCTGATTAAGGAAGAGCTGCCGAAGGCTTGAAGACCGCAGATGCTCACGTATTAACATCCCAGACGTCAGGGCTGTAGATGCGTCAGCAACTAGCGACTTCACTGCCACCAACGTGCTTTATCCCAAAAATTCCTTTTCAGGGATGTTTAGGCCGAAGCACCGTGGCGCTTCCATTGCGATAACCAGAGCGGCGAACGGAGTTATCAGTGACTCTCCCACGGAGAGCGCACTGAGCACTCCTAAATCGCCGCAGGAGCTTGCACTATGGCACAAAAGAAAGCAGATAAGGTCAGGGGACTGACTCTCGAGGAGATCGAGAGAGAGTCCCGCGAACTGGCGCGCGATCTGGCCTTCTGTGCCAGAGCGCCCGTCAGCATTCAGCTCGTCGGCGGCAAGCATCTCGCTTACACGTACAACACCGACGAAAGCAAAAAGCAGCACCAGATCCCGATCGTGATGAGCCCGGAAGCCGTCAAAGGCGTTCGCAACAAAGAGCAGGCTCGCAAAATCTGGTGGGGCATCGGCTACCACGAACTGGCTCACCACCTCTTCCCGGCAGAGTCGCAGTACAAGCAGGCTCACAAGGAAGGGTTCAAAGACCTGTTCAACCTCATCGACGACGAGCAGAATGAGCGTAAAGGAAGAGCGATGGATCCCCGTTGGGGTTCATGCTTCCAGGCTGTCTGCGCGCACGTGTTCTCCCTCAAACGGCTGAGCACGGAGAAGATCTCCACCGGTATCGTCGATGGTGGCAAAGAGAACAAGAAGCCGCGCGGCATCGCCGCCAGCAAGATATACGTCAAGCGCTGGAACGCGTTTGCCGTGCACTTCCGCCGTCACATTCCCGACCCGGTTGACCCCGTGGTTGCGCATGCACTTAACCTCATCTCTGAGGAGTTCAAGGATCTGTCGAAGGAAGACCTACTCGACCTGACACGCAAGATCCACGAAACGTTCTCGGAAGGAATCGACCTCAAACAGGAGCAAGAGTCCAGGGCAGCTGAAGGCAAGCCGCCGGAGCCGGAAGAGCCTGACGAGGACGAGGAAGAGGAAAAGGAAGACGAGAAGAAAGAAGACGAAGACGAGAAGGAACCTGAGAAGGAAGAAGAACCAGAGAAGGAAGCAGAGCAGGCGGAAGATGCTCCTGTGAAAACGGGGTGGGACATACAGCGTCTCTTGCACTCCAAGTGGCTGTATATCCCGTTCGGCGTCTCCATCATCGCCTGGGTGCTTATCTTCATGCAGGGTCGCGTCTCTACCTGGGTGCGTGTTGCAGTCGAGCTGTCCATCGCGCTTGGCGTGGTGACGGTATTTCTCTTCTTGCGACGGGCCTACATAAAGAAGCTGACCAAAGAGATCGCCGAAAAACTGAAAGCGATCCGCTCCGGCATGCCCGCCAAACCGCCGGACAAGTCAAAATCCCGCATGCCGTTCCCACTGAAAATCTTGATCGTTGCCCTGGTTGGCATGGTCGGATGTTTGCTCTGGAAGGCGTTCAAAGTCTCCAGCGCGGACGTCGACGGGCTGATGGGCGCTGGTCTCATTCTGGCTGCAATGGCAGGCATCTTCTTCTGGAAGCGCGACAAAAAGAAACGTCGCGAAGACGAGCCCTTGAGCAGATGGGTATTAGCACTGATGGTCCTGGGAGGCTTGTCCTCTCTGGTCATCACGGGCTGGTGTCTGTTGCACATGGGTTGGGGCCAGGGCTGGAAGCTGTGGGTGCTCTTCGTTCCGCTCATAATGATCGTCTTCTGGGCGGTCGTCTTCTTCGTCTTCAGCAGCTTCACCAAGTTCGGCAGCGATCGCGAAAACGGGTGGAAGCGCCTCAAGCGCACCATGCGCGAACGTCTGGAAGACATCTGGGAACGCTACGGTTGGACGTTCCTCTGCTGGATTGGTCGCGGCTTTAAACGGCTCGGGGGCTGGATTGCCATGGGTGCAGTCTGGCTCTGGGACAAAATCGTCAGAGCGGCGAAGTTTATCGCCAAATGGTCGACGCGGTTCTGGTGGTTTGTTCAGCCTACGTTGATCAGGCTCTGGCGCAATCCGATTACGCGGCTGTTCATTCTGGCTGCGCCGGTCGGATTCCTTCTCGTCTTGCTGCACGCCGTCTTGTACACGGCAGGCAAAACGAGCATCTGGCTACTCATCGCCATCATCCTCCTGCTGTTGCTGCTCGGCGTCCTGGGTTTCATCTTCCGCAAGAAGATCAAGAAATTCGTGATGACCGAACTGTTTCAGCCGATGCCGAGCCTGATGGACGTCGCCATTCAGTCCGAGCTGAACATGACCGAGGAGTGGTTTGTTCAGATCGACGACGTCAAAGAGATCGAGCCCAACCAGAGCATGCTCGACGAACTCCAACCGAAAATTCATGCTCTGGCGCAGCAGCTTCGCCCGTACTTGAAGAGGTGCGGGCGTCAGTCCATCGACCGAGAAGATCAGCCGGATGGCTACGACCTCACCGACGAAGCCGAACTGGCGCTTGTCGGCGAGACGTCGATCTTCGTTGACGACGACACAGAACCGAAGTCGTCGTTGCACCTGGAAGTAGCGCTCGATTGCTCGTCCTCGATGTTGAGCCCGACGCAGTCGCTCAAAGCCGGAGAGAAATTCCTCCTCGGTCAATTCTTCCAGTTGGTTGTCGAACAAGCGTGTCTCAATTTGCCAGGTGTCTCGGCGCACTTCTGGGGCTTCACAGGCAACCAGATTTACGACTGCGGCGTTCCTGGTGAAGGCAGATCGTCCGGTCTGGTCTGCGGCGGTGGCAACAATGATGCCGCCATGCTTTGGAAGATGGGACAGTCCGCGGCTGCCTCAGGCAAGGACGTAAAAATCCTCATGATGCTTTCGGATGGACAACCGTCCGAGTGCTCGTGGCTGTCGTTGAAAAACCTCGTGCTGCAGTTCGAGCAGGAAGGCATGATTCCGTGGAACTTCGCTCTGGATGTGATTAGCATCCCGGCGTTCGAGCGGTTCTTTACTGATCTGGTCGGACAGTCGATGGAAGAAGCGATTCTCACCATGGGTGAGACGCTCGCTAACATCGCGGATTCGGTCAGCTGAACAAAGGAGAAACCAAATGGTCGAAATGATCGATGATTTCGATTGGCCCCGGAGTTCAGTTGCGCCCGAACCGGCTGCGACAACTCCTGAGCCGTCCGGAGCGAGCGCACAGCCCGCTCCGGAACCGCCCGCCCCGGAGCCGGCGCCCGTCGTTGTTCTCACCGAAGCGGATATTCGCAAATCGGTGAGAGCAAAAATGGCTGCCGTCCTGGCTGCGCACCCGAAGCTTCTGCTGGCACAAGCAGCCAGCAGCGAAGCAAAAGGCGTAGCCCACACCGCCAATGAGTTGCTGAACGAAGTGAAGCTGCCGATCAATGGCGATGACACGACGGTGGGCAACTTCGTGGCGGAGTTTCAGCAGCGCCATGCAAGCTTCATGCAGGCAAAGGCGAAGGAAGTAGAACCGGCGATCAATCTCGCCGACGCCGAAGCCGCCTGGTCGATTGCCCACTCGGAGTTAGAAGCGGCGCTGATCGAGTATGGCTCGCGCCTGGACGTAATCCAGCAAGAGTACTTCATCGCCGCCAGGCATCTCTTCTCCCTCAGCCTGTCCGTCAAGATCTCCGGCGCCACAGCTCCGGAAGTGTTAGCGGACGACTTCGTCTTCCCGCCCGCCGACAGGGCTTTGGTGGTGGCGCTGCGCACGAAAACGTTCGCCTTCGCCAAAGTGCTCGGTGAGATCACCGTGGCAGCGCCGGTCGTGGTCAAAGCAGTGGCTGACTACTGGAGCAATTACTGGCTCACCGTCAATCCACCGACACGGCCTACCGAAGAAGAGATTCAGCGGTACTTGATGCAGCTCGAGAAGGTCTTTAGCGACAAGTTGTCGATTCACCGACGCGTGGCTAAAGCCCTCGGCTGCGACAAGATGATCATCACGCGCGTTGAGAACTCGCACAAAACGGTAACGGCAATCGCAGCTCCCGGCACGCGCGAAGATCTGCTCGTCCGGCTCGATAAGCTCTATTCCGAGCTGAACGAAGCGTTGGTTGCAGTAGAACGACTGAGCTATCACCGCCTGCATGGGGAAACATCCTGCGCTCATCAGTGCGCCCGCAAGGTCCAGGCGGCGTATTCAGCGGTGCGCGACTCGATGGGCGATGGGCTCAAGAATCGCGAGTCCGACAATCTCGACAGAGTCGAGATCGCCAAAGCACGACCTCGCGAGGTTCGCCAGATCGGCGAAGTTCGCAAGCTAATGCGCCTCGTAGCTATCGCCAAAGCTAAGCACAACGAAGCGAAAGCGGCGTTGGCAGCGACTGAGTCATCGTCGGTCCTGAGCGTTAATTGGGTTGGCGTGGTGAAGGCGAAAAGCTTGAACGAAATGGTGTCCTGGCACTCAGCCAAAACCGAAGAAGGCGTCCGGGCGGTTCAGAAAAACACCAGCCGCCAAGCCAAGATCGACCTCCTGAAGGAGCAGGTCGATCACTTCGAGAAAGACGTCGAGAACAACATCGTTTCACTCGAGCGCTATCTGGAGACGATCAAGCCTCCGGAGAGCGATCCCGCGTGCGACGAAAAGCGCATCATCCACCGGGCTGGTTGGCTGGCTTGCCAGCGTCCGCCAAGCCCTCGCGACGACGACTAATGACGGCTCGGTAATCATCGAGCGGAAAAGGAAGCGACATGAGCACGATAATTTTCGTCTCGTTTATTGCCGCCGTCATTCTCGTCGGACTCTTCCTGCACGGAAGAGAACGGCGGAAAATGAAGGCGGAGCGCGAACTCAAATTGAAGCTCGCCGAAGGAGGCATTGCACCGCCTCCTGCTAAGAAGCGCAAGAAAAAGCGCCGCTGGCTCAAGAAGAACACACAGAAGACACCGTTGTCGGACTCCTCAACTGCAGAGTATCTCGAGAAGGTGCCTCCGTTTCTCGAGAAAGTACTGGCCGCATTCCACGCGCGCACCGATGCGGAAGCAGCACGAGTGCAGGCAGTTGTGCATCGGCAGGAGTGCCATTCAGAGCAGTCTGGGGCGGCGGCAGTTCCGGCACGTCCGGAGCGTGTTCGCTCGTTCAACATCTGGCTGAAGACCGCCGTAAACTCCATTAAGGATTCGTTCAATGCTGACCGTCAGCTCGCATTGCGAGAGGATGAGTTGGACGAGCGCGGACACGACCTGAAGGAGATGAAGAGATCTCTGGAAGACTGGCTCCGCGGGCTGGCTGTCTACGACCAATCCGAGATGCATCCGGAGCTGGAGCGTCTGGTGTCGATTGCCGAGGCGCTCTGCAAAGAGTGCACCGAGAGGGATTTTCAGGGCACCGACTGCGACCGCTCGCCTGAGCCGCAAGAAGTCGACCCCGAGCTGCAGACGCATGTCGATGGCATCGTCGATTCGATGCAACGTCTCTTCGCCGCGCTGGCAGAGATGTCCATCGCCAGAAACGAATCTTCGACTGTGTATACTGCCTTCGCAGAAGCAGCCAAACCTCGCGACCTCGTCGAACCGCAGAAGCCGAGCGACCAAGAAGTACAACCGTTCATCAACTCGACTTTCGAGTGGGTGCAGGAAGTACAGACTGGTGCAGCTGCCTGGCACACGACGGTGCCGTCTTTAGACGAGACAATAGCGGCAAGCACCTCAGCCGTAGCCGATCTGCGCCGCCAGATGGAAGCGTTGAAAAACGCTGTCACCCAGAAGCGGGAGAAGAGAAAGCAGGAGTCGATGCAACGCTGGAGCTGGCCGACGCAGCCCAGCCAGCCAGCCCCGGCAGCCGATGCACGCCCGACTGACACGGCGTCGACCGCTGAAGCGGAAAAATCTGCTGCCAAACCGGAAGGACCGCAGCTTCGTCCCTGGTGGGAGATCCCCGCCAAGGCAGCGACAGCGGTCAGCAAACAGCCAACTGCTTTTCTCACCGACGAGCAAGAAGCTACGGAAGAGCTGGCCAAACGCTTTGCGTCGCGCGCCGAGTCGATGATCAGCGAAGTTCGCGCGTTCACAGTTACACGCAACAGTGAAACCGGACGCAATTGCGAAGGGGCGCCCTCGCAGGAAGAAGCAGGCACCATCAAAGCCTTGCGTGCAGCGATGCGGACGCTCGGATTTGCCATTGCCCAGCGCAATGTCGCCAAAGCCAAGCTCGATGCATTCAAAGAAGAACCTGTGCGTGCGGTTGAATCGTCCCTGCCATCGTTAGAAGAAGCAAACGTCGAGCTCTTCATTCGTGGGCATAAGCGCCACACGGACGAAAGTGCACGCGCAGAGAAGGCAGGCACTGAGCGAAGGGAGCGGTACGCGGCGCTGCAAGAGCAGTTCAATGAGCGTCACAGGCAAGTAGTCGAGGCAGCAAATGCTCTCGCCACATTGCTGCATACGCTCAATACCGCTATCCGCAACCGCGAAACACTGCCGACGGAAGTCGATGCAGTGAGAAGGGCGTCAGAACTTCTCACTGACCTGTACGTTCCGCCGCCTGCACAGCCTGCAGAAAAGGCGAGACGGCGGTAAGCAGACACTGGGACGGTAGCGGAGCGTGAACAACTCTCTGCTACCGTCCTGGTGCATCTGTGAGAGCCGACATCCCATCAGGCGGTGTCGGCTCTCACAGGTGCATCAAAAGTGCATCTGAGCCGTTCGTGGCCACACCACGGACGGTGGCGGAGAGAAACTGGTTAACCAAACTAGCAGCGAGATTGATGAGGGTAAGCACTCAATTGCCCTGGCTGCTAGCCCCACACGTGGGCAGACGAGCTGAGATCGGCATAACCACATCCGCAAGGGAGCTCCATGTTCGCTACGAGAAGCGCGGATTCGTCCGTGTCGACTTGTATCAGCATGTCTTCCGAGCGATGCGGCGCCGGAGTAGGCTCCGATTGGGGAGCTCATTTGGATTGGGCGAACGGTGGCCTAGACAGGAAGGCCAGACCGGGTGCGCGTAAAAAACGCAACGAATAGTTGATCGAACATTGCCCCTCACAAGGGGGTAGTACCTGTTGTCGTCCATTTAACCCGACGGCAACAAGCACACCAGTCCCGACTGAACCCGGGACAAAAAACCAGTGCGTCACAGGCGATGCTGTGTCGATTGGGTGATGAATATCGACTTGGCCACTTGAGCGTGCAAAACACGCCGACCCATGGCCAGTCGATTATTGCTCGGGTCGGATGCCGTTTTCCCGGTATCTCGAATAGCGTCTTGGGCCCTCTCTGCTCCGATTTGCCGGTCTGCTCTCGGGCGGGCTGCGGACTCATCGCAAGGTGAGAATGCACGGCACAGGAAGGCAAGGGGAACAGCCAAACATCACTCCGGAGGCACCACAAGCTTGCCGTCGTAGATTGCCCGGGAGCACGACAGCGAAAGCTGTACGGCTCTCCGGGCAATTTATTTTCGGGGCATTATTACTAAACTATTTAGTATCTACGAATCAAACACATAGGCGCCAGCCTGTTAGCTGACTTAAGGGTGTTTCTCACCCCTGAGAATGGCTTATCTCAATGAGAGGTGGTGGGAGGCAGCGCGTTTGTCGAAAAACACATCGCACAGTATAGATTCGAACCTACTCTCTCCTTACCTTATTCTTTTCACTGAGGTTTCAGTTATGAAAACGCTTGATGGCGCCGATAATAATCGTTCTAATTCCGTTGAGCCCGCCAACAGTGTTTGGAGCTCAATTGCTGCTGACGTTCGCACCGATCCCCAATTCAATCAAAAGATTCTTCATGCCACTCAGATGGCGTCCGAATTTCAACGGATCTTTGACAAATTGGATACTGATCACAATGGTGCCCTCAGCTCGAGCGAAATCAAGGTGGCGCTTAACGACCCAGCTTTTGCAAACCATTCTCAACTGCTCAACTTCTTAGACAAAGACTACAACGCCCTCGCTGGAGTCAGTGGGGGCCAGGACGCAAGCCTCGGAATCAGTCCCGACGACATGAAATATTTGCCAACAGTGCTCGATCCTGACCGCTCCGAGCACTCAGCCATGTGGTCGGGCGCAGGCGGCTCAATTGGTGGCGCATTGGGCGGAGGACTTCTTGGAACTTTGGGCACGGAGTTAGCAACGGTTGAGGGTTTTGCAGAGGGCGGCTTCTTCTCCATACCGATAGGGTCCGCCAGTTTACCTGTCGTACTTGGAGTGACGGCTCTGGCTGCCTTCGGCGGAGCAGTAGCACTGGGAAATCTAAATTATAAAAGCACTATCGATCATTATACTCAAACTCGCAACCAGGTTTATCCGGACATTTAACTGAGTGCAAGTATATCTAATTTGCACCGCCAGTGGTGGCGATGTTGGCCGTAAAAAATGGTGCCAGGCAGATAAAATGCGCAAACAGCTGGTGGGCGTGCGAGGTGATGGCAAAAACGGCCGAACCATTTTTGCCATCACCCACGTGCCATCAAGCTTTGGTCAAAAACTCAACTGCAGCTTGCACTTGATTATCGTTATCATCGAGAAGTTGATGATAACGCGTTTTTGCTCGCACAGACACGTTCGGCGTCAGCCCGTATGCTCTCTTTTGCGCATCGCCGAGCCAGCGCCCGTCAGCCGTGTAGTAACGGTTATTGGTAATGACCATGCGCGTGCCGTTGAGGAGATTCTCCTCAATCTGACCGATACCCTTGCCAAATGTCTGATCGCCGAGCAAGATGCAGCCGTGAAACTGCATGGCGCTAGCGGCCATTTCCGATGACGATGCGGAGTCACGATCGACGAGCACCACCACCGGTCTGCCGTCCGCCATGTACGGAACACGCGGAGTGCGGTCTACCTCGGTCTTGGCTCCATAAGCGAAGTAGCCATCCGTTTTGGTCTCGGTCACCTGCGTATCCTCGGTCAGGCTCACCTTCATTGTTTCGAAGCGCGCCAACAGCTTGGTTCCGGAGATACGAGATTTGCTTACGACAATCGGACCCTGCTTGACGAACAACGACGCAAGTTCCACCGCCTGACTGCTATAACCTCCGGGGTTGCGGCGCAAATCGACGATCAACGCTCGCGCTGCCTTCAGCTCCAAAAGCCCATCCATGAACAGGCGAATGCCGTTGCGCTGCATGAAGTCATCGAGGCGCAAATAACCCACACCCTTATCCAGCATCTGCACGGTGACAATGGGTCGGGCCAACTGACCGCGAACAATCGTCACCTCGAATTCACTGCCCTTGCGGCAGACCGTCAGTTTGACGGTTGATTTGTCAGGACCGGAAAGATAGTGGGAAAGCCTTAGCTTCGAGTCCACTTCCACACCATCAGCGGTGGCAATCGCATCACCAGGTTTTAGCCCGGCGGCATGCGCCGGTCCTCCCGGTACCACCTCAGCCAGGACAGGATGCCCGTGCACATCCAGCTCAGACAGCGGGCTCAGATGAGCGTCGAGCATCGGTCTGCCGTCATTGTTGCGCCGAAACGCAGGCGCGACGCCGATACCGAAAATGTTGCCCAGTCCGGCTTGCCACTCGGCATCGACCTCGGCACGGCTCAATACTCTGGTGTAGGCATCTCCAATTGATGCCAGCATTTCGTTGGCGCGTTGCACCGCATCGTCGGTAGTTTGCATGCTTCTATCAAAGCGATGGCGCCATCTCGACCATAGACCCATTGATTTGATATCGAACAAATTATCGGCGGCGGTGGACCACGCCTTTTCGTACAACGACTGCGGTGAAGCCTCGTTGGTAGGCCACATATGAAGTCCTTTCTGCGCAAACCTGGCGCTGAAAAATCGCTAAATCTGAGATTGCTCCGAGATTCAGACGCCCACAGAAGGGGCAGTCTGGCGCAAATAGACCACGCCTGGAGCTGTTCCAGAAGGGGCAAACCAGCACCCGTCTTGTAGAACGGCGTCTGGTCTGCCCCCGAGGTAAGTCAGTTGCTCGGCTCGCCGTGAACAGCTCGCCGCATCACTTCGAGATCGAACTTCGGTTGGCGATCCATCGTGAACAGTCCGTTCGCTTCTTGGTACGCATCGAACAGTTCCGTGTAGCAGAACACTTCGACTGCGCTGAGTGATGTGATTGTATCCATCAGCCGAACGAAGCGTTCTTGCAGTTCGGCGGACGACCGCGCCACTGAATATCCCCAAGTGGCCGGATCGCTCGAGAGAGCGATGCCACCAAATTCGGTGATTCCCAGAGGCAGTCCATGATGCTGCATGCCGCCGACGAGCAGCACGCGACCGCCTGGGCGCTCGTTGTTGAAGAGGTGTTCGCGCCCTTCCGCCGTGTCGGCATAGCGATTGCGAATCACTTCCGGGTCGTGGTGGTAGTCGTGCACCGCAAGAATGTCCGAAACGGGCATCTCCCAACCATCGTTGCCAACGACAAGAGCGCCATCAGTCAACGTTTTGGTCAGGTAGTACATGGTGCGCACGAACTGCCGCTGCTCTTCCGAAGCAGGAAGCTGCGGCACCTGCCAGCTCTCGTTAACAGGCACCCAGACGATAATGCATGGGTGTCCCTTATCTCTCTCGATCGCCTCTGTCCACAGCTGAATCGACCGCTGCACGCTGGTAGCGTCGAAGAGATAAGCACTGGGCAACTCTTCCCAGACCAGCAATCCATGCAGGTCCGCATAGTACAGATACCGCGGATCTTCCAGCTTGTTGTGCTTGCGCACACCGTCACAGACCGACTTGGCGATCAACACATCGCGCTCGATTGCCTCGTCACTCGGAGGAGTCATGCCGCTTTCGCGCCAATAACCCTGTTCCAACATCAGACGCAGCTGACCCGGGCGCCCGCTCTTGCTTTTGCGATCGCGGATTGCCTGTCCATTGAGGAAGAGGCGTGAGCCGATTCTTTCGAACTTGCGAAACGCACAGTAGCTCGCGATCTTATCGACCGTTTCACCCTGAGCATTGCGCAATGTCGCCTCCACTTGCACGAGATTCGGATGTTCAGGACTCCAGCACAACCAGTGACGCAGCGAGGCACGCCAGTCGTCGGGGATGAGCGTCATCTCTTGCACACCGTCGAGATCCACGCGGCGAGTCAGCTTGTTGAGCCGCGCGTCGCGTTCGTTCATCGCATGCGTCACATGAGCGAGAGTGCGCTGATTGCAGGTAAACCGCAGCTCGAGCGACAGACCCGGCTCAGTCAGACCAGCGATTTCAGCAGCGACACCGATGGTCCAATCGTCCATGCAAGGAGTGAAATTGAGCCGCGCGATGTGATTCGGTTCAACCGCTTCCCACCAGACGGACTGCCAGATGCCGGTAGTGCGCGCATACCAGATACCGTGCGCTTTGCGCTCCCAGTCTTGCTTGCCGCGGTTCTTGTAGAGGTCATGCGGGTTGTCGAAAGCACGAACGACGATTGTCGCTTCGCTCGCTTGACCGAGTGCGTCGGTAATGTCGGCGAAGAACGGTGTGTAGCCGCCTTCGTGGTGAGCGACCTGAGTGCCGTTGACCCAGACCGTCGCCTCGAAGTCGACGGCACCGAAGTGCAGAATAAGCCGACGGGGTGCCTGCAGTGCTGGAATCTTGCGAGTGAGCTTGTACCAGACCGCCTTGTAAAACTCGGTGTTGTTGACGCCGCTCATCGGTGTTTCCGGCGCAAACGGAACAACGATGTTGCACGTCCACTGCACATCCTGCGGGCGCTGGATGCGCGCCTCAGAATCGATGGCGAATTGCCATTCGCCGTTGAGCAGTTCCCAGGCAGGATCGCCTGTTGTCGGTTGCTTATCTCTCACGAGCATCGGTCTGGGATAGCCGTGCTTTGACGTGTTTGTTTGTGAGTGTTGCATATCAGTCATCCATTTCCAGATGTGAGATACCCTCAACGTTTCAATGTTTGGTCGATACTCCGAGCTGAACGTACCGTTACGCACAAATCTGCGTAACGTTCTGTTCTCTGGTCAGAGGGGCGTGGAAAGCGATATTTGTGGGCTTCGGTTTCCTGGTCGAGCAAGAGAGAGGGTCAGATTTGAAACTATCGATCCTGGGCGGCGAGAGCAATGAGCATCGAGGATGTTGAAACGAAAACAACTAGCGAGCCCGCACAAGCGTTGTGAGACCCCGAATCTCGGTGGTTTCCGCCTACCCCATAAATTACGCGACACCACTTCTTGTCGTGACGCGATCGTGACCACCGTGCTTGCTCACGCAATCCCGCACGCGCGTGTTGCTTAGTGGTTTCACGTAGCAAGATCAAATCCATTGCTTGTTTCTAATATTCAACGCGTGAGAAGACTGAACTCTCTCTTATTTTCTCCATCAGGTGGTCTGCACACAGAAACAACAACTGGCCGTCATTTCGATTCGTCATTACACTCGCACGCCGAGGCGTTATCGCACGCAACTCAATTTTTCAGTAAGGAGAGGCATTATGACTGGTTCTCTGACTTGCAATTGGTGTCAGGTTTGGCTGGCAACGGGACCGAAAAGCACTCGCATCTGCAACCTCGGACCCGCCCATGACGATCCGCATGCGTCGGATTGCTGCCGGTGCGGCTGGCCGATGGACAACACGGAGTACACCATCCCGCCCACTGTTCTGAAGATAGTCGAGATGCTGGCCGAGAAAGGCATGCTCCAGGTATACCCGCTCGTGATCGACCGTGATCACCCCTCGTTCAAGGCCTTCAAAATGCCTGGCATCGGCGTCATCTGGAACGAGTTCAAAGGCAGTTCGACAGACACTCTGGAAACCGGCGATTTAGACAACTCGGACAGCGAGTTGGTCGACATAGCCTACGAGTTGACGTTGCAAGGCGCATTAGTCACCGGATATTCGTCACAGCCAGAGACCGGCGAAGAGCTGCAAGCAGTGGTTTTGCACGAAAATCGCTTGCTGTCCATCGAGGTCACTGTGGCTCCGGAGTTTCATCGGCGGCAGCGTGACGTCCCGCACGATCAGTGCGGCTTCCGAGGCTGAACGCGCGCCTTGACTGAGAAAGCCCCTCCACAAGGAGGTTTAACAAGTACGAGGAGGATTTATGAAATTCATCTGGTGGCTGCTGGGAGTCGCAGCCGTACTGATTCTGCTTGCGTTATTTGCTGCTCGTGGACTGTGTTTGCTCGCTTCCGTGGGCAACGACAAAGAGACCGCAAAAGAATCCGACTTCTGAGCTGACATAGCTAAACGCCCCGAGCGTTACGCTTCCTGACTTTTCATCAATTTCACAAGAGGAAACTGGAAATGTTTTCACAGCTTCAAACTGGTTTGAACTGCCCTGACTGTCAGGCGAAGACGCTGGGCACCATCAAGTTTCAGTGCGGCAATACGCGTCTCAGTCGTCGTGCCACCGTCGAACATCTGGCTGTCAACGTGGAGGGCGTTTCATATTGCGGCGAGTGTGGCCGCATCCTGCGCTCATCCGCGGTCAAAGAGATTCCACAACTAGTCGGAGCGGTCATTGCGGCGCTTGTGGCGAAGTGCTTTTACCGAGTTGATGGGGTGGTAGAACGGGGACTGGAGTGTTGCTCGGTCAAACTCGAAAACAGAGCTGTTCAGAATATGCCCGTCACTATCACTTGGGGCCGGAATCTGCACATTCCCCAGATGACCGAGGAAGAGTACAACCATCAAGTTGCCCTTTACGGAGAGCCCGCAGAGCCGAACCCTCTGGTCGAACACACAATTAACACGTTGTGGGGTTTGGGGCTTAACCCTGCGGCGGTCGACTTGGGACAAGTGGGGCAGATCGTAACCTCGATGTCTAAGACAGTCGAGTCCTACCGCGCCGAAGTCAATCCGGGAGCAAGCGCCAGACTGGACTACGCTGCATTGCCCCGGGAGAGCGTCGAGACGCCAATCCAAATCCTGGTCAACATCGCTTTCTCGCGCGAGTAACAGCAAAAACTGCCAGACGGAAAGGTCCAGTCGATGAGCGGAAGACGCCCATGATGGGCGTCTCCGCGGGTGGCCATTGTTCTACCAACAGATCGCAAGTGCGGTCAAGGAACGATCATGACTTCATTTCTACCCGGGGTCGTATGCTTGATGTGCAAGAAGCTCGATGCTCGCCAAACGATAAGCCAATGCGGCGGCTCGCAGCAGCGGGGTGACGAAGACGGAAACGTCGTGCTGCATCTCGACGGAGCCTGCCATTGCACCGAATGCGGTGCGGCACCGTCGCACGACCTTGAGGAAATTTCCGAACAAACAGCAGTAGTTCTGCGACAGCTGATTCGGGAGTGCGGATTTCGCATCAATGCATTGGGTAATAACGGCGCAGTTTTGAGCCACCGGGGACCTCTGCGGGCAACCTGCAGGGTGACGTGGAATCCGGGCTCGGCGCATTCGCCCATCGCAGGACTGTCGGCTTCTTTCCTCTCCGAAAACAACCCGCTGCCGCTGGAAGTTGAGCAGCCGTTGCGGTGGTTGTTGAGCAACGATTTCGAGCTGACAGCTCGCTTCGTTGCCCACCTCAACCGTCACGTCGTGCATCTGCACAAGCTGATAGAAAGCAGCGACAACACTTTACCAGGGTATCTGGAAGTGCGTTTTATCTGGATGCCGGCGGAAAGCAACTCGAATCTGAACTGAGAATCGACGTTTCGCAAAGCTCATCCATGTTTTTCCTACAGCCAGAAACCTCTGGCGAGAAGGCAATATGAATCAAACACTCGTTTCTCTTCTCGACGCATTCGTAGAAGTGGCGGTCGTCAACGCGATGAATTTGGGCGCCGCTTCTATTCGCATGCCACCTCCGGCAAACGGCACGGATGAAGCCAAGGAAAAGCTCATGAAGTTGGTCACCCCAACCGTAGATGAGAAAGGCATGGTGACGCTCGACCTCGCTACCCTTCAATCGATACGGGTGGGACCTCTCTACTCGGTTTTCGGAGCTGTATGGAGGCTGCCGGCTGTGCGCACCGAGACACTGAAGATGCTGCGCGCTGCCGACGTCTTGCAGGGCATCCAATTCGACCTCGAGCTCGTCTAGCACCCCTGCGCTTGATCAGAGAACTGCCTGTGCCCGGGGCACAGGCAGTTCTGCCTTTTTCAAATCGGCCATATACTATACTGTCTAGTTTTTCCAAGCAGCGAAAATCCGCCCTGGAGAGAGACACCCCAGGCGGGGTGTCTCCCTCCGCCAACAACGTCGAAGCTTGGATCAACTGCGGACAGAGCTAGGACAGCCCGAGCAGGCACAGCTCGATGTCGAGTTCCTTTGCGAGCTCGAGAGCTGCTGCGAAAGATGTGCGTCCTTCGTTCAAGCCCTGTGACAGCTGAATACTTTTGCCGATCAGTTCATCTAACTTCGCCAGTCTTTCCGGTTGCCCCCTGAAGTAGCCGCGAGCGGAACGGTCCAAGGCATTGATGTCGCTGGAGACGAGCCGCATGCGCAACAACACCCAGTCCTGGTTATTCTGTTCCAGTGCGTTTTTTAGGGCGTCCACTGACCTTGTAGCAATCATCACGTCGCTCATCATTTGCTTTTGATAAGCGGCTCGGACTCCGGACACAATTGCTTGTGCAGATATGCTTGCTGAATTGCTCATGTTAGTTCCTCTGGCAGTTGGAAAGGTTTTTTCGAATCAAAACGGTTGACTGAAGTTGAAACCAGGCGATTTTCAGTAGTTGTACTGTTTGCGCCACTCGGGGCTCCACATCAGATGTGCTTGAAGAGTACAAGCATACGGTTTAGCTCCGTCATCAGAGATGGCCGGCTGCGTGCTGATCAGCTGTTCACTCCATGGGCCCGCAGACTCGAGCTGAATCGCGCACTCGGCAAATCGCTGCTGCTCGTGCACCGACATGCCGATAGCGCACAGAGCCTGCTGGGTTTACTCTACGATTGGCGGCGGCTCCAGAGCAGCCGAGTTGAAATCGTGTACAGAGCGGGATTCACCCGATGCAGAGCGCGACCAGTGCAGCAAGCAACGAACGCCCGGATAAGCCAGGTGATAGAGGTCGATTTGCACATTTCCTTGCCGTAATCGGTCACCGAGACAACCGAAAACTGCCCTTCCAGCAGTTTTGCGACGATCTGCGCGACAGCGCCGGGAATCTTCGCATCATCGTCGGGAATGGCGGTGCCACACTTGGAGCAGTAATACTTTGCCGCCGCGAAGAGCACCATGTCGGTCACTTTGACTTCATGGCCACCATAGGACTTGCGGAAGCTGCGAGGATAGCGGTTGCACTCTGAGTTAACGCATTGGCGGCCGGTCGTGAGAAAATCAAACATTGCCAGTTTAGTCGTTCTCGAACGACAGTAAATCACCGGTTATCACTTTCGGACAAGGACAGTCAGACGCGCGCTTGCAGTCGAGCGCGCGATTCGTCATCCAGTTTGTGCGTCAACACGACGTCTATGTTAAAGGGGCGAACCACTTCCTCGATGCGCTCCTCAACGTCGAAAGCGAGCGTCAGAGCGTAGTGGCTATCGTCGGTCCGATGACCCACCACGGCCCCGCGCCAATGCATGATCTCGGCGACGTAATGGAGATAGTTCGAAGGAGTCGGGATTCGACCTTGTTTTCGCTCCAGCGTGACAGGGCGCCTCTCTTCACACCAAGTAAGCAGTCCCGCAAAATTTCCGTCGAGATGTTCGAACGCCACCGAGCGAAGGTCAGCGCTCACATAACGCACGCGCAAACTGCAGTCCTGCACCAACCAACTCACGATTTCGGCGCCACCACGAGGAAGCAGGGTGCTTCGCGCGTCGAACGCATCTCCGCACTTGCCACAGACGATCTCGCTGGAGTTATGACTCCTGGCGACGATTGGCCCGGCAACTTCATCGGCAAACACATTCTGGGGTGCGCATGCTTCCCAGATTACACAGCGGCAGCAAGTCACTAAGTTAATCGCCATATGAGTGTCCTCATGCAACAGAAGCTCCTTCGCCTCGCGTTATGCGAGCGCGAAAAGAGTCAAAGCCAAGTACGGGTGATGTATCTCTGTTTAAAACACCGGGTTGAAACAGTTGAAAGAGTGCCTTTTCTTCTCACATAGTGTGATTGAGTGACAAGCTGTAAGTCCGATCTTGCTACGTGTATCTACGAACAAGATCGAAACGAAAGATGGATCGTACCTTCGCGTGATCAAAATCGTAAGTCACGATCAGATCACGGTCTCCCATTTGATTAGAAACTATGAGAGTCGCGCCACCAGTTACGCCGGCGCACTCCGCGCGGTTTGAACCCAACGCCGGCGAGCCTCACACGATTTTTTCACACAGCCCTCCGTAAAGTGCAACGTGGAGTCACCGGAAACCCGTCCTTCAGGGAGTTCTTCCAGAGCTCCCTCTTACTAAAAGTCCCGTACACCTATATTTCTGAAACTCCGAGTTCTTCCGAAGGACTCACCTTACCAACAACAAGCTTTTACAGCTGGGCAGCTCACGGGTGCCGTAATCATGGCTGACAATACTTTCACCACCGGCGATACCGCGACGATGGATAACACTCAGAAGAGTGTCTGCCAATCGATTGTATCGGAGATCAACCAGGACCTCGACGCAGTCAGAAAAACCTTCAGCGATATCCTCAGTAAGCGAGGGCAGTACGACGTCCTCAAGGATTTCGGCGCCCTCGAGATATCGGGACTGGACGCGGCGCCGGCCCAATCCACAGGCGATGCAGCACACGCAGATGCCAAAGCGACGGCGTCTGCTGCTTCGCACCCTCCTGAATCGGCGCCGTTGCCCAAAGAAGCAGCTGCCGCGCCCACCAACTTTGCGCCGGCGGCAGACGGTGCCACCGATACCGGAAAGCCAGTAGCAGGCGGTACTTCAGCCCTTCCTGAAGTGGCATTTCAACCCCACAATCTCTCTGCGGCGACAGCCGATGTTGCCAGTGCCGCCCCAGATAGTCTGAGCATCTGGCACCCGATCGACTCTCTGAAAACGATTTATCACGAGTTGACCGACAAGAAGAGCGATGCTCAAGATCAGCCCGGAGACAAGCCCGCGGAGACAACTGAGTCGCAAGAGAAGACTCATCTGAAAGAGCTGGAAAACTCAAAGATCACTGATCCGAAAGAGAAAGCGCAGTTCGATAAGGACATGGAAGACTTCGAGAAGCGCGCGGCCGCTCAAATACCTCCCATGAGCCCGGAAGAGATCAATAAGACTTATGCGCAGATATCGCGTTTGATGGAATCCGATCACAGCATTGCCGGAGTTTCCGCCGATCAACGCGTAAAAATCGCGGAGCAAGTCTTGCACGGTGCGGCACATCCTGAGGACACTGATCAAGGACAGCACAATACTTGCGGCGCGGCAGCCATGGAATCAAAACTGCTAACGACTAATCCATCGGCAGTCGCCAAGCTCGTTGCCGACGTGACAATTGATGGCTCTTACAAAACCAACACGAATCCTCCGCACACAGTCACACCAGATTTGGGCACGCTCACCGCAAAAAATCCAGAAGGACACGATTATGATTACCCGCCCAAAAGCGGTCTCATGGACCAGGCTGGACGTATCTTCCAGGTCACAGCGGTGACGTCGGTAGAGCCGAGTTACAAGCAGGTCGATTCTACCGATCCATCAAAAAGCGGCGAATTCGTTCAAGTTCCCGACAAAGACAATTTTCTGCACTCCCACCAGGAGCCGTTCACAGGACTGACCACCGACCAGCTGCAGCAGATGGATCAGAAGATAACAGGCAAAGACATCAGCGATCAGCTCATTCAGAATCACACCCTTCAGCCCACTCCGTCCGACGGCCAGACCTATTGCAGCTCACCGGAAGATCTGGGGCAAGAATTAGCCAATTTGAAAGCGCAAGGAAAATTGCCTGCGATCATTCAAGTCGACTGCGGCAATGAACCGTTCTTCTCCGACTCCAAAGGAGAGCACGCAGGCGGAGTAGCCGCTGGACACTTCGTTACAGTCACAGATTATCAACCTGGACCGCCGGCAAAAGTCTCCATCGACAATCAATGGGGCAAGGGCTGCGACCATTCGGGCGACAACGCGCTCAGTCTCAACGAGTTGTACAGAGCTACTGTTCCTCCCGGGAGTCATGAGCAAATCACGCAGTTGCAAACAGAGATTGCAGATGCTAAAGCGCATGGACAACCAACCACTGAGCTAGATTTGGAACTTGCTCGCCAGCGCCATATAGCAAAAGATCCGCACGACAAAATCAGCAACGCCGAGTACGAAAAAGAAGTAAAAAAGGCAATGGTCTCAGCCATCGACCGTTGGGACAAGGAGGAAGGCAACGGCACAATCAATGAAGACGAGCGCAGGGAAGCGTGGGTCAAATTCATGGGAATGGCGACCAACATTGTCCAAGACTCAACAGACAAAGGGTTCAAAGACACTGCCACTGCCATTCGCAACGAGTTGAAGAAAACGCGCGCGCACCATCACAACATGACGGATCCGGCGATTTATTGGAGAGATTTCAAAGCAAAGGTAGACGAATAGGCATAACAGGCGGGCACATTGAGAGGTATTAGAAATGGATTTTAGAGATGTTCCACCACCGCCAATGATGATGATGGTGTCAGACTCTGCGGCGGATTCGGCGTACAATCCTATCGAATTGTTGGCTCTCTCGAAGAAAATCATCAGTCAAAATCAGCACATGACGCAATTACTAAACAAAGGACAGATCGAATCAATCGACTTGCCGCGCGGCTGGCAACGTGAAGAGGTCGCCCAGGGCGACATCGGATCGCGGTCGCTGGTGGAGTTCAAGGTCCCTGATGCGCCTGATGCTCGACTGGCATTCTTTTACCGCGGACTGCCGATCAACGACGATGACGCCGCCACTTTTCACGCCACTCTAGAGAAACCGCCTCATCACTTGACGCCGACCGAAATCAAATCGCTCGCAGCAGTACTGCGCGAACGCGCTAACCCGGAAGTGTTCAAAACACTGGCCGCATACACCGAGAGCATGAACGGCAAAAACGTGCTGGTACTGCAAGGACGTTACGCCCAGACCGGCGAAGACCTGTACGAAGTACTGGTAGATGCCTCCGGCGACGGCAAGGCAGTACAAGAAATGTACTTCCAGGCGCCGCGCCAACAGTACGAACGTCACCTTGCCGAAGCGAAACGTTCATTCCAGACGGTCAAATGGAAGCAGTCAATCAACGACCTGCTGCAAGGATTCTCCTCACAGTCCTAGGAGGCTGATGATTCGACGGAATTCCCAACTCTAGGCTTTTCTCTGCCACGAAAGCAGCCCTGGATACTCTGGCGCAGTGCTGAGCCGCAAGTTCAGTCGTAGTCGCACCATGGGCTCACCTACAAGCGGTTTTCCCACCAGGCAAAAGTGGTCGGGCAAGACCCTGACAGCTGACAGAGTTATCAGCAGCCACTTCCCTTCAGGCAAGCTCGCGCGGGGGTATAAAGCTTCTGAAGGAGAGTTCGCTTTTCAAATGTTGTTCAACTTAAAACTGACGCAAGCGATCATGCTGGCCTTTTTCGGGGCGCTCATTTGTGAATTGGCTTCCGTCGGTTATCTGATGAACAAGCTGCAGGGCGCGCAGCAGGATATTGCCGAAAGCGAGCGGGTCAGCGCAGTCGTTTCGCATCTGACTATACTTTCAAACATCATGCAGGACACGTCCATGAGCGCCATGAAGATGATCATCGCGCCCGAACAACATTCCGTAGATTTCATGGACATATTCAACCACGTGCACGATGAGATTCGTGAGCTGCGAACGCTGGCGCACGGCTCCGAGCTAGACGAAATCAATAAACTCGACGCCATGTTGGAAACGGCGCCTGGCGTTCTCGAGCAGGCCATAAATTTGTACGGCGTAGACGATGCAGGGCACAAAAGGCGCCTGGTCGAGTTGGCTTCGCTCTCCAACAGAGCGACCTCGCAGGTCAACGAAATTTTGCTGACAGCCCGTGAGAACGAGAAAACTCAGTTAGCCAAGCAGGCTCAGTCGCTGCAAGAGACGAAAGATGCTCTACTCATGGGGCTGGTACTGTCTACGGTGCTGCTTTCCAGTCTTGTCACCTGGATCGTGGTACACCTTCGGTACCGACTCAACGTTCTTACAGACAACGCCGTCCGATTTGCAGCAGGAAAGCAGCTCAACGCTGAACTGCCAGGCAAAGACGAAATATCGACGGTGGATCGTGCGTTTCACCACATGGCAGAGACCGTCGAAGAGTCCAAACGCCGCGAAAAAGCGGTTATTGAAAACGCTTTGGACGTTATATGCTCTATCGACGCGGAGGGCAAGTTCGTCGACGTCAGCCCTGCCTGCTACTCCGTCTGGGGATACGACCCGGATGAGCTCGTCGGACAGCGTTATGTCGAAATCGTCGAGCCTGTTGGGAGCAACCAGTCGACACGTGAATTTCCCGACATTACCAAGGAGCGATCGCAGAGCAGTTACGAAAACAGAATTATCCGCAAAGATGGCACTGTCGTCGACATGCTCTGGTCGTCGCGCTGGTCGAACCGTGAGAAATCATGGTTTTGCGTCGCCCACGATATAACCGATCGCAAGAGAGCGGAGCAAGTAAAACGTGATTTTGTGGCCATGATCAGCCACGATCTGCGCACCCCACTGACCTCGGTCGAGTTGTCGTTAAACCTGTTATCATGCGGCGCTTGCGGAGATCTGTCAGAGAAGGCCTCCACCAACGTCAGCGACGCCGAGAACAATCTCTCATTCGTTATGACCTTGATCAACGGTCTGCTCGATGTCGAAAAGATGGATGCCGGCAAGCTGGAAATGCGCTTCACCTCTATCAATATTGCAGATGTGGTTGGACGCAGCGTCGAGGCCGTGAAACCATTGACGATTCGCGATGGAGTTAAATTGATTGCCCAGTCGCCCGATATCGATCTGACCGGCGATGAAAACCGTCTTGTGCAGGTGCTTGTCAATTTGCTTTCCAACGCGTTGAAATTTTCTCCCAAGCAAGCAGAGATTCGCGTCACCGTCAGCGAAGTAAACGAGCTGGTTCAAGTTTCAGTGACAGACCAGGGCCCCGGCATCGCGAAAGATCAGCAGAAAAGAATTTTCGACCGCTTCGAGCGCGTTGAGAAGACGAGCAGGCAGGTGGAAGGGACCGGGCTCGGATTGGCAATCTCAAAGGCGATTGTTGAACAACACGGCGGCGTCATTGGCGTGACGAGCGAAGAGAACAAAGGCAGCACTTTCTTCTTTAGAATCCCGAAGGAGCCCGTCAACTCGCCTGCATCTCGAAGCGGAAGACGATAGCATCACTACTGCGTGCTCAACAAATTTTTCACGACGCTGCGGACCTCTTGCCCTTCTTTTGCAAAATCATTGATCTCCAAATATGCGCTCAACAGTCTTAGCTTGATCATCGTCGAAAAGGTGTCGAGCAAAATTTTGGGATTATCACTGGGAGCCATACGAACAGCCAGTATGGGGCTTTCCTTATGGCGAGTGTCTTTCCGGACCGCATTGATGAGCTGCACCGATCTCGAATCATCGAAGTGTGCACCAACTATCACCAGATCGACCTTGTGATCGGTCATCAACTGTTCTGCATTCTCGACACTCGTGGCTTCGATCAGATTGTATTGAGCTAACGCCTCTTTCAAGCGTTTGGCATAGCGAGGTTCATCCGCGAGCAAAACAGTTTGTTTTTCGCGCGCTGATTTTGACATTGCTTCACTCCCTCAAGTTTTTCAATCTCGATTCGGATATTTCGGAGAGCTTCGTTAACGTTGCAGGAGAAATATCCGCTTCCGTTATCCGTTTATAGAAGTATTTGTATTTTAGAACGAATGCTAGAGTCTGTGAAGAGCTTATGCAAGGATTTACGGAAATTTTTATCTTGTTTAAAGGTTCCCAAAATCAGACCCCTGGATATACAATACAAGAAAAGCTATGGAGTAATTGTGGTGAAAAGGCAACAAGCCGAAAAGCTAACTGCCCGTGCTGGAGAGTTCGAAACCGCCAATCTGATGGCGCGCAGCGAATTGATGGTGAGCGTCCTTCGAGCGATCGATGAGCGAGGTTGGACTCAAGCACAGGCGGCTGAGTTTCTCGGAGTGGCGCAACCGCGTATCTCCGACGTGGCCCAGGGGCGCGTCGACCGGTTTAGCGTCGACATGCTCATGATCTGGCTGGAAAAGTTGGGCAAAGATGTGAGCATTCACGTGCGCGACAACGTATTTTCTTCTCAATCCATAACGCAACTGGCGCTCTATGTATGCGGCGTGCCATCAGACGATCTGCTCGCCAACGTCGGTAGATTATTCGGCGGCAATCGCGATAAGTTCAAGCTGCGCGTCGTGGATGTTCTACAATCTCCAAGCGAGGCGACCAGAGAGCGGATCACCTCCGTCCCCTGTCTCGTCAAAGAGTCTCCTGCTCCCCGCATCATGCTAACTGGAGACCTATCTTCAGCTTCCGTCCGCTGGCAGCTATCGGTGGCCGAGCGCGCTCGCATCGAGCAGCGCCAGGATTCCCTCGACCTGCAGGCAGCTGTGCAGGAGCAGCGCGGGCGGCAACTCGACACACAGGCTGAGGCTCAGGATAAACGTCAGCGCCATCTGGACTCGCGTGAGAGCAAGACGGAATAAGCGCATTAAAGCAGAGGAAGTATTATTCGTCTTCCATTTTATAGCCCAATCCATGCACGGTCTTAATTGGGCATACTTCCTCTGCCGGCGCAATTTTACGACGCAGAGTCTTCATGTATGTACGAATAGTATCTTCAGAAGCTTCTGCATCTGCGTCCCACAGCCGCTCTAAAAGAGCCTTGGCACTGAAAACTTTATTGGAGTTTTTCATGAGAAACTCGAGTAGCGCGTACTCCTTCGGCTGGAGCTGCACTTCCTTTCCTTCTTTCATGAGTTTATAAGCGCCGCAATCCAAAGTAAGTTTGCCGATCGTAATCTTGTCGGATTGAAGAGTCGCCTTGCGGCGGGTCAAGGCACGAATCCGCGCTGACAGCTCACGCGCGTGAAACGGCTTGGTCAGATAGTCATCCGCACCCGAATCGAGCCCCGTCTCTTTGTCATCTATTCCATCTTTGCCGGTAAGCATCAACACCGGGCTCAACCCGCCACCGGTGCGGTATTTTTTGCAAAGCTCCAGCCCCGTCATGCCCGGCATACTCCAATCGAGAATCAACAGATCGTACTGATAGGCGTTGATAAACTGCCAGCCGTCTTCTCCATTGTGTGCCAGGTCGACCACATGTTGATCCACCTGAAGAAACTCACGCACTTTCTGTGCGAAGTTCACATCGTCCTCGACCATTAGTATCTTCGCCATACTGCCTTTCCAAGTGCGGACACCGCATTTCCTCATAATTGTTCCCTTTGGGCGCTGGCATCCATCCTGTCGACTCAGGAATCTTTCATGGATTATGCACGAATTTTTCACTTCCATTTCGGTAACTTGCATTGTGTCAAGCGAACACACCAACGGCAAGGCGAAGGCGATTCTAACGGGGTGAGTGAAATGTCGAACAGATGGGCTAAGCGCAACGAAGAACTGGAAGTCCGCATCACATCGCAGTTAGAAGTCCTCGAATCACTTACCAATCTTCCCTCCGGCTGGTCCTGGACCAAAGCCCAAGAGCTCGACAAGAGAATTACGACACAACTGGAATTTCATTCAGATTTATATGAACGTCTCGGCGTCAAGCCCGAGCCCACTGCAACCAAGCTTTTCAATCAACAGGTGCGACGCGGCCAGCAGATCGGCGCCATCGAAGAGTTGAAAGCGATAAAGACTGGCAATGAAATCAAGGAGGCGGCAAGCGAGCCCTCAGCCAAACTTTCTACAGAACAGTGCGGCGAATTGCAAGCACTGTGGCAACTGACAGTCAACGAAGATTCTGCATGGTTCGGCGGGCAAGCCCGCGGACTGCGCCATAACAGCGAAGGTTTTAACAGGGGAATGGTCGGTAGCTTCGGCGTTCGCCGTGCAAACGGTGACGCCGGAGCGAACGCCCGTCTTCGCTCGACCGCCCAAGCAGCAGCGCCAAGCAACGATCTCTGTGCCTACTGGCAATCAACGACCTGATTCTTTTCCTTGCAAGCCGCGCACAGTGCGCCCATTCATCCGACGGAATGGGCGCCTGTCATTTTGTAGGTTTTTCACATGACCAGAGCCCTGGCACCATATGTGGTAGCATAATCAGCCCCGCCATAAGACATAATCGGAGCACCGATCGATAGTCTCCATCCGCAATAAACACGGCAAGTTTTTATCTGGGATGGTAAAACGATTGTGACTAATTCCTTGTTTACTGGGCGTATTGATCTTAGGTATTTCTCTACACGGATGAGTTCTAAACACGTCTATGAAAAAGGCGGTGCTACAAGGCACGGTTGCGAGTTTGATATCGGCTGCGCTGATATGCTATCCGGCGCGTTCGGCCGAGCCGCATTCAACTGCCCATAATGCGCCGCAAAAGACAACTAAATCGCAGCTGCAGACTTCGTCTGCTGCGCCATCCGATCCGTCCCGGACGGCGGAGCTAAAACAAGCACAGTCCTCATGTAAAAGCGGTGACTATGCTCGAGCCTTTCCAGTGTTTTTGCGGCTGGCACAAACCGGCTCCGCCCCGGCACAGCACGAATTAGCACGGCTTCTCATTGGCGGGCACGGCACAAAAAAGAACGAGCCACAAGCCTTTGTCTGGTGCAAAAAATCCGCGACGCAGGGATACGTGCCAGCGGAATTCGAGCTGGGGCGAATGTATGAGGACGGAATCGGCACTCATGACGATATAAGCGAAGCGGTTCGCTGGCTACAACTGGCGAGCGCGCACGGCAGTGCCCTGGCCGCTTACGAGCTGAGCGGCATCTGCAGCGCCGAGGCAGGCGGACCGGCCGGCGGAGAGAAGGAGTTCGAAAGATATCTCCAACTGGCATGCGAGCGCGGAAATTCAGATGCCATGGAGCGTTTGGGAGACCTTTACCGCAATGGACAGTTTGGTCCTTCGCCGAAAAAAGATTTCAAAAGCGCGCTGAAGTGGTATCAGAAAGCGGCGGAGATCGGCAATAAGGAATCGATCTTCAAAGCGGCGATTCTTTTAGACTCGGGTGGATTCGGCTTAGCTCACGACAGAAAGGCGGCAGCCGCCGAGTACGATCGCAGCCTCAAACTGGGACTTAACTATTTTGGCGCAGCGTCTCGGCTGGCGGACATGTACCATACGGGCGATGGCGTGCAGAAAAATGAAAAACTCTCTCTTCGCTACAGACAGTTAGCCGAAAAGTTTAGCAAGAACGATGATTCGATTAACCGCGGCATGTTGACAGACACTCGCTGAGCTCTGATTTAGCCGAAACGTGTAATGGAGTTGATACGGTCGACTCATTTATGCTGTCGTCACGCGGACCCCCTCGCGCGATAGATTCCCCTCCCCGGGCAGACAGGAGATGGCGTTATGGCTATGAACTTAGATCGTGTTTATATGGGCGATATTTGCAATTTGAGCGTGTCCAATGTGAACGCGCCCGCTCCGCCGCGGACGATGCAGACGCCGAAATATCGCGACCCGGGCACGAGTAGCATGCAAATGAGGTGCATCAAAGAGATCGCTCGTGAAGTCAACCAAGATCTATTCGACGAAAAGCAGACCAATACGATGGCTACCTTTCAGCTCTCTCTGGCTCGCGCCAGTGCTGCCGCACAACTGAACGCATTACCACCGACACACGGACAGGACTTTTTCGCCACCAGCGGTCCTAAAAATCTGTGGCACAAAGACAATGAGTGCATCGACGTTGAAGCGTTCATCCTGAAAAACCAGCAGGCCTACGAGTTCGATCCGGTCTCAATCACAAAAGCGCTGTTTCGCCTGGAAAGCGCCATTCGCGACGCGCTCGCATACTTCGCTCTCAACGTCGAGCAGCGAGATCGTTTGCGTCAGATGGCGGAAAACGCCGCCATCATGAAAATGGCGATCGCGAAAAATTCAGATACGGGCGACCGAATCGCAGCCCAGATTATCGTTGGCGGAGCCGGATACAGTGTCAAAAATCTGTTGCGCCTCGCTGTCATCAGCGGCATGAATCCTGAAAACGAGGCCCAGGTGCAGAGGGCAGCCGACAAGATCGTACAACCGCAAATACATGAGTACATCACCTAACGCCTGGTAACAGGCAAATTCAAAATCATTCAACCGGCTTAGCTCCCCCGAGCACGAGCCGGTTGTTCTTCAATTGATAGTCAAGCGATAGGCAGACTATCAATTGCGGCGGCGTCCGAGAGGGTGCTGAGCGATCGTGACACGGATCGCAGCTGAACGAAGAGAGGCGAGGCTTTCAATAGTCCATAATTTGTCTGGGTGTTCGTGGGAGGAACCTTGGCTTCGCAGTCGTACGGAAAAACATTTACGTTGCCGGTTGGTATCGGGCTGGTGATTGCCATTGGGCTGTTGTTCTCCGATTTGCAAATTCCGGCACTATCGATGTGGACGGATTTCGCCAGACTGTACTATCCGTGCCTGCATCTGGCTGCGGCTGGACAGTTCGGAGAAATTTATAAACTCTTGCCCGGAGTAGTTGCCGACGCTTCTGCCATTGGGAGGATTTACGCTGCCTTCGTGCCGCCTTCTGAGACGTTCTTCGAGATGCCATGCACCATCTGGTTGATGCGTCCTCTGGCTCACGTCGAACTCTCATACGCCCAGGCAATCTGGCATTGCTGCTCATTTTTCGCCCTCGCTTTCACTGTTTACCTTATTTCTCGCGCAGCCGCCGTGATGGAGCTCGATGCTGAGGCGGGCGACATCGGTTGGGCATGTTTGACCTTCGCGCCTATCTTTATGACACTATGGCTCGCACAACTTGGTCTAGTGTTCGGCATACTGCCGCTGGCGATCGGGTACTACTTCCTCAGTCACAAGAAGCCCTTGTTGGCGGGTTTGGCGTGGGGTTTTCTGATAATGAAACCTGCATTTCTGATCGTGGCAGCGGTGAATGCGATCGCGCAGATCATGCAGAAAAAGTTTCGCTGCCTTGTCGGTCTAATCGCCTCCCTGGGCGTGTTTCTTTACATCGCCCAGACGCTGCCGGGATCAAATGTCTGGCTCGATAATTGGCAGAGCTTTTCCACTCAACCACAGCTCGACCCGCGACTCAACATATCTCTCGCCCATACTATGCTGAGTTTCATTGCGGAATCGAATCGGGCGCCATGGCAACAGATTGTTCTATTTCTGGGAGTGTTCATCGCCTTCGGCGGCTTCACTCAGTTGAAACTTCTCATCGAGCATGAAGACAAAAAACACGAAATCGTACCGTTTGCCACCATCATGGGCTGCCTTCTCGTGCCGTTCATGGCGCCGAATTTGCCGTTCTTCGATCTGAGCGTTCTCTGCTTTGCCGGACTCGTCGTGCACTGCATTGAGTGGCGAGAACACATGGAATGGCGCATCCAGACTCTGAATCGCATGTACTGGTTGTGCATCAACATCTACATTCTCGTTTTCTATTTCGCACGAGAGTTCGCTCATCCAGCGGAGTTACTTGTTCTCTTCCTCGTCTTCTTCATGCGCTTGATCGAAGCAATTCGGTTCTCAGCCCACACGCCCAATTTCGAATGATTTGAGCGAATAATACTGAGATCAAAATGTTTTTGGGGCAATTTTACTATGTTTTTTAGTATGTATGCGTAAAATGACAAATGGAGACAGCGAGCGGAAGAACAAAGGCCTGTGGCCGCGGACGAAGAATCTCCCATCCGCGGTTTCACAAGTCAGAGCTTTATTTCTTGGGCTCTTGGGCAGGTTGTGTCTTACCGGGATCACCGCCTTTTTTCTTGCGCTTTTTTGCTTCGGCTTTGGCGACCTCGGCTTCGTGACGGCGAATCCACTCGTCCTCGTTCTTCTTGCCGAGGGGGGAGAGCGGGTTGGCGTCGTTGGACATCATTGTGACCTTTCGGGCTAGTTGTTATTTTCGTCCGAGTGACTGGTGTAGACAGACAAAAGAAAAGCGCTGCGAAGCGCCCAAAATTGGACGTTCGCAGCACCCATTCCTGAAATCAGGAAAGTTCGATCGATGTTTTTGTTTTTGTCAACGAATGCTCAGTTCTCGTTCGGCGTGCTCGTGATGCGCGCTCGCGCACCATTGAACGAGCATTCCATGCCGACAGCAGCCGATTGAATCGACCGCAGATAGTCGACATACGCCTGTTCGAGCTTCTTGTTGGCGCTGGCGACCACCTCACGGTGATTGGTGTCCAACTGAGCCAGTTCGGTGCGTGTCTCACGAGCGAAGCGCTCATGCTCCAGCCCCTCGAATGTCTCAAGCTGACTCTGCAGCTCGGCGATCTTCGTGGCGGAGGCATTGATAGCGCGATAGTGCTCGTCTTCGGCACGCTCGACTATTTGCTCGGCACGGGCGACCTGGCGGTCGAAAGCGGCGCGAGCGTCATGAACCGCACGTTCAAGTGCGTGTCTAATTCCTGCCGGCATGCGTTTTCCTCGCGGTGTGTAAAGAGTTCGGAACGATCTCCAGGGACACGTGACCATGCTGTGTGAGCAGGTCTTCGGCGTGATCCCGGAGTTCGACGATGTGCTCCGATAGCCAGGTGGCGCAGGAGCCGAAGTTCACCATGTCTCCCATGAAGAGCTCGTTGAGCGTCGTCGAAGGAAATTCCACGATAACCAGGGATATCTCTTCCCCGAAGTGCTCGGAATTTTGGCTCATCTGCCGGATGACGAAATCGCGATCCGTGTACGCCAAAAACGGATTTTCATCCGTGCAAAAGACTTGATCAAGTCGCTTCTGTCGGCGCATGACTGCCAAAGCGTCGTCGAGCGAGGTCGGAAAATAGAAGCGTTTCTGCATCGTAACTCCATAATGAGTGGACGGGAAAGGTAGCCGAGGGGAAAGCTTCTCGGACTAAAGCAGCACCTCTGTCTTCGCTCAGATCTCTCGTTCCGCGCAACCCCAGTTCAATTCGAGCACCGATACGGCACCAGGAATGTTCAGCTATGGGGAGTGGAGAGCTAATTGCTTGTGAGAGACCTGATCGCAAAAGAAAAACAGAGATGCCTTGTACTACTGCTATAAGCTCATAGAACCTATTAAGAGCTTAGTTTACATTTCTCGTTATATGTCTTAATCAAACAGGGTAAAACCGTCAGCCAATCAGGGTTTCAACTTTCAGTCACACTGCCGCCATCGCCTTTGCGGTCGAACATGTGAGAGCAAGAAAACAATGCGCTAGCTCTGGTAATTGCACACATACGCACCATCTTGACGCTTTCTCGCCACAACGCCATCACGAATAGTGGCATTTAATACCGGAGCAGAAATTGCACTCCGGTGAGACTTAGCGCCAGCTATGGCAGCGCGAAATTACGTATATAAGCGCGCTTTCATATTGCTAGATGGTCCCGGCCGGACGTAGATTGATGGCGTAGTTTTATCTTCCGCGCAAGAGAGCCACCAAACCAAATCCCCATTCGAATCGCCAATTCGACTGTTTTTTCTTCGCTCACCCGCGAACGATGTGGATCTGTTCGAAGTGGCTCGTGACTCGTTGTCGATAGTCCGTGCTGATTAAACGATCAGTGCGAAATTCAACGTGTTGTTACTGCTGGCGTGAAACCAATTCACGTTTAGCCCTGGAGCAAAAAAATGTTTCTGATCACTCACTTTCTCGCAGAGTTCACCACCGCCGCTTTCGTGGCTGCTTTCTCGACGCTGTACCTGATTTGGAAATTTCAGACTGGTGGCTTTTTCGAAGCCATCATCACCAGCAAGAGCAATAGCGGCGGCGGCGGACTGGCTGAGATCATCACCAAGTTTTTCGCGGTCGCGGCTTACGCCGGTGTCTCGCTGGTGTTCATCGTTGCTGCACTGGGACTGTACACACTGTCCGCCATTTCGCTGATCACCATCGGCATCGCCGGCTTGACTCACGGAATGGTCGGTCAGGGGCTGCTTGCGCTTGGCGTCGTAGCATTCACCATCGTGGGTGTTATCGTGTCCTACAAGACCGGCATCTTCTCGGACAAGAAGAACAAGAAACAGCAACGCTCGTAGCCATCGCTTTCGGCTAAGTCACTGGACAGGCGAGGATGCTCTCCTTTGGGCATTCTCGCCTCTCAGCGCCTGGTTCCACTCTGTCGTCACCTCAAAAATTTCCGACTTACTTGTACATATAATATGTAAAGGCATAGTTGAGACAAACTCGGTGATTGAGTTCTCTATCAGCAGGCGAACCCGTCTCTAATCCTCAGAGCTTGGTCACAACCTTGCTCAAGGAAGCGAGCGCTGCCGTAAGAACATCGACCTCATCGACGCTGTTAAACAATCCGAAGCTCACTCTGCAGGTTCCAAGTTTGGTCGTTCCCAACGTGCAGTGCGCCTGGGCGGCGCAGTGAAGTCCGGCTCGCACAGCGATACCGTATTCGGCATCAAGGAGATCGGCGATGCGATCGGGCGTCAAGCCGGAAAGGTGGAAGGAGACTACCGGCAAGCGTTGTTCTCTGGTCGAATCGCCAAAGGTCTTCACAAACGTGTTGGCGGTGGTCCAGCGCAAAAAGCGCTGGCAGAGCTGCATTTCATGCTGGCAGATTTTCTCGACTCCCGTTTCGGTGATAAATCTAACGCCGGCAGCCAGTCCTGCCATGGCGTGCACTGGTTGCGTTCCCGGCTCCAGTCGGTCGGGATAAACGGAAGGAACGGTTGTTTGCTCTGAAGCCGAGCCAGTCCCACCGGAGACGATCGGTTCCAAATCGCAGGAAGGATTGACGTATAGCAAACCCAGACCGGATGGACCGAAAAACCCTTTGTGCGCCGGCGCCGCCCAAAACGAAATTCCCGGGTCGGCCAGCGCGCTTGGTTGCCTCCCTGCAGTTTGCGCCGCATCGACCAACAACAGCACCCCATGATGGCGACAGACGTCCGCAATCATTGGCAAATGCGCTTGTTCTCCGGTGACGTTGCTTCCTTCAGCAACAACGACGAGACGCGGCGACTGCGTCGTAACGGCATCAAGCAAAGCCGGTCGGGAGACGATATTTCCAGGGCTGTACGGCAAGAGAGCAACCTTGATGCCATGAGACTTTTCCAGCTGCCGCAACGGTCGCATCACGGCGTTGTGTTCGAGCGCAGACACCAACACTACATCGCCTTCTTTCCACGGCAGTCCTTTCAGCACCATGTTGATCGAGTAAGTGCAGCCGGGTGTGAAGATGAGGCGTTCGCTGTTGCAACCAAGGAAATCCGCCACGGTCGTGCGCGAGTCGAAAGCTGTGCGCGCCGCGTCCATCGCCAGTCGATGTCCGCCGCGTCCGGCTGACCCGCTATAACGCAAGGCACTGTCCACAGCGCGATACACCTGCTCCGGCTTCGGATAGGACGTGGCGGCGTTGTCGAGGTAGATTATCTCTTGCTGTGGCATGGCTCAAATGTAGCACGCGTTAGAATTGCTTTGAAACGTCGGACAGAGCGCCGAAAACACATTGCGTCAAAGGGCGACCAGGACGGCCGGCAACGTGTTAGCATGACAGTGCCTGAAAATTCTGACTCATCCGTTTACCATGCGCATTACGCATCTGACGCTCGCCTTGGCGGCATCCGCAACTCTATCCATAGCCGGCTGCGTAGCTCAAACTGGTGCGCAAAGCTGGCCCGACACTCTGCAAGCGCTGCCCTCGCTCTCTTCCAGCGCTCAGGTCGCCCAAGTGTTGCAACACCGCAATGCGTTCGGCGTAAGCGAAAAAGAGAAGCAGGAAGCGGCGTACATTCTGGGCCGACTCCTGCAATCCGAGCCGCCCTTACTGCCTATGATCGATCCAACAGCATCGGCAGGTCAAACTGCCAATGCGGCGCCGTTGAAGGCTGTTGCGCTTTTCCGGGAAGCAGCCAAATTGCCAGCGCTGCACGAACCAGCGCTGACGCATGCCATTGAATCTGCCACCGCCGCTGGTGACGAAAAAACACTGAAAGAACTTCTCGACGCGGAGCTCGACGAGAGCAAAGATCCGCAGAAACAAGCGCAATACAACTATGCGCTCGCGCAATCATTGCTGCGCGCCAATGATTTCGATTCGGCCGCCGCCTTCTTAGAAGCGACTCAAGCAGCCGCTCCCGACTCTAACTACGCTGCGGGAGCTTCTTACTTCCTTGCTCAGGCAGCGCTCGCCGGACACTACTCCAAACTCAGTCCGGAGAAAGCGATCCAGACGTACAGAGCCTATTTGAGCAAATCTCCGGACGGACGATTTGCGCGCGATATCGTCACACAGTTGAAGTCTCTGGCGTCGCAGAAAGAAGGGGCGCCGGTGGTATACACGCCGACGGCCGCCGACCATGCGCTCTTCGCACAGGTGTATTTCGAGTCGCGAGATTATCACGACACTCTGGCAGAACTTGCTGATGCTCCCGCCAATGCAAAACTGACTCATAAAGCCATTTGTCTGGCGCGCACAGGAAAGATAGACGAAGCAAAGCAGGCTTTGCTCGATTCGATCAAGGTGGAACCTACACACAACTATGCCCCCACTGCCAGTTTGATCACCGATTACCTAACGCGAGAAAAATCAAAACAGTTCTGGCAACAGGTTTTAAATGCCAAGCCTGCCAAGGCAGATGCAGCCTTGTGGAACATCGCAATTCGCTCGGACCCGCCGGAATCGTCGGAATTGTTTCGTCGATTGCTTGCTGCTTATCCGACATCTGAGTTCGCGCCGGAATCGGAGTGGTGGCTGTTTTGGAACTATGCCAAAAAGGCTCCGGGCAATCCTGCCATGATCGCCGAGGCGATTCCCATTGCCCATCAGGGCTTGGAAAAGTATCCAGAGACACGCGCCGCTGAGCGCTTTGCCTTCTGGCTCGGAAAGATGCACGAGTTGATGAAAAAGCCGGATCAAGCCGCGGTCGACTATCAATATGCCGTCGGGCATTTTCCGCACTCATACTACGGATACAGAGCCAAAGCCAGGTTGGCGGCACTGCCCGTGCACGTGACTAGTTACACAAAATCGGGCGCGCAAGTTGCCCAAACGGTCAAACCCGTGAAAGATCCTCTCTGGAGCACACATCCGGGAAGAGAGGATTACTCACCGCAATGGAAGTGGCCGATTCCAGAGCAATTCCTCAATGATAATGCTATCGCTCAGAAGTACGGGGACACGTTTGCAGAGCTCTATCGTTTGCAGCAGCTGGACGAGTGTCTACAAATGATGCCGCCATCACAGGCGAGCGAGCTCAAAGCCGCTATACAAGCCAAAGCACGCGAGCCCTTACCGGCAATCAATACCGCTACAAAAAACCTCTCCGGAGTTCCTTCTCACTCTTCATTGCACTGGCAAATGGCATACCCACTTGTTTATGCTGCAGAGGTACATGCCGAGGCACAGGCGAAAGGAGTAGACCCGCTTCTGGTACATGCGCTCATTCGCGAAGAGTCTCGCTACAACCATCGAGCAGTGAGTCGTTCAAACGCGATCGGGCTGATGCAGCTGCTTCCTGCCACCGCCGCTGGTGTGGCCAAACGATTGCAGGTTCCCTTCAAGCATAATGATGACTTCTTTGAGCCTGCCGTCAACATCAAACTCGGAACCGATTATCTCAGCTACGTTCTCGGTCGATACTCGGGCAACGCAATGTTTGCCGTGGCCAGCTACAACGGCGGGCCGAACGCGGTTAAGCACTGGCTGACACTGCATGAACAGTCAAATGCAGGGGATTACGATTACTTTGTCGAGAACATACCAACTCGAGAAACACGCGACTACGTGCGTAAAGTATTCGGTGCCTACTGGAATTACGTCACGATCTATGCCCACAAATCTCAAGAGCAAGACTGAATTAGCTAGAGCCGCCCGCTGGGCGCAACCTTAATAATCAGTCAGATCACAGCGCATTGGCATCGCCTTCAGTGTAAATTGGTAGAGGTGCCTCTTTTACATACGTCGGAGCAAGTCGTTGGAAAACGCGTTATCTACTGACTGGCAGGTAATGCGTGCTGCTGCCGAGGATGCTGCTTGCCAGGGCAGTTACGTTGAGGCAGAGAGAATGTGGTTATCCGCGCTCGAATACGCGGAAGAGCTCGGTATCGCCGATCCCCATCTTCTCTACTACACACTAGAGAGTCTGGCGGAAGTGCTCTGGCTCAATCAGAAATATCAACTGGCGGCGCCAATATGCGTAAGGCTGCTAGTAGCTTACGTTCAGCGCTCATCAGTCGACCATCTCGATGTCGGTTGGATGGCTCACAATCTGGCTCTGATTTATCATCAATGGGGCAAACCCATCGATGCAGAGCGGTTTTATAAAGTCGCCATTCAGGTGCTGGGTCTGCGTCTGGGCACACGCAATGATCGCTTCATCGCCCTTCTGGAATCTTATACAAAACTGCTCTCGGACAACAATCGCGCCCGCGACGCGCGCCTCATCCGCTCTTACGTCGAACAACGCATGCCGGGGCGCTGGACGAGATCAGGCACATGGGAAGCGTTCGACAAACATCTTTCCACCTATCAAACCATCGCCACGCCTGCCTTCGAGCGCGTCCTGCCCACACTCGAAACCGCGCAATCGGTCGCTTAATTACGGCCGTCGCAACTGCCAAACTCGGCTGCTATGCACTCGACGCCTTCGACGCGTCTTTCCCAAGGCTTCCTTTTTTTGCTATGCTCTCCTGATGCTTGCGTGTTGCCACGCAATTCGTCAGTATCCGAGGAAAAACAATGTCGACGTTGCGCCCGTTGGATAGTCTTGTCATCGATGTTCTGTTGGACAATCTTACTGACAGCTATTCGACGAAGCCGCCTAATGTCTCTCCCGAATTCAAGAACGTGATCGATGCAGGCGCCACAGAACTTTCAGGCAAGACTCTCTGCTGCGCACAACTTGGGCTCTCGGTAATGCTCACTGCGCACGCCGGAGAGCGGCGACACAAGCTGCTTTTCGATGCCGGACCGGAAGGAGAGATTTTTGTGCGCAACTGCAAAAATCTCGGCGTCGCTCTAGATGATGTTGAAGAAGTAGCGGTTTCGCACGGTCACTGGGATCACATGGGCGCGATGCTGCCTGCGTTGAAGGAGATTACCAATAACGGTAAACGAAAGGTGAAGGTGCACGTCAACTCCGGCATGTTTTTCGAGCGCGGCGCACTGCTCTCTGACGGTCGCGTTGCGCATTTCGAAAACGTTCCTGATCCGGAGACCATGACGAAACATGGCGCTGACGTCGTTAACGACGATAACGAACGGTTTCTCCTGGACGAGTTCTTCTTTTTGAGTGGAGAGATTCCGCGAGTAACGTCGTTCGAGAAGGGACGAATGGACCATATGGCGAGAGAAACCCCTGAGAAGGAGTGGCAACCAGACCCACTTTTGATGGATGAACGTTATCTCGCTTGCAATGTCAAAGACAAAGGACTGATCGTATTCAGCTCATGCTCGCATGCCGGCATCGTCAATGTCCTTTTTGCGCTCCGGGACAGGTTTCCCGAAATCTCGATCTACGGTGTATTCGGTGGACTGCATCTTGTCGGCACGCTGGAGAAGATCATCCCTGACACCATCAACGGTATCAAAGAGTTCAAGCCCAAACAGATCATGCCTGCCCATTGCACCGGTTTTCGCGCCCATTACGCACTGCTGGAAGCGTTCGGGGAGTCTATCGTCACCCCATCCGCGGTCGGTAGCCGTTATCACATCTAATGTGAATATATTCCTCGCGTAAAAATAGTTTCAATTTTGCGCAGTCACTGCTGCTGTAGCGGCTTTCCTGCACTTCGCCAATCGACTTCCTGGCTGTCCCTCCTAAAAATGCGCTGGCGTGTTGTTATGATTGTCGGCTCGACTCGACAGTGAGGAATGAATATGAGAATTGCGGTATCGTTTGTGGCAGCGCTCTTGTTTGCCGCTCCGGCATGGTCTCAATCACTAAAACCTGAAACACCCGCACCTCTGAAGGCAGGCATAAACACTGGCACCGTTGACAATTTTGTCGGCACTCACTACTGGTACTTCATGGGTGGTCCCGGCAAAGTGCATGTGCACGCTCAATTCAAACCGATGGGGCTGCTCGGCAACAATTTCAAATCGTCCATCACCGTCAGCCTCTCCGACGAGAAACACACCTGGTCAACTCCGAAAGTACTGAGCTCGGACAGTAAAATTGTCGACGGATCGTTCGACGGCGATTTAAAAGCACCCACTAAAGTCATCGTCACCGTCGCTCCTCCCACTGGAGGGCTCGTACGCATGGGCGGCGACTATCAGTTAGAAGTGACAGGCGCAGCAACCTTTGGTCCCCAAAGTTCGGCCGATCCGGTGGTCGGCATGTACAAAGAGATGAACGGCTACACGAACGATCTTGGTGACTGCAAATTCATCGCGGATGGCACTGTAGAGAGCACTTCCGGTACCAACGGCAAGTGGAAGCTGTTCGACAAAGACAGCCAGACTTATGTCGTCGATATCGAAGGACAGCAGCGCCACTCCTTGCAGTTTCACGCCGGTCGCGGACTCTGCGATGGAGACATAATCTTTTTCCAACTGCTGCGATAGGCGAGCTACGGTTGCGATGCGTCCGGCGGAGAACCTGCATGGGTAGTGGCATTGCCCTGCGGATCGATCTCGATATAACCTGAGACGTCGAAAAATCCGAGCTTCTCCTTAGCCACCACTTGAATGGCTCCGTTGGAAGAGATTTTTATGTCGCCAGGCTCCACCGTAATGCCCGTGTCCTTGCCGCTTGCGTCGTACTCGTGCAACAGACCGTCGCTCTGCAGCTTAAAGGTCCCGTCGTACTGATGCCCAGGACTGTTGAGGATTTGCGCGCTGGTAATCTGCTCATTTTTGTCGCGCCTGGCCTTTATCACTGTGCCGTTGGGATAATCGACTTCAACCGGTTGATGCTGAGCGTCGAGTTTAACCTGCGCGGACTTAACCACCGCCTTGGCGTGGTTGGCTGCCACCGTGCCGTCGCTGCCAAAAATTTGCCAGGGAAAGCCCAGACTAATCAAGTCATCGACGGATAGCGACTGCTGCTGCTCTAGAACCCGCGCATCCTGCGACAGTTTCGCAGGATCTCCCAGGTCAGCCCTGACGATATCTGCCACGTCGGTTTGAAACGCCGGCTGGTTAAGACCGTAATCCTGAGCGGCCTTTTCAAACAGTGGGCTAGTTGTAGCCGGAATTTCGACCATGATTGAGTCTGCCAACTGGACGTACGCGAACTATATTGACACCCCGCCCATGTCCTGCTTGTGGCACCACTGTAAAAAGCAAACCTATTTGGAAGTCGCTGTTCTCAAAAAAATCGGCACCAAGATAGAACTGTACGCTCAAGAGAGGGTACGCGGAACCCCAACGATCTGACAATAAAGCTGCCAACCCCAGACTTGCAAAGGAGTGATTAAGTCCCAAGCGAGCGGTAAGATCACGGCTGAGATTAAGAGGGTAAAAACATGATTTTCGACGGGTGGGATTCGAGACAAATTCTTGGACTGGCCGCATCGGTGTCACTGAGTCTGTCGCTTACAATCCCGACCTTTGCATCAACCCCAATAGGAAGTAATAACTGCGGCGGCGTGTATCGAATCGCTGGTCCTGGAGCTGGAGCCCAGCTTGATGAGTCGAGCGATTATGGCTTCATAATGATGACACCGGTACCGAACAACTGCGCTTACCTCGGCGTCAACGTACCGTCTCTCCGGCTGGGGCTTAGCAGAATCGAAAACCTGGGCGCATTCGAAAGCCTCGATTTCCAGTACAGCAATGTGCCGGCCGCCGTAGATCCAGGATTGTCCACAGTCGTTCAAGACGCCACCGAAGGCAATTATCACATAACCAAAGCATCGCTCAAATCAACCAAAATCGGCTCGATCTATCATTACATCGCTACGCCATCCACGGTGACGCCAGCTTTCAATCCGACCTACGTAGCTAACAAGGCGGCTATCATATTCGCCGGAGGTCCAACGAAAACCACCAACTCGCTTACGAACAGCGGACTTAGTTTCGTGGGCACAGGAGGCACGCTGAGCGGCTACAACTGCTATTACCCTGGCGAATTCTGCGTGGACTCGACAATTGGCCCGGACAATAATTTCAACTTTGAATTTAACACCACCAACAATTAGTGGGCCACGCGGGAAGTCAGAGCCCTAGTTCGCCGTCAACTTGAAACCCGCTGGCTGCACTCGCGCGTTGCAAAGGAGTGAATACGCCCCGAGCTCGGGTTAAAATCACACTCAGCCAATGGGGGGCAATAAAAGTGGCATTCAATTCTTCAAATCTAAGCGCGACTTTGGGTTTAGCAGCTTCGGTAACCCTGAGCGTCTTTCTTGCAACTCCTAGCTTTGCAACAGTAACTCCGCTGACTCGAACCTGCGAAGGCGTTTTAAGGACAGCAGGAACGGGTGTGGGACTGTCGGTCGGCAGCTCGCAAAATAATCTTTTCACGTTAGCTGTGCCTACCAAGAACAATGCCGGCTACGTCGGCGTCAACGTTCCAGGCCTTTATTTGGGGTGGAGTGTGACTGCGACCGCGGGCCAGTTCGAAAGTCTGGACTTCGCCTACACCGGCCCAGCCTCAGGAGATCCGGGCCTGGCCATCGTAGTTCAAGATGGCGTCAGCGGCGGCTATTACATAACCAAAGCATCTGTGAAATCAACAAAAGTGGTGTCGGTTTATCACTACACAGCGACGCCATTGACGGTGACTCCCACGTTCAACGCTCTACACAACGTCAACAAGGCGGCCTTTTTGTTTTATGGAGGGAGTGCGGCAAATAGCAACTCGATTACCAACAGCGGGATAACCTATGTCGGCAGCGGCGACACAATCAACGGCTACAGTTGCGACGGCCCCCTCAATTTCTGCAACGACACAACCATTGACTACAACTTCAATTTCGAATTTAGCACCAACAATTTGAATTAGTGCGGCGGCATAGCAATCCAGACTGGCGGTTTGCCCGGAAATTTGCTCTTGTTTAAAATCGCGGCGTCGTCGGCGCCGTGCGGTTTGAGATAAACGTAGTAGTTGTCGTTGCGTTCGTACAAGTCCGTTTTTGGCTGACTGCTCGGGCTGATCAACATGTCGTTCGAAATACGCACGTGCATGTAATACGGGATTAGCTGCTCGAAGTCCTTCACATTCGGCTCAATCGAGTACTGCAAGATCTGCTCTCCCTCGAGCTTGAACACCTTCTGCGCCGGCACGCTGACCGGTTTAAGTGGGACCTCCTGCCATGAGGTCCCGACCTGCACAAACACGCGCACCGAAGGAGACATGACATAAACAGATTTGCCATCGGCTGTATTGTTCAAGGTCAGCGAGAGAAGATACGATTTTCCCGGGCCGTAGCTCACCGCTTTCACATCCGAACTGAGTCCGTTCATGCCGAGCGTCTGCAACGCTTGTTGCTCCGCCGCTTTCGCCTCGATAACACTGTTTTGGTAAGCGCTGATTGCGGCGTTGATCCCGAACGCCAAGAGAAACATGGGCACCACATATAATACCAACCGCCCGACGAATCGTTCAAAACCTACACCGATACTTACTGTTTGCTTCGCAGCCTCGCCCTGCGCCCCGAAGATCTCCTTCACACGGTCGGCATTTTCAGCTGTCGCTGATCGTCTCATGACGGATTGATCTTCTGATGAAACCGCACGCCCAGCGCGCATGGTAATAAGATGGTCGGCGCGCCGTGCTATCTCCGGATTGTGCGTAACGACAACGAGAGTGAGGCTGAGAGTTCTTTGAATGTCGATCAAGAGACCGAGTATCTCTTCTTCCGTCTCCTCATCAAGATCTGCCGTCGGTTCGTCTGCGAGCAACAACGAGGGCGAATTGATTAGAGCCCTGGCAATCGCCACACGCCGCTGTTCTCCACCCGAAAGCTGGTTAGGGTAAGCGCTGTACCTGTTGCACAGTCCGACTCGCTCCAGCAACATTCGCGCTCGCGAGTAAGCCTGCTGTTTTTCGAGAGAACCGCTGACCAACGCAGGCAGAGCCACGTTATCGATAGCACGCAACGTCGGCAGCAAGCTGGCGAACTGGAAGACAAAACCGATGTTCTCATTGCGAAAATCACAGTGCGCATTGTCGCTCAGGCGCCACTGATCGGTGCCGTCGATAAGCACAGTTCCTGATGTCGGGCGACTGATGCCACCCAACATGGCAAGTAGACTCGATTTGCCGGAGCCGGAGCGCCCGACGATGGCGAGAAACTTACCTCGCTCTAGCGTCAGTTGAAACGCGTCCACCGCGTCGACAGGCTGCTCTCCGGAATACCGTTTAGTGAGTTTATCGGCCGTAAGCATCAGTTGCCACCACCGTTGATCAGCTCATACGGCTCTTTCCCGCTCGCGCTCCAGGCTGGGACGAGAGAGCCTAGAATGCCGACCGCGGCTGCAACCACAGCACATAAAGTGGCAGCTAAAGCCATCTCGAGTAAACCAGGCCATTTGAATTCGACATGCAAGGTTTCCAGATAATAAACAAGCGAATGTTGAAAACCGAGCAGTAGTACAGCACCGAACAGGATTCCACAAACTCCGCCTGCGCCGGTAGAAAAGCCGGCTTCAGCCAGGAGCATGCGCACGATGTTGGCCCTCCTGGAGCCAATGGCGCGCAGCAAGCCGATTTCACGGTGCCGCTCGGCGATGATTGCAGAGAATAAAAGGCTCATGAGGAGAAGGGAGGCCAGCAAAACTACCGCTGCAAAACCTAACAGTCCAGCGACAAGTATCGTCGTTGTCTGGCGCGTGGAAGTGACGATTCGTGCGCCGGTGACGACTTTGACAGCGGGGAAGCGGGCGATGGAAAAACGTACCTGCTCGGGTGTAGCGCCGAATTTCAAGCGCACGAGAACAGCGGACACTCTAGTTGGTGAGTAGCGAGGAACGCAGTATTCGCCAGTTTTGTCCTGACTGGTCAAGGCAGCAACGGTTGCATACGGAGCAAAAATAGATTCATCAAACGGTCCCACACCGCTCAAACCAAGCTTTGCGTATACGTTTGCCGGCGAAGCCGCAGGCATGATCTCATCTCCTAGATTCTCCGTGCGACGGGCGCCGCAGATAATGTCATTCTTCTGCATCGCCCCCGGCATGCGCTCATTGAGCCACGGCGTCACGGTGAAATCGCGCTTGGGATCGAACGCGATCAAGTTCGTTCTGTGCTCGGGCATACCGGACATGATTGAAACACGGTAGATGGTTTGCGGCGCCACCTGTGCCACCCCGTCCAGATGCGCAATCTCGTCGATCAGTTTCTCGTCCAGAGAAGCATCTGTCGGCTGCACAGTCAGCAACGCGCTAGTGATGTTTACCATGGCCGCATCAGGCAAAACGACCAGATCCGCACCCATGCGATCAAAGCTTTGCTGCATACTGGCGTTGATGCCCAGACCGACAATCAACGACGCGAAGATGGCACCAGAACCCAGCGCCACAGCCAGGACCAACATGAAAGTCCGTCCTGGTCGGCGCAGGAGATTTTGCAATCCGAGCTGCGTGAAAAGCCAGCCGGAGTGACGGTGCATACCGCCGTTCTTCTGCCGCGTCGGCGACTGTTGATGGGGAACCGCTTGAACCATTGCGGTTACAGAGTCGTGCAGCGGCTGTTTACCAGCTGCTCAACCTTAGTGGGCACGACGACGCAGTCGTGGTGCCCGCCGAAGTTCGGCATGTATCCCAACGGCGTCAGGTCGTCTTGACGGAAGATGAATGCCCCCGATTCCAGGCGTTGAAAACCGCTGAAGATCTGAAAAACATATTTGCCATCATAAGTCACTGCCATTGTCTGGCAGTCAGGTCCAATCTCGGGAAACGTGTGAGTGATCTTCCATGATCTGGTGTCAACAACGCAGCATGAACTCTTCTGTCCTTTGGGATAGAGCACGGAGACGAACATCTTGGTGCCGTCCATCGAGAAGCAGAGATGAAACGGGCTCGGGTAGTTTCCGTGCCATTTAGGGTCTTTGACAAACGTGACACGTTTCCAGTTTTTCGGGTTTTTGTCTGAACTGTCGAACACTGCCATGTTGTTCTGCTTGATGTTGTTCATCATGGTGAACCACTTACCGTCCGGCGAGAAGCCAGCTTCGTGCCCGACCGATTTCACTTCTTCGAACTCGATCTCCCACGTGTCAGGGTTGGAATGAACCTTCTTCACCGGCAAATTGTCCGGCGTTCCCTCTGGATTGTGCAGGCAGCAGATCGGTTCCATGTTCTCACGATCGACGATAACCGCGGCAGAGAGCATGCGGATGATTAATGCGGAGTAGCGGTTGCCGGGATGATGGACGACCGCATCCAGGCCGCTAAGCGTCCGTGGTGAATCACCGGGGAGCTGTCCGGTATATACCAGGTATTCGGCCATGGGCACCATTTCCCAATCGATTTTGTTGCCCTTGCTGCCTTCGAGATCGTATCGACCCTGTCTCTCCGCGGCGCCCGTTAGAGACACTATCCTGAGGGTGCCGCCCTTGGCCCAGTTATCTTCGAGATTGCCACCCTTCTCTTTGCCAATCCAATCTGCACGAAACACGTGCTGAACCTTGGTTTTGCCATCGTCTTGCGCGCGATCGAAAAATGCGCAGACGTCTTTTTGTCCATCCGCAGCAGCGAATCCCTTAGCATCTGGATAGATGGTAGTGTGCACTCCGAGCCCGATTCCGGTCGTTTCTGAAATGTCTTCCAGTAGGTTCATCGACTGCCCATCAAAACCAACACGGTAGATGTGATTGCCCTGCCCCCATTTGCCCAACATGTCATGGTCTTCTATGCGGCTGGGAATGCCGTAGATGAGTACGTTCTTGTCACCCTGTGTTGTGTTGACGAATTCAAATTTTTTGTACGGATCCGGTGACGGAAAAGCGGCCAGATGGTGCGAAATCGGGCATGAATCGCCATAGTTCCAATAACTGATCCAAGCCATCGTCTTGCCGGTCGCCATATCGACACAATGGGTGCCGCCGCCCAACTTCTCAGGCGTCAAGTACACATATCTACCGAGTACGTCAAAAGACTTTTGCACTTTGCTTATATCGATAATTACTGGCTCTACTACGCCATTAGCAGCCACTTCCGGCTTATGAGCGCCGAATGCCCAACCGAACATGTGATCGAGCGTGATACCAGCGGCAGTAGCAGAACTGGTAATGATCAGATCTCGGCGACTGATGTTTTTGCCTGTCATGAGCTCATAAAACTTGGTTTTAATCCGCACTTTGAGGTCGGTCCGCTCGGCAGGAAGGTGCTCCATATGCGTGTCTCCTTCAGCAGTGACAGTATTTGCGAATAGAAAATAGTTTCACGCGCTTTCGCGTGAAACTCGGCAGCCATGCGGTGCTTGCGCGGCCACACGACGATCAAAAACTGTTCTATTCGGCGAGATCTTAGAGTCGGAATTCTAGCAGTTGATCTCTAGCTGAAGGATTAATTACGGACGTCAGGAGCATATTTATCATCGGTGCTGTCAGCTAACGAAGACTGTGCAATTGCACATACCGCCCCCCGAATTCCGGCAATATCATTCAGTCAATCGCTAAAGCCTGTGCGCTCTCCGGAGCGCTCCTTCGGCTTGACTTCAGCGGCACTTCCGCTTCTCCAGCAGGAAACCATATGAATCAAACACGATTCGGCGGCCCCATCGGTCGCCGCACGGCACCGCACGCTCACGACGAAAACCTATGCACATATTGCCTTGCATCTCTTTCGAGATCCCGCCACCCAATCTTCGACTGGCTTTTCGATTGCGCTTACTCCGCACGAGAGCTATGGCTGCTCCTGATGCAACGCTTGTGGTTAGCACTGGAAGGACTACCGCAAGAAGAGGAGGCGCGACGATACAGCGCTCTCTCCGCACGCAGAATACCAGCTCACAGTCACGAATCTGGTCAGATACTGTGCACCGTCTGTCTTGGCTCATGGAGGTCAACCGGCATCGCATTATTCGACAGTATCCGTGAACGGCTGTGGGACGTCGCAATGGCTTTGACCTTAGTGGGCAAGTTTTTCGGAATTATTCTTTTCGGCATGGCCATGATTGCCGTTTCTCTGTTTCCACGCCTGCTTGGTGAACGCCGGCACGACCCCGATGCGGACAGAGCACGCGCAGAATGGGATCGAAAGAGACGCAAGCAACACGATTGGGAAAAGGAGGAACAGCGTCGGTGGGATGAGAAGAAGCGAGCGCAGCACGCATGGGAAGACGAGCGCCGGCTCGAATGGGAAGAACGGGAGAACGAGCTTCACGACTGGCGAGAGCGCAGGCAAAGCGATCCTGACACCGCGCGGACGGGCGAGTGGCAGATCAAACAAAACGACTATCACGACCGGTCTGGTGGAAGCCGGCAGAAGCGAACGTTTGACAGTTTCGCTGTGCCGCGTAGCGAAGCTCCGATATCCGTTGGTCATGCGGAAAACCGCACTGCAAACGGCCCTTAAAACTGACTCCCATACAACGACATAAGCTACATAGGCTCTTGCAGGCTTGTTTCAGTCTTCTTAAAAGCATGGCTCCCTTGCTTCGCTCTTTCTCTTTTGGCATCATGAATTTCTACCCACAACAACCAACTACGGTAACGAGCCAACTAGCGCGCAAGTCGACTGTTTCACTTTCCTTCGGGCCAGACTCGCCTGCGATGAATGCCGCACTGCGCTCTAGAGTATTAATTCCGGTGCGAGTTTTAACACCTCTCCAAGCTATTTTCGCACTGCTCCTCAGTGCAATGCCGCCACCCTCGGCATCTCGGACATGCCGTACAAAGCATCACCAATGGTGAGGAGCTATGAATAATCAAGGAACAATCATCACACTTTTCTTTGTAGGACTGGCGATCGTTTTGCCTGCTCTGCCGCACGAAGTTGCAGTGCCAGTCGCGCTCGGTATGATCGCCGCTGTAGCCCTGACTGCCGTCGCGGGAATCGTTTACATCCTGAAGAGTATTCCGCAGGGCATCAGAAATTCCCACAGGCGGCGGCGCGAAAGCAAAAACTTGCTGCTCACTCTTTCAGAAACAATAGCCCGGGCAGAAAAGCGCATCCAATCCGAGCAATCGATACGCTCAATAGCAGAACTCCCTAAGGAAATGCGCAATCAACTGCTCAATTCAATCGCACTCCAACATCAGGCTTTGCGAGAGATAGTTAGAGAGAGCAGACCACTGCTTGAGGAAGATCGGGTCAGCTTGTGCGAGTCACTGGCAGCTTATAGCCAGCGAGTCCACGAGCTGCTGGCGTTTTGCGCGCTCAGTCGGCTAAAAACCGTATAGCTTGCACGGACTGATCACACACGACCTGGAGGCGCTCGATATAGCTATGCCAACTTATCCTCGCGCTGCTCAACAGTGCACGCCTCCACCCCGGCATCTCATACATGCCGCCCAAAGCATCAGTAAGCGGAGGGACTATGGACACTTTCCTGACTGTTTCGGCTGTAATCATCTTCACGGCGGTCTTTTTAGCGCTTCTCGGCATGCTCGCATATGTGATCACTACACCCAAGATCGAGCACTACTGCAACATTCTGGACAACGATAGAAGAAGCCGCGCACGGGAAAATGAACTTCGACGCAAGGCAGAGACAATACTTCCTCGCCTGATCAAGTCGCTAACCTCAGCAACTTCGACTGTGAAAATGTATCTCGAAAGCCCTGACATGCCTTCCGATGTTCGCAATGAGCGGTCCCAGTTCATCAAGCACGAGAATACTATGTTGCTTGCAATGGTGTTGTCCGGAGTACAAGCACTAATTCCCAGTGACCGTTCTCCGAGATACACGTACCTCGAAGAGTCATGGCGGCCGTGCTTCTTAGGGTTCGACTTGGATTGTGCCGTAGCGCAACTAGCAGCAGAAGACCGAGAGCGCCTGAACCCGCTCCTCGAAGAGTACAAGTGCATGTGTTTGCTGTTTAAGTACGGCGAAAGGCACTCCGGAGCCGAAGCTGATGTGCTCTTGCTTTGGCACCGGTTAAACCAGTATCGCGCGCGGCAAACAAATACTGTTGCGAGCGATGACCGAGTTCCGCTTAGCGCCTGGTTTCGGGTAGAACTCGAACATTATCGACCGACTGTCGGAGGCGTTGCGCAACAGAAAGTTGCTTGACCAAAGGTTAGAAGTAATCGGCGCATGTTCGCTCAACAGCTGCGTTCGCGCCAGCTCGTTAACGCAGCCACAACATTTTTCAGGAGTTAAGAAAATGATTTCGCATCCTGTAGCTGTAATGTTCATCGCATCAATCGTCGTCCTCCTTGGAGTGGCAGCTTCACTGTTAGGACGCGAACACGGTGAGTGGAAAAACGTAGTGCGAATCGTGCTTGGCGTTGGCGGTTTTATGGCAGCTGTGCACGTTCTTTTCGCGACAAACCTGAGCGGCTGGAGCAAAGTCGGAATTCTCTGGACTCTGTGCATCTTGCTTACCGCGTTGAATTGGATCAAGAAGTCCGCGGAATTTCGCTCCCCCGTGAAGTAGGCTGCAAGGCAGAGCAATGTGTCAAAAGTCACATCGCTCTGCCTTGTACCATCTCATTTTGCATTTTGCCATCCATTGCTACCCAGTATAGTATCTACATTTCGCATGGACCAGGCAAATCCGGCAAAGAGATCGCACAAATCATGGGAAGAACACCCCTGCCTTCAACTTGCGGCTCTATGCAGGTCACGCAAAACGTGCATCATAGCCTTACGCGCAATAATCTAGCTGTAGGTTCCTCTTGGATCTTTTGCCACCAGCACGTCAAAAAGAGAACGAGTGGACCGTAGCAGTCGACCTGACACTCAGTTTCGACGAGGTCGATACGCACGGAGGTCATTACGGCGCTCAGCATGACACCGCTTTGCTCAAAGAGTTGGCTGTCGACAGCGCCGACAAACCGGTAACAATCGTGGCTCAAGCTGTCACTCGTGACGACAAAGACAGTCAGGCAAAAGTAAACCGTTTTGTCATTCGCGACGGCAAGGTGGAAGAGTTGCCTGAGGCGCCAGCCGGCTCTTACTCACAAGACATCACTGACTTGCTCAAACTGGCCGGCGACTATCCCGCTAAACGGTTGGGTCTCGTCGTAACATCGCATGGCGAAGGCGGCGCCGGCATGCGCGGCGAGGAAGGTTTGCTTCCGCTGCCCGAGTTCGAGCGAACTGTGGCGCAGGCACTGCAACAGACTGATCACAAAAAGCTGGATCTGCTCGATTTCGACGCCTGCGACATGGCGCAAACCTCGGTGCTCGACCACACTCACACATTGACGACAGACCTTGTCGCTTCGTCAGATGTCGAACAAGGCGCCATGCAACGACAAGACATCTGGCTGCGAGATCTGCTGCACAACCCCAATATGACGGGATCGGAGCTGGGCGATGACATAATCGCGCAAGCAACAAAAGGCGCCAACGTCGACACGAGATTCAAAAGAACAGGAACTCCGACGCTTGCTCATTTCGACTTGCAGAACGGTTATGAGCAGTTTCGCTCCTCGCTCGATAAATTCGGCGCCGCCATGCAAAATGTTTTCACCCCCGACAGCGCGCGCAAACAGCTGGCTTACTTGCTCGATCATCCGCCGGCGTTTTACCAGGCCAACGATTACGATCAGCGCACGCGCTTCGACCTGCAGATCCTGCTTATGGACATTATGAGCGCTTCTTACACAAAGCAGTTGGCAGACAAAAACAAGACGTTGAGCAACGCCGCCAGGGATCTTCTTGGGGCCAAATTTTTAGTCACGAAATCCTTCACCGGCGCTTCAGCAACTAACTTTAATGTGATGGGCGGTTTGAGCATACTCTTGCCTGCGCCTGACGCATTCGACACGACAAAAAACGCGCAGCGCGCCTCGGTCGCTGGTGGTCTCTTGGAGATGACAGACGCGAAAGAGCCAATCGAGCGCAGACGATACGAGGCAGATAATCTGCAAGAGGAGCTGGATGCAAGCAAACAGTTCGCCGGCGAAAAGTCACCGGCACAGTTCGATCTGGACGCGATTCAACAAACAATCAATCGCCTGAAGAAACCTAAATTGGGTGACGCGCAAATTGCCAAACTCGATAGTCGCATTCACAAGACAACTGCGCAAATGCTGCAGCAAGAGCCGTTCCAGAGCCGCTGGATGCGCACGAAATCAGAGTACGACCGGGACCTGTCTCTGTACCTCGAAAGCGAAAACGATCCGGGTCAATGGTATGACTTCATCAAACAATGGTACGACTGGTCGCGGACACAGAAGCCGTGACTCAATGATTTTCAAGCGAAAAAAATTTACTGGCTCAGCGCCGGCTTTTCTTGGCTGGGCTGCTCTTTCTGCTTATTGCCGCCGATCAGCTTGAGCAACATGCTAGCCCGACTGGGCTTCTCTTCCTGGTCGACTTTCGCATTTTTCAAAGGGGTGAGGTCAAAGCCGCACGTCGTGCAGGCATTTCTCTTGGCAGGCACTCGAAATTGACAACGCGGGCAGAGATAATACTGCATAGACCCCTCACTTTCTATTTGCAGTATAACATTAGAAATCAAGCGTGGGCGCCCGTTTTGGGCGCGTAGTAGGAAATGTCGAACTTTTTACACGGGTCTTACTTAAGTGAGATGGCAGTAGTGTCGCCCGCTTCCAGCGCTTAGAAACCGGACCCAGCTTGCAATGCCCAGACTCATCCTCACCTTCGAAACTTTGCATAAAGTGCTCTCAGCGGAGCGCGCATTGAGAGCCGAGCGCGCTCATCCCTTTCAGTACCGCCCCACACCAACCCCGCCCGGGCTGTCGCATTCCATCTGCGGAATGTCGATTGAGGTGTTGCAGTTGGAACGAAAAAACGAGATAGTGCGCTTTCTGGAAGAACACGATAATCCGCCAAGCGGCGCACACGAAGTAGATTAGCACTGGCAGCGAGGACGGCTAACTAAGCGTCAGCTGTTCTGCCGACCAAGAGCCATCTTTGTGCTGCTTCAATAGTGATTGGTAGCTGGTCTCGACGCGCCGCGCTTCCGGATGGTGAGCACCGAGAAGCGTCGACTTTATCTGCAAAGCTTTTTCATACAGTTCACGTGATTGCTCGAACACCTTTTGTGCGTGGTAGATGATGGCCAGCCGATAACATGCATTTGCCATCTCTTCGCTGTTATTACCGTAGACGTACTGGCACAAATCCAGCGATCTCTGCATCTGTGCTTCAGCCAGGTCATAACGTCCTTGCTCGAAATATCCTTTGCCGAGCTGCTCTACTTTGGCCAAAAGAGCGATATCTACGCTACCTCCGGCGCCCATAGTTTGCACCGAAAATTTCAGCAGTGGCTCCGCCAACTTCCATTTTCCTTGAGCCATATATACTTCGCTCAATCGATCGGCAGTCTCGAGCAAACGAGCATCGCCCTTTTCAAATTTCTGCGCGCACGCGAGTGCTTCTGTCCAGACTTTCGCCGCCTCCTGCAAGTTCTCCTGGGCGAATGCCAGGGCTCCCTTCAAACGCAGCTGCTCCCAGGCTTCTTTCTCAATTCCTCGATACGTCGCGACGTTGCGATTCTCTGCTGCAGCCTGGGACATGGCGCTATTAGCCGCAGCCACTATGCCATGAAGATCATGGCCATCATCCGGCATAGAGGCAATGCCTATCGCAACTTTCGCATGACTCAACACGCCTCGCGGTTTCATTTTCAAAAGGCATCGATCAACGAACAGATAGGCAGCGGCCACGGTTTTAAAAGGCAAAATCATTGCCAACTTATTGATCGCCTTGCTGTCGAAGTGCCCAAGATTGTCGTACTCATGGGCATTTTCAGCGAAGGCATCGCGCAGCGCGTCCAGGTGGTTTTGCACCTCGGCTGGCTCGTGCGGCGTAATTTCGATCAGGGCAATCGAGAACGGATGCTGTGTTTTACGATGACGCGCTATTTCTAAGAGTAAGAAATGCAAAATAAACGGGAAGTCGACCAGGCCAGTGCCAAATCTGGCTAACGTTCGATATGCCGTCCCCAGTGCAGCTTCGTCAATTTGAAAACTCTCCTCTTTTAACGGCAACGCCGGTCTGCCGACAGTCAGGAGTTCAGTGTTGACCAAATTAAACAACATAGGCAGCCACTTGCTCTTCGGCAAAGTGCCGACAAGGTCACCGGCTCGCATACCTTTAACGGCTTTCTGCAGCAACTCTTTTTGTGTCGCCGGGTCCGCAGGCACGCCATTCTTCAAAATCTTTTCCACTTCCGCGTCACTGAACTTGGGGTTGGTAAACAGAAGAACGTCTTCGTCAAAACCCTTTCCCTGCAAGGCCTTGAGGAAATCAATCAGCGTCGCACCTTCGAGAATCAATGACTCCAACCTTCGCTCGATGGTCGCTGTCGAAGGCGCCCAGCTGGGCTGAAATCTGAAAGTGCCTTCGTCCCAGGTGAGAAATTCAAGAACGATCTCGGTGGCGTCGGCCTGCCTGGGCTCACCGCTGACGGCGCTTTGTGCGGCAGCATGCACAAGCACTCCCTCCGCGAAAAATACCTCTCCTGCCACATTTTGCCGGTACAGATTCAGCTTGCCGGTCATGCGGATCAAGTTGATTGACTGAAAAACACTGGGCAGAGCTACGTTTGAGAGATCGCCGGCCAGTGTTACTTGCGCGCCTACATCCGCATAAGAGTTACTGGCAGGGTTTGTCGGAGGCGGAGCAGCATTCGCATAAGAGAATCTGCGATCATCAGCGCCGACCGGTCTTAGTTCACCGACGCCCACGGTTCGAGTTTGCTGCTCGATGACAGCCGGAGATGCGACCGCAGAAGCAACGATGTTCTCCACCAAGGTGATATCACCCGTGTCATACGACCAGATCGTTTCTGGAGGCGTCATGTCAGGCGCTTTGCCCGGCTCTTGCTCAACCTCACGCAACAACTCCCAGTTAGGCAAAAGCGAGGTGGTGCCTGCGCGAGGCGCTTTGCCAATCAATCCCGTGCTGTGAGTAACGACGCAGTTGAGGCAATAGACCTGTTTTTGCGTCTCCGGCACCGGCCAGTAGACTTGCACGACGCGGTTGGGGCTATGCTGCGCGTCCGTCAACATCTGCACCAACACCTGCTGATTAGGCATGTCTGCCAACTTCAAGCGAGAGAGAGGTTTTGTGAATTTGAGCATCGTGAGTAGCTGAACGAACTCGCGAAGAAAAAACCCGCCCGAAGGGCGTATAGCAGGCGACGGTGACCCAGAGACCTATAGATAGCCAGTATAGCAAAAGGCATCGGTTGCTCGTGGTAGCCATCTCAGCAATAGCTTGATCTGCACAAGCGGCCGGTCTAAACGAGCGAAAGTGGTAAAGCACCGTATATGGTGCCCTGGCCAGCAAAAAAAAATGCTTAAACGTCAAAAAGCTGAAAAGGCGGTCGAGGGCAAACATTCTCGACCGCCTTTCGGCACTTATTTCTTCTTGCGACCTTGGCTGGGTTTCTTCCCTTTGAGCGCTGCCGCAAATCGATCGCGCAGACTCTTGTCGCTGGCGAGCTTTGTCAATAGCGCCTCGAACAGAACGTCGCGCATCTTCTCGACGCGTTGCTCACGAGTGCCCCACTTGGTGACGTAATCGCCCATGCTGCGCCGAATTACTTCGTGCGCTTCTTCGCGACCGTAAACATCGGTGATCTCTACCGTATGTGCGCCCGAGTGCTCGGTGCGCTGTTTGTAAGTGAGGAAGTAGTGCTTCATCCGTTCGATAATGCCGGGTGTGCACTGACTGATGTCCTCGTAATGCCCATATTCGATGTCGCTAACCAGCACAGCCACGATTTTGTCGTCAGCCTTGCCGCCGTCGATCATGCGCAGTCCGCCGATCGGCTTGGCGTTGAGGAAGATGTCTCCGCGGTTAAAATCCTTTTCTGTCAGAACACAGATATCGAGCGGATCCCCATCGCCTTCGACACGGCGCCGGTTGGTCCGTTCAGCGCAGAAATCGCCTACCTCTTCGCCGCAGTAAGTCTCCGGTACGAGCCCATACAGATGCGGGAAGCGCGACGACAGGAGTTGGGGTCGGTCGCAAGCGAGTGAGCCGGAAGCTTTATCCAGCTCCATCTTCAGGTTGGAATCAGGTGGGTTTTCGATGTACGCCTTCACGATCGCGGGCGCATCGTCATCAAGCTGCACGTGCCATGGATGCTGGCGAGAGAATGTCGACAACAGCTTGGCAAATTCATCAGTTGGCTTTGTCATCTAAGCTCCTTGAATGGCGACTGACTGAGAATACGCGCTTCACCCGGTTCTCGCAACGAAAGGACGGGGAGCGCTGTCAGTTATGAAAGTTATGGCGCAGCGAGCCGCTGCGTCGTTGTTGCTTACGAAAAAAACGCCGCGTCAGTCAACCGTCTCGAGTTCTTCGCACGCAGTGCGAAGGGCAGAGTGAAAATCTCTACGCGAGTATTTGTCTAAGGCGTTTTGGCAGATGGTGAAAACAGAGATACCTCACAGTAGCTTTGTGGGCTGACGAAATCCAGAGCTTCTCTCGAGTCATCTCGCGCAAGTAAGAGAAGACTGAAGATGAAACCCGACTAAAACGGGCGAGATAATCCTCATGGTCGAACGTGTGAAGACCATAGTTGACGCCATCGAGCTCATTTATGCCAGCGCCGGGCAACTGGTTGTTCCAGCCGGCATTCCAGCGAAAGCCGCGCGAGCGCTGCAGATAAGTTTGGCATCACATACGGTGGCGCCTTCTATAAACATTAGTACCGGCAGATAAAAAATTGAAACGATGAGCGGAACAAAAACCGGACTGGGGGTGGCTCTCGTCATGTCTTCCCGAAACATGAATGAGAAACCACCCCCAGCCGGATCAGGTTCAAAGGTTAAGGCGATTGCTTCTTCGAAGAAGGTCCTGTGTGCTTACTTGGCGCTGGGCGGAGTCGTGCAAGATTGGCTGCGCTTGGCCCGCTGCTGAATCGAGAGTCCCTTCTTGAGATAGCGAGCGGCTTGTGGCGTGCAAACCAGCTCTACCTCCAGAATGCCCTGTCTATTAGCAGTGAGTTCAGCGAGTTTCGTCGTGACGAACTCCTTGATTGCGTGAGCAGTACCAGTGAGGTTCATGCTCGCAGCGGTCAGGCGATCCTTGGGGATCTCCAGAGTCAGACGAGAACAACCCATCGTGACTGCCCGATCGACCGCTAGCTGAATCACTTCTTTCCAGCCGCGATAATCGAGTTTGCCTGGCGAGCCTAGTCCGACAAGAAGAACGTTTCGCGCCGGAGCGTCGGGACCAATCTTCAGCGTCAGATGTTCGCCGAGATTTCCCTGAAACTTCCTCTGTCGCATCTTCTCAGAAAGCCGCCCTGCCAGCCGTTGATCCACGGCCTGTGGGCCTGGACCTAATCCCATACCGCTCAACTTGGCGAGCATCAAAAGGTCGGTGCTGACGGCTTCAACACCTTCCAAGCTGCCCGTTTTGAGCGCTGGGTTGACGAGGAATTTGGCTTCCATATCTACACCTCTTTCCGGATATAGCCCGGTTATGTCCATGCCGACGCAGTCACCAGTCCCGGTGGCAACGTCGAGCAGTTCAAAAGGTTAATCAGCGGCTCATCTCTGCCCAACACGGTGTTCAGTCATCCGCTCACGTGTTGCGGATACCGAAAACCGAGCTGTTTTTCTCAATCTCAATCCAACAATCGACACCACCCCCACACTCAGAAATCGAGTGTTTTGCGCGCAAGTGGAAGAAGGCGGCGGTGTTATGGAGTTATTGGGGCCTTGAAAGAGAAACGCAAAGAAGAACGAACTTACCGTAAGTAACCGCAAACAATATGCGCAACATATGTTTCTTACTTTCGCCTAAGGAACGCCCATATATAGCGGGTTTCCACAAGATATACGCGAGCGCAGATCGTTAGCCGGTCGCCGCTTGACAGCTACCGCTTGGCAAGACCGGCGGCGGCATAGACCTCAATGCGATTTGCTTGATATCTAGCGTAGTTGTCGCGTTCGCGCGAGCATGGATTAAGAAAAGGCAAACAACACATTGTGACGATGGCCGTAAAAGCAAGGCCACAACTGGATCGCAGTTAACGTGAAGCCAATTCGGGTGTGAGGTTTATAAGCTGCACTTCGTTGCTGGCCCTTGCTCCTGAATAAGCGTCTTTGCTAAACACAAGTGCTTTACTTTTCTGCTCTCTTGAGTTTTCTCGCTTCTAGCTATCTAAGCCCCTAGCCTCCCGTCACCCAAAAGCTCCTGTCGCTAACGCGACCGGATGTTGTTAACGGTTCGGGATCACATCCGCTTTCGAGCAGATGCAAATTTCTGGAGACCAAAATGCGGTACGCATCTAAGCTTTCGCAAGTCGCACCGGAAACATTCCTGACGCGACTTATTTCTCCATCGGTCTTCCAAATGGTCGGACTGAGCGATCCCCTGCCTTACCCCGTGGAAAAACAAGAGATCGACGACATAGTCACGATTGTCTACGCGGGAAAAGCTGGGCAAGTTGTCTATCGCAACGACGGGATACGCACTCTCGTTGAAGCGAAGTTCGGCGAGAAGCTCATCTTGCGATGCGCTTTGCGAGATCGGCAGTTGGACGGCACCGAACTGAGCTCTCCCCTGACCATCTATCCGAACATGGACCCAGCCTGCAATCGACTACCCGGACCCGATTTCCACGCGGCCGAGCTGTCGATCTACTCCTGGGACCCGAACAGTTACCTCGACGGTCTCGACGTCGAAGGCACTGTCGGGCATTTCATCGCTGACCCTGACTTCTACATCTGGCGCAAACTCAATCCAGCGCTTTGCTTCAAGTTGTGGGAACAAGCATTTTTCCTCGGTCGTGCGCCCTGGCAGATCGCCAAGCCCATGTCCGGAGTGCCTGCTCATTTCGTGAAGGAAGCCACCCGCCTGCTGAAAGAGATCGGCTACCACCGACTCGATGCAGTGCCAAGCTGGTTTAACGTCGCGCGTTTTTTCGACAGGCTCGGTTTTGATTTCACGTACGGTGAGCAAAACCTCGCCTACGCGGGAATCGTTGAAGGTCTGCGCAGTTTTACCGCTACAGGCAAACACGGCGCTCGCACTCTCAGCTCCGCCCAAGAAGCCTGGATCGTGGCACTGCAAAACCTGCCTACCGAGTACATTCCGAAGAAGCTGCGACTGCCGGCACGCTGGTCCGTGACGCACACGAACTCCTACTGGATTCGTATGCACAAGGACTTAAATCCGTACAAAAACCCCGATTCACTGCCGGCGAGCGACTTGATGGGCAGCATCTCGTCGTTCAACGCGCTCGATCAGGTGCCAGAAGTCGAAGTTCACACCACGTCGCGGTGTCCTTGCACAGACACGCTTGGCGCTTCCTCTCCCGCCGCCACCGGTCCACAAGCCCTGGCGCCGGAAGTGAGGTCCGCGGGCAAAAGTGAAGAGACACAGCCCGCTCAGCCGCCACCGAGCGAGCCAGCGGAAAAGTCCTGAAGACGCGCAAGACAGTTGTCTTGGCTGGAGGTGAAGTTCTCACATCCAGCAGGTGAATCCCGCCGTCGTTGTCGCGAGCAAAGCGGCGGCGGGCGTAGCCTTGAAAGAGTTGCGCATGCACAATACATCGCTCATTCATCACATTGTCCTGCTAGTTCTCTTGCTGGCGATACTGCGCCTCACCCGTTTGGGGATGCCATCGTATCGAGCCAGGAGAAAGCGCAGGCGAAGAGACAGCCGGTATCTCTGATACTGCGCGCGGTGCCCGTTTCATTCCTTTGAGGCGGGCAAAGTACAACCGATTTCGCATCCGGAAGAAGGTCCCCGGAGCGAATCAATCAGGAGCAAAAACATGGTAAAAGCAGAGATCTGCACAGCTGGCGATGCCCCTCTCGAACAGGTCATCGATCAGAAAAACACTACACGTTTCGTGCGCAAGCCGAGCATTCAGCCCTGCTTCCTCAGCGTACGAACGACGGAGGAAGTGGCACTGGTCGTGGAAATCGACAGTCATGTCGTGGGCACGCACCAGTTGCGCACCGGACTCAACCACATTCCTCTCAACATGCTCGCCCAACCGGTGCGCTCTCGCATCCTCGGTCTGGGCAGCCGTCTCACAGGTCACGGGCGGACTGCGCAAGAGCCGCGCATGTTCACCGTGCTGATTCGTCGCGGCTCGCCTGAAGGCGAACTGCTTGCGACCTACAAGTACGTCCTGTTGTCCGAAGCCGAGTACGACGCCACCTACGCTCAGGCGAGCGAAGTGCAAGCACCGGTGCAACAGGCTCGCTACACGACCGACGCTCGTTCTGTCGACGGCTCGCGCAACTGCTGGCACTGCGGCAAACCGATTGTCGGACAGTGCTGCGCACAGTGCGGCTGCGAGCAGGACGAGGACGACGGCGAAGAAGCGAACTAAAGCCTAACGGCTCAAGCGGGGCGAGAGAGAAGAGCAAAAACCACTCGCCCCGCCGGAGCAGATCGGACTGGACGCTGCTTACCCGCGCCGTCTGCCGGATCTGAGCCAGCGAGCCTACGCATTTCGACAAGAGCAGGGAGGTCTAACCCGCTTCCCTGCTCTTCTCCTTTTCGAATTGAAACTAGCCCACAGCCTATATCTTCCTCTTTAAGCGCATACCTACTATTGATTAGAGTAAGGCACATTTCAACCGTAGTTTGAGCGTGACAGAAACATCCTCCTTCGCTACTGCAAAATCGTTGGCCGCTATTACGATTAATCACGGGCGCCCGCGAAACAGGCATTTTGGGCTAAGCCGGATTTTGCTTTCAACCTGCGGTGTGAGAAGAAGTATTCGTCTCTTCACTTACTTCTCAAACAGCGCCTCCGACACAAATGCTACCTCACCGTTCAGAGCCGATTCTAAGCAACTGCGTTGCTACTGTTTTGCGGCACTGTCGAAGGCACCCATAGGTTCGACGCTGAAGAGACGCAAGCATCATCAAATCGATGATTTCCAAACGACATATTCTCTGGGCAGAGCCGGAAAAGATGATCGGAAATCTTCGCCGGAAATACGCGAAACGCCTGAATACACGCGCGTATTTTTGCATCATCAAATCAGGCATATGGAATCAACATGAAACAGACGAACTTTTACTACCAATCAATCGACAATCAGTGGGTTTCGCCGGAGGTCAACAAAAACGGGCTGCAGTCTAAACTGGAAGATTGCTCGTGCATGCTCGATGAGTCAACCTTGCCGGAGGCGCTCATAGCGACTCTCAAATCCTTGGCGCAGCAGTATATCAGCGCCGAGTACACGGAAAGAGAGCTGATCCGGGAGATTCATCAGATTAAGGCGCAGGTCAACGAAGCACAGTTCAATGACCGAAAAGAACAGTTGAGACTGGAGGAAATGGGTCTGGGCAATCGTCTCTGCGGGCGTCCCGCCGGGGAGCGACGATATGAGCTGGCCCGAGTGATTGAGGAGCAAACGTTCAAGCGCTCCTGTTACGCCAATGTTGCCTTGCGCGCTCACGAGATGCGCTTGAGAGTGGCGTACTTCCGCGGTCAACTGAGCGCAAAGATTGCCGAGGTGACGACCACCGATCCAGCCACTCAATTGGCACTGGCAGTGCTTGTCGCCTTGGTAAAAACGTGCAAGACGAAAAGCGAAGACGAGATTCTTTCGAGCGAATTCGAGAGCGTGAAAGGTGTGAGTGGCTCAGAGCTGCGGCAAGCGGTTGTGGACGTGCATGATTTGTACACCAATCAGAACGCCGGAAACAGCGCTTTCGCCGGACCGGAGAACCTGGAAGAGAGGCCGGTAGTTTTTCTCCATCCGACCAAGACCCAGCTTCGCATCTTGCGATCGGTAGAGTCCTTTCGGTTGGCGGTCTGCGAGATATCGAGTTTGAGCAACAAACTGGAGCGTGCCACCGCCCAACTCAATTATCCGCAGCGTTCACTGCGGATCCGGGTAGCAGAGGCGGACGGCAAGCACGAACAAGCGGCGGTGATTCGCGCCGAAACGCAAGCGATCGAGGCGACTCTCTGCTTTGCCGGCAAGCGTTTCGAGAGAGCCGTCCAGGCATTACGCCATCAGCGGGAAGAGCTGGAAGCAATCTTGCGCCGTGCGTCGGCAGGTATCAAGAATGCTCGCTCGATCGAGGGGCTGAAAGAGCTAACCACGATCAACGCGGCGCGATGGCTTGTTCGCAACCGGAGCAACCGAGCCGAGACGTTCTATCGGCGGAATAAGCCAATTAGCACATTGCCTCAGCCGGAACTGTCTACCGACTATTCGGCTATGGGCGAGGCTTGGGCTGCTGTCAATCAGTTCTAAGCATCTGCTCGTTTGATTCGATGCAGCAGAAGGGGGCGGCGGCGCCCCCTCCTGCTCTAGCCCTTTCAACTTTCGCACTTGTTACTATTTTGTTTAGTAATAAAAAAGAAAGGCCAAAGCGGAGTGCCAGCAGCAGTTTTTCGCCGAGAGAAAGCGGATCGGCCTGTGCCGACAACTTACTGCTGCGCCAGAATTGCTCTGAACAGCTTGTCGAGACGGCGAGAAGCAGCGTGCGAGGCTTCTAGAACCTCCTGGTGTCCGCCCATGGGCTGATCGTTCCACACATTGGTAATGATGGAGATAGCAGCAGCCTGCGTGCCGGTGGCGTTTGCGGTGAGCAGTTCAGGCACAGTCGACATCCCCACGGCATCGCACTTGAGCCGGCGCATCATCTCGATCTCTGCCAGTGTTTCATAACTGGGACCGAGACAGGCGGCATAAACGCCTGAACGCAGCTTGCGAAACTCGGCGTCGCCAGCATTCAATCGCTCACCAGTGCGCAAGATTTCGTCTGTGAGCGCGTTGCGACAGCCGGTTGTAGGCGCCAGCAAGGAGGGTACCAATCCAGTCTCTTTCAGTTTTGGATTTTGGAAATCTCGGTAGCCGGTGAGGACCATGAGGTCGCCGACGTTGAACTCGCGATTCAGTCCACCGGCAGCGTTGGTCAGTAACAAGCGAGGAACGCCCCACTCAACGATGACGCGAGAAGGTAGCGTGACAATCGACCAATCATGCCCTTCGTACAGGTGGAAACGACCGCGAAAGATGGCGACAAGAGGTGCATTTTTGCTGTCATCGAGGTGCCCGATTGTGAGGGAGCCAGCGTGCCCAGCCACCGTAGGAGCCAGTCCAAAAACTTCCTCATAGGGCAGAACGAGGGGGTTTTTCAATTCCACCAGAACGTTGACGCCTGAGCCTAGTATGACTGCCGCTTTTGGAGTTTCCTTGCATACCGCCCTGATCACTCCAAGAGCGTTTTCGTGCGATTTCGCTGCTGTGTCCAGTTCAATTTTCATCGTCAAAACCTGCCTATCTCAGCGCTTACTTACCCGTCAGTCGTTTGACTACATTCTCATCGAGCTTAGCACCGGCAGGCAGCGCGATGCCTACCACCTTCCAACCGGCATGAGCAGCCACGATCATCGTCGGTACGATGTTGTGACAACAGAAGTCGCAACCTAGTTTGCGCAGTTCTTCCATCTCGGAATCCGAGGCAGTAGCACCATGTTTGATGCCGACAGCGACTCCGCGAGGCAATTTGTCCAGCACCTCGTCATTGAACGTATGAACGTAGATGCTGTTGACCACGGGAAATCGCTCGCCGCACTCATTGTTCGGTCCGGTGAGAGGGTTGTCGCCACTGGCGTTGATGTGATCGGTGATGACGTGCGCTTGAGCGCTGGGCATATGGTGCCCCCGGTCGATCACGACTACTGTCTTCTCTGAGTGCCCGTCTCGCAGCATTGCCACAATGCGCTCGTTAAAACGTTCGTGCGCATCAAAGCCCGCGACCGAGCCCGTAAAATCAATCAGTTTGGCCTTCGCAAACAAGGCTGCATCCTCCCTTTAAGCTGTTGCTTTAACTGTCTCGGGCACGAACGAAACTCCCGGCCCGCGCCATTCAGTACCGAGCCAACCAGCGATACTGGCGGCTATATCGGTAAATCCTTGCCGGGTTCCGGCATTGAACGCGTCTGCACCGGCTCGCCATGCCGGTGAGTAGGCAAGCAGTGGTACGAACTCGCGCGTGTGATCCGTGCCCGGAGCGGTGGGGTCGTTGCCGTGATCTGAGGAGATAATCAGCATATCCTCAGCCGTCATCGACGCCATGATTTTGCCCAACCATTCGTCAATCTCGGTCAAAGCCCCGGCGTAGCCGGAAACATTGCGGCGGTGCCCGAACAGAGAATCGGTATCGACCAGATTGGTGAAGATGAACTGCACCTTCTCTGCTTCGGTGCCGCCAATCTTCATCTGGCGGTAGTCCGTACTGCCCGCCACCGCCTGTAGTGTCAGCTCCAGACCTTCTTTATTGATGCCGGTATGTTTGGCGTGTGTCAGTCCATTACCGACAAAAATGTCTTCTATCTTGCCGACGCCGAAGACACCGATCCCTTTGTCGACCAGCTGATCCATCAAAGTTTTTGCCGGAGGCGGAACCGAATAATCGTGACGATCGCCTCCCAGCCGAACGTAATTGCCGGGCCCACCCTTGAACGGTCTGGCGATGACGCGACCGACCCTGTGTTCGCCTTGCAGGATGCCGCGAGCGATCTCGCACCAGCGATAGAGCGTCGGCAAGGGCGTCACTTCTGTGTTGGTGGCGATTTGGAAAACGCTGTCGCCGCTGGTGTAGACGATCGGAAAACCCGTTCTTCGGTGCTCTTCTGCGAGCTCTTCCAGAATCTGAGTACCCGACGCCGGCTTATTGCACAAAATACCCTTGCATCCGGTTTCGTCTATAAAGCGCTGAATGACGTCATCGGGAAAGCCATTCGGATACAGCGGAAAGGCTTGCTCACTGACGATGCCCATCATCTCCCAATGTCCCGTTTGCGTGTCTTTGCCATTGGAGGCTTCTTGCAACTTGCCGAATACGCCCATGGCTGAGTCGACCCGGGGAATGCCGGCGAGCTGGGTGATATTGCCGAGTCCCAGCTTCGTCATGATCGGCAGTTTTAGTCCGCCCATTTCACGCGCCACGTTGCCAATCGTATTGGTATTGGTTGGATCGCCGAAAGCCTCTGCGTCTGGGGCGGCGCCAATCCCGCAACCGTCGATGACGAGCACAATCGCTCTTTTCGCCTTGTTTTGCACGTTTTTCCCTCGCGCAGGAGCCCGGATTGAAAGCACGATTGACGTCGGGGCATGCGCTGCCAATCTGCGACGGCCTATTCTAGTCTGCCCTAACCTGGAATGCTAGCGCTAACTATGTGAATGGCTCTTGTGTTCATGCGCTTTTTATAAGCCCTCAGCCAGCGTAGGAATACGCAAAAACCGCGTCAGCACGTTGTGATCCCAGAACTTCGTTTGCTAACTTCATGCCAACTCTTTTGTGCCCACACCTGATTCAAACCGAACAAAACACTCCTTGCGACTAGCGCTCCTGCTTTTCCTAACAACCAATTGGTTGGAGTGTGAAACTCGGCTTTGCAACTTGGTTTGGCTCAACTGACGTACTCCAGTCCGCAGGCTTGGAGTTTGTCCAACAAAACAGAAGTCGAGGTATTCGTCAGCGCGCCTGCGCAGCTGATGTAACTCGACCAGGAGAAATGACAATGAAGAAGATTCATCTGGCGTTACTCGCGCTGTTCGCATGTCTCATGTTCTCGCTACCCGCGTCGGCACAGCATATCGCTGTCCGCGTTGGTCCCGGTTACGGTGGTCCCCGCATTGGTGCAGGATTCTTCCGTCCCGGTCCGAGCTTCCGCATGGGCATCGGCTTCGGCGCGGGCTTCAATGCATGGGCGCCCGGCATCGGACTGCCAGCCGGTTACGGCTGCGTCGATGCTTACGGGTATCCCGTTCCGTGCGTCAACGGTTATGCCTCGTATTACGGTCCCTGGCTTAACTACGGCTACGGTCGGCGCGGATACTTCCCGGGCTTCTACGACTACAGTCGCAGCTATGGCCCGCGCTACTCGTTCCGCTACTACGGTGGCTCCGGACGCTACGGCTATGCTGGTGGCGGCTACGGTCGCGGCAGTTACGGTCGTGGCGGCTACGGTGGTCGCGGCGGTCGGCGGTAATCAGCAGAGGTTTGTCCTCTAGGCTGACATAAACTGCTCCCCTAGGCGGTTTTCGAAAGCAGCTGGCTGGTAGCAATCCTTCGGGAAAGCTTCAGCCAGCTGCTCTTCGTTTTATGCTTTTGCGACGACTTGATGTAGTACACATTCGATTTGGGGAAACGCTGCGAGAGCGCCGCACAAGCAAGCACAGAGAGGTGATCGATTACCTCTCTGCGCTTAAACGACGATTCACCCGCAAACAATAACGAGCACGTCGCCTCTTTGCTGGGCCGCGTATGGGGCAAACTCCTTCTTAATCTCCAGCCGCCTCATCAATTTGGGCTCGATTCCAATCGACCACAGCTCCACCGAATGCTCATCGCAGATGGCAAATTGGCAGCGGTTGGGCAGAAAAGCGAGCTGTCTCACAAACGATGTCTCTTGCCTGGGCAGAACGAGCAAATCCGGCCGACGTCCTTCAAAATCGCCGAAAACAACGTCGGTCTTTATCGTTCCGGAAAGCGGGTCTCGATGCCAGAAGGCAAACAAAGCCAGGTCAGAGTCGCCGTGAGCAGCCACGAGATTGCAGCCTCTATACTCGCCGTCTTTGACGGTCGAATGCGGCTCTATTTCAGTGACTTCGGGCTTCTTCTCACCTTTGTGGCGAACACGGAAGACGCGACCATCGCTCACCGCATACGCCACCAGAGCCTCTCGCTTTGTCAGCGCACCGGGTCCGGCTGCCACCGAAAGAATCGGTGTCTTGGAGAGTTTGGTCTTTAAGACCAGTTTGGCAGAGCCCATCAGATCAAAAGCGCTCAGCTCTCCGTCGGCTGTACCGCAGACCAGATAACGCCCCGCGTCCGAGTAGGCGACTGACTGAGTCCAGATGGAAGGCGCGATGGTGGCATCACCGTGCACCAAATCGATGAGTTGAGCACCGATGCTGCCTTTACCCGAGGCAACAGCCGCTTCGATACAGGGCTCATCAAGAGTATAAAATTCGCTGGGACGAAATGAGATGTCGGTGACTGTGCCTATTTTGGCGGGACCGACGGTACGGTTCGCATCGTTCATGTCGACTATCCGTGCCGGACTGTCACTGTATATCGCTGCGACATAAGCCACCTCCGCTGCGCAAATAACACGTTTCAATCCAGGCTTGCAGATGGCGTTTATAACTATAGGCACAATCGAAGAGACAACCGGTCTCGATTCCATGAAACCTCCTACCCAGGCTCGGTTAAGCCTGGAAAAAAAGCAAAATATTCGCGCGCCAATGGGTCTTTCGATTGGTGGGCGAGAACTCCAAAAACAAAAGAGAAGATGACGATTTACCTTACCTGAAGCGGCTTTGCCTCCCTAGAGCCGGGACGCAGATTAGTGAAATTGTCTCTGTTATCACTGGCACCGGTCCTTTTGCCTGGGTTGTAAGTGGTCGATTAAGTGGGTGTGCGAGCTGCGCTAGATTGGTGTATAAAGTAGTAGAGAGTGCTGCCCCAATCCGAGGAAGTCATGACCCAGACAGACCTATTGTCAATCAACGCCGTCGCTGCCCGACTGGGATTGTCAGTACACCAGCTTCGTCGTTGGGAGCTGATGTTCGGGCTCGAGATCAAACGCGGGCGCGGGCAGCAGAGGCAGTACCGCCCGGAAGATCTCTCAGTTCTCGAACGCATAAAAGAACTTGTCGAGCAAGGCTGGCCGACATCCCAGATTCGTCCTCAGCTGGAAGCGGAAGGGTTGGTCTCGCCCAAGCTAATCGGGCTGCCGACTCCTCCGGGCAATCCGGAAGTTTTGATGGAAGCATTGATCGGTCTGCGCAATTTCACTGAACGGCGTTTCATCGAATTGAGCCGGCAGATTGATGAATTGAGACAGTTGATGATTTCGATTACCTTGAAGCAGGAGCTTTCCGGTGAGCGAAGCTCGCCGTGGCAGCCACTTCAGCCGGAGTTCGTACCGGCAGCACCACAGCTGCCGGCACAGGAGATCAAGCTCGGACCGGCAGTCAACGTCAACGTGGCAGCAGAGTCAGAAGCAGAGCCGTCAACGACTGACTTGCTGGGACTGGGTGAAATCACCGACCAGAACTTCCTGACAGTCCTCGGTCGGGCCCTCGATCTGGTTGGTTGGACCGACGAACAGGCCGACAATTATTCGTCGAAAACTTTCGGCACACCACATTGGGACGAGCTGGGACGCAGTCAGGCAGAGCGTTTGATCGCGCACCTCGTGACACTAGCCGATCACACCGACGCCGACGAAGTTTCGTAAAAACCCCAATGACAGTTGTCCGCATCAGCGTTATGATAGTGTCATCGAGGCAAGCAAATGCTCGCCACCCGATGCAGATAACGCAGGTTCTCCAGTGAGAGGAGCCAGGGATGGCACTTACCGCGAGCAGCACCGGCCCTGCGATCAAGTCATAAACGCCACCTGATTTGGTGGCGTTTTTTTTGCTTATGTGCGAGAAAATCAATTCGCATGCGACGGTTGGACAACGAGCTCCGCAAACTTGCTAGCAGTATGCCTTTGCGCGGCTCCGCCAGCGGGAGGCAATGAAAATGCGACGCTATGACAATCGAATCAGATGAAATCCCGCTAACCATGAACTTCTTCAAAGAGTATCCCTGCGCGCGGGTGGAGCTTGAGAGAGCTCAGTACCGGAAAACTCAGATAGTGCAAACCTCTTGAGATTGCCAAGAGGTTCTGTATAGAGTCGGGGTATCTCATTTTCCTTCCGTTTCACAAGCACATCGCGAAAAACAAGACAGCTCAGTAATTCGCCCTTGTAATTGCTCCGTAACTGCGGATAGGAAGAGATCGGATTTTCTGCTGGTCGCAAGTTTTACTGCGGCGGCGTGAAGTCAGCCACTCGAGTTTGTTCGCCACCAGGTCGGTGAGTGAACGGCAAGGCATTTGCAGCGTGCGTTCTACGAAGGTCTCAAGAACGCTTGCTCCGCGCAGCTCTTCTTCCGCCAGTAACGGACGAACGAGCGAGCGGCAGACCACCTGCATGGTCCTGGTCAAACCATGCGGAGAGACCAACATTCAAAACCCGGTCAACTCCACCGCTTCATGGTGAAGCGTGAATGTCACGGAGCGCTGACCGTTAACCAAATTAGGAAATCGCTTCGGTGAGTCATCGCCGGATGCGCTTTAGATTTCAGGAGAATTCTATGGAAGTTTTGACGAAAGAAGAAGAGCTCAAGCGAGCCATTGCCATTTACGATGCAATGCTCGTCGACGAAGAGCTCGAAAAACTGATGGACGGAGCGGACGAAGTTTCTGTGAATGACGGACAGGTCAAGCACGGATTCGAACACGCTCTCAATGTTGGTGGACGAGTTGACCATTCCGGTCAGGCAGGTCTGACCTGGCACATCTCGGACACAATCAATCGCATCCGCCCGGGCTCAATCAGCCTGTGGGACCAGATTCTCGCTGGTGCCGGTGGCATGGGTCATGATTCGGGACGGTCGATTTCCGTCAAGGATCACGACAAGCACTCCGCTGTGCTGATGCATCACTACCTGATCGCACTTTGTCAACGGAAGTTCGGCGGCAAAGCATACTTGCCGGCTCGGTTTCGCAAGCGTGTGGTGCAACTGTGCCGCATGCATCGCGCCGAAAGCTGGCTGTACGTGAGTGATGAGGAGAAGGCGCGCCGCAAGAAGGAGATCGACGGTGCCGACATGGCGCTCTTGCTCCTGGCGGACAAGCTCTGCGGCTCAGAATCGCGCGTTCCGCTTCCGAAGCTGCGGCTCCTCAAGCGCCTGGCCAACTTCAAGGTGGACAAGCGTTTCCTCAAGAAGTGGAATCTCGACGAGAAATGGACTCCGGCTCGTATCAGCTGGGGCCATCCGGACGAGATTGCCGCGGCCGGTTATTCGGAGCAGTTCATCGCCGAAGTCGTGCTCAAGCTGACGGGACCCAAGGACGTGCATAAGCGCGTTCGCATCCCCAAGGACGTCGAGCTCGATCATCACGACCAGGTGAACGGCTCGATCGAAGACCGGGTGATCACCATCTTCGCTGACGACCGCATCCATGAGACCGAGCCCACGCACTCCAAGTACTGGGGCACGATGCTCTACAAGATGACGGTCAATGAAGGTATTGCCACCCAGCAGCTGGTTACTGGACTGGACTGGTGGGGAGAGGCGTTTCACGTCTCGGCAAAGGCGGCGAAGTATCTCGGTCTGCGTTTCCTGATCGAGTTCAACGGCAACATGCTCGCGTACGACCGGTTGGCAAAGAACTGGGTGCGCATCGATGGTCGCCACGCTTAAGGTTGGAGCTACTGTTCTCCTGCAGTAGGCATATGCAGCGCGTGCGCCCGATTGCCCTGTCCGGCAGTCGGGCGTCCGCCTCACTTGTCTTTTGCAGAGAACCCGCTCTCACCTTGAGCTTTTTTCGCGCATCTCCGATTTGATATAGTATTTAAGAGGAACATTCCAGAGTGTGGCTCCAGAGCCCAAAGTTCGGCGGCGCGGACGGGCACATTTGGCACCGCATTCAGTATCGGTTCGTCGTGCCAAACGTACAACAAGGTGAGTACTGCACCATGACTGCGACATAAGTAGGCGATGGACAAAATCGGTTGATTGCTGGCTGCAATCAAATCCAGGAGTTTTTGATTGCACTCTGCAATCAACCGGCTCAGGCGACTAAATGATTGCTGGCTGCAATCAAATTAGCGCATTTTTGATTGCACTCTGCAATCAACGAGAAAGGTGAGTCTTGCAGACTGACCTTGTCCGCCGGAAGAAACCTGAACGTGCAGGGAGTTTTGCTGTTTAGCCGCGGACGTTATATCAACTCAGGCTGTGCACACCGTCGATAGCTCAAATTTTTCTCGGCAGGCGCGGCTGGGTTTCTTCTTAACTTCCAAGGTTAGAGTCTATTCAACCTCATCGGGAACTCTTGCTTTAGGGCCCACCAAAATTCGATAGTCAAGAAACACTGTTCTACTGCACTTAGTTTTTAGATCTCTCAAACCCAACTCGAACATGCCTCTCAACTGACCACTCTTGGAGCAACAGCTCTGGGTTGTTGTCCGCAAAGAGTGTCCGGTTTTGAGTAAAACGAGCGGCATCACCGTCGCTGTCTGGTTTTTCGCGATGTCTCTTCAGGCATCGTTCAACTCAAACGAGGAAGCCATGAAAACGGCAATTATCACAGGCGGCGGTCGCGGCATCGGCAAAGCGATTGCAAAACGCCTCGCACATGAATATCGAGTCCTTATCGTCGGTCGCACCGAAGCAGACCTTAACGCCACGGCTGAAGAGATTCGTGCCCAGGGCGGAGTCTGTGAAATCTTCGTGGGCGACATCAGCAAAACCCGCACGGCAGAGCGCTGTCTCAAGGTAGTGCGCAACCACGGTTGGCAGCTCGACACTCTCGTCGCCAACGCCGGTATCGGTCATGGCGGCAAGACTGAAACAGTGAGCAAGAAATCCGTGCGTGACAGTTTTACCGTCAACGTGCTCGGCAATTTCTGGTTTATGCAAGAGAGCGTCAAATTGATGTTGGAACAAGGCAAAGGCGGCTCCATCTGCGTCATCTCCAGCATTTTGGGCGTCAAAGGATATGGGCATCAAGCAGCGTACACGGCGTCCAAACATGCGCTCGTCGGCATGGCCAAGTCGATCGGTCTGGAGCACGGCAAAAACGGCATCAACGTCTATCCGCTCTGCCCCTCATTCGTGGAAAGCGACATGACTGACCGAGTCATCCGGGGTGTCATGGAGCGCGAAGGGCTGAACCAGAAAGACGCACGCCGCAAGGTGGCGAACAAAAACCCGCAGAAGCGCATTATCCCCGCGGAAGAAGTAGCGGAGATGGTGGCGTTTCTCTGTTCACGCAAAGTTACTTCCCTCAACGCCAATCCGCTCATCATGAGCGGCGGAGAGTGAGAGCGCCATGGACAAACGATTAAAACAGCTGATCGCGACTGTCCGCCGTCAGAGCAAACAGGCTCGCCACCTCCTGGTTCCACTGTCCGGCGGCACCGATAGCGCTCTTGCCTGGTACATCTTGAATCAGGCGGCTCCCGGGCGCTGCATCGGTGTGCACGTAGGCACTCATCTCTCCGGTCATGACTGGCTGTCGTCGCAAGGCGGCATGATTTACGTCGTACCTGAGATCGAGGGCTTCGAGGACAAAGAGGCGATGCGCTGGGCATATCTGGCTGGGCGCGCACGCAAGGAAGATGCATGGCTGGTTTCGACCCGCAACTGGAGCGAAGACAAGCTTGGCACCTACAGCCTCACGAGCCGCATCGCCACATACCTGCCGATTGTGGGCGTGCCCAAATCGGTGGTGATGGAACTGTGCGAGAGCATCGGTATTCCCGCCGATGTGCGCGCTTCCAGTCGCCGCGCCGACCCGGACTGTGGTCGACCGCAGGAGCTCGCCGATGTGCCTCTCGAGCTCATTGACGAGTTTCTCTTCAAGAAAGAGGGCATCCTCCCTCGTGGTTATAGCTACGCTCTCACGCGCGAGCACAGCAAGTATCTGAACGGCATCTACAAGTACACGCGCTTCAAAGAGCACGTGCCGATTCGCGGTGCCATCATTCTGCCGCGATAACTGCAAACAGCGAACAAAGGAAAAATCGTGCTACTAGAAATCGCAAAAGGCGACGCTTACGGGGCCGGCTTCGAATACGCAGCCGCAGACTTCGTCAGCAAAAACAACGACTTGTCCGCCTACCGTCAGCATCCCAAGCACGCAATCAAGCCTGGCTGCTACACCGATGACGCGCAGCAGAGCATCGCCAACGCCCTGGCGTTGCTGTCCGGCAAGCCGCTCACTCGCGAGCTGTTCGCCGACCTGTATGTGAGCTGCTTCAAACGAGACGTGCGGCTTGGTTATGCCGGGCGCTTCTACGACTTCCTGGTCTCATGCACCGACGGCGCCGACTTCCTCGCGCGCATCAAGCCCAACTCCGACAAGAGTGGAGCTGCCATGCGCGCCTCGGTCTTCGGTATTCTGCCCACGGTCGGCGAGGTCATCTCCGTCACCACCCTGCAGGCGAAGCTGACGCACGATACCAAAGACGGTATCAACGCCGCTGTCGCCGCCGCCCTCATGTCGCACTATTTTCTCTACGGAAAAGGCGCGCGGACCGGGTTGAGCAAATTCATCGAGAGCCACGTCGAGGGTGATTGGTCCACGGCCTGGACGCAACCCGTCGGCGAGAAGGGCTGGATGTCTGTGCGGGCGGCAATCACTGCCGTCGAGAGTGACGCTTCGATGAGCGCCATTCTCAAGCAGTGCGTCGCCTTCACTGGCGACGTCGACACTGTCGCCGCTCTCGCTCTCGGCGCCGCCGCCTATGCCGCAGACGTCGCCCAAGACCTGCCTCAGGTTTTGCACGACACTTTGGAAAACGGCACTTACGGCCGCGACTACATCATCGCCCTGGACACACAGCTTCTCGCCCGCAAGGCCGAGCTGGAAGCCGCGCATCTGGCGGCTCAGCAGGACTCCTAGCTCGAACAGATTCGAGCGCAACACTTTCTCGCATCTGCCGGCGCTGCCTTTGCGGCGCCTGCAGATAGCTTTGCTGCGCCTTCAACGCAGCACGGAGGTTGAAATGACTTGGTTAAGCATGGTTTTAATGCTTGCAGGAGGCTCAATTGGCTTCCTTGAAGGAGCAAAGAATCAGCGCATCTCACGCAAACTACTCACCGGTTTGCTGTTGGGTCTGGTGCTTACGGCAAGCGCCGGCGCTATTCTGTTGCACAATGGCTCGCTCTTTATGGCTGTGGCAGCCGGTTTTCTCCTCGGACAGTTCATCGGCGCCGACCTGCGCAAAACGCGCGAACGCAAGAGCGCAGCTCCGCAATTCCGCTTCTGCCCGAACTGTCGCGCCACGCTGCACGAGCGCGACATCGACGGCAAACGGCGAATGGCATGCCCCATCTGCCAGTTCGTACATTGGAACAACCCGATACCGGTGGCCTCGGTCTTGGTGCCCTCCGCTGACGGCAAGGGAGTGTGCCTGATCAAGCGCAGCATCCCACCCAAGGTTGGAGACTACGCTCTTCCGGGCGGCTTTCTCGAACCAGGCGAAGACCCGGCAGAGGGCGGCAAGCGCGAAGTGAAGGAAGAGACCGGACTGGACGTGGAGATTGTCCGCCTCTTGTCGATGGTGGCAATACCGCGCGCCAATCAGATCCTCATCTTCTACCTTGCTAAGCCCACCTCTCAGACGCCAACGACGAGCAACGAGACGAGCGAGGTGGCGTTCTATCCGTGGGACCAGTTGCCCGCCAACATCGCCTTCCCGATCCACAAGTCGGTAATCGACGGCTGGATTGCAGAAACGATCACGGCGGCGAAGTAATCTTGGTTTGGTTCAAAACCATGGATGCGGCTCTGCGCAAGCAACCGCATCCATGTTCCAGCCAATCTCCCGGTCAAATTTTTTTACCCACCTGCGCACCATATACGGTATCACTTCGACAAAAAGGTTGCCCGATAGGACGGCCACGCATCAACGAGATATATCGCGAACGGGAGCAGCCAGATCAGGTCGTTAGTCAGGCACATGATCCCCGCCTTCAAGGGCCATTGTCCTGTAGAAATGAGAAACACCATGCCAATCGGTCCGAGAATCTTGCCTAAGAGCCCAACCGCCGCGATCAGCCAGCCATGCCGAGGACGGCGCCCCACCTCTAGATACATGATGCCGTACAGAGCGATGACCATGCCGAGACAGGAGAAGATTGGCGCATCGTTCGCCGGCGGCATTCCGGCAAGCTTAAACAGCCACTGCGGATCGAGTGCCGAGCAGATGCCCCAGCAAATGTTGTAGATGCCGGCGCACAGGAATGTGCTGCGATGCAGTCGCTCTCTTGCAATGGGCGTTTCGATCGTGATACCTCCCCGTTTCCCTCTGGCCTATTTTAGCCGCATGCAGAAAAGGGAAAAACATATGCAGCGGCGCGGAATTCCTCGCCATCGCCAATAGCGAATTCGCCCTTCCGCCAGGTCTCAAGTCAGTCTCGGGAGTGGATGAGGTGCGCCTGGATACAATCGGCGGCGCCGGGCTCGGCGACATGATCGAAGGTCTCGACTCCCACCTCAACGAGTCGAAAAAGCGGTAAATGCTAGGTTGATTTCTTTACTTCTTCTTAACCACAACTGTGCCGATACCGCCCGCGATACCAGTAGCGCTAGCCACGCCAGGACTTTATCTAGAGAACTTGCTTAACATGAGCAAGTTATTACAGCATCGGCTCAGATCTCTATCATAGGGTCGGGGTCTTCATGCACCTATGCCTTTTCACCCGTTTCCACCCCAAACAGCCCTTCATACCATCCATTTCGCTGTTCCAACCCAAATGACGTGGGTGACAGCGCTCTCATGCCTGGCATTCATCTTGTGGAAGCAAAGGAGTTCACCATGTCACGGACTGCTGTTAGCAGGCTGAAGCGCTGTCTTTCTGGTCTTTGGCCGAATGCAACAGGCGCCAGCAAGCCAAATTCCGAGTTTTTCATTCAGCCGTACCTGCAGCTCGGCAGAACGTACGGACAAGAGACCCAAGCAAGCCTGGAGTTGCTCTGGCACGTCGAGGATCTGACAGGATGTTGGAGCGTTGAGTGGCGATCGATCCGGCACCAGCAGTGGCAAACTGTCGGGGCCCTGGCGCGCAGCACCATTCGCGTGGACGGCATCCGCAAACACGAACAGTTGAGCGCCATCCTTTCCGGACTGCCGGCAGGATTGAAGTTCGACTACCGCATCCTTTTCGACGGAGTAGAACAGTTTCGCGCCCGCGCCACCGCTCCCAAACGAGAAGGACAGCGACACAGGGTCGCGGTTTTCGGTGACTCGGCAGACGGAGGCAAGGGCGCCACCAGAGTAGGCAATCTCGTTTTCGGATTACGTCCTGACCTGGCAGTCCTGGCCGGCGACCTCGTCTACGAAGAGGGACTGGTCTCCGAGTATCGCAGCCATCTTTTTCCCGCTTTTGCTAACGCCACGCCCGACCCGAAAGTTGGCGCCCCGGCCATGTCGACAACGGTGTTCGCGGCCGCAGTCGGCAATCACGACATCAGCACGCCCAAGCCTCGCAACATCGAAAACGGAGTCTATCCCGATATCCTGGGTTACTTCCATTATTGGCGGCAGCCCGCTAATGGACCAGACCTCTCCGCCAATCCGCCCACTTTAGGCAGCAATAAATTCGAAAAGATTGCCGCTGTCTTCGGTGCCGGCTTCACGCGCCGCACGTGTTTCTCCTTCGATTACGGCGACGCGCACTGGCTGATTCTGGACGGCAACAAGTATCTCAACTGGGGAGACGATGAGCTGAAAAGCTGGGTGCGAGCAGATCTGCAAGGTTCGTCTCGGTCCTGGAAGTTTGTCGTCGTCCATCAGCCTGGATTCAACAACGACATAAAATACCGCAACCATCAGCATCTTCGCCTGTTGGCTCCGACATTCGAGCAGTGCGGTGTCTCCTTCGTTTTCAGCGGGCACTGCCATTACTATCACTGCAGCAAACCGCTGCGCTTTGCGCCGCAGCAGCCCTCGCCGGAAATCACCAGTCTGGAATATTGCGAGATCAAAGGCGATATCGAGACGGACGACAAGTTCGACGGCAAGACGCAAACGACGCCAAAGGGAGTGATTTACCTCGTCTCCGGCGCCGGCGGCAAGCTCGTCGACCGTCCGCTCGTTCCTTCTCCCAAGAGTTGGACGCGCAAGCAAGTCTGTGACGCACGCTCCATCACACTGTTGGACATCACGCCCAGGCAAGTGATCGTCAAGCAAGTGTCCGAGGACGGCAAAGAGCTGGACTCTTTCACGGTCTCCAAGCCGGCTGTACAGTCAACGCGCGGCCATGGCCCGACGACAAGCGCACGTTCCACTTGCTGAGGCCGCCTGGGGCGGGTTTCAATCGAAAGTTGAAACCCGTCCCTAAGCCTCACTTTTTGAAAATTTTTACTATGGTATATCATAGATAAAGGATGCGGAAAAGGTGCCGGAGATGCTGGGCCAGTGCGGCACAACATCTCCGGCAGGCATTTTACCTTGACACCGCCCGCAGATTTCGAACACACCTACAAACGGCGTGCTTACTCCAAATTCCACCGGCGCCGCAACTCGGCATCGGTGCCGCCGTGCCAGCCAAGCTCGCCGTTCATCGCCTTGTCCCGCTCGTAATGCTGGCGATTGATCCGGCTCCCGAGCGGGTCGTCGGCAGGATACGCCTGGCGAGGCATACCGAACTCTCGGTCGGCATCGGCGTACACTCTGGCAGCTTCATCGATGGAAGCAAACTCTGTCGGGTCCCAACGCATTCCTTCGGCCATAATCTTTCTCCACGAGTGAAAAGTTAGGGTGCCAGGTTGATGGCGCCGGAAGCACCACTTCAGCCTGGCACCACATTTGATACTATGCCGCCAGTGGCAGCGCATCGATCGAGTTGACGATATTCATGGCCGCGTACGGATGCGCGAAGGCGAGAGCGCTCGCTTGCATGCGCGACAGCCGCGGCGCATTACCGATCAGCTCATCCAGCATGAAGCCGAGAACTTCGATATCGTCGCACTGCAAACCGGCGCCGCGCATCATGAGATGATGAGCGTTGCGGTCTTCCTGACCCGGAATCGGCTTGACCACGACGTACACCAGCCCCTTGGCCAGTGCTTCGGACATCGTCAGTCCGCCCGGCTTTCCAACGACGATGTCGGAAGCGGACATGTACTCGTCCATCTGCTTGGTGAAGCCGACGGGATGAATGATGACGTTGCCCTCTCGTCCCGCAGCTCTGGCCACCCTGTCAGCTTGCGCTTTCAGCTCTTCGCTCTTGCCGCAGATGGCGACGATTTGCGCCGGATGCTTGAGAGTCAGCATCTCTTTCAGCATCACCTCCATCGGTCCGACGCCATAACCGCCCGCCGACACGAGGATGGTGGTGCGATCAGGCAGCAGTCCGTGTTTCTCCCGCATTGCCTGTTTGTCTTTCGGCATGGCGAAGACCGGGTCGATAGGAATACCCAGGGGGCTGATGATCGAGCCAGGCACACCCAACTTCTCCAGATACGCCTTAGACTGCGGCTGCTTGACGTAGTACTGCTCGACGTTGCGGCAGAGCCACATGGCGTGCACGTCGATATCTGTGACGACCACAACCTGCCGAGTGTTGATGCGTCCCTTGGCGCGCAGCCACGAGATCAGCTCTGACGGCAGGAAGTGAGTGCAGATCGCCAGATCTGCGGTCGAGTCCTCGAGGTGCTTGATGAAACGCCGAGATTGCGACGCTTCCAAGATAAGCCGCTGGCGCTCCCGCTGCCAGGGCGTGTCTGTCTTGTCGTAGGCCCAGCCGAGCAGGTGCGGCTTTTTGCCGGCCAGCTCGATATAAGTCTTGCGACACATTTTTGCGTACGCCTTCGACGTGTAATCGAGCACGTCGATCGCTCGTACTTTCTTCGCTTTGTTCGAGAGCTTGTAGGCATGCTCGAGAGCCAACGCAGCGCTTTTGTGACCAGCGCCGGCGGTGGCGTAGTATATCCCTACTTCATTAAGCATAGTCCCTCTTCGGTTTAAGTCGAGATTGCTACAGACAGCGCCTCGGTTAGAGGTACCGCCGGAAGTGAGCAACAGCGCTCGCCGCTTCGATGAAGCGGCGAGCTAATGCCAGCACGATTAGTTGATCGAGATGGTGCCGTTGCCGCTCTTCTCGGTGACGAGCTTGGCGAATTCGCCGGAGACTGTCACGTCGCCGTCGTTCTCCGCCTTCAAAGTGAGCACGTCGCACGTTCCATCTTCCACTTGGATGCAACGATCGCCGCTCGAATGCATGGTAGCCGTGGTGGCTTCCAGATTGCTGATCGTCATGTCGCCGTTGGCGGTGCTCTCACACAGGACCGTGTGCGCCTTCAAGTTGCCGATAGTGGCATCGCCATCGTCTTCCTGAACGCAGGTGAAATCGCCGATCAGATCGACATCGTCGAAGTCGAGACCGCCGTCGCCGAGCAACTCGACCGAGAAGCTGCCGCCGCCGATGTTATCGATATCCAGATCGCCTTCACCGTTGGAGTGGATCTTGGTCGCTCCGGATTTGAGCGTTTCGATGGTGACGTTGCAGTTGTTTTCGTCCTCCAGGTCGATCTCGCAGCTCTCGTGCGCGGTCAGTGTGCCGATGTTCAGGTCGCCGTAGCTCGGCGTGCTGAACTGGAAGCTGTCGACCTCCACCGTGTCGATGTTCAAAGTGGCGTTCGATTGAAACGCAAACTGGCAATGGCGGCCATCGATGGAGTCGATTTCCACGTCACCGGGAGTGGCGCTCTCGACTTCCAGCCTGCCGACCTTGAACGCGTTGCCTTTCAAGGCCGAACTCTGGTCGGTCGACTCGAGGTTGAATCTGGCGACGGAAGCCGTCAGGTCGCCCAGTTCGACGTCGCCGTATCCAGTCGTGGTGACGAGCACCTCGCCCTCCACGGAAGTGACATCACCAGTGGTGACATTGCCGTCTTCGCTCGTGATGGTAATGTTGCCACCGGCTTTGACGGTCTCGAGAGAGATGTTGCCTCTGGTCGTAGTGATGGACAGCGAACCGGAAGCGCGGATGTCCGAACTTGCGAAATCGCCCTCCTCCGTCTCGACTGAGACGTTACCGTTGCATTCGATTTCCCCGAAGGCGACTGCGGCATCGCCGGTCAAAGTGACCGTCAAGGAGTTTATCTCGCCCAAGTCTTCGACGGAAAGCGATCCCGACGATGACGACAGCTCGACGCCGCCGTTTTTCCAGCCGGAAAGATCGATCTTGCCGCCATCGCTCGAATCGATTTCGATATCGCCGCGAAAGCTGTCAGGAACGGCGATTTCCAGAGTGTCATCTTCGAAGATGACGCGAATCTCTTTGCCATCGAGCGTCACCTTGTCGCCGTTGACAGAGACTTTGTAGGAAGGAACCTCTTCCTTGGATGCACCGGTCCAGGACTGCAGCTTGTACTGGCCGCTTTCGCTGCGCCAGAGGGAAGTGGGATCGTTGTGCTGCTCGATGGTGCCACCGTTGATGGACCAGTTGCCCTTGTAGTTCGAGCGCACCGAGATTTGCGAGATATCGCTGCGACGCACGACTTTGACATTGCCGTCAGAGACCTGAATGCGAAGTCGTTCGACCGTGGGAGCGATCTGAGCGATCTCTCGTTCTGGACAAACGAACATGTACACCGGTGTCCGAGGTGTTGAAATCTGCTCGGCGACAATCATCTGGGTGCGCGGTCTGAACTTGAGCAGAACAACCAGAATGAGCACGACCAGAAGGATGATTATTGAACCATATTCCATGTCAGTTTCCTTTTCATGCGGCAAGCCCGTCCCGGGCTTGTCTGAAATTGAGAAGAGAAGCTCGCCGGAGTAGCCCGACAAGCCCCTTACTGTCGCCTCTACAAATCGATTGCAGCGGCGCGAAGATAGTCGACCAGCGCCGAGCCGGTCGAGGCGTTATCCGGATTGGGGGCACCCTTTCCGTCATGATCGTCACGCATGTCGACAGTGCGAAAGTCGACGCTAAAACGTGTCATCCCGGAGGCATTGTGATTCGTCTGATGCAGGTGGCTGGCGGAGAAGATGAGGATATCGCCTTGCTTGCATGCAAAACCTTGCTTGGCCCCGAACTCTTGAGGCCCTTGCGCAGTGGGATAGACCAGATCCACTTTACCGGCTGACGATTTTTGCCAACCGTGCGCTGCGAACACCGCATAATCGAACTGCCCTGAATCGTTGGCTACAGCTTGGTCAAAGCGATCGCGGAAGAACCCGAATGTCTGCTCCTCGCTCACGTCGTGCAGCGGAATCCACCAGTTGATCTGGCTTTGCGGGTTGGCGTACCAGCTGTCGCGATGCACCGAGTAGGCTTTAGCGGCAGCCGCGATCTTGTGGCCATCGTGCACGACTGCCCGCAGCCTGACCGGATCAAACGCCGTGTCTGGCAGAGAAAAACCCAGGTCACGGACGATGTTCAACAGCAGTCGATGGAAGCGCTGGCCGGAAGCAATCTCCGTGCGCACCTTTGCCACGGCGGACAGCATCTGTTCGTTGTTCATGTCGAACTGCGCTCGCTGAATTTCGGCGGTGCCAAGGGCACGCACAAGCAAGCGTTTTACTTCCTCGACAAGGGCGAGCGATGCCGCGTTGGCTGAAAGAAGAAAGATCTCGCCCGCGAAGACGGATTGACGAAAACCGTCACCGCCATTGGCAGGCGCCGTGGTGAGCCACTCTCTCATTGCCCCTCCTTGCGCCCGACGAAGATGCAGCGTGGGCTCTCGAGCGTCACCGCGCCGCGGTTGAAATCGGCATACACCCGCACGTCTTTGAAATGGCATTGCTCGAACATCTCGACGATCGAGTGCGGCATGTACAGTCGCAGGCTGGTGTCTTTCACGATCACTTTGCCTTCTGGCATCGTGTACTGCCACCGCTGCGTCATCACGCCCTTCTCAGGCAGGTAGGCGCACTGCCTCAACACCTCAATGGTGCCGGCAGCACTCTCTTGCGTCCGGCGAATCTCGGACTGGAAGTTCTTCAGCAGATAGGCGATGTTGGGAAACTCCAGCGCAAACTTGCCGCCAACTTTGAGTGAGTCGTAAGCACGCTCGATCATACGAATATTCTCCGCATCGCTGTCGGAGTAACCAAAACTCGTGTACCAGTTGAAAGCCGCATCGCATTGGGGCTGAGCCACAAAGGAAAAGGCATCAGCGCAGTAAAACTCAGCCGGCGACTGCTGGCGCTGTGCCGCCTCGATCGCCATCTTGATGTACTTCTCGCACAGATCCACACCGACAAGAGTGAATCCACGCTGAGCCAGAGGCAAAGCTATGCTTGCGAATCCACAACACTGATCGAAGACGCGGGCGCAAGGTGTGAGCTCGAGTTCGTCGACCAGGAAGTCCAGCGTGGTCTGCACCTCTTTTTCGTTGGTGCGTGTGAGAAATTCTTCGAAGGGGGTGCCTTCGTAGAATTCAGCCCACCAGTTGGTTTTTGTTTTCATAAGAAGGCTCCATCCTGCGCCTGGCGCGCCAATGAGACGCGAACAGATGCGCGCCGCGAATGTTGTGAAACAGTCAGCCACACGCCCGCGCACGATAATGGGTCGAACCCCGTGCGGGCACACTTACCTTTTTCAGGCGAGTAAATGGCGAAAGATGCGTTTACTTGGCTTTAGAGCAGGTCAAAGATTCAAAGGAAGATAAAAGTAGTCAAGAACCACCATATCTGGCACCAGATACTCGACTCTACTGACGTGTCCATTCATGAAGTTAACGTGTTTAAAGCTATGTAGTTAAATCCCGGTCCTGCGATAGCCGCGCCATGGTGATTCACTAATGTGGCTTAATGAGCCGATATTCTCCCATCCGATTCAAATCCATTTTGCTTACAGTGAAGCATTCGTTCTGTTCTCTCACTTCACCAACTTCTTTCCGAAAAAACCGCACCATCACGGGACATCTCAGTTCTGGCGCTTTTCTAGAGCGTGCGGTCGGATTTTGTGTTGGTCACTGGAGAGAGAACTGTCACGACATTTGCGCACGTCATCACTGCTCGAATGTGGTCATCTCAACACAACGAACTTTGCGTCAACCGCAACTCGATTGCAAAATCGACAGGAGAAACAACTCATGGATAACCTGGCCATTCTCGTGGTCGTCACGATCATCGCGTCGCTTTTCGGCAGCATCTTCGCCATCAGAACGGGCGGTCTCAGAGCCACAAACGCCGATACCCGCACGCAGCTCGCTCTTCGCACCGGCGCCATTGTCGGTGGACTGCTCGGACTGTTCGCCGGCTGGTGGTTTTTCGTAGCTGCCATCACGGGTGCACTCGGTGCCTGGATCCTCAGCATCGTCCTCTACAACCGTAAGATGAACTAGTCCGCACCGCCAGACGGAATTACTCGTGCACGGAGTGTCTTTCAGCATTCTGTGCACGAGATTTCCAACTTTCTTACGCTCACACCAAATATGGTGCGCATTTTTCTTCTCTTTTCGTCCTTTTTCTCGCTTTTTGACGATTTTCGACCTTTAACAGGCGCCTGCGAGCTGTCAAGGCACATTGCTCTATTCGATTTTCGTCATTTCAGGCAGCGAAATACTCTGCCATATTGATGTCGAGTTGCAGCTTTAATCTCACGGTGGGGTAACATACCAGCGGAGGCACTCATGACCTTCGGGTTGATTAGTTGGCTTAAAACACAATACCCTGACCTCACCTATGAGGTTCCTCTCTGGTACCCGTCCAAGGAGGATCCGGACAACCGAGAATGGCTCGTCACCAACGGTCTGGGAGGTTATGCCAGCGGCACAGTGAGCGGAGCCCACCGGCGCCGCTATCACGGCATTCTCGTCTCAGCTCTCTGCCCGCCACAAGACCGTTGCGTCATTCTCTCCCGAGTCGATGAGCTTTTGGACGTAGACGGTGTGCAATACGAGCTCGCCACCAACTACTGGGCATCAGGAGTGGTATCACCTACGGGCTACAAATACCTGGAGTCATTCACGACTCTGCCTGTTCCTACTTGGGTTTTCGAGCTGGGCGGCAACTACCTGATCAAACAGCTGATTTTAGAACACAACACGGACACGGTTCAGATCGGCTACTACTGGATGCCCGACACCGAGCGCGAAAGCGCGTCGGACGCCCAGCTCACCGTGCGTTTTCTCACCGGCTTCCGCAGTTTTCACGACCAGATTCAAGGCTCTTCCGACGATCGTTTCCCTCAATTTGTCTCTCCCAACCACTCCATCATCATTCTCAACGACTCTCCGCGCCGAGTGTGCCTTACATGGAGCGACGGGCAGTACGAGAGCTTGAAACAGTGGTGGTGGGATTTCCTCTATCCGGAGGAGACCGCTCGCTCATTACCGGACCACGAAGACCTTTATCTGCTCGGGCAGGTGACCACGAAGCTGAAGCCAGAGGTGCAGTTCGCGGTAGCAGCCAGCTTGGACAAACCGATCGATAAGCCGGACTGCCACCAGGCGATCGCCGCCACGCTGAGCCGGCAAAAGCAGTTGATCAAGCAAGCTGCCATGCCGAAGCAGAATCAAGGGATGCAGCTGTCGATCTTGGCGTGCGATCAGTTTATCGTTAGCGACAAGCGCAGCGACGACGGTGACCTTTTTGTCGTAGAAGGTTATCCCTGGTACGCCGAATCCGGGCGTTCAGCCATGCTGGGCTTGCCTGGATTGACGTTGAGCACGCGCCGATACAACGACGCAAAACGCATTCTGACGAACTATTCGCGGCGAATGGTCAACGGTCTTCTGCCCAACAAATTAATTGAGGAGAAAGAGAGAGCGCAGGAGATGCGCCTGGAGTACGGCGCGGCAGACATCACACTGTGGTGGGCTTGGGCGCTCTTTCACTATCAAAAGAGCGCGCGCGACGACGAATTCATAAAAGCGCAGATGCCCTTGCTTTTGGACGCAGCCCGTCATTACATCAATGGCACTACAGGCGGTATCAAAGTCGATGGGCGCGACGGTTTGTTGCGCTGCGCCAGAGCTCAACACGAATTCACCTGGATGGACACGCGCGTCGCCGGTATCCCCATCACTCCACGCTCAGGAAAACCTGTGGAAATATGCGCACTCTGGTACAACTTCCTCGAGACTGTGCTCTTTCTGGCCTCGGCAGTCGCCTTTGAAGATCCGCTTCTACAGGAATTGCAGCCACTGTCCAAGCTGTGCGCCGCCTCCATGCAAAAGTTTTGGAATGAAGACAAACAATGTTTGTACGATGTCATCGAAGCGGGGATGGGCAGCCAAAGCCAGCCCGTGCAGGCGGTGCGCCCCAACCAGATCTTCGCCGTGTCGCTGCCGTATCGAGCGTTGACCAATCAGCAGGAGAAATTCATTCTCCGGGACATAGAGGCGGAGCTGGTCACTCCACAGGGACTGCGCTCTCTGGCACCAGACGATCCTGGTTATCAGAGCATCTTCGGTTGCGGTTTTGCCCACGCTGACCAATATCATCGAGACCTTTCGTACCATAACGGCATGGCGTGGCCCTGGCTCTTAGGCGCTTATTGCGATGCTATTTTGAATGTGTTCGGTGCGGACGCCGACACTTCAAGCCGCATCGGCTTGATTCTCCAACCGCTCCTGGCGCACCTCACCGATGAAGCATGCCTGGGATCAATCTCGGAGATTTTCGACGGCTCTCGTCCGCATTTGCCTCGCGGTGCATATGCATCGGCGCTGGCAGTGGCAGAGAGTACGCGCTGGCTCAATTGGCATATTCGGCGCTGAGAGCATCGTCCAATTGTTCATCGGCGAGCCTGACCGCTTGCAGGCTCACTAACAGCTAACGTTCAAGTTTGCGTCAAATCTTGCCGCATAACCACAACGAGACATTGATCGCGGCGCCATAAATGATACGTTGCAACTGTCTACAAACGTCATTCTCTCATATAGAGGTACGCCAACCCGCAGCACAGCCGATTCGCAACATTCGGGAAATGGGCAGGGCTGCCTCGGATTTGCACGCGTTTAGATAGTTCAAATATTTCAAACTCACAGAAGAGACCGGCACTTAGCCAGTCTTAGAAGGGATCGCATGTTATTGCTTCTCTGCGTTTTATTGGGCGGCATCATCGGCACACGGTTCGGCGGTGAGCGCAAGGGCGCTATCATCGGCGGTGTGGTCGGAATCATCATCTACTGGGTGCTCTGGCTCACCCTCTTTCAGTACGTGTCCAAGGCAATCGGGCTCTGACACCACTCACTCATTTCACCGATTCGAGGTGTGATATGCAACTGCGAACACGGCGGATTCTCTGGTCCGCCGCCATTCTATTTGGGTCTGTTTTCGTCGGCCGATTCGCGTCCACTCATGGCTCTACCTTTGCCGACAGCTTTGGCTTGGCTTTGACCTGGTTTTTTACCGGCTTGGTTGTCTGGATGCTGGCCGGACTGCGCCGCCTCTTGATGCAACCGCTCACCCTCGAGGAGATGCTCAACTCTCCTGCAGGCCGGCGCGAACTTTTGCTCACCGTACGAGACATAGGCCGCGCGCTGCGCCCCATCACTGAGCGCCGTTATCAACAGAAGAAAAACATGAGCGTGCTCGAGATCGGTCCAGCTCTGACTGTCATCGTTCCGTCCATGCTGCGGCACCAGCTCGGCGCATACACTGCCGTCGACAACCAACAGCTGTGTCTGGACGCCAATCGAAAGCGGCTGTCGGATGTCGGTCTTCTCGATCTCAGTCACCACGTCAAAGCCGATGTGAGAAAGATGACTGAACTCCAGTCGGAAAGCTTCGACGTTGCGGTCACATGCCATCTGAGATTGTTCGCCAGCGGAACCGCCCAAGAGCAGGTAGACACCTACAAAGAGCTTCACCGAGTGCTTAAACCAGGTGGCGAACTCATCGTTTTTCCCGTTCGCACTGGCATTCTCGACGCCGATCTGGCACACGAACTGTATTCACGCTTCGAGCCGGTCGATGATGAAACAGTCGATAGCCGCGCCGGCGACCAAGCCACTGCCCGCGTTTATCTGCGTAAACCCTGACCAAGGCCGAGGGCAAGAATGAACACTGCTTCACCGAGACGTGTTCCTTTTTGCCTTCGGCGCTTCTTTTTAAGTTCGCCTCCTGCTTTTTCCTCAATTTTTGACTTTTTCTCGGCCCAAGGTAGCACCGCCGGCGGTGCCAACGCGCCTGCCGCTAAGGGCAAAACGTCGTTGTTACTATCTCAAATAGCAACTGAATGCAAACGGCAAACGGGAAAGTACCGCAGAGTAGAGAATTCGGAGCAACTTCTTGGCTGACCAGATTCCTAATAATGGGAATTTTCGGAGAGGTATGCCGACTTCAAAACTACATAGCCAATGATTGAGTACAGAACGAGGACAATCAAGAGCATTATCAGCGGGTTTTTCTCGTAGATTTTGGCGAACGGCTTGAGAAAAGTGTCGATGAAATAAATGCCGGATGAGGCGGTAAACATTGGCTTGGGAGCTCCGGGAAGACGTGTTTATGCTGACAAACACCGCCGGCGGGTTCATCATTGAGACTGCATTGAAATCAGGGCGATCTCGATGGGGACATTCTCTCCGTTCGAGTTAAAGGTGTAGTTAAGACGTCGGCAACACGTGCTCATCAGTTCGTCCAGCCGGGTATAGTGCAGTTGCACCTCTTGGCTAGGCGTTCATGCGCGCATTGTTTCCCGCTTTTCTTGGTTTAACACTTTGGCTGAGCTTGCTCGTTGCACCAGCCGCCGCGCATTGGCAGCCAAAGGAAGGACAAGATTTAATCGGCACGAAAGCGCCAGAGTTCGCCGGACTGCAGTGGCTCAACAGTGCACCGCTGACAATTGCCGGCTTGCGAGGCAAAGCAGTATTCATCCGTTTTTGGTCGATGAACTGCCCGTACTGCGCAGCAACTGCACCCACACTCAACTATCTCAATCAAAAATACGGACGGCAAGGTCTTGTCGTCATCGCCATCCACCACCCAAAGGGTGAGGGCGAAGAGCTCCGTGCAGCCAAAAATGTCGAGCACACCGCCAATCTCTACGGTTTCAAATTTCCAGTGGCGCTGGACAACGATTGGCAAACGCTGAACCGCTATTGGACCAGTAAATCGAGAGCATTCACATCAGCATCATTCCTCATCGATCGTCAAGGCAGAATCGCCTGGGTGCATGACGGCGGTACCTTTGCCCTGCCAAAGAGATACGGCGGTGATGAGCCCGATAGCGCTGCATTCGACAGTTTGGCTGTGGCACTGGGGACGGCCCTGGCACCATCCAAGTGATACCGTATTTGGTGCCATTGACAGCAAAAAAAGGAGAAAAGCGGCTGATTCAGCCACAAGCCCTCCTCGTATAAATGTCGGATGCACAGGCACCTCAGTGAGCGAGCTCACAAAGATGTCTGTGCAAACCACACTCATAAATCAAATCCAACGAGTATTCTTGGCGGCGAAACACGGACAGAGCCGGGGCTCCAACCACTCGGAGTAAGGCATGAGAATCTTCCACGCCACCCAAAATTCCAGTACGCAGAAGATGGCAGTACCGAGAATGGCAGCCCACAAGTTATGCCAACCGGTTGCTCTCGCGACCGGAATTGCCACACCGAAGAACAAGCCCACTACCGAGGCGGTCAGAACAGCCGGAAAGCCGATCATGCCGTGGGCGATGCAGAAAACAATGTGGCGCACTTTGGCTATGTTTTTCATGATTGGTCTCCACGCGCGCACCAAGTCCGGTGGCGCAAGCGATTGAGTGAAATACTACTACTCGCGATCGCGGGAAGCAGTAGAAGGACAAGAGACAAGCAGAGGCACGACGAGATTCGTCGGCCCCCGCCTGTCTTATCACGAGCTTACTTGGAAGGGTCCTTGAGAGCCTTGGCAGCCTCGGGGCTCTGCTCCGCTTCTTCCTTCTTAGCCGGGAAGAGTAGCGAGGCAGCCGAAGCCAGACCGATGATGCCGCCGATGACGATCAACGACGCACCGGTGGAGATCTCCAGCGACGTCCAGGACGACAGCGCCGTCCAGTGGAAGTACACGAAGATCGAGTGCAGGGACTCCAGCACCATCTTGAAGCCGACGAACGCCAGAACGACGCCCAGAGCCTTCTTCAAGTAGCACAGCTTGTCCAGCACGCTCTCGACGACAAAGAACAGCGCCCGCAATCCAAGGATGGCGCAGATGTTCGAGGCGAAGAGAATGAACAGGTCCTTCGAGACCGCGAAGATAGCCGGAATGCTGTCCGTCGCGAACATCAGGTCGGTCGTCTCGATGGCGACGATGACGAGCAAGAGCGGGGTGGCATAGCGCAGCCATTTGCCGTTCTTGTTCACCTTGGTGGTGAACTTGTGACCGTCGAGTTTGTCGGTCATGCGGAAGTGAGCAGCCACCCACTTCACGATCGCGTTCTCTTCGTACTCTTCGTCTTCATCGTCCATGAAGAAGATCTTGTACGCCGCAAACAGCAGCAGAGCAGCGAAGATGAGGAGGAACGGATGGAAGGCGCTGACCACGACGACGCCGAGCGTGATGGCGACGAAGCGCATGACGATAGCGCCCAGCACGCCCCAGAAGAGCACGCGGTGGTGATACTCTTTCGGCACCTGGAAGTAGGCGAAGATGGCGATGAACATCATCAAGTTGTCCACCGACATCGATTTCTCAATCAGATAGCCGGAGAAGAACTGCATGCCGGAGGCCGAGCCCATGGTAAACCAGGTGAGGACGCCGACGCCGCAGGAGAGCGCGATGTAGAACAAGCTGTACAGGGCAGCCTGCTTCATCGTCGGGACGTGATCCTTCTTGTTGAGGACGCCCAGGTCGAACGCGAGAACTCCGCCAACAAAGGCCAAAAACGCAAGCCACACGAGCGGCGAGTGGATGGCAAACAGGTTGCTCCACATGCTGTGCAAATATTGAAGCATATCAACTCCATTTCTTTGCGGGTCGTGACCCGCAGCAAGGTGAAATCAAAGTCCGCGCGCTTGAATCGCCGGCGGACCAGTTCGTTCTGAGAATTCGAAGACCCGGACGACCTGGACAGTTAAGTCAGGAAGCCGGCAAAGGAATTGGCACCGCATGCAGTGCCAATTCCTTCAAGGCTTGCAAAAGAACGAGCCGGCCCCGCTACTGCGAGACCGGCTCGTCTATCACTTGCTGGGACCGATTACTCGGTGAACGCGCGCTCGATCGTCTGATCCGGCGTGTCGTCCTCGAGGTCCTCGAGCTTCACGACCGCAACGATGTCGTGCTCACCGCCCGAATCGCCCAGGTCGTTGTTGACCTGCGCCAGGAAGGCAGCGGCGTTGGCGTCGTTGCCGACCTGGACGAAGAGGATGCCCAGGAACTTGCGGTCGGAGATGCGCTTGGTGGCGTCCACCAGAGTGCGCACCACCTGCGACTGGTCGCCGGCGGCGCCGTCGGTGAAGACCGCGATGAACACGGGGCGCTCGGGATCGTGCTTGACGATCTGGTTGCCCTTGGCCACCTTCTCGGTGACGGTCGTCGTGCCGGTCTGCACTTGCTTCTTCACCTTGCGGGTGCCGGTCTGGACGCGCTCGGTGCCGTCCGGAACGGTCTCGTCCACGTAGGTGCCGCCCATGCCGAGGAAGCCGCCCTTCTTGACCTTGACGGTCTTGTACTTGGGACGATCCTCGTAGACGGGCTCGTCCACTTCCTGCTCGCCGTACACAGGCTTCTGAACCTGCTCGTCGGCGTAGACGGTCTCGCGGCTCGGCGCCTTGATGAACATGTCGATCGTGGTGGCCAGGGGCGCCGCCAGCATGGTGCCGTTGCGCGGGCCATACTTCTTGAACAGCTCCTTCACGTGGTCGCCGGTGACATGGTCTTCCACCGTGTGGCTGTCGTTGAAGAAGCAGACCGTGATGCCGTCGGGGTCACGAGCGTCGAGCTCCTTGGCGATGGCGGTGCAGCTCTCCTGGACCGCGTCCCACTTGCGCATGGTGGGCTGGGGGTAGCCGGCACCGATGGCTTCATTCATGGAACCGCTCATGTCAACGATGATGACGGCGTCGCCTGCGAACTTGAAATTCTGATCGTGCATTGTAGTGTCCTTTCGATTCGGCAATTTGCCGATGTGGATGGGATTTGTCGAAACGCGGCGACCAACTGTGGTCGCCGAAAACATCAACTGTGCAGGCGCCTCGTTCGGCTTGAAGCGAGGCGCCTTGCGTCGAACCTCTTTAGGCGGTGAACGCCTGCTCGATGATCTCGTTGGGAGTCATGTCCTCGAGATCGGTGAGCTTGCAGCACGCCACGATGTCGTATGACGCACCGTACTCGGTGAGGTGGTTGTTCAGCTTGTCCAGGTAAGCGCTCGCGGCCTGGTCGTTGCCGACCTGGACGAAGAGGATGCCGAACTGCGAACGGTCGCCGATCTGCTTGGTGATGTTTACGATCGCCTGAGCGAGACCGACCTTGTCGTCCGGCTCACCGTCGGTGAAGACGATGGCGCAGATCGAGTTGTGCGGTTGTCCGGCCGCCATCGCTGCCTTCTGCTTGGGCAGAAGCATGTTGGCGACGGTCTCGATTGCTTCCTTGGTGTTGGTGCCGCCCATGGGACGGATTTCCTGGAAGAGCTGCTTGATCTTGGCCGAGGTCTGTCCGTCGAACGCGCGCACCTTGCCGGCGAAGCGGATCACGGTGAGACCATCGGGGTCATGCTGCTCCATTTCCTTGGCCAGCGCGAATGCGCTCTCGCCGACGGCGGCAAGCCGAGTGAGCGGGCTGCCGGGATAGGCGTCGGACTCGCTCATGGTGCCCGAGCTGTCCACGAGGATGGCCACATCGATGCGGCTCAGGTCGAAACTGGACGCGGGCGAAGCCGGCTGAGGGGCAGGCGCGGAGGCAACGGGAGCGGGAGTGACGGGAGCGACCGCGGCCACGGGGGCGACGGGCTCGACGGGCGCGATCGGGGCGGTGCTATTGGTATCGGACATAATCTTCCTTCTCTTTGAGATTGCTCGTTTGAGCTTGGTGCTTCAGTCGCACCGCGCACGAGCAAGCAAGCTGGCCCGGCGCGGTACCCATACTGTTCTCAGGGCGAGTGCCTGAGAAGAAACGATCACGTTCGACCTGGTGGTTGAACGCGGGCAAACGGACCCCTGGGGGGCTGTCCGACGGAGACGTTCAAACTTAGTCGTTGAACGCGGCGTCGATCAAATCCTGCAGGGTCTGGTCTTCCATGTCCTCGAGCTTGGCCACGGCCACGATGTCGTGGTCGGCGCCGCGTCCGGACAGCTCGTTGTTGAGAATCTGCAGGTAGCGCGTCGCATCCGCGTCGTTGCCGACCTGGATGAACAGGATGCCGAACTCCGTGCGATCCTTGATCTGGTGGGTGATGTTGACGATCACCTGGGCCAGCCCGACCTTGTCGTCCGGCTCGCCGTCGGTGAAGATGACGAGCATGCAGGACTTGGCTTTGTCGCCGTCGGCCTTGCGCTTGTTCAGCATGATCTCGGAAGCCTTCTCGACCGCTTCCTTCGTGTTGGTCATGCCCATCGCCCGATACTCCTGGAAGATCTTCTTCAGGTCATCGGCCTTGGCGTTGTCGTTGATGCGAACCTTGCCGGCGAAACGTCCGATGAGAATGCCATCCTGGTCCACCTTCTCCGCCTCACGGGCGAAGGCAAGCGCGTTCTCTTCCACGGCTTCCAGGCGGTTCTTGCCGTTGGCGAACGGCTCGCTCATGGTGCCGGACGTATCGATCAGAATGCCGAGGTCGACAGCCTTGATCTGGTTCGTCTGCGTTGTATTCGATTGGTCAGCCATTGTGGTAGCTCCTTTTCACATGTAAATGCGGCGTGCACACCGCAGTTGAGAGTGATTGCAGCGGCAGAATGTCGACGGTGGTTGCTGCAGGAACCACCGTCTGGACAGGGGAGCCCTCGTCTGTCAGCGACGGGGCGCCAGAAATGCCGTTACCGACTGAGTCAAAAGCGGGATCACCTCAGTCGGGTCGTAGCCCGGTTACTTGAAGAGGTCCGCCAGTGATCCTTTCGGTCCCGACGCGCCGGCCGGCTTATCTCCGGGCTTTCCGGTCGACGCGTTATTAGGGTTTTGCTTGGACGCCCCCTTATTGCCACCTTCGATCAGATCCGCGAGGCTGCCGCTCTGCCCCGAAACGGGGGGCTGAGGCGGCTTTGAAGGTGGCGCCGGGGGCGTTGCCTTTCCCTCAATCAGATCGCCGAGACTCTTGTCGGTTTTCGCCGGCGTCGTGGAAGACGCTGGGTGAGCCGGAGTTTGGGCGGGCTGTTGTGGTGCGGAGCTGTGGCCGCTGCCATTGATCAGATCCGCTAGCGGATCCTTGGCGGCAGGCGGCGGAGTGGCCGGCTTCTGCTGCGCGGGCGGCGCAGGAGGAGTCGTCTTGCCGTTGCCCTCGATCAGATCGGTCAGCTGTGTAGACGGCTTACCGTGATCGGCAGGCTTGGCGGCCGGCGCGGGCGTTGTCTTGGCAGGGCCGTTTTCGATCAAGTCAGTCAGACCAGGCGAAGGCTTCCTCGTCTCGGCAGGCGGCGGCGTCGATGGGCCGCTTTGCACGAGCTTTTCCAGATCCGGATTGACCGGCTGGTCGACCTTGGCAGGTGGCGCCGGCGGCAGAGGCACATCGCCTTCCACCAGGCGCTCCAGGTCGGACTTCTCGCGCACCAGCGGCGGGTGCGTCACGACGTTGACGCGCGGGTCATGCCCACTCGTCTGCGACGGACCGGGAGTGTACTTCGGTGGCGCACTGGAGGTCTGCGAAGTCTTCCTGCTTTCCAGGTCGACGGCAGCCTTGCGCCAGGCATCGAGCAAACTCCTCACCAGCGGATAGTCACCTTTGATGAAGGCGCCTTCGATGCCGGTAAGAGAGTTTTCCAGGCTGGACAGCCGGTTGGCGTCCATGTTGGGCAGAAGCTTCAGCCGCGCCATCGTGCCGCGCGCTTGCTCCAACTCGCTGGAAGAGGTCTTTTTGTCTTGCTCGAATCCGCCTAGGCGTTGCTTGAGCTTCTCGAGACAATCCAATCCCTGACCGACGCCTAAAGGGTCAGCTTCCCATGAGTTCTGCCAGTTCTGCAGCGCATCACGGGCGGTGGCAAGCTCGTTGCGGGCAGCTTCACTGCCGAGAGCATTGACCTTAACTTCGAGCTGTTTGAGATCATCCCAGGCAGCGTCGAGTTTGGACTTCGAGCTGTGCCATACCTGCTCAACCTGCGCGATAACGGCTTGACCTTTACTGAAGGCGTCGACCATCGAATCGAGCAGGGCGCGAGGCGAGGCGTGGCGGGCGACAGTGGAAGCGCTGAGCAAGCCGCGTTCGGCCAGAGGCACGGGCACCGCGGGCAGCTCAATCGAATCTCCTGTGAGAAGTACTGCGATCTCCTGAATCTTGTTGCCCTGCATGAAGCGAGGCATCTCGGTGTCGCGCTTTGTCTGCGCCAGGTGGATCGTTTTATCGAGCAGCGGCAGATACTCGTCCACGGTTTGAATCTGAACGAGTGCCTCCGCGACCTTCGTAGCAGACTGACCTTTTAGCTTCATCGGCGGCATGTTCTTGAGAGGATCGCCGCAGAGGAGTTTATAGGTCAGCTTTTTCTGAAGTTCGTAGAGGTTGTTCTGTGCTGCATCGACATTGGCACGCCATTCCTTGAGCAGGCGGTCCAGTTCATCTAATTGCATCTGAAACCTCCCTGCCAGTTCGGCTGTTGAATGAAAATCGCACCGGTATTGCAAGAACACACAGCGCGAAAGCGATATAAGAAATCATGTCAAACTCCCTATCTGGCTTTGCCAGTGTGGTGCAAGTACCAGCGCTTCAAGTCCACATCAGCCACGAAAAGCTCCTCCGCCCTGGTAAAACAGGAAGGAAGATATTGCGAAAGCTGGAGTTGGAGTGGGTTTGGAGTTGTGTGGACTTGATTCAGCGAACAATGGAGTAAGTCCATACTTGCACTATGTACTGGTAAGACTCCATCTAGTGTGAAATCAGTTGTAATACAAGAATTGACGAGAGATCGGTTCTGTAAACCGCCAACCCATCACTTGACTTCCCGTATATCCCATTTATTTTTGGGGTACACGTAGACACGCGAAAACCGGCATGGTTACTAATAAAACGCACCTAATGCTCGCGCGGTTAGCGAGAACAGTTCAATCATGGATGTCAAGAGGATCAACTGTAATTTCGACGAGAAGCTGCTGATGAAGCGGTTCTCACTCAGTCAAAGTTGGAAACCGACCTATATAAAGGATGCCAAGAAGGCAAGGCGAGATGCAGGCGCTGGCTCGGAGGTGGTTATCAAGAAGCAGTTGCCATGCGATTCTTAAGCGAGTATCACTTTCTTGCAAATAACCATAAACCAGAGCTCTGAGAACATAGGCCAAAATCGTGCATCCATGCCGATCTTGCGATAACCAAGCACAACCCCAAATTTTATCGTTGTCAAGAGATTACAAAACGCCGCCAGCTCCGTCTTTAGCAAAGTTGCCAAGAGGCTAATAGACAAACATTCTAAATCGAGACTCACAAACGCTTCACTCTTAGCGGACTATCATCGAATTTGCTGCTAAGTGCTGAAACTTAGAGTCCATCGCCATTGTACTGAGCAACCATCAATAATCTGCTCAGACATTCACCGGGCAGATTGCCAGCGCAAAAATTTTCTCCTCCCCCCGGAGTTCTGTCGCTTCGAGTGGTTGTCAAGAAGGCATAAAAGAGAAGACTCTTCGCTACCACATGCCACTTAACTGTGCTCCGTTGCCGCTTTTGCCTCGATCACCGCCAGTGCCGACTCGGTCCAACCGCGTACATATAAGAGGATGCCAAGTATCACCAACACCAGAACTCGCGCGAGCTGTGCTTGGTTGCCAAGATATCGCGACCGATCGAATTAGTCATGCATAATATTTGGGCGGACTTTATGGCACCATGAGCGGTGGCGGCAAGCCAGGCGGAGCGCACAAAACCCGCCTCTCATCGGTATTCGCTTCACAACAAATGGTTTGCTCGAAGAGGCGACGAGAAGAATCGCAACCTGGCAGCAATTTGTCACGCCGACAGTCCATATGAAACCCGCATAACAATTGGATTCACAAACGCGACACAATTCGGTCACATTCGTGTGCCATTCAAGTGACAAGAAATTGTTGTCCATCGATTTCTGAGTGCCCCTTAACAAACTGGCTCTAAGAGCTGATTTACGAATGTAACGGCCGACTACGCTAGCCTGGCTAAGCAACTGCATCTAAACTGCCATTCATTGTCATTACATACGCGTGGTACCAATCCCGGTGACAAGCGCAACTGGCACGCATTTGACGAGGCTCAGCCGTGCTTGCGAACGTAACGTGCAAATTTGGTATGGGCTCTCTATCTTTGCTAGTTTTCAAGAGCACTTAGACCTCCCTCTCCCAGAAGCCAACTAGCAACCAACACCTCTGCATCTCAATTCAAACATCGCCTTCCCCTGGATTTCACATCCTGGAGTTGAGGCTATGTCTGCATTGGCGCTAGCTAAATGGTCCGGTGGAGGCAGAGAACTGTCTGCTGTGTCAGTCCTGTTTGAAAGCCGTACCACCTCAAGCGGAGCGGCGAATATTTCTGCGGCACGCGCGTGACCGCACACACAAAATTCTTCCCTCAGATGGAGGACATAGATGAAAGCAAGCAAGATGAGACTGTTTAACCCGCTGGCGTTGTTAACGCTGGTAGCGGCTCTTCTGCTCGGGACGGGTTCGGCATTTGCAGCCCCAACCTACACGCCCGACTTCAACGCCAGTCACCATGTTTATGTCGACCCGCAGCTCGTCGGCAGTGCGATCTCCTCGTCTCAAGTGGCGCAGCTCGAGAGCGATCTTGAGCAACGCAGCAAGACAGAGGGGGTTCAGTACTTCTTCGTCTACTCGCTCAAGGGCGATGAGACGCCGGCTCCGGGGCAAAAGTTCGCCAGTATGGTGGCATCGAAAATCACCAGCTCGTGGCAAGCCAAATCAGGGTTTCCGCTCGAGACGTATCAGCTTATTCTGATCGTGCGCACCACCGACGGCAGGAATCAATTTACGCTCAACGGCGGCAACCTGATTCAGAAAGAAGGACTCAATCCCCAGCTGATGGACATTGGCAACGACGCCTTCAAAGTCCATATGCCCAACGACGCGGCCGGTTTTGCCGACCAGGTGGCAGACGGGATCAACGGGGCGGTCAGCCATTACCACTTCATGCACGTGACCCTCTGGTACATCATCCTCGCCAGCCTCGTGGCGGCGATTTTGATTGTCCTCACCTTCCTCTTCCTGACGAAGAGCCGCAAGATGAAGGCAGTGCTCGAGAAGTGGCGTCAGTACGCAACGCACGTCGGCCAGCTCGCCGACCAGCTTGAAGGCGCCCACATGGGATTCCTCAAGCAGCAGGATGTGTTCGCCAAAACCTTCGTCGGTGACACCAAGACTCGCTTCGAAGAGGCGCGCAACGGTTTTGCCACGCTCAACAGCAAGCAGCTCGCCATTCAGGATCTATTCGATCGCGCCGAAGCGGCCGCCAAGTCCGCTGTCTGGCCGATGTTCTGGAAGGCAGACGCCGTCACCGCCATGCTCACCACCGCCTCCGGCACGTGGACCGGCAGTGAGCTTCCCGATGCGAAGAAAACGCTCAAGGACTTCTTCGAGAAGATCACGTGGACGCAGCCGCAGGAGCTGATCGACGGCTACGACGCGCTCTACACGCAGACCGACGCGGAGCTGAAAGAGATCGCCGACGCCTTCCGCCAGACCACGGCGAATGCGGCAGCGATCAAAAACATGCTCGCCGAGATCGACACCACCCGCCCCGCTCTCGAGCAGGAAGCGCAACTGCCGTTCGCGCCTTACCAGAGCCGGTACGACGACCTCAAGGGAAGAGGCGGTAAGGTGCTCGACCTGATGGGCAGCAACCCGATCGGTGCCAAAGCCGAGTCGGAAGCTGTCGAGAAGGGCATCGAGAAGCTCAAGAGTGACATGCTGCGCGCTGTCGCCATCAAGAAGAGCTACGGCGACACCCAGACTGCCATCACCGGCGCCACCACTCGCGCGGCGCAGGTGCGGCAGAAGGTGGTTGAATACAGCTATCCGTTCGTTTCGGGTGAAGACCATCCGGCGACGGCGGCGGCCACCTTCCTTCTCACCGAGGAGAATGGCGACCCGGACGGCTCCATTAAGGATGCCAACACGCACTTCGGCGCCTCTCAAACGGCGCTGGTGGCGGCGGATCTCGATACGGCCGACGCTGAGAAGCACTCTGCCGAGAAGAGCGCCGCCGAAGCCAACAGCATCATCGATGCGGTGCTGGCGGCCAAGGCGTATGTGGAGCAGCACGTGACCCCGGTGCGCAACGTTCTGGCAACTTTACGTCAGGAAACCCCCGCGGCCGAAACCGCGATGGCTGAACTGACGGCTAACTTCGTGGACGGCAACTACACGCAAGTGCAGCATGCCGTCGCTACCGCGAAAAGCGTTGCCGGAGCGACAGAAGCGCAGCTGGGTCAGGCGCGCAATGCCTACCACACACAGCACTTCCTGGCGGCACAGAACACTGTTCAGTCCACGGGCTCGTCGATCGATTCGGCGCGCGCGGGATTGGCGGCTGTGCACTCGAGACTGGCTGAGCTCAGGGCTCTGCGTGATCACGCCAAAACCGTGACGGCGCAAGTCAATCAGCTCAACAGCAGCCTGTCGTTCAAGCTGCAGCAGAACTCGACCTACACCTCCAACGCCACGGACGCCTCGCTGCGCAATCAGCAGGTGAACGTGCAGACGCTCGTGCGCGAAACAGCGAAGCCTGTGTGCGACTGGGTGGCCATGGCGCATACCGCCGACACCACTCTGGCTGCGCTCGAAGGCGTCGACCGCGCTATCGATGCGGACAAGAACGCTCACGACCTGGCCGCGCAGCGCGTCAGCGAGTTGAGCGGCGCCATTCAAACGGCGCGCACCACGGTAGCCAGCGCCGACACCCGCCAGCCGGCTCGCAACAAGCTGAACAACGCCATCGCGGCGTTGAGCAGTGCGCAGACGAGCTTGCAGGTGGCCAAGTCGGATTGGGCAGCAATCGATAAGTCGGTGGAAGCCGTCGAAGGCGATGTCTCCGAATCCGTGCGCATGGCCGAAAACGACCACGAACGCGCCAACGAAGCTCGCGTTGCCATCACTCAGGCCGTCGAAAAGATCGCGGTCGTCGAGGGCACCAATTACGCTCAAGAAGAGGTGATTGGTGGGCAGCCGCAGCTGTTCAACGGCGGCGTCAACCTGTCGGCGGCAGCCATCTCGCTGGCTTCCGCACAGCAGTCGCTGGCCAACCGCGACTACGAAGACGCCACGTCGTACGCCAACACGGCGTTCAACCAGGCGGAAGAGGCGCGGCAAGCAGCAGTGAACGCGGTGGCAGCAGCCGTTGCCGCAGCGGTCACGTTGTACAACCAGCAGCAGGAAGCGATTCGTCAGGCCGAACTCCAAGCGCAGCAGCAGAATAATCCTGGTCCATCTGTCGACGACAGCCAGCAGGGCGGCTTCCAGGATGATTCTCGCAACGTGACGCAGGACGCCCCCCAGGAAGATTCGCGCAACGTCACCGGCGGCGACGAAATCTAAGTCCCGCTCGGTGTCTCGGTTCGAGAGCGTCGAGTTCGGCGCTCTCAAAGTTGTCTAATCCGGCATCCGCCGGCAGCGTATAAAACGCGCCGGCGCAGCCAATTTCACCCAAAGGTACAAAGGAGCATCACAATGGAAGCGTTACTCGCCCACCCCATCGCCGCACTCGTGTTCGGTTTCATCGGTCTGGTCGTGCTCGGCATGATCGTCCCCAACCCCTTCCGCGACAAGCTGCGCATGCTGATCGGCATCAAGATCAGCAAGGCTCTCACCGTCGACCCCATCGATGAAGAGATGGCTCTCATCGACAAGGAAGCGAAGATCGTCGCCGACGGTCAGCGCAAGGCCTCCGAACTGAAGGGCACTCTCAACAACGAGAAGAACAAGCTCTCTCAGCTCGAAACCGACGTCACCAGCGCCACCAACGACTACAACCTGGCCGCTCAGATGAAGGACGCTGGCCAAGCCGGCGCCGATGAGATGGTGGCCAGCCAGCTCGCCAATGTCGGTGCCAAGGAAACCGAGCGCGACGCCCAGAAGAGCGTCGTTGCCGACATCCAGGCCACCGTCGACGCCACCTACTCCGCCGTCTCCCAGGCGAAGAGCAAGCTCGCCGAGCTGCAGCGTACCGCCAAGAGCCACCAGGCTCGCGCCAAGGCTACGCAGGTCAACGACTCCGCCGCCGCCGTGCTCGAGTCCTACAAGGGCATGAACTCCGTCGGTGCGAAGATCAACGCCGCCGGCGACAAGGTGAACGAGAAGTTCGAGCAGTCCAAGGCTCGTCTCGATGACGCCAAGGGC